>NZ_VUOA01000268.1 GCF_008386575.1 Salinarimonas soli
TCCTCTTAAAATTCGTTTTGAAAATATTGCGCGGTACGAAGCGGCTTAGTTGTGTTTCTGGCGTTGCTGATGTCCACGGACGACTGTCGTAAACTCGTTTCCCGTCAACAACAACGAAGAAAAGTGAGTTCTCGCATGGGACGAGGGGAACACAAGGCGTCTTAATATCGAGCATCATGAACAACACGAATGAAATTGTCTCTGACAGCA
>NZ_VUOA01000269.1 GCF_008386575.1 Salinarimonas soli
ATCCTGGCTCTTTCTTAAGACTTCTTCTGAACCTCACCAGCATACAAACTGGCGAGACTCTAGCCCTCGAGCGAGATGTAGCGAGGCTCCAGGAACTCGGAGATTCCCTCGAAGCCACCTTCGCGACCCACGCCGGATGCCTTCACACCACCAAACGGTGCAGATGCATCGGAAAGAACTCCGCGGTTGACTGCGACCATGCCACATTCCATCTTCTCAGCGAACTGCAGCGTCTCCTTCAGGTTCTCACCGCATACG
>NZ_VUOA01000270.1 GCF_008386575.1 Salinarimonas soli
CAAACTCCACCCTGGTCTCGCTGCTGGCCTCCCACCCCGAGGCGGTGGTCGTCTCGATGCTGCACGGCGGTGTCGGCGAGGACGGTGCCCTGCGTGAGGTGTTCGAGCTGGTCGGGGCCCGTTACGTGGGTGCCAGCGGCCCGGCCTCACGCCTCACGTTCGACAAGTCCATCGCGACGCCCGTGGTGGCGGCCGCTGGGGTGCGCACCCCGCGTTAGGTCGTGCTGCCCCACGAGGTGTTCCGGGAGTTGGGG
>NZ_VUOA01000271.1 GCF_008386575.1 Salinarimonas soli
ATCGTGATCCTGGGCATCTTGGCCGCCACGGCCCTGCCCAAGTTCATCGACATGCGTCAAGACGCTGAAGACGCTGCCGTCAAGGGCGTCGCTGGTGCCCTGGCTGCCGCCATGAACCTGAACTACAGCGGCTGCTCGCTGATGAACAACGTGGTCACCGCCAACAAGTGCGTGGCTGTCGACAACTGCGACGACGGCGCGACCTTGCTGCAAGGTGGCCTGGAGTCTAAGTA
>NZ_VUOA01000272.1 GCF_008386575.1 Salinarimonas soli
CGGCTGGGCTCCAAAGCCTGACCATCGACAACTCCGCTCGGCTGACCACCCTGCGGCTGAACGGCACCTTCGCCGCGCTGCGCCGCGTGCAACTAAGCGGCACCGGGCTGACCAATCCCGACCTGCGTCCGGCCACTGAGCTGTCCGACGTCATCGCCAAGCGCAACGCCTCGCTCACCG
Organism: Salinarimonas soli; assembly: GCF_008386575.1. GTDB lineage: Bacteria > Pseudomonadota > Alphaproteobacteria > Rhizobiales > Beijerinckiaceae > Salinarimonas_A > Salinarimonas_A soli. The sequence goes on from NZ_VUOA01000272.1 coordinate 181, forward strand.
GTCTGCAACTGCCCGGCGGGCTGCGCACCCTTGACCTGCGTGGGAATGCCGTGGCCAACCGCAA
>NZ_VUOA01000043.1 GCF_008386575.1 Salinarimonas soli
CATTCCGAGTCAGACTCTGAGGTGCAAATCCTGCTCGAGAGCTGGCGACGCCACTTTAACACCGTCCGCTCGCACGCGTCGCTCAGCTACCGACTGCCTGCGCAGGAGGTGCTGGTACCGCGACAACCCGTTTGGCCGCCTGCGCAACCTCGACCTCCTTCGCCAGCCATGCTAGCCGTGGCGCCAAGGCCAACCCTGAACTAGAATTTCAAGAGGACCACTCAGCGGGGCCCGTCATGTTGGAAGACGGTTGATCGGGGGTAGCACACATATGAAGTTACACACTCTCGGTCAGGCTCCTACACCCGCGGACTCAGCAATCCGAGCTCAGATGAGCCACCGTATCGTCGGGATCGATGCGTTTCGCGTTCCCGCAGTGCTCGCGGTTATCCTGATCCACTCTACCCCGACTGGGCAGACCGAGATCGGCGCTCCTCAGATCATGAACCAGATTAGTCGGTTCGCAGTTCCTTTCTTTTTTGTACTAAGTGGTTATTTCATTGGCCTGCGTGGCATCGATAGTGCTTCAAGTACATTTTATCGAGTTGCAAGACGTACTCTACCCGTTTTTATCGTATGGACATCGCTTTACGCCATAGTGGCGCCGGGCGGTATCGAGCGCACTCTCAAAGTAGGGACATTGATATACACGATTATCACCGGCGGTCCATTTGGGTATCATCTTTGGTTTCTTCCGTCGCTCATTGTCTGCACGGCAATGGCCACATGGTTAGTGACAAATTTTCGATGGTTTTATGCTATAATATTCGCTCTAATGCTATATGTCGTGGGGCTTTGCCTTAGCTCGTACAGCGGCTTATTCACCGGTTACGGTATTTGGAGTAAAGGTATATGGGTCGCACGAGCTACACCTTTAATCGGTACAATATACGTAATATCAGGTATCTACCTTGGAGTGCATGGTGCTAGGTCAGACATCCGCCTTTGGGCCGCGCTGCTCGCTAGCGGCATATCAATCCATCTTTGCGAAAGTTGGGCTCTCAGCCGGGTCGGACTCTCTCAGTTTACGGCGTCCGAGTTCCTCATCGGAACACTTGGTTCCGGTATCGGGGCATTTGGCTTTGCGGCGAACCTACAAAAAACGCGAACGCTGGAGGTTGCCGCAAAAATTGGTCGGTATGGTCTCGGCATGTACTGCGTTCATTTATTTTTTGTTAATTTTCTCTATGAGGAGCAGTTACAACAAAACTTTTGCCTGTACGCATGGAAATCAATATTGGCATTTGTCGGTTCTGCGTTGGTCGCGATACTGATTTCTCGCGTCAGAATGCTCCGCAGGTTTGTAGAATGATTCCATATCTTGCTGGTATAGGAGCAAGATTCACTGAATCACACGCCATGGACTAAAAAAATATATCAAGAAAGGATTCACGCGCTAAAACACTCGGCCTTCACCTTCCCGCTCAGCATCTATGTCGAGCCGCACTACGTCTCGGAAGTCTGACTAGGCTTTGCTGAATTGCCGTTGTGAGGGTTAAAGCATTTCCGAGTTAAGTGGGATCATGTCTTAAAGTTCTAAGTCAATTCGTACGCTCGACGAGCGCGAGTCCGTGGAGGAGCATGTCGATGGCATCCCAGAGCACGCCCTTCATTCTCGAAACAGCTTGGTGGAGCAGATTCTTCAACTTAGCAAAGTGCTGCTCGATGGGATTTAGATTGGGGTTGTAGTGTGGAAGATAGAGCAAGGTGGCCTGCGCGCGCCGAACGGTGACCTCTACCCCGACGACCTTGTGAGCCAGGAGGTTGTCCATTACCACGACATCACCTAGCTGAGTGTGAGCGAAGCTTATGATGCGCGGCCAGAAGATGAACGGATTATCAACTTTAGGATGCAACTACCGAGCGGGACGTGGTGATTTGTAATGAAGGACCGCGAGTAGGCTGGCGCCCAAAGATCGCATTCTGAGCCTATTGAGCCCATCTCCAGCCAAACGACGTGAGCACACCGGTGCCTGCGATCGACGCCGCATGTAAGATCAACACCCTCGTGGGGCCGCATCATCTCGGAAGCTTTTGAAATCAAACCCCAGGATCCTGTGGGAAGCGGTCGCGACCAGCGCGTAAGCCCACCATAGCGCGATCCCAAGCGGGGCCACCATGCCGCGGGGATCGCCTGCCAGCGCAGTGCACTAGGCGTGGCACGCTGGCAAGGCTGTCAATCTCCGTCATCACCGCGGCCCGCGGACCGTCGCCGATCTTCTAGCCTCAGTGGTACCCTCATGCCGCGTTTTAGCCGCGCTTAAGCCGCGTCATGGGACTGGAAGCCTGTTGACCGCCCGAATGCCGCGGCTATCGCCCCGTCAGTACACGTTGCGGACTTTGATCAGGCAGAGGGCAGTCCGCACCAGAATCTGCAAGTCGAGCCAGAAGCTCCAATTGGCGATATACCAAAGATCGAGTTCGATCCGACGCTCCATCAGATCAACCGTGGGCGTCTCGCCGCGGAAGCCGTTGACCTGAGCCCAGCCTGTGATTCCCGGTTTCACGTGATGGCGGAAGGCGTAGGTGCCGATCAGCCGCGTATATTGGTCGTCGTGGGCCATGGCGTGGGGACGGGGTCCAATAAGAGACATGTCGCCACGCAGGACGTTAAGAAGTTGCGGCAACTCGTCGATGCTGAGGCTGCGCAGCCAGCGGCCGACGCGAGTTACCCGGGGGTCGCCGCGCTGTGCCTGCTGCACGCTCCCGCCATCCTCCATCACGCGCATGGAGCGGAACTTGAAGATGCGGAAGGGTCGGCCGTTGAAGCCGTTGCGGTTCTGCAGAAAGAGAAACGGCCCCGGCGAGTCGAGCCTGATAGCGAGCGCCACTACGGCAAGGAGTGGCGCCATTGCGATGAGGGCCACCCCCGCTACAGCCACGTCGAGGGCGCGCTTGGCGGCGCGCTCACCCGCCGAGAGCGGCGCGCGCTGGAGTTCGAAGGTGGGGCCGAGGCCCGTCTCCTGCCGGGGGCGGCGCAGGATCTCGGCCGCCGTGGCATCGGGCAGGAGGTTCACGGGGACCGGGGTCGCGCGGAGCTCGGCGAGGAGGAGCTTCGTCATCGGCCAGTGGCTCCAGGGAAGATCGAGGAGCACCTCGTCGGCATCAGACCCGCGCAGGGCGGCCATGATGCCCTCGGCCCATTCACCGACACTCATCCCGTAGTCGAGAGTGACAGTACCCGCCAGCGTGTAGCCGTGGCGCCGAAGTCCGGCCGCCTGAGCCGAGACGTTCCCGGCGCACACAAGGACCACCTTGGGGCCCCGGATCTGGCCGCGGGCGACCGCGTTCTTGATCAGGCGGGTGAGGACGTGACGCTGCAGCGTGGCGAGCGACAAGCCGACCACGGCGAAGGACAAGACCGCCCCCCGGGAGAAGGCTCCGCTGATTTTCAGCGTGAAGCCGATGCCCAGGAGGAACAGGATGGTCCCGGCCCAGGACAGCGCGAGCGAGCCGAGCTGCCGGCGCTGCGGCACGAGGCCGTCCATGCCGTAACCCTGGCGCAGGGCGATAAGGGGGACGAGGAGCCCCGCCTGGGCCGCCGCGAAGGCCAGATAATGCTCGACGTTGCCCACGTGGCCCAGCAGCAGGAGATGGTAGCCTATCCCGGTGGCGAGGCTTGAGAGAAGGATCGCGGCCACATCCGAGGCGGCCAGAAGGTAGCCGGTCTGGCGCAGGGTGAAGGGCCAGCGCACCGAGCGCGCCGGCGAAATCTCCGGCAGACCTGCAGCGATGCTCTTCCGGCGGTGCGTCATTGTTCCTGCCCCAACTGCTACTTCGGTGCAGAAAATTTGAACCTTTTTGTCGACTTATTCAAGCAAGTCGCCGTGCCACGTTAGACAACGGTTAACCGCTGACGGTTTTGTGCCACACTGGGCCACCCATCCCGAAGCAAGACGGCCCAAGCGTAACGTCTAGGGGTCGCCCCGGACCCGCGCCAGGTCATGGCACGACACGCCTGCCGCCGTGATCTCCCACGCTGATACCTTCCCAATAAAAAAAGCCGACGCGGGTGCGTCGGCTCCAGGCGGCCCGGGACGGATCGGCGTTCATTGCTCGCCGAAACTGAACCCAAGGCGGGGCCGGCGCAGGAAGCGGCCGACGAAGCGTGGCTGTGCGGGGGGCTGGGCGATGAAGGAAGTGAGTTCGTTGATCAGCCCGTCATCCGCGTGGCTCGCGATCCGTTGCGGGACCACTGGGATGTCGGATGCATCAAGCATGCGCACGAGGTCGTCCCCGTCCTGCGCCACCGTGATAGCCGCGTGGCTCGCCATGCGACGTGACGTGGCAAGTTGATGGTCGTTCCGGTGCTCGCCCAACGCGGCACGGCGCGGCATAACGATGATCGGCTTGCCGAGCTCCAGGGCGGTCAGGATCGACCCCATGCCGGCATGGGCGACGACGAGCTCGGCCCGCTCCACATAGGCGCGGAACTCGTCGGCGGCGAGGCGGGGCCGGACGTCGATCGTGTGGGGCACGTAGGCCGACTCGCCGACCTGCGCCACGACGTCATCGCGGCCGTGGCGGCCGGCCCAGTCGTCCATGGCGCGGATCAGGCGATCGAAGGGCAGCTGAACGCCGACGGTGACGAAGATCATACCACGCTCCCCGCGAAATGCGGTCCCTCGGGGCGGGCGAGGTGCGGCCATTGCGTCAGGCACAGGTCGGCGACCTTGGTGGCCATGCGGCCCGACATGGAGAGCTCGTCCACGTTCGCGATGCTGTCGATCCACACGGTGCGGGCGCCGAGAAGGCTGCCGAGGCGCAGGGCGATGTAGCCTGGCGCGGCTCCCGTCGACACCACCACGTCCGGGCGCTCGACGAGCAAGATGCGCACCATTGCAACGAAGAGCTTCACAAGGGTGAGCTTCTCGAAGCGGTTAGCGTCGGGAACCCGGTGGAACCGCGCCCCACCCGTCGCGTTACCCTGGTCGAGGGTGCTCACGAAAACGATCTCGCAGCCGCGGAAGGCTGGCCTGAGGCGCATGAGTTGCGTCCAGTGGCCGCCGGCTGACGCCACAGCCAGAACCTTGATTTGCCTTGTCATAGGCCCCCACATCCCGTCCAAGGCGCCGGCGTGGGCCGGAACTCGACCACGCGCCGTCGCATGAAAACATCATTGCCGGTGCGGGGCATATGAGACCGCGCACAGGGGCAATAGCCACGGGCGGCGCCCAATCGTGGTGTTGGTTGTATGACCGCCCCGCCATGCCGTTATAAGAGGCGCCCTCGAGTGCGGTCCAGAGTAATTTCGGCGTATCATTCCGGATGGTTGACAGGCGTCGCGAACTGGCCACAGTCCGGGCGGGCGTTACCCTTGATTGTGTGTTCCGATCCGCCATGTCTACAGTCACGCCCCGGCCCTCGGCGGGTGGTGGGAACAGGAACGCTGAGGCCTGCATGAGCCGCTTGACTCCCGGTCTCGCCTGCACCATTGCCCTCGGCTCCGCCTCGTCGGCACACGCCACAGACCGCCCCGCGACCCGTGAGGAGGCCCGTGGAATAGCGTGCGACGAAGCGCGGCCGAAACTGTGGCTTCAGCGGAGCAGGGAGCAATTTTTGGTGGTGGCCGTGGCCCCAAGTCGCGCCCGATCTGGTCCAGCGGCCAGGGCACGGTGATGGCCCCGAACCGTTGAGGCGGTTGTCAGGAATGAATGTTAAACTCATCGAATCGTTGGAGACCGTCCGCGGGATGCGACACGCCCCGGCAGCGGTGGCGGCATGAGCCGCTGGAAGATATTTCGCCGGCGTCCCGAGCGCGTGGCCCCCCCGCCCCCCGCGCGTGTCCCGGATGGGGTCCGTGTCTACGCGGTGGGGGATATCCACGGCCGCGCCGACCTGCTCGATGCCGTCCTGTCCCGCATTGACCGCCACCGGGCAGAGAGTGGGCCAGCGCAGTGCTTCGAGGTCTTCCTTGGAGATTACATCGATCGGGGCCCCAATTCACGGGGCACGATCGAGCGACTGATCGAACGGTCCAGCGGCCGGCACTCGCGGGTTGTTACACTGTGCGGTAATCACGAAGACATGCTTCTTGAAGCTTTGCGCAACCCCGAACGGCTGAACGTCTGGGCACGCAACGGCGGGTTCGAGACGCTGATGTCCTACGGCGTAACGGTGCCGGCCCGCATCACCCCGGCCACAGCGGAGGCCGTGGTGGAGGAGGCCCGGGCCCTGCTCCCCGTGTCACACCGCCAGTTCCTGTTCGGGCTCGGGGACAGCTTCCGGTGCGGCGACTACCTTTTTGTCCACGCCGGCGTTCGCCCAGGCGTCCCCCTCGACCGGCAGTCCCGCAGCGACCTGCTGTGGATCCGTGACGAGTTCATAGAAGCCGAGGAGGATTTCGGAGCCATTGTCGTTCACGGGCACACGCCTGTGCGGGAGATTGAGTTTCGGTCAAACCGAATCAACATCGACACTGGCGCCTATATCACCAACACCCTGAACTGCTTGGTACTAGAAGGGTCGGACGCTATTGCGCTTTGAACGCCTCTCTGGGCCGTTGATCCATCGAGGACCGCGTTTGAGCCTGCAGGTATTCTGAATTTCCGAGTCAGTGCTGAGCGACCCACAGTTGGAAAAGTCACAGCCCGTGGCTGAGGCCTGCGGCGCTTCCGCCGAGGTGCCGGCCGTCGAACTTCGTCGCGTGGTCGAGGTGATAAAACGGTCGTACGAGAGGCCGCGCTCAACCCCGGGCGAGCCTCAAGGCCGAAGTGGAGCGCGGCAGAGATCGTGATCCGTTGGGCTGGCCGCGGGGTGTTCAGCCAGTCGCCTTACTATGTGTCAGTCTGGTGACAAAGTGAGCTGGGAACGTCATACGTCTGATTCACAGTTGATGTGACATAAAAATGATTCCGGCGCCAGCTGTCTCAACTATCTAGCATCTGTTCCCATGTGAGAAATTTCCCTGCTTGCGTCTGCCGAAGCCAAGCCTCAAGAGTCAGCAGCCGACTGATCTGCAGAACTCGGTTCGGTGCAGGAAGACGCGTAAAAAGTAACTGTTCGGGTGGAACGTCGATATACTCCTTCAGCAATGCCGATTTTCCATACATCAATTGAAGGAAATATGTGCGAAAGGGCTCTCGTTTCATCCACCGAAAATAGTCCATTGTCTCGTGACGCGATAACAATGGTGTACCGAACCAACCGGAGATCTGCGCTGTTCTTTTCAATGTGCGCTGTATCGCCTTCGCAATCCCATTCCTCTCGTAAGGTGACGGTGGGCGACCTGTTTTATGCCACGCGATCTCAGTGAACGGCGCGCCATAAAGCGTTCCACATGCGTCTCTATAAAGTTTTCCATCGCTCGTCATCTCCTCAGGAAGTGAGTCAACAAAAGCGATTAGATCTAAGTCGATGAGAGGGGTGAGGACAATAGAACGGTTCATCTCTAAGCGTGGTCCGAAAAACGTAAACCGACTCATGCGCAACAGGCGATTGTCATGCTCGTCAGCCTCAGGATCTAGTGTGATGCGCGACCGTCCGAGTACAACGTCGCCAAACAACCCGTCGAGAATTGCCCGGTCGGAGCGCAACAACGGTGAAAGATGCCAGATGTGAGTATGCATCATATCCATCATACCATCGGTCATCCAAATCGCCTTGTCTCGGCCGACCAGCCAGTTCGACTGTTCGACGTGAACAACGAGGTGCTCGACCTTCAGTTGGTTAGCAACGTTCGACGCTAACGTTAGCTCAGGAGACCAACGCTGCCCATAAGACAGGGCCCTCACCGGCCAGTTTTTATTACCCTCGACCGCAAGCAGGCGCGAATCCAATCCACCGCTCAAGGTCACATCCACTCTATCCAATCCTGAAGCGACTAACCGCTTACGTATCGCCTGTGTTGTAAGCCTGCTGAACTCCAGACATGCCTCCGCTGGGTCAGCGCGCACTTTAAGAGGGCGCATACTCCGTTCATAAACCTGTTGCGTGGAAACCGTTAATCTGTTCAGATCCCAGATCATCGCGCAGCGCTGGGGCAGCTGACGCACATCATGAAAATAGGTTTCGGGCGGCCTAACATAACCATGATTTACAAAGTCTTTGAGCCGCGCCGGGGAAACCGCGTCGAGCGTCGAGAGCGCCTTCGGCTCAGAGGCCCACGTGAGGTTCGGTTCGTTATAGTATATAGGTACGCCGCCCGAGGGATCACTGACGAGGAGGAGCTTTTCTTCCGATGGATCAATCACTGCTAAGGCAAAACATCCATCAAAGTTTTTTAGATGTCTCTGGATGTCTGAGATAGAATTTTCTAAATCATCAGCAAGCAATTTGATTGAATCTTCAAAATTGAGTAACGCTTCTCCCCTCAGTACAGGCACGCCGAAAATGACGGCAACCCCTTTACCACGACACTTTATTACACGACTTCCATGTTTTGGAGCGACAACGCCGCAAGACCAGTTTCGACCAGCAAATGTAATATTTTCGTTGGATCCGTCATGAGTAAGTTTTTCGGCCATGCGACGCGCGCCCGTCAACCGATTCTCGGCGGTCGCACAAATAGATCCGTAGATCCCTACCATTTGTTCTCCCCACGTTTCGTTTCGAGGCCACTCGTTGCGCCCGTCTTGTACACAGCGGAGCAACTAACGGCTGCAAACTGCAATTGTTGAACTAGCCGCGCTTATCCGGAGAGATTTAAAAATAATGAGGAAAGATCATTCTGCATCTACTTCTATATGCATGTCGCGTCAACAATGCTCCAAGTCTGTCCCAGTTCACCTACGTTGCCCGTTAAGCAAGCGATCGAAAAGCGCAAGGTAGCCTTCGGCGCATGCTGCAAGAGTGAACTCACGACCGCGTGCAGCGAGAAATGCAGGATCGTGCGGCTCGTCGAGTACGTTCGCGATCGCGCGCGCCATGCGAGCCGAATCGCCGACGGGAACAAGCGGCCCGAAGCGTCCATTGTCAAGGATCTCCGCCGGACCAAAGGGGCAGTCCGTGCTCACGACGGGCGTACCGCATGCGAGTGCCTCAGCTAACACGAGGCCAAATCCCTCAAAGCGGGATGCTAGGATTACAACGTTCGCCCGCTTGATAAAAGGTAATGGGTCATCAACGAACCCCGGCATGTCGATTTTATCAGTTATGTTCAAAGCACGCGCCTGAGCCTCGAGTTGAATCCGCGAGCGCCCCTCGCCGAGGATGAGAAGCCGCGCATCCCGCTCCTGCAAGAGTTTCGCAAATGCGGCGAGCAGTACCGCATGATCTTTCTGCGGGACGAGGCGTCCGACGGTAAGAAGAAGCGGCAGTCCATTGTCTAGCCAGGGATGTGAAACGTGCGAGGCAGCGCGGTCGTTGAAATTGTCTGCGATAGCGCCGTTATAGATGATTTCGATGCGGGAATGCTCGAGCTTAGCTATTGATGCTAAATCATCAGCAACTCCTCTCGAAACCGCTACGATTGCGTCCGCAGTGGGGGCAAACATGCGGTATAGGAAAGGCAATGTGCGAAAATTCCAGGATGGCGGATGCTGAACCAAGCCTGAGAGTGAAATGTGCTGACTTATCACTATTTGCGTCCGCGCTCCCGACAGCTTACGTGCAATGAGAGCCATGATGTTCATGTGTTCCATATTTGCGAGAAAAATCTGAGGCGGCGCCGTGCGCAGCTCGCGGACTAGCAAAGGCAGCGCTTTAAGCTGCCGCGATGCCCCAAGCACCTTCACCTCAACTCCCTCCGGGACACGATCGAGTAACTCGCCGTTCCGACGATCGAGCAGAAACGTGACTTTCAACCCAGCGGCTACAAAGAAAGGCGCAAGCCCGAGGTGGAGTCGTTCTGCACCGCCGCCCGAGAGATCTGGGAAATAAACCGTGAGAGACGGATTTTGATTGAGCATCTAACCCTCTTTAACATTATAGTCTGTCGCGAACCTGCTCAAGGTTTACGCCGGTCTACCAAGGATTACCAAGTTGTTTTGGCATGCCCTTCCCTACCGGACTGTTCACACGTCGGACTCGATGTTCACCATGTCCAAGTACCGCCAGAATTACTACCAATGAGGCCGCAAACAGAGTAGTCTTTCCTGATAAACTTACCGAAACGGCAGCATTTGCGAAGATGAATAGAATGATCAGCCATCCGGCTGGTTGCGTCATGCGCACGGCGCTTTGCGAGATCAGAAATAACGCGGGCATGAATACCGCAAATCCGATTAGTCCATACAGAAGTATGAAATTGAGGAAAAAACTTTCGATTCCGTAGGGTGTTTTGTAGCGCACCGAAAGTTCAGCTATGTATTCGGATGGCAGACCAAACACCAGATTACCGAACGGTTGGTCTTGGATGATTTGTAAGGCGATATAGCGAGTGAAGGCGCTTCCGTGATCCTGATCCCAGCGATCGAGGAATTGATCAGCCAGTCCACCAACCGCAACGAGAGAGCCGAATAGAACAATGCTCACAGGCACAATGATAATCACTGGATAGATATGTGAGGCGACACGAAAACCAGAAACAATCTTTATGAGATTGCCTGCAAGATAGATCATGGTTACTGCCGCACAGAACACAAGTGCCGCGCGGCCGCCGAAAGCAACCAAGCCGACGCTACTCCACCCGATCGTAAAAATTCGAAAGAACGGACTAGTTAGTTGTTTGGTTACTAGGCAAGCTAAGAGATACACCCCGGTGAGCGCCGCGCCAGTCAATGGATGGCCAGAAAGAGCACTCGGCCGCCAGTCGTAGAGACCCACTGTGATGCCCAGGTCAGGACGAAAGTAAATGCTTGGCAGAATGCGCCAGCCGCTCACTAGCTCGAATATTGCCAGGGCTGTATTTGCCGCCATGTAAATGTGGATAGTCGCCGACAAACCGCTGAGGTCTGCTCGTGTTGAGGCGCCGGACAAGATTATTATAAAAGCCGGGAGAAGAAAAGTATCGACAATCGGAGAGATAGGAGTTTCACAGAAAATTGCAACGTATAATAGAAATAAAGTAAATAAAATGAAATATATGAGCATACCGGCGTTTCGAATGAGAGATGATAGAATCGCTCGTCCGCCAGAACTCAGCGTCAGCAGAGCAGTGCCGGCGATGGCGCAGTATGTTCCTGGATGTATCTTTTCAAAAATACTACCTCCCGGAGTAGCGTAGTTTAATCCGATCAAGCGGAAGATTGGTGGTGGGAGAAAACATATCAGAACAGTTGTGACGAGAAGTAGACGGCCAGCGGCCGTGCTAACCGGAGCGAGGCGGACAGCGTTATTATCGGGAGTGCTGGCGGCATTTGACGGTTTCATAGCTAGAAGTATACACGCCGTGCGGCGCGTTCCTCGCGTTTTCAGAGTGGGAGACGAAGATTTGTTAACGCCTAGATCGCCGATCGGGTGCTGCACTCAAGCACGACGCCAGCGCTTCCCAGAGCGGCTTCCGTTTGTAATTTTCATCAAGGGGAAGACTACGAGCGCGGACGCCTGCAGGCCGTGCGAAACGCGGCTCATTTAGCCAAGTATAGCGGTCTGTAAGGCCCCAAGTGAGGACTCCGGTAACGGCCTTTTCGTCAAGTATCACATCAAGCACACGCTTTGCGTGTTCGGCTACTGCCTTATCCCTTGTTCCGATATCGGGATCAAGCTTAGTGTCGTTGACGTCGAACTCAGTCACTACGATGCTTAATCCCATCGAAGCAACTTCGCTAAGAAAATCGCGCAGAAGTTTCGGGTTAAACGGATTCCCCGCAGTCAAATGAGATTGGGTTCCGAAACCATCAATGAGCCCCTCTTCCCTTAATGATCGGAGCAATGGAAGCAAAGCTTTACGCCGAGCACGATCTCGGAAATTGTCGTACTCAATCCCGAAGTCGTTGTAAACTAGTTTAACATTCGGGTCAAATTCGCGAGCAGCGCGAAATGCGGCGACAACGAATGTGGCTCCAAACTCTTGGAACAACAACGAGTTACGAAAGCCGTTTGGCAAGTTGTCATAGTTTTGAATAGCCTCGTTCACGACGTCCCATTCTTCTATTCTGCCACTGTATCTTTTCAAAACGGAGCGCACATGCCGCTCGATAACTGAGATGCCTTCGCGCCTGAATGCTTCAGGCGCCCACGCCGGAAGGGCTTCGTGCCAAACCGCGGTGTGACCACGTATTTTCAGTCCATGTTCGATCGCGAAGTTCGTTACGATGTCGGTTTTAGAGAAATCGTATCTACCTCGCTCGCGCTCGATGTGCCCCCACTTGAGTTCATACTCGTGTACGACGGACGCGCACTCCTGCAAAATGGCGGAGCGGAACGACGGATCCTCCTGTAACTGACGTGAGTGAACGGCTGTACCGAAAGTGAGACCTCGGCTGGCTGCGCGTGTTTGGAGCCCGTCCTCGATGGCGTTAGCTGGGCTTACGAAATTAGATGCTGCAAACAGCAGGCCCGCTCTTAGCACATCTCGACGATTGGGGGAGATTGCTGATGGCAGGTTGTCCGCTGAACTTTCCGATATCTTTGAATAAACCGAACTGGTTGGGTCTCGCATCTTATCTCCCACTCTCGTTTGGCAGCACGTGGCGTGTTCCTCCGCTCTATAGGTGGTTAACAAGGACCGCGTCTAGGGCCTGTCCGCAGTCAAGCCGTCCCAGGGCCTCTTAGTGCCTGAGCGGGTTGTCCTCTGGGTGGGACCGGAGGTGAGCGACGCTATCGGGCAGGAAATGGGCGGTATTGGAGCCGCTGGTTGAGGCCGGTTACCCGCACTCCAAGGTGCCGCCCTCCAACCTGCGCCGGACATACGTGAAGCGCTTGGCCACCTCATCCTGAGCCTGTCGAAGGACACGTGGCGGCTTTGGAACCAAGGCCTGCGTGATCGCCGACGGCACGGGGCGGGCGGTCGCCTTCACGGTCACGCCAAGATAGAAGCACGAGCTCCGAGAGGCCATCCCGCTGCTGGACGCCTTGCCAGGCGTGCCGCCGTGGGTCGTGGCCGATCGCGTCTACTCGAGCCATGCGTTCCGCGAGCACCTCCGCCAGCGAGGCGCGAACCCAGTTATCCCAGCCAGGCGCAACGAGGGCTCGCTCGCCTGCCCGGACTGGGCCTACAACAACTGCAACATGGTCGAGCGCCTCTGGGCGAGGCTGAAGGAGTGGCGGGCGGTCGCGACCCGCTACGAGGTGACCGCCACGTCCGTCATGGGCGTCCCGTGCCTCGCCGCAGCCCTCGACTGGATAAGGCGCAAACAGGCCCTAGTCCGACTTAAGCTCGCCATACTCCTGGCGCCAATGATAGCAGGTCACCTCGGTCACTCCACTGGAGCGCACGGTCTCAACGACGCTCTCGCGCTTTGGGACCAGCACATCCACCTGGCTCAGCCTCGCACCAATCTCTTCAGGCCGCGAGATTGGGTGGATCACTTCTTGAACGCCCTCAATAGCGGTCCCACGCGCGAGGAAGCTGACATGCCCACGCCAGGTGCAGACGACATGCTCACCGAACTAGCAAAGCTTGAGCGCTAGGAGTGACGTGCCGCTTCTCGCCGCGAGGAGCTCCTGCTCCACTTGTGGGCCATGATCGAGAGTCCCACTGGATGCGAGTGACGCGCGGCATCATGTTAAGAGCCCTTAAGCCACCGTTTGAGTGTCAATCCGAAAGATCATCGGCTTCGTTCCTGTTCGGGGAACTCCAGCGAAGACTTGCAGGCCATTTAGTGGCGTTTGGAGAACGCAACCTACACCTGCTCGTCGCTCTTAACGGGCGGGGGCCGCCACGAGAGCTTGCGCGATGGCTTCACGCATGGGTTTGGGCCGATCACCGTCACCATAGGGCAGGGAGCGCGGCGGGAGGCCGTCAGGCCGGGGCAGGTAGATCGAGACGGCCGTGTACCGGTCCGAGAGGTTCCAGGTCAGGAGGTCCCGGACAGCCTTATTGTCGAGGGTGACATCGAGGTAGCGCCGGACGGCGTCCGCCGTCTTGCGGTCGCGGGTGCCGGGGTCGGCCGGGAGCTTCTGGTCCGCAACGTCGAGTTCTGTGAGGTGCAGCCTCAAGCCCAGGTCTGACGCCCGCTGCAGGAACGCGGCCCAGCCCCGCTCATCGACGTCGTCCCGGGACGCATCAAGGTGGCTCTGTACCCCGAAGGCCTGGACCGGGGCCCCGCTGCGCACCAGGCCCTCCAGGAGTTGGAGGAGCCTCGCCCGGCGGGTTTCGAAGTAGCGCCCCGCGTAGGGGCCGATCCAATCATTATAAACCAATTCAGCCCCGGGGGCGGCCTCCCGCGCGATCCAGAAAGCCTTCCCGACATAGGAGGGGCCCATAGCCTCCAGGAACACGTTGCGCCTGAGGCCGTCGGGCCGCCCGTCTTCGGGCAGGACGACCTCGTTCATGACATCCCAGGACGATACGCCCCGGCCGAAGTGGCCGCACACCAGCCGGATGTGGTCCTCGAGGACCCTCTCGGCCGAGGTCCTCGCGATTTCCTGTGGCACCCAAGCCGACAACGCCTCCTGGAAGAACAGGGTGTGGCCCCGGACGCGCATGCCGTGTGACTGGCCGAACGCCACGATCTGGTCGGCGACCGAGAAGTCGGCCTGTGCCGGCGTCGGGCGCAGCATGCCCCACTTGAAGTGGTTCTCCGCCACGATGACGTTGCACTCGCGGGCGACGAGGGCCGCGTAGGACGGGTCCGTCAGGACGTTCGTGTTGACTGCGGTCCCAAATGATAGCCCCCGGCCAGCGGCAAGTGCGTGGAGGGGTGTTGCCGACACGTCGCGTCCTAGGGCGGGGGCCGGGCCCAGGGCGGCGGCCGCGGACGCCGTGAGCACTCCGCGGCGGGTCATGCCTGTCCTCGGCCGGGTCGGTCCCTTGGGGCGTTCAGTGTCGTCTGTCATGCGTGCTCCGGGTTCCTTGGAAAAGCGGGTTAATGAGGCAACGTCCAGCGCGAGCCTGGGGCGCAGGCGTGTGAAAATGTACCAGCGCGCACGGTGAGACTGCCGTGCCCGGCCCCGAGGAAGCGAGGGGCTAGTCGCGTGAGCCCGGATCGCGGCCGGCCGGGGCTGCAATCGGCTGCCCTGGGGTTCAAGGTCGTTCAGGCGGTCACAACCCGCACAGGCCAGTAAAGTTGCGCCCTCCACCGCCTCCTGATCTGCGGATGTTCGCGCCCGTTTGGAAGAGCAGACGAGGTTTCTTCCTCAGGTTGCGCCTCGGACGTAAGTTGATCAATACTACTTGTATGGGACCGAGATGACAATGGGCGCACAATTACGGAATATAAACTCAGGTTAAGAAAATATTAACCATACTATACGCAGGGGCGCGGCCAATATTTGTGAATTCCCTGGAACCATAGGCGGCCGACCCCGTTTCTGGAGGCGAGCCTTGCCGCGCCGGCTTGGCACGACCCCACACGCAGTGGGTCCTCCATGCGCGTCCGCGCCCCGAACCAGCACGCCCCGAGGCGGGAAAATAGAAGGACTGTGGTGCATGGTCGTGCCCAACGCCCGGCGTCTCGTTCTGACTGGGGGATCCGCACTCCACCAAACAAAGGCAGAGGACCCAAGGCTGAGCCAGGTTTTCCGGCGCTTTGTCATCATCGACAGTGAGCGCGAGAAGGCCGCCCTCCTCAAGCAGCTCACGAACCCGACCCGGCCGACGGTCCTGGGCTTCCTCAACGCTCACGCCGTGAATCTTTGCTGGAGCCAACCTGCATCCCGGCAGGCCTTTGAGAAGGCGGACATCCTCCTCCGCGACGGCGCCGGCATGGCCATTCTCTGTCGCCGGCTGGGCCTCGGCCCCGGGCTCAACATGAACGGCACCGACTTCATCCCGGAGATCCTCGCCGCCCGCCCCGGCCGGCGGATTGCACTGTTTGGAAGCGAGCCGGCCCTCGTCGCGAAGGCGTCTGAAACCCTCACGGGCCGCGGGCAGGACATCGTCGGCGCCCTCGACGGCTTTCAGCCCCCGCAGCGCTACGTGGACGAGGCCCGCCGCCTCCACCCCGACATCATCGTACTCTCGCTTGGAATGCCCCGGCAGGAGCAACTCGCGGCCACCCTGCGCCAGGAATTGCCGCATCCCTGCCTGATCATCAATGCCGGGGCGCTCATCGACTTCATCGCGGGCCGGGTCCGCCGGGCGCCCCCCATCCTCCGCCGCTTGGGCTTGGAGTGGGCCTACCGCCTTCTGAATGAACCCGTGCGTCTCTTCCATCGGTACGTGATCGGCAACCCATTATTCCTTGTCCGCGTGCATCTTCTCGCCGCAGCGGCGAAGCGGGGGGATGGCCAAGCGCCGGGCCCGGCGGCCCCAAGCCCCGGGCGCTCCCCCGTCAACGGCATGCCAGCCGGGGGCAAGCGCCGTCGGAGGGCGATCGTCTCCGCGAGGGAAACGGCCTGAGCATGGCGGCCGCTCCGCAAAACGAACAATATGACGTCCTCGGGATCGTCATCGTCTCACCCGGGGGGGAGGAGGGCCGGGGCGGCATGGGCACGGTGACCCGCCTGATGGCGGAGGGGCTCCGGCGCGACCATCCCGGTCTGCCCGTGCGGGTGATCGACCCCCGGGGGCACGGCTCAGTCGCCGCGACACCCTGGCGAACGGCGCGTGGCCTGCTCGAGCTCCGGGCGGCGGCGGGGGCCGGAGCCAACATCCTGCACCTCCAGGTCTCCGAGCGGCTGAGTTTCCTGCGGAAGGGGGCCTTTGCGCTCGCGGGCCGGGCGCTCGGCATGACGGTGGTGCTCCACCACCACGGCAGTGAATTGATCCCCTTCTATCGGTCAGCGTCCCCCGGGGTCCAGAGGTGGGTCCGGCAGGTCGCCCGCACGGCTGACCTCAACCTCGCCCTGGGTGACCTCTGGGCCGATTTTCTCAGAGCCGAAGTGGAAGTCGCCCCGGAGAAGGTCGCGGTGCTCCGCAACGGCGTCCCGGACCTGGCGGAGGGCGTGACCCGCCCGCCGCGGGCGGACGCACCATTCAAGATCCTGTCTGTCGCCGAATTGTCAGAGCGCAAGGGCACGACCCAACTCCTTGAAGCGGTCGCGGCGATCGCGCGCCGCGGCGTCCCAGTGGAGGCGACACTCGCCGGCGCCGGGGCCATCGCGCAGTACGCTGCACTCGCGGAGCGGCTGAGCATCTCGGACCGCACGACGTTCACTGGCTGGGTCGACAAGGACCGCGTGAGGCAACTTTTACGCGACGCCCACGTGCTGGCCCTGCCGTCTGAACACGAGGGCCTGCCAATGGCCATCATCGAAGCGATGAGCCTGCAGGTTCCCGTGGTCGCGACCCCCGTGGGCGCCATCCCGGAGGTGTTCACGGACGGCCTCGACTGCCTCCTCGTCCCGCCGCGGGACAGTGACCAACTCGGCCACGCCCTCGAGAGGATCTTTCGCGATCCGGCGGAGGCCCGGGCGATCGCGGCTAGGGGACGTGAGACTTACGAGGCAAATTTCAAGGTCGAGGCCTTCTACGCCAATCTGTGGGCCTTCTACCAGCGCGCCCTCAGTTCCCGCCGCGCACCAGGGGCGTCGCAAGCCGCGCGCGTCGCTCCCGAGATCTAGGCACGCGCCCCTCCCGAGCGCGGCCCGCGTTGCCGGATCGCGCCGGCAGGGCAGCCGCACCAAAGCCGGCGGTGCCCAGTGACCGCCAGCCGCCGTTTCCCACTCAACCCGTTCTTAAGGCCGCGCTGCCACGTTGCGGGATGCCGCTCGCGACAACAAGGCAAGGCATCTGTGACCGAGTTTTTTCAAGTGACTTCCAGGGCCGGGAGCGAGGGTTTCAGGTCCTCAATTCCACACGTGAGTGGGTTTCTGAGCACGCGGGGCAATCAGATCGTCGATGAATCCGGAGCGACCGTGAGGCTCACGGGCGTGAATTGGGACGGCTTCGAAACGCCTAACATGTCACCAACCGGGCTTTGGGCCCGCAACTACCGGCACATGCTGGAGCAGATGAGGGACGCAGGCTTCAATAACGTCCGGCTGCCTTTCTCGGGCGACATCATCTCGGCCAGCCCCCACACGTCCGGCATCAGCCTCACGCTGAACCCCGACCTGGCGGGCCTTACACCCCTCCAGATCATGGACAAAGTTATCGCTTACGCGGGCGAGATCGGCCTGCGCGTCACCCTAGACTACCACCGCCGGGAGGCCGGATACGGGGCCGAACCCGACGGCGCGTGGTCATCGGTCACC
Organism: Salinarimonas soli; assembly: GCF_008386575.1. Taxonomy (GTDB): domain Bacteria; phylum Pseudomonadota; class Alphaproteobacteria; order Rhizobiales; family Beijerinckiaceae; genus Salinarimonas_A; species Salinarimonas_A soli. The sequence continues at coordinate 18,121 of NZ_VUOA01000043.1, forward strand.
CATTCGCAAGATGAATGGATCGCAAACTGGGCGACGCTCGCCGAGCGCTACGCCGGAAACAAAACCGTCATCGGCGCCGATCTCTTCAACGAGCCGGGCGGTGACTGGGGTACGTGGAGTACCGCGGCCGAGAAGGCGGGGGCTGCCATTCAGGCCAAGAACCCGGACTGGCTCGTATTCGTCCAGGGGAACATGGTCCACAACGGGGACTGGTATTGGATCGGCGGGAACCTGCAAGGCGCCGGCGCCGACCCGGTTCAGCTTCCTCTCGCGAACAAGGTGGTGTACGCGCCACACGATTATCCGCCGTCCGTTGTCGATGTCCCGTTCCTGCGTGGGATCGACCAGAAGACCCTTCAGGACCTCTTCCAAAAAAACTGGGGTTACATCTACGAGAAGAACATTGCTCCGGTGATGATTGGGGAGTTTGGCAGCCGCTATGAGGCCGCTGGTGACTTCCCGTGGCTTAAGACCTTCTACAACTACATCCAGGGTGACCTCGACGGAAACGGTGTCCAAGGCGGGCGCCCCGGCGACAAAGGCATGGGGTGGACGATCTGGACCTGGGGCCCCCTCTCAGGCGACACGGGCGGCATCGTATCCAGCGACTGGTGGACCCTGAACCAAGCCAAACTCGACGACCTGCGGCCGCTCACGGGGGGGCTCCTGCCGACGAGCAGCGCGGTCGCTTCGGCGAGCGCCGCGAACAAGGTCGAGTTCACGATAACCCTCCCACAAAATTCCGTCTGGGATACGGTCTACTATTTCAAGACTGCGGACGGGACAGCCAAAGCCGGAAGCGACTACGTGGCCAAAACTGGCGTCATCCATATTCCAAATGGGCAGAATACGGCTCACGTCAGTGTCGAGGTGATCGACGACCACGTCCAGGAGGGCACGGAGGACTTCTATTTGGAAATCTTCGCGCCCTGGGCGCCAACGCAGGTCCTGTACCGCGCCGTGGGCAGCATCTTGGACGACGATCAGCCGATCTTGCCGGTGTGCAATATACCACTGCCGAGCTACGCCACAGCGGGCGCCTCCGCGGCCTTGCCGCCAGACTTATTACCGCAAGGCGGCACGCACGTGAACGACCTGAGCGCGAGCCACGGCTTGGGGTGGGTCCTTTGATGGGCGCCCATAATCGTGTGCCCGTTGGCAGGCCGCACCGGGGCGCGAGCGGGCGCTGCAGGCGCACGGGACCATCGGCGTCACGGCCCCAGCACTAACGCCACCCGTGCCCGGTGCGCATCGCGGGACAATGACGTGGCCGCCCTGATTGCCGCCCCCCGTCGAGCCGCGCGGGGGAACGGCCCATGGGAGCGTGAACACTCGAGGCACCAGCCCCGGCCACCAGGCCGGGGCTGGTGCCTCGGCAGGTTGCGCCCCAGGCGAACTGCGCCCGAATCTGCAGGCGGGTCCCGTAGCGGCGCACACGCGGCTTCGCCACCGTCACGCCAATTGGGTCACAAGCGGCCGGATCCACCCGTGGAAGGCCCCGCTGGAAGGAACTGCTCGGTGGCGGCCGACGACGGCGGGGGACCAGGGACCCGGCTCCAGCGGGCGCATCCCCAACGCGGCCGGGCGTAAGCCCCTTGGCACTATCCCAAGACGTGAGAACGGCGATACAAGGAGGGTAGACGCCGATTCACGTGACGAGGGTTAGTGGAGATGGATTACCGGCCGCTTGGAGCATACCGGACGCTCCTTGCCTCCCTCGTCGTCATGCAGCACGTGAACCACATCGCTCCAGTTGGCTGGACTGTGCACCACTTCGCTTCCGGCACGTTGAGTGTGCTCGCTTTTTTCAGTCTGTCCGGGTTCGTCATCACCGAAGCCGCCGAAAAGCTCTACCGGGGGCGGCCAGTCGCGTTCTTGATCAACCGAGCGCTCCGGCTCGGGCCCCAGTATCTCCTCGCGCTCGCCGTTTCCATGCTTACAGTTTGGGCGTGCTCAACACTCGCACCCCATTATTTTCCGAGTGCCTTGATACACGGCAGTCCATCCGAGATGTTCAGTGTAACGAACGTCATCAAAAATATATTAAGCATCATACCCGGCATAAAAGCTGAGCATCCGTTCGTGCCATATGCGTGGGCCCTCCGGGTCGAGGCGATATTCTATTTTATATTAGCTGGCGGAATATTGATCAGCGCGCGGCGTCCCACCCTCGGGATCATCGGAATATCAGGCGGATGCGCCGCGCTGTTCGGCATGTTCCTCGCGGGAAAGGCGCCGAGTATGATGCAGAACGTGCCCTATTTCGCATTCGGCGCCGTCCTCTACTGGACCATTCGAAGTCCATCGATCGGCCGGCACATGATTCTTGCGGCACTCTTCGTGCTTTCGCTCTGGACTTGCGTGACTGTGACCCTGCCTGAGACGTTCAGTCTGGCCTTCGATCCGGCCGAGAGATTGGTCCACGTGTCCCTGTTCTCCATATTGTTGTTGATGCCGTGGTGGCTCGCCTCGCTCCCGGTCAGCCCACGAGTGGCCGTCTTGGATCGCCGGATCGGCGACCTGTCCTTTCCACTTTATCTCCAACACTTCGCGGTCATCGTCGCCGTGCATGCAGCCCTGCCGGCGTCTTATTTTACCGTCGCCGTCGTGTTTGCCGCGTCCGGCGTGTTGGCGGTGATTGCCGACCGCGTGGTCGAGACCCCGTTGCGCTTGCTCCGTGACCGGATCCGGGGGCGTGCCCTCGATGCCGCCGGGTCACCCATGCCGATGCAGCGACTGCGTTCGTCGGCATAGCCGCGTCCGTCCCGCCCACGGTGGAGCGGCCCGGGGAGGCACCCGCCGCGAAGCGAGCACTGGCCGGGAGGGTGCTTGCCCCTGAGGGCGCGCCCGGCACCGTAAGTACGAAGTACCACCCGACGCCGCGCCCTTTACGGCGCCCCGAGCCCTCAATCCGGCCGCCCCACCGGCGCGCCTCTTCTGGATACGCGACCGGAAAGAACACGGCAGAGTTGGAGGCGCTGGCCCCGGCCCATGTTACAACGCACCGGACTCGACGCGGGAGCACACGGTGATATCAGATCCTGCAACGCGATCAGACTGACGCGTCAAACGGAGGAGCCTGATTGGGCGATCCGGCGCCGCGTCGTCGCGAGCGTGGGGCGGGGCCTCGAGCGGAGCCGCGGGGTGGTGCACGTCGAGTGACCCCAGGCGGCGTGGCATGGGCGCGGACAAGCGCTACGCGGCAATGTGCGTCTTGTGCCGTGCAAACCATGGATAGGTGATTATGAGCCAGACGAACCCGCCTGATTTCCTTGCCATCAAGGAGCGGTGCGCCGGCATGCTGGAGCCGGAAGTCTACAAGATGATCTACGAGACCGCCCGATCGAGTGGGCCCGGCGATCTCGTCGAGATCGGGACGGCGCGGGGCGCCGCCACGGTGGCGCTGGCGCTCGGGATTGGGGCGAGCGCTAACCCCGACCGCAACGTCGTGACGTTCGACCTGCTCGACCCCTTGAACTACCTTGAGGACGCCGAGCGGCATGTCGCGTCCGGGGCCGACCTGTCCGAGCGTTTCATCGCTCAAATACGGGCGAACATCGACGCCTTCGGCGTGACGGAGCGGGTTCACCTGAACTTTGGGGACGTCGCGGACACCTACCCCCGAGCCGACGTACGGGCGCCGCTCGCGGGCGTTATGGTCGATGCCGACGGCGCCCTCGACCGCGACTTTGCGCTCCTCTACAACGACCTCGCACCCGGGGCCGTCGTCATCATCGACGATTGCGATGACGCGGCACACCTCTGGCGGTGGACCAATGGTGAAATCCGCGTTGATCTCAAGCATAAGTTGACGGCTAGCTTCATTCGCTACTTCACCAAGCTCGGCCTCTTGGAGCCCACGGCCGTCATCCGCAACACCTATTTCGGACGGAAACCATTGGCGGCGACCCAAAGCGTCGATTTCTCCAGGCTCGACATCATCGGCGTGTATCGGGAGATCGTCTTCTCGAATGTGGACCGGTCTCTCGTCCCGGTTGGCCCCGTCCATGGCGCCCGCACGGCCGCGGTGAAGGTCCTGAAGTCCCGCTTCCCGGCTCTGTACCGGACCCTCCGGAACGCCCTGCAGCGGTAGGCCCGCCAGATCGCGCCCCGACCCGGTCACCGACTTTGGGGAGGCCCGCCGGTTGGGGGCGCGGTGGGCAGTGCCGTGGGCCCACGCCGGCGAGCGACGGCACGAAGCCGCCGCACGGCCGCGCCCGGCAGGACGCAACGGGCGAGGAGGCGGGCCAACTGCCCAGTTGAGAGCCCCCCCTCCCGGTAGGCCGACACGAACCGCGCCAGAGCCCGGGGCGGGCTCTGGCGCCACAGGAGGGGGCCGAGGCAGCGTGCCTCGAAGGCAGCCCGCGCGCGGGGCGACAGGTGCCGTCCGGCCAGAGCAATGAAACGCTGCCCGGCCTCGAGATTGTCCCGGCTGCCAAGCCGGTCCGGCCGGTCATCGTCGAACCACACTGACAGCGCCTCCGGGACCTGGAGGTAGCGCGCGCCACCCGCGACTGCCTCCATCAAGAAGAGGTGATCCTCATATTGGCGAAGCTCCTCCCGGAAAGGGGTCCGCCGCGCGTGGGCCGCCGGCAGGAGGAACGAGCTCGCCTGCGCAAAGCCCTCCTCGGCGTACAGGAAGGCCCCGATGTCGGCCCCATCGCGGGGCGATTGTTCAGGGAGCACCACCCGCACGCCGCCCGGCCGAACGACGATGGTCCATGCGACGCAAAAGACCCCGTCCGGGTCGGGGGCGGCCAACACGGCCGCGACTTGCCGCTCAAGCTTCTGGGGAAGCCAGACATCGTCTGAGTCGAGGAAGGCAACAAACCGACCACGCGCGGCGGCGATGCCCGTATTGCGCGCGGCCGAGACGCCCCGGTTCGTCCCGTGACGGATGATGGAGATCCGGGGGTCACGGAATTCCGCGATGGCCTCGTCGGGCCGGTCGGTCGAGCCATCGTCGACAATCAGGAGGTCCCAAGCGGCGTGGGTTTGATCCAGGACGGATTGGACCGCCCTCCGCAACGACGGTGCCCGATTGTACGCTGGAATGATCACCGTGACGTGGGCCGGGTCGGGTTGCAGTGCCATCGGAGGCTTCTCCTGTTGGGAGGGGCGCGGCGCCCCGTCATGCTCTGGCGGCACTCCGGCCCGCGCCGGCCTACCCCGGCGGGGCGCCCGCCCGGCCTGCCGTGACGGATGCGTGACCGGCGCGCCGCCACAGCTGACTGCCCTGCAGGCCCGCACGCTCCTGGCAGGGCGGGCGTGTCCCGCCGGGGCACTGCCCGCGGATGGAGGTCGCCCTGGTCCGGGGGGCCACCCGGCGCCAACCCATCGGGCCGGGCCACATTGGGCCAATGTATCCGCGGGCCCCCGGTCCGGCCCATTGAGCCTGACGCAGCGCGCCCTGGGGCCATCAGCGCGACGGCTCGGCCGGCGGGCCGAGGGGGGTTTCAAGGGCCAGGGTCACTTCCACCACGTCGCTGGGGATCAGTTCTGTGTCTTCGGTGGCCTCGATGCGGGTCCGCCCGGTCTCGGTCTTGCGGAAGACGGCGAGTTGGGGCTTGCCGCCGCTGCCGCGCACGAGCTGTGATTTCATCACGCCCGCGTAGAGGAGTTTCTCGCTTACGCCGCGTATCTTGGCCCGCAAGGTCAGGACGCGGACGTCGGCCTCTTGCAGCTCCCGCAAAAGATCCGCGCGATACTGCTCGTCGAGTTTGTCCAACTTGCGCCGTGCCTCCTCCCGTTGCTTGCTCATTTCGGAGAGTTGAGCTCCCGTCTGGAGTAGGCGGGTCGACGAGAGGAGAAACGCGCGGCGGGCCTCCGTCGTGCGGGTGGCCGACGTGATCCCCCGCTTGAGCAGGGCCTGGGTTCCCTCGGCTTCCTCCCGGTCAGCCTTGAGGCCCTCACGCTCCTGCTCCTGCTGCTCGCGGAGCAGGGTAATCTGCTCGTCGAGTTGGCCGATGAGGCGCCTCAAGTGCTGCTTATCCTGGTCAAGATTGGCTCGGCTCGTCGCCAAACGCCGCCCCGCCATCTCGATCATGCCCTGCGTGACTTTGGGCCCCAGGGGGGTCTCCTCGAACCCGGCCGTCGCGATGTCGCGCTTGCCCTGCAGATCCGCGTCGATCCGCAGCTTCTCTGCAAGCGCATTGGCGTATTCGGTCCACAGGGCTTCGTATTCTGAGCGGAACTCAGCCGCGTCGAGGAACGGATCCTTCACGCGAAAACGGGCGACGTCGAGGCCGCCCGCGACGGCAATGGCCTGCCGGACCGTGAGGCCGGGCCGGAAGGGCTGCTCGCCCGGCTTGCTCACGTCGCCATTGACATAGACGGGCCTGTACTCAGCGACCCGGACGGCGATGTCCCCGGCCTCGATGGAGGTCGGGCGGTCCCGCCCATCGATCGACCGCGTGTAGAACACGCGCGACACCAGCCGCTCCTGCACGCGGGACCGCAGTTCAGCCAGGGTCAGGCCGGCTGCATTGAAGCTGCCCGCCGACGCGAGGTTCAATTCGCCGTCCCGGCCGATTGCGGCGCGCTGCGTAATGGGTTGAGCCCCGGCGATCACGAGCTCGATGACGTCACCCGCTTCAAGCTTCGTCTCGGCGTAGGCGGCGGACGGCCATCCCAAGGTCGTCGCCATGACCAGGCAATGCAGCAGAACCAACAGTGGTGTGGGGCGGAGGATCATGATTGCTCAAGCTTCCGGAGCCGGCGGCGGGGCAGGAGTGACCAGGCACGTCCGATGTGGCTCAGCAGGGCTGGCCCCAGAACGCGCGACCGGGCCCTGTTCAAGATTGCGCCAATGATGCGTTCGGCGAGTTCGGGTGAGTGCGCGAGTGCGTCGGCCAGTTCACCCCGGCGGGTCCGGTTGGCCTCGACCACGAGGAGCACAAGGTGCAGGGCCGGGCCGAGGGCGCGTGGGTAGCGTGCCTCTCGCAGCGCCGGCAGGTCAAGAATAATGACGTCGTACGAGGGCCGCATGGCCGTGATGGCGCGCGCGAAGCCGCCATTCAGGATCCCGGCGACGCCCCGCCCCCGCTCGCCCGCGGACAGGACCCACACGCCTGTGCCCGGCTCCAGGACAGGCACGTCGAGTGTCTCGGGAAGATCGAGCTGGCGCGACAGGCCACGCCCCTCAAGGTCTACGTCGGCCACGAGGACCTTGAGGCCCGATGCAGCCAGGTGCGCCGCGAGGAGGCCCGCCGTCGTGGTCTTGCCCTCACCCCGGTGGACCGAGGTGATGCCGGCGACCAGGGCCCCGCCACTAGGGGGCGAACCCGCCATGAGGAGGATTTGCAGGAGGTCATTCATGCCGTCCCTGGCTCGTCCGTCGGCGTCGGAAAGCGCCAGGCGGTAGGTCTCCAGTCCCCCGGCGTCCACGAGGCTCAACTGGCCAACGGGCACCACGTTCGTGGTCCTGAGAGCCGCCTCCACCTCGCGGGGCGACTCAAATGTTCGCCGGACCCCCTCCCGCAGGAGCACGTACCCGCTGCTGACACCCAGGCCGAGGACGAGGCACGAGGCCAGCACGAGCGGCGTTTTCGGCCATGAGGGGAGGACGGGGGGCGTCGCCGCCTCAACGAGCGCGAAGCGGCCGGCGGGCAGGCTCTGGCTCTGGAAGGAACGATTGAAAGCCGTGAGAAGCACGTCGTAGATGGCCCGGGCCGACTCGGCCCGGCGCTGCAACTCGCGGAGCTGAACCTGATTGAGGCCGATCCTGGCGGCAATCTGCTTGACCCGTTCCACCTCGGTGGAAAGGTTACGGGCGCGGCTGTCCGCAAGATTGTAGGAGGCCTGCCAGCGCGCGAGCGTCTCCCGCGCCACGGCACGCACCGCGCCCTCCAGGCGCTCGACCTCGGCCCCTAGTGTCGCCGGGTCAGTCCGCGCCCGTGCGAGGTCTGACTGCAGGCCGACGATGGCCGGGTTCTCCGCGGCTGCCGCTCCGATCTGGGCGACGTCGCCCCCCTCAATGGCCCTGAGCAGGCGATCCACGCGGGCCTTCAAGGCGTCCGCCTCCGCCCGCGCCGCCGACGCTTGCGTGTTCAGGTCAGCAAGTTGCCGGTCGAGGTCGCTCGCGCCCGTGGCCTCGGTGACGATGTTCTCGGCGCGGAAGGTCGCGGCCGACACCTCGGCGGCCGCGACCTCGTCGCGCATCTGCCGCAGGCGGTCCTGGAGCGACAGCGTGATCTTCGCTGACGCCTCCCGTTGGGTTTTGACCTGATGAGCCACGTAGGCTTCGGCCACGGCGTTGGCGACCTCGGCGGCCCGGTTTGGGTCATGTGACCAGTAGCTGAAACGGATCAGGAGGCTCTGGCCGACGCGTTCGGCCCGGACACGATCAGCGAAGGCGACAAACTTCAGTTCATCTCCGCTCCCGGGCGAGGGCGGCTTGAAGGTCAAGAGCCCCACAAGTTGGCCGATCCCCCGCCGGACAGCCCCGAAAACGGAGACAGCGTTATATTCAGGGTCGTTTGCAACATCCAGGGCGACAGCGACGTCACGCCGCAGCACATCCGAGCGCGCGATCTCTAGATCGCTGTTCAGGATCATGGTTTCCAGGTTCAAGAACGCGGGCTGGCCGCCGCCTGGGTTTGGCAGGATGTCAGGCTTAACCAAATCAACCTGAACATGCGCCACGGCAGTATACTGCCGCTTGGCTGTGGCGACGTAGATGGCTCCGATGGCCATGAAAGCTGCGCAGGTCAGCGCGATGATGGGCCACCGCCGGGCAAACAGGGCGGCAAGATCCTCGAAGCTGAGAAGGGAGGGCGTGTTCCACGCCGGTGGCGCCGCGATATGCAGCGGCTGTGGGGGCGACATCATGGGACGGAGCATACCCCGCGCAGGCTCACGCTCCAGTGCTGAATGCTTCAATGCCATCAAACCCCCGTGCCCCGCCCCAGGTGCCTTGTGCCGCTCGGGGGAACGGCCGCAGTGAAACGAGCGCGAAGACAATGCCGACGGGCACTTCTTGTTCCTCCCGTATCCCCGGCCTCCGCGCCGGGCACTGGTCGGCCCCGCCCGCTCGTGCCAGACAGCGCCCTGGATCTGTGCCGGCGGCGGCCTTCCCAACGCGTTGGCCCGACGCCGGGGCTGCCGGCAGCGGCCACCCCCGGCGTGGGCGTGGGGCCACGTCGCGCTTCCTGCGGGGAACGTCGCCCGTTTGAGGCTGTATAACGAGGGGCGGCCCTGCACTCGACGCCGCCCCGCTGCCGGAGGGAGCACATGGGAAGCCTGCTGAAGCGCTTGGCCGGCCTATCCCGGTCCGACGTCCTGCGCCAAGCCCTGCTCGGGCTGGGCCTTCAGGCGTTCGGGAAGGTCCTCGCCTTCGGCCTGACGCTTCTCCTCGCGCGCCTGCTTCAAGCCTCGGAGTTCGGCTCCTTCGCCTACGCCAGGAACTGGGTCTTCCTGTTGGGGCCCCTGGCCACCCTTGGCTATGTGGGAGCCGCGCAGCGCTTCATCCCCGGGTACCTGTACGATGAGGCCTACGGGTCCGCTGCGGGGTTCACTTGGCACTGCTTCCGGGTCGTGACCACCGTCGGTGTCGCCGTGGCCGTCGCGTTCGCAGCCGCCGCCGTCACGTTCCCCGACCTCATCGATGGATCATATTGGTGGGCGGCCCTTTGCATCCTGCCCAGCATACCGGCCTACGCCGTCCTCTTCGCCCTGCTCGCCGTCGGACGCTCCTTTAACCTGACGGTCGTCGCCTACGCGCCGCTCCTCATCGCGCAGCCTCTGCTGCACCTGCTTCTCTTCTACCTAGCCGTGGCCGGCGGGTTGCCGGCCGACGGCGTGACGGCGTCCGCGTCCTTCGCAGCGGCGACGGTCCTGGTCTGCGCCGCCTCCCTGCCGATCCTGTGGGCGCACGTCCCGCGGGCGGTCCGCGAGGCGCGGCGGGTCACACTGCGCCGGCCCTGGCTTGAGTTCGCCCTCCCCACCTCGGTCACGGTCGGCGCGTCAACGGTGATGGCGCGATTTCCCACTGTCGCCGTCGGCCTGTTCTCCGCCGCCACTGGCGTTGGCCAATTTGCAGTCGCGCTGGCCGTGGCCCAGACGCTCGCAATGGCGCGGGACGCCGCAAGCGGGGCTGTTCTACCTGAACTGTCACGCCGCGTCGCGGCCAACGACGTCGCGGGCGCGAGGCGCGTGCTCGCCCTCGGCCTTGCAATAAGCCTCGTCCCGACACTCCTGGGGGCGTCGATCTTTTGGATTGCCGGCGACCGGATCCTCGGGGTTTTCGGGCAGTCCTTCATCGGCGCCGGGCCCCTCCTGGACGTGCTCGTCCTTGACCAACTCATCCAGACAGCCGCATTGCTCCCAAGCGCGTTCCTGACAGTTGTTGCCCGGCCTCTCCTAAACATCCGTATCCTGTCCGCCTCGGCATTCGTCGGCTCGGCGATGTCGCTGGTGCTGGCAAGCCAGTGGGGACCGGCCGGCGCCGCATTCGGGTCTCTCACCGCCAGTCTCGTCCTGCTTGTGCTGACGTCGCTCGCCTGCCGGAAGGAGTTGTCCCGCCTGGGCCGTGTCAAGGCCTCGAGTGGGCCGGCGTGAGGACGTGCGGCGGCCGCGTCGGGCGGTGAGGTCCCCGCCGGGCAGGGGCACCACTCGGTTTCGCCGGAGATCCCGCACAATCTCTACCCTGTGGTCAGTCAGTGGCCGGGGGCCGCTGCAGAAAAGCAGGCCGCGGTGCCCCATCCCCCGAGGTGGATTCCCCGGGCCACCGATTGATGGGCTCGAACCGGAAATCAGTCCGCCGGACAATTGCGACGGGCGGCGTGATCAGAGACCGGGGTTCGACCGACTGGACCACCACCGACATGGGCGACACGAATGAACCGGCCCCCACGTGGCACCCGAGGATGAGGGCGCCCGGCCCGATATAGACGTCGTCCCCAACACTCGGAAGCAGGATGGTCCGTTCACCCTCGGCCCCCGTGTCACGGCCGCCGAGCGTGACCCCGTGGCAGAGTGTGACGTTGCTCCCGATGACTGCGCCACCATTCACCACGAGGCCGAAGCCGTGCACAATGAGGAGGCCCTCACGCAGGTCCAGGCTCCACGGCAACTCGACGCCCGCCCGGCCGCAACTCCACCGGTGCAGCCCCCGGGCACCGGCAAAGCCCAGAGCAGCCCACACGGTCCGGCGGTCGGAATAATACTGGCACAGGCGAATGGTGAAGACGGGGGCAAAGGTTTTATTGCGGAGGGCTTCCAAAATCACCCGCCACCACGCGAAACGGGAGGGGCCTCCGACCCGGTGGTAGTCGGCTCGCACGGCGGTATCGAATGCAGGCGGATCGAACGGCAGGGGCATGTGACTCCACACGGCACGGCGCGACGCCCGAGCGCCAGGCCCAGGAAGGCCCTGTCGCTCACGCGTAAGGTATCTGAGGGATGGGGCGCGCTGGCTCTGATCTAGGGCGCGTGTCTGCCTCCTCCAAGGGATGTGAGTCTGCCCGTGATTTGCTTTATAGGTTCGGCCTGGGCCCACGCCCGCCCGCTGTGAGATGCTCGATCTTGCCGTTGCCGTCTGGCCGCGGCCGGCGCTGGTCTGGGAACTCCGCCCCACGCCGGATGTCTGGCGTGGGCCCGCCGGGTGTCACGCGGCAGGGCGGGCCGGAGGCTGATGGGGCAGGGGGAAAGTGTCGTAGTGACCGGGCAGATGGACTGGCGTTCTTGCGTGACCTGGGCGACGCTGGTGTTGGCCGTCACGTTGGGCTCCGGCCTGATGTGGCAGGTGTTGGCGGCCGGCCCGAACGAGGTGAATTTCGACCTTTCGGCGATTTCCCGGGTGGGTGTTCTGATCTGGGCCGGGCTCTACGGCTTGATGTGCCTCAGCATCCTGCTCGGCGCGAGGCACGCGTTGGCCGGACTGGCGGCTAATCCGCTGGGCGTTGCGCTTGTCGCTATGGCCCTGCTCTCGGGCGCATGGTCCGATATGCCGGGATATGCGACCTACACGGCCCTGCAATTAAGCATCTTAAGCATATTTGGTATCTCGGCCGGTCAGCAACTGAGTATGCGCCAAGTGTGGGGCGCAATCGCGATTGCCTTCAGTATCGTTGTCGTGACCTCCGTTGTATTCATTATGCTTCTGCCAAGCTATGGGATTGTGCAGTCGACGCAGAATCAGGGCGCGTGGCGCGGGGCATTCCTGGAGAAGAATATCTTCGGGGCATTGATGGTCTACGCCGTCGCGACGGCCGCCGTCGGCGCCGTGATCATGAGGGGCCGCCGTCGTTCGTGCGCCATCATCGCCCTGGCGGCCTGTTACGCCTTGATGATCCCGATCCGGGCCGTGTCCGCCTTCTTCGTCGCAATCCTCGTCCTTTGCGCCCTCACCACCCTCCTGGCTGCGAGGCAGCCCAGGCCACACGCGCAAGCCGCCTTGGGGCTCGGACTGATCGTTGTTTCCGCCACCCTCGCCGGTGGCGCACTCTTCGCAAGCGACATCCTAGAGGGGCTCGGAAAAGACACGTCGCTGACCGGACGAGACGAACTATGGGTCTACGCGCGGGACGCGATTGCCGCCCACCCATTCCTGGGGTTCGGCTTCGGGAGCTTCTGGGATAATGCGGGCCCCCTCGGGGGCGTTGATCTGACACGCGGCATCGATTGGGGGCCCCGGTCTGCCCACAACGTTTGGCTTGAGACGGGCCTGCAACTCGGCCTTTTGGGCATCGGTCTGCTCGCGGCTTTCCTTCTGCAAATTGCTAAGCGCCTTTGGGTGGCTGTATCCCGCGGTAATGATCCCGTCGTATTCTGGCCGTGCCTGATCGTTTTCGCCCACATGTGGATCGGAGCAACCGAGTCCAATCTTTTCATCCATCAGTCAGTGTATCATTTGCTGCTTTATCTTGTAGCCGGAATGGTGAGCCGAGAACTCGGCGCGGGTGCCCCGGCGGGGCGCGGTGAACGCGCCGAATTGGCGCGCCGCGCGGATTTCGCCGGAATGTGGGGCATTGGTCGACGCGCCCCGCCGCGCCCGCAAGATGTCGGGCCGGCCGGGCGAGGGGGGCATTTCGAGGACGGAACCTAGGGCCATCGCCACACCTTGGGGCGTCGCCCCCGATACTTTGTCGGCCAAGCGCACAGGGGGCCAAGAGCCTGCGCCGGCGGCCCGAGAGCACCGCCCCCCACCGCGTGTCGATGGGGGCGAGGTGAGTTGGTACTCGCCAGCGCGACTGGTCGTGTTTGCTCCCCCGACCCGGGCGCCCCTGGTGGAGGATCAGGCGTGGCGCATCGGCCGGGGCACCACATTATTCACCGTCCGAGCCTGGCGGTAATTGTGAGTGGATCGCGTCTGTGCCAGGATCACTCGAAACTGGAGGCCGATCCGTGCGTACTATTTTGTCCCTCTCGACGTTCGCTGTAGCAGCCACCATCGCGGGCTCGAGCCTCGCCGCCGACTTTGCGGTGCGTAGGACCTCGGCAGGCCCTGCCGTCGGCGTGCCGGTGGTCGTGGACGAGCTCTATCTGCGATCCAACCGCTGCCCCGACAACCCGAACTGTATCGCTCCCCGCGTGGCGCCCGTTCCGAGCGTGCGCGCAAGGGCCTATGTCGAGGTGACGCTTTCCCCGGCACGCCCGTCGTCTGAGGTGGTGCTCCAGAGCCGCTACTAACGGCGGCGGACGCGAGCGGGCCGGTGGGTCAGGCGCATCCTTTACCCAGACGGCCCGCATTGGCGCTTGACCCGCAATCGAACGCTGCAGGCGCCAGGGAAGGTCAATTCTTCGTCGAGCTCGGTAATTTGTTCGGGCACCTGATCGACGCTCGCCGCCGGGGTCGAGGCTGCCAGTTGCCATGCTGCGCGTGGCCCGACTTCCACGAGCACGAACACGCAAATGACGGGCGATGATGCTGGTCCCACGCTCAGGACGAAGTGGCGGACGAAATACAGCGGAACTGATGGCGGCGGCCGCAGAACTAAGGGAAACATTCGGCTGAAAAGCGGGTTGGTCGGTACCATGGCGGCCCCGTCCACGACGGGACATTGACGGTTTACCGCAACCCATGTTCCGGGTTTAGCACCGGGCGGCGCCAGTAAGCGTCAACGGTTTGGCACAACGACGGTCCCGCTACCCGCCCGGGAGCCGCGTCCGGTGTTGAATGACCCAGTCTGCCTGCCTTCCGAAAGCTCGCTTGTCGGGCGGACCGCTCACCCTGCCGATCTGATCCAGGCGCCCGACCATTGCGCCGCGCCCGGCCAGACCGGAACCGGGGCGAGGACCTTCACGATCTGTTAACCGATGCGGCGCAGCTTTGCCGCAGTGCGAATGAATAGCTGGCAAAGACCAGACCGCATCGAGGACCGCCAGCATGCTTGAGATCGCGTGTATGTGGCTGATCTGCGTCGCCGTCGTCCTCGAGGGCGCTTTCCGGGCGCCCGTCATGGAGGACCGCCCGGGACGCCTCACAGCAAGCCGAAAACCCTGAGCACGGCCCACAGCAGGAGGACGATCCACAGCGCATTAAGCGCGCCGCCGACGGTCAGTGCTGCAACCGGCCAGAGATCCGATGCTTGTTTTGAGCTGTCCCTTAGATCGCCGTCCGGCATAGCCTCTGCCCTATGAACACCGGCTGCCAGCCTTCCAGATGGCTGTGCTCCGGCTCTACTTGTTCCGCTCCTCTTTGGGGTAGCCCGATCGGATCTCAGGCACATCCACCCGCGTGCGGCCATGCTGTAACATCCGCGAGGTGTGGCATTTGTGCACTCAGTCCCGGTCCCCACTCTGGTGCGTCACCGCTGTCGCGCTGTTCTTTTCCCTCATGGTGCTGCATCAAGAGAGCGCCACACCCTTTGAACACTGCCCTGCACACGACAAGTATGACGAATGAGCAGAAGACAAGCATGTTCAAGGCCTGAGTTTGCCACGTTTGCCCTGACGTCACTTTATGCCACCGCCAGGAAACGAGGTTCTCTCTTCTCGTTGCCGAGGCGCCGGTCGCGCTTGTCATCCCGCCCGAGCACCACACTGGCAGCGCGGATAGGTGTCGCCATGGCTATTCAGCGGGGCCTGCCCGCCGACGCAGGGGGGGCAGGCCCCGCCGGGGGAGGTTGTCCCAGGTCGGCGCATGCTTCGCCTGGTTGTCTCCAGTGCCGCGTTGCTGGGCCACACCCGTGGGAGGGGGCGCCTGCAGCGAAACATGTTTTGGCCACATTCCAAATCGCATAAAGGGTCCCATCAAGCTAGGTTGATTTGCAAGATGACGGCTTGAGAACGAGCGCTAACGCCGTAAATCTGAGTTCGTGAACGGTAGATGTTACGAAGAGTTATCACGACGTCCGGGAAGGCGTCGATCGTGATTTGTTGACAACTAACCAGAAAACAAAGCCACCATCACGTAATACAAGGGGCATCGTGATATGGTCTATCAGACAATTGAACAGCCATTCTCGACAAGCAGTCCGTGGAACGTATCGATTGGTGCGGGCGCAACGTATCAGAGTGCGTCTGAACCCGAGACGGCGATGATCCGCACCCCGAGCCAGCGGGCGGATCCCTGGGTCCAGCAGAACTCCATGACGGTCTATCAGGCCACGAGCACCGACCCGCTTTTAACCTGGAACTACGACGCGCGCTCCACGTCCGAGTGGACCCAAGGCGGCGAGACATGGGGCGGGTCGTTCAAAATGCATACGCCCGCCGGGCTCCAATTTGAAACTGTGGACGGATGGGCAATCATCGTAGAGCCCGATGGTCAGCATTACTTCGAGACGTGGCTGGGTTCCTATGACGCTGGCTCGAACAGCTATCATGCCAACTACATCGTCCGAAACGACCTCACCACGGACGGGATCGCCGCCGCTCCAGGAGCTCACGAGGGTATTCGTGCCGCCGGCCTGTCCCTGCTCGGCGGTCTAGTGCGGGCTGATGAATTGGACAGCCTGGAGATTGATCACGCTGTCGCCATGGCAATCAGCGTTAATCAGGCCCAGAAAGGCTCGACACAAGCAGACCAGTTCGTCTGGCCGGCAACGTCCTCCGATGGTGCGGGGCCGTCCATGTACAAGGGCGAAGTTCCGATTGGGGCGCTATTCGCAATCCCGCAATGGATTGACCTGGACGCCATCGGGCTGAGCACTCCTGAGGGACGTGCCCTCGCGAAGGCTTTCCAGAACTACGGTGGTTATGTAGTCGACACTGCGGGCGATTTCACGCACGTGCTGGCCTACGTGGAGAACGGCGCCGATCAGGCGCAGATTGACAATTTGAACAAGGACGTTGCCAAGATCCGTGACCAGTTGTCCATGGTCAACAACAACAGCGCCGAACACCCGGGTGGCCCAGGCGAGGGGCTCGACAAAGGCCCTGTCCCTGCATCCGATAGCACGATCCAGGTAGATGACACGCCTGCTGCCTCCGCGGGGGGGGCAGCACAAGGAATGGACGTGCCGGTGCTTGCCGGAGCGCAACATCCGGCTCCCCTGCTGCAGGGGACTCCGACCGAGACGCACCCCGAGCCCGCGCCTGTGTCCGCCAGCACAGGACTTCCCGCGACTGCGCAGGTGGAGGTGCCAGATGTGTCGACAGCTGCGGCGAGCCCGACACACTGGGAGTTACCGCAGCCGGGTCATGCCAATACCACAGGAATTGTACAGAAGCTTTCCCACTCACCTCATGGGGCAGTGAATGAGCTCCTCTGGTCCGAATTGGGCGCTGCCGGAAGAGGGAACGCCGAGGCGCGGGTCCACGCATACACTCACGCTTCCGAGAAGTCCCACGCCATCCTTTCACATCAATCAATGGCATCCGCTCACGACAATTTAGTCCCCCAAGACGTGGCGATCCCGGATCATAGTGTTCATCAAAATGGATTCGATCCGTTTGCGCATTTTGCCTTGATGTAAAGCTGGTCAAAACGGTGCGCCGAGAAAACTGCGCAGCGCACCACGGTGTTGCCCGCGCAGCATGAGAAGGCGCACCGAATCCTGACTGTGCTCACCTGAGGCCGCCACTCTCTCGAGCGATTTGCTTCGAACGGAATGACGGACCCGTCTGCATCTGTATGCGGTCCCGCCAGAGACAGCTCCAGTGCTGGCGAGTTTCTTGGTGCCCCTTTCCGCCCGTCTCGGTCGAGCCTTTTGCGTCAGTTGGCAGGTGAATGCTGCTCCGGCGGGATGCAGGCGGACCACTCCCGTTCAAGGGTAAACCACGCCGTCACGACACGGGTCAGCGCGTGGCTGAGCCTGGCATCGCCGTCCAGAACACCAACCAATTTGAGCGTCGCGAACTGAAGCTGCACGAGTGCCTCGGCCTGCCGCAGTGTCGCCGGTACAAAGGTGAGTTGGGCGGCCGCATCGAGGATCCTGTGGGCCTGGAGTTCGACCGGCGCGCCGCCCGTGACGGCCTCACCGATCTGCTCGATCCAGTGGGACACGGTCATCGGCGGTCCCCGGGAAGCCGGGATGTGCCGAGTTGTCCCTGATTGTCCAGGGGGCTCCCCTGTTCGTCGTACCATGTTCCCTCGAACGCCAACCACGCCTTCGCAAGGTCGCTCAGAACGTCGAACCGGCGCAGATCATCATGCCTCAGTCCGGCCATGCTCAGCGCGACCCGTGAAAGGGCACGCAGTGCCAGCGCCTGGTTGACGGTAGCGGGAAGGCCGGCCAGGCTGCGCGTGGCTTCCAGGATCGTGAGCGCGCGCAGATCCGCCTCGCCGTCGCTGCCAACGGCCCGCCTAATCTCGCTCAAGCATTGAGTGGGCGTCTTCAAGGGCTCTTCCCGGGTAATGTCCGACCTCGGCACGCACAGGGCTCGACCAACGCATAGGGGCGAACAGAAGCGTGCCATGGCCCGTATCGGTGTTCGACGCGAGCGGGCCCGATCAGCACCGCGCTCGCCTCAGCGAGGGTTCAGGGCGGGGGCTTGTTCATCACGCCCACTTAACCGTTCCCTGCAAACCCGCCCCTGGCCCGAACTCCCTCGGCGCTGATGCGCCACTCCATCTCGGTGAGCGTCGCCAGTTCCGTCGGCCGCACGCGGCCGTCGATGAAGCCCCGTCGTTCCAGGCTCCACAGGGCGCCTCCATCCTCGCCCTCAAGGGCCGTGAACTCGTCCGGCATGCGGGCGAGAAGGTCCCGCTCGGCTGCAGTCAATTCACCCATCATGCTCACCCGTTCACTCAACGCCCCGTGTCGCCGTGGAAGCGCGGAGCCTCATCCCTGGACCCGCACAGCCCGGAGAATGACGACCGCGTCCACCTCCTGCATCTCGGCCCAGTAGCCGTGCCGGCGGAATGCCTCAATCGCCACGGCCTCGGGGCTCAGGCCTGCCTCGCCGGCGACCTCCCCAATCGTGGCGAAGAGCCCCGGCAGGAGGTCCTCCGGCAGGAGACCATAGTGGAAGGCGCCGTTCGCGACCGCCCGCGCCATGAACGCCGCCTGCTCCCGGTCCGACATGGCGGCGAGTTCCACAAGGAAGCGTGAGACGCTCTCCAGAGCATCGGCAAGATCGTCGTCGTTTGGCACGCCAGACATCGATTCCCGGGCCTGATGCCCACCATATGCCAAGCCCGCCGTGTGAATAGAGGGCAGAAAACGGGAGGGGAGGGTGGCCCGTGACCTGTGGGTGGACCCCGCCGCGTTCGCCTGTGCAGACGCGGGGGCGGGCGGCTGTTCAGGGCAGCGTGGAACACGCTTCAGTCATCCGACGAATGGTTATTTGTACGCAATTGAATTTATCTCTAATGTATCGCCCATCGTCCCTGGAGTTGCCTCATGGGCCCGCGCCCTGCCGCCTTCCGCCGTGCCATCCTCGTCGCAGCAATCGGCGCCACGCTGGCGGCCGCGCACGTCAACTTTGCCTCGTCTGCTCCGGCTGCCCGCGCCACCCCTCCGGCCCATCCCGTCGACGCGGAACTCGTCGGAGAAAATTGCTACTACGACGTCCAGACCGTCACCAACAAAGCCGGCCAGTCGGTCGCGGCCCGTGTCGTCGAGTGCGATTAGGCCATGCCGGGCGGTCAACGGGACGATGACCTGCCCCGCCATTGGCTGAGCCGGGTCCGGCTTGCCGGGCGGCCAGGTTGGGACAACGAAGCCCGAGCCCGTGTCGCCCTGGAAGCAGTGCGCCACCTGGCGGCACATGCCGACAGCCCCGAGCAGTGGGATGCGGTCATTGAGCTCCAACGCGCCGCGTTCGCCCTCCACGAGGCCCCGAGCGCGGGCATCGGATTGGAGATGATCGTCCACCGGTTCGTCTCGGCGTCGGGCGCACTCGACAATGCTTGGCCCGGCGGGTCCCGCACTTTGATCAGCATCGTCTGATCGCACCAGGGCACGCCGCCCGGCACCAACATGCGCCCGCCACACCGCCCGGTCCCGCCGGCTGGGGCTGATTGGCCTTGAGTCGGAGGCGGCCAGGCCAACGCCGACGCGCTCCTTGACGCGTTGCAAGGTCAAGGCTTTGCCGTCCCTCCCCTAGAGACGGAGGGGGCTCGTCCTGTGGCATGCAGGCTGCCGAGACGGTGTTTGGGGTAGACACCGTCGCCGTCATTCCTAAATGCGGCACTGGAGAAGCCCCTTCAGACCCGGACGGGGCCCATGCAAAGGATGCGCCCGCAATGCAGGATGACGGTTCGCACAACCCTGACTATATCAGCCTCGCCGCTGAGATCGTGGCCTCCTACGTGTCGCATAACAGCATTCCACCGGCCGAGCTGCCGGCCCTGATCGGCACGGTCCACCAAGCACTGCAGGGCCTGAGCACACCGGCGCAGCCGGAGCCCGTGAAGCTCGAGCCGCGCATACCCATCAAGAAGACCCTCACGCCCGACTTCCTGATCAGCCTTGAGGATGGGAAGCAGTACCGTTCCCTGAAGCGTCACCTGACGACGGTGGGCCTCACGCCGGAGATGTACCGCGCCAAGTGGGGCCTCCCCCACGATTACCCGATGGTCGCCCCGAACTATTCCAAGCAGCGGTCCGAACTCGCGAAATCGCTCGGCCTTGGCCAGATGCGCACGAGGGATCCCGGGCCCCGCCCCGAGGGCCCAGACGCGGCCAGCGGCTTGGCCGAGGAGTAAGCGAGGGCTGGCCCTCGTCCGATTTCGCACGATGATGGGATTGAACCACCGCCATGCCTGAGCCGGCGCCTGGGTTCTGGGAGTTTGGTGCCGTCCGGGAGGGAGACCGCGTCCGCATCGAGATCACGGCGCGGGCCTCGGGGGGTGAGCCCGTCACGGTCTCGTTCGAGGTCTCCCGGGAGGAGGCGCTGCGGGTGGCCGACGCCGTGGCGAGTGCGGCCGGCACGGCGTTTAACCGGACGCACCGGGATGATGACTGACCCCGCTTCAGGCTCCGCTGGAGCGGGATGCGCCGCCTCAGGCCGGCATGGGGATCGTCAACACGGCACGAAGGCCAGACCTGTCGAACGTCCTCTCGATGGTGCCCTGGAGTTCGCCACGGATCGTGCGCTCGATCAGGCGCGACCCGAAGCCGGCCCGGGCCGGGGGCGCGACGGGAGCCCCGCCCGCCTCCCTCCACTCAAGCCTCAGCACGCCCCGCTCGGCCGACCACTCGATGCGGACTTCGCCCTCGTCGGCCTTGAGGGCTCCGTATTTCGCTGCATTCGTTCCCATCTCATGCACGACCATTCCGAGCGCAATCGCGACATTGCTGGGAAGTGTGACGTGCGGCCCGGAGAACGAGACGCGGCTCGACTGAAAGGGCTTGAGTTCAACGGTCAGCAATTCCTTCAGATCGACGCCCGACCAGGCTGATACGGTGAGGAGGTTGTGTGTGGCCGACAGGGCCATGAGGCGCGCCGAGAACGCCTCGTCGAAGGACGAGAGGCCCCCCGATGTCTTCATGGTCATGCGGCTGATCGACTGCACCGTCGCGAGTGTGTTCTTCACCCGATGGTTCAACTCTTGGATCAGCGTCGCCTGCTGCTCCTCACGCCGGCGGAGCACGCGCGCCGTATCCCGCATGATGGTGCCAACCGCGTTCACCTCCTGGAGCGACGTCCGGGGGACGTCCATGTCGCGCATCTCCCTCATCGCGGCCGCCTTCACCTGCAGGGCATTGATGGCGCCCGTGATGCGCCGGCCCATGAACCCGGCGAGGAGGGCGGCCGACAGGAGGGAGACCATGGCGGCCGCCCCGCCGATCAAGAGGATCGAACGCCTTGGCGATTCGTAGACCTCCGGGAGGGCGGACACGCCGATCAGCCACCCCGTGCTGGCCATCCTGTGGTAGGCGCCCTGAACCCTGATCCCCTCCAGGCTATACACGTCCCGCCAGAGACCTCCCGCCCCCGGCGGCACGTCCTTCGTGACCTCCCACCCGGTTCGTGACATGGGCTTGCCGACCCACTCGTCGTGTGAGGGGGAGCGGGCGATGATGGCCCCGTTCCGGTCATTGATCGCGACGATCCAGCCCGCCGGGACGCGGTCGAACGCCTGCTTGAAATAGGCAGCCGGGATGATCACGCTGAGGGAGGACGTGACTCCAGCCCCGCCCGGGGCCGACCGGACCGGGATGGCAATGCCGGTGATCCAGGTCCGGCCTACGGGGCCCCAGATCAGGTTCGCGTAGTAGGTTCTGCCCTGCTCGAAGATGAGATCGTCACCCTCCGAGGCGAATTTTGGCAAGGCCGCGTCCGGCGGCAGCTTGGTGTTCATGAGTTGCTGCCCGCCCGGGTCGCGCAGCACGAACCAGAAATCGTCCGGCATTCCGATCTGCTTGATGTGCCTGCGGATCTCCGCCACGTCGCCCCCGACGACGCTTGGACTGACGGACAGCACGGTGAGCGCGCCCCGCAGGCCCTCGAGCCTGCTCTCGATGTCGGCCGCCACGGCCGCAACTTGCGCCTCGGCGACACGGTCGATGCGTCGTGCCTCCTGGTGCAGGTAGGCCCACCCAATGAAAATGCTCATCAGGAGGATCGGAAAGGCCAGGGCCAGAGCATAAAGGCGGAGGTGGCCAGTGATCGAACGAGCCTTCTGCATCAACTCCTCGAAGCCATCCGGTCGCGGGAAACCCCTAACCACCAGCAGGCCCCAAACTCAAGTCGAGCAGCCCGCACGGCTCCGATCACCGCCCGGCCAACGCCGGCGTGTCGTTGCAGGCCACTGAAGTGGCACGGCATAAAAACGTGCCAGCCCGGTCACCGGCAAACCGGCGGCAGGCGTCGCTTCCAACGCTCCCCACGCTTGAGCTCGGGCTCCGGTTTGCGGGCCCGAATTGAAGCCTGACGCGCCTGGGGCGGGGGAGGCTGGACGCCGGCTGGCACCGATGCGACGGGGATATCGATCCTGGCGGCCGCTTGCCCGGGAGGGCCCCCCTTCCGTCCTGTCATCGTCGAGGCGGCAGCGTCAGGGGAGCGGCCTCCGTTCCTACCCCGGCCCCCCGGCGTGCGAGCGGCCTTGACGCGGGCCTGTCCAGCGTCAACCTTTGACTTGGGCAGGTCCGATCCCGCGCCGCGCGCCTGCAGCAGGAGGCTCGGCAGGATGCGCCCTGATTGGGGGGCGGCCGGTACGGCGTGAGTGCGGTCGCTGGTTTCGCGTGCTCGATCCGCTTGGCCGCCAAAGATCCGGTCGACATCAGGTGAGGACGCCCCGTCCCTGAGATCCGACAGTTCGGTCCACACGCCTTGGCCGGCATCGGGTCGGGGCGAGTGTGCTGGCCACGTGGGTGAGGAGCGACTGCGTTTGACTTCGACAACGAACGGCCGGTTCTGTCTTTTCATGTCACTATTAGGTTGTTGCAGAACCTGGCTGTGACCGGTGTGAGCAACAGCAAATAGGTTCCAGATTAGGTCAGGCCATAACACTGTAACATGAAATTCGTTGCAGTGTGCCCAGTAGTGATGTTTAAAAAATCATCCCCGCCGGGCAAATCGGGCGCGCCCGGCGTGTCAGTTTACGACTACAGCCGCTGCGGCCAGGAGCCCGCCCACAAGGCAGAAATCCAGGATCGCAGAGCCAAGCGCTGCGATCGGGTGGCATTCGCGTGACTGTCGCATCATAATCGTGTCCCTCCTGTTCAGGGGAACAACGCCCCGCAGATCGATGCGGGTTCAAGGTGACAGCATCAGGCTGAAAGCTTCTGGGCTACGCGAGGCAGGTCCTCCGGCGCGAGCAGGCCGCGGTCAGTGATCACCCAAGCCTCGTCGGCCGCGGTCTCAAGCGCAAACTGAACGGCGTCCTGCATGCGGCCAAAGTGGTGTCGGTCCTGTCCGAGTAGCACCGTCGCCGGTTCGCTCGGCTTCAATCGCGTGAAATCGTCGTGTTCCATTGGTGCCTCCGCAGCGTGAACCGAAGCTAACTGCGACATCTGAAACCCTGGCCAAACGGAACGCTCAAATTGCAACGAACCCGATCCGCTCAGATGCACTGGCGCCTCGACATAGGTACCACCCGCCTGATCGTTGCCGCTCCTCGAACGCCATCTTCAGCGGGCGATCGAAGCGCTTATCCGTCCCCTTGTTGAGCCAGATCGAAAGCTAGCGGTCGCTAGCCGTTGACGCTTCGCGCGGTCGCTTCGGTTCCAGTCGTGCCGGGGGCGGTGACATGCGGGATAGAAGGGGGTGGAGCATGCAGCAACGGGCCGGCGCTATTCTCGCGTTCTTGATCTTCGCCATCGTGCTGACCGTTGGCCTCGTTCAACCGGAGGGTCTGCTCTGGAGTTGGGATCTCCTGGGCGTGCCCCGGATGCCGCCACCCAACCCACGGTTCACCGACACGATCAGTGTCACCCACTCCATCGACTGCCTTCGGGCCGGGTTCGACCCCTACCGGACGGGGCAGTGCGACCCGTGGGGCCGCATGTTCAATTATCCGCCGGTCTGGTTGGAACTCCGTCACCTCGGCGTCTCATCGGCGGCAACTGACGTGATCGGGGTCAGCATGGCACTCCTGGCGGCGGGAGCCCTGCTCATGATCCTCCGGGCCACCACACCAGTGGGTGGAGCGCTCGTGATCCTCGCCATTCTCTCGCCTGCCGTCATGTTCGGGATCGAGCGCGGAAACGTCGACGTCTTCCTGTTCTCCTGCCTCGCCTTCGGATTGGCGATCACGCATCGGATGGGGCCGGCCTCCCGGTGGCTCGCGCGGGGAGGGCTGGTTGCCGTCCTGGCCGTGTTGAAGGCTTACCCGATTGCCGCGTGCATCATTCTGGTCCGGCAGGCGGGGTGGAGGTGGGCCCCGGCGATCGCGGCAGGCCTCATTTCGCTCCTCCTTTTCGTCGTCGTATCGCGCAATCACCTCGCCTTCATCTTCTCCAACACGCCCCTCACCTCCTACTACTCATTCGGAGCAGCGCCGCTTTTCCTAGATCTCGCGGATTGGGTGGGCGTTCCGGAGGAAAGCCGCACGGCGATGAGGTGGCTTGGCGTCGGCGCCGCGTTTGTCCTCGGCCTTGCCGCGGCGGGACTGGGCATGCGCTTGTCTCAGGGGGCGCCCACACTGCTGCTGCCGGCCTTGCGCCGGGGAACGTTTCGCGACGACCTGTGTCTGGCCTGCCTGGCGATCTTCTGCTTCAGTTTTCTCTTGGGCTCTAATTTCAACTATCGCCTTATCTTCCTGCTCGGCGCGCTGCCCCGCATGATCGAGGCGTTGGAAGGCCGGAGGCAATGGCGGTTGGTCGTTCTTCCAAGCCTCGTGATCGCATTGCTATGGGCCGTCCGCCTTCCGGCCTGGGCGGCACATAGCGCGAACTGGATCGTCTACCTCATCTCGTGCGCGTGGCTCGGCACGATCCTACCGCAGATGGAAGCGGCACGCGTGAAACGACCGGAGCCGCATGGCGTGTAGGTTGGAACGCGGCGTCCTTTGCTGGACAATGCCCACGATCACACTGAGGCGCGGGTCAGCGTGCTGGAGTGCTCGCCGCGCGCCCGCGTCTACAATGCCGTATCTTATGGCGACGCTGTCCGTTCAAGAGGGCGCTCCCGCCAGTACGGCATGCGGAGCCTCCCGCATCCAAGGGTGCTTGAGGCGCCGGACGTGGTCCTCCTAGCCCATCAGTGAACAGAAGCCGGGTGGGCTGCCCGCGTCGTCCTCCCTCCGACGCGGGCCACGATCGCGGGTGGGTTGAGGCACCATCCCGGAAGCGGTGCCTCGCGCCCGGGGGCATGACGGGGCCCTGTCCAGGGCAGCCGCCTCCAATCAGGCGCCTGCCCTGCCAACGGGTGCCGTCAGGATTTCGGGTCTTTGCTTCCCTTGCCCGGCAGCCGGACCAAGGGCCGGCTGGGCGGTGTTAGGGCCGGAGGGCGGTCACGTGAGATGGCCGGCCGGTGGTCGAGGCCGATGCTCCGCTGCGTGTTCGTCCACTGCTTGCGCGAGGGCACGCGCCGGCCCGGCACGCGGTCGCCCTGCCGCGCCCGGAAGTCCTGGTGACGCTCGGCCAGGCGCTTCGTGCGCGCGATCTCCTTCAGGTCCTTGGGCGTCTTCTGCTCGTTGCACGTCCAGCAGATCGCCGCCAAGCGGGCCGGATCGTTGGCATTCTCGTGCTCGTCGCGGAGGGCGAGCGGCGGCCGATGGTCGAACACGATGAAGCCCATGATGAGCCGCGTGCCGCAATCGGCACAGCGCCCGTCCTGGCGCAGCATGATCTCGGCCCGAAGCCGGCCCGGCAGCCAGCGGCGTTCACAACGGGGGAAGGGGCGGTCACGCATGGCTCTCTCCAGGGTTCAGTGCTGATGAAGGGGACGGGGTGGCCCCGCCCTCGGCGAGGGTGAAGGCGACCAGAAGGTCGGGATCGGCGCCGAGCGCCTCGGCTCGGGCCAGGAAGTCGGCATCGGCTTGCGCCCGCTCGGTGTCCGACAGCCCCCGCCGGGAGGGCAGGGCCTGCAGGGCGCACGCCAGCAGCGGGTCGGCGCTCGCGCCCGGGCCTGCCCCAGGCTCGGCCGGACCCGTGGACGGCTGTTGATGTGTGGCGGACACGGTGCCGGGAGGGCGCAGTGGCCCACCCCTGGCCCTGGCTGGAGTGCCCCGGCGCCTGCCCCTGAGGGTGCTCTGGCTCACGCTAGCAGGCGCCTGCCAAGCCCGTTTTGCACACGGATCAGCCGCTGGCGGGGTAACAGTGTCACCCCCGGGATTCACACTGTTACCCTGAAAGGTAACACTTGGCCCCTCCGGCGAGGCCACTTGGCGCCCCTGTAACCCCCCTGTCACCCCCACTTGGCCCGGGTGTGACCCCTGTGTAACCCCCGGGGTGTCACCCCCTGTCACCCCACCCCCAAGCCCGCCCGCAGCGGCCCCAGCTTGCCCACCAGCCCGCTCCCAGGCCGGAGCCGCCGCGGGCGCGTCGAGGTCGTCCTCGCCCGCAAGCCCCACGAGCGTGAACAGGCCATACCGGCGGGCATAGGTCAGAGCCGCCCCCATCGCCTGCGGGCTTGCCATGTCGGATAGCCGGCACACCGGCCAGGTCGCCGCAATCCACTCGCCCGACCCGTGCGCGAGCGTGGTGGTGAGCAGGACCAGCCCGCCGTCTCGCTCCACATGCGTGGTCTGCAGCACCGCCAGTTCATGCCGGCACAGCGTCTTGCGCACGATGTCCAGCCCCGCCGAGAGCGGGGCATAGCGGTAGGTCTGCCCCTCGCGCCCCAACCCCCACCGCTCAATGCGGCCCGTCAGCGTCTTGGCCGGGTTGACGAGCTCGGCTTGTGCCTTGGCGAGCGCCGCCGCGAGCTGCGCCAGCCCCTCAGAGCCCGAGCGCATGCGAGCCTCCGTTGCTCATGAGCTCGAAACTGATCGCACCCGCCTTGGAGCGCTTGGCCCTGACCCCGTGGCCGAATGCCTCCCGGGCGTCCTCAGGCACAAGCCCCTTCAGCTCCGCCTTGGCACTCTCGTGCCGCCCATGCGCCTCCCGGGTCTGGGCAAAGACGGACGCGTACTCGGCCCAGGTGTTCGAGAGGCTCATGTCGACCACGCGCACGGCGGGCACCTTGGCCCGGGGCGCCTCGACCCCGAACGGGCGCGGCACCTCGCCCTGCTGCACGCAGCGCCAGAAGATACGCTCCACCTGCAGCAGCACCGTCTGGTACACGGGGTCCGCCTCGACCTCGATGAGCACCCACTTGGCCCCGCCGGTCAGGATCGAGAGGTAGGCGCGCTTGGAGCCTGTCACGAGCATGTTGTGCTGGAGCTGCGCCATGTGCTTGTCGGCTGCGGCCTCTTCCGAGAACGACCAGGGCAGCATGAACTTGGCCTCGTACACGGCCGCCTGCGCCTCGACGAAACCGTCGAGCGTCGCGCCCATCCACTCGTGCCGAGGATGCCGCACGAAGCGCTGCAACCCGCCTAGCGCGTGGCCGGTGTTGCCCTCGAACCAGCGCCGGTTCAGGTCTTCCGTGGCGCAGCCGAACTGGACGAGGAGGTTGCCCGAGAGGTCCTCCGGTTCTGCCTCGCCCCGCTTCTCCTGCCAGAGGCGCACGAGGGCAGCCTCGTCCGTGCTCATGATGGTTCTTGCATCCGAGCCGCCGATATAGGAACAGCGGTCCGGCTTCGAGGCAGCTTGAGGGCTCATCTGTTTCTCCGATTCACTGGATGAGATAACTTACGGAAAAAGAAACTTATAGGCTGGACGGGATGAGTCAACCAGAAACTTACGAAAAAGATAACTTTCAAGCGCCGGCGCTTACCCCGGCGCAGTGCCGTGCAGCTCGCGCGCTTCTGGACTGGACACAAGCAGAACTCTCGTCAAAGTCGGGTTTAAGCGCCGTTTCCATTCGCGCATTTGAGAAAGGTGGTGTAATCAGGGGGAGTAATGCTCGAAAATTGCAGTCGATATTCGAAAGTGCCGGGATCGAATTCATACCTGAGAACGGAGGTGGGGCGGGTGTTCGTCTAACAATGCGGTAATAAAAGCAAATTTACTTAGTTCATTTCTGTGAAATACCTTTCGAGACGATCACTGACGTACACCAGGAGCACCAAGCGTTGTTGGCAGAACGAACCCAACTGCTCGTCTCGGCTCCAGGTTAAAACATAGGCTATCCACGGCAGGGGGCTTGTTGGGCTGAACTGAACCGCCGACACTGGAACGAACGAGGAACGTTCTGGAGTTCGATCGTGATAACCCCCACTCAGGCCCTGCCCAAAGTCCCCCTCTCAGAGGTGCTTCCCCGCCACATCGCCGCCTTGCTTGGCCCGCCGCCCCTCCTGCCAGAGGAGGACGCCGACGCCTACGAGGGCATCCTCCGTCAGCTCAGCCTCTCCCTCGTCCCAGTGGACATCATCGAGTGGCTCGACCTCAAGGAGATCGGCGACCTCTCCTGGGAAGTGATCCGCTACCGCCGCCTGCGCCGGACCTACCTCGCTGGCCGGCAACGCGATGCGATCAACGCCTTCCTCATCAACAGGCAGGAGCCGAAAGGCATCCGCAGAGAGGCTCTCTTTGCAAGCCGAGACAAGCTGATGTCGGCCTGGGCCCGCCGGGAGCCCAAGGCCGTCGAGCGGATTGAGGCCATTCTCCGCCAGTACGGGCGCACGTCCGAAGATTTCAACGCCGAGACCCTCCTCGGCAGGCTCGGCGAGATCGAGCGCTTAGAGGCCCTGATCACGGCCGCTTACGCCCGCCGGAACGAGGCCCTGCGGGAGTTCGAGCGCCGCCGCGACCCCCGCGCGGGCCGCCTCCGCCGCGTCTCTGACGAGATCATCGAGGCCTCCGCCAACGAGCCCGCCCCGAGCCCCGGCCGGGTGTCGAACCCCCGCGACGACGAGCGCCGCCACGAGCGCCTCCATATGGACCGTCGGGCAGCGGTGAACGCGCATTATGACCGCATACAGCGTGGTGAGATCGACGGTGATGATCTTCCGGACGACGTCGACCCCGAAAGCGAGCTCGGTACCTGCGACGGCTCCGACGGCGGGGGGGCTCCAGACGCGCAGAACGAACCCACGCCCCAGCCAGAGCGGCTTGAAGGGGGAGGGCACCAGCAAGCCGCGCGCCCACACACCGATCCCGCTGGCGGAGATAGCGGGGCAGGGGAGGAGGGGGCGTCCCCAGAACGCCCGGGCACCGCGGCCCGAGAGGCTGTAGCCCCTCAGGTGCCGCCCGCGTGACCACTCCCGCCAAGCAGGCCGCCAACCGCCGCAACGCAAAGCGCAGCACCGGCCCCCGCACCGGCGCCGGCAAGGCCCGCGCGAGCCGCAACGCCCTCCGGCACGGCCTCTCGACCGACATCACCCGCGACCCCACCTGGGCGGCCCGCGTCGAGCCCCTCGCGCGGGCCCTCCTCGGGCCGGGTGAGCACGGCCCAGACGCCCTCCACCTGGCGCGCCTTGCGGCCGCCGCGCAGGTCGAGATATGGCGCATCCGGGCGCACCGCACGGCCGTCACAGGCCGCGCTCTGGCCCCCTTGCAGGAGAAGGGCTTCGACGAGGCGGCTGCTCACCCCAGCGCCAGCATTCTCTCCAAAGGTGCACATGATTGTGAATACATGCTTCACGTTTGGTCGTTCATCCGCAGTGAAGAGGCTGATCTCCTGCGGCTGTCGCACCTCAACGGGGTGGAAGGCTGCAAACGCCTGATGGCTAGCGCTGAGCGCAACGTCGCAGCCCTGCGCCGCAACGTGGAGAAACACGAATCGAGCAGGGACGCCGCTCGCCCGTCCCTGGCCGACGCCGAAGGCGCCCTCGCCGATCTGGTCAGGCTGGATCGCTACGAGCGCCGTGCTGCCTCCCGCCGCAGAGCGCTGCTGCGCAACATCCATGCCCGCACGAGTCCACCCGCCACTGACGATCCGCCCCGCGGGCCCCCCGCCTGCCCCTCCGGGCAAGGCCGGCCCCGAACGCGCCCGCCCGCCCGTCCCGTGCGACCGGCTGCCGTCCGGCTCACCGCTGCGGATGTCACGATCGCCGGCTTCGCAAGGCAAATCTTTGGCGCCGCCCCGGACGCGATCCCACGCGAGGACCTCGCGCAACTTGAGGCCCTGTATGACCGCATGTCAGAGGTCCTCGGCTTCCCGCCCAGGCGGACGGCCGGACCGCAATGCACTCCAAGGCCGGCACCCCGCCCAGCCCCGCAGCCGCCCCACGACTGACAGAAAGCTCGCCACTTTTGAGGCGATGTTTGATCGATCTTTAAGGATCTCCCGCAGTCAGGCCGATGTCAGGCATCAGATTAAGGTTTCCGTAGCCGGCAAGGCCCGATGTCTAGCGTACGTCCTTTGTGCTGCGGGCTCCCATGATCAAATACCTTCCCTCCTTCCTGTGCGAGAAGCGCGGCGGGGTCGGTGTGCTCTTCGCTCTCGTCCTGGTTCCCCTGGTCGGCTCCGCCGGAGCCGCCCTGGACTACAACCGCGCCATGAGCCTCCGGGAGACGATGCAAACCGCCGCCGACGGGACGGCGCTCTCGGTCGCGAAGGCCACAGGCGATTTCACGGCCCGCAAGCAGCAGGGGCTCGCCTTCCTCACCAAGCAGCTCCCGCAGCGCGACGGGATCACCTACCAGCCGGCGGTGGAGCAGGTTCTGCAGAACGGCCAGGAATCGGCGGTCCGCGTCACGGTCTCGACGGCCGTGCCGACCACCCTTCTGAGCGTGCTGGGCATCCGCACGGTGCCCGTCGCGGTGGAGTCGCAGGCGACGAGCGGGCGCAACGAGCGCTTCGACGTGGCCTTCGTCCTCGACACCACGGGCTCGATGATGGGCGCCCGCATGACCTCGCTCAAGAGCGCCACGACGGCCCTCATCGACGACTTCATCGCGCGCCGCGGCGACGCGGACCAGATCCACGTCTCGGTGATCCCGTTCGCCCAATACGTGAATATCGGCCTGGGGAACCGCAACCAGCCCTGGCTCGACGTGCCGGCCGACTACCAGACGCCCGTCAAGGAGAAGTGCGAGGACGTGCGCGAGGTCGTGGGCCAGCAGTGCGAGAAGGTCTTCCAGCCCGCGCAGCCCGCCCAGCCGCGCACCTGCTACAACGACGGAACACCCTATTCCTGCGACATCGCAGCCCAGCCCGCCCGCTGGGTCGACCAGTGCACGCCCATCTACGGGAACAACATGGTCAAGCAATGCACCAAGAGCGGCGGCAGCTGGGTGCGCTGGAACGGCTGCGTGGGATCGCGCCCCTATCCCGACGAGACCCGCGACGGCAACTACTCGGTCCGCATCCCCGGCCTGATGAATATCAGCTGCGCCTCGCCTATCCTCGAGCCCACGAATGACCTGAGCCTCGCCAAAAGTCGCATCAACGCCCTGACCACTAACGGCGAGACCTACCTGCCGGCGGGCCTGCTCTGGGGCTGGCGCGCGCTCTCCACCCAGGCCCCCCTCTCGGCCCGGACCGCCCAGGCCGGCTCGCCGGTGAGCCGGAACATGATCCTCGTCACCGACGGCATGAACACGGTCTCGCAGCGCAACCGGAACAGCAAGTTTCACGACGGCAAGAACGCCGCGGAGGCGGACACGATCACCAAGCTCACCTGCCAGAACATGGCGGCCGACACGGCATCGGGCATCCGCCTCTTCACCATCGCCTTCGAGGTCACGGACGCCAACGTCAAGAAGCTCCTGACCGAGTGCTCCACGCTCAACGGCGGAGCCTTTTACGATGCGGCCGACGCGGCTCAGCTCCAGGATGCCCTGAGGAACATCGGCGGCCAGATCTCGAAGCTGCGCATCGCCCGCTGAAGCCACCCGGGGAGGCCGGCCCGGAACGGCGGTCTCCCCACCCCCTCATGCTGAGAGGCTGGCTCATAAGGACGGCCTACCCTCCGTCCTCGTCCTGAGGTGCCCGCCGCAGGCGGGCCTCGAAGGGCGATCCAGGGATCTCCCTCCGGCTCACGCGGGTGGTGCGTGCTTCGAGGCTCGCTCCGCTCGCGCCTCAGCATGAGGGGGACAGGTGCGAACCCTTTCGGGTCACGCTCTGAGGAGCCCGAGCCAGCAGGCGTCTCGAAGCATCACCTCGCCACAGCCGGATGAAGACCCCTGGAGCGCCCTTCGAGGCCGGGCTGCGCTGGGAATCTCGGAGCCCGCCCGCGAGGCCATCCCTCAATAGGTGAGCTCGGCGATCGTGATGCGGTTCTCGGCCGCCGGCCAGGCGCGGGCCACGATGCGCTCCAGGTTGAACACCCCCGCCACCGCCCGGCC
>NZ_VUOA01000273.1 GCF_008386575.1 Salinarimonas soli
ATGGGCCCATGCTAGGGCCGATTGCCCACCCTGGTCTGCCCACCGTGGTCAGGGCGGAGGCGCCGAGCACCGCCGCCCCGGGCGTCACAACGTGGCCAGGTTCTGGTTGTCCAGGCCGACGCCGTAGTGCTTGCGCACCCCAACCTTGCGTTCGATCTCTTCGATGACGGCCCCGGCGAAGTTCTCTTCGTAGAGCTTCTCCGAGAT
>NZ_VUOA01000274.1 GCF_008386575.1 Salinarimonas soli
GGCGTATGAGAACAACTGCTGCTTGAGGGAGGGGTTCCTGGCATAGCCGATGATGAGGGAGCCGAAGACTGTTCCAATACCAGCTCCGGAACCAGCTACTCCCACTGTCGCTGCACCAGCACCAATGAATTTGGCAGCAGAGTCAATGTCCTTAGTGACCGATGTGGTCTGGAAGGACCGCACTGCAGAGAGCTGTGTAGGGACAGCAGGTACCATCTGTGTATGGGTGGGTACAGCTGCAAGTGGTCGCACCAGTGCAGAGTTGCAGAAGATGGCAGACCTGGCTGCAGGGGCGATCAGTCTGGCGGCAGACAGCATTTTGTTTTTATAAGGTGCGGCGCGCGACAACAAAGAACACCGAGAAGGAGGAGT
>NZ_VUOA01000275.1 GCF_008386575.1 Salinarimonas soli
GCGGCATTCCTTCTGGCTGGCATCGAGTTCGGCAGCAAGGTCGTCGACCTTGAGTTTCCATTCTCCGATGATTTTGTCGAAGGCCTTCTGTTTCTTTTCTGCAGCGTTGGCAATAGCAGTGGCACGGTCGACCTCCAGCTGCAGGTCCTCGACCTCGGTGGCGAGACGCTGCTTGGTCTTCTCGAGAGCGACAACCTTCTGGTTGAGGGATTCGATTGTCTCCTCGGCTTCGGCGAGACGAGCCTGGAGCTTGCGCTTGGCCTCTTCGAGTTCCTCGGAGCGAGCGACGCCCTC
>NZ_VUOA01000276.1 GCF_008386575.1 Salinarimonas soli
ATGCAGGCCGAACGGATCGCCGAGCGCCACCGCCGGTCCCCGGAGACGGAATGGCCCGTCACCCAGGCCGAACTCGATGAGTGGCGGGAGATGCTCGATGAGCCGGATCCCGCCGAGGCGGTCGGCGACTTCGGGGCCCGCGCCGCCGAGGACTGGAGCGGGTGGATCGCCGAGAAGTGGCCGACGGCGTTCGCCGAGACCTGAGGCTCTGGTCTGAGGCT
>NZ_VUOA01000277.1 GCF_008386575.1 Salinarimonas soli
GCGGAATGCGTCTATCACAACTTTACCCTTTACTGACTGGATGGGATCAACCACAACAGCAACTGCACGTTCTGATAATGCTTCAAATGACTGTTGAGTGTTGATGTCCACACCAGATAACCAACAACCAAAGCCAGGATGTGAATGATACCATCCAACAACCATTTCGGGTCGTCCTGTTTGTTTCAACATGTCCAACATCTTAGCTTGGAAGACTGGATCAACAGCCTCTACAGATACTCCAGTCCCG
>NZ_VUOA01000044.1:0-19905 GCF_008386575.1 Salinarimonas soli
CGCGGTGGATTGAAGCTGCTGAATGTGGGGCGGGTCGCCGGACAGCAACCTGTCCCGACGGACCGCCCGATCAAAGATCCGGTCAGCCTCTGACGTTCCTTACCTTGCCCGCCAGTGCTCCCGCCGGGTCATGCATCGGCCCGCGCCCGCTTCGCTCCGGGCGCGGCTTGAACCTACGAGCGGGTGGCCTTCGCGCTCGACTGTTGTAGCCGCGAGGCGTTGAGTTCTGTTGCGACGACACCTGGGGTCACCGGTGAGGACAGCGTTGGGGAGTCAGCCTCACGGATGTCGACCGGCCCGACCGCATTGTCATGGATCTCGACCCGGACGAGAGCGGTGGCTTTGCAGACGTAATCGCGGCCCCACGCAAGGTCCGAAATCGTCTCGCCGCGTTCGGGCTAGAGAGCTTCGTTAAGTCGACGGGCGGCAAGAGGCTGCATGTGGGGGCGCCACTCACGCCTGCCGCGGGCTGGGACGAGGTAAAGGCGTTCACGGCGGCGCTGGCCGAAGCAATGGAGCGGGACAGTCCTGTCCGCTTCACCCGCACCCTGGCGAAGAGTGCGCGAACGGGACGGATCTTTGTCGACTACCTGCGCAACGGACGAGGAGCGACAGCCATCGCGGCGTATTCGACCCGGGCCCGTGCGGGGGCGCCCGTCGCGGTGCCGCTGGGATGGGAGGAGCTGTCGCCCTCGCTGACGCCCGGCTTCTTCACCGTTGCCAGCCTGCCAACGAGGCTACGGCACCTCAGATGCGATCCATGGGAGGCAATCGTGTCCCTTCGCCAGGGTCTGCTCGGTTGGAAATCAGCACGCCATAGGCCGGCTCGCAGCGGACGAGTCCGAGAACGTAAAGCCAACAGACGCAGCGATAGACGTTTGCTGATGGCAGATGCTCCCTGCTGGGCGTGCTGCTAGTGCATGCGTAATGAACAATCCGCCTGCGCGGTTCCGATCGAGAGGCGCTCACACTCGCTATTGAGGCCGGCGAGAAGCGCATCCACCCCGCACCTCGCGATTCGGCGTACTAGCTCGGGGGCAGTCTCGTCGCTCGCGACCTCAGCGAGGTCCTGCATGATCGCGTCAAGGTGGTCGAGCACGCCAGTGCCTTCCGTCATCCGTTCGCCCCCGAATCAATGTTGTTGTTTGTACCTCTGGCGTAGCGACTTTGCGTCCGTCCACCAAGCCGGTTAAGGCAGGGTTAAAGAGTGTGCGTTCGGCACAGTGATCATTACTGCCCTCGCTGTGCGAAACGCCACCTGGGCTCAACTAGCGAGCACCGCGGGACCAAGACGACAGGTGGCGTTCGCAAGGACAGCGCGGTTTCCACGGACCCTCGTCCTCAACGAAGGAGGGCCGGATATCATAAACTCCGTATCGCTCCGAAGCACGGTCCCGGGCGGCGGGTCACCGTCTCTTGTCCGGGCGCAACCGGGCGCTTCCCCTATCGCTCGCCCGCTTGGCCCACCCTGATCAACCCACCGTGGGCTGGCCGCTTTCAGCGCGCTGGTTGAGCTTGAGCCAGTACGTGTCGATGCGCTCCACCATCTCGAGTAGCGTGTCGAGACGGGCCGGTTTCACAAGGTACGAGTTCGCCCCAAGATCGTAGGCCCGCGCCAAGTCCGTGCTCTCGCGTGAGGATGTCAGGATCACGACGGGTACGCGGCGCAGCGTCGGTTGCGCCTTGATCCACTCCAGCACCTCAAACCCGGAGCGACGGGGCAGCTTGAGATCCAGAAGGATCACGACAGGGTGCTGTACGGACGCCGCCGAGAGCGCCTGGAGCACAGCAAGGGCTTCGTCCCCGTCCTCAGCGAACTGGATCGGAACCGTCACGTTCGCTTTGCGAAAGGCGCGCGCCAGGAGCGCGCGATCATCCTCGCTGTCCTCGACAATCAGGATCACCTCGTCGTCACGCTGCATGCCGCCCTCCCTCCCGCCACGACCCCGAGCTCGATCCAAAACGTGCTTCCCGAGCCCGGCACCGAAGCGACGCCGCACCGCCCGCCCATGCGCTCGACGCTGCGCCGCACGATGGCAAGTCCGATCCCGGTGCCTGGATAAGCCTCGGCCCCATGGAGGCGCTCGAAGGGACGAAAGATGCGCTCATGGTGCTCCACCGCGATCCCGATCCCGTTATCCTCGACGCTGAGCCGCACCCAACCGTCGCGAGGCTCCGCCCGGATGCGCACCTGAGCCCTCGTCCCGGGCCCGACGAACTTCACGGCATTCAGGACAAGGTTCTCGACCGCCTGCGACAGGATGGGCGCGTGGCCCAGAACCGCGGGCAAGGGACGCTCCAAGACGATCTCGGCCCCGGTCTCGCCCATCCGCTCGGCCGACCGGGTGAGGACGCCGTCGACGATACGCTCCAGGGAAACGGGGCGAAGGCTCACCTCCTCGCGGGCAAGCCGGCTGTAGGACAGGATATCCTGGATCAGGTCCTCCATCCGCTCGGAGGCCGCGGCGATCCGCCGGATGAAGCGCCGGCCGTCCTCGGGGAGCAATGGCCCGTAATCCTCGATGAGCGCGTCCGCGTAACCGTGCATGGCGCGCAAGGGTGCGCGCAGGTCATGGGAGATCGTGTAGGCGAAGGCATCGAGCTCCCGGTTGAGCTCGACGAGGCGCGCCGTGCGTTCCTCGACCTGTCGCTCGAGGTCCCGCCGAAACCGCCTCTCGACCGTGAGCATGCTGGAATGCGCGCGCTGGCTGGCGAACCACAACGCACCGAGAACGGCGCTCCCGACTGCTAGGAGGCCGGTGAGGCCGGCGAGCCGCGTCGCCCATGTCGCGTCGCGCTCGAGTGCCCCCGTCCCGGACACGAGGATCGCCTCCTCGGCCCTCTCGAACTCCGCAACGCGCGTGTCGATGTCCTCCATGAGCCGCTGACCGACATCGGTGCGCACGAGCGCGAGCGCCGCCTCGAAGCTCCCCTTTCGCAGCGCGACCGTCTCGGAGAGCTCGTCAAGCTTTGCCGTGATCAAGGGCTCCAACTCGGCGAGCCGCCTGGCCTGACCGGGATCCCTGACCAGCTTGCGCAGGGCGACGAAAGTGGCCCAGACCCGATCGACGGCATGGTTGTAGGGCGCAAGATACCGGGGCTCGCCCGTGAGGATATAGCCGCGCTGGCCTGTTTCGGCGGTGCGAACATCCGCCCTGACCTCGGCAACATGACGCAGGATGCCGCTGGCCCGAAACGCCAGTTCGCGGCTCTCCTGGAGGCGAGCGAGGCTTATGCTCAGCAGAATGGCAGCCGTGACGAGGAGGAGCGCCGTCACAGCCATGGCGGCCGGTGCGACGAGCGGCGTAAGATGGCTGGACCAAACTCCGCCGGGAACATCGGAGCGGGCAGCCTCATTCCCTCCTCGCACCTGGTCCAACATCGCTCCATGCCTGGCCTGCCCCGTGCAGATTGGGCGTCGCTGCCGGTACGTCAACATGGAAGCCTGTCGCATTCTCGTCGTCGACGACGATCCGGACGTGAGAACGCTGGTCCGGCGCACGCTCGGCCAGGAGTTTCCCTGCGCGGAGATCAAGGAGGCCGGGGACGAAGCCGCACTGGCCGTGACCCTCGCCGGCTGGCACCCCGACATCCTGGTGACGGACTTCGACCTGCGATGGTCCGACGGCATCAGGATCTTCGACCGGGTGAAGGCGGGAAGCCCGGAGTGCTGCACCGTGATGTTCACGGGAACAGGCAACGAGGAGATCGCCGTCCAGGCGATGAAGCACGGGTTCGACGATTATGTCGTCAAGCGCAGCAACCAGCTCAAGCGGCTCGCGGCGAGCGCACGGATTGCCCTCGAGCGAACCCGCGAGCGGCGCAACCTTGCCGAAAGCCGGGACCTCGTCCTGAAGGAGCTCTATCACCGCCTGCACAACAATCTGCAGATTGTGATCAGCCTCCTGCGCATGACCGAGAAGGCGATGCCCGATGCCGCCGCGCGGGGACAGCTTGCCGATCTCGCGAGGCGGATCCAGGCCCTGACCGCCCTCCAAGAGGAGTTCTACCGGTCGGAGGACTTCAGGCGCGTCGACTTCGGCGCCTATCTTGAGCGCCTGACGGAAGGCCTCATCGGTGCCGCAGGAGATCGCCTCCGCGTCGTCACGCATGTTGCGTCGACGATCCTGCCCGTTGACGTCGCGGTCCCGCTCGGGCTTATCGCCAACGAGCTCATGACGAACATTCTGAAGCACGCGTTCCCCGGAGACCGGCCGGGCGAGGTCCTGATCCGCCTGGATCAGGAGGACGATGCCATCGTGCTATCCGTGCAGGATAACGGTGTCGGACGCCAGCCCCCGTCCGGCGAGACGGGTGGCGGTCTCGGTACGAGCCTGATGCGGCGACTTGCGTCCCAGATCGACGCCGAGGTCCGGGTCGATCACGCCGATACCGGAACGACCTGCCGGGTCAGCCTGCCTCGATGAGCGCTCCACTCCGGATCCTGCTCGTCGAGGACGAAGCGCTTGTCGCCGATTATGTCGCCGACATCGTCGAGGAGGCCGGCCATACCGTCGTTGGCCCAGTTGCGACGGGCGAGCAGGCCATCACCCTTCTTGAAGCGGGCGGCATCGATCTTGCGATCCTCGACATCACTCTCAAGGGCGCGATGAACGGCATCGAGGTCGCCGGGACAGCCCGGGCCCGCGGCATCCCCCACCTGTTCATATCGGGCTCGGGCGACCCCTCGACGCGCGCGGCGGCCCTTGCGACCCAGCCTCGCGACTTCCTGCTCAAGCCATTCGATCAGGACAGGCTCATCGAGGTGCTGAGGGCTGCCCGGTGCCGCAGCTAACCCCTCCTATGATTAGGTACCTGGGGCTGTCGAGGTAAAACGACGATCTGAAGCGGCCCCTACTCGTGCACAGATCACAGTTTACGGATTGACCAAGCTGCTGCGTTTCCAGAGGACGAGGACCATGGCACGAAAGCGTTCCCACAGCGGCGCGTTCAAGCAGCAGGCCCAGGGTACGGTGGTCCGGCTCCCGCTGTCGCGTACGGCGAAGGCGCCTGCGCCACCTGTCGATTTTTAAGGCGAAGTCGCCGCCCAAACGCGCCTCAATCCTCGCGATCGACGACGCCCACTTGCTTCGGGTATTGAGTCACCCACTCGGCGCGCTCGACGATGGAGTCCGGGTGAAGTCCGATCCAGAGCGGTGCATGAGTCCGAGGGCTGACACGAAGGTGCAAGCCGCCTATGGGGCCCAGCCCAGAAGTAGTGCCGTGGACGGTTTATGTCATGGTCGCACTTCGCTTCTTGAAGCATGTCCGCGAGCGACCAATCCGAGACCCTACGCCCGTTGAGCTGAACGTCCGCTTTTGATGTGAATGCCCGCTACCGCCAGCATCCTTCACCTGACATCGTTTGCCTACGCTGGAGTTTGTACCGTCCCGATAGGTAGCCGCCAGCGTAAGGCGGCAGTCACCCCCGAGCATGGCAACGCTGGCAATTTAGACTGAGAGGCTCCTCCGTGCTGTTGAAGATCCTGTCCCTCGCCGCAGCCTTCCTGATGATCCTCTTTGCGGTGCGTAGCCGCATCGCCCCGTTCCTGCCAAAGCAGGCGCGGGCCGCCATGGACGCTCGCGTCGAGCGGGCGACGAACTCACTGATGATCGCCGGCGCCGTCGCGGTGCTCCTGATCGTGAGCTTCCTGCTCCTCCTTCACTGGCTCGATCGCGCCTGATCTGACCCGTCAGGCATGTGCAGTCGCTCAAGGCTTGTACCTGCCCGAGAGGTAAGCCTCGACATCGGGCGGCACGCCCGCGAGCAGGCCGGTATACCCGCCCCTTGTGTCCTCCCACGGCTTGGGCCCAATCGGCCGCACCGCCACCCGCGTGCGCGACACCGGCGAGAGACCCAGCTCCGCCGCAAACCGCTGCATCAGCTCCACCTGCTTGTTGGCGATCGCCAGCCACGGGCTTTGCTGGATCACCCCGGACGCGAGCCGGATCACCATCGGGGT
Source organism: Salinarimonas soli (assembly GCF_008386575.1). Taxonomy (GTDB): domain Bacteria; phylum Pseudomonadota; class Alphaproteobacteria; order Rhizobiales; family Beijerinckiaceae; genus Salinarimonas_A; species Salinarimonas_A soli. The sequence goes on from NZ_VUOA01000044.1 coordinate 5,964, forward strand.
CTCCTTCAGCTTGCGCTCCGCCTCCACCCAGCGCCCATACGCCTGGCAGTAGGAGGCCAGCACCGCCCGGTCGAGCTCCGTGATCATGCCCAGCAGCACCATCTGCCGAGCCACCCGCTTCCACTCCGCCTTGGCGCTCGGGTTCAGGTGCGCCGGACAGGTCGGCACAACCACCCCGGGCCGCGGCTCGCGCCGGTTCAGGGGCCGCTTGCCGGGATTACCGCGGATCACCTTCAGCGCCGTTGGCGTGGGCTTACGTCCCCGCATCGTCGATCTCCCCGGGCTCACCCTCGCCCGTCCACCGCATCAGCACCGACCAGGCGCCATGGACGGGACCAAGGTCGTCCACCACCACCCAGCCGCACGCTTCACGCTCGGGCACGTCGGCATGCCGCACATAGGCAAACCAGCCGATCATACCGCCGCCTCCGCCCCGCCCAGCCGCTCGGCCTCGACCTCGGCAAAGCTCTGACCCGTGCCCTCCAGCACCGCAGCGTCGCCCGTGAACGCCTGCCAGCGTCGGACCGCCACGTCGACGTAAACCGGGTCGAGCTCGATGGCGTGGCACACACGCCCACTCATCTGCGCTGCGATGAGCGTGGTGCCCGAGCCGCAGAACGGCTCGTACACGGCCTGACCGGGGCTCGAGTTGTTCTCGATCGGGCGCAGCATGCAGGCGACCGGCTTTTGCGTGCCGTGCCCCGTCTCGCTCTTCAGGTGCGGGATGGCCCACACGGTGGTCTGCTTGCGGTCACCCGACCAGTGCCCTTTGCCGCTGCGGCGCACCGCGTACCAGCAGGGCTCGTGCTGCCAGTGGTAGTCACCCCGCCCGATCACCAGACGCGTCTTGTCCCAGATGATCTGCGCCCGAATGGCAAAGCCAGCTGCCTCGAGCGACCCGGCCACCACAGGGGCATGCAGGGCGCCATGCCAGACATAGGCCACCTCGCCGGGAAAGAGCGCCCACGCCTCCCGCCAGTCCGCCCGGTCGTCGTTCATCACCTCACCCGTGGCCCGAGCCGCCACCCGGCTGCCATCGGTCCGGATGACCTCGTTGCGCCAGCCGGGCTGGTAGGAGACGCCGTAGGGCGGGTCAGTGACCATGAGATGGGGTACCACCCCGTTCAGGGCTCGCGAGACCGCCTCCGGGTCGGTGGCATCGCCACACACCAGCCGGTGTACCCCGAGCAGCCACATATCGCCCGCTCGGCTCACGGGCTGGGCTGCGGGGGAGGGGGGCTCGTCGGGGTCGGTGAGGCCGCCATGCTCCCGACCCAAGATGCGGTCGAGGTCGACGGCATCGAAGCCGGTGAGGTCGACGTTGACACCGAGCGCCACGAGGTCGGCGACCTCGAGAGCGAGCACCTTCTCGTCCCATCCGGCGTTGAGGGCGAGCTTGTTGTCGGCCAGCACGTAAGCGCGCTTCTGCGCCTCGCTCAGGGATGCGAGTTCGATCACCGGCACCATCGAGAGCCCGAGCTTGCGGGCGGCAAGCAGGCGGCCGTGGCCGGCGATGACGCCGTTCGTGCCGTCGACGAGGATCGGGTTGGTCCAGCCGAACTCGCGGATGGAGGCGGCGATCTGCGCCACCTGCGCGTCCGAATGGGTGCGAGCGTTGCGGGCATACGGGATGAGGCTGTCGAGGGCTCGATAGCTGATCGCGAGCGGGTCCGTCGCCCCGGCCTGAGCCCCAGCCGAACCCCGCTCGTGTGCGGACTTGGTCGAGTGATCCGGGGCTTCGACACGGGCGCTCATGGGGTAGATCTCCTTACGCGGCCGGGCTTTGCGGGCTGGGGGAGGGCAGGGGACCCCCAGAGCCAATTTCGCGGTTATCACAGACGAACGAAGGGCGCCGGTCCGGAGGTGAAAGGTCCCTGACTTTCGACCGCCCCCCGGCTCCTCAGTGCCCGTCAGCAATGTCGAAGTTCATGTCCTGGATCATCTCACGCGGACGGCGGATCGTCTACGCGACAGGGTTGCGTTGATCTACGTTTGTCTACGATGATCTCGCTTCTGAACTGGTGGAGCGATCGCGACGCGACTGTTTGTGCGCTGAGCATCTACGGCGCACACGGCGCACATGGCGCACTTTCCAACTAACCTCCATGGCGTACATGTGTGCTGCATCAGCCCTGGTGCCCTCGTTGGAGAATGCGCCGTTGTGCGCCGTGTGCCGTCTTTAGCCAGACCGACCCCAGGGCCGGTTCCCGCGTGAGTCCTTCCGCAATCGTTCCCAACCCAGGCGCTCGAGTGCTGCCGCGATGCGGCGCTGGTCAGCCGTGCCGATCCGTGACGTCTCGAACCCCAGCCCCTCACGTGCCACCTCGGTCAAGGTCACCGTTGTCCGGTTCGCGACAAAGCTCGCGATCACGTCCTCCCAGGCGTCAGCCTCGAAGCGAGCCTCCTGCTCCGGCCTGATGTGCTGCCGCTCGAAAGCGCCGTCCGGCCACCACCGGGCACCCTGCCGATGCAGGCGCACAGCCTCGGCAAAGAGTTGGTCGCGGTCGCGCGCCAAAGCCGCCGTATCGATGCTGCCCACCCGCACCGGCCAATACCGCCGCCCGCCTGTCTCGTCGCGCAGGTAGACAGCCTTGTTCGTGGTCCCGATGAATACGCACTGGCGCGGTTGATGAACCTCCTTGCGTCCATAGCTCGGGCGATAACGCTCCACCGGCCGTGAGATGAACGCCTTGAGCGCCGCGTCCTCAGCGCGGCTCATGGCCGACAGCTCGGCGATTTCGATCAGCCACTTGCCCGGCAGGTGCTGGAGCACGTCCTTCCCGCTCGTCACGTCGGGTAAGTTATCCGAGAACCACGGGCCGCCCAGGATCGCGCAGGCTGTGGACTTGCGGGCGCCCTGCGGGCCCTCCAGCACCAGCATGTAATCCGCCTTGCAGCCCGGCTCCATGACGCGCGCCACCATCGCGCCGAGGAACATGGCCCCGATGCCGGCCGAATAGGCCGTGCGCTCGGTGCCAAGATAGGCTGAGAGCCAGCCGTCGATCCGGGGCACCCCGTCCCACACGAGTGCGCCGAGATAGTCGCGCACGGGGTGGAACGCACGTTCGTGTGCGCGCATGTCGACGGCCTGGTGGATGATATCCCGGCCGATCCTATGCAGTCCGGCCAGTTGCAGCCGTTCCTGCAATTGCCCGACATCGGTGTCGGTCACGGGACGAGGTGCAAACGGAGTGTGTGGCGTCGCCGTGCTCTCACCGGCTTGCACCGGCTGAAGGAGGATTGGGGCGCACAGCATCTCGTCGTAGGCCACGAGCTCGCGCAGTGCCGGGTCCGAGCGCAGGGCCACCATAGCGTTGGCCAGGTTGGGCAGGGCGTCGCCGTCGCTGCCCAGCAAACAGTCGGAATACCAGTCCGGCTTGGTCGACGGAGTGCGCCCTGGGGAGCGTCGACGTCGGGGGGCGTTGCTGGCGCGTGCGCCCTGCGCGACCAGGCCGAGGTCACGCGGGCGCTGAACACCAGCGGCCAAGCCGCTTTCGATTGTGGCCGTCGCGCTCGCCCTGCCATCGCTCGCGACGAGGCCGCAATCCGACGCGGCCGCGAGCAGGCGCTCGTGCACGAGGTCCCGGCTGAGCGCGTTGGCTCCGACGAGCGTGCCAAGACTGAAGGCTGCCGCGTTCAGGCTGTTGTTGCGGTGGCCTGGAGTCGCGTTGGCCAGCGTGGCGCATTCCCGCTCCAGAGCAGCTGCGGCGTAGCGGTCGAGCGCGGCGCGGTTGTCACGGCATGGGAGCGCAGGCAACCTGGGCTGGGTGCCACCGTCGAGGAGGTCGAGCAGCCACTCGGGGGCGTCGGCGAAGCAGAAGAAGTCGAGCGGCTCGACCATGCCGTAGGCGCGACCATCGATCAAACGTGAGGGCGGCGCGATCACGTACCCACCCTCGCCTCGAACATTGATGCCCGGCGGCAGACCGCCCTCGCTGTTCGTGACCGGGCGCTCGGGGCGCCAGCGAAAGAGCACGTGAAGCCCTCCGCCCGGGGTCTCGTGTGTGTGGGTGTGCGGAATGCCGCCGTGCTGCTCGAGCAACGCCCGCCAAGCGGCGAGCCCATCGGGCTCACCAGTTGCATCCGGCGCGTCGGGGTCGATGGCAAATACGCCTGCCCCGGCACCCATGCGCGCGCCGATCAGGGCGTCGGGCCAGCGCGACCACCAGCCCCGGATCTGCTCCGCGTCGGTCGTCGCCTTGGCGAGCCCGCCCGTGTTCCGGATCGGCTGCCCCGAGGCATCTCGCTCGCGCGGGACGAGCGGCTTTTTGCCGACGCCTTTGAGCGCAGATGGATTGCAGGGGAACACGGGCCAGCCGCGGCGGGCGTAGTCCAGGGCATAATCGAGCATGGTACTCATGGGCGGCCTCGGATGCTCGGTGAGTCCTGCGGCAGCGCGAGTGGGGTGGGGCAAGCGTCGCGAGATGGCGCCAGGAACGGTGCCTCGGCAGTGGCCCGAGCAGGTTCCATCGCGCAGCCCATCAGCGCTGGGCGGGGTTCCCAGCAGACCAGGTGGCCGTCGTCGTTCCAGATAGGCTGCAAGCCGACCGCGTCGCAGGGCAACACCGCGCCCACGCTCACGCGCTCCTTCGGACGCTGGTGGTGCTCTCGTGCAGGCGCTCGGCCTCATAGGCCTCGACGTCCTCGAGCCTGTAGACTACGCGCTTGCCAACCTTCAGGAAGCGCGGGCCCTGGCCCATCCAGCGCCAGCGCTCCAGGGTGCGGGGGCTCATGGCCCAGCGGCGGGCAAGCTGCAATTGATTCAGGTGGTTCATCGTAGCCTCCGTGCGGGGTGCGCATCAGCACGGGGCAGAGCGTGACAAAGGCGACCTGAGACGTCCTGAGGCCCATATGAGCCTCATGTGAGAGTGTGCCGGACTGTTTCTAAGCGCGAGGTGAGCGTCCCCTGATATGTGGCGAACTCAATTAGGCTCAGGTTCGGGCTTATGGCCTAGAAGGTTCAGCCGCCAGTGCCCACGCGTGGACGTCGTTACCAGAAGTTCTCGCCAGGACGGGTCGGTGTGGCCCTTAAAAACTGAAGCAAAGCAATCGCTTTTAAACTGCGCTTCCTTCAGGACAGCTTTGGCTACCAAGCTAGGGGAGCCTTCCAAGCTGGCTTGGTGGAAGCGGGCGATCACCTTTCCAAGCTGTTGGCTCAGGATAAAGCGGTGCTCTCGGATGCGCACTGATGTATAATCTTCGTTGTGCTCAAACTCCGGGCCGTCCGCGACTTGTGGCGGCGCGACGGCGAGCGCCGGGCGCACTTCGGTCAATCCGCGAAAAATCTCAATCCGGACGAGTTCGAGCCCGAGGTTTCGGGCACTCGAATCCTCAAAGTCGACTTCGAGCAGTTCCCAAATGTCCTGCCCAATGAACTCACGAGAGGAGTGCGGCTCCACGGGCCGCTTGAATGCGCTCGCCCGCAAGCGGCCGGCCATGAGTGCCTCAACGAACTGACGCTCGAGCTGGAAACGTAGGTTCCAGTACGCATCGCCGATCCGCTTTCGCTCGTCGCGATCCGTTGTCTGCGGCGTAGCTCCCTGCCAAGCCTTCTGCCGTCGGTCGAGCTCGCACCAAGCTTCCTGGCCCACGAACTGCCGGAATGCCTCCTTCAGCGGAACACCTCTGAGAAGCTGCATTCTGTCCTCACACGATGAACTGCGCACTAGATCGTAGCTCAACGCAGGCGTGAGAACAAATGCGGAACGACAGCGGCCGCCCCATCCCTGTGGATCGGCGCTGCGTGTACCTACGTTCGCCTTCTTTTGTAGCCGCGCCACCTCGCTAAGCTGCTGTTCGTGCTGTGCTTGTCGCTCGGGCGAGGGCACCATCGCGCCATGTCGATCCCGTACGCCCGTGCCCACACGAGCCACCCCGACCAGATGAGCGCGGACGAACGCCTCGCCGAGGTGGCTGGCCTGCTTGCCCTCGCTCTCATCCGTCTCCGATCGGAGACACCCACCGGAGATCCAGGGGAGGGTGGAGACGGTTCGCTGGACTGTCTCGCCCACCCGAGCGCTCGTGTGCTCCCCAAGAGAGGAGCACGCCCATGAGCGCCCCCGCCCCCCACGCCAGCCCAGGTGCCCCGACTCCCCTGCTGGCCCGCCTCGCCGCCCTGAAGACCACTCCAACTCCGGAGCTGAAGGCGCAATGGCGCACCCTGTTCGGCTCCGAGCCGCCGCCCTTCAACCGCCGCTACCTCGAAAGCAGGCTCGCCTACCGCATCCAGGAACTCGCCCTCGGCGGTCTCAAGCCCGAGACCCGCGCCCGCCTCGTCGCGCTCGGGGAAGAACTCGACGGTGGCAAGCTGCACGTCCGCAAGCGCCGCCTTGACGCAGACCGCCCGATCACCGGCACGCGCCTGATCCGCGAGTGGCAGGGCGTCGAGCACGCCTGCACCGTGACCCCGGACGGCTACGAGTATGCGGGTCGGCCGTACAAGAGCCTGTCGGCGGTCGCCCGCGCCATCACCGGCACACGCTGGAACGGCTGGACGTTCTTTGGCCTCAAGAACCCGGGAGCGCGCCCGTGACCCGAGCCGCACGTTCCACGCCTGCTCCGACCGTCCGCAAGCGCCGTTGCGCCGTCTACACCCGCAAGTCCTCCGAGGAAGGGCTCGAGCAGGCCTTCAACTCGCTCGACGCGCAGCGCGAGGCCTGCGAGGCTTACATCCTGTCCCAGCGTGCCGAGGGCTGGACCCCCGTGCACGACCGCTACGACGACGGTGGCGTCTCGGGCGGCACCCTGGAGCGGCCTGCCCTCAAGCGCCTCATCGTCGACATCGAGCGTGGGCTCGTGGACGTGGTGGTGGTCTACAAGATCGACCGCCTCTCGCGCTCGCTGGTGGACTTTGCCCGCCTCGTCGATCTGTTCGAGGCGCACGACGTGATCTTCGTGTCCGTGACCCAGGCCTTCAACACCACATCCAGCATGGGGCGGCTCACCCTCAACGTGCTGCTGTCCTTTGCCCAGTTCGAGCGCGAGGTGATCGGCGAGCGCATCCGGGACAAGTTCGCGGCTTCGCGGGCCAGGGGCATGTGGATGGGGGGCTGGGCACCGCTGGGCTACGACGTACGCGACCGAAAGCTCGTGGTGAACGAAGCGGAGGCCGCGTTGGTGCGCCAGATCGTGCAGCGCTTCGTGCGGCTGGGCTCGGCGACGCGGCTGGTCGAGGAGCTGCGGGCGAGCGGTGCGGTGAACAAGCGCGGCAAGCCGTTCGACAAGGGCCAGCTCTACAAGCTGCTGCATAACCGGGTGTACGTCGGCGAGGCGGTGCACAAGGGCTTGGCGCATAGGGGCGAGCACGAGGCGATCGTGCCGCGCGAGCTGTGGGACAAGGCGCAGGCCATCCTGGCCGAGGGCGCGCGTACACGGGCCGGGACGACGCGGGCGCAGACGCCTGCGCTGCTGAAGGGGCTGATCTTCGGGCCGACGGGGCATGCCATGAGCCCGACCCACACGCGCCGGCGTGGGCGGCTGTACCGCTACTATGTGAGCCAGGCGGTGCTGAAGGGGGCACGTGATGCCTGCCCGGTTGGGCGGGTGCCGGCGGGCGAGGTTGAGGCCGCGGTGGTGGCGCAGGTGCGGGGGCTGCTGCAAACCCCCGAGATCGTGGTGCGGACCTGGCGGGCGGCGCGGGAGGCGGGGGCCGCGATCACCGAAGCTGAGGTGCGCTCGGCGCTCGCCAACCTTGATGGGCTCTGGGACGAGCTGTTCCCGGCCGAGCAGGCGCGCATCGTGGGGCTGCTCGTGGCGCGGGTGGACGTCGGCACGGAGGGGATCAGCATCGCGCTCAGGACGGAGGGGCTGACGAGCGTGGTCGGTGACCTCAGGCGGGAGCGGGTCGAGGAGCGCGCGGCATGAGCGGCGGTGCGCGGCTGAGCCCGGACGAGCGGCTGGTCCGGGTCGAGGTGGCGCTGCTGTTCAAACGGCGGGGCGGGCGCAAGCGGGTCGTGGTGCCCGATGGAGCGCCGGTCTGGGCGCCGCTCCCAAGCCGGGTCGACAGCACGCTGGTGAAAGCGCTGGCGCGGGCGCACCGCTGGCAGGGGCTGCTGGAGAGTGGCGTGTACGGCACGATCGAGGAACTGGCTCGGGCCGAGCGGATCAACCCGTCCTATCTCGCCAGGGTACTGCGCCTGTCGCTGCTCGCGCCCGGCATTGTCGAGGCGATCCTGGACGGGCGGCACATTCGAGAACGGCTCACGCTCGAGAAGCTGATGAAGCCGCTCCCGGTGGAATGGCACAGGCAGATGGTAGCGCTTGACGTCGCATGACTGTCTGCTTTGCACCCAAACCGGTCATCAAGGCGAATTTCGTGGTTCCTCGAAACCGGACATGATGAGGGCCGAGCTGCAGATCGCGGTTGCGTCAGCAAGCGACCTTGGCCAGCAGCCCGCAAACAGGCATTCCTCGGCGGTTCCCACAAGGCTTTCTATCATGCTGCTGCCCTCCGCCTGGCTGATTGTTCTCCGCGCCGCCCTCGCTGGGTGGTGGAACGACCGCGCCATGAGCCTTGCAGCCGCGATCTCGTTCTTCACCGTCTTCTCGCTCGCCCCAATGCTGCTCGTCGCCATCGCCGTGGCGGGCCTCGTCTATGGGCAAGAGGCGGCCCAGGGTGCCATTGTGGCAGAACTCGGCGGCATGCTCGGACAGCCCACGGCGGAGATGATCGAAGCGCTCATCGCGAGCGCCGCAAACGTCGAGTCCGGGATCCGCGGCACGGTGATCGGGACCGTGACGTTCCTCGTGCTCGTCACCGGGGCTGTGCTCGAGCTGCAGGACGACCTCAACCTCATCTGGAAGGTGCCCCCGCCAAAGCATTACGGGTTGATCGTCTTCGTCCGGTCGCGAATCCTGAGCTTCGCGCTTCTCCTTGGACTAGGCTTCTTGCTTCTCGTCTCCCTCATCGTCGACGCGGCCCTATCGGCTTTAAGCGCATGGCTGGAAACCCGGCTCTCGGGTGCCGCGCTCGTCCTCGGCACCGGGAACGCGGTCGTTTCCTTCGGAACCGCCACGGTTCTGTTCGGGATGATTTTCAAGCTCCTCCCGAATGTGGAGCTGACCTGGCGGGACGTCGCGGTAGGCGCGCTCGTGACGGGGACGCTCTTCACGGCGGGCAAGGTCCTGATCGGCTGGTATCTTGGCGCGAGCGGCGTGGCGACAGGTTACGGAGCGGCAGCGTCCCTGATCACCATCCTGTTGTGGATCTACTACTCGTCGCTGATCCTCTTGTTCGGCGCGGAGTTCACGAAGGCCTACTCAGAGCGCCACGGCAGCCACCGCTCTGCACAGGCCTGACCTCGGGTGATCTGCCGACGAGTCGGGCCGGGAAGTTCCCCTGCGGAAAATTTAGCCCTGTTCGATGTGCCGCTGCCTTGAAGTCCGGCCTCATACGCGATCGTGGCGCATGACGAACAGGGAGGGGCTTCAGCCTCTCACCATCACCCATAGTCCGCCACCGGCTCCTCGGTGAGCTAAGTAGATGTCCTCACTCCAGCCACAATGACACCCTCCCGGTTGCTCTAAGGTAACCTACGTTGTGAGGCGTTCGATGACCCGTTCCCGCAAGCACCTTAATGGTGAACTTCCGTTGATCGCCTTAGGATTGGCGTTGCTCATGATCGCGGTCGGTATGAGCATCTGACCATCGCCGAGGTCCCAAAAGAAAAACCCCGCCAAGTGAGGCGGGGCTTCTAGGTGGACCGGAGCGGGCATGAAAATGCAGGCCCGTGGGGCAGTTCCCAGGTCTGCTGTTTTGATACCACACAGAGATCGAACGCAAAATAAGGGGTTAACAGACGGCCGAAATCAAAGAGGATCTCCTGATCTTTGATAATGCCAAGCAATCTCTACTGTTTACGAGGGTTGTCTGCCGGGTTCACGTATGTGATGCCCTGCGGACCTGTCACATGAAGCTGAATGACGCTCTCTTCTGGAAACCACGCGTAGTGCGTCATCCCCTTCATCACGAAGGAGTAGCCGCCAGGCTTGAGTTGCACGCTCTTACTCTCGTCGAGCTTATCGCCGGTTCCGATGCCGAACGTACCGGACAGCACTGTGACATTCTCATCGTTAGGATGCGTGTGCGGTGCAATCTTGAAGCCCGCTGGAACCCTGAGCCGAACGACGTACGTGCCTTCCTTGTTGGGATCACCTCGGATGACAGCTATTTGAGCGCCCTTGGCATAAGCAGCAGGAGCCGACCACTTGAGGTCGTCGGCTCTCGCAGTGGCGTGGTGGTCCTGTGCTGCGGCTGAAAAACATATTGAGCACACGAACAGAGCCGCAAGAACGCTAGTCTCGCGCATAGTGCGTCTCCTCAATGTCAGCAGCCCGTTCGGACTACTGGCCGACGACTGTACTCTTTGCCGTTCGAGTTGTCGCCTTCCATGACTTGGACGGGCTACTGAGACCAGCTTGCGTCCGGAACTACCGTGTCCGGCTCTGACGGCTCGTGACTGCTCGTGAGCGGCGCTCTGACCCTGACCCTCAATCCGTCTGGTGCGAACTCAACCTTCACTTCACCGCTGACCTGACGCCCAAGCACTCGCTCCAGGAGAACAGAGCCGAAGCCCTTGCGAGTCGGCTCCTCAACAGGTGGGCCGTCCTGCTCGACCCACTCCAGAGTGAGCCAAGCGTCTTGCTCTCGGACCACTGACCAGCGCACTTGGATACAACCGTCGGGGAGCGAAAGAGCCCCGTACTTAGCGGCATTAGTCGTCAGCTCGTGCGCAGCCATCCCAAGAGCAAGGGCCAACTCCGACGAGAGCTGAACGGGAGGTCCATCGAGGATGATCCGGCTACTGCTCTCATCGTTGTAAGGCGCCAGCTCGCTTCGGAAGATGTCCGTGACCGTCGCACCACCCCATTCGTTGTTGACCAGCAGGGTGTGGGTGCGAGACAGCGACACGATGCGGTCAGTGACGGCTTGGTAGAACTCGTCGGTAGTGGTCGCCTTGCGAGCGGTCGCGCTGATCACCGCCTGGACTGTTGCGAGCGTGTTCTTCACCCGGTGATGAAGCTCACGAGCCATCAGGAGCTGCTGCTCCTCCACATCCTTCTTGTCGGTGATATCAGTGCTGGTGCCAAAGATCCTTGTCGCCCGGCCATCCTGATCATGTTGGATGACGGCGCGAGCCTGGAACCAACGATAGACCCCCATTCGAGAACGAAGGCGGTAATCGACATCGTAGGCTGAACGACCAGCGATGAAGTTCTCCCAAGCCTTCGCCGTCCTCGGCCGATCCTCTGGGTGCACCACCTCTAACCACCGGAGACCATGGTGATGCTCCTCGGGCACGCCGGTGAACTCGACCCAGCGGGGATTTAGGTAGTCGCAAGAGCCGTCCGGGCGAGCCGACCACACGAGCTGCGGGATAGCCTCCGCGAGGGTGCGGAACCGAGCCTCGCGGTCAATCAAGGCTTGCTCGATCGCCTTTCGTTTCGAGATGTCTCGGAAGTATACCTCCGTCCCGCGATGATCACGGTAGACGGTCGCCTCCACCCAGATACCAAGCTCGCTGGAGAAGACCTCGCGGTTCAGCACCCGTCGTTCGTCAGCGGGACCGGGTTGGTCGCCGTACGCCGCAGCAGGTGCCGCCTTCGGGAACACGTCCCATAGCAAGCGACCGATGATCTCGTTGCGGCACTTGCCTGTTCGCTCCTCCACCTTCCGATTGACAGCCGTGAAGCGCCACTCTGGATCGAGTGCGTAGTAATAGTCGTTGATGCTCTCCAGGATGTCGGCATTGCGTGCGAGAGCAGCTTCTAACGCATCCTCTTGACGCTTCTTCTCGGTCACATCCCGGGACACCGAGAGGACGCTCACCACCTGTCCCTCAGCCCCCATTACAGGCGATACCGCGACCTCCCACCACCTGGGGGTGCCCTTTGCGGTTGGACAGAAGGCGGAAAATCGCGTCGTTCTCCCCTGGCGAGCCTCTGCGACCGCCAGATTGATCCTTTCGCCTGCTTCTACAGGCCAGAGGTCGGCCCAAGCCTTGTTCTGGATGCAGGAGAAATCGTCGATCTCCATGACACACAGGCCAGGGCCGTTCATGAAGACAAGATGGCCATCGAGGTCAACGACCTTTACGCAATCCGGGCTGCTGTTCAGAACGCTGCGCAGGAAAGCCTCGCTCTCCCGTAGAGCTATTTCGGCACGCTTGCGCTCGCTGACATCCTGGACTGTGAGGATACTGCCGATAACCGTGCCACTGCCCACCAAGGGTGCATTGGAGCAGGATACGCTGACAGCACTCCCATCCTTGCGAAAGAACACATCCTCGTGCCCGGCCAGCGTCTCGCCGGTTCTGTACGCCTGGGCGACCGGGCACTCGTGCCGTGGATATGGACGACCATCAGGATGGTGATGGTGAAGTAGGTCGTGCAACACCTGCCCGACCATCTCCCCACGCGGCCAACCGAAGATGCGCTCAGCAGCCGGGTTCGCGAACGTGATCCGACCCTCAGCGTCCATCACGAAGATCGCATCGGCAGCGTTCTCGGCGATCAGCTCCGCTACGTCAGCGCACGGCGTCAGCGGGAAAGATGGCCCCAATGGAGCTGTGACGATCAACGGCTGGCCCCCAATCAACTGCCCAGCAGCCCAGACGATCCGTCGTCCAGGTTCGCGCCAAGCGGAGGTGGTATCGCGGTTAACAGGTGACAAGAGTTAGGTCCCGGAATGAGCCCCGCCCAATTAAAGCGGTTCACACCCCAGTCGTCAGTTCTCTGATCGCCTGGATGACGTGATCCGCTCGATACGGCTTTGGGAAGAACACCGAGCCGGGGACGTTCCTATGAGGAACATGGGAGAACCCAGTGGCATAGATCACCGGGATGTTCGGATGAGCTTCACGGCACCTCTCGGCAATGTCCCAGCCGGTCAGGTCGCCTGGAAGACGAATGTCGGTGAACAGCGCGTCGACGTGGTCGCAGTGCTTGAGGGCTTCCTCCGCGGTGGTGGCCTCGATGACCGTGAACCCGGCATCGAGAAGTGCGTCTACAATCGTTAGGCGGACGAGCGGTTCGTCTTCAACGACAAGGATGTTCATGGGGTCGCGATCACGTGGGTACGCGATGTTACGTTGCGGAATTGCGCGGAAAAGCCGACTTATGTCGGGCTTGCATAAGACCGAAGTCGGGGCGGCGATCACGCCAGCAAGCGAACTGTGGAGCTGTTCTGCTGGGCTGCGGCGCCTTGCTGATGCGGTACCATGAAGAACGGAACGGCACCGCGGGGGAACGGCGGCACCCGCGCCGTCGCTGGAGCGACACGCTGGAGAGCTGACGCGCGAACTGGGCCGGGGACGGCGGAAAGTCTGCTTCAGTCACGAAGCTGGCCAAAAGCTGCCAGGCCGACATCGGCCAAGAGCAGACATACTGCGGTGGGACGAGACGCAGCTCGTTCGACGCGGGAGTTGCTCGCAACCCAAGCGTTAGATCAAACACAATGCATGTGAGATCGCTTCTAAGCCCTTGAACGAAATTAGCTCTGCAAACCCGTACTACCCCGCAGCAGTCCAGAGCTTTGGAGAGAGTGGCCCGAACAGAGAGCATTCTCGCGCGCCCGCTCGTCAGCGCAGTCCAGAGCCCCAGGCGAAAAACGGGCCACACCAAAGGCTTATAGCCGCCCGGCTCAGGCGCGGAGAACAGTTTGTCAGACGGAACTGGCGGAGGGAGAGGGCCTGGGATCGAACCTTCTCCAGTAAGGTGACTTGTCTCCAGCCTTCAGAGGGACGCCGCTAGAGGGAGCACCTGTGAGACCTGCGCACAGGTCCCACAGGTGCACGGCCGCCGAGGGTGCGCAGCCGACGAGGCGACGGGGGCACAGTGTCGCTCGCCAGCGGAAAATAGAACCGAGACACGCCAGATCCAGCAGTCTCACGTGAACGTGTCCTGGCGCGGTCACGGGCGTTTCCCTCCGCCGCCGATCGGCGCA
>NZ_VUOA01000044.1:20021-32458 GCF_008386575.1 Salinarimonas soli
TGATCGACCCCACGACGGCGGAATGAGCCGCGCGAATGGACGCGGAGATCCGGAAACTCGGGCCAGAGCACAGCGTGCTCAGGTGCTAGTAGGTCCGCATCGCGCTGATGTCGATGATTTGTACGAAAAAGCCCCGCCGGGGTGCCGGCGGGGCGAGGTAGCTTTCGACCTGAAACTAGCATGGACGACGCGCGTCCGTGGCCCTCTCGTTAACAGATGGTTAACGCTTCGCGAACCCGTTCAAGTCTGCGGTCTCGACTTTGGGTCGACTGTGGCTCGACTGTGACAGCCAAAGGCCTCCAGTTACGGCATAGCTAGCGCCGCAACCCTGAACAACCCGGGCCTCCTGCTCCATGAAGAAGCTCCTCCTCTCGACCGTGGCCCTGATGGGCCTCACCGTCGCCGCCGGCGCCGCGGATCTGCCGCGCCGCGCCATGGCTCCCGTCGCGCCGATCCTGTCCGTCCCGGTCTTCACCTGGACCGGCTTCTATGTCGGCGTGCACGCCGGCTACGCCTTCGGCGACTCGGACATCCGCACCACGGGCGTCCTCCAGGGCAACATCAACAACGTGAATGCCCTCGCCCGTCCGCCGAGCCTGTCCGTTGACAAGGAAGGCTTCATCGGCGGCGCGCAGATCGGCTTCAACTACCAGTTCGGCATGTTCGTCGCCGGCATCGAGGCCGACCTCTCGTACACGGATCTGTCCGAGACGCAGACCTACGCGAGCCCGACGACCTTCGGGGCGGCGCTCGCCGGCACCCGCAGCACGCTCTCGCAGGACCTCGAGTACCTCGGCACGGTGCGGGCGCGCCTCGGCGTGTCCTTCGACCGGGCGCTGGTCTACGTCACCGGCGGTCTCGCCTATGGCGACGTGAGCTACCGGGCCGACTTCTTCACCAGCGGCGGGGCCCTGCAGTTCGCCGGCCGCAAGAGCGACGTCGAGGTGGGCTACACGATCGGTGCGGGTGTCGAATACGCCTTCACGAACAACCTGACGCTCAAGGCCGAGTACCTCTACTACGACCTCGGCTCGCGCAACGTGCAGGTGGACTCGATCCCCGGCGTGGGCACGGGAGCCTATGTCTCGCGCTTCGAGACGGACGGGCACATCGCCCGCGTGGGCCTGAACTACAAGTTCTAGTCCTTGGATCCGACTGCCAGAAGGCCCGGTCTTTGCACCGGGCCTTTTTTGTTCGACCTGCTGAGGTTGGCACGAGGGCTCGTTGATGCACGAGCGTGCGGCTGAGAAGCTGGTTAACCGCACGGCGGGCGGCAAAGAAGTGAGCCGGGCAAACCATCTCTTTTGGACTGGCGCCGGGGTCGTGGCGATTGCTGCCATCATGGTGTGGGCAGGCCAACTAGTCTCGGGTCCGATTTCCGCGATGGCCGGCGCGATTGCGGCGTTGCTCTTCGTCCCGTTGAGGCCCCCGAGTCCGTGAGGCCTGACCTCCGACAAGTGGGAACTTGCCAGCGAGCGAACACATTTACTGTCGCACGAGCCCGGCCTGATCCACCGCCGGTCGGGCCCCCAGTCTCTGGTGATTGCCGTGCGCATGGTCGACCGAGAAGCCCGTCTCCAAGAGCAAATGCCTGAGCCAGAGCGCGAGAAGCCGGGGACCACTGACCCTGCTCAAGAGCTGACAGAGCGCTTCCACGGTGCTGAGGACGAGGAGGCGAAGGTCCGCCTGTGTGTCGAGTACCGCGACGAACTTATGAACAAGGCTCGCAAGGTGCGCCGTGCGACCACAGGGCAGCGGTTTCTCGCGGCTCTTAGATACTGGGCCGTCGGACTGAGTTTGCTGCTGGGCGGCCTCTACTCGCTGGCTGAGTAGTTGCTCACGCTTTGCCCGGAGCTGGCCCTCACGAACTCACGACGAGGCAGCTCGTGATCACTGGCCAGCGCCTGCTTTCCACCTATCCCGGCACCAAGGTGCGCATCGCCTGCAAGACCTGCGGAGCCTCGTGGCAGTTCGACAAGGCCGCCCTGCTAGACCGCTTCGGAGACATGGGGCTTGCCTCGCTGCGCACTGAGCTCGCCCGCGGTAAGGGCTGCACCAAAGGGCAATCCGTCGAGCTCTACGATCTCTGCGGGGCGTACTACGTCGATCTCTGGACGCCGCCTGGGGGCATGTGACCACCGAGCGCCTGTTTCTGCAGGCAGAGGACAGCCACGCGCGGCAGAGCCCGATAGGTTGAAGCGACCTCAGGCGCACCGCGGGCACTTTTCTCCGTGCACGATAAGAGCTCATCAACTCTGGGCATAAACCAGGCGGTTACGAATGCGTGATCTGCTGTGCGTCCACCACCCGTGATGGTCGCAACATGCGCAGCTCTTCTGACCCTGTTGAGACCCCCATCCCTGCGGCGACCCCGCCCGTTCTCGTCGTCACGGACGCCGGCCGCCTACCAAGCGACCTCACCTCGCTGGGCGGCCGCACGAGCGTGTGCATTCCACCCCGCTCCCTCAGCCCCTCCGTGGCCGGCAGCTTCGCCACAGCCATCGTCGATGTCGACCTCGGCGCCCTGGAGCATCGTCCCGCGATGCTGGCCAAGCTCTCCTGCCTTGCGCGGCTGCCCAACCTCTACGTCGTCTCTGCCGAGGCTGCCGACCGCCTCACCGCGCAAGCCAACCGGCTCGGGGCACAGGACGTGCTCGTGCGCCCTTTCAGCTCCGATGAACTCGCCAGCAGGCTCGCGCGCATCGAGACGCAACGGGCTCGTCCTGCCTCGAGCGACCCAGGCGCAGAGCACCTGCATCAGCCTCGCCCACCTCAGGCGTACGAGGACAATGACGGCATCGCCCAGGCCAGCCGCGTGCTCGCTCGGGTTTTCAGGCAGGTGCAGACGGGCGAGGCGCCGCGCTTTGCCCCGTTCCATGACGCCAGCCATGCCTTTGTCGGCGCGCTCGCCGAGGCGGCACAGAGCGCGGCAGGGATGAGGGAGTGGTTGGCTGCCATCCAGAGCCACCACAGCGCCACGTTCCGCCACTCCCTCACGGTCACGGCCAATGCGGTGCTGTTTGGCCTGCACCTGCGTCTGAGGCAGGCGGACTTGGAGCGGCTCGCCATGGCGGGCTTGCTGCACGACATCGGCAAGGCCGTCGTGCCGCTTGCGATCCTGGACAAGCCGGCGCGCCTCGACCCGGACGAGTTCGCACTCGTGCAGCGCCATCCCGAGACCGGACGTGACCTGATCGAGCGCTCGCCCGATGCGGTCGATCCCGAGCTGGTCGATGCGGTGGTGCACCACCACGAGTACCTCGACGGCTCAGGCTATCCGCACGGCCTCAAGGCCGAGCATCTCTCTGATCTCGTGCGGATCGTCACCATCGCGGACGTGTTCACCGCGCTCGTGGAGGACCGGGCCTACAAGGCGGGCCTGAGCCCACCGGCAGCCCTCGCCATCCTGGACGAGATGGCTGGCAAGGGTAAGCTCGATGCCGTCCTCGTCCAGCAATTCAAGGCGATGATCGAGTGCTCGCGCGCCTGACGATGGTGGATGGGGCATCGTGAAGTTCACGAGCGAGCCGAGGGCGGTAGGGTTTCGTTAACTCGCTCGCGTGACGTTGTGTCGATGAGCAATGTCATCCCCCTCAGCCGCCCTGTGCCGAAGCGCTCCTTTGATGCATCCCCAACCGATCAGCTTCTTGCGAGGATGCGTCGGATCGGCGAGACGGCTGATGCGACGTTGTTCGAGGCAGCCTGCCTGCTCGAGCACCTTGCGCGGCAGGCACACCAGCGCTCGCAATGGGTCAACGCTGATCGGGGTGACGATCAACCGACAGGGCTGAGGGGCTTAGGTCGGCGGGATCCGTCCTGCGCAGGCTCGTGACCTTGGGGCAGCCCCGGGTGGTGCCGGAGATTGCTGCTGCACCGGCGACCAAAGGCCCGGTGACTGGGTACCGCCCTCCACCTGGATTGGCACACACTCAGGCCATGGTCCGAGCGGACATGGCATAAGCGGCCATTCAGCACTGCACCGAATTTTGTCATCCCATCAGGACGCGCGACATCTCAGAAGCCGACATCGGTGCGGGTGAACGGCCCGTGACGACCTCGCGGGACGAACGTCAGCGAGACGCTTCGGTCCGGGTGAACTGCATGATCCAATTCGTCTCCCACCTCTGCCCGCCATCGTCCGAGAAGGCCTGCGTCCAGCGTGCGGAGACGGGCGTAATCGCGTCCCAGAGGAAGCGCACCCGGATCGGGCGTCCCCCGTCCGTGTCGTCACCCTCGAACACGCCCCGACCGCCCTCGAAGTGGCCCGCCACCGGCGGTTCGACCACCCCGCGCGTGCTGTTGATCCAGCGAAGCGACCACAGCCCTCGCTCGAGGTCGTAGCTGCGCAAGGTCAGCCCCGAGAAGCCGCGGTCCGGCATCGCGATCTCGTCCACGTTGGCGACGCCTGCCAGCAAGGGCCAGCAGATCGAGGTTCCCTGGAATAGATCCCACTCCTCGCATCCGACCCAACGCTCCTTCAGGCGACGGTGGGCCACATGCCAGGAGCCATGGAGGAAGTCGAAGTCTTGGGGGCAGGATCGCAGGGCGTGTGATGAGGCGGGCGTCGTGCTCATGGGCTGGCTCTCTTGTGTGGGGGCAGGGTTCGAGGCCGGTGTTCAACCGTGCAGGAGGGAGCGCGCCGTCGGCTTGAGCCGCAGTACCTCGGGCTCCCGAACGAGAGGGGTTCGGATGTCCGGCCCAACCCGGTCCCGCCACGCCGAGCCAGCTTCGAGGGTGGCCGCATTCCTGTGGCGGGCGAGGGTCACCCAGACCCGTTCGCCCTCGCGAACGGGCAGGCGTGGGAAGGTGTTGGGGCTTTCCTCCGTGATGAAGCTGCCCACGATATCGCCCCCGGTGGCCGCGATCCTCGGGCGGATCTCGCTTTCGAACAGCTCCGCGAACGCGCCCGCCGGCCGTTGCGGATCGAGGTGGAGGATCGAGGCCACGACCAGACCGTGCCCGTCGCCGCCCGTGCCGGGCGGCGGGCGCTCGCCGGCGAACTCCGGCAGGCCCTGGCCATCCATGGCGGGCCGCAACAAGAGCACGTCGTCGGAGTCGATCATCGTCGCATTGGCAGCGTCCCGGTGCGCCGCCCAGACCGGGCCACCGTAGAAGGCGGCGAGCGCGCGGGCTCTCGCGGGCATGTCGGGAAAGCCTCTCAGCCAGACGAAGCGGTGCGGGTCGTCGAGGTCGCGGAACTGGCCCATGACCCGCATCCCGACCACCTCCTGCGTCTCGACGAACTCTCGGTCGAATAGGTCGATCAGCGTGTCCCGCTGGCCAGGGTGGAGCGTGTATTGCCGCAGCTCTAGGACGGGCGAGCGGGCTTGCGCTTGCCCGGCTCTGCTCCGTGGTTCGGGCGCTTTGCTGGCGTCGTGCATGGTGTCTCCTGCGGTTCGTGCAGCGTCGGGCCACTAATGTGCAGGTCGCCACCTGACAGAACGCGTCAGGATTTCTGGGCTATGTTCAGGCAATGCGTGCAAGCCGCCTCCTGTCCATCCTCATCCTGCTGCAGCTGCGCGGCCGCCTCACGGCGGAGGCCCTAGCAGCGGAGTTCGAGGTGTCCGTTCGCACGGTCTACCGCGACATCGAGGCGCTCAGCGCCGCCGGTGTCCCGGTCTACGCCGACCGTGGCCCAGGCGGGGGCTTCGCACTGCTCGACGGCTACCGCACCCGTCTCACCGGCCTGACGGCGACGGAGGCCGAGAGCCTGTTCCTAGCGGGCCTGCCCGGTCCTGCGGCGGAACTAGGCCTGAAGGCCACGATGAGGGCCGCTCAAGCCAAGCTCCTGGCCGCACTGCCCGAAGGTCGGTCCGTCGAGCGGATCGCATCGCGGTTCCACCTCGACCCGACTGAGTGGTATCAGGCAGCAGAGACCTCTCCTCGGCTGCCCGCGGTGGCTCAGGCCGTCTGGGACGAGCGCTGCCTGTGGCTGCGCTACGAGAGCTGGGCGGGAACGCGCGAGCGCGTCGTCGAGCCGCTCGGCCTCGTGCTCAAGGGTGGTGCCTGGTACCTCGTCGCGGCTGTCGGCGCAGACCGGCGCACCTACAAGGTCGCGAGCATCCTGGCGCATCACGTCCTGACGGACAAGGCCTTCACGCGGCCGGCTGACTTCGACCTGGCCGACCACTGGGCGGCGTCGCAGCGCCGCTTCGAGGCGCAGCTTCGCCCCAACCGCGCGCAGGTGCGCGCCTCGCCCTTGGGCCTAACGCGCATCGAGGCGCTCGGGGCTTATGCACGTCGAGCTGTTGCCCAGGCGGCCCCGGCCGAGGCGGACGGGTGGCGCACCCTCGACCTGCCTATCGAGGGACTGGACTACGCCGCCCGCCAGCTACTCGGCCTCGGTCCCGAGGTGGTCGTCCTCGCACCCGCGGAGCTGAGGTTTCGGCTTCGCGAGCTAGCCCAAGGGGTGGCTACCCTCCACCGGAACTCCTCTTAGCTCTCGAGATCCGGTTCGCGCCCATGTTGGTCGGTGAAATCGTGTTGTCGTCTCCCCGAAACCGGACATTGAGGCGCGCCGGCTCACGCAGGCCGGGGCCGCTCTGGAGCAGGAACCTTATGCCAGAGAGACTTGCCAACGAGATCGCACGGGCGCGACCAGTCCGCCCGGCGTTGAACTGATTGGGAAACCGCATCCACCAACTGGTGGATGACCAAGAATCACAATGCCGGTTAGCCAGATACCCTCAATGGGGGGAGCGCAACCATGCAGCGTCAACAATGTCAGGCTTGGCGCCCGTTTGTCATCCTACTCTCCGGGGCATGCGCACCCCTGGTTCTGCCGGCTCCGAGTTGGGCGCAGCAGGCCGTCATCATCGTCCGGCATGCAGAGCAGACGCCCACGGGCGGGATGATGGACGGCGACCCGCCGCTCAATGAGCATGGCGCGAAGCGAGCACAAGCCTTGCCGGAGCGGCTGAGGCAGGCTGGGATCAAAGCCGTCTACTCGAGCCAGTATGCCCGCTCACGTGAGACGGCGGAGCCGCTGATCCAGGCGACGAGTGCGCGGACTTATGTTGTGCCGAAGGACGACATGGCGGCGCTGACCGCCCACATCCGCGAGCATCATGCGAACGATGTCGTTGCGGTCGTGGGCCATTCAGACACCATTCCAGCTATGCTGAAGGCCTGGGGGCATCCCGAGCCGGTCGAGATCGGCAGGGCCGAGTTCGACGGGCTGTGGCTCGTCGTGCCACGACAGGGGGCCGCGCCCGTCGTCACGCGCCTTCGCATTTGATCCGGGTCGCGCCGTATCTTGTCCGATCGATGAGCAACACCGGCTAGTTGGCCCGAGCAGCGTCTGCAGGGATTGCCTGTGCGATAGCTCGGTCGAGGGCCAGCAGGGCCCGGCGGCGAGCGCGACGTTTCGTCGATACCTTCACGAGTCACCTCGTCGGCGAACGGGCCGGCAGACTGGCAGCCCTCCGGGTCAACGCACAAGGTTACTTTCGGCCTATACCCAACCGCGGTCTTGTCTGAAGCGATACTGCTGGAACAAGACTGCCCAGTCGATGACGGCACGGCTGAGGTCTGCTCCTCACAAGATCGTTGCGCATAGAGGGCGGTGGTTATGTAAGCCGCGGTGGCCTGAGATGGCGATCATTCCGCGTCATTCTGATGTGCAGTGGCTGCACCCACCGGCGGAGTTGGGACTGGCTGGGAAAAGAACGATGTTGCCGCACGCCTTGTAGATCGATAGCGATGCCGGCGGTGCCGTTGGTCTCCGTTTTAAATGCGCGATACGCCACGACAGGGAACGAAGACCACCTCGGATGACGAGATCGCTCGGGGCATGTCGCTTTGGCTCGCCCTGCTCATCCCGCTCTTCATGTTCCTGGGCGGGCACGCGCCGCAGCACACCAACGCCGGACTCACTGTTCTTCCCGACAGCCGCACGATCCATTGGACCGTGTCTGGGGACACGCCAGCCCTCGTCCGCGAGACCCGAGCGCTTACGCCTGTCAAAGCGCCGATAGGCTCTGGACAGCCCTGCGCCCTTCCGCGGACACGCTCAGTCGGAGAGCTTGCCCGCACCTGGATCAGGTGCACGATAGCTGCAGTCCTGGTTCCCTCTGAGCTGTGGCCCAGCAAGCCCCACGCGACCGGCCCGCCTACAGCCTGAGAGCCGCCGCGGCCCTCTGTCCGCGCAACGACCACACCAGCGTTCTCAGTCTCTAACGCGCCCGGCGACCTGCATCGCCGTGGCCGGAGCTTACCGCCATGAGCCTCAGCCTTATCCTCGGCGCTGTCTTCCTGGCAGCCGGTCTCCTGCTGTTGTTCATCTGCCTTCCTAAGCGGGATGGGCGTCAGCCAGCGTTCCTGAAGAAGGAGTTTTTCTCGATGCTCACCCCCGTCACGATCCTCTCCCTCCTCGTAATGGGCATGGGTCTTCTCTGGTCGAGCCTGTAGTCCTGAGATTGACCTTAGGTCCGACCGAGGCGACGGACGTGAGAATTACCCTCTCACTTCCGTCGCCCTCTCGCTAAGGTCGAAGCCACAAAACCCTGAACGCATGTCCCCCCGACGCGCCACCATGGCGCCAGAGGATCAACACGATGCACCTCAAGAGAACCCGTCGCTCTCTTCTCCAAGCTGCCCTCGCCGCCGCGACCGCCGCCCTGTGCGGCCCGGCCCTGGCGCAGCCGGCTTTCCCGAGCCGTCCGATCACCCTCGTCGTCCCCTTCGCGGCGGGCGGCTCAACGGACGTGGTGGCCCGCATCGTGGCCCAGAAGATGTCCGAGGGCCTGGGCCATCAGGTAATCGTGGAAAACGTGGCGGGCGCCGGGGGCAGCACGGGCGCGGCGCGCGTCGCCAAGGCTGACCCGGACGGCCACACCATCCTCATGGCGACCGTCGCGACGCATGCGCTCAATCCGCTCATGCTCAAGCGCAAGCCCTACGACCCGGTGACGGACTTCGAACCCGTTTGCCTGCTCGCCATCGTCCCGAACGTGCTCGTCGTGAACCCGAAGCTGCCGGTCAAGTCCGTCCAGGACCTCGTTGAGTTGCTGAAGGCTGACCCCTCGAAGTACAACTACGCGTCCTCGGGCGTGGGCACCCCGCTGCACCTGTCGGGCGAGCTCTTCAAGAGCATGGCCAAGGTCAACATGCAGCACATCCCCTATCGGGGCGCCGGCCCGGCCCTGAACGACGTGGTGGCTGGCCAGGTGCCGATCATGTTCGACAATCTTCCCTCGGCCTCCGAGTTCATCAAGGCCGGGACCCTGCGCGGCATCGCCGTGACCACGAAGGAGCGCGCTCCCTCATTCCCCGATCTGCCGACCATCTCCGAGGCCGGGCTTCCGGGCTACGAGACCTATACCTGGAACGCCCTCTTCGCTCCGCCGAAGACGCCGGCCGCCGTCGTCGCGCGTCTGAACGCGGAGGCGCGCAAGGCCGTGGCCGACGCAGCCGTGCAGGAGCGCCTCAAAACCTTCAGCGCCACAGTGGTCGGTTCGACCCCGGAGGAGCTGGCGGCTCACGTCAAGGCCGAGATCGCCAAGTGGACGCCGGTCGTGAAGGACGCCGGCGTCTCGATCGATTGAAACAGTGAGCCGTTAGCCGCTGTCGCTCTCTATCCATAAGGCAGCGGGCTGAATTGCCCGCTGCCCCTACAGCGAGAAGGCTGAGGTCAAAGCACCGCAGGAAGGCCAAATGGGCAGCGTTCGCGCCCACAGCTCCCGGTGCGCTCTTGACCTGAGCCGACACGTCAGTCAGGACGGACGCACCAGGCCGGGCCCCTCTGGCAGCCTCATACAAGCTGCGATGTCGGACTGGGTGAGGAGCGGGCGGCACAAACCGACCATGCGCCCCATGTCCCGCGGCGTGATGCTCGCCAGGGCATTGCCGCTGCGCCCTGGTCCGGTCGCTTTGGCTTGCCTGACCTGACGTGATCACGCCGCTCGCACACACCACGAGCGAGGCGCCCTATGAGCGAGATTTTGACACCCGAGGTTCTGTCAGCCTTCTTCCAGGTGATCATGATCGACCTGGTTCTGGCCGGCGACAACGCCATCGTGATTGGGCTAGCTGCCGCCGGGCTCCCCAAGGATCAACGCAACCGCGCCATTCTGATCGGCGTCATCGCCGCCACAATCCTGCGCATCATCTTCGCGGGGCTCACGACGCAGCTCCTTCAGGTCGTTGGCCTGCTTCTCGCCGGCGGTGTGCTCCTGCTCTGGGTGTGCTGGAAGATGTGGCGAGAGCTGCGTACTTCTCACGGCGACGGAAATGCCGCCGACGAGGCGCTTGCAGGTGCGGATCTGAACCAGGACGGCACAATCGCGAATGGCACGCCGCGTAAGACCTTCGCCCAGGCGGCTTGGCAGATCGTGATCGCCGACGTCACGATGTCACTCGACAATGTTCTGGCCGTCGCAGGTGCCGCGCGAGAGCACCCGTGGGTTCTGGTGTTTGGCCTCGTTCTCTCCATCGCGCTGATGGGGCTTGCCGCAACCTTCATCGCCCGTCTTCTGCAACGCCATCGGTGGATCGCATATGTGGGCCTGGCTGTGATCCTCTATGTTGCTCTGGAGATGATCTACCGAGGTTCGCTCGAGGTCTCGCCTTACGTGCTGGGCTGAGCGGGCTTCCCAAACCATGATGTACCGGTCGCCGAGGGAGGGCTGCCGCGGGCAGTCCTCAGCATTTTGATCAACGTCGCCTGTGCACTCAAACCGGAGACCGCCCATGGCTGAAGGCGCCCCACTGGATGTTGTGATCTACCACAACCCGGACTGCGGCACGTCCCGCAACGCCCTCGGCCTGATCCGGAACGCCGGCATCGAGCCGCACGTCATCGAGTACCTGAAAACACCGCCCAGCCGCCTCATGCTCCGGCAGCTCATCACCCGGATGGGGGTGCCGGTCCGGGCTGTCATCCGTGAGAAGGGCGCCCCCTACGCGGAACTCGGCCTCGGAGATCCGTCGCTCAGCGATGACCAACTCCTCGACGCCATGCTGGCCCACCCCGTCCTGATCAACCGGCCCATCGTGGTGACCCCGAAGGGCGTGCGCCTGTGCCGGCCATCGGAGAAGGTCCTCGACCTGCTCCCGCCGCAACGGGGCGTGTTCGTCAAAGAGGATGGTGAGCGGGTCGTTGATGAGCAGGGCCGCCACGTGGCGACGACCTGACAGAGCGGTGCGCCACGATTGACGTGTCGCCAGCGTATGCTGCATGCCGCCAACCTCTCTGATTGCTCTCAGAAGTCGAAGATCTCGCCCAGGAGCGACTTTTTCTTCTTGTGGCGAGGATCATAGCGCTGATCGTAGCGAGCGTCATAGCCTTGGCGTGGATCGTGGGGCTGTTGCGGATATGGGGCCGACGGCGGCGCTTGCTGCGGGATGAAGGAAGCCTGCTGCGGCGCTGGAGCCGCTGTCCTCTCAATGATCTTGTCGAGTTCGCCGCGGTCGAGCCACACACCCCTGCATTTGGGGCAGTAGTCAATCTCGATCCCTTGGCGATCCGTCATCACAAGATCAGAACCGTCGATGGGGCACTTCATCCGGAACTCCCGTTCGAAAAGAGGGCGGTCAGACACTTAAACCTGCGCATGATCATGAGATCAGCACCGGGTTGGTGAGAAGCAAGAGGTCTCACCCCGCGCTGCCATCCGACCAGATCGTGCAGGACATGCACCCGCTCGAGGAACTGCGGCGGGGAGCGACGAAGTGAACCGGGGCAAGTATCTCTTATGGACCAGGGCTAGAGTTATGAGGATTGGCATCACCGTGGCCTGGGTGGGCCAAATAGTCTCGTCCGAGCTGTGATCCTTGACGCTCAGGGCGGGAAGGGAGAGCCTTAAAGCGACAACGTTCATCGGTGTGGGCTGCTCTGGCCTCATCTGCCAAGATGGCACCATTGAACGGAGCCGGGAAAGCGCTGCAAAGTGATCTCTAGTCTGGGCTGCTGGCCGTCCGGATTAGCTGCGTCTCCGAGGCGGCCGCGAGTTCGGCGTGAGTTCGCTCGCTGCATTGCTCAGCCGCGGCACAGAGAAGGGAGTGGACCCGCTCGAAGGCTGCCTGTTGCATGCCATCTAGGGTGAGGTCGGCCTGATGTGGGATGGTGACGCGAGCCTCGACCGCTTGCACCGTGTGGGTGTCGTCGGCTTTGAACCCGATCGTGACATCGACGGCCACGAGCTTCGGCGAGTCCTGATCCGCCTGTGCGACCTTCATGTCGCCGAACGAGAAGCTATAAAACTCCACGACCCACCCCGATGAACGTCCACATACAAACGCCAACGCAGTTCGCTAACTTTGGTTCGGTAGCCTCGGAGAATACAGAAGCATGCGTCGAGAGATCGGTTTTTAGCTGGCTTAAGATTTTTGCGGGCGAGAGAAAATTTCAATTCATCTGCTGGTTAATTATTACATCTATCTTGGCACCTGAGGCCGCGTTGCGTATCAGGCCCTAAGCCCCGCCAGTCCCCTTCCTG
>NZ_VUOA01000278.1 GCF_008386575.1 Salinarimonas soli
CGCTCAGGCGCGGGCACAGGTCACTGACAGTTACTAGCGTCATGCATCAGCCGGATATAAACAAACGCGAGAACGCCTGGTCTCCAGTGGCGTGCTGCGCCCTGGAGAGAATCCGAACCTTCTCGTGTTCACTGAGGACGTCGCCTTTCGCGGCAGCACCGAGGCGGCGGTGGTGATCACTGGTCGGAATGCAGATGGCCGCAGG
>NZ_VUOA01000279.1 GCF_008386575.1 Salinarimonas soli
TGCTCAAAGCAGTGATGCCCTTGATGGGATCATTGAGCGCCTTGCCCAGCATCTTGGAGCCGGACTCCACAGAACCGAAGCCAGCGGCCGATAGATCGACTGCCGCAGCCGTGGCACGATCGAAAATATTCGAGCCCTCGCCTACTTCATTCTTCACGTTCTTGAACGTCAGCAGGAGGTTAGAGCCGGACTGGATTGCTTCATCATCAATGCCGGT
>NZ_VUOA01000280.1 GCF_008386575.1 Salinarimonas soli
CTCCACTGCACAACACTTTATCGCCGTTGTGCAGGAATACGCCGACGTATACGCGTCATTAAATACGTACGTCCTCCCCTCACTCCGCCGGTAATCAATGGCGTATATAAGTAGAATAAAGCCCCTATCCGTAACGATAGGATTTTTTAACGCTTACGGTCTCGCAAATCAACGTGATCAGGTTTCTGACTTTTTGCGTGACCACCAAATTGATATCTTTTTAGTGCAGGAGACCCTACTTAAGCCCGCGCGCCGTGACCCTAAAATCGCGAACTATAACATGGTCAGGAACGACA
>NZ_VUOA01000281.1 GCF_008386575.1 Salinarimonas soli
TTCGTGTTTAGTAAGAGCCTTGCGCATAGCACGGGTCTTCTTGGCTCTTAAATCTAAAGGCTTGTATTTCTTGTTTTTGTAGTGGTTTCTAAGATTGACCTTCATCTTCTGGTGATACACAATGTAAACACGTGCGATAGCTTTTCTTACAACACGGATCTTGGACAGTTTAGAAGCAACTCCACCAGTAACTTTAGCAACCCGAAGATTTGTTAATTCTGTCTTTAGCTCCTCAAGCTGTTTGAATAGCTCCTTTTTATCTTTTGTCCTTAATTCTGAACACTTCACTTTGCCCATTTTGACGGTCACGTTCTCTTCGAA
>NZ_VUOA01000282.1 GCF_008386575.1 Salinarimonas soli
TCTATGATGAAGATCTCACTGTCCGGTTTTGTTTCAAATTTACCTAGTCTCTCTTCTAATCGCTGATCTTCCAGGAAATTTTCAACGTCTTTAATATCACAGTGTTTCCGCCACGCTTTTTTATTCTTTTTCGATACATGTTTCTTTTTCTTAGTCTCCGTCATGTTCAACAAATAATAATATTTCTGTTTCTAAAACTTCTACGCGACAAAGC
>NZ_VUOA01000283.1 GCF_008386575.1 Salinarimonas soli
GGCTTGTTGTCGCCGATCTTGTAGCAGACGGTGGTCAGCAGCCCATTCTCGCTGGGCACCAGCTCTTCACCGGTGTTCAGCAGCATGAAGTTGCCGGTGCCGTAGGTGTTCTTGGCCATGCCGGGCTCGAAACAGGCCTGGCCGAAGGTGGCAGCCTGCTGGTCGCCCAGGATGCCGGCGATGGGGGTGTCGATGAGCAGCGT
>NZ_VUOA01000045.1 GCF_008386575.1 Salinarimonas soli
CAAGCTCGTACAAGGTCACCACAGGACCAGGGCGGACATGGACCACCTCGCCCTTGACCCCGAAATCGCGCACCACCTTCTCCAGGCGCCCGGCGCCCTCCTCCAGGACGTCGTCGCTCGGCAGCGGTCCGTTCTGCTCGGCGGGCTCGGCGAGATAGTCGAGGCTCGGGAATTCGTAGCCGCCGGGCACCACGGCTCTCGGCGGCCGCGGGGCGGCCCGCACCAGGGCGGGCGCGCGAACCTGGGGAGCGCTGCGCGGCGGCTCCTGCGCTGGGGGCGGGAGCACCGCGACGGGCTCCTCGGGCGTCGCCTCGGCCTCGGCACGGACCTCGGCCCGGGGAGCGTCGAGGTCGGCGTAGAGCGCCAGATAGGCGAGATCCGGCTCGATCGCGGCCTGCGGCTCGGGGGCCGCCGCGGGCACCTCGTCGCTCCAGGCGTCGACGGGCCCGTCGAGCTCACGAATCTCGTCCTCGGCGAGCGGGCTCTCGATCCGGTAGAGCTGCGGGCGCGGCAGGAGGGCGTGGTGGACGCCCATCGGCGCGTGGCGGACCGCGCGGAGCGCCGCGGAGAGGGACGCGGCGATGGGGGCGGGAGCCTCCGCGATCGTCACTTCGTCCATCACGGGCGCCGTCGCCGGCTCGTCGGCGGCCTCCGCCTCGCGCGGGGGCGCCTCGATGGCGCGGCCCCGCCGGTCGCGCCGGACGACGCGGTCGGGAGTGCGCGTGAAGCGCGCGCCGTCGGGGGTCACGAAGGCCTGTTGCCAGCTCGGCTCGGGGATCGATGCCCGCACGGACGGAAACGGCTCACCCGCGGGAGCGGCCGCGCCTGGCGCCGCGAGCGCGCCGGCGAGGTCGGTCTCGGCGCGTGTCCCGAGATCCTTCAGGGTCTGGAGCGCACGCTGGATCGGCGCGACGCGACGATCGTCGTGCGCCTCCGGGCGTGGGTCCTTGAGGGGGGCCGGCGCTTTGAGGGCTTTGTTCATTGTCATGGGGGCTGTGATCGGGACGAGTCTCGGGCTGCTGACCCCCTGCAACGTCGTTCCGAATGGTAAAGACCCCGTTAGCCAGGCGCCTTGCAGCGGCGCAA
Organism: Salinarimonas soli; assembly: GCF_008386575.1. Taxonomy (GTDB): domain Bacteria; phylum Pseudomonadota; class Alphaproteobacteria; order Rhizobiales; family Beijerinckiaceae; genus Salinarimonas_A; species Salinarimonas_A soli. Next base: position 1,087 of record NZ_VUOA01000045.1, read on the forward strand.
GATAGGTGAACAGTCCTAGTAGATCGGTCGCGTCACCGCGGCACGACGGTGACGTCCCGGTCGGCGAAGCTGATCCAGACGGGCGCCCCCACGGGCATGGGGGTCCTGTCGGTGCGGTCGACGGCGAACAGCTCGCCCAATGCGCTTCCCACCGTGTACTCGACGTGCCCGCCGAGATACGCGGCCTTGGCGACCTGGGCCTGGATGGCGGGCGAGGACGGCTGCGTGCCGTGGAGGCGGATCGCGTCGGGCCGCACCGCCACCGTCACGGGACCGCGGGAGGCGCCACGGCGCGGCAGGTCGATGGTGAGGGCGCCCACCTGGATCACGGCCCGGTCGCCCTCCTCCCGCAGCAGGTCGCCGGGCAGGAGGTTGGCGTTGCCGATGAAATCGGCCACGAAGACGCTCGCGGGCTCCTCGTAGAGCTCGCGCGGGGTGCCGCTCTGGGCGATGCGGGCGTTCGACATGACGATGATCCGGTCGGAGACGGCGAGCGCCTCCTCCTGGTCGTGGGTCACGTAGGCGACCGTGAGGTTGAGGCGCTGCTGCAGGTCGCGGATGTCGTCGCGCACCCGGCGGCGCAGCTTGGCGTCGAGGTTGGAGAGCGGCTCGTCGAACAGGAGCACCTCCGGCTCGAGGACGAGGGCGCGCGCGACCGCCACGCGCTGCTGCTGGCCGCCCGAGAGCTCGGAGGGCGAGCGGTTGCCCAGCCCGCTCAGGCCCACGAGCTCGAGCTTCTCCAGCGCTAGCGCATGGGCCCGCGCCCGGCCGAGCCCCTGGACCTTGGGTCCGTAGGCGACGTTGTCGAGGACGCTCATGTGCGGGAAGAGCGCATAGGACTGAAAGACCATCGAAACGTTGCGGTCGGCGGCCGCCTGGGTCGTCACGTCGCGTCCGCCGATGAGGATCTCGCCGGCGCTCGCGATCTCAAGGCCGGCGATGAGGCGCAAGGTCGTTGTCTTGCCGCAGCCGGAGGGCCCGAGCAGGGTCACGAGCGTGCCGGGCTCGATCGTGAAGGAGACGTCGTCGACGGCCGTCACGGTGCCGTAGCGCTTGGTGACGGACCGGAACTCGATGGAGGCGGGCGCATGGCGGGGCACGGGCGAACTCGCGGATGGGGTCAGCTGGAGGCCAAAGCCGGGGCGGGCGCGGCGGCGAGGGCGGTCCTTCGCCCGAGGCGCCGCTCGCCGACGAGGAGCTGGATCAGGAGGATGCCGACGAGCATGACGGCGACGAGGGCGGTCGAATAGGCGATGGCGAGGCCGAACTCCCCGGCCTCGACCCGGCCGACGATGTAGGTGGTCGCCATGTTGTACTCGGCCGAGACGAGGAAGATCACGGCGCTCACCGCCGTCATGGCCCGCACGAAGGAATAGACGAGGGCCGCCACGAGGGCCGGCCGCAGCAGCGGCACGATCACCCGCCACACGGTGGTGAAGGACCGCGCGCCGAGCGTGTGGGAGGCCTCGTCGAGGCTCTTGTCGATCTGGCTCAGGCTGGCGATGCCGGAGCGCACCGCCACGGGCATGTTCCGGAACACGAAGCAGATGATCAGGATGAGGCCCGTGCCGGTGATCTCGACCGGCGGCACGTTGAAGGCGAGGATGTAGCTGATGCCCACCACCGTGCCGGGCACCGCGAAGCTGACCATGGTGCCGAACTCGAAGGCGCGCCGGCCCGCGAAGGTCTGGCGGGTCAGGAGATAGGCTGTGAGCAGCCCGATCGCGGCCGTGAACGGTGCCGAGAGCACGGCGACCTTGAGGGTCACGAAGAGCGAGTTCCAGGCGCTGCCGGAGAAGAACAGCCCCTGCGGGGTCTGCTCGATGCGAAAGCCCGTGAGATAGTGCTCGAAGGTGGGGGTGTAGTCGCGGCCCATGGCCTTGACGAAGCTGCCGACCAGGATGATCGCGTAGACGGCGAAGGTGAACAGCGCCCACGGGATCGCCGTCGCGTAGCACAGCCACGCGACCCGGCGGGGGAGCGGCGGGGCGAGGCCGGAATCGCCCTTGCCGGTGACGGTCGTGTAGCTGCGCTTGCCGAGCCAGGCGTGCTGGACCCAGAAGGCGCCGAGCGTGAAGGCGAGCAGGATGGTGGCGAGCACCGCCGCCCTCCCCTGGTCCTGCGAGGCGCCGACGATGGCGAAGAAGATCTTCGTCGATAGCACCTCGTAATTGCCGCCGAGCACCAGCGGGTTGCCGAAATCCGCCATGCTCTCCACGAAGCCGAGGAGGAAGGCGTTGGCGAGGCCGGGCCGCAGCAGGGGGAAGGTGATGGTGGCGAAGGTGACCCAGCCCCGCGCCCGCAGGGTCTGCGACGCCTCCTCGAGGGAGGGGCTGATGCCCTGCACCACCCCGATGAGCACCAGGAAGGCGATGGGCGTGAAGGCGAGGAGCTGCGCGATCAGGATGCCGGGCAGCCCGTAGATCCAGCGGCTGCGCGGCACGCCGAAGACGTCGAACAGGAGCGCCGATACGGCGCCCGAGCGCCCGAACAGGAGGATGAGGGCGAGCCCGATGACGAAGGGCGGGGTGATGATCGGCAGAAGGGAGAGGAGCCGCAGGGCCTTCTTATAGCGGAAGGCCGTACGGGTCGCGATGAGCGCGAAGGCGAGGCCGAGGAGCGTGGTGCCGAGGCCGACCAGGATGGCGAGGAACAGCGTGTTCCAGGCAACCCCGCAGGTCCCGTTGCCCGCGAGGCAGCCCAGCCCCCAGATCGACGGGTCGGCGAGACGCGACACGAAGAGGGCGGGCGACGCGCCCCCGCCGGGCGTCCCCGCCGCGCTCCCGAGGATCGTGAGCACGGGAAAGAGCACGAAGAGCCCGACGAGGGCGACGACGAGGCCGATCGAGGACGTCACGAAGGCGTCGCCGCGGCACCAGCCCAGGCCCGCGAGCCCGGCGCAGAACAGCATGAGAAGCGAGGTCGCGGTCATCGCCGCGCCGAGGCCCATGCCGCCCTGGGCGGGTCCCGGCGCTCCGAGGAGCGACGCGAGCCCCAGGCCCCAGCCGCTCAGCCCGACGGCGAAGCCCTGCAGCCAGAGGACCGCGAGGCCGCCCATGCCCGCCGCGACGAGCCAGCGCGCGGCCCGGGTCCGGTCGAGCCCGCGGGCCAGGGGCCAGGTTGCCGCCACGAGCGCGAGGCCCACCGGCAGGAGCCATGGCGCTCGGGTGAGGCCGAGCCATAGCCCCCCGCCGGAGCCGAGCGCGGAAAGCGGATCGGCGAGATACCAGGGCGCCAGCACGTAGCCGGCCCAGGCCGCGACGAGCCACGCTTTTGCGGCTGGCGCCATGGATGCCTCCCGTCGGATTGTCGGAGCCTCGGCCTATTTCGACAGCGGCTTGACCTCGCGGTCCCACTTGGCGAGGAGGCGCCGGCGCTCGTCCGAGGAGCCGTATTTCGCGAAGTCGTAAGGGATCAACTTGATCTCGGCGAGCTTGGGCGCCTCCGGCGGCGTCGGCGCGGCCTTGTTGGAGGGCACCTGGAAGTTCTTCGTCTTGGCGCCGAACTCCTGGGCCGCCGGGGTCAGGGCCCAGTCGTACCAGCGCTTGGCGCTGTCGAGGTTGCGGGCGCCCTTCACGATCGACATGGAGCCGATCTCGTAGCCCGTGCCCTCGCAGGGCGCGACGGTCTTCACGTCGGGATTGTCCACGGCCACCGAGATCATGTCGTGCATGAAGGTGATGCCGACGGCGGTCTCGCCGAGGCTCACGGCCTTGGCCGGGGCCGACCCCGACTTGGTGTACTGGTTCACGTTCTTGTGCAGGGCCTTCATGTACTCGAAGCCCTTGTCCTCGCCCATGAGCTGGACCACCGTGGCGAGCAGCGTGTAGGCCGTGCCCGACGAGTTCGGGTCCGCGACCTGGACCTCGTCCTTGAACTTCGGATCGAGCAGGTCGGCCCAGCATTTGGGCTCGGGGATCCCGCGGGATTTCAGCACCTTCGCGTTGTAGCCGAAGCCCAGCGCCCCGGAATAGATGCCAACGGTCCGACCCTTGGTCTGCTCCCAGGGGCGCACCGCCCAATCCTGGAGCTCGCCGACCTTGGGCGACTTGTAGTCGGTGGTCAGCCCCTCCTCGGCGGCCTGGAGGTGCGGATCGCCCGTGCCGCCCCACCAGACGTCGGCGCGGGGGTTGGAGGACTCGGCCTTGACCTGGGCGAGGATCTCGCCCGAGCTCTTGCGGGTCATGGCGACCTTGATCCCCGTCTCGCGCTCGAAGGCGGTCGAGGCGGCGCGGCACCAATCCTCGTTCACGCCGCAATAGAGCACGAGGGAGCCCTGGGCCTGCGCGGCCATCGGCAGGAGGCCTGCCGCGGCAAGGGTCAGGGCGCCCAGGGCGGGCATCAGGCGTTGGGCGAACGTGGCGTTCATCGGGGTCCTCCGTGCGTTTCCTCTTGATGGGCGCCCTTCGTTGCGAGGTCTCGCCGGTCCGGCTCGGCACCGGAGGGCGGCCTCGGGTCACCCGTGTCGGTCGTCCGAGCCGATTCCCGTCAGGGCGCAGAGCGCCGCGCGGATCTCCGGCGTGCAGCCCAGCACGGGCGCGCCCTCCGTCAGGCCCGATCCCGCCAGGAAGTCGTTGGTCCAGCCGCCGGCCTCCTCGATGAGGAGGAGGCCCGCGACGGCGTCCCACGAATTGATGTGCAGCTCGCAATAGGCGTCGATCCGCCCGGCCGCCACATAGGCGAGCCCGAGGGCGCCCGAGCCCGCGCGGCGGATGCCGGCGCCCGCCTCTGTGAGGCGCCCCAGCAGCGCGACGTAGCGGGACAGGGGCAGGCGCGTCGACCACCCGGCCTCCACGGTCGCCCGGTCGAGGTCGCCCACGCCGCTCACCCGGATCGGGCGCCCGTCGAGGGTGGCGCCGCCGCCGCGCCGGGCCGCGAAGAGCTCGTCCATGAGCGGGTCGTAGAGGGCGCCGACCTGGACCGCGCCGTCACGGACATAGCCGATGGAGATGCAGAAGCCGGGGAGCCCGCGCACGAAGTTGCCGGTGCCGTCGATCGGGTCCACGACCCAGACCGGCCCCTCGAAGCTGCCGCCGCCCTCCTCGCCGAAGAAGCCGTCCTCGGGGAAGCTCCGCAGCAGGCGGTCGCGGACCAGGAGCTCCACCTCGCGGTCGACCGCCGAGAGGTAGTCCTGGTGCCCCTTGAACACCGCCACCTCGTCGACCGGCCGGTTGCGGAAGCGCAGCCGCGCCAGGGCGCCGGCCTCCCGCACGGCCGCGCAGGCGACCTGGAGGCGCAGGTCCAGGGCCTCGGCCGAGAGGGGCGCGGCGGCTGGCGAGGGGTTGGGCATGAAAAAATCCGACCTTTACAGATCCGGATGAAACATCCATTCCATTTGGGACCGAGTCAAGCCGAGGTTGGCACGTGCCGGAGGCGCCGGACCCCACCCTGCCCAAGCCCCGTAGCTACGACGATCTGTGCGCCCGCATCCGCGAGCGCCGCGAGCGCCTGCCCGCGCGCCTGGCGCAGGTGGCGAACCACATGCTGATGCATCCCGACGAGGTCGCCTTCGGCACCGTCGCGACCGTGGCCGGGGCGGCCGGGGTGCAGCCCTCGGCCCTCGTCCGGTTCGCCAAGGCCCTCGATTTCGACGGATTCTCCGACCTCCAGGCGGTGTTCCGCGACCGCCTGCGCGGGCGCCTGCCGGAGCATCGCGAGCGGCTGCGGCGCATCCAGGAAGCCGAGGGCGAGCACGGGCCGCTTCGCCTGCTGGAGCGCTTCGAGGAGGCGGCGCAGCTCTCCCTCGACCGGCTCGGGGGGAGCGTGGACGAGGCGACGCTCGCCCATGCGGTGGCGCTGCTCGCGCGGGCCGACACGATCTATATCCTCGGCCTGCGGCGCGCCTTCCCGATCGCGGCCTATCTCGCCTACGCCCTGGCGAAGCTCGATCTGCGCAGCGTGCTCGTGGACCATGTCGGCGCCTCGGGGCCCGAGCAGATCGTGGGCGCGCGGGCCGGCGACGTGCTGCTCGCCGTGAGCTTCACGCCCTACACCCCGGCCACGGTCGAGCTCGCCAACGCCTTCGCGCAGGGCGGGCGGCCGGTGGTGGCGATCACCGACTCGCCCTTCTCGCCCCTCGCCCAGGCCGCCGCGGCGCGCTTCGACGTGGCCGAGGCGGACGTGGCGGGCTTCCGCTCGCTCTCGGCCACCTTCTGCCTTGCCGCGGCGCTTGCAGTGGCGACCGCGGAGCGCCGCGCGCGGGACGGGTCGGACCGGCCGGCCGAGGCCTGGGCCCCGGTCCAGGGGCCCGCCGCGCGCGCCTAGCCGAGCCGGATCGTCTGGCCGCTGCGGGCCGATTCCGTCGCCGCGTCCGCGAGCACCTGAGCCCGCAGCCCGTCCTCGCCGGAGGGCGACAGGGACCCGCCGTCGAGGACGCCGCGCACGAAGGTGTCGATCTCGGCCCGGTAGGCGTCGGCGTAGCGCTCGAGGAAGAACGGCAGGGCCGGGTCCTCGGCGTAACCCCGACCGTCGGCGAAGACCACCGTCGTGGCGCGTCGGTTGCCGGCGGCGAGCAGCCCGGCGGACCCGTGCGCCTCGACCCGCTGGTCATAGCCGTAGGTGGCGCGGCGCGAGTTCGAGATCTGCGCGATCCTGCCGGAAGCCGTGGTGAGGAGGACCGCGGCCGTGTCCACGTCGCCGGCCTCGCCGATGCCCGGATCGACGAGGCACGAGCCCACCGCGCTCACCATCACGGGCTCCTCGCCCAGCAGGAAGCGCGCCATGTCGAAGTCGTGGATCATCATGTCGCGAAAGAGCCCGCCCGAGCGGGCGATGTAGTCGAGGGGCGGCGGGCCGGGATCGCGCGACAGGATCGTCACGAGCTCGACCCTGCCGATCTCCCCCGCCTCGATCCGCCGGCGGACATCCGCGAAGCTCGGGTCGAAGCGGCGGTTGAAGCCCACCATGAGCCGCGCGCCCGTGTCGCGGACCACGTCGAGGCAGGCGCGGGTGCGCGCCGCGTCGAGGCTCACGGGCTTCTCGCAGAAGATCGCCTTGCCGGCCCGGGCCGCGCGCTCGATCAGCTCCGCGTGGGTGTCGGTGGGGGTCGCGATCACCACGGCGTCGATATCGGGCGATCCGATGATCGCGTCGGGGTCGCGGACCTCGGCGCCCTGCGCGCCCGCGAGATCCTCCGCCGCCGCGCGGCTCGCATCCGCCACGGCGACGAGGCGCGCCCGGGGATGGGCCGCGACGTTGCCGCCGTGGATCCGGCCGATGCGCCCGGCCCCGAGAAGCCCGAATCTCAAGTCCCCCATCCTGTCCTCCCTGCGTGCAAGGGCCCGAGGGTTACGGGAAGCCCGGGCCCGTGACAAGAACCGACGTTCCATATTGACGCCGGGATAGAACTTGCATTTCATCGGCCGCTCATCGCGACGGGAGGGCGGCGTGGGCCGAGAGGGGAATCGGGCGGATCTGGCCGGCAAGGTCGCCGTGGTGACCGGGGGCACGCAGGGCCTCGGCGAGGCCGTCGCGCGCCTCTTCGCGGCCCGGGGCGCCGCCGGCCTGGTGATCTGCGGGCGCAACGCCGAGCGGGGCGAGCGGGTCGCGGCGGAGATCGGCCGGGAGGGCTGCCGGACGATCTATGTCCGCGCCGATCTCGCCGAGATGGCGGACGTGCGGCGCATCTGCGCCGCGGCCGACGCGCAATTCGGCCGGGTCGACGCCCTCGTGAACGCCGCCGGGATCACCGATCGCGGAACGCTGTTCGACACCTCGCCCGAATTGTTCGACCGCATGTTCGCCGTCAACGTGCGCGCGCCCTTCTTCCTGATGCAGGACGCGGCCGCGATCATGCGGCGCGAGGGGATCGCGGGCGCCATGGTCAACATCCTGTCGATGTCCGCCCATGGCGGGCAGCCCTTCATCACGGCCTATTGCGGGTCGAAGGGCGCGCTCGCGACCCTGACCCGCAACGCGGCCTTCTCCCTGATGCCCTGGCGCATCCGCGTGAACGGGCTCAACATCGGCTGGACGGCGACGCCGGGCGAGGACCGCATCATGCGCCTCAACCACGGCGCCACCGACGGCTGGCTGGAGCGCGCTGCCGCCCACCAGCCCTTCGGCCGCCTCATCGACCCGGACGAGGTGGCGCGCGCCTGCGCCTATCTGTGCAGCGAGGAATCGGGGCTCATGACGGGCGCGCTGATCGACTTCGACCAGTCCGTGCTCGGCTGCTACGAATCCACGCCCCACCCGTCCGCGCCGGCGGAGGGCGCCGCGTGAGACCGGAGCCCACGCTCGACGTCATCGCCATCGGCCGCTCCTCGGTTGATCTCTACGGGCAGCAGATCGGCGGCCGGCTTGAGGACATGGGCACCTTCGCCAAGTCGGTGGGCGGGAGCCCCACCAACACGGCGATCGGCGCGGCGCGGCTGGGCCTGCGGGCGGGTCTGATCACGGCGGTGGGCGACGAGCCCATGGGCCGGTTCATCCGCGAGCAGCTGGAGCGCGAGGGCCTCGATGTGCGCGGCGTGCGCACCGATCCCCGCCGCCTCACCGCCCTCGTGCTCCTCGGCGTCCGCGACGAGCGCAGCTTCCCCCTCGTGTTCTACCGCGAGAACTGCGCCGACATGGGCCTCACCGAGGCCGACATCGACGAGGCCCATATCGCCTCGGCCCGCGCCGTATGCATCTCGGGCACGCACCTCTCTACCGCCTCCACCTACGCCATGACCATGAAGGCCGCCCGCGCGGCGCGCGCCGCCGGCCGGCGGGTCGCCTGGGACATCGACTACCGGCCCAACCTCTGGGGCCTCGCCGGCCATGGGGCGGGCGACGAGCGCTATATCGGCTCGGGCACCGTCACGGCCCATCTCCAGACGGTGGCGCCCCATTGCGACCTCGTCGTCGGCACGGAGGAGGAGTTCCACATCCTGGGCGGCACGCAGGACACGCTCGACGCCCTGCGCGCCGTACGCGCGATCTCGGGCGCGCTCCTGGTGTGCAAGCGCGGGCCGATGGGCTGCGTCGCCTTTCCCGCGGCCATTCCCGACAGCCTCGACGAGGGCGTGGCGGGGCCGGGCTTTCCGGTCGAGGTCTACAACGTGCTCGGCGCGGGCGACGCCTTCATGGCGGGCTTCCTGCGCGGCTGGCTGCGCGACGAGCCGCTGGAGACCGCCTGCACCTACGCTAATGCCTGCGGCGCCTTCGCGGTCTCGCGCCTGCTCTGCTCGCCCGAATACCCGACCTGGCCCGAGCTGCGCCATTTCCTCGATCACGGCGCCGCCGGCCGCGCGCTGCGCCGCGATCCCGCTCTCGCCCATCTCCACCACGCCACCACCCGGCGGCCCGCCCCCTCGAGCCTGCGCGCCTTCGCCATCGACCACCGCCTCCAATTGGAGGCGATCGCGGACGAGATCGGCGTGCCGCGCGAGCGGATCGAGCGCTTCAAGCGGCTCGCGGTCCAGGCGGCGGCGAGTGTCGCCGGCGGGCGCGAGGGCTTCGGCATGCTCCTCGATTCGGATTACGGCCGCCCGGCCATGGCGGACGCCCTGGGGCAGGGCTTGTGGCTCGCGCGCCCCGTGGAGCGGCCCGGCTCGCGCCCGCTCGCCCTCGTGGCGCACGATCTCGGCTCGCACCTCGTCGAATGGCCCGTCACGCAGGTCGTGAAGGTCCTGTGCTTCTACCGGCCCGACGATCCGGCGGAGCTGCGCGAGCGCCAGGACGAGACCCTGCTCGCGGTGCACGAGGCCTGCCGCGCCACGGGACGCGAGCTCCTTCTCGAGATCATCGCGGGCAAGCACGGCCCCCTGCACGACACGACCGTGGCGGACGTCGTGACCCATCTCTACGATCTCGGCATCAAGCCCGATTGGTGGAAGCTGGAGCCGCAGACGAGCCCCGCCGCCTGGCAGGCCATCGCGGCGGCGATCACGGACCGGGATCCCCACTGCCGGGGCATCGTCATGCTGGGGCTGGAGGCGCCCGAGGCGCAGCTGCGGGAAGCCTTCACGGCGGCGGCCGAGGTGCCCCTCGTACGCGGCTTCGCCGTGGGCCGGACGCTGTTCGCCGAGGCCGCGAAGGCATGGCTCTCGGGCCGCATGAGCGACGAGGAGGCGGTGGCCGACATGACGGAGCGCTTCGCCCGCCTCTCGGCCGCCTGGGACGACACCGTCGGCCGGCGCCGCGCCGCATGAACCGCCCCGGGAGGACAGGCCCATGACCACGATCCGCCTCACCATGGCCCAGGCCCTGGTCCGGTATCTCGCGGCGCAGCGCACGGTCGTCGGCGGGCGCGAGGAGGCGCTCTTCGCCGGCTGCTGGGCGATCTTCGGCCACGGCAACGTGGCGGGCATGGGCGAGGCCCTGCACGCGGCGGGGGATTCCCTGCCGACCTGGCGCGCCCACAACGAGCAGGCCATGGCCCATGCGGCCATCGCTTTCGCCAAGGCCTCGGGCCGCCGCCGCATGATGGCCTGCACCACCTCCATCGGTCCTGGCGCCACCAACATGGTGACGGCTGCCGCGGTGGCGCACGTGAACCGCCTGCCGGTGCTGCTCCTCCCCGGCGACGTCTTCGCCAACCGCCTGCCCGACCCGGTCCTCCAGCAAATCGAGGCGTTCCACGACGCCACGATTTCGGCGAACGACTGCTTCCGGCCCGTCTCGCGCTTCTTCGACCGGATCACCCGGCCCGAGCAGCTTCTCGCGAGCCTGCCCCGCGCCCTCCAGGTGCTCACCGACCCGGCCGAGTGCGGCCCCGTCACCCTCGCCCTGTGCCAGGACGTGCAGGCGGAAGCCCACGACTACCCGGAAGGCTTCTTCGCGCCCCGGGTCTGGCGCCACCGCCGCATCCGCCCCGACGAGGACGAGCTGCGCGAGGCCGCCGCCCGCCTCCGCGCCGCCCGCGCGCCCGTCATCGTCGCCGGCGGCGGCGTGCACTATGCCGACGCCACGGATGCGCTGCGGGCCTTCGCCGAGCGCCACGGCATCCCCGTCGCCGAGACGCAAGCCGGCAAGAGCGCCCTGCCCGGCGACCATCCCCTCAACCTGGGCTCCATCGGCGTCACAGGCACCTCGGCCGCCAACGCGCTCGCGGGGGAAGCCGACGTGGTGCTCGCGGTGGGGACGCGGCTCCAGGACTTCACCACGGGCTCCTGGGCGTTGCTTGGGCGGCCGGGGCAGAGCCTCGTCGGCCTCAACGTCCAGCCCTTCGACGCGGCCAAGCATGACGCGCTGCCCCTCGTGGCCGACGCCCAGGCGGGGCTGGAGGCGCTCTCGGCGGCGCTGGGCGATCACCGGACGCAGGCGCCCTTCGCCGCGCGGATCGAGGCCGAGCGGGCGCGCTGGGAGGAGGCCGCCCGCGCGGCCCTGAGCCCCACCAACGCGTCCCTGCCCTCGGACGCCGGGGTGATCGGCGCCGTGCGCCGCGCCACGGGGCCTGATGCGATCGTGGTCTGCGCCGCGGGCGGGCTTCCGGGCGAGCTCCACAAGCTCTGGACCGCCACCGATCCCGGCAGCTACCACCTGGAATACGGCTTCTCCTGCATGGGCTACGAGATCGCGGGCGGGCTCGGGGTCAAGATGGCGCGGCCGGACCGGGAGGTCGTCGTCATGGTCGGCGACGGCTCCTACCTGATGATGAACTCGGAGATCGCCACCTCCGTGATGCTGGGCCTGCGGCTCACGATCGTGGTGCTCGACAACCGGGGCTTCGGCTGCATCAACCGCCTCCAGCGCGCGACAGGGGGCGAAAGCTTCAACAACCTCCTGGAGCACGCCCGCCACGCGACGTTGCCGGCCATCGACTTCGCGGCCCATGCGGCAAGCCTCGGCGCGCGCTCGGAAGCCGTGACGGGCCTTGGCGCCCTGGAGGACGCGGTGCGCCGGGCGCGGGACGCGGACCGCACCACGGTGCTCGTCGTCGACACCGACCCCCTCGCCTCGACGGACGCGGGCGGCCATTGGTGGGACGTGGCGGTGCCGGAGGTCTCGGAGCGTGAAGCCGTGCGCCGGGCGCGCGGGGATTACGACGCGGCGCTGGAGCGCCGGCGTGGGGGAGAATGAGGGCATGAGCGTGAGAATCGGGGCGAACCCTATCGGCTGGTCGAACGACGACCTGCGCGAGCTCGGTGGCGCGACGCCGCTCGAGACCTGCCTGGCCGAGGCCAGGGAGGCGGGCTTCGAGGGCATGGAGCTCGGCCACAAGTTTCCCCGCGGGGCCGGCGCGTTGCGCGCGGTCCTCGACCGCTTCGGCCTCGGCCTCGTCTCGGGCTGGTATTCGATGGCGCTCCTGGAGCGCTCGGCCAGGGACGAGCTCGTCGCCATGCGGCCTCATCTCGATCTCCTGAAAGAGATGGGCTGCGCCGTCATGATCGTCGCCGAGACCTCGAACGCGATCCACGGCGACCGCTCGGTCCCGCTGGCGAACCGCCCCGTCCTCCCCTCCGACGCCTGGGGGCGCTTCGGCGAGCGCCTGACGGAGCTGGCCGAGGCGACGCTCCGGGAGGGCGTGCGCCTCGTCTACCATCACCACATGGGCACCATCGTCGAGAGCGAGGCGGACATCGACGCCATGATGGCCGCGTCGGGCGAGGCGGCGCATCTCCTCCTCGACACGGGCCATGCCACTTTTGCCGGCGCCGATCCCGTGGCCCTCGCCCGCCGGTACCGCGCCCGCATCAGCCATTTCCACGCCAAGGACGTGCGCCGCGACGTGATGGAGCGGGCGCGGGCGGAGCGCCTCTCCTTCCTCGACGCGGTGATCGCGGGGGTCTTCACCGTGCCGGGCGACGGCTGCGTCGATTATCCGGCGGTGCTCGCCGAGCTGAAAGGCTACCGGGGCTGGGCGGTGGTCGAGGCCGAGCAGGACCCCGACAAGGCCCATCCCCTCACCTATGCCCGCCTGGGCGCGCGAAACCTCACCCGCTACCTGCGCGAGGCGGGCCTCGCGGAAGGCGGTACGCCATGAGCGACCTTCTTCTCAAGCCCTCCGCCCGCGAGGGCCGGATCCATCACGTCACGCCGGGGAGCGCCGGCTGGACCTATGTGGGGTTCGACCTCCACGGCCTGCGGCCCGGTGAGGGCATAGAGGGCGAGACGGGCGACCGGGAGGTCTGCCTCGTGCTCGTGACCGGCCGCGCCCGGATCCTTGCGGGCCGCCGCGACTTCGGCGTGATCGGCGAGCGCATGACCCCCTTCTCGGGCAAGCCCTGGTCGGTCTATGTCCCGGCGGGCCACCCCTGGCGGGTCGAGGCGGAGACGGGGGTGGAGCTCGCGGTCTGCTCGGCGCCCGGCGGCGGCACGTTCGAGCCCCGCTTGATCGGCCCCGACGCGGTGGGCGCCGAGACCCGGGGCACCGGCACCAACACGCGCCACGTCGCCAACATCCTGCCCGAGTCCGCGCCCGCCCACAGCCTTCTCGTCGTCGAGGTCGTGACCCCGGGCGGGCACTGGTCGAGCTACCCGCCCCACAAGCACGACCGCGACGCGCTTCCCCACGAATCGCTTCTCGAGGAGGTCTATTACCATCGTATCGAGCCGCCCCAGGGCTACGCGCTCCAGCGGATCTACACGGACGACCGCTCCCTCGACGAGGCCCTCGTGCTTACGGACGGGAGCGTGTCCCTGGTGCCCCGGGGCTATCACCCGGTCGGCGCGGCGCATGGCTACGATCTCTACTACCTCAACGTCATGGCGGGCCCCAAGCGCACCTGGCGCTTCCACAACGATCCCGATCACGAGTGGCTGACGCTCAAAGCCCGCTGACGGCGCCTTGCGGGCCCGTCGCGCCCCGCGCGAACGTGATCCCCCCATGCGCCGCGCGGGGTTGCACCTGCCGCGCTTGGCGCCCATCATCCCTCACCTAACGTCAGGGCGATCCGCGGGGATCGCCCTGACGCGTTCATGCGGTGCGCCGGGCGCCGCGTTCCGATCGGGTGCGAAGGGATCACGTGATGAGGCGCATGCTCCTCTCGCTGATGGCGTTGGCCGCTCTGGCGGCCGGGGCCTACGTCTACCTGTACGGCGCGCCTGCGTCGCCCGCCTGGCTTGCCGGCCTCACCGGACAGCGCGCGCCCGCGGCCACGCCCGCCGCCCCGCCGATGCCGCCCCCGGAGGTCGGCGTCGTGGAGGTGCGGGCCGGCGAGGTGCCGGTCGCCCTCGAATATGCGGGCCGGGTGATCGGCTTTCGCGACGTCGAGGTCCGGCCCCGGGTCGGCGGCCTGCTGCTGCGCCGCGCCTTCGAGGAGGGGACGCGGGTCAAGGAGGGGCAGGACCTCTTCCTCATCGACCCCGCCACCTACCAGGTCGCCCAGACGAGGGCCGAGGCGCAGGTGAGCCAGGCCCAGGCCACCGTGCGCCAGACGGAGGAGAACTTCCGCCGCGCCGACGAGCTCGTGCGCCGGGGCGCCGGCACGGAGCGCCAGCGCGACGACGCGGAGGCCGCCCGCGACCAGGCCCGCGCCACCTTGAGCGTGGCCGAGGCAGAGCTGCAGAACGCCCGCCTCAACCTGAGCTACACGACGGTGAAGGCGCCCGTGAGCGGCATCACGGCCCTCCAGTCGCCTACGATCGGCTCCCTGATCCAGCCGCAGGCGACGCTCCTCACCACCATCACCCAGCTCGACCCGGCCTATGTGAGCTTTTCCTTCACCGACGAGGAGGGCCAGGCCTTCCGCGAGCTGAACCAGCGCCGCGCTAAGCCGATCTCCGAGAAGGACCTCTCCGTCGAGCTCCATTACGGCAGCGGCACGGTCTATCCCCAGATGGGCCGCATCGACAGCGCCGCGCAGCGGGTGGATCCCCAAACCGGCACCATCCAGGCCCGCGCCGTGTTCCCCAATCCCGACGGGGCGCTCCTGCCGGGCCAGTTCGTGCGCATCATGGTGCGCGGCTTCTCGCTACCGGACGCGATCGTCATTCCCGAGCAGGCGGTGAGCCAAGGCCCGCAGGGGCCCTCGGTCTTCGTGGTGGGCGAGAACGGGACGGCCCAGGCCAGGCCCGTGCGGCTCGGCCGCCAGGTGCCGGCGGGCTGGGTCGCGCAGGAGGGGTTGAAGCCGGGCGAGCGGGTGGTGGTGGAAGGGGTGATCCGCGTCCGCCCGGGCGCGCCCGTCCGCCCCGTCCCGGTCGCGTCGCCGCCCCAGCAGGCCGGCCGCCCCGGGGAGCCCCCGGCCGCCCAGCGCGCCGACGCCACCGAGCGCGGGCCGGCGCCCTCGGGCGCGGCGCGCCCCGACGCTCCCGGACGGGAGGCCCGCCCGTGATCTCGCGCTTCTTCATCGACCGCCCGATCTTCGCGACCGTCCTGTCCCTGGTGATCCTGCTTGTCGGGTTCATCGCCATGCGGGCGCTGCCCGTCGAGCAGTACCCGCAGATCGTCCCGCCCGAGGTGGTGATCAACGCCACCTATCCCGGCGCCAACGCCCAGACCATCGCCGAGACGGTCGCGGCGCCCCTAGAGCAGCAGATCAACGGCGTCGAGAACATGATCTACATGCGCTCGACCTCCACCGCGACGGGCGCCCTCAACCTGTCGGTCTATTTCCAGATCGGCACCGACCCGGACCAGGCGACGATCAACGTCAACAACCGGGTCCAGCGCGCCACCGCCACCCTGCCCGAGGAGGTGCGCCGCCAGGGCGTCACCGTGTCGAAGCGGTCGAGCTCGATCCTGCAGGTGCTCACCATGTCGTCGCCCGACCGGCGGTTCGACACGATCTACATCTCGAACTACGCGCTCATCAACGTCATCGACGAATTGCGCCGCACGCCGGGCGTGGGCGACGCCTCGCTGTTCGGCGCCTCCGACTATTCCATGCGCATCTGGCTCAGGCCCGACAAGGTCGCGCAGTACAACCTCACCCCCTCCGACATCGCCGCCTCGATCCGCGAGCAGAACGCCCAGTTCGCCGCCGGCCGCTTCGGCGAGGAGCCCATGAGCGGAGCGCAGGCCTTCACCTATTCGGTCACCACGCCCGGGCGCCTCGCGGATCCGAAGGAGTTCGAGGACATCATCCTGCGCTCGGACCCGAACGGGGCGGCGCTGCGCCTCAAGGACGTAGCGCGCGTCGAGCTCGGCTCGCAGAACTATTCCACGGTCGCCACCCTCAACGGCGCGCCCGCCGTACCCATAGGCGTCTATCTCCAACCCGGCGCCAACGCGCTCGAGGTCGCGTCCAACGTGCGGGCCACCATGGACCGGCTGGCCCAGCGCTTCCCCGACGGCCTGCGCTACGACGTGCCCTTCAACACCACCCGCTTCATCGAGGTCTCCGTCGAGGAGGTGATCAAGACCTTCCTGGAAGCCGTGGTCCTCGTGGTGCTCGTGGTCTTCTTCTTCCTGCAGAACGTGCGGGCGACGATCATCCCCGTCCTCGCCGTGCCGGTCTCGATCGTCGGCACCTTCGCGGGGATGTACCTGCTCGGCTTCTCGATCAACCTCTTCACCCTGTTCGGGCTCATCCTCGCCATCGGCATCGTGGTCGACGACGCCATCGTGGTGCTGGAGAACGTGGAGCGGATCATGGCGAGCGAGGGCAAGAGTCCTCGCGACGCGGCGATCCAGGCCATGGAGGAGGTGAGCGGCCCCGTCATCGCCATCGTCCTCGTGCTCTGCGCCGTGTTCCTGCCCGTCTCCTTCCTCGGCGGGCTCGCGGGCGAGCTCTACCGGCAGTTCGCCGTCACCATCGCGGTGTCGGTGGTGATCTCCGGCATCGTGGCGCTGACCCTCACGCCCGCGCTCTGCGCCATCCTCCTGAAACCCGGGCACCGCGAGCCCTGGCTCCCCTTCCGCCTCTTCAACCGCGCCTTCGAGGCGATCACCCGGGGCTATGTGGGAGGCGTCGGCTTCTTCATGCGCCACGTCGTGGTGAGCCTCATCCTCATCGGCGCCATGCTCGGCGCGACCTGGTGGCTCTACCAGCGGGTGCCGGGCGGGCTCGTGCCCCAGGAGGACCAGGGCTACGTCTTCCTCGTCACGGCCCTTCCCCCCGCCGCCGCCCTCGACCGAACCCTCGACATCACGGCGAAGGTGACGCAGGGCGCGCTCAAGAACCCCGCCGTGGCGAGCGTCGTGACGCTTGCGGGCTTCGACTTCCTGTCCGGCGCCCAGAAGACGAACTCGGGCGTCTCCTTCGTCTCGCTGAAGGACTGGGCCGAGCGCACCGACCCGCGCCAGGACGCCCGCCAGCTCGCCCCGGCCTTCGCGGCGCTGAACGCGGGCTTTCGCGACGGGATCGCCATCGGCTTCAACCCGCCCCCGATCCAAGGCATCTCGACCACGGGCGGCTTCGAGTTCTACCTCCAGGACCGCTCGGGCGGCTCCCTCGACAGCCTGTCCCAAGCGACCCAGCGCGTGATCCAGGCCGCGAACCAGCGCCCGGAGCTGCGCGGCGTCTCCACCACGTTCTCGACGGGCGTGCCGCAATACCGCATCCAGGTCGACCGCGAGAAGGCGAAGGCCATCGGCGTGCCTATCGCGACGATCTTCGAGACGATGCAGAGCACGTTCGGCAACCTCTACGTCAACGACTTCACCCTGTTCGGCCGTACCTACCGGGTGAGCCTGTCCTCGGAGGGCGAGTTCCGCCAGACGCCGGACGACCTGCGCCACGTCTTCGTGCGCTCGACGAGCGGGACCATGGTGCCCCTCAACACCCTTGTCTCGGTGTCTCGCGTCACGGGTCCCGACGTGGTCGACCGCTTCAACGTCTTCCCGGCGGCCCGCGTCCAGGGCAACCCGGCGCCGGGCTATTCCTCGGGCCAGGCGATCGCGGCCATGCAGCAGGTCGTGGCCCAGACCCTGTCCTCCGACTACACGATCGGCTGGACGGGCTCGGCCTACCAGGAGATCCAGACGGCGGGCTCGGGCAACCAGGGCTTCGTGCTCGCCCTCGTCATGGTCTTCCTCATCCTCGCGGCGCAGTACGAGCGCTGGTCGCTGCCGCTCGCCGTCATCACAGCCGTCCCCTTCGCGGTGTTCGGGGCGATCCTCGCGATCTGGCTGAGAGGCATCGAGAACGACGTTTACTTCCAGGTCGGCCTCGTGACCCTGATCGGCCTCGCCGCGAAGAACGCCATCCTCATCGTCGAGTTCGCGGCCGAGCGGCACCGGCATGGGGTGCCGGTCTTCGACGCCGCGCTGGAGGCGGCGCGGCTGCGCTTCCGGCCGATCGTTATGACCTCGCTCGCCTTCATCCTCGGCGTGGTGCCCCTCGCCATCGCGTCCGGCGCGGGCTCCGCGAGCCGCCATTCGGTGGGCACGGGCGTGATCGGCGGCATGCTCGCCGCCACCTTCCTCGCCGTGTTCTTCGTGCCGATGTTCTTCCGCCTCGCCACCCGCACGCGCCCGAAGGCCCCGGCCGCCGAGCCGGCCCCGGAGACCCCGCCCCGGCCCGCGTGAGCGCCAGGGGTCGGGGCTGTCCAAAGGTGAGCCCCCACCCTCCCACCTCGTCCCGAGGTGCCCTGCGGAGCAGGGCCTTGAAGGGCGGTCCAGGGATGTCCCTCCGGCTCACGCGCGTGCTGCGTGCTTCGAGACGCCCGCTGACGCGGGCTCCTCAGCATGAGGGGGTTTAGACGGCGAGCCGTTCCGGGTCAGGCTCTCAGGAGCGTTCGGCCCGGGCATTCGGGAAGAAGAGCTGCTGCCCCTCGATCGTGTAGCCCGCGACGGTGCCCTGCCCCGCGGGCGAGACGAGCCAGTCGATGAAGGCCTGGCCCTCCGCCGCCTTCACGTGCGGGTGCCGCGCCGGGCTCACGAGCATGATGCCGTACTGGTTGAACAGGCGCCGGTCGCCCTCGACCAGGATCGCGAGCTCGCCCCGGTTCTTGAAGGACAGCCAGGTGCCGCGGTCGGCGAGCAGGTAGGCGTTCTGGACGGAGGCCGTGTTCAGCGCGGGCCCCATACCCTGCCCGATCTCGCGATACCACGCGCCCTGCCCCGAGGCCGGGTCGACGCCGGCGTCCCGCCAATAGCGCAGCTCCGCCGCGTGCGTGCCCGACTTGTCGCCCCGCGACACGAACAGCGCCCGGGCGGCCGCGATCCGACGCAGAGCCTCCCGGATATCGGCGCCCGCCGCCCCCGCCGGATCGCCTTTCGGGCCGACGATGACGAAATCGTTGTACATCACGTCCTGCCGCCGTGCCGCGAAGCCCTCCGTGACGAAGCGCTCCTCGGCAGCCTTGTCGTGCACGAGGACCACGTCGGCGTCGCCGCGCCGGCCTATGTCGAGGGCCTGCCCCGTCCCCACCGCCACCACGCGCACGGCGATCCCGGTCGCCTTGGTGAAGGCGGGCAGGAGCCGGCCGAACAGGCCCGACTGCTCCGTCGATGTCGTCGAGGCGACGGTGATGGAGCGCTCCTGCGCACGGGCGGCGCCCGGGATCGCCACGAGCACGGCGGCCGCGAGCGCTAGGAGGCGGCGGCGAAACGGGTCCATGGGAGCTCTCCGTTGAGATAAGCCCGCGCCTCGGGCGTGCGCGGCGAGGTGAGAACCGACCGGGCCGGGCCGTGCTCGACCGCCCGTCCGCCCGCGAGCACGAGCACGTCGCCGGCAAGGCGCGCCACCTGCCCGAGATTGTGCGAGACGAGGATCACCTTCACGCCGGCCTGCGCGAGCCCCGCGACGATTCCCTCGATGACGTCGGTCGCGCCGGGGTCGAGGTTCGCGGTCGGCTCGTCGAGGAGGATGAGCTCGGGCTCGGTCACCAGCGCCCGGGCGAGCGCGAGGCGCTGCTGCTCGCCGCCAGACAGCCGACGGGCGGCCTCGCGGCTGCGGCGCGCGAGCCCCACCCGCTCCAGGGCCGCCCCGACCCGCGCCGCCGCCTCGCGGCGCGCCAGCCCCTCGGCTGCCAGCGCGAGCGCCACGTTGTCGTGCACGCTCGCTCGGATGAGGGCCGGACGCTGGAACACCATGGCCCGGCGCACATCCGCCGCCTGCCGCGTCCCGAACCGGATCGAGCCCCCGTCGGGCACCAGCAGCCCGTCGAGGAGGCGCAGGGTCACGCTCTTGCCGGCCCCGTTCGGCCCGACGATCGCCGTGATCCCCGGGGTCGCGATGGTGGCGGACAGGCCGTCGATCACGGCGGCTCCGCAGGGGCGGAACGCGAGGGCCTCGATGACGATCGGAAGGAGCGCGCTCATCCGTAGGCCCGCATGGCGTGCCCCCGCACGAGACCGGCGGCGAGGTTGACCGCGAGCACGAGGGTCATGAGGACGAGGCCGAGGGCGAGCGCGAGGGGCAGGTCGCCCTTCTGGGTCTCCAGCGAGATCGCGGTGGTCATGGTGCGGGTGGAGCCCGCGATGTTGCCGCCCACGACGAGGACCGCGCCCACCTCCGACACCGCCCGCCCGAAGGCGGCGAGCACCGCGACGACGAGGGAGAAGCGCGCGTCGAAGAGCAGCGTCCGGGCCCGGTGCCAGGGGGAGAGGCGCAGCGAGCGCAGCTGCTCGCCGAGCTCGCGCTCCGAATCCTCCAGGATCCCGCGGGCGAGCGCCGCGATGAGAGGCGTCACGAGCACCGTCTGGGCGAGGATCATCGCGGCGGGCGTGAACAGGAGGCCGAGCGGCCCGAGGATCCCCGACCGCGACAGCAGCAGGTAGATCACGAGCCCCACCACGACCGGCGGCAGGCCCATCAGGGCGTTGAGCGCCGCCACGACGGCATCCCGGCCGGGAAAGCGGGCGATGGCGAGGAGCGCGCCGGCGGGCAGGCCGACGAGGCAGCCGAGCGCCACGGCCGCGAGGCTGACGCGCAGCGACAGGCCGACGATCGAGAGCACGTCCCGGTCGAGGGCGCCGATCATGGCGAACGCGTCGGCGAGAGCCTGCAGCATGCGCATCGATATGGTATGAAGCGACGGTTCGGATCAATAGGAAGCGCGGTTCATATGCGGGTGATGCTACGCCTCGACGGCACGATCACGGTCGGGGAGCGCGGCATGTCCCTGACGCGCATCTTCGCCCTTCTCGACGGGATCGCGCGGGAGGGCTCGGTGAGCGGCGCGGCGCAGGGATTGGGCGTGTCCTATCGCTCGGCCTGGCAGGGCCTGCGCGATCTGGAGGCGGCGCTCGGGCGCCCTATCGCCGTCAAGACCAAGGGGCACGGGACGGCGCTGACGGCCTTCGGCGCCGGCTTGCGCGACGCCCTCGCCGACGCCACGACGGCGATGGAGGGCGTCTTGGCCGAGACCCGGGACAGCCTCGAGCGGCGCCTCGACCGCCTTCTCGATGAACCGGCGCCGACCTTGCGCGTCGCCCTGAGCCACGACCCGCTGCTTCTCGACATCCTGGGCGCGATCCCGGGCGTGAGCCCCCGCGTCCTGGGCAGCGACGACGCGGTCGCGCTGCTCCTCAAGGGGGAGATCGATGCGGCGGGGTTCCACGCGCACGACGCGCCCAGAGCAGAGGCGGGTCCTCTCGGGCAAGCGTTGGCGGGGGGCGATGTGACCGTCCTGGCTCTGTTCCGGCGCGAGCAGGGCTTCATCGTCGCGCCAGGCAACCCCCTCGGCATCCGCGGCGCTGCCGATATCTCCCGTACGCGGGCGCGCTACGTGAACCGTCAACGGGGTTCGGGCACCCGCCGGTGGTTCGATCGGCTGCTCGGCGAGGCCGGCCTGGCGCCCGCCGCCATCGAGGGCTACGGCACGGAGGAATTCACCCACCAGGCCGTGGCCGCCCTCATCGCCGCGGGCGCGGCCCAGGCCGGGATGGGCCTGGCCTGGGTGGCGGAGCGCTTCGGCCTGGGCTTCGTGCCGGTGGGCTGGGAGACGTTTCACCTCGCCGGGACGCCGGAGGCCATGGCCCGGCTCGCGGGCCCGATCCTGCGCGAAGTGGAGCGGCGCCTCCCGAATAGCGCCGGCTATGCGCCCCCGGCCGGAGCCGCGTCCCCGGCAGCCGGCTCCGGCCGCCGGGGCGGCGCGCCCGCTATTGCTGCGGGACGTTGATCTGCTGCTCGTCGTCGAGCTCGCGATAGGCCTTGTTCTCGTTCTTGTAGGTGGGCATCGCGTCGAGCGCCGCGAGGTCCATGTTGCGCAGCATCACACGGTCGCCCTGCACGACGAGGTTCTCGAGGGGGATCGCGATGGTCTTGGCGCCGAAGCCGAGCACGCCGCCGCGCTCGACGAGGGCGAAGCGGGCGCCGCCGTTGGCGCTCTCCACAACGCCCTCGATCTCGCCGATCTCCTTCCCGTCGAGGCCGACGAGGTCCATGTCGGTGAGGGTGTCGATCGTCATCTGGCGCAGGTTCGCGGCAGCGCCCGCGCCGGCGGTCACGGTTCCGGTGGTGATATCGGCCGGGGGGCTGGCGGGGGCGGGCGTCTGGGCGGCGGCGGCGGTCGCGACGGCGAGGCCGGCCGCGAGCACGAGGGCTGTAGCCTTCATGGGGCTCTCCATTGGGGGTGTCGGATCCCCGGTCAACGCATCAGCGGGCGCGTCGTTTCCAAAGGAGCACGAAGGAGAGCGCACCGAACCCGGCGCCGGGGTGCCGGCTAGGCGCTGCGCCGGAGCATGGAGACCACGGAGGGCCCGAGCACCTTCATGGTTGCGACGAGGCGGTCCTCGGCGGCCTTGGCGCGGGCCTCGGCGGCGCGCACGGCGGTGTCGAGGGCAGAGTACCGGGCCTGGAGGGCGTCGTAGCGCTCCTCCAGCTCCCGCGCCCGGGTGTCGGCGGCCAGGATCTGGTCGTCGGCCTTGCGCAGGAGATCGCGCGCCACCGGATCGCTTACGCCGCTCGCCTGCGTCATGGATGGGCACTCCGGGTCCGTCGCGGCGCCCCCTGCGCGAGGGCGCGGGCGGGGCGTGGACGGAACGTAAGGAGGCAACCGTTTCGATATGGTGAGCGGAGTCCCGGAATTACGCGCGCAAAGCGCGTTTCATTTAGCGATCTGCGGGCGAGCATCGAATTCCGCGAAGCTCACGAGGCGCCGCTCGTCCTCGTCCCAGAGCGCCAGCCCGATGCAGCTCATGCTCTCGCGCCAGGTCAGCCGGGAGATCGTGGCGAGCACGGGGTCGGCGTCGAGGCACTCCTGCAGCCGGTAGTTGGGGATGCGGCTGTTCAGGTGATGGATATGGTGCAGGCCGATATTGCCCGTAAACCATTGCAGGAGCGGTGGCAGGACGTAATGCGAGCTCCCCTCCAGGGCCGAGGCCTGCATGTTCCAGCTCTCGGCGTGGTCCCAGTGGGTGTGCTCGAACTGGTGCTGCACGAAGAACAGCCAGGCGCCGGCCCACGAGGTGAGGCAGGCCACGGGCAGGAGGGCTAACGCGACGGTGCCGGCGCCTAGGGCCCAGATCAGGCCGCCATAGAAGACGAGGAGCGCGAGGTTCAGCCCCATGATGCTGGCCCAGGCCTCGCGGGCCGGCAGGGCCTGGCCCCAGGGCGAGCGCTGGAGAAGGATGAAATAGATCGGCGGGCCGATGAGATGCAGGATCAGGGGGTTGCGATAAGCCCGGTAGACCAGGCGCTCGCGGCGGGAGAGGGCCTCGTATTCGCGCACCGTCAGGGTGTCCACGTCCCCCACGCCGCGCCGGCTGAGGTCGCCCGCGCTCGAATGATGCAGGGCGTGCGTGCGGCGCCAATAGCCGTAGGGCGTCAGCGTCAGGATGCTGAGGCTCACGCCGACGGCGTTGTTGGCCAGCCGCGAGCTGAAGAACGAGCCGTGACCGCAATCGTGCTGGATCGTGAAGATCCGCACGAGCAGCCCGCCGGCCGGGATCGCGAGCAGGAGCAGGAGATATTGGCCCGTCGCGGCGCCCCAGAGCAGGAGGCCGCACAGCACCAGGAAGGGGGGCAGCGTGGTGGCGACCTGCCACAGGGCGCGCCCGTTGCGGGCGTCGCGGAACGCCAGGCAATGGCGGGTGAGCCGGCGCAAGGTGTCGCGGTCGAGCGGCGTGCCGGGGGGAGCCGCCACAGGCGGGGTGCTGGCGTGGAAGGTCATCCGGAACCTGCTACTTGCGAGCCTTGCGCGCGGCGTAGCGCGCATCGCGGGCGGCCTTCTGCTCGAGCGCCAGACGGGCCTCGCGCTCCACGCGCTCGACCTCGTCCTGGGCGGCCTGCGCCGCCTGCGACGCGGCCTGCGCCTCCTGGTCGGCGGCCGCGCGCTCGGCTTCGGCCTGCTTGAGCGCCTTGCGCTCGGCGAGGCGGGCGTCGCGGGCGTCGCTCAGGGCCTTGCGCTCGGCCCGGCGCTCCGCGGCGGCAGGGTCGTCGACGGACTGGCGCGCCTTGAACCGATCGAGCATCGCCTGCTTGGCGCTCGCCGCCTTCTGCAGGCGCTCCCCGAAACCCTTCCGCTCGTCGCTCGCCATATCGCCTTCCGTTCCGTATGCGTGATTCGGGCCTGCGCTGGAGATCAGCGCACGCGCTTGATGCCACAGATCGTGCCGTCCGGCAGGACCCCTTGCTGCTGGCGTTCGCGCGCGATGGTCCCGACGCGGTGGTCGTCGCCCTTGCCGTGGTCGTCGAGCCACATATAGGCCGTGCGCCCGTCGTCGTAGGTCACCACGAACATGACCGAACGTGCCGACCCGGATTTCCTGAACATGACCATCGACTGACCTTTCGGTTCCTGCTTGTTGGATCTCAGGGCCGCCCTGAAGGGGAAACCGGTCCTGAAACGAGAAGGGCCGCCCGGTGGGAGCGGCCCTGGAGATCGCGACCGGCCGAACGCAGGGCGCTCGACGACGGGGCCGTCACGCGGCCTGGATGTTGTT
Organism: Salinarimonas soli; assembly: GCF_008386575.1. Taxonomy (GTDB): domain Bacteria; phylum Pseudomonadota; class Alphaproteobacteria; order Rhizobiales; family Beijerinckiaceae; genus Salinarimonas_A; species Salinarimonas_A soli. Next base: position 25,727 of record NZ_VUOA01000045.1, read on the forward strand.
CACGGCGACCTTGCCGGTACGGCGGTCCTCGGCCGTGTCGAACGAGACCTTCTGGCCTTCCACGAGGCCGCGCATGCCGGCGCGCTCGAGAGCGGTCGCGTGGACGAACACGTCCTTGCCGCCGTCGTCCGGCTGGATGAAGCCGTAGCCCTTGGTCTCGTTGTAGAACTTCACGGTGCCCGTGTTCATGCGGGGTATCCTTACGTCAAGATCGTCATAGATGAACGCGACGGCGCGGGGCACCGTTCGACGCTCGGTTTCTCGAAACCTGGAGAGAGAGTCCGAAACGCGCGCCCGGCCCTTGGCCCTGGCGGAACGGCCCGATTGTCCGGCCAAATATCGATGTCCCCAAGGTGGCCCCAGACGATGGCTTTTACAAGGCCCTGGCGTGTGATTCCGCAACGGAACCCCGGGGCGGGCCGGAATGCCGCGCCTCCCGCCCCCGTCCTCCGCCTTCGCGAGGGCAGGCGCCGAGGCGCCCGGCTCACCGAGCGCCCGGGTGCGACGCGAACCCGCCCGGCAGGCCGCCTCGTCACGAGGGCGCCCGCGATCCCGGCAGGCGCTGCTTCACCGCCACCCACCGGTTCATCGCCCACAGGGTGAAGCGGGCCATGGGCATGCGCAGGACCGGCACGTCGGAGGCAATCAGGAGGAGGCCCAGGGGCAGCATCCAGATCCCGAGCACCGGCAGGAACGAGAAGATCCCGCCGAGGACGAGGAGCAGGGCCACGGGGATGCGGATCCAGATCGCCCGGGGATGGCGCAGGTTGCGGATCCAGTAGCCCGCGCGCTCGGGCACCTCCTGCTCGAGGCGCTTGAAGGCCTTCCTGAGTGTCGCCTTGCCGTCGTTCGTGGCTTGCATGCTAGGGGAAGCCTCTCGTCGGGGGCAGGTTCCCTGGCGCGCCCGGCGGGGCACGCCGCCGCGCCCGCCGCCCGGATCCTCAACTCTGGAGCCGCTCGACGCGCAGGAGCGCGATGTCGGCCTTGTCCTCCAGGCTCGCGCGATAGCCGTGGCGGCGGAACGCCTCGATCGCGAGCGCCGGCGGCTCCAGCGCCGTGGCGCGCGCGAGCGCGTCGATGGTCCCGTGGACGGCGGCCATGAGCTCGCGCGGCAGGGCGCCATGGGGGGCGAAGGCCTCGCCCGCCATCATCTTGGCGATCCACGCCGCCCTCTCCTCGGGGGGCATGTCGTCCATCATGCGCCTGAACTGCGCCTTCGCCTCGGCCAGGAACTTGTCGCTCATGCTGCTCGCTCCAGACGATGGGAGGGAGATAGAGCCCGCTCGGCCGAGGAACATGGCCGCGAGGGCGCGAGGCGCGATTTTCTCGCGCCCCTCGCCAAGCGCCCGGGTCACGGCTTGATGAGCCCCGCGGCCCTGAGCGCCTTGTTGATCACCGCCTCGACGTCGATGGGCAGGGTCCGCCCGCCGGGGCCGGGGCCGGGCCGCGGCTCCTCGCGGCGGGGAGCCGTGAAGGCCGCCAGCTCGCGCTGAGGGGGCACGGGCCGCTCCGGCGCCGCGCGCGGGGCAGGCGGGATGATCACGGCCTCGGCGGGCCGCGTCTCGGCGCGGCCGTCGAGGAGCCCGAAGAAGCGGGCGATGTGGTGGGTCGACGAGATGCCGGCCTCCAGGAGGAAGGGGCCCGCCCGGCCGCAGCATGCCTCGCCCGGCCCCGTGTCGAGGGGGGTGCCATGGGCGAGCCCCGGGATGCTGAACGACTCGACCGCGACCGCGCCCGACCGGTCGCGCCAGACGGCGCGCTCGGCCGTCCCCTCGCGCGTCCTCTCGGCCGCCCCGGGGTTCAGGCCGTGCACGTCGGTCCATTGCTTCACGATCTCGTCGGCATTGGCCGGCACCACGGTGGTGTCGGCGCTCCCGTGCCAGACCGAGACCCGGGGCCAGGGCCCGCGATGGGGCGAGGCCTCGCGCACGAGGTCGCCCCAGGCCCGCGCCGCGCGGGGGCGCGCCGTGAACATGCCCTCGAAGGCCTCCTGCATGGTCTGCGCCGAGCCGTAGGGCAGACCCGCCACGATCGCGCCGGCGGCGAAGACCTCCGGGTAGGTGGCCAGCATGACGGCGGTCATGGCCCCGCCCGCCGAAAGCCCCGTGACGAAGATCCGCTCCTCGTCGACGCCGTGCTCCCGCACCATCCAGGCCACCATGGCGCGGATCGACGCCGCCTCGCCGGCGCCGCGCCGGGTGTCGCCGGGCTCGAACCAGGAGAAGCAATTGTTCGGGTTGTTGGCGGGGCGCTGCTCGGGGACAAGCAGGAGGAAGCCATGGCGATCGGCGAGATCCGACCAGCCCGTGCCCTGATCGTAGCCGCCCGCGTTCTGCTTGCAGCCATGGAGCACCACCACGAGGCCCGGTCGCGGCCCGACCTGCGCCGGAACATGGGCGAGCATGCGCAGGTTGCCGGGATTGGCCCCGAAATCGCTCACCTCGACGAGCCGGCCGGGCTCCGCCGCCCCGGCCGTCGCTGCCATCGATTCCATGGCCTTCGCGTAGCGCGCCAGGTTCGCGATCGTCCGTCCGAGCTTCGCCATGGCGAGCCCCCTCTCATGTGATGTCTCGTCACCAACAGATGGGGACCCGTTTCATTGCTGCAATGCACAATTTTCCGGACCGGGTCCGCCGACGGCCCGGAACGCCGGGTTCAGGCGGCCTTGCGCACCGACTGCGTCAGGGCCTCGATGAGGAGCTCGGCCGCCCGCGGTCCCGGGTGGCGGAAGCCCTCCACGCAGCGCCAGAGCAGCTCCGGCTCCACGGCCTCGACCCGGCCGACATGCATGGCCCACCCCCCGAACATCCGCCCGCTCGCGGGGGTGAGCTCGAAGATGCGCAGGTCCTCGTGCCGGGCATCGCGGTTGATGCGGTCGAGGGCGCCGAGCACGGCGGTGCTCTCGCCTTCCAGCACCTGGATGAACCATTCCTCGCCGACGAGCAGCGCCCCGGTGAGGCCCGAGAGCCGGTTGAGCGCCTGGCATTGCTGCGCGAGCCGGGTCATGGCCTGGACGGCGCTCGGCTCGCGGCCGCTTGCGGTCGGGCGGCTCATATAGGTGAGCCGCATGAGCGGAACGCCGGTCTCGGGCGCGGCCGGCTGCGGCGCGGGCTCCCTGAGACCCGCACCCAGCACCAGGCGGAGCGCTCCGCTGATCTGGGAGGGGCGATAGGGCTTGGGGAAGAACAGGCTGTTGCTGAGGCGGCGATGCTCGCCTGGGGCGTAGCCGCTGGCATAGATCACCGGGCGCTCGGGGTGGCTGGCGCGGAAGGCCGCCGCGACGTCCCAGCCGTCGGGCCCGTGGCCGAGGCGGATGTCCGTGAAAAGGGCGTCGAGCCCGTCGTCGGCGTGCAGGAGGCGGAGCGCCTCGTGCCCCGACGAGGCCTCGACCACCTCGAAACCGGCGTCCACCAGCTCCTGCGCCGCCACGTTGCGGACCAGATCCTCGTCCTCGACGAGGAAGATGCGGAAGAGGCGCTGCATCGGGATGTCCTCCAATGCGGACCGGGCGGCTGCGGTCCGTGCCGGGCTCGTTCCACCGACTAGATCGACCTTCACCGCCGCAAGTCAAGCGTTCATAGTCGGCTCTATGCACTTCCCGAACGTCAGTCGCGGGTGACCGAACGTCAGCAGACGGCCGCATTGCCGAAAGATGAGGCAGAACAACCCGGCCCTGCGAAAGCTTGACGATATCTTGACGATTCGTGCTCACCCCCGCGACGGCGGGCGTGCGGCAAGCGAAAGGGCGGCCGCGGCGACGAGCGCGCCGGCCGCCAGGAGGGTCGGCGGCGTGAAGCTGCCGCTGCGGTCGACCATGATCCCTGCCAGGACGGGCCCGACGATCTGCCCCGCGCCGAAGGCGGCGGTCATGAGCGCGATCACCTGGCGCGGATCGGAGGGGGAGAGCGCCCGCGCGCCCACGAAGCCCAGCGCCGTGATCGCCATGAAGGTGCCCCCGAGGAACGCCGCCGCGAGGAGCGCTCCCGCGGCGCCGGTCGCGAGCACGCTCAATGCGACGCCGAGCGCCTCCACGAGGCAGGCGAGCGCGAAGGCGGGCACCACCCCGACCCGCCGGGCCGCAAGGTTCCACGCCGCGACGGACGGCGCGGCCGCGAGCCCCACGGCGAGCCAGATCACGGGCTCGATGGGCCGCAAGCCCGGCGCGTCGCGCACGATGGCGACGAGGAAGGTCGCGGTGACGACATAGCCGAAGCCGAACAGACCATAGGCCGCGATGAGGGCGAGCAGCGGGCGGCCCATGGCCAGGGGCGCCGTGGCGGCGGCCGAGCGGGCGGAGCCTTTGTCCGGCGGGACGAAGCGCGCGACGATCGGCACGGCCGCGAGGCCGACGGCGCCGGAGGCGAGCCACAGCCACCGCCAGTCCGCGCCGGCAAGCGCCCCGACGATGAGCGCCGAGGCCGCGATGCCGGCCCCTACCCCCGCGAAATGCACCGCCCCGAGCCCCGGGCGCCCTGCTTGGGCAAGCCGCTCCAGGACGAGGCTGGAGGCAAACACCATGACGAAGGCGCTGGCGACGCCGCCGGCGAAACGGATGACGAGGAAAGCCGGGAGGGCGCTCACGGCGCCCATCAGGCCCGTCGTGAGGGCGCTCGCGGCAAGGCCGCCGACGAGCCAGGACCGCCGCGAGCCCGGCAGGCGCGGGGTCGAGGCGGCTAGCGCGCCCAAGAGGTATCCCAGGAAGTTCGCCGACGCGATCAGGCCGGCCTGCGCGGTCGACAGCTTGAGGCCCGCCGCCATGACGGGGAGGATCGGCGTGTAGACGAAACGCCCGATCCCCATGGCGACGGCGAGGGCGAGAAGCCCCCCGACGGCGAGCCGCCAGGGCTGAGGCGATTCGGGCTGCATGGCGTCAGACTAGACGGTTTTCGCCCGGCATGGGCGAGGCCCGCTCAGCGCCTCGCGAGCCGCACCCCGAGCAGCCGCGCGCCGGCCGCGAGGGCACCCCCGTAAGTCAGGGCGCCTAGCGCCGCGAGGGCCGCGAGCAGGATCTCGTCGCGCCAGCGCGGCAGCGCCTCCAGGAGCCCCGTCAGCGGGCCGCGGGCCCCCAGCGTCACCAGGGCGAGGACCAAGGAGGCGAGCACGACGGCGAGCGCCGTGCGGGCGAGCGTCGGGCCGGGCGCGGTCCAGCCGCGCCGGTAGGCGAGACCCGCCAGGAGAAGGATGTTGACCCATGCGCCCGCCGAGGTCGCGAAGGCGAGCCCTGCCGCCCCGAAGGGCCCCATGAGGGCGATCTTCAGGAGGACGTTGACGCCCACCGCCGTGAGCGAGGCATAGAGCGGGGTCGCGGTGTCGGCGCGCGCATGGAAGCTCGCCAGCATCGAGCGGATCAGCACCACCGCGGGCAGGCCGATCGCATAGGCCGCGAGCACGGCGCCCGCGGCGCGGGCGTCCGCCTCCGTGAAGGCGCCGCGGGCGAACAGCGCCTTCATGATGAGATCGGGCACCGCCACGAAGGCGACCGCGCAGGGCAGCGCGAGGGCGAGGGTGAACCCCACCGCCCGGTTTTGCGCCGCGTGCGCGCCCGCCGGGTCGCCCGCCGCGATCCGCCGCGCCATCTCGGGCAGGAGCACCGTGCCGGCCGCGATGCCGACGACGCCCACAGGCAATTGGTTGAGCCGGTCGGCGTAATAGAGCGCGGAGACCGCGCCCCGGGGCAGGAACGAGGCGATGATCGTGTCGGCGAAGAGCGCGATCTGCACCCCCGCCGAGCCGATCACGGCGGGACCCAAGGTGCGGAAGAAGCCCCGCATCGCCGGATCGAGCCGCGGGCGCGCCAGGGCCGGCATGATCCCGGCGCGCCGGGCGGCGATCCACACCAGGGCGAGTTCGAGCACGCCTGCCGCGAACACGCCCCACGCGGCCGCGTGGCCCGCTCCCGGAAAGAGGAAGCCAACCGCGAGGGCCGCGATGATGGCGAGGTTGAGGAGCACCGGGGCGGCCGCGGCCGCCGCGAAGCGGTCATGGGCGTTGAGGAGCGCCGAGAGGATCGTGACGAGGGTGATGAAGAACAGGTAGGGGAAGGTGATCCGGGTCAGCGTCACCGCGAGGTCGAACCGCGCCGGATCCTCCGCGAAGCCCGGCGCGAGCGCCCGTACGATCGCCGGCATGAAGACGAGGGCCGCAGCGAGGAGCGCGACCTGGATCACCACCATGAGGGTCCAGATCCGCGACGCGAACAGCCCCGCGCCGCCCTCGTCCCGGGCCCGCGTGCGGGTATAGGTGGGCACGAAGGCGGCGTTGAACGCCCCCTCGCCGAAGATCGCCCGAAAGTGGTTCGGCAGCCGTTGCGCCACCGCGAAGGCGTCCATGATCGGCCCCGCGCCGATCACGGCGGCGAGCACCACGTCGCGGACGAAGCCGCTGACCCGGGAGAGGAGCGTCCAGCCCCCGACGGAGAGGATCTTGCGCAGCATCGGTCAGAGATGCGCCACGCGGGGCGCGTCGCGGGTGAGCGTGTCGCCCGTCTGCGCGGCCCCGCCGATGCGCTCGGCCACCACGTAGAGGGGCCGGCGCTTCACCTCGGCGAAGATGCGGCCGATATATTCGCCGATCACCCCGAGCGAGATGAGCTGGATGCCTGAGAAGAACATGATCGACACGATGAGGGAGGGGTAGCCCGGCACGTCCGAGCCGAAGGCGACGGTGCGGATGGCGAAGAACAGGGCCGCCGCGAAGGCCATCAGCGAGACGACGCCGCCCACATAGGTCCAGACACGCAACGGAATCGTCGAGAACGAGGTGATGCCGTCGAAGGCGAAGCGGAACAGCTTGCGGAAGCTGAACTTCGTGGTGCCGTGCTCGCGCTTGGCCACGGCATAGGGCACGCCCAATTGCCGGAAGCCGACCCAGGCATAGAGGCCCTTGGAGAAGCGGGCCCGCTCGCCCAGCACCCGCAGCACCTCCACGCCTTTCCGGTCGATGAGCCGGAAGTCGCCCGCGCCCTCGGGCAGGCTCGTCTCGCCGAAGCGCTCGAACAGGCGGTAGAAGATCTGGGCGAAGCCGCGCTTCACCGCGCTCTCGCCCTCCCGGTCCGTGCGCTGGCCGTAGACCATCACGTAGCCCTCGCGCCAGTGCCGCACGAAGGTCTCGATCAGCTCCGGCGGATGCTGGAGGTCGGCGTCCATGATCACCACGGCGCGGCCCCGGGCATGGTCGAGGCCCGCCGCGATGGCGATCTCCTTGCCGAAGTTGCGGCTGAAGGAGACGGCGCCGATGCGGGGCTCCTCGGCATGGACGGCCGCGATCGCGGCGAGCGTGCCGTCGGCGCTGCCGTCGTCGACGAACACGATCTCCCAGGCCCCCGTGATCCGGTCCAGGATCGGGCGCACCCGCTCGCAGAGCGGCCCGATGTTCGGGCCCTCGTTGAACACGGGGATGACGACGCTGAGCTCGATGTCGGAGGGATGCACGCGGGTGACCTTTTCGTCGTGGGCATCTCAAGCCGAGTTTTCACCCGGGCTCAAGAGCGTTAATCCTGCGATCCTCGGGGAGGAGCTTTCGTGGCGGCGGCTTTTGGGCACCGTGTGGTGCTGTGTGCGGACGATTTCGGGCTGACGGAGGGCGTCAGCCTCGGCATTGTGGACCTTCTCGACATGGGGCGCCTGTCGGCCACGAGCGCCATGACCACGCACCGCTGGTGGCCCCGGCTCGGCCCCATCCTGCGGGAGGCGGGCCCCGAGATCGGGGTGGGGCTCCACCTCAACTTCACCTCCGGCGCGCCGCTCGGCCCCCTGCCCTGCCTCGCGCCGGACGGACGGCTGCCCTCGCTCGGCCGGCTCATCGGGCTCTCGCTGCGGGGCGGCCTCGACGAGGCGGAGGTGGGGCCCGAGATCGAGCGCCAGCTCGACGCCTTCATGGCGGTGCTCGACCGGCCGCCGGACTTCGTCGACGGGCACCAGCACGTCCACGTGCTGCCGGGGATCAGGCGGGAGCTGCTGCGAGCCTTGAGCCGGCGGGGGCTGCAGGGCCGGCTGTGGCTGCGCGACCCCTCCGACGACCTGCGGCCCATCGTGCGCCGCCGCGGCGCCATGGCGAAGGCCGCGACCCTGAAGGCCTTCGCCCTGGGCTTTCGCCGGGCGGCCCGGGCGGCGGGCTTCGAGACCAACGAGGGTTTTTCCGGCTTCTCCGCCTTCGATCCCGCCCGGTCCTTCGAGCGCGAGATGCACCGCTTCGTGGTGCGGCTCGGCCGCAAGCCCGTGGTGATGTGCCATCCGGGCTACGTGGACGACGAGCTGCGCGCCATCGATCCCGTGGTGGAGACCCGCTCGCAGGAGCTCATGTACCTGTCGTCCCGGCGCTTCGAGGAGCTCCTGGAAGCGCTGGGCCTGGACCTCGTGCCCTGGCCCTCGGCCTGAGCCCGCCGCCCGGGAGCGGCGGGCCTCACGGCCGTCACGCCGTGGCGAGCCGGGCCCCGATGGTCTCCAGCACCATGCGGTGGGCGCGGTCGACGATGTCGTCCATGTTGCGGTTCTTCACGAACATCTCGGCCGCCCGCGCCCGGATCTCGTCGCGGCTCGGCAGATGCGGCAGGTGGATGTCGGCGAGCACGTCGGCCGCGCGATGCTGGGCCTGGGAGAGCCGCTCGCGCACCTCGGCGAGGCCGGGGGAGGTCGCGATCGCCTGGCGCAGGGACGCCGCGAGGCGGTCGGGGTTGAAGCTCGCCGCGAGGTCGGCGGCCGCGCGCTCGATGACCCGCGAGCCCAGCCGCTGCTCGCCCTTGAGCACGGCCTCGGGCGGCGACTTCAGGTCCCACACGATCCCGAGCCAGGAGAGGACCTTGAGGATGTAGAAGGTCGGGTCGACCTCCCACCAGCGGAAGCCCTGGCGCACGCTCGCCTGGTAGGCGTGGTGGTTGTTGTGCCAGCCCTCGCCCATGGTGGCGAGCGCGAGCAGCCAGTTGTTGCGGGAGTCGTCACCCGTCACGTAGCGCTTGCGCCCGTGCACGTGGGCGAGCGAGTTGATGCAGAACGTGCCGTGGTACACCGCCACCGTCGACCAGAAGAAACCGACGACGAGGCCCGGCCAGCCGCCCAGCATGAGGCAGATCAGCGCCAGCACGACGGCCGGCACGAGCTCGTACTTGTGCAGCCACATCAGCTCGGGGTAGCGCGCGAAATCGTCGATCTTCACGAGATCGGTGTCGCCGTGCTTGGAATCGAAGATCCAGCCAACATGCGAGTAGAAGAAGCCCTTCTGGCGCGGCGAGTGCACGTCGTGGGGCGTGTCCGAGTGGAGGTGGTGGTGGCGGTGCTTGGCGGCCCACCACAGCACGCTTTTTTGCGCCGTCGACTGCGCCAGCACGGCGAGGATGAACTGGAACACCCGGCCGGTCGAATAGGCACGGTGCGAGAAGTAGCGGTGATAGCCCGCCCCGATCGCGAACATCCGCAGCCAGTAGAGCGACACCGCGATGGCCACCGCCTGCCAGGTCACGCCGGTCCAGATCGCGGCGAAGCACGCCACGTGGGCGAGCAGGAACGGGATGGCGGAGGGATAGATGATGTCGTCGTGATCGTCGTGGTGGGGGGCAGTCGTCATCAGGTCCATCGAGTCCAGAGGGTGGGACGCGGCGCGCCGCGGCGACGCATCGTCTCCGCTATAGGCCGCATTCGCCATCCCGTGTGAACCCGTAATGTGGCCATATCGTCTCGCCTTGGCCGTGGGATTCGTCGCCCGCGCCCTGCGGCATGAGGGCTCCTCGAACGAAAACGGGGCCCGAAGGCCCCGTCCGCAGGCGTCACGCGCCGGCCTTCTGGAACATCTCGTCGACGTGGTCCCAGTTGACGAGGTTCTCCAGGAAGGCCTTGAGGTAGTCGGGCCGGCGGTTGCGGTAGTCGATGTAGTAGGAGTGCTCCCACACGTCGCAGCCGAGGATCGGCTGGGCGCCGTGGACGAGCGGGTTCTCGCCGTTCGGCGTCTTCATGATCGCGAGCTTGCCGTCCTTGACCGCGAGCCAGCACCAACCCGAGCCGAACTGGGTCACGCCCGCCTGGACGAAGTCCTCCTTGAACTTGTCGACGGACCCTAGGTCCTCGACGATCTTCTTCTCGAGCCGGCCCGGGATCGCGCCGCCGCCGTTGGGCTTCATCCACATCCAGAAATGGATGTGGTTGTAGTGCTGGCCGGCATTGTTGAAGAGCGGCTGGTTGACGCCGTAGGAGCCCTTCACGACCTCCTCGACGCCCTTGCCCTCGAGCTCGGAGCCCTTGAGGAGGTTGTTGCCCGCCGTCACGTAGGCCTGGTGATGCTTGTCGTGGTGAAACTCCAGGGTCTCCCGCGACATGTAGGGCTGCAGGGCATCGTGCGGATAGGGAAGGTCAGGAAGCTCGAATGCCATCGTCGTCTCCTCGGGTCCTGCTGGAGGTGAGCGGGCGCCCGCCGGGAGGAGAGGCGCCGCCCGTTCCACTTAAGCCCCAGCTTTCCGAACGGCAACCGGCCCGGCGGACGAGCGCGGGGCGGCGATCGGGCCCGGGGCTCCGCCGCGATAACCTTGACGGGACGTTTAAGTCGTCGCCCGCCCGGCGGAGTTGTTGCAAAACAGAATCTTAGCCTTAGTGTGCGCCGCTGACGCAGGGTTCGAGGCGCGGGATCATGGTGTTTGCGTTGTACGCCCTCTCGGCGGCGATGGTCGCGGGGGGCGGTTATCTGGTCGTTCAAGGCTTCGAGCTCGTGGTGCTCGAGCGCGGCTGGACCATGGTGATCGGCGGGTCCGTGCTCGGCACGGGCGGCGTCCTCCTGTTCGGCATCGCCCGCGCCATCGCGGCCCTGCACCGCATCGAGGCGGCGGTCCAGCGCGGCATCGAGCGGCTGGCGCGCGCCAACCCGCCCGACGCCCCGCCCCCGCGCCCGAACCTCTCCGGGCTCGCCGGCATCCCCGAGCTCGCGGCGGGTCCCTCGGCCGGGTTCGGCGCGCCGGGGCTCGGCGCCGTGCCCGCCCTCCAGGCGTCGCCGGGCGAGGACGCCGCCGGGACGGAGCCGCACCGGGCCCGGATCGCCACCCCGCCGCTGCCCGAGCCCCCGGTCGTGGCGCCCCCGGTGGTCGCTCCTCCGGTGATCGCGCCCTCGATGGCCGCGCCCTCGGCGCCTCCTCCCGTCGAGCTGTCCGGCACCGACACGCGGGGCGACAAGCCGGCGGGCGCCGACGAGTTCGGCTTCGGCGGCCTCCTGCGGGGCACGCAGGGAGCCGAGCCGTCTCCCGCGGAAGCCCCCTCCGCCGCCGAGAAGCCGCCGGCCGCCTCCGGCGACGAGCCCGCCTCGCCTGCGGACGAGTCGAAGGACGGCGGGGAACCCGCGGCCGAGGGCGCCGACCGGGGCGCGCCTGGAGACGCCGAGGGGGAGGCGAAGGCCGACGAGGAACTCGTGGTGATCGGCACCTACAGCTCGGGCGGCAACAATTACGTGATGTATGCCGACGGCTCGATCCAGGCCGACACGCCCACGGGGCGCTACAAGTTCGCCTCCCTGGAGGAGCTCAAGGAGTTCATCGCGGCGGGCGGCGAGGACCAGATCGGCGGCGGCCGCGCCTGAGCGCCCGCTCAGTCCCCCTTGATCAGGGGCAGCAGGGCGCGGAAATCCTCCGTGCCCGCCCGCTCAAGCCATTCGAAGAGCACCATCTCCGTGGTCACCCATTGGCATCCGGCGTGGAGGAGCCGCGCGGTCGCCGCGGAGAGGCTGTGGGCCGCGCGGCTCGACACCGCGTCGGCCACCACCGCCACCTCGTATCCCAGCGCGCGAAAGCCGAGCGCGGTCTGGAGCACGCAGACATGGGCCTCGATGCCCGCCACCACGAGCTGGTCGCGTCCGCCCGCGCGCAAGGCCTCCGCCGCCTGCGCGACGGCGGGCTCGCGCGCGCCCGAGAAAGCGAGCTTCTCCACCACGCGCGCGCCCTCCGGCAGCGCCTCGCGCAGGGGCCCGACGGTGTGGCCGATGCCGCGCGGATATTGCTCCGTCACGAGGACCGGAACCTGCAGCCGCCCCGCGCCGGCGAGCAGCATCGCCGTCGAGCGCACCACCCGCTCGGGTTCCTGCATCACGGGCAGGAGCCGCTCCTGGATGTCCACCACCACGAGGATGGAGCGTCGGGCGTCGAGGAGCATGATCTCGTCCTTGTCGGGCGTCGGCTCCCCCGATATGGCGGCATCCCGACGCGATGCAGGCTATATCAGAACGCGAATCGCCGGAATGCGTTGACCCATGAGACCTGGAGCCGATCACGGACACGCCATGACCATGAGCGCGCAGCCCCAGGGCGGTGACGGGGCTGAGCCCCTGGCGGAACGCCTCGCGCGGCTCGAGCGCGAGAACGCGGACCTGCGCCGCCGTCTCGGGGCCGCCGAGGCGCGGGGAAGCCACGAGAGCGACCGGGCCATAGCGGCCGAGGAATCCTTCGCGGCGCTCCACCGCGTCAATGCCGACCAGGCCGGCCAGTCCGAGACCCTGCGGGCGAACGGCGAGCAGCTGCGGCTCCTCGCGGACGCGATCCCGCTCTTCGTCGCCTTCGTGGACCTGGAGCAGCGCTACGGCCTCGTGAACCGCGCCTACGAGGCGTTCTTCGGCCGCCCGCGCGAGGCGATCCAGGGCCGGACGGTGCGCCAGGTGCTGGGCGACGCGCTCTACGAGCAGCGACGCCCGCACATCGAGCGCGCGTTACGCGGCGAGGCGGTGCGCTACGAGGCTCCGATGGTCGCCGCCGACGGCTCGGTGCGCGAGACGGAGATCGAGTACAGCCCTCGCCGCGACGCCTCCGGCCGGGTGGACGGGTTCTATGCGGTGGTGGCCGACGTCACGGAGCGGCGCAGGGCCGAGCGGACCCTGCGGCAGTCGGAGGCGCGTCTGCGCCTGTCGATCGATGCCGGGCGCATGGCGATCTGGGAGGTCGACATCGCCCAGGACCGCCTCACCGTCACGCCGGAGCTCAACCGGCTCCTCGGCTTTCCCGAGGACGCCACGCCCACGGTGGAGGACGTGCGGGCCCGCTATGCGCCGGGCGAGCGCGAGCGGCTGCGCAGGACCTTCATGCAGACCGTCGAAGCGGGGCAGCGCTACGGCGAGATCGAGCTGCGCTATCTGTGGCCCGACGGCTCGACCCGATGGCTCATGATGCGGGCCGAGATCGTTCCGGGGCCCGACGGCGAGCCGAAGCGCGTGCTCGGCGTGCTCATGGACGTCACCGAGCGCAAGCGCGGCGAGGAGCGCCAGCATCTCCTCCTGCACGAGATCGCGCACCGCGTGAAGAACACCCTCGCGACCGTCCTGGCGCTCGCGACCCTCACGGCCCGCACCACCACCGACGTGGCGAGCTACCGCGACAAGCTCATCGACCGCGTCCAGGGCATGGCGAAGACCCACGACATCCTGACGGCGAACAACTGGGAGGGCGCGTCCCTGCGCGACGTGATCGCCAACGAGGTGGAGCTCTACGACGACGAGAGCCACCGCCGGGTGACGATCGAGGGGCCCGTGGTCGACCTCTCGCCCCGGGCGGCCGTGGCGGTGGGCATGATGGCGCACGAGCTCACGACGAACGCCGCCAAGTACGGCTCCCTGTCGACGAGCACGGGCCGCCTCGACGTCCGCTGGTCGATCGACGAGACGGGCGCGGTGCCCCGCGTCGAGCTGGCCTGGACCGAGCGCGGCGGTCCCGCCGTGGTGCGCCCGACGGCCTCGGGCTTCGGCTCGACCCTGATCCAGCGGGGGCTCGCCCGCGAGCTCGAGGCGGAGGTCGCGTTCGTTTACGCTCCCGAGGGCCTGGTCTTCAGCCTGTCCATGCCGCTGCCGCCGCGCGAGGCGGGGCTCGGCCTCGATCCATGGTCGCCGCGCACGCGCGGCTGACGGGTCTCGGCGCCCGCCTCATGCGCGAAGGGCGGCGCGCCCGCTGGCGCACCGCCCCCATCGCTAGAAACCCAATCGCCAGAGCGGCGCCGCAATCACGGCCATGATGGCCGCGAAGGACAAGGACGCCACGGCCACGTTCATGTAGAAATCGCTTCCGCTTCGCTGTCTCATCGCCCTCATCCGCGCATCGTTGCGGGATGCACGTCAACGCGAGGCCCACGGCGAAAGTTCATTTCTGCAATCGTCGCGCGATTACGAGCGCCTCTTCTGTCGAGGTTGGCAATCCGTCTTGCACCGCGGCGACGGCAACGCTGAGTTAACTGCCACGCCGCGGCTCAAGCCTTGCCGTTCCTCACGCCGCGCGGGCGGCCTTGTCGTGCGCGAAGGCCCAGTAGAGCTCGCGGGCCTTGCGGTAGAACGGCCCCGCCTGGAGGTCGCGGCTGTCGATGCGCAGGACCGGCATGACCTTCGAGTAATTGCCCGAGATGAAGATCTCGTCGGCGGCGGCGAAGTCCTCGTAGGTGAGGGTCGACTCGGCGACGGTCACCCCGGCGTCGCGCAGGAGCGAGACCACGCGCTGGCGGGTGATCCCGTTGAGGAAGGTGCCGTTGGCGGCCGGCGTGTGGACGACGCCGTCGCGGGCCATGAACACGTTGGACGTGCCCGTCTCGGCGACGTTGCCGAGCGCGTCGCAGACCAGCGCGTTGTCGAAGCCCCGCGCCTTGGCCTCCCGCATGACCCGGGCGTTGTTCGGGTAGAGGCAGCCCGCCTTGGTGTCGGTGGGCATCGATTCCAGGGTTGGGCGGCGGAACGGGGACTTGCTGATGGACAGCCCGCCCGGCACCGGCATCGGCGCCTCGAACAGGCACAGGGCGAAGCGGGTGGAATCCGGATCGGCCGTGATGGTGGCGATGCCGTCCGCCTCGGCCCAGTACATCGGCTTTACGTAGAGCGCCGCGTCGGGGGAGAAGCGCTTCGCGCCCTCCAGGGCGAGCGCCACGATCTGCTCCGGCGCCATGGTGGGCTTGAGGCCCAGGCCCAGGGCCGAGCGGTTCACCCGGGCCGCGTGCCGGTCGAGGTCCGGGGCGACGCCCTCGAAAATCCGCGCGCCGTCGAACACGGTGGAGCCGAGCCAGGAGGCATGGGTACGCGGGCCCATGAGAGGCGGGTTGCCCTCATGCCAAGCGCCGTCGACCCAGGTCCATGTTTGCGAATACCAAGCCAAAGCATCCTCCGTCGGATCAGCGTTTCGCCCACAAGAGCGCGCCGGCCGCCCCCGCGTCAATGGCGGGCTCATGACAAGCTGTGATCGATCGCCTCACGGGCCGTGATGCGTGGCGTCCGGCGGCGGCGGGCTGCGCAAGGTCGACCCCGGACAGGTCACGTCCGCGCGTGCGCTGCGCGAGGCGGCCTGAAAGGGAAGGGTGCGCCGCCGATGTGGACGACGATCTCGGCAGGCGGCGACGTCGTCACCATGGCTCCCCCGGAGGCCTAGGTCTCATGGCTTGCGCGCGCCTTGGCGAACTCCTTGCGCCGGGGCCGCGAGGGCGCCAGCATGGCCCATGATCGCAGCCCTGCCCCGCCCGCCCCGTGCCGCCGTCTTCGACGCCTACGGCACCCTGTTCGACGTCCACTCGGCCGTGTCGCGCCATGCCGCGCAGGTCGGCCCGGACGCGGCGCGGCTGTCGGAGCTGTGGCGGGGCAAGCAGCTCGAATATTCCTGGGTGCTCTCGCTCGCGGGCCGCTACGAGCCGTTCTGGACCCTGACCGAGCGGGCGCTCGATCATGCCCTCGCCCGCTGCCCCGGGGTCGACCGCGCCGTCCGCCCCCTCCTGCTCGAGGCCTATCGGGCGCTCGACGCCTACCCGGAGGTTCCTGACGCTCTGGCGGGGCTCAGGTCGCGGGGCCTCGCCACGGGCATCCTCTCCAACGGCGACCCCGGGATGCTCGGCGCGGCGACGGCCTCGGCGGGGCTCACGGGATCCTTGGATCATGTGATCTCGGTGGAGGCCGCGGGCGTGTTCAAGACCGACCCGCGCGCCTATGCCCTGGTGCCCGCAGCCCTCGGCGTCGCCCCCGAGGATACACTCTTCGTCTCCTCGAACCGCTGGGACATCGCGGGCGCCGCGGCCTTCGGGTTCATGCCCGTCTGGGTGAACCGGGCGGGCCTGCCGGACGAGTATCCGGGGCTGGAGCCGGTGGCGACGGTGGCGGATCTGCGAGCGCTGATCGGGTGAGCCCGCCGCCGGCCTGCCGGCGCAGGCATGAGGCTCCGCTTCGCGGCATCTGACCCCTGGGTCCCAGATCGGCGCTGCGCTTCGCGCAGCTTGTCCGGGAAAGTGAGCGTGGAGGTTCTGGAGACATCTGGACCATTCTCCACCACTTTCCCGGACAGATCCCGCGCCAGCGGGACGCAGATCCGGGATCCGGCGCAAGAAGCCGCGCCGAAAGCACTTACCTAGTGGGGTTGTCCGCCCTCACCCCGCCAGCGCCGCGAGGATCCGCGCCCAGGAGCGGGTGCCCTTGTGGAAGCTCGTGAGGTCGTACTTCTCGTTGGGCGAGTGGACCCGGTCGTCGTCGAGGCCGAAGCCCACGAGGAGGGTGTCGAGGTTCAAGGTGCGCTTGAAGTCGCCGACGATGGGGATCGAGCCGCCCGAGCCGATCACCACGGGCGCCGTCTCCCATTCCTGGCCGAGGGCGTCGCGGGCCGCGGTGAGCTGGGGCATGTCGAAGGGCAGCGCGATCGCGCGCGAGCCCTTGTAGCGGATGATCTCGTAGGAGCAGTCCGCCGGGATGCGGGCCTTGACGTGCGCCTCGATCGCCCGGGAGACCGCCTCCGGGTCCTGCTCGCCGACGAGGCGGCACGAGACCTTGCACCGCGCCTCCGCCGCGATGACGGTCTTCGTGCCCTCGCCCGTATAGCCGCCGATGATGCCGTTCGCGTCGCAGGTCGGGCGGGACTGGATCTGCTCGATGAGCATGCGACCGCGCTCGCCCGCGCTCTCCTTCAGGCCCACCTGGCCCAGGAAGTCCTCCGGCGTGAGGTTGAGCTGGCGCCAGCGCGCCTTCACCTCCTCCGGCGGCTCGGAGACCCCGTCGTAGAAGCCCTCCAGCGCCACCCGGCCGTCCGCGTCGTGCAGGTCGGCGACGATGCGCGACAGCACGTGGATGGGGTTGCGCGCCGCGCCCCCGAACAGGCCCGAATGCAGGTCCCGGTCGGCGCAGCGCACCACGATCTCCTCGTAGACGAGGCCGCGAAGCGAGGCCGTGATGGCGGGGGTGCGGGGATCCCACATCCCTGTGTCGCATACGAGCGCCACGTCGGCCTTGAGCTCGTCCCGGATGCTCGCCACGAACTCCGGGAGCCCCCGCGAGCCGTTCTCCTCCTCGCCCTCGATGAGGAAGGTGATGCCCACCGGCAGCGAGCCCGTGACCGCGTTCCAGGCCCGGCAGGCCTCGACGAAGGTCATCACCTGGCCCTTGTCGTCGCAGGCACCGCGCGCCACGATCACCTTGCGCCCGTCGGGCAGGGTCGCGATCCGGGGCTCGAAGGGCGGCGTCTCCCACAGGTTCAGCGGGTCGACGGGCTGGACGTCGTAGTGCCCGTAGAACAGCACGTGGGGACCGGACGGGCCTTCGACGCGGCCCATGACCGCCGGGTGGGCGCCGGGCACCTCCCGCACCTCGGCCCGCACCCCGAGACCCTCCAGATCCCGCCTGAGCCAGTCTGCTGCCCGCCGGCACTCCGCCGCATAGGCTGGGTCGGTGGAGATCGAGGGGATGGCGAGCCAGGCGAACAGACGCTCCAGCGAGGCGTCGAGGTTGCGGTCGATATGGTCGAGGACGGCGGGAAGGGGAGACATGGGTTGGCCTTGTGTCGTGCGGCGCTTGCGGTCGGAAGGGTCCACAAGCCTGCCGCCGGGTCAAGGCCCCGCGAGCGGCCCCCCTCACAGCCTCGCGCAAGCTTTCACGCCTAATCCTGATCTCCCGGAAGACTGAGAGGGAGCGCGGGCCTTGGCTATCATCATCGGCCTGATCATCACGATCGGGTCGCTGCTCGGCGGCTTCGTCGCCATGGGCGGCCACGTCATGGTCATCTGGCAGCCCTGGGAGTACCTCATCATCGGGGGCTCGGCGCTGGGCACCTTCATCATCGCCAACCCGCTCAAGGTCGTGCGCGACACGGGCAAGGCGTCGCTGGAGGCGGTGTTCGGGCGCGTTCCCAAGCAGCGCGATTACCTCGACCTGCTGGGCCTGCTCTACAACCTCATGCGCGAGCTGCGCAGCAAGGGCCGCAACGAGGTCGAGCCGCATATCGACAACCCGAACGGCTCGGAGATCTTCGCCCGCTTCCCCAGCGTGCTGGCCCAGCCCGAGCTCACCCAGTTCGTCTGCGACTATGTCCGCCTCATGCTCATCGGCAACGCCCGGCCGCACGAGATCGAGAGCCTCATGGACGAGGAGCTCATGACCATGAAGCGGGAGAAGCTGAAGCCCTATATCGCCCTCACCAGCGTGGCCGAGGCCCTGCCGGCGCTCGGCATCGTGGCCGCCGTGCTCGGCGTCATCAAGGCGATGGGGGCCCTCGACCAGTCGCCGGCGCTGCTCGGCGGCCTCATCGGCGCCGCGCTGGTGGGCACCTTCGCGGGCATCTTCCTCTCCTACGGCGTGATCGGGCCGCTCGGCCAGAAGATCAAGGCGGTCCGCGAGCAGCAGATGCGCCTCTACGTGATCGCGAAGCAGACCCTGCTCGCCTATATGGGCGGCGCCCTCCCCCAGATCGCCCTCGAGCACGGCCGCAAGACGATCGCGCTCGCCGAGCGCCCGAGCATCGACGACGTCGAGGCCGAGACCGTGTCGGGCGGCCGCGCCGCCAACGACCGCATCGCCGTGCAGGGAGCCGCGTGATCCCATGAAGGACATCGACATCGACGCCCTGTTCGCCGACGACGCCCCCGAGGCCGTCGAGGCCGAGATCCCCGCAGCCGTCGCGGCCGCCGCGGCGTCCGCGGTCCCCGGCGGGATCTCCGACCGCCTCCTCGACGCCGCCGGGATCACCATCGATCGGCTGCCGATGCTCCACGTGGTCTTCGACCGCGTGGCCACCTACTGCGCCGACGGCCTGCGCCGCCTCTCGGCCTCGCCCTCCTACTTCTCGGTGAGCAACATCGAGGGCGGGCGCATGGGCGACGTGCTGGAGGCCTACGAGTCCAACGCCGTCGCCGGCATGTACCATGCGGTCGACTGGGACACGCGCATCCTGGTGGGCTTCGACCGCGACTTCATCTTCACCATGGTGGAGGTCCTGTTCGGCTCCGACGGCTCCGAGCCGCCGGTGAACGAGGAGCGGGCCTTCTCCAACATCGAGATGCGGGTGGCCCAGAGCCTGTTCGAGGAGGCCGGCAAGGCGCTCCAGGCCGCCTTCGCCCCCGTCTCGCGCACGAGCCTGAAGCTGGAGCGGGTCGAGACCCGCATGGACTTCGCCATCATCGGCCGGCGCAACAACCAGGCCGTGGTCGCCAAGATCCTCATCATGGCGCTCGGCCGCGGCGGCGAGATGTTCGTGATCATCCCGCAATCGGCGCTGAGCCCCATGCGCCGCAGCCTCGCCCACGTGGTGTCGAGCGACGTCGGCCCGACCGATCCGCGCTGGTCGAAGCAGATGCAGAGCGAGGTGCAGCGCACCAGCGTCACGCTCCGCGCCGTTCTGGAGGAGCAGCTCATCGATCTGGGCGAGGTGGCGGATTTTCATGTCGGCCAGGTGATCGAGCTCCAGGCGACGCCGATGACGCCCGTGCGCCTGGAGTGCAACGGGCAGCCCCTCTTCCAGTGCCAGCTCGGCCAGAGCGCCGGCGCCTATACGCTCCGCGTCGACGATGTCGTCGACCCCGACCAGGAGTTCATCAATGATCTACACGGCGCTTGACGTCGGCCTCGTCGCGATGCTGGCCCTGGTGACGGTCTATGCCGCGGTCCTCCACCGCGAGCTGCGCCGGTTCCGCGGGGCCAACGCGGAATATATCGCGGTGCTGGCCCAGACGAGCCGCGCCGTGGAGAGCGTCGAGGGCGCCGTGCGGGGCATCCAGGACGACGCGGGCTCCGTGCTCGTGGCCCTGGGCGAGCAGATCGACCGGGCCAACATGCTGCTCGGCGCCCTGAAGGACGAGCACCGCGCTCGCGCCGCGGCGCCCGCTCCCGAGGCCCGGACGGACACCCGGAGCGCGCCGAGGCCCGAGCCGAAACCCGAGGTCAAGGCCGCCGCCCGCGTCGCGGCCGCGCTCCCGAAGGCCGCCCCCCTGCCCGAGCCGGCTCCGGCCCGCAAGGTCACCGCCTGGACGCCTGAGCGGGCCGCCCCCGCGGCAGCCCGCGAGCCCGAGCCCGCGCCGGCCGCTCCGGTCCGGGCCGCCAAAGCCCATCAATGGCCGACCGTACGCCTTGCGTCCGGCGCCACCCCCGCCTGATCCGCCCTACCGTCGATAGGAAGCCGACCCCATGAAGAAGAGCACCGCCCGCCCCGCCCCCGAGGCCGCCGAGATCCCCGCTGAGCCCGTCGCGTTCTCGGCCGACGAGGGCGGC
The DNA here is from genome assembly GCF_008386575.1 of Salinarimonas soli. Taxonomy (GTDB): domain Bacteria; phylum Pseudomonadota; class Alphaproteobacteria; order Rhizobiales; family Beijerinckiaceae; genus Salinarimonas_A; species Salinarimonas_A soli. The sequence continues at coordinate 46,157 of NZ_VUOA01000045.1, forward strand.
GAGGGCCGCGGGCCGCGCAACCTCGACGCCATCATGCGCATCCCCGTGTCCCTCCAGGTGGTGCTGGGCTCGGCCACGATGCCCGTCGCCAACCTCATGAAGCTCGGCCGCGGCGCCGTCGTCCCCCTCGATCACCGGGTCGGCGAGCCCGTGGACGTGGTCGTGAACGGCCGGGTCGTGGCCCGCGGCGAGGTGGTGGTGGTCGAGGACGACAGCTCCCGCTTCGGCGTCTCCCTCACCGAGATCGTTGGCGCCCCCGCGCCCGGCCCCGCCCTCTAAGCACACGATCCAGGAGAGGAGCCCATGGGCATGTCCGCCCCCGTCAAGCTCGAAGGCCCGCCGCCCCGCGTCCTGCAGGGGCCCGACAAGGTCGCGGCCCTGCTTCTCGCGGTGGGCAAGGACCTCGCGGGCCGGCTGCTCGGCCGGTTCGAGCCCGAGGAGCTCAAGCGCATCTCGCGCTCGGCCGCGGATCTCGGCCCCATCTCGGCTCCCGAGCTGGAACGGATCGTGGAGGAGTTCACCCACGAGTTCTCCCACGGCACGAGCCTCTACGGCACGGCCAAGGAGCTGGAGCGCCTGCTGACGGGCGTCCTGCCCGGCGACCAGGTCGCCGAGATCATGTCGGACGTGCTCGGCAACACCAACCGCTCCATCTGGGAGCGGATCTCCGGCGTCTCCGAGAGCATCCTCGCGGCCTACCTCATGAAGGAGCACCCGCAGACCGCGGCCCTGATCCTGTCCAAGGTGAAGCCCGCCTGCGCCGCGAAGGTCATGGGCCTCCTGCCCCAGGCGCTGCGCAACGACCTCATGCGGCGCATGCTGAGCTTCAAGCCCGTGGTCGAGGAGACCATGCGCATCGTCGAGAAGACGCTGCACGAGGACTTCATGCTCAACTTCGCCCGCAACATGGGCGTCGACACCCACGCCCGCATGGCCGACATCATCAACAAGATGGAGCGCGACCAGATGGAGGACGTGCTGGAGAGCCTCGCCCAGGCCCGGCCGAAGACGGCCGAGGTGCTGAAGGGCCTGCTCTTCACCTTCGAGGACCTCATCAAGCTCGCGCCACGCGCCCGCATGACGATCCTCGACCTCGTCCCCAACGAGCGCATCGTCGTCGCCCTGAAAGGCACCGACCCGGCCTTCCGCGACGCCCTGCTCTCGGCCATGGGCTCGCGGGCCCGGCGCATGGTGGAGGCCGAGCTCGAAACCGGCGAGCCCGTGCCCCAGCGCGACGTCGCCGAGGCCCGCCGCTTCATCACGGATCTCGCCCTCGAGATGGCGGGGCGCGGCGAGATCGAGCTCAATCCCGACGGCGAGGAGGCCCCGGTCTACCGCTAGGCATCGTCGCGCCCGCCGCGGCGCTCATAAGGGCAGGACACGGGCATGTCCGAGGGCGCCGACAAGGAGAGCCAAACCGAGGACGCAACGGAGAAGAAGATCTCCGATGCGATCGAGAAGGGCAACGTGCCCGCGTCCAAGGAGGCCGGCACCTTCGCGGCGATGCTCGCGACCCTACTCTACTTCTCGTTTCTCGTCGGCGACTCCCTGCATGGCATCATCGGCCTGCTCGGCCGGTTCCTGGACGACCCGGGAGGATTCACGCTTCGCGATGGCACAGATGCGACCAAGCTCCTCGAAGTCCTCTCCCTTGAGACGGGTCGCGCGCTCGCTCCCTTCCTCGGCATGCTCGCGGTCTTCGGGATCGCCGCGTCGTTCTTCCAGAACTCTCCCCGCTTCGTGGCCGACCGCATCGAGCCGAAGCTCTCGCGGCTCTCGATCCTGTCGGGCTGGGGCCGCATCATGGGCGCGAAGGGCTGGGCCGAGTTCGGCAAGGCCGTCTTCAAGATCAGCATGGTCACCGGCGTCGTGGCGGGCCTCGCCCGCACCGATTCCTGGCGGCTGGTGAACGCCATGTTCACCGATCCCGTCCAGCTGCCCGAGCTCACCCTCGCCCTCACCGTGCGCCTGCTCACCGCCGTGTGCATCGTCACCGTGATCCTCGTGGTGGCCGACCTGATGCTCGTGCGCTTCCAGTGGCGCAAGGACCTCAGGATGTCGAAGCAGGAGATCAAGGACGAGCACAAGCAGGCGGAGGGCGATCCCCTCGTGAAGAGCCGCATGCGCTCGCTCGCCCGCGACCGGGCCCGCCGTCGCATGATCGCCGACGTGCCCCGCGCCACGATCGTGCTCGCCAACCCGACCCACTACGCCATCGCGCTGCGCTACGTGCGCGAGGAGGGTGGCGCGCCGGTCGTCGTGGCCAAGGGGCAGGACCTCATCGCGTTGAAGATTCGCGAGATCGCCGAATCCCATGGGATTCCGGTGGTCGAGGACAAACCTTTGGTAAGGTCGATGTACGACAGCGTCGAAATCGACCAACAAATACCCCCAGAATTTTACAGGGTTGTTGCGGAGCTTTTGTACGTCTTCTATAGTGACAATAGAAAAATGGCCGGGAAGGTTTGATTAACCAATGGGCGACGTCATGGATGCCACGATCGGCGAACGCGAGAAGCTCCTGGCGGAGGCGGTCCAGCACGTCGCGGCGGAGCTGCGCCTGGTCGACGTCTCGATCCTGGCCCGCTACATCGCCCAGGAGAAGCACGGCAACATCGACGATCTCGTGGCCTCCTCGGCCGAGCTCTTCTTCAAGCCCGGCACCCTGCGCTACGGCCTGCGCGCCGAGATCGACCTGCGCTGGGGCGGCTCGCCCGCCGTCGCCTTCGATCTCGAGTTCTGCCACGAGGATGTGACGGTGTTCTTCTGCCTCACGCTTGCGGCCCTCAAGGCGAGCGTCGCCATCCACGCGGTCACGATCGCCTCACCCGCCGCTAGCCCGCCGGAGAACACCGAGCGCCTGCGCCACGCCCTCCAGGACGCCCGCCTGCTCAAGCACCGCGCCGGCGGCGCCGACGTCGGGTAGCGCTGGGCTCCTCCGCATCGTCTGACGGGCGCCTCTCGACACCCGGCGCCACGACCCGCCGCTCCGCCGTATCTGGCGGGCCGCGCGCGGACCCACCTGGCGTGCCCGCTGACGAGGCGGGGCAGGACGGCCCACCCGCGAAAGCCGAGCAGGAGTTGCGTCCGCCGATCCGCAAGGCTCTCCATGCGCGCGAACCACGCCACGATGGAAGCTTGACCGTAATGCAACGGCACGTTTACGATAAAACCCAAAGTTGGGTGTCGTTGTCCGTTTCTCAACAACCCTCATGCCAAAATTCCTAGGTCAAGAGAGAAGGGTTGTGGAATGAAGTCCGGACTTTGCATCATCGCCGCTGCGGCGATCTTCGTCAGCTCCACCACCGCCGGCCACGCGCAGGATTTCGGCGCGATGCTGGGCGGCGCGATCGGAGCGGCCGCTGGCAGTCGCGGCGGCGCCGGCGGGGCCATGGTGGGCGGCATCATCGGCGTCGCGATGGGCACCATCCTCCAGCAGCTGAGCCAGGCTGAGCAGCAGAAGCGGCAGAGCGCCCTCCAGAGCGCAGCTCGCGGCAAGTCCGCGAACTGGTCCTCGGGAAAGCAAGGGGCGAAGGCCACCTACAAGAACAAGGGCAAGGTCGCCAGCGCCGACGGCCGGAAGTGCTCGAAGGTCGAGGAGACGATCACGCTTCCGGACGGCAAGCGCGGTACGTCCGTCGAGACCGTCTGCTTCAGCTGAAGGACATCCTCCGATGGGCGGCTTCGTGAAATGGGCCGCCGTGCTGGGCACGGCGGCGGTGGTGACGGCGGCGGATGCGACGGCGCAGCAGTTCGTGCTCGAGGGCTTTTATGACTGCGCGCGCGCCACGAACAATCGCACCTATTGCCGCCAGCGGGGGAAGCAGAGCTTCGTCCCCGTGTCGGAGGAGTTCTTCGCCCGCTTCCAGGCGATCCGCAGCGGCGCTCCCGTCGGGGGTGACACGGTGGTGAACCAGGAGGTCGTGGTGCAGCAGCAGGTCAGCAACACGACCGTCAACGTGGTGGTCCAGGGTCTGGGCACGGAATATGCGACCTGGACGGCCAGATCGTCGTGCTGAGCAGCCTGATCGAGGAGCAGCGGCTCCTGCGGGGCTCCGGCAAGGAGCCAGTCCAAGCCATCGATCAGACGATCGTGGCCATTGAAGCGCGGCTGGGCGAGTTGCGCAAGTCAAAGGGCGACAAGCTGCGGGAAGCCTCGAAATACCAGACGTCCATCCGCCCGAACGACTTCGACCAGTACATCTCGGCCCGCAAGCTGTCCGAGATCTACCCTAAGGTTCCTTACTACATACCGGGTACCAAGGAATCCGGCGAGTTCTGGATCGAGCCGGACGTGAAGGAGGACGGACGTCTCGTCTTCCGCTTTCGCTTCATCGATCCGGAGGCCCGCAACGACCGGACCCGAGCCGTGATCGAGATGCGCCCCGAAGAACTCGACCGTACCCGTCGGGCTCTGCTTAAGCTGCACGATTGGTCCGTCACGGCTCACGAGCGCAAGCTTCGGCGGCGCTACGAGAAGCGCGTGGACTGCTTGCCCACCGAGAACTGCCCTCCGGAGGGGCAGAAGGTCGACGGCAAGGCCTCGACCGAGGTCGTCTTCACCGTCAATGACGATGGGGCGACGGGGGGTAAGTTCCAGCGCAACAAGGGCCGGTTCGAGGAGAACTACGGTATCTCGGTGGAGAGCGGCCTGCTGCTCCAGGCGTATATGCGGCACGTCCTTCGCGAGGGAAGACGCGAGTACGAGGCCGGAACGCAGACCAAGGAAGATCTCGACAAGATGTTCGAGTAGCGGGCATCCCGCGAGGGGACGAGCCTCGCGCGCAACCGCCCAAGATCGACCCCGCCACGGCCGCGCCGTCGGCGGGGTCGAGCGCATTCAGGCCGACCCGAACCCTCCCGGCCAGGGAGCCGGCCAGATCGCCTCTCGCTCCACAAGCCTGACGCAAGCCGCGCCATTTAGGGTGCATCGTCCGGTTCGTCGGGAGCTCGCCTTGGAAGCCGTCCACCTGTTCGATCTCGCCTCGCGGAAGACGAAGTGGCTGTCCGTGCGCCAGTCGGCGATCGCGGAGAACATCGCCAACGTCGACACGCCCCGCTACCGGGCGCGCGACGTCCAGCCGTTCTCCGACGTGATGGACAAGACCCGCCTCACCATGACGGCGACCCAGTCCGGCCATCTCGACAGCGCGCGCCAGCCCAAGGCCGACGCGCTCAAGCCCTCCGACAGCTGGAAGACCACGGTGTCCGGCAACTCCGTCAGCACCGAGCAGGAGCTGATGAAGGCCGGCGATGTCAGCCGCGACTACGCGCTGACCACCTCCATCGTGAAGTCCTTCCACCGCATGATCCTCCAGAGCATCAAGGGATAAGCGATGATCGATCCGTTGACCGCGTCCCTCACCATCGCGGGATCGGGCCTCAAGGCCCAGTCCTCGCGCATGCAGGTGATCTCCGAGAACCTCGCCAACGCGAACTCCACGGGCAACGCGCCGGGCGCCGACCCGTATCGGCGCAAGACCCTCACCTTCACGGGCGAGTTCGACCGGATGGTGGGCGCCAAGCTCGTCGACGTGAAGTCGGTGGGCGTCGACCGGGCGCCGTTCCGGGTCGAGCACGATCCGTCCCATCCGGCAGCCGACGAGCGCGGCTACGTGAAGCTGCCCAACGTCAACATGCTCATCGAGATGGCCGACATGCGGGAGACCTCGCGCTCCTACGAGGCCAACCTCCAGGTCGTGAAGCAGGCCCGCTCCATGATCTCGATGACCATCGACCTCCTGAGGAACTCGTGATGATCGACGCCGTGTCCTCCCTCGCATCGAGCGTCGGCCCCGCCGGCGCGTCAACGGCTGCGACCAAGACCGCCGCGATCGCCTTCGCGCCGCCCGGTGGCGGCGCGGTCAACCCCGCGACCTTCGGCGACGTGATGTCGGAGATCGCCGCCAAGGGCGTCCAGAGCCTGAAGTCCGCCGAGGCGACGTCGATCATGGGCATGCAGGGCAAGGCGTCCGTGCAGCAGGTGGTCGAGGCCGTGATGAATGCCGAGCAGTCGCTCCAGACCGCCATGGCGGTCCGCGACAAGGTGGTCTCGGCCTACCAAGAAATCAGCCGTATGGCGATTTGAGGAGATTCCGATGCGTGCTCTCGCCATCGCGGCCACCGGCATGAACGCTCAGCAGCTCAATGTCGAAGTGATCGCCAACAACATCGCCAACATCAACACCACCGCCTTCAAGCGCGCCCGCGCCGAGTTCACGGACCTGCTCTACCAGACCGAGCGGCTCCACGGCGTGCCGACGCGGGCCGGCGAGGCGGCCGTGCCCGAGGGCGCCAATCTGGGCCTCGGCGTGCGCACCACCGCGATCCGCAACCTGCATTCGCAGGGCGCGCTCACCCAGACCACGAACAAGCTCGACCTCGCCCTCGACGGGCGCGGCTGGTTCCAGGTGCAGGGCCCCGAGAACGAGACGCTCTACACCCGGGCCGGCGCGTTCAACACCAATGCCGAGGGCCAGATCGTCACGGCCGAAGGCTACGTGGTGCAGCCCGTCATGACGGTGCCGCAGAACACGGTGGAGATCGTGGTCAACCAGTCGGGCCAGGTCTATGCCCGCATCGACGGGCAGGCGCAGCTGCGCGAGCTCGGCCAGCTCCAGATCTCGAACTTCGCCAACGAGGCGGGCCTGACCCCGCTCGGCGGCAACCTCTACCGCGAGAGCACGGCCTCGGGCGCCGCGGTGACGGGCGTGGCCGGGGAGCCCGGCTTCGGCAAGGTCCACCAGGGCTATCTCGAGTCCGCCAACGTCGACCCCGTGAAGGAGATCACGCAGCTCATCTCGGCGCAGCGCGCCTACGAGATGAACTCGAAGATCATCCAGGCCGCGGACGAGATGGCCGCGACGGTCTCGAAGGGCATGCGCTGAGCGATGTCGATGCCCGCACGCGTTCTGCGTTCCCTCGCCACGCTCGCGGCGCTCCTCGCGGGCCCGGCCTTGCCGGCGCTCGCCGACGGGCGGCCGTGGCCCGTGCCCACGGTCACGATCTATCCCGGCGAGACCATCCGGGACTCGATCATCGAGGACCGCGAGTTCCCGGGCATGGCCGACCGGCCGCAGGCCGTCGACAGCCGGCGCGTGCTCGTGGGCAAGGTCGCCCGCCGCACCCTCGCGCCGGGCCAGCTGATCCCCATCAACGCGGTGGAGGACCCCAAGCTCGTGGTGCGCGGCACCCCGGTCCAGGTGGTATTCGCCCAGGACGGCCTCGTCATCAGCGCGCTCGCCTCGCCCCTCCAGTCGGGCAGCGTCGGCGAGATGGTGCGGGCCCGCAACATCGACAGCGGCCTCGTCGTGGTCGGCACGGTGCAGGCGGACGGCACCCTCAGGGTCGGGAGCCGGTGATGCGCCTGCGCGCCGGGCTCGCCCTCGCCCTCCTCCTCGCCCTCCTCCCCCTCTCGGCGCCGCGCGCGGACGACGGCGGCCGGGGCGAGGGCATCACCCGGATCAAGGACATCACGAAGCTCAAAGGAGCTCGCGAGAACCAGCTCGTGGGCTACGGCCTCGTGATCGGCCTACCGAATTCCGGCGACAGCATGCGCAACTCGCCCTTCACGGAGCAGTCCCTGCGCTCGATGCTCGACCGGATGGGCGTCAACGTGCAGCGCTCGACGCTGCGCGCCCGCAACGTCGCGGCCGTGGTCGTCACCGCCGAGCTCCCGCCCTTCGCCGGTCGCGGCTCGCGCATCGACGTCACGGTCTCGGCGCTCGGCGACGCGCGCTCGCTTCTGGGCGGCACCCTCGTCATCACGCCGCTCGTGGGCGCCGACGGGGAGGTCTACGCCGTGGCGCAGGGACCCGTCGCGGTCACGGGCTTCAACGCCGCGGGCGACGCCGAAAGCCTGACGCGCGGCGTGCCCACCGCCGGCCGCGTGCCCAACGGCGCCCTCGTCGAGCGCGAGCTGCCCGACAATTTCGGCACCCTGCGCTCCCTCGTGCTGGAGCTGCGCAACCCCGACTACCGCACCGCTGTGCGCGTGGCGGACGCGATCAACCAGCATATGACCCGCCGCTTCGGCGCGCGGGGCGCCTACGAGCGCGACTATCGCTCGATCCTCCTCGTCAACCCGGCCGGGGTGAACCCGGTGCGCTTCCTCGCCGAGGTGGGCGATCTCGTGGTCCAGCCCGACGCCCCCGCCCGCGTCGTCATCGACGAGCGCACGGGCACGGTGGTGATCGGCAAGGACGTGCAGGTCTCCACCGTGGCGGTCACCCACGGCAACCTCACGGTCCGGATCACCGAGACCCCCGTCGCCTCGCAGCCCAACATGCTCTCGAACGGCGACACGGTCGTTTTGCCCACCACCCGCGTCGAGGCCGAGGAGAAGCCGGGCCAGCTCGCGATCCTCAACGGATCGAGCCTCCAGACCCTGGTGGGCGGCCTCAACCAGATCGGCCTCAAGCCCACGGGCATCATCGCCATCCTCCAGGCGATCAAGACGGCGGGCGCCCTCCAGGCCGACCTCGTGGTGCAGTAGAGATCCACGACACGACCGATGCGGCCGGCCATGCGCGAGCGTGGTCGGCTTTTTTTCGTTCGCCCACCAAAGCAAAGCGAATGATTTGCATTCGTTAACAAAACGTATTCGCGTCGAGTTTTCCTCTTTTTTCTTGATCAATTTCCTGCCAATGTGTAAAAGCGATCCGCGAAAGTCAGCGGCGCGTCAGCCACGCGCAAGATTGTTGGCGTTCAATCCGTCCCAGCACGATCCGACAGGAGAGTTGGGATGAGCCTTTATGGGGTGATGCGGACCGGCGTGTCCGGCATGTCGGCACAGTCGACGAAGCTCGCGACCGTCGCGGACAACATCGCGAACGCCAATACGAACGGCTACAAGCGCGCGGAGACGCAGTTCTCCTCGATGATCCTGGACTCGGAAGCCGGGAGCTACACCTCGGGCGGCGTGACGCCCAACGTGCGCTACGCCATCAGCCAGCAGGGCGCCCTGCAGTTCACCACCTCCTCCACGGACCTCGCCGTTCAGGGCAACGGCTTCTTCGTGGTGAGCGACGGGACCGGCACCCCCTTCCTGACCCGCGCCGGCTCCTTCGTGAAGAACTCCGACGGCGAGCTCGTCAACGCGGGCGGCTTCAAGCTCATGGGCGCGCCGATCACCGACGGCGTCATGGCCCCGCTGCCCGCCAACAGCATGGCGAGCCTCGTGCCCGTGACCCTCAACCAGCTGGCGCTGGAGGCGACGCCCTCCACGGCGGGCCAGTTCGCGGCGAACCTGCCGGCGAACTCGGCTTTCAACAGCACGGTGAAATCCTCGCTCGTGGCCTACGACAACCTGGGCAACCGCAAGACCATCAACCTCACCTTCACGAACAAGACCCCGGACGTGGTGCCCCCGGCCGTGCGCGCCACGGGCAGCTGGGAGGTGAGCGCCACGGTCGACGGCACGACGAGCGGCCCCTTCGCGATCGGGTTCGACACCTTCGGCCAGAGCTCGGGTCTGGGCGCCTTCAGCATCACCATCCCCGGCGGCGCGACCCTCGACCTCGACATGAACGGCTCGACCCAGGTTGCGGCCCCATACACGGTCCTGCGCGCCGCGGTGAACGGCAACGCGCCGAGCGCGGTGCGCGACGTCGAGATCTCGACCGACGGCACGGTGTTCGCGATCATGGAGGACGGGACCCGCAAGGCCTCGTTCCGCATCCCCCTCGCCGACGTGCCGAGCCCCGACCGGATGAAGCCGCTCGCCGGCAACGTCTACGCGGCCACCATGGAATCGGGCGACGTGCAGATCGGCCTGCCGGAGAACGGCGGCCTGGGCAAGGTGGTCGCGGGCGCCGTGGAGCAGTCCAACGTGGATCTCGCTGGCGAGCTCACCGCCATGATCGAGGCCCAGCGCAACTACACGGCCAATTCCAAGACCTTCCAGACCGGCTCGGACCTGCTCGAGCTCCTCGTCAACCTGAAGCGCTGATCCTCAGCCCAGACCCGGGACCGATCCCATGAGCCTCTCCGTCGCGCTGAATTCCGCCCAGTCGTCGCTCTCCGCGACGGCGAGCCAGACGGCGATCACCTCGCGCAACATCTCGGGCGCGGGCGACGCCTCCTATTCGCGCAAGGCCGGCATCGTCACGACCCTCGGCATCGGCTCGGTGCGCGTGGGCTCGGTCCAACGCGCCACGGACATGGCGCTGTTCCTCAAGATGCTCGGGGCGACCTCCACGGCCGCCTCGTCCCAGGCTCAGCTCGACGGATTGAAGGCGCTCGCCCAGACGGTGGGCGATCCCGAGAACGACACGTCGCTCGCGGGCGCGCTCGGCAAGTTCTCGGCCGCGCTCCAGACCTATGGCGACACGCCGAGCGACACGATCCTCGCCCGTAACCTCCTCAACAGCGCCAAGGATCTCGCGGGCCAGCTCAACGACGCCCAGGCCGTCACCCAGGGCGTGCGCCAGAAGGCGGACGGCGACATCGCGGCCTCTGTCGACCAGGTGAACTCGCTTCTCGCCAAGTTCGAGGTGGTGAACCGGCAGATCGTGTTCGGCACGGTCACGGGCGCCGACGTCACGGACCAGCTCGACGTCCGCGACAAGCTCCTGTCGCAGATCTCCGAGGAGATGGGCGTCTCCGTGGTCCACCGCGCCAACAACGACGTGGCGCTCTACACCGACAGCGGCGTCACCCTCTTCGAGAAGACGCCCCGCACCCTCACCTTCGCCCGCACCTTCGGTCTCGGGCCCGGCTCCGCCGGCGCCGCCGTCGTCCTCGACGGCGTGCCGATCACGGGCCCCACCTCGACGATGCCGATCAAGTCGGGGCGCATCTTCGGCAACGCCGTCCTGCGCGACGATACGGCCGTCACCTACCAGCGCCAGATCGACGAGGCGGCCCGGGGGCTCATCGAGGCCTTCTCGGAGGGCGGCGGCGGCCAGGGGCTCTTCACCGCGCCGGGCTACCCCGCCGCGACGGGCCTTGCGGGCGCGGTGCGGGCCAACCCGCTCGCCGACCCGGAGGCGGGCGGAAGCTTGGCGCGCCTGCGCGACGGCTTCACGGTCGCCTACAATCCCACGAACGACGCCTCGTTCTCGGGCCGGCTCCAGCAGCTCATCGACGGGCTTTCGGCGCCCCGCGCCTTCTCGCCCGCCGCCGGCATCAACCCCACGGCCTCGCTGACCCGCTACATGGCGGCCTCGGCGAGCTGGCTCGAGGGGTCGCGCAAGCAGGCCAACGACGTCAGCGACTACAACAACACCTTCCTGGAGCGCACGAGCGAGGCCCTGTCGAACCAGACGGGCGTCAACCTCGACGAGGAACTCGCGCTGATGCTCGAGCTGGAGCGCTCCTACGGCGCGTCGGCCCGGGTCATCACCGTGGTCGACACCATGCTCAAGACCCTTCTCGACGCAGCGAGGCCCTGAAAGCCATGAAGACCACATTCGTGTCGAGCCAGGCCGTCGCCAAGGCGACCCGCCTGTCCGTGATGAAGATGCAGGGCGACGTCGCCAAGCATTCCCAGGAGCTGTCCTCCGGACGCTGGGCCGATGTCGGGCTCCAGCTCGGCCATCGCACCGGGCACGCCGTGGAGCTGCGCCAGGAAATGGGCCGGATCGATGCGATCCTCGACACCAACGGGATGGTGGCCTCGCGGCTCGACACCTCGCAGGCCGCCCTCAAGGGCGTGCGCGAGACCGCCGAGCAGACGGTGGCCACCCTCGTGACCCTGCGCAACAACCCCGCGGCTGCCGGCATCGCCGGGCCGCAGGCCGCCCTCGACCTCAAGTCGATGACGGCGACGCTCAACACGAACTTCAACGGGCAGCACATCTTCGCGGGCATCAACACCGACGTGAAGCCCATCGCCGACTACGCCACGACCCCGCCCTCCCCCGCCAAGGCGGCCGTCGACGCGGCGTTCCTCGCCCGCTTCGGCATGGCCCAGACGGATCCGGCCGTGTCCTCGATCCCCGCGGCCGACATGGCGGACTTCCTGGACAACCAGTTCACGGCCCTGTTCGACGATCCCGCCTGGAGCGCCTGGTCGTCGGCCTCCGACACGAACGTGAAGTCGCGGATCTCGACGAGCGAGCTCGTGGACACCTCCGTGAACACCAACGAGCGCTCGATCCGCAAGCTCGCCATGACCTACACGATGCTGTCGGACCTCGGCGGCGAGCGGCTGGCGCCCGAGACCTACCAGGCCGTGGTGCGCAAGGCGACCGAGGTCGCGGGCGGCGCGGTGTCGGACCTCGCCAACCTCCAGGGCCGCCTCGGCGTCGCGGAGAACCGCGTGAAGACCGCGAACGAGAAGCTCACCATCCAGCGCGACATCCTCAACAAGGAGGTGCTCGGCCTGGAGGGCGTCGACAAGTACGACACCGCGGCGCGGCTCAACGAGCTGATGACCCAGGTCGAGATGTCCTACTCGGTGACGGCGCGCATCCGCCAGCTCAGCCTGCTCAAGTACATCTGAGCGGCCCCGATCCTCGAAACCGTTTTGCAACCCTCCCCGAAGAGGCCGTGATGTATCAGTTTTCCTACGCCGAGATCGTCCAGGACACCTGCAGCGAGGCCCGCATGCACGAGCGGCAGGCCATGGAGCGCGGGATCGCTCTTCTGAAGATCGCCCGGGACGCCGGCCCCGAGTCCCGCGAGACCGTGGAGGCCCTCCACTACGTGCGCAGCCTTTGGGCCATCCTGATCGAGGATCTCGCCGGCCCCGAGAACGACCTGCCGGAGGCGCTGCGCGCCGATCTCATCTCCATCGGCCTGTGGGTCATGAAGGAGGTCGAGAACATCCGCTTCGGCCGCGTGACGAGCTTCGAGGACCTCATCGAGATCAACCAGACGATCTGCGAGGGGCTCAAGTGAGCAAGACCATGCGTCTGTCCCTGCGCGCCGGCGAGAAGGTCTACATCAACGGCGCGGTCCTCCAGGTCGACCGCAAGGTGACGGTGGAGCTTCTCAACGACGTGGTCTTCCTCATGGAGAACCACGTCATGCAGCCCGAGGAGACCACCACGCCGCTGCGCCAGCTCTACTTCACGATCCAGGCCATGTTCGTCGATCCGATCAACGCGCCGGCCGCCCGGGTCCTGTTCGACACCTACCACGCCTCGACGGCGCGCCACTTCTCGTCGCCCGAGATCCTCGACGGCCTCGCCGAGGTGCGCGCCCAGATCGAGGCGGGCCGCAACTTCGACGCCCTTAAGATCCTGCGCACCCTGTTTCCCGCCGAGGACCGCATCCTCGCCCGCCCCGCCGCATCCACCCGCGCCGCCTGAGGAGGCCCCCATGCAAGTCAACGCCGCCCCTCCCACCGCCGGCGCCCCCGCGGGCACCGCGCCCCCGCGCTCCAACAAGATGGATTACGACGCCTTCCTGCGCCTCCTCGTGGCGGAGATGAAGAACCAGGATCCGACGAACCCGATGAAGGGCACCGAGCAGGTCGCCCAGTTCGCGCAGTTCGCCCTTGTGGAGCAGTCGCTCAACGCCAACAAGAAGCTCGACAGCCTGCTCTCGGCCTCGGCCCTGACCCAGGCCACGGGCATGATCGGCCGCGAGGTGTCGTCCGCCGACGGCTCGGTCACGGGCAAGGTGGCCTCGATCCGCATCGCGGAATCGGGCGCGGTCGCGACCTTGAGCGACGGGCGCACCCTCCCCTTGGGCCCCGGCGTGTCGATCCGCTGATGAACGCCATCGACTCCCTCGACCTCGTCCGCGACCTCATCTGGACCGTGATCTCGGCCTCCGGGCCCTGCGTCGTCGTCGCGATGGTGATCGGCATCGCCATCGCGCTCCTCCAGGCCCTCACCCAGGTCCAGGAGATGACGCTCACCTTCATCCCGAAGATCGTGGCGGTCCTGCTCATGATCCTAGCGACCGCCCCCTTCATGGGCTCGCAGATCTACACCTTCACCGAGCGCGCCTATTCGCGCATCGAGCACGGCTTCTAGCCGGCGCCTGCTCCGGTAGGGGTCGCTGGCGGGGGCGACATCGCCGTCACCCTCGCGCAAGGCTCGTCCGGCATGGTCGGCGGGTCTAGAGTGGGACGAGGATCGGCATGACGACTTCCGCGACGCTTCCCGCCGCCCAAACGGCGGGCCGCAGCCTGCGCGACGTGGGCTTCGCGACCGGCATCGTCCTCATCCTCACCATCCTGTTCCTGCCCATCCCGAGCGTGCTCATCGACCTCGGGCTCGCGCTCTCCATCGCGCTCTCCATCCTGATCCTGATGGTGGCGCTCTGGATCGGGAAGCCGCTCGAGTTCTCGGCCTTCCCCACCGTGCTCCTCATCGTGACGATGCTGCGCCTGTCGCTCAACGTGGCGACGACCCGCGTCATCCTCTCCCACGGCGCCGAGGGCGACGGGGCGGCGGGCTACGTCATCGACGGCTTCGCGAAGCTCGTGATGAGCGGCGACTTCGTCATCGGCCTCATCGTCTTCGTGATCCTGGTCACCGTGAACTTCCTGGTGATCACCAAGGGCGCCACCCGCATCGCGGAGGTGGGCGCCCGCTTCACCCTCGACGCGATCCCCGGCAAGCAGATGGCGATCGACGCCGACCTGTCGGCGGGTCTCATCGACGACAAGGAGGCGCAGCTGCGCCGGCGCGAGCTGGAGGAGGAGAGCTCGTTCTTCGGCGCCATGGACGGCGCCTCCAAGTTCGTGCGCGGCGACGCCATCGCGGGCATCATCATCACGGCCGTGAACCTCTTCGGCGGCATCGTGATCGGCACGACCCGGCACGGCATGCCGCTCGCGGAAGCCGTCGACGTGTTCGTGAAGCTCTCCGTCGGCGACGGCCTCGTCACCCAGATCCCGGCCCTCATCACCTCGCTCGCGGCGGGCCTCCTCGTGTCGAAGGGCGGCACCCGGGGCGCCGCCGAGCAGGCGGTGCTGGGCCAGCTCGGCAAGCACCCCCGCGCCCTCGTGGTCGCCGCGAGCGTGATGGGGCTGCTCGCCCTCACCCCGGGCCTGCCCTTCTTCCCCCTCGCCTTCTTCGGCGGCCTGCTCGCCTTCGTGAGCTGGTTCGTGCCCCGCCAGCTGCGGGAGAAGCAGGAGCGCGAGGCGATCGCCGTCCAGGCCGAGAAGGCGCGCGAGGAGGTCGAGACCAAGGACTCGGT
The DNA here is from genome assembly GCF_008386575.1 of Salinarimonas soli. Classification (GTDB taxonomy): domain Bacteria; phylum Pseudomonadota; class Alphaproteobacteria; order Rhizobiales; family Beijerinckiaceae; genus Salinarimonas_A; species Salinarimonas_A soli. The sequence goes on from NZ_VUOA01000045.1 coordinate 61,256, forward strand.
CAAGGAATCGCTCAAGACCGCCGAGATCGAGCTGTGCCTCGGCAAGCAGCTCGCCGCCGAGCTCCTCACCTCCCACGGCGAGCTCGCCCACCGGGTGAGCAAGATGCGGCGCAAGTTCGCCAAGCAGTATGGCTTCGTCGTTCCCGACATCAAGCTGTCCGACAGCCTGACCCTGCCGCGCAAATCCTACGAGATCCGCATCCACGGCACGCCCGTGGCGACGAGCGAGCTGCGCATCGGCGAGATCCTCGTGATCCTGCCCGCCGGCAAGCCCAAGCCCGACCTGCCGGGCGACGAGGTGCGCGAGCCCGCCTTCGGCATGCCAGCCCTGTGGGTGTCGGATTCCTACGGCAACGAGGTGCGCCGCGACGGCTACACCACGGTCGACACCCTCTCGGTGCTCCTCACGCACCTCTCCGAGGTCATCCGCAACAACCTGCCGCAGCTCCTGTCCTACAAGGACATGCGCGCGCTCCTCGACCGGCTCGATCCGGAGTACAAGCGGCTCATCGACGACATCTGCCCGCAGCAGATCTCGTTCTCCGGCCTCCAGGGCGTGCTCAAGCTCCTGCTCGCCGAGCGCGTCTCGATCCGCAACCTCCACCTCATCCTGGAGGCCGTGGCCGAGATCGCGCCGCATGTCCGCCGCGCCGAGCAGGTGGTGGAGCATGTCCGCATGCGCATGGCGCAGCAGATCTGCGGCGACCTCACCGAGGGCGGCGCCCTGAAGGTGCTGCGGCTCGGCAACCGGTGGGACCTCGTGTTCCACCAGAGCGTCAAGCGCGACGGCAAGGGCGAGGTGGTGGAGTTCGACATCGATCCGCGCCTCCTGGAGGAGTTCGGCACGGCGGCCTCGGCGGCGATCCGCCAGCGCATGGAGGACGGCCACACCTTCGTGCTCGTCACGGCGCCCGACGCCCGGCCCTATGTCCGCATGGTGGTGGAGCGCCTCTTCCCGACCCTGCCCGTGCTCTCCCACGTCGAGATCCCGCGGGGCGTCACGATCGACTCCATCGGCGCGATCGGATGACCGTGCCCCCGGCCGACCTGATCCTCGCGGCCTTCCTGATCTTCTGCCGGATCGGCGCCTGCCTGATGGTGATGCCGGGCTTCGGCAGCGCCAGGCTACCGATGAAGACCCGGCTGTTCATCGCGCTGGGCGTGACGCTTGCCCTCACGCCGCCCCTCGTCGACATCGTGCTGCCGCTCGCGGCGGGCGCCGACCCGGCGCGGGTCGTCGTCCTCATCGTCACCGAGAGCCTCGTCGGGCTCAAGATCGGCACCATCGCGCGCCTGTTCTACATGGCGCTCCAGACCATGACCCACGCCATCGCGAACTTCATCGGCTTCGGCGGCATGCCCGGCGCGCCCGTGGAAGATACCGAATCCCTGCCGCCGGTGACCACGCTCGTCACCATGACGGCAACCGCGCTCCTCTTCATCACCGACCTGCACTGGGAGGTGTTTCGCGGCCTCGTCGCCTCCTACACGGTGATGCCGCCCGCCCTCTCCTACCAGACCCGCCTGTCGCTCGTGGAGATCACCGACCGGATCGGCGAGGCGTTCATCCTGTCGCTGCGGATCGCGAGCCCGTTCCTGATCTTCGGGGTCGTGGCGAACCTCGCCCTGGGGCTCATCAACAAGCTCGCCCAGCAGATCCCGATCTATTTCGTCTCCATGCCGCTGATGCTCGGCGCGGGGCTGTTCGGGCTCTACTTCCTGGTCGGCGAGTTCCTCGGCCTCTTCCATGCGGGCTTCGCCGCCTGGCTCACGGGACGCTAGATCATGACCGCCGGATCCCGCCGCCTCGACGCCGTCAAGCGTATCCAGTCCGTGCAGGCCCAGAAGCATCGCCTGGAGGAATGGCGCCTCGCCGAGGTGCAGCGCCGGGAGAACGAGAACCGGGCCACGCGCGAGGCGATCATCGCGGCCCTCGACGGCAGCAACCCCCTCCACGGCCTGTTCGTGGCGGCGGGCGCGAAGCGCCTGGAGGCCTTGAGCGCGCAAGGGCACCGCCTCGCCGCCGAGCGGGCCGCCCAGGCCGGCGCCGCCCTGGAGCAGGCCCGGCGCGTGAAGGCCTGCGAGAAGCTCGTCGCGGTGGCCGAGCTCGCCTGCGAGGAGGAGCGGCGGCGCCTCGAGCTCCTGGACTACCTCGACGGTGCCTTCGCGGCAGGCGACGCAAGCCCCACGTAAGCGGAGGGCTGTAGCGTCGGGGGACCTAGAGGAAACTGGAGGTCGCCCCCGTGTCGATCCGCCCGCCATCCGATATCGTCCTCGACGTCGTCCGCGCCGCCGACCCCGAGCGGCTCGCCGCCGCCACCTCGCGCCTGCAGACCTTCGCGGCCCAGAAGGGCGACGCGCCGGCCTTCGCCGAGGCGGTCGACGGCGTCTCGGCCCGCCGCGTCGCGCGGTCCGGCCCCCTCGACCCCGCCACGACGCTCGCGCGCCTCTCGGACGCCGGCGCCTCGCGCAGGGCGGAGGAGAAGGCGCCCATCAACGCCCCCTTCCGCCAGTTCGAGGCGGTGGTGCTTCGCAGCTTCGTCGAGTCCATGATGCCCACGAAATCCGAGGTCGCCTTCGGCAAGGGCACCGCGGGCCAGGTCTGGAAGGGCCTCCTCGCGGACGAGATCGGCGCCGCCATGGCGCGGGCCGGCGGCATCGGCATCGCCAAGCAGGTTGCGGCCGTGCATGGGCCGAAGGGCCCCAAGGCCGGCACCCCCGGCGACCAGGCCCTCTTCGAATCCCTCTGGCAGACCCGCGTCGCCTCTCCCCGGCTCACCTGATGGTCGATTCCGCGATGACAGCCCATACCGCTCCCGCCGATCCCGCCGCCGAGGCCTCCGCCGCCGACGCGCCCCACCCGGACGTGGTGGCGATGCTCGCCGCCATCGAGCGGCTGGAGGATCTCCTCGACCACGAGACCAGGGGGCTGGGCCGCCTGTCGCTCGAGGAGCTGAAGGACGTCAACCGGCGCAAGAGCCTGTGCCTCCTCGACTTCATGCGCGCCGCGCGTTCGCTCAACGAGCACGCCGTGACCGACCACCTGCGCGACCGCATCCGGGCGCTGCGCGACGCCATCGGGCGCAACGCCACGGTGCTCCAGACCCATCTCGACGCCGTGCGCGAGATCGCGGGCACCATCTCGCAGAGCCTGCACGAGCGCGAGTCCGACGGCACCTACAGCGAGGCGACCTCGTTTCGCGGAGCCATGCGATGATCAGGACCGTGCTCACGGGGCTGTGGATGTGCCTCGTCGTGGCGGTGACGAGCCATCTCGTCGTCGACTACCGGGCCAAGGCCGCGGGCGCCAAGGGCGACGACCGGTTCTACGGCCTCACCTACAAGAAGACCCGCGTGGTCACCGTGCCGATCATCGCCAACGGCGCCATCGACGGCTACGTGGTGGCGCAGTTCGTGTTCACGGGCGATGCCGAGCAGCTGCGCGACGCGCCCCTGCCCCCGGAATCCTACATCGTCGACGAGGCCTACCAGGCCATCTTCTCGAGCCCCGACGTCGACTTCCGCCGCATGAAGAGCTTCGACATGCAGGCCTTCCTGCGCGGCGTCGTCCAGCGCAGCAACGGCCGCCTGGGCCGCGACGTGGTGCGCGACCTCATGGTCGAGGAGTTCAACTTCGTCGACAAGGCGCAGGTGCGCTGACCTGATTCGGCGTCCGGAGCAGGCTTGACGCAACGGCAGGGCCGATCTAAGGTCCCGGCAAGTCGAGACGGCCTGCCCCAAGGTCACAATTAAGAATTCGTTTCATTTTCCCATTGTGGGACGTTATCGAGCCGCCTTCCCCAGCGGCTTTGGCGTTTCCCGATCTGGCACAGTGACCTTCCCTCAACCTTGCGCGAAGATGGAAGGTGTCCCGTTTCGGTTCCTGCTTGCTCTGCACGCAACCCCTGAGTACCACTAGGGTACAAAAAATTTGGGGGCATTACTCGTGTATATCATTGTCGACCAGCGTGAGCTTGTAACCACCGGATATAAGAGCAGCTTCGACCGCGAGGGCGTGTCGGCGATCGGGTTCGACCCCGACAATTTCGGCAGCTGGATCAGCGACGCCGCCGAGGTGGATCTCACCGCCGTCGAGGCGATCCTGCTCGGCGAGTGCACCGACCGCGAGATCTATCCCCGCCTCGTGAAGAGCCGCTGCCGCGCGCCGATCATCGCCATGAACGACACCCACTCGCTGGAGCAGACCCTCGGCCTGTTCGCGGCGGGGGTCGACGACGTGGTGCGCAAGCCCGTCCACGTGAAGGAGATCATGGCCCGGGTCGGCGCCTTCAACCGCCGGGCCCAGACGGCCGAGCCCGTCGAGGTGCGCTCCACGGAGGACATCCGCGTGTTCTTCGACGGCCGCGATCCAGAGATCCGCGGCGAGGTCATGGAGCTGCCGCGCCGCGAGCGCCGCATCCTGGAGCACCTCGTGAAGAACCGCGGCAAGCGCGTGCAGCGCGACCAGCTCTTCTCCGCCATCTACGGCGTGTTCAACGAGAACGTCGACGAGTGCGTGGTGGAGAGCCACATCAGCAAGCTGCGCAAGAAGCTGCGGGCGCAGCTCGGCTACGACCCGATCGATTCCAAGCGCTTCCTGGGCTACATGTTCGCCTGAAGCACGCCCCGACCGCGCCCGGGGGAGCCGCATCCGCTCCCCCGTTCACGAAGCCTTAAGCCTGTCTGGCGAGGGTCGGCACGGACATGCCGGAGAAAGCCAGGATCCGCCGATGACCAAGGCCCAGATCGCCGCCGCCATCAAGACGATCGTCGACAACCAGCTCGACGATTGCGGACGCGCCATCAAGTCGGGCACGCGCACCATCGCGCTCAACGAGCTCGAGGACGCGGTGCGCCACCTCAAGCGGCTCGCGACGCTCCTCGGGAAATAGGCCGCGGGGCGCGTCACTGCCCTGCTTTGGCCCAAGAGCCGGGGATAAAGGCGGCGAAACGTCCGCCCTCCCGAGGTGACCTTTGCCCCTGACGCGACGCGCCCTCCTGCCGCTTCTCGCCGCCGGCCTCGCCGCGCCGGCCGCGGCGCAGCCCTACGGCTCCCCGATCCCCGACGACGACCTCTACGGCGATCCCGCCGCGCCCCCCGGCGCCGAGGACTGGTATGTGGATGCGATCCCCGACCGGCCCTTCGACGTGCCCGTGGTCGACCTCTCGCGCCTCCACCCCTCGCTGCGCCGCCAGCGGGTGGAGTACGAGGGGCCGGGGCGCCCGGGCGGCGTGGTGATCGATACGGGGGCGCGCTTCCTGTATTTCGTCGGCCGCGACGGCACGGCTCTGCGCTACGGCATCGGGGTCGGGCGCCAGGGCTTCTCGTGGTCGGGGACGGCGGAGATCCGGCGCAAGGCGCGCTGGCCCTCCTGGCGCCCGCCCGCCACCATGCTGCGCCGCCGCCCGGACCTGCCGCCTTTCATGAAGGGCGGGCTCGACAATCCCTTGGGCGCCCGCGCCCTCTACCTCTACCAGGGCGGCCGCGACACGCTCTATCGCATCCACGGCACCAACGAGCCCTGGTCCATCGGCCAGGCGGTCTCCTCGGGCTGCATCCGCCTGCTCAACCAGGATATCTACGATCTCTACGAGCGGGTCGGCGTGGGCACCCCCGTGACGGTGCTCGCCGGCACCCGCCGTCGCGGCCCCGTGGAGCCCGACTGGGAGAGCTAGAGCCCCCTCACCACATGGTCTTGGCGGCGCGCTCCGGCCATTCGCGGTCGTAGGCCTCGCCGCCGACCTCGCCCTGGGACAGGCTCGCGAGGATCTCGCCCGCCGTGGGGAGCCGCGCGCCCCCGGCCGCGGCCTCGGGCTTCCACAGCCCTGAGCGGACGATGGCGCGGGCGCACTGGAAGAACAGGGTATCGATCGCGATCACGATCACCGAGCGCGGCGCCTTCTCCTCCACGGCGAAGGAGGCCAGGAGATCGGGATCCACCGACAGATGCGCCCGCCCGTTGACCCGCAGGGTGTTCCCCTCCCTCGGGATCATGAAAAGAAGCCCCACCCGGGGATCGCGCACGATGTTGCGCAGCGAATCCACCCGGTTGTTGCCGCGCCGGTCGGGCATCATGAGGGTGCGCTCGTCATGGATGCGCACGAAACCCCTTTTGTCCCCCCGCGGCGAGCAGTCGAGCCCCTCGGGGCCCGCGGTCGCGAGCGCCACGAACGGCGCCGCCTCGATGAAGGCCCGATAATGCGGCGTCACCCGGTCCACCTCCTTCACCGTGGAGGCGAGCAAGGGCTTGCCATAGAGCCGCTCCAGCTCCTCGACAGTGGCGATCGTGGACATGCGGGGCTCCTGGACGGTGGGGTGGGCCGATCCTATCCCGGGGGTGCGGACCGGCGCCAGAGGCGTGGGAGCGGCCCGGGCATGCGGCCCTCAGGGCGCCCGGTGGCCCAGGTCCTTCTCCAGGGCCTGCTTCTCGAGATCAAGCGCCCGCTTCGCATCGACTTTCCGCTGCAGCGCCGTCTTAAGCCCGTCAGGCCAAAGCCCGTACCGCTCGAGGACGACCGGGCCTGCAAGAAGAAGCGTGAAGAAGAGGCCGAACAGGACGTAAAGCCGCCAGTTCCGGCGGAACGGCAGAACTGGCGGTATGAGGAACCTGGGTCTGTATGAAACCATCGACCGTCCAATCTTCACGCGAGCCACTTCGGCGAGTGATCCTCATGCGAGAGAGTTGGGAGGTCTCAACCCTCGATCAACGCCTGAGGCGGATAAAACCTTTCCTGTGAATCCCGTGCATAGCGGGGACAACCCGCCTCCAGGCCATTTCCCCCGATTCGCTTCACCCCGCATCCATCGGAGTGTCGTCACCCTCACGTACAGGCATGAGCGGACAGGCTAGATCCGCGCCGGGGGCTGAAGGCATGGGCATCCATTACTTCCATTGTACGGACGGTCACTCGCTTGTCGTCGACCGGCGGGGGCGGGTGGCGCGGTCGAAGCGGCAGGTCGAGGGGGTCGCGACGCTGGTAGCGGCGGATCTCATGCGCAGCGCGCCGCCGACGGTCGAGTGGGATGGCTGGGTGGTGAGCGTCCAGGACCGCAAGGGCTACCTCGTCGAGGTGGTGCCCTTCCCGGCCGGGCGCGCGTGAGGCGGCCCGCTCAGGCCGCCGCGGCCTGGGCCTGGGCGGGCTCCCGCGCCACGATCACGTCCCGGGCGCCCGCTCCCTTGGCAAGCTCGTAGAGGTCGACGAGGCGCTCGCTCGTGGGCTCCTCGCCCGAGGCGATCACCACGCCGTCGACCCGCCCGGCGAGCAGCTCGACGAGGCTTGCGTCCGGCTTGTGGCACAGCACGACGACCCAGTCGTAGGTCTGGTCGAAGGCCGCGAGCGCGATCTCGATCCCGTCCTCCTCCTCGGCCAGCGACAGGCCCTCCACGGACCCCGCCTCCACGAGATGCAGGGTCGAGCGCGGCTCGCGGGCGATCACGTCGAGGAAGGTGGCGTCGCCGCAGACGAGCTCGGCGAAGCCCGGGCCCTTGGCCGGCCCCGGCTCGTCGAGGCGGACCAGGATCGCCTGCCCGCCCGTAGCGACCGCGCGGCCGAGGTCCATGGCGAGGCGCCTGGCCCGCCAGGGGGATTCGAGCCCCGTGACGAGAACCCGCCGGCCGCGCCCCTGGGGCTGCGCCCGCCCGAGCCGGTCGACGAGCGCCGAGAGGGCGCCGCCAGCCATGCCAGGCTTCGGGCCGGGCGAGGGCGGGGGCGAGGGCGGCAAGGGATCGGGGGCGCTCTCCGTCTCGGGCTCGGCGGAGGCGTCGTCCGTGCGGGGCCTTGCGCCCGGCGGCATGGTCAGGAGCTCGCGGGCCACGATCGCGCCGATGCTGAGCAGGAGCATCGCAAGCACGGTGAGGACGATGGTGGGCACCTTCTTGGGGAAGGACGGCGTCTGGGGCGCGATGGCGCGCGACACGATGCGGGCGTCGGCAGGGGCGGCGTGCTCGGCGTCCCGGGCCACGGCCTCGCGGTAGCGCACGAGATAGGATTCGAGCTGCTCGCGCTGGGCGCGGGCCTCGCGCTCGAGGGCGCGCAGCTGCACCTCGCTCTCGTTGGCGCCCGCCACCACCTTCTTCTGCACGTCCACCGCCGCCTGCAGGCTCTCCAGGCGCGCGCCGGCGATGCGGGCGTCGTTCTCCAGCGTCCGCACCGTGCGCTCGGCGGCGCCGCGGATCTGACCCTCCAGGTCGCCGAGCTGGGCGTTGAGCTCCTTGATGCGCGGATGGGCCGGCATGAGGGTGCGCGATTCCAGCGCGAGCTGGGCCCGCAGGCTCACCCGCTGCTCGATGAGGCGCCGGATGAGCTCGTTGTTCGCGACGTCGGGGATCTCGAACAACCGCCCGCCCCGGATCAGGTCGCGGATGAGGGCGGCCTTCGCTTGAGCGTCGGCCTGGGACGTGCGGGCCGCGGCGAGCTGGCTGTTGAGGTCCGACAGGTGCTGCGCCGGAACCGTGCTGTTGGCGCTCCCCATGAGGAGCCCGCTGCGCGAGCGATAGACCTCGACCTTCGCCTCGGCTTCCGCGACGCGCGCCCGCAAGCTCTCGATGCTCGTGCCGAGCCAGGCGGAAGCCGAGCGGGCTGTGTCCTTCTTGGCCGCCTCCTGCCGGTCGAGATAGAGCTCGGCCACGATGTTGGCGGCCCGCGCCGACAGCTCCGCCTCGCCGGAGCGGAACTCCACCGAGACGATGCGCGACTTGCCCACGGCATAGACCGAGAGGTTGTCGTAATATTTCTCCAGCACCCGGTCCTCGGGCCGGCCCTCGGGGAGCGCCTTGGCGACGCCGAGCATCGCGAGGACGCGGCGCCCGAGGCCCGGCTCGGCGCTCGCGGGATCGAAATCCGGGTTGCCGACGAGGCCCAGCCGCTGGATCGCCTCGCGGGCGAGATCCCGGGACATGATGACCTGGACCTGGCTCGCCACCGCCTGGTCGTCGATGAGGGGATCGCTCGCGCGCTCCTTGTCGGGCCGGGTGTAGAAGCCGTCGCGAGCCTCCAGGATGAGCTTCGACTCGGCCGTGTAGCGGGGCTTCGCCACCGTCACGAAGGCGGCGGATCCCATGAGGCCGAGAACCGTCGGCACGGCGACCCAGAGCCAGCGGCGGCGCACGGCCGACAGGATCTGCGCCAGGGTCACCGGCGTGTCGGCCGGCGGCATCGGCCCCGGCCCTGTTCTGAGCGACTGGCTCATCCATCCCTCGCAGCGGCCAACACAACGCGCCGCTGCCACGAGGTAACCCGATTAAGGTTGCCGCGGGGTTAAGCCGGGGCTGCTCGGCGGGGCGCCCGGTCGGCGCCGGTGCCCAGCCCGGTTCTGAGGCGTTGCGATCTCTGGAGGCAGCCGCTGTCGCGGCTTACCCCACGCCCGCCCCTCCCCTGAGGGGAGGGAGGCGGTGCGCCTGCTTACGAGTCGCGAACTCGAGCGGTCCCGAGCCGCTGCGCCCTCTCTCCCCTCAGGGGAGAGTGTCGGCTGAAAGCCGACGAGTGGGGTACCGCGCGACAGCGCGGGCGGCTCGACGGGGCTGCCGGGCTCAGGGCCGGGTCCGCTGCCTCGCCATTGGCTGGAAGCGTATCCATGGCTGGAGGTTGCCGCTGGCGCGGCTTACCCCACCCCTACCCCTCCCCTGAGAGGCTGACTTATAAGTACGGCCCACCTCCCACCTCGTCCCCCGCCTTCGCGGGGGCCGGCTGTTAGGCGCCCGCCGCAGGCGGGCCTCGAAGGGTGTTTCAGGGGCCTCCGGACGTCTGGGGCAAGCGACCTGCGTGCTTCGGGACGCGCTCCTCGGGCGCTCCTGAGCATGAGGG
>NZ_VUOA01000284.1 GCF_008386575.1 Salinarimonas soli
GGCCGCGATCGCCGCCGCGCTCGAACACGCCGGCGTCAGTGCCGATGCGGTGGACGAAGTGATCATGGGCTGCGTCCTGCCGGCCGGACTCGGCCAGGCTCCGGAGCGCCAGGCCGCGCGCGCGGCCGGCATCCCCGATGCCGCTGGCGCGACCACCCTCAACAAGGTCTGCGGCTCTGGCATGAAGGCAGTGATGCTGGCCCACGACATCATCAAGGCCGGCTCGGCCAACGCGGTGGTGGCCGGCGGCATGGAGTCGATGACCAATGCGCCGCAC
>NZ_VUOA01000285.1 GCF_008386575.1 Salinarimonas soli
TAGCCACGCGTGGGTGGACCTTCAGGTAGTCAGGCGTGTTGTAGAACTTGTCGCCGATCTCGGCAAGCAGTTCCTTGGAGATGGAGGTGTCCAAGCCGTGCGGCAGGTCCTGAGACGCGGTGATGCCGGTCTGCTCCTGAGGCTTGCCACCCTTTTCTGCCTGGCGGACATCGTTGAACACCTGCTCGAGCTGCTCGTGGAAGTCGCGCTGTACCA
>NZ_VUOA01000286.1 GCF_008386575.1 Salinarimonas soli
CGGGAGGCGAGTAGTTGAGGTAGACCAGTCCTGATGTTTTTGCAACGACGAATGTAGCAGCAGTGAATGCAATTCCAAAGAGGAGCACAGCATTGAAGCGACGTTGGTTGGCATCATGGTGCGACTGCCATGAGCCTTTGGGCACTGGTAATTCATCCATGGTGGGGGGCTTGAAGTGACCTTCGCCATGGTAGCGATGCACTGTTTGTTGGAAGAACCTAGATGCAATTTGGCGTGTTACGAACATTTTTATTGTAGCGCTCTTTGTGTAGTA
>NZ_VUOA01000287.1 GCF_008386575.1 Salinarimonas soli
CGTACACAAATTATATTTCGAACAGGTCGTGATAGAAGTATTGCAAGCTTATATTTTCCTGCTAATGAAAACGACTACACAAGTTTAGTGCAAACTCTTTTGATGCATTTGAGAGGCTCCTTACACACAGCGGAGGGGGTTTCGCCTAGTTCCTTCGAATAAATCTTGCAAGTTGCACCTTCACCAAGTAAAATTACACAAGCGGGACAACAAGCACACTTTCCAGCGTGTCTGGCGCGATGCTCAGTGTTCTTAGGGCAAACAAGTGGTGGCTGTATGCATGGATTTTTTTCACAGTAGTCTGTACCACATACCAAAGCACCGTACGCTGCTGACGCAACGC
>NZ_VUOA01000288.1 GCF_008386575.1 Salinarimonas soli
CGCCGCCGAAGCGCGCCACCACGTCGATTCCGCGGGTGTTGGCGCGGACGCGGGTCGCGAACTCGCGCAGCACCTCGTCGCCCGCGTCGTGGCCCCAGGTGTCGTTCACGCTCTTGAAGCGGTCGACGTCCAGGACGAGCACGGAAAGCTGGCGCCCCCGCATGGAGGCTTCGTCGAAGAGCGCCGAGAGATGGCTGTCGAGGTAGCGCCGGTTG
>NZ_VUOA01000289.1 GCF_008386575.1 Salinarimonas soli
GCGGACGGCCCCGCCCCCTGCCGCCCCGCGCCCTCGCGCGCCAGGGCCTCCAAGCCCGCCTGGAGGGGCCCGTGGATGGGAAGCCGGTGCACCCGCTCGCCGGGGCGCTCGCTCAGGGCCGCGTCGGCTGCGTGGGCGGCAAGCATGGGGAAGGGGCGGCGCTCGTCGGGCACCGGCTCGGCGCGGGCCGCCTCGGCGTCGGCGGGGGTGATGAGGCCGCGGGCCATTGCCCGGTCGAGCACCCGGTCCCGGGCGCGCCGCGCGGCGGCCGCGAACCGGTCGGGGCGGGGCGCCTCGGGCGCCTGGGGCAGCCCGACGGGGGGCGCCGCTTCGCCGTTGGAGAGCCGCTTGGGCTCGCG
>NZ_VUOA01000290.1 GCF_008386575.1 Salinarimonas soli
CGGCAGCCTGCTTATCGCGGCGGTCCTGCTCGAAAAGCAGACGTAACCCAGCGCGCACGACCTCGCTTGCGCTGCCGTAAAGGCCAGTCGCCACTTTGGCGTCGATGAGAGCCGTTAGCTCTGGGGTGAGCGAAACCGTGCGGACGACCTTGGCTGGCATGCGCGATATCCGTGAAGCGGGTCATTAGATTTGTGACCCGATGTAGCGTATCCACGGCGGGCCTCAAGTGGTGGGCCAGGTCC
>NZ_VUOA01000291.1 GCF_008386575.1 Salinarimonas soli
CAAGCGGGAGCGCCTGCTCGCCACCGCGCAGGTCTTCGCCGCCGCCACCGGCAGCGCGGTGGCGGCGGGCGACCGCCGGGCCGTGATCGAGACGTTCCGGGCCATGCGCAGGGTCGACGGGCTCCTCTACGCGGCGCTGGAGGACCTCGAGGGCGTCGTGATCGCCGATCTCGGCGGCACGGTGCGCCTCGACGGGGACC
>NZ_VUOA01000292.1 GCF_008386575.1 Salinarimonas soli
AGGGCCCCAATCGGCCCGACGTGCACGCGGCGAAGCCCCTGCCACAGGAGGTAGGCATTCTGGGCGCCGATGGCGCTGACCAGGGCGGCGGATACCAGGTAACCGTTCAGGAAGGCTGAGACGTATGACATGGCGGGTTTCATACCGGCGCGTGCCCCTGTAGAGAACCTAAAGCTACTAAGGTTGATGAAGGAGCGCTAATCCGTGCTCGACTATGCCGGTCTTTCGGCGCTCGCCGCCGTGGTGCGCCAGGGCAGCTTCGAACGCGCCGCCGGGACCCTCGGCGTCACCCCCTCGGCGGTCTCTCAACGTGTCCGGGCCCTTGAGGAGC
>NZ_VUOA01000046.1 GCF_008386575.1 Salinarimonas soli
GCACCACACACCACCCCACCGCACGACGCCTCGCGACAGCGCCCCTCGACGGGTGATGCGAGGTAGGACATATATCAGGTCTCTAGGTATGACAAGGCGGACGCGCTCCCCTCCCCGCCCAGGTCGGGTGTTCCCGACCTGGGCACCGACCTGCCCAGCCCGGCAACAGCCGGGATGGGTGGGGAGGGGCCGGGGGTGAGGGGGTACCACGGGAGTCCAGAGTTCTCCCACTCCGTTGCTCCAAATCACCCCCCTCATGCTGAGGAGGCCCGGCAGGGCCGTCTCGAAGCACGCTCCAGGGATCGCCGAGGGCACTGGAGAACGCCTGCCACCTCCGTCCAAATCTCTGGACTCGCCCTTCGAGACGCCCGCTGACGCGGGCTCCTCAGGGTGAGGGTCGAGGGTGGGATCGGCGGGGCGGGAGATCCCTGGTTTCAGGTGGTACCCCCTCACCCGTGGCACTTCGTGCATCCCTCTCCCACCCAAGTCGGCTGTTGCCGACTTGGGCTCAGCGCTTGCCCATACCGGCAACAGCCGGGATGGGTGAAGAGGGGGGCTATCCCGCCATGTATTTCGGCATCCAACCCTCGTGCGCCTCGCGCAAGCTCCCCAGCGGGATCGCGGGCTCGCCCGGCAGGTGCAGGGAGCCGCCGCCCGTGACGCCAAGGAGGGCCACGGGGATGCCGCCGGCGGAGGCCGCGTAGAGGAGGTCGGGGACGCGGTCGGGCTCGACGGCGAGCACGTAGCGGGCCTGGTCCTCGCCGAAGAGGAAGGCGTGCAGCGGGATCCCGGGCTCGACCTCGCCGATGCCGGCGCCGATGCCTCCCGCCATGGCCATCTCGGCGAGCGCGACGGCGAGGCCGCCGTCGGAGCAGTCGTGCACCGTGTCGACCTGGCCGTCTTGAATGAGGCGGCGCACGAAGTCGCCATTGAGGCGCTCGGCGTCGAGGTCGACGGGCGGGGGCGCGCCCTCCTCGCGGCCGCACACCTCGCGCAGGTACAGCGACTGGCCGAGCCAGCCGCGGGTGTCGCCGACGAGCAGGATCGCGTCGCCCTCGCGCTTGAAGCGCACGCTGGCATGCCGGCGCACGTCGTCGATGACGCCCACGCCGCCGATGCTCGGGGTGGGCAGGATGCCCCGGCCGTTGGTCTCGTTGTAGAGCGAGACGTTGCCCGACACGACGGGGAAGTCGAGGGCCCGGCAGGCCTCGCCGATGCCGCGGATGCAGCCCACGAAGGTGCCCATCACCTCGGGCCGCTCGGGGTTGCCGAAATTGAGGTTGTCCGTGATGGCGAGCGGCCGGCCGCCCACCGCCGTGATGTTGCGCCAGGCCTCCGCCACCGCCTGCTTCCCGCCCTCCACGGGATCGGCCTCGCAATAGCGCGGGGTGACGTCGGTGGTGAGGCACAGGCCCTTGGGGCCATCCTCGATGCGCACCAAAGCCGCGTCTCCGCCGGGCACCTGCACGGTGTTGCCGAGGATGAGGTGGTCGTACTGCTCCCAGACCCAGCGCTTCGAGGAGCCGTCGGGCGAGCCGACGAGCCGCAGGAGCGCGTCCGCGTTCGACATCGGCGGCTCGACGGCCTCGGGCATGAGGACGGGCTGGTGGGTGTTGGCGAGGTGGGGCCGGTCGTAGAGGGGCGCCTCGTCGCCGAGCTCCTTGATGGGGAGATCGGCCATGGTCTCGCCGTGGTGCTTCACCACGAAGCGGAGCGTGTCGGTGGTCTTGCCGATCACCGCGAAATCGAGGCCCCACTTGCGGAAGATGGCCTCGGCCTCGGTCTCCATGCCGGGCCGGAGCACCATGAGCATGCGCTCCTGGCTCTCCGACAGCATCATCTCGTAGGGCGTCATGCCCTCCTCGCGGCAGGGCACGCGCTCCAGCCACAGCTCGACGCCAAGGTCTCCCTTCGCCCCCATCTCGACCGCCGAGCAGGTGAGGCCCGCGGCCCCCATGTCCTGGATCGCGATGACGGCGCCGGACTTCATCAGCTCGAGGCAGGCCTCCAGGAGGAGCTTTTCGGCGAAGGGGTCGCCGACCTGCACCGTGGGGCGCTTCTCCTCCGACCGGTCGTCGAACTCGGCGGAGGCCATGGTCGCGCCGTGGATGCCGTCGCGGCCGGTCTTGGAGCCCAGGTAAACGATCGGGTTCCCGACGCCCGTGGCGGCGGCGTAGAAGATCTCGTCGGTCTTCGCGAGGCCCACCGCCATGGCGTTGACGAGGATGTTGCCGTTGTAGCGCTCGTGGAAGCGCACCGAGCCGCCCACCGTCGGCACGCCGAAGGAATTGCCGTAGCCGCCGACGCCCGCCACCACGCCGGACACCAGATGCCGGGTGCGGGGATGGTCGGGCGAGCCGAAGCTCAGCGCGTTGAGCGCCGCGATGGGGCGCGCCCCCATGGTGAACACGTCGCGCAGGATGCCGCCCACCCCCGTCGCTGCGCCCTGGTAGGGCTCGATGAAGCTCGGGTGGTTGTGGCTCTCCATCTTGAAGACGCAGGCCTGGCCGTCGCCGATGTCGATGACGCCCGCGTTCTCGCCCGGGCCCTGGATCACCCACGGCGCCTTGGTCGGCAGCGTCTTCAGGTGCAGGCGCGAGGACTTGTAGGAGCAGTGCTCGTTCCACATCGCCGAGACGATGCCGAGCTCGGTGAGCGTCGGCTCGCGGCCGATGAGCGCCTTGAAGCGGGCGTACTCGTCATCCTTCAGGCCATGCTCGCGCACGAGCTCCGGGGTGATGGGCACATCGTTGCGGATCATCGCTCTCGCGGCTCCCTGGGATCGGCCCAGGGCCATAGACCCTGAGGGCCCGGTAGGCAACGCCCGGGGCCCCGGGGCAGGGGATCGCCCGTCACGATCCGGCAACCTTTCCGATCCGTTTCGCCGCATCGCCCGGCCTGTCCCGAAACGGCACGGCCGGCCCTGGCACGGCCCTCGCAATTTGAGCTCAACAATTCGTTCAAATGCGACGCAACGGGGCACGACGATGCTGAAACGTTTCAAAAAGGATGATCGGGGCGCCACCGCCGTGATTTTCAGCATCGCCCTGCTCCCGATCCTCGGCGCCGCGGGGGCGGCCCTGGACTACTCCCGGGTCTCGAACGCGCAGGCCGATCTCCAGAAGGCGCTCGACGGCGCGGCCCTGGCCCTGGTGCGGGACGCTCCCCGCCTCTCCGCGGCCGAGCTCGGTGCCCGCGGCGACACCATCGTGCGAAACCTCTTCCGGCCCAAGACCGGCGGCGTCATCGAGGGCGTCACGGTGACGAAGACCGCCGAGACGGTGCGCGTGACGGCGACGGGCAGCGTCCCGACCACGATCATGGCCGCCATGGGCTTCCGCTCCATGGGTATGGCCGGTCAGGCCCAGGCCGCCTGGAGCAACCGCACGATCGAGCTCGCCCTCGTCCTCGACAACACGGGCTCGATGTCCCGGGCCAACAAGATGCCGGAGCTCAAGAAGGCGGCGAACGCGCTCCTCGACACCCTGAATGCCGCCGGCGCGGGCGGCGACCGGGTGAGCGTCTCGGTGGTGCCCTTCGACACGCAGGTGCGCCTCGACCCCGCGACGCGCAACGGCGCCTGGCTGCGGCCCCTCAAGGAGGCCGATCTCGCCTCGCCCTGCGGGCGCGTGAACGCCAAGGCGAGCCTCCTGCCCGCGACCGGCGCCGACCCGGACAAGACCGCCCGCGATGCCTGGACCGGCTACGTGACCGATCGCGACCGCATGACCTGCGACGGAAAGGGCGCGGCCCGCACCGTGGACATGAACGTGAAGGCGGATGCGCCCGACCGCCTCTGGGCGCAGACGCTCTACCCGATGGTGCGCAACGAGGAGACCCCTAACCTGCCGGCCATCCAGCCGCTCACCACGGCGCTGGGCGCCGGCACCCCGATCCGCTCGACCATCGCGTCGATGCAGCCGCGGGGCTGCACCAACATCACGCTCGGCGCCATGTGGGGCCTGGAGACGCTGTCGCGCAGCGAGCCCTTCACCCAGGCCGCCCCCTTCGGCACCTCCAACGTCGAGAAGATCATGATCCTTCTCACCGACGGGGAGAATACGCGCGATTCATTCGGCGCCAGCTGCAACGAGGAGAAGGGCAAGGAGGGTGACCGCGCATTCGATACGCGCACCATCAGCGCCTGCAACGTCGTCAAATCGAACGGCGTGACGGTGTACACGATCAAGGTAATCGAGGGCAGCGACGACCTCCTGCGCAGATGCGCCACCCGCGTCACCGACCCGAAGAGCGTCTATCGCCGCGCCGACGGCGTCGCCGAGCTCTATTATCCTGTCACCCGCGCCGACCAGCTCACGGGCGTGTTCCAGGCCATCGTGAACCAGATCCTCCAGACGCGGCTGACGCATTGACGCGTCGCGGGCGGCCCGACCCCTCCCGTCACGGTCTGGCGCGGCGCACCGCCGCGCTCTATATCGGGGGCAACCCGTGGGACCAGAAACAAGGGACGGACCGATGACCACCTTCGACAATCGCAAGGACGCCTTCGAGAACAAGTTCGCTCACGACGAGGAGCTGCGCTTCAAGGCCACCGCGCGCCGCAACAAGCTGCTCGGCCTCTGGGCCGCCGAGAAGCTCGGCAAGACGGGCGCCGACGCGGACGCCTATGCCAAGTCGGTGGTCATGGCCGATTTCGAGGAGGCGGGCGACGAGGACGTCGTGCGCAAGGTGCGCGGCGATCTCGATGCGGCGGGCGTCGCGAATGCCGAGACGCAGGTCCGCCAGGCCATGCACGACCTCATGGCCAAGGCCATCGCCGCCATCCAGGCGGGCACCTGAGAGGCACGCCGGGAATGCCGGTCTTCCTCCCCCTCATGCTGAGGTGCGAGCCAGCGGCGAGCCTCGAAGCACGCAGCACGTCTGTGAGCCGGAGGGAGATCCCTGGAGCGCCCTTCGAGGCCCCGCTTCGCAGGGCACCTCAGGACGAGGTTGCGACCTGGGAGAACCGGCGGCTTCCGAGCCGGCACATGAGGGCCCCGGCTCCCTGAACCCCGAGGCGGTTCCGCTCGGCCGGAGCCGCCTTTTTCGTCATCCGCCCGGATCCGAACGGTCCTCCCGTCATTGAGCCGCTGCCGCCCGAGAGGCCGCGTCCACGAGGTCGAGCCATGTCGCCCCTAATCCAGCTCTCCGACCGCCTGACATCCGGCCCGCTCTTCACGGCCTGGTGCGGCCTGCCCGATCCCGCCGTGCCGGGCCTGCTCGCCCGCGAGGGCTTCGACGCGGTGACGATCGACATGCAGCACGGCGCCATCGACTTCGCGGCCACCGTGCGGGCGATCCCGCTCGTGGGCGCGGCCGGCAAACCCGCCGTGGTGCGGGTGCCCGTCGGCGAGTTCGCCACCGCCTCGCGCCTCCTCGACGCGGGCGCGGCGGCGATCATCGCGCCGATGATCAACACGGTCGAGGACGCCCGCCGCCTCGCCGCCTATACCAAGTTCCCGCCTTTGGGCGAGCGGTCCTGGGGGCCGCACGGGGCGCTCGCGCTCTCGGGTCTCGCGCCGAAGGACTATTTCGCCCAGGCGAACGGCTTCTCCGTCACCTTCGCGATGATCGAGACCCGCGAGGCCCTCGCCATCGTCGACGACATCCTGGCCGTTGACGGCATCGACGCGATCTTCGTCGGCCCCTCCGATCTCTCCATCGCCCTGTCGGGCGGCGCTTCCCTCGATCCCGCGAGCCGCGAGGTCGAGGCCGCGATGGACCATGTGATCGCCCGCGCCCGCGCGGCCGGGCGCTTCATCGGCGTCTACGCGGCCTCGGGCGAGCGCGGCGCGCAGCTCGCCGCCAAGGGCTTCGACCTCATCGCCCTCGGCTCCGACAGCGCGATGCTGCGCGCCGGCGCCGCGGCCGCGCTCAAGGCGGTGAGCCAGAAAGCGGGCGGGACGCAGGGCGCCTATTGACGGGCACGCGTCTCCCTACCGGCCCGCCGGGAAGGGAAGCCCGAAGGCCTGCGTCAGAAAGAGGCCGCCATGGGTGAGGGCGCCGGGATCGATCCCGTGCCCCACCCCCATCGAGAGATGCCACTGGCACGGCACCTCGGCGGCCGCGAGGGCGTCCATCGACAGGAACAGGGCGTCGATCGGTATCACGTCGTCCTGATCGCCGTGGACGAGGAGGACCGGCGGCTTGGCGCGCACGCCCTCCTTCAGGCTTTCGGGCCCGCGGCCCTCCTCCAGCACGAGAAGCCCCGATAGGGCCACGATCCCCGCAACCGCCTGAGGGCGGCGCAGGCCCACATGCAGGGCCATCATGGCACCCTGGCTGAACCCCACGAGGGCGAGCCGCGACGGGGGCAGGCCGTACCGCTCGAGCTCGGCGTCGAGAAAGGCGTCGAGCCCCGGCCCGGCATGGTTCACGCCCCGCCAGCGCTCGTGCGGATCCCGGAAGGTGAGCGAGAACCATTGCCGGCCCATGGGGGCGCCGGGCATGAGCTCGGGCGCGTTGGGCGCCACGAAGGCGGCGTCCGGCAGCAGCGCCTGCCATTGCCGGCCAAGCTCGATGAGATCGTTGCCGTCGGCGCCGTAGCCGTGGAGGATGACCACGAGCTGCTTGGCCTGCCCCGACCGGGGGTTCAAGCGGGGACCGTCGATCCGTGCGGCCATGAAGCCTCCCAAGCGCGATGAACCCATAGAAAGGCTCCTGCCGCGAGCCGGTTCCGCGGGTCAGGACGCGGGCGCGCCCTCCCGCGCCTTCGCCCGGGCGTAGAGAGCCCACAGCGCGTGCGCCGCCGCCCCGCGCCAGGGGCGCCACCGGACCGCCAGCGCCTCCAGGGCCTCCCGCGAGGGCCGCGCCTCGAGATCGTACGCGATCCGCGCCGCCTCCTGAAGGGCGAGGTCCCCGGCCGGGAAGGCGTCGGCGTGCCCGAGGCAGAAGAGGAGATAGACGTCGGCCGTCCAGGGGCCGATGCCCTTGACCGAGACGAGCGCCGCATGGACGGCTTCCGCTGGCAGATCGGCCAGCGCGTCGAGATCGAGGGCGCCGCTCGCGACGGCGTCGGCGAGCGCCCGCAGGGTGCGGATCTTCGGGGTCGAGAGGCCGAAGGCCTTCAGGGCTTCGTCCGAGGCGGCCTGAACCGACCCGGCTTCGACCGCGCCCAGGCCCGCCCGCACCCGGCCCCAGATCGCGGCGGCGCTCGCCGTCGAGACCTGCTGCCCCGTGACGATCCAGGCGAGGCCCTCGAAGCCCGGCGGCCGGTGCCGCACGCGAGGACGCGCGCCGGCGGCCACGATCCGCGCCATCACGGGGTCGGCCCGGGACAGCTCGCGGATTGCATCGTCGAGCCGTTCCTGCGAATCGAGCCGTGTCGCCATGGCGCCTCCCTGGCGCAGGCTTCACCCGGCCGCTCCCATGACGCAACCCGTCTTCCGCTTCGCCCCGAGCCCCAACGGGCGCCTCCACCTCGGGCACGCCTATTCGGCGCTGCTCAACGAGCGCTTCGCCCGCGCCCTCGGCGGCCGCCTCCTCCTGCGCATCGAGGACATCGACGTGACCCGCTGCCTCCCCGACTACATCGCGGCCGCGGAAAGCGACCTCGCCTGGCTGGGCCTCACATGGGAGAGGCCGGTGCGGCGCCAATCCGGGCACTTCGGCGCGTACCGGGCCGTGCTCGACGGGCTGAGAGCCCGCGGCCTCGTCTATCCCTGCTTCTGCACGCGCCGCGGCATCGCCGAGGCGGCGGCGGCGCATGAGCACGCGACGGGTGAGCGCTGGCCCCGCGATCCGGACGGCAGCCCCCTCTATCCCGGAACCTGCCGGGCCCTCGCGCCCGGCGAGGCCGCGCGGCGGATCGCGGCCGGCGAGCCGCATGCCTGGCGCCTGTCGAGCCCCGCGGCGCTGGCGGCGGCGCCGGGCCCCTTCTCTTATCGCCGCTTCGACGAGGCGCTGCGCCAGGAGACCGTCCCGGCCGATCCCGCGCGCTGGGGCGACGTGGTGCTCGCCCGCAAGGAGATCCCGACGAGCTACCATCTCTCCGTGGTGCACGACGACGCCGCGCAAGGGATCACGCACGTGGTGCGGGGAGGGGACCTCGAGGCCGCGACCGACCTGCACGTCCTCCTCCAGCGGCTCCTCGGCCTCCCGACGCCGCTCTACCACCACCACGGCCTCGTCCCCGACGAGGCGGGGCGAAAGCTCGCGAAAAGCCTCGGCTCCCGCCCGCTGGCGGAGCTGCGCGCCGAGGGCGTCACGCCGGACGCCGTGCGGGCCCGCCTCGGCTTCGCTCCGCCGTGAGGCGGCTCTACTTCCCGAGCACCTGCAGCCAGACGAAGATTGTCCCCATGGCGAGCATGGTGGAGAGCGACACGGCGCTCGATGTCAGCGCCACGCCCTGCCGGTAGCGCTCGGCCAGGAGGTAGGCGTTCACGCCGGTGGGGCAGGCCGCGAACAGGACCGCGACCCCGGTCCAGGCCGGGGGCATCGTGAAGACCCGCGTCGCGAGCCAATAGACGATGAGGGGATGCAGCACGAGCTTCAGCCCCGAGACGATGGTCGGCAGGGGCAGCCCCGCTGTCAGCCCGTAGCGGTGGAGCGCCGCCCCCATGGCGAACAAAGCGCAGGGGACCGCGGCGCTGCCGATGAGCTCCGCGATGCGCCAGGCGGGCTCCGGGATGAAGGCGCCGAGCGGGCGCGCCGCCGAGCCGAGCAGGATCGCGACAATGATCGGGTTGACGAGGAGCCGCCGGACGATGCCGATGAGCGAGGCGTCACGCCCCTCGATGAGGAGCGAGGCCGCCGCCACCATGATCGGCAGGTGCACCGCGATGAGCAGGAAGAGCGGCACCGCGCCCTCCTCGCCATAGGCCCGCAGGATGATCGGCACGCCCACGAGCACGGTGTTGGACTGCCCCGCCGAGAAGCCCGCCAGCACCCGCTCGGCGGGCGCGAGCCCGAAGAGGCGCCCGGCGACGAGCATGGCGAGCGCCCAGACGACGGCCACCCCCGCGAAATAGGCGATCCAATAGCCCCAGGGCTGGACCGCCGGCACCTCGGCCCGCGCCAGCGTCCGGAAGATGAGGCAGGGGACCGCCAGCGTGTAGACGAATTCCGACAGGCCCTCGCCCGCCCGTTCCGAGACGAGCCGGGTGCGCACCGCGACGAAGCCGATGGCGATCAGCCCGAAGGCCGGCAGGATGACGCCGACGGACTCCCACATGCGCCCGCGCCTATTGCCCCTCGCGCTGGGCGACGCGGGTGCTGCTGCCGGCCCGCGTCAGGAGGCCGTCGACCGTCTCGCGCTGGCGCTTGAAGTCGGCCAGCGCCCGCCCGTCGAGCTCGCGCCCGCGCGGCACGCGGATCTTCATCGGGTCGACGAAGCGGCCGTTGACGATCACCTCGTAGTGGAGGTGCGGGCCCGTCGACAGGCCCGTATTGCCCACATAGCCGATGACCTGGCCCTGGCGGACCCGGGCGCCGGGCTTCACGCCGGGCGCGAACCGGGACTGGTGGTTGTAGGCCGTGACGTAGCCGTTGGTGTGCTGCACCTCGGTGCGCCGGCCGTAGCCTGAGTCCCATTCCGCCTTGATCACGGTGCCGTTGCCCGCCGAGACGATCGGCGTGCCGATCTTGTTGGCCCAGTCGACGCCCGTATGCATCTTGCTGTAGCCGAGGATGGGGTGGCGCCTGTAGCCGAACCCGGAGCGCAGGATGCCCTCGGCGATGGGCTTGCGGAGCAGGAACTTCTTCAGCGAGCGGCCCTGGTCGTCGAAATAATCGACGGAGCCGTCCTCGGGGGACTGGAAGCGGTAGACGCGCCGGGTCTCGCCGCCGATGGAGAGAGCCGCGAACAGCATCTCGATGCGGTCCGATCCGCTCTCCTCGTCGAGGGTGTAGAAGATCTCGAACGTGTCGCCCGGCGCCACGCGCTTCTGGAAATCGACGTCGTAGCCGAAGATGCGGACGAGGTCCTCGACCGTCTGCTTGGGGAGGTCGTGCTTGAGGGCGGTCTCGTAGAGGCTCTCGTAGAGCCGCGCGCCGCTGCCGCCCTCGTCCTCCTCCTCGTCCTCCTCGCTCTCGGGCTTGGGCCGCATCGGCGCCGCGCGGGCGGGCGAGGGATCGTCGGCGAGCGGCGTCACGGAGACGAAGGCGCCCCGGTCGTTCGCCGCCGCGATCGCCTCGACGCCGCGCTCCCCGAACAGGATCACGCGCATCACCTGGCGCGGATCGCCGGCCCGGGGGCCGGGGGCGATGAGGATGCGCATCTGCTGGTTCTCGGGCAGCTGCGCGACCCGCGGCCGGCCGCCGAGGGCGTTGACGATGCCGCGGATCTGGTCCGGCGTCGCGCCGTTCGCGGCGAGCACCGCGTCGAAGGTCTCGCCCCGGCGCATGGCCGCCCCGCGCTCCTCGACGCCGCTCAGGCGGGCATCCGCCTTGGCGAGGTCGGTCACGTTCTCGGGCACCACGCGCACCTCGATGGAGCTGAAGGGCGCGTCGATGCCCCGGGCGGGGGCGTTGGCGTCGGGCAGCGCCACCGGCTGCTGGAGGGTGCGCGTCAGCATGAGCTGGGCGGGGATCGGGATCGCGGGGCGCCGGCCGGCCTGGGCCGCCATGCGCCGCTCCTCCTCGATCTGCGCCACCACATCCGCGTCGCTGAGCGCCGGGGAGGCGGCGCCGATGGAGACCGCCGCGAGGTCGCGCTTGACCACGGAGACCTCCGCGTCGCTGACATCGGCGGGAGGCGCCTCGGGGACCCGCTCGCCGCTGTCCTCGGCGAAGAGGCGCAGGGGATTGAAGGGCGGGATGTTGGTCGCGTAGACGCCGCTCGTGAGCGAGAGGTTCGTGGCGATCCGCACGAAGGGGCGGACCTTGATCACCTCGCGATCCGCGACCCGCAATGTCACGGGAGCCCGGAACGACTGCTTGGCCGTCACCACCATCTCGGTGCGCACGAGCTTGTCGCCCCGGCGGGCGGGCGCCTGGGCTTGGCCCGGGGCCGCCAGGGGGGCCGTCGAGGGCCCCGTGGTCTGCGGCAGCTCGGCGAAATGCGTGTCGCCCTCCACGGCGACCCAGATGGCGCCGCCGATGAGAGCGGCGCCGGTCAGGGCGGTGAGGATGCTGGCCCCGAGCCAGCGCACGTTCACCCCGCGCCGGTCCACGTCCTCGCCCAGCGCCCCGGACACGTCGAGCGGCGGCTCGATGCCGACGTCGAGGGTCGCCGCGGAGGGAGCCGACCGCGTCTCGGCGGGCGCGGCCGGGTCAGTCACGGCTTGGAGGGGGCGTGGTTTCATCGGGAATCGGTTGCGGACCGGTGACGGCGCCGGTGGGATCGACCATGCCCGCCCGGCGCAGCGGAATCAACGCCGCGCCGGGCACGCGGCTGGGGAGGGGGCTGTCGCCGGACTCTATGTCGGCAATAGGGCGGGGCGGGTGAGCATCGGTCCGGACGGGGCAGGCCCGTCAGAGCCTGACCCGAAAGGGGATGCTCCTGTCCCCCTCATGCTGAGGTGCCCTGCGAAAGCAGGGCCTCGAAGCACGCAGGACGCTGCCACAGCCGTCTGGCGATCTCTGGAGCGCCCTTCGAGGCCCACTTCGTGGGCGCCTCAGGACGAGGGTGGTGGGTCGGCCGCACTTATGGGCCAGCCTCTCAGGACAGGAGCGAGGCTGCTCCATGCGGCCGCCACCATCGGTGTCCGGCAGGAGGAGGGGAGGGCGCCTAGACACATTAGACAGGGGCGAGGATGCCTGGAGACGCGTCCGTCGGGTTTTTCAGAAGCCCGCATTTTTTCGGTTGACGCCCGAATCGGCATGGCCTATACCCCTGCTCATCGGGACGCGGTCGCCGCTTCTAACAAGGAAGCGGGCGGCTTGCTGTCCCTGGCTCTTTCTTCCACGGCGTCTCTCGCTCAGCTCCTGGCCTTGCCAGGGGGTGTCGGTTCGCCTCTGGACGTTGGCCTTTTGCTCTTTGACAAGTGTATCG
>NZ_VUOA01000047.1 GCF_008386575.1 Salinarimonas soli
CGCGGTCCGCGATCCGAGTCTCCCCAGGCAGGAAAGCTTGCTCGAGCCGGTCGGGCCAAACCGAGCTTGAATGCATCGTCCTGCCCCTCTGCTCCGTCCGAGGCTCATACGGGCGGCGGGTTGCGATCCAGGAAGCTTCGTCGCTGATGCCAGTACGGGTAGATCGGCGTCACGGCGCTCGCCGCGTCCAAGCGCGCAACCTGCTCTGACGTGAGGATGACATCCGTCGCGGCAAGGTTGTCGCGGAGCTGATCGGCGTTGCGCGCCCCGATCACTACGCTCGACACCGTCGGACGGGTCAAAAGCCATGCGAGAGCGAGGCGAGGGACGGAGAAGCCGGTCTCCTCTGAAATCTTCTCCAGCACGTCGGTGACGGCAAAAAGCCTATCCTCGGGCACGTCCCAGGTCGCATCCGTGGCCGCGCGGCTGTCCATGGGTGCGGGCTTGCGGCGCCCGATCTTGCCGCTGAGCTTTGCCCCGGACAGCGGGCTCCACACCAGCGTGCCCACGTTCTGGTCGATGCCGAGCGGCATGAGCTCCCATTCGAACTCACGTGCGACGAGCGAATAGTAGACCTGGTGCGTCACTGGCCGGGGAAGTCCGTGGCGGTCAGCCAGGGCCAGCATTTTCATGAGGTGCCAGCCCGAGTAGTTCGACACGCCGAAGTACCGGATCTTTCCGGCCCGAATGAGAGCATCCAGCGCATGGAGCATTTCGTCGACGGGGGTAAGCGCGTCGAAGGCATGCAGCTGGTAGAGGTCGACGTAGTCCGTACCGAGCCGCTTGAGGCTCGCCTCGCAAGACCGGATGATCTTCTCCCGCGACGTACCTCTGTCGTTCGGGCCCGGGCCCATCGGCATACCCGTCTTGGTGGCGATCAGAACCTGCTCGCGGCGCCCCTTGATGGCTTGTCCCAGGATCTCTTCCGACATGCCCGCGGAGTAGCCATCGGCCGTGTCGAACATCGTGCAGCCCGCCTCAAGGCAGATCGAGACCAGCGCCTGGGCTTCACCAACGTCGCTGGCGCCCCACTTGCGGAGGAACTCGCTGCCTCCGCCGAATGTGGCGGTCCCGAACGTGAGCACCGGCACCTTTAGGCCAGATCCGCCGAGCGTGCGGTATTCCATCGTCGCCTCCAAACCCTCAAAGCGCCCTGCGCCGCCCCGTTCGCCGGGCAAAGCGCGTTCTGGGTGACACGGACGGCCTCCAACGGCGCAGCATCCCGTCCGACCCGGCCGATGTCCGAGGACTTGTGCGTCAACTGCCCGCGACGCTCAAGCCCTCGACCCCATGGTGCCGGATCAAGTCGGCGATGAACCCCGATCCCCGCGCCGCTGCAACGTATTGCTCGAGGTAGGGTAATATCTCGGCCTTGGCTCGCGGCACTCCGATCGCCTGCTGCACCGCCATGAAGCGCCCTTCCAGTATGCGTGTATTGGGATGAGCATCCTGGTCGGACACAAGGCGGGATCGAAGGCCCGCGAGCGCATCGGCTCGCCCCTCCACAAGGGCTGACAGGGCGTCGTCGAAACTTGCGGTGCCCACGAGCGACGCCGAGCGGATGTTACGCTCAAGCCAGAGCCCGTAGGCCGTCCGATCGGTCACGGCGATCCGAACGCCTGGTGCGTCCACATCCTCGATCGCGTGCAAGCCCGAGCCCTTCGGGACGAGGTACGTCGCCTCGATTTCCGCATAGGCGGGGGTGAAGGCGATCGTCTCGGCACGCTGCGGTTCGGCCCCAACCAGGGCCACGTCCCACTCGTCGTGAGCCGCTGCGTCGGCCAAGGGACCCGGAGATGGGTACGTCACGTAGCGCAGCTCCAGCCCCAAGGTATCAGCGAGCGCACGCGCCAGATCGGGCGACACACCCGCGGGACTGCCGTCCGGATTGCGGCTCGACACGAGGAGGAAGTTTGAAAGATTGATGCCGGCCCTGAGAACCCCTGAGGGAGATAGTCGCCGAACGATCTCCTGCGGAACCGGTCCGATCTCTGGTCTGGCCCTCATCGTCGTGTCCCTTCAGAAATGGACGAGGCAGCGGGGCACCTCAGAGCCTGACGCGCAAGGGCTTGCTCATGTCCCCCTCATGCTGAGGTGCCCTGCGCAGCCCGGCCTCGAAGCACGCACCACGATGCTACAACTCTCCGGAGATCCCTGGAGCGCCCTTCGAGGCCCCCCTCCGGCGGGCACCTAAGGCTGGAGGGTAGGCCGTACCTATGAGCCAGCCTTTCAGATAGGCCGGTCGTCGGTGCCGGCGTCTAAGGGGACACTGTCTGCGAGGAGGCGGCGATCTGACGGATGATCTCTGCCCAGACCGGCGGAGACCGCTTCCTCTGCCGCAGGCTCAACCCGCAGACATGGTGAGAGGCGGCGTTGCGTCGACAGGAAGCGGGGAGACATAGGGTGTTCCGGCAGTTTGTCGCTCCAGGTCCGCCCGTGCAGCCTCGCGCAGGCCCATGTCCACGGCTGCCCGCGCGCCGAGCGCGGCCATGGCTTTGGCGACATGGACGAGCGTCTTGTGAGCCGCCGGCGCCTTGCCTTGGGCCACCACTTGCCAGGTGTGGAGCTGCGTCCCGACAGCCATGGTCGGCGCGTGCACCTGAACCGTGGGCACCACCCAGCTCACGTCGCCGAGGTCCGTCGAGCCGAGCGACGGCCGCCGCGCCGCATCCAGCGGGACGACGAAGTCAGCCAACGCGAGATCGCGCGGCGGCTGTCCGATCGCGCGGAAAACCGCCGCATTGTCGGCGGGCGATAAGGTCTTCTGGATCTCTCGCGCGAAAGCACGATCTGCATCGTCGAAGGGAGGCGGACCGAGCTCCTCCAGGACGCTCTGCAGCGTCTCCTCGAGGGGCCGATTGCCGAGAAGGTTGGAGACCGCGCTGATCGTGCGCATCTCGACCTGCGTCTCGGTCATGAGGGCAGCGCCTTGGGCGACCTTGCGAACTCGCTCCACGAGTTCGAGCATGCCCATGAGGTCACGATCCCTGATCAGGTAGCGCACGCGGGCATGGGCCTGGACGACGTTGGGAGCGATCCCGCCCGCATCCAGCAGGGCGTAGTGCACCCGCGCATCGCTGGGCATGTGCTCGCGCATGTAGTTCACGCCCACGTTCATGAGCTCGACCGCGTCCAGCGCGCTGCGACCAAGGTGCGGGGCGGCAGCCGCGTGGGCCGCGCGCCCCGTGAAGGTGAAGTCGATGCGCATGTTGGCAAGAGAGATCGGGGGCACGACCTCCCAGAATCCCGACGGATGCCAGGAGATCGCCACGTCGACGCCTCTGAAGGCGCCCTCGCGCACCATGAAGGCCTTCGCGGCCCCGCCCTCCTCGGCGGGACAGCCGTAATAGCGCACGCGACCGGGCAGGCCTTGCTGCGAGAGCCAGTTCTTGAGGGCGGTCGCGGCGAGAAGGGAAGCGGAGCCGAGAAGGTTGTGGCCGCAGCCATGACCGTGTCCCCCAACCGCGACCGGACTGGGCTGCGCCACGCCGGCCTCCTGGCTCAAGCCCGGCAGCGCGTCGTACTCGCCCAGGAAGGCGATCACGGGCCCGTCTTCGCCTGCCTCCCCCATCACCGCCGTGGGGATGCCCGCGAAGCCTTCGGTCACCCTGAAACCTTGATGGCGCAACTCCGCTGCATGCTCCGCAGCCGACCGCGTCTCTGCGTAGCAGAGTTCCGGCATCGCCCAGATGCGATCGCTGAGGTCCACCAAGCGCCCGCTCGCGAGGTCGACCTCGCGCCAGATCGCGTTGCGATTGTCCATGGGGTGACCCTCCGGCGAGCCGTCCTGCCCGCGAGCTCTACATACAGCCCGCGTCCCCTGGCACAAACGCCCTCGCTGCGGTGGGACCCAGTCGATGAACGCAGGTCAGGTATCGCGGGACGCCTCGCGCTCGACGTCGGCGGCTGAAAGCCCCAGGTCTCCCAACGTCCTCTCGTCGAGACGGAGCAGGGCCCGGCGCTGCCTCCGTCGCCCGCTTCGCTCCTCGAACGCGATGAGCGCCTCGAGAGCCCTGCGACGAAAGCGAGAGAGCGCAAACACCAGATTTTCTGATGCGACGGCGGGTCGTGTGGTCAGCTGCATGGGTCCGCTCCGTAGGGCTCAGCGCCATCTGCACGGGAGCACCTTGCGCCTCATCAAGCTTCGGCTCAAACCAGAACTCCTTGGGGTCAGACGTAGAAAAATTATGGCACAGTCACGTCGCCGTCTGCCTCCGCTCAACGCCGTTCGCGCCTTCGAGGCGGCCGCGCGCCATCTCAGCTTCCAGAAGGCCGCCGACGAGCTCGCGGTTACGCCGAGCGCGGTGGCCCAACAGGTGAAGGGGCTTGAGGAGCACCTCGGGCAAGCCATGTTCCGGCGCCTGCCGAGCAAGGGTGTGGTCCTGACGGACGCCGGCCAGCTTTACGCGGCGGCCCTGCGTCCGCTTTTCGACGAACTGGCAATCGCGACGGCCGAGGCTGCCAGGCCGGCCTCGTCATCAACGCTTACCGTCAGTACTGTCCCGTCCTTCGCGTCGCGGTGGCTGATCCCGCGCCTGGCTGGATTCCGGCGCCGGCGCCCGGACCTCGAGGTACGTGTTCTCGCCTCGATGGGCCTGACCGACTTCGCGCGGGAGGGGGTCGACGTCGCGGTCAGGTTGGGACGTGGCGGCTATCCGGGAATGCGAACGGACCTGCTCATGGCGGAGAGTTTCTTCCCCGTCTGCAGCCCGTCGCTCCTGTCTGACGCCGGGGCGCCGCTGAGGAGCCCTGTTGACCTTCGCTTCTGTACGCTTCTTCATGAGGAACGCGATCCGGGCATCCCGGAATATGTGGACTGGCGGCGGTGGCTGACGGAGGTCGGCGCGGATAACGTCGTCGATGCGACGCGCGGCCCACGGTTCTCACATATGTTCCTCGCGCTGCAGGCGGCCATCTCGGGTCAAGGCGTCGCGCTCGCCACGAGCGCTCTCATCGGGGATGATTTAGTTGCCGGCCGCCTGATCAGGCCCTTCCGGCAGGAGGTGGAGGGTATCTATCGTTATTGGGTCGTATCGCCGGAGAGCGGCTCAAGCACCCGGAACGTCGCTGGCTTCCGCGAATGGCTCCTCGAAGAGGCTGTGGCTTGAGCGCTTTGAGGGTAAATCCCGTCGATATCGGGATGCCTCGGACGCGCCCTGACATCGGCGTCCTTTTGAAAGACGTACACGCCCGTCGGACCATCCGCTTCGCGCCCCATCTCGGACGTCCGAGACGTGTCAGCGGATCCTCAAAAGCGGACGCTGAGCACTCGTCACGAAGAAAGCCGGCGATCCACTCTCATTTCGAGCAGGCCGACCGCGGCGGCGACCGCGTCAGAGAGGCCGCAATGCGCCCATCGAGCGTTGCAGCGGATACGCCCGGTGTGGTGTCGACGCAGGTCACGCGCCGGGCGTCCCAGGCGCTTGTCTGAATGCAGACCTACCAGACCAACGGCGCAGGCCCATGCCGAAGAGCGTGAACACTCGCCCGGGACCGGCGGCGCTAGGGGTCCTTGCTGGGATCGACCCTGAGCCCAGCCATGATCGACCAATCCTTGTGACCCAAGCCAGCCTCGACCGCCTCGGCCATGCAGCGGCGGACGGCATCGAGCATCGGGAGGTCTCGGCCAATCCCCTCGGCCGCCTCCGAGGCTAGGCGCAGGTCCTTCAGGCCGAGCACGGCCTTGAAGCCTGCCTCGTAGTCGCGCGCTGCGATCTTGCCGGAATAGACCTGGTACGAGCGGCTGCCGAACAGGGTCCCGAGGATCAGATCGAAGAAGGGCTCGCGCCCAAGGCCATAGCCCTCGGCGAGGACGACGGCCTCCGCCATCGCCTCGATGGCCATGGTGATCATCATATTGCAGGCGATCTTTGCGGCGTTCGCCGTGGGCGGCTCGGCACCCAGATCCCAGACGCGGCTCCCGACCACCTCAAGGAGCGGCCGGACTGCGCTCACGTTCGGCGGATCACCGGCGGCGAGGACGTTAAGCTCGCCCCTGGCCGCAACGTCGGGCCGCCCGAGCACCGGAGCAGACACGTAGCCGAGCCCCGCTTCCGCATGCGCCCGCACGAGCTCGCGGGCGAACGCGACGGAAATGGTCGAGGACACGATGTGGACGAGCCCAGGTCTCGCCTGCCGCAGGGTACCGGGGTCAAGCAGCACGGAGCGGATCGCCGCGTCATCCGACAGCATCGTAAAGGCTGCATCGCCCTGAAGGGCGTCCGACAGCGTCACAGCTTGCTTCACGCCGTCGATGGGCGTGGCTGAGCGGTTCCAGGCGACCACCCGATGGCCGGCCGCCGCGAGGTTCTGGGCCATTGCACGTCCCATCGCGCCAAGGCCGATGATGCCAACATCCATCGTCGTTCTCCTCAGGTCATAATGACGTCGCGGACGCGAGCGCGGTGCGGAGCCGTGTCAGGCCATCGGCCCGTCGCTCGAAGACCGGGCCGCAAGGTTGGCGAGCCAGTCCAGAACTGGCGCGAGCGCCTCATCCGAGTTCCTCTCGTAGATGAGCCCGTGCCCATTGCCTCGGACGCCGTGCTCTTCGAGCCGCAGCAGCTCGTCTGAAGCACCGGCGGCGTTGAGGAAGGCGACCGTGGGCGGGCTTGCGGCCGCGAAGGCAGACGCCTCCGCCGTCACAACCAGGATCGGCACACCCACAAGCCCCGGGAGCCGCAGCGCTCCCGGGGCAGCGTGGCGGACCTCGTCGGGATCATTCACCGGCGGATCGAAACCCATTCGGGCGGCCGTCGCTCCCCAGCGCATGGGGCCGATGTTGGGGATGTCGGCGAAGGGCGCTCCCATCGGCTCGACCGCTATGATTCCTTTGACGAGGTGCGGACGCCGATCCGCCACCAGCCAGCCGTCCGGGCCTGATGCCGAATGGGTGACGAGCACCGCCGGGCCGATCCGGTCCAGCAGGGTCGCGGTCCGGTCCGCATCCATGGTCTGCGACGCTTCGAGGTCGGCTGGCAGCGGGCCATAACCGGCGATGAACTCGTCCATGGCATCGTCGAGGTCCGGATCAAACGGCCACTGCGTGTGCCGCGGATCGGTGCCGGGCACGTAGATCGCGCGACCGCCCTCGTAGGAGAACGGCGGTCCCATGCGGCCGACTACGTCGGTGTGGAAGGGTGAGCGTCCGTGACCCGGACGGTCGACCACCAGGACAGCGTAGCCGGCCTCGACGAGGCGCTGCGCCCAGCCCGGGCGTCCGTCCGGCGTGTCGAACCATTCCGTTCCCTGGAAGCCGCCGCCATGCATCAGCACGACCGGCCACGGCTGGGTAATCTCCTCGGGAGCCTCCCATTCCACAAACATTGGCCCGCGTTGGTAGGTTTCCCCGTTCAGCGACACGCGATCGCCGGGAATCCAGAAGTGACCTCGCCGGACCGTGCGGGCAGGAACCGTCGTCCAGGGTGCTGGGGACTTGCTCATGCTCTCACCCCGGGAAAGGAGGTCGTGACGGTCCGGGAGGGGGTGACCGCGGGGAAGAAGGCGGCGAGGCTCTCCAGCACATAGCGATGCCAGGCACTCATCACGAGTGGCGGATGGTGGCCGACGTAGTAGTGTCGGTCGAACCTGGTCTGAGACGTTCCCTGATAGGTCACGAGGACGCTCGTGGACGAGCGAGGGGTGGTCATGACGGTCTCCCGACGTGCCGTGCAGGCCGGCAAGCGGCCGTGGATCCAAAGTGCTGCAGGCCTGAGAGCGCACCGGCCGCTTGCCCGCGACCATTTTGTTAGTGATCACTATATAAAGGTTGGTGCTGTAAGCGCAAGGAGTTTTCGATGACCGGCGGATCATCGACCGGCCCCGGCCGGCCCCGCAAGTTCGACCCAGAGACCGCCCTGGCCCTTGGCCAGCGGCTGTTCCATGCTCGCGGGTACGAGGCGGTCGGCCTGGCAGCTTTGACGGACGCGCTAGGGATCAAGCCGCCGAGCTTCTACAAGGCATTCGGGAGCAAGGCTCAGTTCTTCGCGCAGATCCTGGACCGCTACTCGGCATCGGTCCTCGCCCTCGATGAGATCCTGCTGCCCAGCCGAGCGCCGGGCGAGGCGCTCTTGGAACTGATCGTGGGCGCGGCTCGAGCCTATTCCCACGACCCCGAGCGGCGGGGCTGCCTTGTCCTGGAAGCAGTCCGCGGTTGCGACGACGAGGAGAGCGTGACCCTGGCGCGTCGCTCGGCAGAGAGCCGGCGGGATCAGGTCCGCGCCTACGTAGCGCGCTCGCACCCGGAAGTCGCCGATATCGTAACGGACTATGTCGCGAGTACGATGTCGGGCCTGTCGGCGTGCGCGCGCGAGGGCATGAGCGAGGACCGTCTGACCGCGGTCGCCCGAGCCGCCGGTCCCGGCCTGCAGCAGCTTCTCGGCAAGCTCGGGGCATGAGGGAGGGTGGCGCGTAACCCAATCTCATTCCGCCTGCTCCGATCGCTCGGGATCCGGCCCCATAGAGGTGACCGCGCCCGAGCTGCCGGAGGCGTTGTTCCGGACCAAGAAGCCGGGCACGCTCGTCATAATCCAGGCCACGCTCCCAAGACTTCGCGAGCGCCGCGCCGGCGTCATCGTCACCGTCACCGTCACCGTCACATCATCCGTCACGCTGAAGCCGCTGCCTCTGGTCGGCGTCTACCGGGCCAGCAAAGCGGCGGTGAACGCCCTCACCGAGTCCCTCGCCGTCGAGGCCGAGCCGTTCGGCGTGCGGGCGCATCTCGTCCCGCCGGGGCGCTCGCCCGAGACGCGCTTCGGCGACACCGTGCGCTCGCACCTGCGCGGCCTCAACGTTCCCGATTACGCGCCGCTGATCCAAGGCTTCGCCGCAGCCGCCCGGAACGACGCCGGTCCGGTGACCCACGCCCACGACGTGGCCGAGGCCGTCTGGCGGGCGGTTACGGACCCGTCCGCACCGTTCCGCATCCCCGCCGGCGCAGACGCCGACGCCGACGCCTGGATGGCGTAGGCGCGTTGAGACTGCTCGATTACGGGGCCCGGTCCAAGCCAGGCCCCCTCGGACGGCCAGAGGCGTTTTCCCGTCACGTCAGAGCGAAACTGGACAACGCATCCGTCACAGCAGCCGCATCATAGACCCGGCGCCGTCCGCTCCTGCACTTCTTGGCACCAAAGCGGCCATTCCGCTTCCGGCCAGAACCGGACGTGAGCCAAAGTACGCCTTGCGCCTATCGCCGGGTCCTCACTGCGTCGGCTCATCCACCGACTTGATGTTGAGGAGATCGCTGCCGGCATAGACCCCTTCGACGAGCTGGCGCTCGAAGCGCTCCGCGTCGCGTCGACGAAACTCGGCGATCAAGTCTCCGGCGGCGCGCTCTGTCGTGCCGAGCGCCGCGAGCGCCCGCTCGCCGAGCTTCACCGCCGACTCGAACGTTTCGCGGATGTGGTAGTCGACGTCCCGCCCCGCTAGGGCGAGGCTGTGATTGCGGTCGAGCGAACGCACCATCAGCTTGGCCATCGGGAACTGCTCGCGGCAGAAATCGACGATCTTCAGGGTCGCTTCCGCGTCGTCGACGCAGACACAAACCAACTCCGCCTTTCCCGCGCCGGCGGCCCTCAGGATGTCGAGCCTCGTGCCGTCGCCGTAGTGGATCTTGAAGCCGTAGCGTTCCGCCAGATCGATCGCCTCGACCCGGTGATCGATCATGGTGATCTCGACGCCACGGGCGAGCAGGATCTGCGAGATGACCTGCCCGAACCGACCGAAGCCGATGATGAGGGCATTGCCGTTGACCGTCGAGAAATCCGCATCCGGGGTCTCGCCGGCACCGCGGGCCGCGAGACGCTGGCCGAGCCCGAAGACGAGGGGCGTGAGCGCCAACGAGAACGTGACGCTCGCGGTCAAGATCGCCGCTGTGTCCGCCGGTAGGATGCGGCCTGAGACGGCGGCCGCGAAAAGCACGAAGGCGAACTCGCCGCCTTGCGACAGAACAGTGCCGATCCTGAGGGCGTCCTGCCAGTCAGATCCCGTCGCTCGCGCCAGTCCGGCGATGAGCGCGGTTTTCACGGTCATCAGCGCCACGACCGCGCCCCCGATGACGGCTGCGTTCGATGCGACCAGGCCCAGATCGATGTCCATGCCGACGGCGATGAAGAAGAGCCCCAAGAGAAGGCCGCGGAAGGGCTCGATGTTGGCCTCGAGCTCATGCCGGAACCGGGACTCCGCGAGCAGGACGCCGGCGAGGAACGCGCCCATCGCCATCGACAGCCCGGCAAGCTGCATGAGGGCGGCCGCGCCGAGGACCACCAGCAACGCAGCGGCGGTCATGATCTCGCCCGCGCCCGATCGCGCCAGCAGCTTGAACATAGGGTTCAGGGCATATCGGCCCACCAGGACCACGCACGCTGTCGCGGCCACCATGGCGAGACCCGCGCGCCACCCGGACGTGCCGCCCGTCTCGGCCGCGACCGGCGAGAGCACCGTGACGAGGGCGAGCAGCGGGACGATCGCCAGGTCCTGCAGGAGCAGGATGGAAAACGCGCGCTGCCCGTAGGGCGATGCCAGCTCGTTGCGGTCTTCCATCAATGGCGCCGCGAAGGCGGTCGAGGACAGGGCCAGGCCGGCACCCGCGATCAAAGCCGCCTGCCAGGTCAGGCCCGCGAGCACCGCGAGCCCGGCAAGGACGCCCCCGCACAGGAGCACCTGGCTCAGCCCAAGGCCAACGATGTCGCGCCGCATGGCCCAGAGCCGGCTCGGCTTGAGCTCCAGGCCGATGATGAACAGGAGCAGGACGACGCCCAGCTCGGCGAGCGTCAGGACGGCACCTGGATCGCCGATCAGGCCGAGTCCGGATGGCCCGACGGCGACACCGGCCGCCAGGTACCCGATCACGGCGCCCAACTTGAACAGGCGGAAGAGCGGGACGGCGAGAACGGCCGAACCCAGGAAGACCAGCGGCGTCGCCAAGCTGAGGCCGTGATGCGCGGCTTCCGGTTCCGTCATGGGCTCTCTCCTGCGTCCGCCGTCACCACGCTCCGCTCCGTCACGGAACATCTGTGGGCCTCGGCGGCGACGCTGCCGCCGAGGCCCTCCCCCAAGGCATGTGACGGCGCCTAGGCGGCGGCTGCCGCCTTCTCCGGGTTGAACCCGTCGAAGCTCTCGAAGACATTCATGAAGCCGGGAACGGTCGCCTTGCGCGCCCAATCGCGCTGCAGCTCGCAGTACAGCTGGACGCGGCTGGTCATCTGGCCGCCGGCCTGCTCGACCCGTCGCAGACCCGCCTCGTGCGCCGCGACCGACGTGCCGCCGACGGCATCCAGGGGAACATAGACCTCGTAACCCTCCCGAAGCGCGTCGAGCGCCGGGAAGGTGAGGCACACCTCCGTCCACAGCGCGGTCATGATGAGCTTGCGTCGCCCGAGCGCCTTGACCGCCTCCTTGAATTCGACGTCCTCCCAGGCGTTCACGGTCGTCCGGTCGTAGGTCGGGAGGTGGCCGATGACGTCCTGCAGCTGCTGGATCGGCGGCTTGTTGAGGCCGGTCGAGACGTTCACCGTCGAATGGATGATCGGGACCCCATAGTTGGCCGCGGCCTTCGCGACGCCCGTGATGTTGAAGACGAGCTCGTCAGGGCGCATCGACCGGATCGAGGAGACCTGAACCGGCTGGTAGTCGATGATGATGAGGGCCGAATTCTCGGGCGTGATGAGATGGTCGGTCTGGGGATTGCGGATCGGCTCGCTTGCCATCGGTAGGTATCCTTCTTGGTTGAAAGGTGCATCAGCTCAGGCTGAGCAACGTCAGGCGGAGGCGGTCCTGCTGGGCCTCGGAGATCGTGCGCTGCGCACGTGCCTGGTGAGGCCTCCGATCGCCGGGCGGGTCGCCCGATCTCCCCCACGTCTAGTCGGGGCAAGTGGACTTTAGGGCGCGCTCTGGGGTGTCGCGTCGCCGAGACTGCCGCGTTGGTACCGGTCTTGCTGTGTTTGCGATCGGGGTCGTCCAGGCGGGGACAGGTTCCGAGCTGCGGCTCTGGAGGCGCTGCCGTCGCCGTCGCGCACGGGCGCGGAACATACGATATATCGCCGCGGCGGTTGTCGCGAGGAGACGTCGGCGCGCTGGGCGGATCGGTCCTGCGAGACCGAAGCTGTGGCGAGCTTCAAGGGTCTCTAAGTCTTCTGAAGCCGTGCCGGAGGCTGGCCGAGGTGGATTACAGGCGCGCCTCGGTGCCCGCATCGAACAGGCTCGCCTTGCCCATCGCGGGCGCCAGCGTCACGCGGCTGCCGCGTGGATGGGACGTCTCGACCGGAACGCGGACGGACACCTTGCGTCCCTCCACGTCCGTCCAGAGGAGCTTGTCGGCCCCCATCGGTTCGCAGAGTTCGACGACGGCGGAGAGGCCCTCCACGCCCGCGGGCGCGACGGCGATGTGCTCGGGCCGAAGGCCGAGGATCGCCGCGCCGAGCGTGCCGGGCGCCCGGCCCTCGTAGCCGTCGAGCGCAAGCGACTGGCCCCCGACATGGAACCGTCCGCCCGCGATACGGCCGTCCAGCATCGACATGGACGGCGAGCCGACGAAGCCCGCGACGAACAGGTTGGCGGGCCGGTCGTACAGCTCCAGGGGGGTGGCGAGCTGCTGGATCACACCGTCGCGCATCACCGCGATCCGGTCGGCCAGCGTCATCGCCTCGATCTGGTCGTGCGTGACATAGATCATCGTGTTCCCGAGCCCCGCGTGCAGGCGCTTCAGCTCCACCCGCAGCTCGGCGCGCAGCTTGGCGTCGAGATTGGACAGAGGCTCGTCGAAGAGGAACACGTCAGCGTCGCGTACGAGCGCACGGCCGATCGCAACGCGCTGCCGCTGCCCGCCTGACAGCGCGCCGGGCTTGCGGTCGAGCAGCGGCTCGATCTGCAGGATCCGCGCGACGCGGACGACGCGCGCGGCGATCTGGTCCTCCGGCATCCGCTGGTTCTTGAGCCCGAAGGAGAGATTCCCGTGCACCGTCATGTGCGGATAGAGTGCGTAAGACTGGAAGACCATGCCGATGCCGCGGTCCTTCGGCTCCTCCCAGGTGACGTTGCGGCCCCCGATCCAGATCTGGCCGTCCGTGATCTCGATGAGGCCCGCGATGCAGTTGAGCAACGTGGACTTGCCGCAGCCCGAGGGCCCGAGCAGCACCAGGAATTCTCCATTGCGCACCTCGATGTCGAGGCCCTTGAGGACCTCCACGGTGCCGAAGCTGTGCGTCAGGTCCCGCACCGAAACGAAGGCTGCGTCGAGATGCGCCGCGCCACTGTCGAGGGCCATCGTGTTCTCCCTCAAACCTTCACCGCACCGGCAGTGATGCCGCGCATGAAAAGCTTGCCGGACGCGAAGTAGACCGCAAGCGGCAACAACCCCGTCAGCAGCGTCGCTGCCATGTTGACGTTGTACTCCTTCACGCCCTGGACCGAGTTGACGATGTTGTTGAGCTGAACGGTCATGGGGTAGGTCTCGGGCCGCGCGAACACGACACCGAAGAAGAAGTCGTTCCAGATGCCCGTGACCTGGATGATCGCCGCCACCGCGAAGATCGGCAGGGACACCGGCAGGATGATCTTCAGGTAGATGCCCCAGAAGCCCGCTCCGTCGACGCGCGCCGCCTTGAACAGGTCCTCGGGGAGCGACGCGAAATAGTTGCGGAACAAGAGCGTCAGGATCGGCATCCCGAAGATCGTGTGGACCAGGACCAGCCCCCAGATCGAGCCGTAGAGCCCCAAGCTCCGCAACAGGATCACCACCGGGTAGAGCAACACCTGGTAGGGGATGAAGGCGCCGACGATCAGGATGACGAAGAACGTCTCGGAGCCCCTGAACCTCCAGCTCGACAGCGCGTATCCGTTCACGCTGGCGACCGCGATGGAGAGGACCAGCGACGGGATCAGGATCCGCACGGAATTCCAGAAGCCTCGGCTCAACCCGTCGCAATTGATGCCGGTGCAGGCCTCGGCCCAGGCCTTCACCCAGGGCTGGAACGTCACCTCGACCGGAGGGGCGAAGATGTTGCCCATGCGGATCTCGGGCAGGCCCTTGAGCGAGGTCATCACCATCACCCAGAGGGGCAGCAGGTAATAGACCGACACCAGCATCAGCGTGCCGTAGACGAACACGTTGCCACGCGAGAGGACCCGCCTGGGGCGCGGCCCGCGCGGGCCGGACATCGGCGCCGTGCCGGCCGATGTGCTCTCGGTTACGGGCCTAGCCACGCTTGCGTCGTCCGAACGCGAGATAAGTCCAGGGGACGACGATGACGACCACCGGCACCAGCATCATCGTCGCGGCGGCGAAGCCCTGGCCCAGGTTCTGCCCCCCGAACATCGCATCCATCACGTACTTCGCGGGCACCTCGGAACTGATGCCGGGACCGCCCGACGTCATCGCGACGACGAGGTCGTAGAGCTTGACGATGCCGCTGGTGATGAGCACGAGCGCGGTGGCGAAGACCGGGCGCATCATCGGGACGATGATCGAGAGGTAGGTCTTCACCACGCCGACCCCGTCCACGCGCGCGGCGTTCCAGATGTTGTCGTCGATGCCGCGCAGCCCGGCGAGCATGATGCACATGATCAATCCCGTGCCCTGCCACAGGCCGGCGACACCTAAGCCGTACATCACGAGGCTCGGATCGTTGAGCGGGTCGAAGGCACCCCAGCCGAGGCCGCGCATGACGCCTGGGATCCCCAGCTCGGGGTTCAGCAGCCACTGCCAGATCAGGCCCGTCACGATGAAGCTGAGCGCGACGGGATACAGGAGGATGGTGCGGAACGTGTTCTCGAACCGGATCTTGCGGTCAAGCAGCGCCGCCAGGACGAAGCCAAGGACGAGCGTGCCGACCAGCGAGCAGATGCCGTACAGGGCGAGGTTCTCGATCGACACCAGCCATTTGCGCGATGCCCAGAGCCGTTCGTACTGGTCCAGCCCGACCCATCGCAATCGCGGCAGAAGGCGGGAATCGGTAAAGGAATGGAGCAATGTCCAGATCGGGCCGCCCAGGAACAGGACGAGCGCGACGGCGATCATCGGCGCCATCGCGAGCTTCGCCTGCAGGTTCCGAAGCAGGCGGACAGGGCGCGGCACGGCCCTCCGGGACCCGTGCCTGCCCGCGCGGGCGACGTCTTCGGCGATGGCCACAGGTCTGCTCCCCTCCGGGCGGCGCCCGCTCGGCGTGCAATCTTTCGGATCAGCGAGCGTCGGCGATGATCCGGGCGTAGCGCTCCTGCACGTCCCCCGCGGTCATCGAGGGCGTGTTCCAGAACTCGGTCAGCAGATCGTTGAGCTGCGTATTCGTGTCCGCCGAGATGAGCTGCACCGTGCTGGGAAGCGTCCGGCCCTTGGCCAGCAGGTCGAGACCCTGTCGCGTGCACTCGTTGACCGTGGTCAGATCGACATCGCCACGGACGGGCAGGGATCGCTTGGCGGAGTTGAACGACACCTGGACCTCGGGGCTGAGCATCAGCGCCGCCATCTCCTTTTGAGCGGCCTCGACGGCGGGGTTGCCCTGTTTGGGAAAGAAGAACGCGTCGCCGCCGGTCTGCAGGTAGGGGCGAAGGCCAAGGCCCGGAAGGCATCCGTAATCCACGCCGGCCGTCTTGCCCGCCAGCGCGAACTCGGCTTGTGCCCAATCACCCATGAACTGGGCGGCGGCTCTGCCCGTCATGACCGCTCTCGTCGCCTGATTCCAGTCCTGAACGCCGGTCCCGTCCGACAGGGTGCGCGCTTCGGCATAGGCCTGGAACGCCCGGCCGTAATCCTCGCCGCGGACCACGTCGGCGTTCCTGTCGCGCATCACCGACAGCCACGCCTCCGGCCCGGCGATCGCGATGGCGATGCCACTATTGAACAGGCCTGCTTGCTGCCAGGCTTGGCCGCCCATCGCGAGCGGGGTGATGCCAGCCTTCCGCAGGGCGGGAACGCTGTTCAGGAAACCGGTCCAGTCGGCCGGCATCGCCAGGCCCGCGGCCTCGTAGGCGGGACCTGAGAGCCACATCCAGTTCCAGGAATGGATGTTGACCGGCGCGCAATAGACGCGGCCGTCGACGGTGCAGGCCTCCAGAAGCGACGGGGGATTGACGATCTCGGCCCAACGCTGCGCCTTGGCGACGTCGGTAAGATCGAGAAGCAGGCCCGCCTCGATCAGCTCCAGCGCCTGGCGGCCGGGGTTGAACTGGAAAGCCGTGGGCGGACTGCCGCCGATGATCCGGCTGATGATGACCGGACGGGCAATGTCGACGCCGCCGGCGATCGCGCTGTCGACCCAGCTATGCGCGGTCCGCCCGTTGATCCCGTCGGCCAGCTTCCTGACGGCGGCGGCCTCGCCGCCGGAGGTCCACCAATGCATGACCTCGAGCTTCACACCGTCCTGAGCATGGGCCGCGCCCATCGTCATCGCGCCGCACAGCAGCGCCCTCAAGATGGTTTTCATCCGCCTGTCCTCCTCGACCGTCGACCCTGCCATGAACCGCGATCGCCGGCGGCGCGCTCTAAGTGTCGGCGCACGGATCGGCGGGCCTCGGATCGCGAACGGTCCGTCAATAGTCGGAGGGGGCTGATCTGCCAACACGTGAGCGGTAAGAGGCGAGCGCCGGGTTCCGTGAACTTCCGAACGCCAAGGCGATCCCGTCGGCAAAGGTCCGGCCGCCCCGTGATCAAGCCGCGGAAGGAAGCCCGGTCGCCGTCCGCTGCCGATGGCCGATGAGTCGGCGCAAGAACGGCATCGCCGCCGCATGGTCTGCGACGCAGTTCTGTCGAAGCTCCCTGGAGTCGTCGGTGAGCTTCGAACGGCGTGCGATCACTCGATCAGCTTCGTTCTCGTCCCCACGCCGACGTGAAGCGCTCGACGTCTCCCATCGCGGCGGCGCGGGGAGACATCGCGCAACTTTCGAGGACACATGTGAGGACCGTTCGATGCCGTGGCCAACCGATCAGGGTCCGCACCTTACGACGACGGCTGGTGCGCCCGTTTCCGATAACCAGAACAGCCTGACCGCAGGTGAACGAGGCCCGATCCTCCTGCAGGACTGGCAGCTGATCGAGAAGCTCGCCCACCTCAACCGGGAGCGGATTCCCGAACGCGTGGTCCATGCGAAGGGCTGGGGTGCCTATGGCACTCTCCGGATCACGCGCGACATCACGCATCTCACCTGCGCCAGGGTGCTGCGCGCCGGAGCCCAGACACTTGGCCGCACGATTCGACCACCGGACCGGCAGCGACGATTATCGAACGGCAGATCGACCCTTCCGAGCAGGTCCATCCGGATTATGGCGCCGGCGTGTGCGCGGAGCTGGATGCCCTGGATCCCCTTCTCTGATCGAGGTTCGGGGGGGAGAGCGAAACCGATGAGCGATCGATCCGGATTGTTCCGACGAGATCGGTTTGGAGGCAACCAAAACCCTCGTCGTGCCTCGCTCAAGCGGCCCCGATCCAATTGCGACAATTCATCTTCCGCCCCGCCGGCGAAGCCAGGGTTTGCCCCGCAGAGACGGTCGCCAGCGCTTTCAGGTGTCGTCGCCAGGCAAACGAGCGAACGGGTCACGCCTTGCCCGGCGATAGTCGGAGGGGCTCATGCGGAGCTGCTTGAGAAACACCCTGGCGAGCACCTGGTTGGACGAATATCCCACCTCGAAGGCGATATCCGTCACCGGAAGATCGGTCTTTTCGAGAAGCTCGCACGCCTTCTCGATTCGGAGTTGCGTCAGATAGACCCGAGGGGGCACGCCAACGCTTTGCTTGAACATACGGGCAAAATGAAACGGCGAGAGCCGTGCCTCGGCCGCCAACTCGTCGAGACTGATGTCGTCAGCGAGCCGCGCATGCATGAGGTCGATCGTACGCTGCTTTGCCCAAGGAGCGAGACCGCCCTTCGAGGGCGCGAAAGGGGTGCCGCCCAATCGGCACCATTCGGCGAGGATCTCGCAGCCGGCAGCCCGGGCCAGCAGACGCGACGGCGCGCCTTCGTCGGCGCTGAGAGACCACAGATGCCTGAGTGCCGATCGGATCGTCGACGACCCCAGCATGCGGCCGTAGATCCCCGAATTGCCGAACGAGAAGCCGCCCTCACCGGCTTCATCGAGCATGCTCCGCCACTGCCCTATGGGAAAGACCAAGCTGCGAACGCGATGGTTGATATTGATGATGGTCGTCGTCGCGAAGTCCGGCGCGGCAAGCACAACCTCGCCCTTCTTGGTTATCCGGTCCACGCGGCCTCCTCCGAGGTCGCCCCGTATGTGACAGCCGCCGACCATTTCCTGGTACAGCACGATATCCGGCGAGGCAGGTCGGGACACGTCTCCGGCCACTCCGTCGATCTCGAGGAGGTCGAGGATTCCGCCAGCCGATTTTACCGTGCGGATCTGGGGCGCCTGCGGGCCTTCGATATACCACCGAGCGGAAGCGGAATTGACAGCCAGCGTCATCGTCTCGGTTCCTTTGACTCAGCTATCGTGACCGGACGTCGTGTGGCAGCCTGAAGGGCGGCCGTTCTTCGCCATCCACTCACCTGGCGCTGTGATGGATGCCATAAACCTTGGTCGACCACCGGTCGGGACCAGAACTGAAGAACGTCGGCGCGACGGTGCCGTCGTCGTCGGAGCCGAGGACGATCTCACGATCCTCGATGGTCCAGCGCATGGCCGCAGCTCCTGTTCGGCAGGGCGACATCAACCACTTCACCCGGCGCCGTCCCGCACATCTTCATCTTTGTAGCCTGAACGACGCGGCGGATTCGTAGAAGCGGTTCAGCGCGTCGGAAGCGTAAGGGAAGGCCGTGTCTTACAAGAATTCTGGCGCCGATGACCAACCGTCCCGTGACCGTCCGGTCGATCGCAATACTTCTTATCCATTCTAACGTCTTAACCTTAACCATTTCATCATCGGCGCTCGCTGTCAAGCGACAGCTGGAGTGGGTCCGCCCCAATAAAACGCAGCATAAATGATGCAAAACCGAATGGAATATTTCGTCCCTTCTTCCCCCAATACCGTGGGTTGATTGTCCGACCAGCCCCCCATCTCACTCATCCGCTGATGCCGAGGAAGCGGTGGGCGGGCCTCGTGTCGGCACGCCCCCGGCAGGCGAGCGCCGACGAGCTCATCGAGCCGCTGACCGAAACGAGCGGCAGAAAAGATGCATCCAGGGGGCTCATGCTCCTGCGGACTTTCGCTTTGGTCGGTTCCGCACCTCGCCTGAAGGCGCTTCGGTGCCGGGCAACGCCCCACCCTCCCCTCTCGACGGCCAACCAGCCTGACCTGATGTGGGCGATGAGGTGGGTCACCCGCTGCGTGCCCCGGGACGCGGCAAACAGCAGGATCAATCATGTCGCGGCAGGAGCGGCCACGCGCGCATGCCGGTTGCCCCGTAGGGTTCGGACGAGTTGGCGCCCGCACCGAAGCGCCGTGCCGCCCTGTCAGCCGCCGACCCGCAGACGAGCAGGCGGACCACTTCGAAGTCTCGAGTTCGATCCGGGTTCGAGCGCATCTCTAGCCGACGAGAGGAGAAACCATGCTTGAACTCACGGCGACGCTCGCCATCGTGGGCACGCTTCTGTCCGGCGCTGCCATGGCGCAGCCTGCGAAGCACACGATCGTCCTCGTTCAAGGCGCCTTCGCCGACGCGTCGAGCTGGAACGGCGTCCTCGCCCGGCTTCAGGCGGCCGGTTACGCGACGGTCGCCGTCGCCAACCCGCTGCGGGGCGTGTCGACCGACGCGCGCTACGTCTCGGATGTTGTCGCGAGCATCGCGGGCCCGGTGGTCCTGGTGGGCCATTCCTATGGCGGGCAGGTCATCTCCAACGCCGCGAAGGGGCACGACAACGTCAAGTCGCTGGTCTATGTGGCGGCCTTCGCCCCCGACGCCGGCGAGTCGGCGGCGGATCTGGCCGGCAGGTTTCCCGGCGGGACCCTCGGCGAGGCGCTCTCGCCCCCGGTCAGGCTCTCGGGCGGCGCCGACCTCTCCATCGACCAGGCGAAGTTCCGGAACCAGTTCGCCCATGACGTCCCAGCCGAGATGGGCGCGCTGATGGCGGCCGGCCAGCGCCCCATCGCCGAAGCCGCCCTGACCGAGAAATCCGGCGATCCGGCCTGGAAGCTGCTGCCGTCCTACTTCGTCTACGGCGACGGCGACAAGAACATCCCGGCGAAGGCGCTGGCCTTCATGGCGGAGCGCGCCGGTTCCAGGCGAACGACGGTGGTTGCGGGAGCGTCGCACGTCGTGATGGTCTCGCAGCCCAAGGCTGTCGCGGACGTCATCGTCGAAGCTGCAACCCGCCATCCCTGACCTATCCGCGGTCAAAGCGCGCCTGCCCTCGTCCGGCAGCCTGTCGCGCGCCCAACCCCTACCGGCACACACCGACGCCAAGGAGACTCCCATGCCGACGCTCTACTATGCCGTAGGCGCCTGTTCGCTCGCGCCCCACATCGTCCTCGAATGGATCGGGGCGCCCTATGAGGCCGTGAAGGTTCAGTATGGCTCCGACGAGCTGCGGGCCGTGAACCCGGCGGGCGCCGTGCCCACGTTCCGCGAGGACGACGGCTGGCTCCTCACGCAGGCCGGCGCGATCCTCGACTATCTCGCGCACAAGCACCCGGAGGCCGGCCTCGCCGGCGGCGACGGTGCG
This sequence comes from Salinarimonas soli, assembly GCF_008386575.1. GTDB lineage: Bacteria > Pseudomonadota > Alphaproteobacteria > Rhizobiales > Beijerinckiaceae > Salinarimonas_A > Salinarimonas_A soli. The sequence continues at coordinate 20,600 of NZ_VUOA01000047.1, forward strand.
CGGGCAGAAGCCGAGACGCATCGGTGGTCGGCATTCTTCACCTCGGACGTTCACGCCGCCTTCTGGCCGATCTTCATGCCGGATCGCTACACGACCGACCGAAGCGAGGCGGCGCGACGCGCCGTCGTCGAGGCGGGGCATGGGCTCGTCGCCAAGCAGTTCGGCATCCTGGATCGCCACCTCGCGGGCCGGGAGCATATTCTCGACGGCGGGCGCTCCGTCATTGATGCCTACGCCTTTCCGATGATCCGATGGGCCGCCAAGCTCCTGCCCGGCGGCCTGGTCGGCTACCCGAACGTGCAGGCGCTGCATGATCGGCTCACCGCCGATCCGGGCGTCCGGACGGTGCTTGCCCGCGAGGAGGGCGTTTGAGCGTCGAGAGGGCAGCACGAGCATGACGAGCGGCATCCACCACGTCACCGGCATCACCGCCCACGTTCAGGCGAACGTGGATTTCTATGCTGGCTTCCTCGGCCTCAGGCTCGTGAAGCAAACGGGGGGCTATGCGGACGCGGAGCAGCTGCATCTCATCTACGGAGACGGGCTGGGCAGCCCGGGTTCGTTGCTGACCTTCCTGGTTTGGGAGGCTGCCAGCCGCGGCCGCACCGGGCTCGGGCAGGTCTCGGAAGTGGCGCTGGCGGTTCCGCCCGGATCGATCGGCGACTGGCTCACCCGGGCGCTGAGGGCCGGCATCCCGCCCGGGGGGCCGTCTCGCGAGTTCGGCGAGCCGGTCCTCCGGTTGAGCGACCCGGACGGGCTGATCGTGAAGCTGGTCGGTGTCGAGATGACGACGCCCGCCCCGCTGGACGGGGCTCCGACCCGCCTGCGCGGCGTCACGCTTCTCACCGACAGGGCTGGGGAGACGGCAGGCTTCCTGGCGCGCTTCGGGTACGCGACGGGCCCGCACGCGGGCATGAGCCGGCGCATGATCTCGGATACCGACATCGTCGACATCCGCGAGGTCTCGGGCTTCGTGCCGTCCGTACCTGGTGCCGGAGTGCCCGATCACGTGGCGTTCCGCGCAACCGACGCCGACGCCGTCCGGTCCATGCGGCTTTCGCTGAGGGAGCATGGGCCGACCGAGGTTCACGACCGGAAGTACTTCCTGTCGCTCTACGTCCGCGACCCGGCCGGCATCCTGATGGAATACGCGACCGACGGGCCGGGCATGACCGTGGACGAAGCACCCGGCGAGCTCGGCCGAACCCTCTTCCTGCCGCCGCATGAAGCCGAGCGCGCAGAAGACCTGAGGGCCATGCTCCCGCAATTCGCCCTGGCCGGCGAGGAGAGGGCTCCCATCCGCGATCTCCCGTTCGTTCACCGCTTCAACCGGCCGACGGAGCCCGACGGCACGACCCTCGTCCTGCTGCACGGCAGCGGCGGGAGCGAGGCCGATCTGATGCCGATCGCCCGCCGCATCGCCCCGCGCTCGACGCTGCTCGGCGTGCGCGGCCGGGCGACCGAGGAGGGCCCCCCTCGCTGGTTCCGCCGCCTCGATGCCACGACGTTCGACCAGGCTGATATCCGGGGCGAGGCGGAAGCGTTCGCCGCCTTCGTCGAGGGCGCCGTGGCGGGTTACGGGCTCGACCCGGAGAGGCTCGTCTTCCTCGGCTATTCCAACGGCGCGAACTTCCTGGCGGCGGTCATCCAGCTTCACCCCGGTCTCGTGCGCCGGGCCGTGTTGCTGCGCGGGCTTCAGGCCCTGGAGGACCCGCCGGCTGCGGACCTGTCGGGAACAGGCCTGCTGCTGCTCGGCGGGCGCGACGATCCCTATGCTCGCGAGGGAACGGTGCTGGCGAATGCTCTTGAGGCCGCCGGCGCCCGTGTGGACCTCAGGGAGATCCCAGCGGGGCATGAGCTATCCGGCGCGGATGCCGTCGAGGCGTCCGAGTGGATCCAGCGAACTCTCGCATCGGACGAAGGCCCGGATCCATGACCGGCAGCCGACATCGCGGGCCAACGCAGCCGAAGCCGGCAAGACCCGAAATCCTGCATGGTTCGCGGACCAGTGCGTGAGCAGGGCTGTGTGGACCGGCTGTAGCCCTGGAAGCCGTGTCCCTCACGGATCGGAAGCAGGCGGCCCGGCGTGGTAGCGCAGCCCGTCGACGAGCAGGCCCAGCATACGCTCGACATGGACCAGGCTGTCCTCTCCAGTCGCGACGGACAGATTTCCGACGGCACGCAGCAGATCGTAGGCTGTGCAGCCGCCCCAGGTCCGAGCGCGCGACCTCCTCGCGCCGGTGACGAGATAAAGCCCGCTTCGACGATGCTAAGGCTGCAGCGGCGGCGGCGCGGGCCGCGGTGAGGGGTTATGACAGCCTCTGACCTGTCGGGCCGCAGCGATGCCACGGGGGCGTTGGTACGAAGTCCCTGGCCAGCCATTCGACGAAGGCTCGCGTCTTGGCCGGAATGAGCCGCCCTGGCGGCAGGACCACCTGCACGGCGCTCTCGACATCGAAGCGCCACTGCGGCAGCACACGGACGAGCCGTCCGTCGGCCAGTTCCTGCCCGATCTCCCAGTCGGAGGCGGGCAGGATGCCGGCGCCCGCGATGCAGGCCGCGAAGAGGCCCTCGCCTTCGTCCGAGACGATGGAGCCCGACACGCGTTGGGTGACGTGCTCGGCGCCGCTCCGCAGCTTCCAGCCCTGGCGGAATCCCTCCATCGGAAACCGGAGGCATTCGTGGCTTTCCAGGTCGGCTGGCTTCACCGGCGCGCCCTTGCGCGCGACGTAATCCGGCGAGGCGCAAAGGATGGTCTCGACCGGGGCAAAGCGCCTCACGACGAGGCCGCTGTCCGACAGTTCGCCGATGCGGACCGCCGCGTCGTATCCCTCCGCCACCAGGTCGACGAAACGGTCAGTGTGGCGGAGCTCCAGCTGAACCTCGGGGTACGCGGCGACGAACTCCGGCAGTCGCGGCGCGATCCACCGCCTGGCGTAAGTCGCCGGCAGGCTGAGCCTCAGGAGCCCGCGCGCCACGGACGCGCCCTCAGCGGCCTCGGATTCCGCCGCCGCCAGCTCGCTGAGGACCGTCCTGACGCGGGTGAGATAGGTGCCGCCGGCCTCCGTCAGGGTGATCCGCCGCGTCGTCCGGGACAACAAACGCACCCCGAGCCGAGCCTCCAGGGCGTCCAGCCGCCGCGAGATGACGGACGGATCACGATCGAGCGCCCGCGCCGCCGCCGAGATGCCGCCATGCTCGACGACCGCGACGAAAGCGTCGATCTGCTCGAATTGGGGCCCTCCTCGTTCTTGCATCTGACGCACGAGTGATTTGTCCAACGCCGGAATTATCGTCCCTCTCTGCAGGGATTATCTCGGGTCGGTCAAGGGGATCACCTCCGCATCGTCGCGAGGCCCCTTCCATGCCTCCGACCCCCGTCCCGAACCGCAACCGCATGCCGCTGCAAGGAGACCAGCAATGAAGGTACGAGTCCTATCCCTCACCGACGCGTCGTTCGAGCGCTCACCCGGCCAGGACGCCGACGTGTTCGCGGCCAACTTGATCGACGAGCGTCATGAGGGACCGATCACGATCGGCTATGGACGTTATGGGCCGGGCCAGGGCCTGCACGAGACGATGGCCGTCGACGACGTGATGATCGTCCTGCAGGGCCAGGTCACGATCATCGCGGACGGCGACGTCAGGACCGCCGTGGCTGGCGACATCGTCTACATGCCGAAGGGAGAGGCGGTGGAGATCCGCGCTCACGAGCAGGGTGCCCTCACCGCTTACGTGACGTGGCCCCATTGGAAGCCGGCCTACACCCAGGATGGCGCCTGACCTCTCGACTTCCGCCAAGCTGACGCCGAGAGGTCAGGCGCCATCGGCCAGGAACACTCGTTCTGCAGCGCACTCCTGTCGTTCATGGAGACCGGTTGCCCCATCCCTGCTCGCGCGCATCCGGCTATGGTCGCAGGGTCCGGTTGCGTCTCAAACGGACGGGCTGGGCCCGGCGACTCGCAAGCTCGTCACGTGCCTTGGCTGCGGATCGGCTTGCAATTCCCAAGCTGATGCATCGCTTGCTCCGGTCACGACAGCGACGATCACGCAAGCCTTGCTCCCTCACTCGCGAGGAAATTTTTGAAAGTTGCAGGACGAGTCGGCCGAGCGCGTCACCATCGCCCCGGTCGGGTTTAGATGCCCGTGGCGCCGCGCCGGTCGACGACGGGTACGCGTGCCCCGGTGCCATCGAGAGGCGCCATGCCGAACCCGACCCCGCGCACCTGAGCAAAGCTCGGCGACCGCCTCCCGACGGTGGCAAGAGCCCGATCCAACTCGGCGGCGACACACTCAACCGCAAAATCGATGATCTCGCAGCAGGACCGGGTACGCGCTCGCGCCGGACGCCCTCTAGGGTCCAGCCATCGACCGGTGCTGGCCCACCGATGACACCCGGAGGTCAGGACACACCCTGTGAACGAGGCTTGCCTCGTACCGAACGTAGCCGACTGGAGGACAGGCGACGCTTTGCACTCCCGATCATCCCGCGCTGCTCCTGTCGTCAAGCCGCCGCCTGCCGAGATGACTTCCAAACCGGCGTCGCGTCCCGCGCAAGCTCGCGGCGTCCACGGCCCACGGTCCCGAACTCCCGCCATCGACGGCTTGGAACCACATCGAAGGGGTCTGCCATGTACCTTTCTGCCCACGCCCTCAACGATCACGCGCGAAGCGCGAGCCGCATGGCGTCCCGCCTTGCCGCCCGCCACCCCGACGGCATTGACGAGACCTGGATCGCGCCGACCTGCCCGAACTATGTGGGAGCCCGGTCGGTGACGCTCGATCACGACGCCTGGAGCGACGCCGCGGTGACTCTCGCTCACGTCCGCGCCTCCGGTGAAGTTCACGCCTCGCTCACGGCCGACTGCACACGGATCCTCGTCGCCGTGGAAGAGGTCGGCGGGCCTTTCGTCCTGCGCGGCGAGGCCGCTCTGGGCCGTCCGCTGGCGCTCGCGCCGAACGGCGTCAGCGTGGTGCCGGCCGGCGCCGAGGTGTCGGGCTCGGCGCGTCGGTTGAGCTATCTCTGCCACCTCGCCGTGCAAGTGGATCGCGATCACCTCGAGGCGGCCTTCGGCGACACTCTCGATATCGGACGCGTCCTTGCACCCCGTCTCATGAGCACCAACCCTCGTGCGGCAGGCCTGGCGCGCATGATCGCGGACGAGTGCAACGGCGTGCAAACCCATGATCGCGTGTTCCGGGACAGTCTTATGCTCGCCTTCCTGTCAGCTCTCGTGAGCGGGGTGGATCAGGCCTCCAAGCCCGCGCGGGGCGGGCTCGCGGCCTGGCAGGTGCGGCGCACGATCGACTACATCGTCCAGAACCTCGGATCGGACATCGATCTCGCGCAGCTCGCCGGGGGCGTCGGGCTCTCGAGATCTCACTTCTGCCGCGCCTTCAGGGAGACGACCGGGCTCCCGCCTCACAAGTGGGTGATCAACGCCCGCATCGAACGGGCGAAGGAGCACCTCCTCGCCGCCAAGCTGTCCTTGAGCCAAATCGCTCTCGACGTCGGCTTCTCGGACCAGTCTCACTTCACCCGCGCCTTCAGCAAGAGCGAGGGCATCAGCCCCGGGGCTTGGCTGCGCTCGCGGCTATGACGTACCGCTTGTGGCCGCAACTTGGCGCCCTCGCAGCCAAGCCCGTTCGCGGCGATGACCTTCGCCCGCTCGAGGTGCCCGTGCCGTCCGGGATTCTCGTGCGCGAGGAGGGGTGCGGCACCGTTCTGGCCGGCCCGGGCCCAGAGTGGCCCTTCATGCGGCTCCACGCCTCCGCGAAAGGCGTCCGACCGCGAAACCGTACGGCAGGACCGCTGCCCGCGGCGAGGCCACGCCCGACGTTTCTCGTTGCAAACGATTGTCGGCGTCAGACATGGTGCGGTCGAGAGCGGCTCGCGGGAAGGGTGACATGACCGGAGCGCGGTCAGGGTCTGGCGGAGGCTGCGCGGTGGAATTCCGCCGCGGATGGCGGGCGCCCAGTGGCTTCCCATCGCTCCCGCGGTTCTCGTCGCCTTCGCGGTCGCCTCGCCGGAGCCGCGCCATCAGGGCTTGCCGGTGCCGATCGCCGGACGGGGTGGTTCAGCTCGACGTGGACGCCCGATCTTACCCGTTCGGCTGCGACAGGGTTCTTCCTCAACAGGGGTGGGGCGCAACGCACCAGCCGCGGGCGACGCAATCAGACCTACCGTCGCCACCCGCCCGTCGCCGAGCCTGGCCTGTGAAAGGAACAGCAGCGGTGAGATGCAGGAACAATCAGCAGATGCGGCAACGCTCGACTTCGAAGCATGTCCGTTGAATCACACTTCCGATGATGCTATCGCTGGACGTGGCTAACTATCATGAATCAGCATGTAAATGTGCTCGAAACGATCATTTCATTTGGCAATTTCCAGCTGATTTCAGATCGGCAGGAGCTGACGGAGAACGGGCGTCCCGTTCGTCTGGGCAGCCGGGCCATCAGCATCCTGACGATCCTCGTCAGACGGGCCGGCGAACTCGTCACGAACGAAGAGATCGTCCGGGAAGTCTGGCCTGAAACCTTCGTCGAGGAGGGCAATCTTCGGGTGCACATGACGGCGCTCCGCCGGGCGCTCGGACATGGCCGCGATGGTACTCGCTACATCGTCAACGTCCCAGGACGAGGCTACCGCTTCGTCAGGCCGGTCACCGTCACGGCATGCATGCCCTCCGTGGGCTCGAGTACCGAGCTCGCGTTGCCGCACGCATCGCTGCCCACGCCGATGACGCGGATGATCGGCCGCGACGATCTCGTCACCGCGCTCAAGGCGCAGATACCGCAAAGGCGCCTGATCACGCTCGTCGGCCCGGGAGGCATCGGCAAGACCACGGTCGCGCGAAGCGTCGCGCAATCCGTGGCTCGCGACTATCGGCATGGCTCCCACTTCGTCGAGCTCGCGACCATCACGGACGGCCATCGCGTTCCTGGTGCGGTCGCGACGGCTCTCGGTTTCGCCGTCAAGTCCGACGACCCGAGCTCCAGCCTGATCTCGCATCTGGGGAGCCTGCGAGCGATGATCGTCCTCGACAATTGCGAGCACCTCGTCGAGGCGGTGGCCACCCTCGCGGAGGACCTGTTGCTCCACGCCCCGGGCGTGCAGCTTCTGGTGACAAGCCGGGAGGCTCTGCGGGTCGACGGGGAACGGGTGGTCAGGGTCGCTCCGCTGAGCGTCCCTCCGCCGTCAGACGGCCTCACGGCTCAAGGAGCCGCCACGTACTCGGCAATCCAGCTGTTCGTCGAGCACGCGAGCTCGAACTTGGACCTGTTCGAGCTGACCGACGTGAATGCGCCGGCGATTGCCGATATCTGCCGTCGACTCGACGGGATCCCGCTCGCCATCGAAATGGCCGCGGGGCGCATCGAGAGTCTCGGGCCGTCCGAGATCGCCGCCATGCTCGACGATCGGTTCCGCTTCCTCAACAAAGGCCGGAGGACCGCCCCTCCGCGCCACCGTACGCTGCGCTCGATCGTAGACTGGAGCTACAACCTGCTTCCCGAGGGTCAGCGTAGGACGTTTCGGTACCTTTCCGTCTTCGCAGGCTGGTTTTCCGCGCCGGCCGCGGCCGCCATTATCGCCGACGAGGCGACGACGCTCGGGGAGATCGTCAACGCCATTTCCGACCTGACGTCCAAGTCGCTTCTCGCCGTCGATGTCAGCGGCAACACGACCCTGTACCGCTTCTTCGAGACGACCCGCGCATACGCCCTGGAACTGCTGTCCGACGCCGGGGAATCGGAAGCTGTGGGCCGTGCCCATGCGGTCTACGTCTGCGAGCGCTTCGAGCGCGCCAAGACCGAATGGGACATCCGCCCGACAGCCGAATGGCTTGCCGAGTACCGCCTCAGCCTCGACGACTTGCGAGCGGCTCTCGACTGGGCCTTCGCGCCCGGCGGTGATTTGAACCTCGCGGTGCGCCTCACCCTGGCGGCGGCCCCGATGTGGCTTGAACTCTCGCTGATCGAGGAGTGCCGGAAGCGTACCGAGCAGGCTCTCGCCGCTGTCGGCCACGAGAGCGACGAGGACGACGAGCGCACGATGCAGCTCTACGCAGCGCTCGCCTGGTCCCAATTGTATCAGGCCGAAGCGGCGCACGCGGCTGCCGCAAGCTGGACGAAGGTGCTGGAGATCGCCGAGGCGCTGGGCGATCTGGAGTTTCAGCTTCGCGCCCATTTCGGGCTTTGGGCCAACAGCATCAACAGAGGCCTTTTCGGACGGTCGCTCGCGCAGGCCGAGCACTTCGCGATGGTCGCCGCTCGGAAGGGGGATCAAGCCGAGATCCTGCTGGGCGAGCGGCTGTTGGGCGCCTCCCTCCATTTGAAGGGAGGCGCGCAGAGCACGGCCCGCTCGCACCTCGAGCACATGCTGAGCGGCTACAATGCCCCGATCCGCCGGTCGCACGCGGTGCGCTTCCAGGTAGACCAGCGGATCACCGCCCGAATGACTCTCGCCCGGACCCTCTGGCTGCAGGGCATGGTCGATCAAGCGATGCAGGGTGTCGAGCGGCTCGTAGAGGACGCCTGGGCGCTCGGCCACATGCGCACGCTCTGCAACGTCCTTGCACAGGTCGCGGCGCCCCTTGCGCTCTGGACGGGCGACGAGACCGCTGCTGAGCGGTACACCCGATTGCTGCTGGACGCGACCTCGCATGAAGCGCTGGAGGTCTGGCGCGCCTATGGATTCGCGTTCCAAGGCCATCTGATGGTGGCGCGTGGCGATGTCTGCGACGGAATCGACCTCCTTCGGGCAAGCATCGAGCAATTGGAACGTCACGAGTTCGTGCAATTGAATCCGATCCTGACCGGCAACCTCGCCGATTTTTGCGCCGAGGGCGGGCGCCTCGTGGAAGCGAGGGACCTGATCGAGAAGGCGATCGCGTTCTGCGAGCGAACGGAGGGGCGGTGGTGCATCGCAGAGCTCTGGCGCGTCCGCGGCAATATCGCGGTTCTCGAGGCCGGTGACGTCTCCGCCCCTGCGGCGGCGAGAGATTTCCGACAATCGCTGGACTTTGCCCGGCAACAGGGGGCATTCACCTGGACGCTCAGGACCAGCATGAGCATCGCACGGTCATACCGAGCTCAGGGACGGTTCCATGACGCTCTGGACATCCTCCAGCCCGTCTACGACAGCTTTTCCGAGGGTTTTCGCTATGTCGATCTCAGGGCGGCCAGACATCTCCTGCGCGACCTGAGCCATGCAGTCGGGCCGTCATCGGCTTCCGGCACCAATCCCCCACCTTAGGCGGACGCCGCCGATCCGAGCCCGGGGGACGGGATCGTTTCACGCCAAGGTATTCCGGTGCCGAATTCCTCAGCGGGGACGAGCGGATGACCTCGTGGCGCGCGAGGAGATCGGACCAGCCGCTCTCGAAGCGAGGAGACGGTTTGCGATCACGCGGTCAGCAGCCATGTCATGCGTCCGGTCCGGGCCCAATCCGACCGAAAATTCCTGCCGACGCCGAGAAATGAGGGCTTGGTTCACCCAACGGGTGAGAATGGCGCGCCCTGCGGGAGTCGAACCCGCCTCTTCAGCGTGAAAGGCTGACGTCCTAACCGATAGACGAAGGGCGCTCGCGGCATCGTGGCCGGACGGCGGGGGATTATAGGAGTTCGGGGCGGGCGGCAAGCCCTCTCGCGGCGGCGGCCGGCGCAGACGGGCGCTCAGCGCCAGGGGCCCCCGCCGGGGAAGCGGATGTCGAAGGGGAGGTACTTGGCGCGGATGCGGTCGTAGGTGCCGTCGGCGATCACCTGGTCGATCGCCGCGTCGAAGCGCTCGCGCAGGGCCACGTCGCCGCGCCGCAAGGCCACCGAGACCCCCATGCCGTGAAAGGCCGGGTGGTAGCGGGCATTGCCGACGAACCGGCAGCACGCCCCCTCGCGGGAATCGAGGAAGCGCTGGAGGGCGAGCTTGTCGCCGAGCACGAGGTCGAGGCGCCCGGAGAGGAGATCGAGGGCCGCCTCCTCCAAGTTGCCGAACAGGCGGATCTCGGAGCCCTGATAGAGCTCCTCCAGATAGGCCGCGTGCTCCGTGAGCCCCGGCACGCCGATCGTCTTCCCCTTCAGCCCCGCCGGGCTCGTGTCCGGCACGGCGGCGTCACGGCGCGCGATGAAGGCGGGCGGGACGAGATAATAGGGCTTGGAGAACGACATGCGGAAGCGCCGCTCGCGGGTGCTCGCCATGGAGGACATGACGGCGTCGTAGCGCCCGGCCCGCAAGCCCTCGCTCATGCCCTCCCAGTCCTGGAGCACGAAGGTGCACTCGGTCTTCATGGCGACGCACAGGGCTCGGCCGAGCTCCACCTCGAAGCCCGCGGGCTCGCCCTTGTCGTCGGCGAGGTTGAAGGGCGGGAATGCCCCTTCCGTGGCGATGCGGATCGGCGGCGACGCCTCGACCGCCATGGCGCCGCCTCCCGCGAAACCGGCGAGCAGGACCAAAGCGGCGACGATCGGCCCGGCCCCGAACCAAAAGCCGCGAGGCCCCATGATCCGCCGGCCCGCCGCCTGCGTAGAGGGCGGCAGAAGCCAGAGTTCAAAAGGGGAGAACCTGGCGGGTGCCGCACCGGGACCGGCACCGGCCGTCATGTAACGAAGAGCCAAGCACGCCATCAAATCCGCGCCACTGCGCAACCTTTGCTCTTGCATAACGGCCCAACTTTTGTCCTTTAACGCCACCTGCCGGAGCTGCGAAAGCGCGGCCGGTCATCCTTGGGAGGATATTACATGAAGCGTCGTCAGTTTCTTCAGGCTGCCGGTATCGGGGCAGCGGCCACGACGGTCGCGGCGCCCGCGATCGCGCAGTCGATGCCCGAAATGCGCTGGCGCCTGACCTCGGGCTTCCCGAAGTCCCTTGACACCATCTATGGCGGCGCCGAGGTGTTTGCCAAGCAGGTCGCCGAGGCGACCGACGGCAAGTTCCAGATTCAGGTCTTCGCCGCGGGCGAGATCGTGGGCATGCCGCAGGCCGTCGATTCGGTGGCGAACGGCACCGTCGAGATGACGCACACCTGTTCCTACTACTACGTGGGCAAGGATCCGACCTACGCCATCGGCACCGCCCTCCCCTTCGGCCTCAACGCCCGCCAGACCAATGCCTGGCTCTATCACGGCGGCGGCAACGACCTCCTCAACGAGTTCTACGCCAAGCAGGGCCTCTACGGCATGCCCGGCGGCAACACCGGCACCCAGATGGGCGGCTGGTTCCGCAAGGAGATCAAGACCCCGGCCGACCTCCAGGGCCTGAAGATGCGCATCGCGGGCATCGCCGGCCAGGTGATGGCGAAGCTCGGCGCCGTGCCGCAGCAGATCCCCGGCGGCGACATCTACCCCGCTCTCGAGCGCGGCACGATCGACGCGGCGGAGTGGGTCGGTCCCTACGACGACGAGAAGCTCGGCTTCAACAAGGTGGCGCCGTTCTACTACTACCCGGGCTTCTGGGAGGGCGGTCCCTCGCTCCACTTCTTCATCAACAAGGCGAAGTGGGAGGAGCTGCCGAAGCACTACAAGTCGATCGTGACCTCGGCGGCCGGCTACGCCAACATCGACATGCTGGCCAAGTACGACGCCCGCAACCCGGCGGCCCTGCGCCGGCTGGTGGGCGGCGGCGCGCAGCTGCGCCCGTTCTCGCAAGAGATCATGGAAGCGGCCTTCAAGGCGGCGAACGAGGTCTATGACGAGATCGGCTCCAAGAATGCCGACTTCAAGAAGGTCTACGAATCCTACCGCGCCTTCCGCGGCGAGGAGTACCTGTGGTTCCAGGTGGCCGAGTACGCCTTCGACAACTTCATGATCCGCGCCCGCGCCCGCGGCTGAGACCAAGGCGCATCACGGCATCGAGGAGGCCCCGGGGCGACCCGGGGCCTTTTTCGTTGCCCTTACCTACCGCAGGCTCACCTGCCGCATGGGCATCCCTAACGTAGTTCAGGGAATTTCAACTTTGGCGAGAGAATGAGCGGCCGGCAGCAGCATGTCGGCTCGCGATTAAAGCATTTATTCTGCAACCATGTGCCCCATGCTCGGCCATGAAGCGGAGCGCATCATGAGCTTGGGATCGATCTTGCGGCGGGCCTGGACGGGCTGCGTCGGCGCCTTCCACCACGACAGGCGCGGCGTCGCCGGCGTTATCTTCTCGCTGGCCCTCGTGCCCATGGTGGCGGCGGTGGGCACCTCGGTCGATTACGCGAGGCGCAGCGACGTGGCCGCGGCCCTCCAGCGGGGCGTCGACGCGGCGGCGCTCGCGGCGGCCCTGGCCGCAAAGGAGAAGCGGGACTCGAATACGGCCGCCCTCGCGGCGTTCCGGTCCACCTTCAAGCGCACGGAAACCATCGGGGCGCCCGACGTGCTCTACCGCCTCGTCGACGGACGCCACCGGGTGACCGCCGACACGCGCCTTGCGACCCGGTTCATGTCCGTGGTCGGGCTCAACGAGATGAGCATCTCCGCGATCGCCGACGCGGTCTACGCGCCGGCGCGGCCGGAGCCCGTGGAGATCGCGCTGGTCATGGACACGACGAACTCCATGTTCTGCGGCTGCCAATGGCCCGACGTCGTGAAGGCCGTGTCGAGCATGCTCCAGGGCCTCAAGGGCGACGGCTCGCAGCCCTATTTCGTCACCCTCATCCCCATGTCCGACCGGGTCAATGTCGGGACGGTGGGCACTTCGTCGACCTCCTGGATGAAGGGCAAGGCGCCGGCCGACTGGAACGGCTGCTTCGAGCCCCGCGAGCGCGCGACCGCGGGCTTCCCCTATGCCCTCGACGACGACCGACCGAACTCGAACAACGACAAGTTCTCGCCCTCGGCGCCGGGCTCCTATCTGCCGAACCATGTGGGCGCGGCCTACGGCACGAACGGCGTGCCCGTCTGCCCGACCCAGGCCATCACCGGCCCGACGAACGACGTGAAGGACATTGAGAGCGCACTGACCTCGTTCTCGGGCGCCGGCACGGGGCGCTACGACGAGGGCATGGCTTGGGGCTGGCGCGTGCTGTCGGAGAAATGGCAGGGCCAGTGGAAGGCCGGCAATAGCTACCCCTCGAAGAACGGCTCCCGGCGTAAGATCGCGATCTTCGTGAGCGACGGCCGGACCACCGCCTAAGATTATGAGGTGGGCGGCACGGCGGGCGGCTCCTTCGGCTGGAACCGCGGCAGCCGCCAGGGCTTTGAGCACTTCGTGCAGGTGTGCGCCGGGATGAAGGCTCAAGGCATCGAGATCCACGTGCTGCAGGCCGACGGCAACACGGATTTCGACGCCTATGCCCGGCAATGCGCCACGAATGCCAAGACCCATCACCGCGTGAACGACGCCGAGTCCGTCAAGACCGCCTTGAAGACCATCACGCCGGCTACCACCGAGACGCTCCGCCTGGTTCGCTAACCTCCCGCTCGCGCGGCGAGTCGCCGTTGCGCGAGGCCGCCTCGATCTCGTCGAGCACCGCCTCGGGAGCGACGTTGCGGGTGATCTCCGGCAGCTCGCCGTCGATCTCGGTCGTCACGCCCATCTGGTCGGCCATGGCCTTCACGAGGGTGACGAGCTTCGTTACCTCGTGCTCGGCGAGCAGGCTGATCTGGAGATCGAGATCGGCGCGCTTATCCGCCGCGGCCTGCATGCGGTTCTGGCTGATGAGCACGAAGGTGGACAGGAAGATCGCCTCCACCGACGCCCACATGGCGAGGATCACGAAGGACTCGTCCCAGCGCGGCACACCTGGCACCCAGCCGAGATTGGCGAGGATCCAGAAGCCGAACAGGGCGAGGTGGAGATAGACGAAGAGCATGCTGCCGGTGAAGCGCGTGATCGCCTCCGCGGCCTTCTCCTGCAGGGTCGCCCGCCGGTCCTCCTGCTCGCGCCGCCGGCTCAGCGCCGCGATGTTGCGCTCGAGCACCGAGCTCATCCCCGGCGGGTGCGGCGGCGGGGTGGTCGGCCCTCGTCGAAGCTCATCCATCGCCGCCCTCCCTGAACGCCAACCCGGGGTCTTCGGGGAACGGCGGCGGGAGAAGAACGGTTCCGGGGTGCGGAGGCCTTCGGGCGCGGACTGGGCCGCATGGTGCCCACTGTGAGGACACCGCCGTCCGGCACTCAATGGATGTGGAGTGCCAAACGTGGGACGTCCTGGCGAGGGCGGCGCGACCTGCTCCCCTCCCCCTTGCGAGGAGGGGCTGGGGGTGGAGGTGACGGCTGTGCAGCGCCAGAAGGAAGCACAACCGATCGGCTGGTGCCCTGTTCTGCTCCACCATCGGCGTCACCCCCACCCCAGCCCTCCCCCGCAAGGGGGAGGGAGCAGGTGGCGCTTCCGGCCGCTGGCCGTTCCGCCCTACAGCGGAATGTTGTCGTGCTTCTTCCAGGGCGTCTCGCTCGTCTTCTCCCGCAGCATGGCGAGCCCGCGGGAGAGGCGGCGGCGGGTGGAGTGAGGCATGATCACCTCGTCGATATAACCCCGCTCGGCCGCCACGAAGGGCGACATGAAGCGGTCCTCGTATTCCTTGGTGCGCGCCGCGATCTTCTCCGGATCGCCGATGTCGGCACGGAAGATGATCTCCACCGCGCCCTTGGCGCCCATCACCGCGATCTGCGCGGTGGGCCACGCATAGTTGAGGTCGCCGCCGATGTGCTTCGACGCCATCACGTCGTAGGCCCCGCCGAAGGCCTTACGGGTGATCACGGTGAGGAGCGGCACCGTGGCCTCGCTATAGGCAAAGAGCAGCTTCGCCCCGTGCTTGATGAGCCCGCCATATTCCTGCGCCGTGCCCGGCAGGAAGCCCGGCACGTCGACGAAGGTGACGATGGGGATCTCGAAGGCGTCGCAGAAGCGCACGAAGCGCGCCGCTTTCCGCGAGGCGTCGGCATCGAGCACGCCGGCCAGCACCATGGGCTGGTTCGCCACCACGCCCACCGTGCGGCCCTCGATCCGCGCGAAGCCCGTGACGATGTTCTTCGCGAAGCTCTCCTGGATCTCGAAGAAGTCGCCCTCGTCCACGACCTTCAGGATGAGCTCCTTCATGTCGTAGGGCTTGTTCGGGTTCTCGGGCACGAGCGTGTCGAGGGAGAGGTCGACCCGGGTGGGGTCGTCGTCGGAGGGGATCTCGGGCGTGCCCTCGCGGTTGTTCGCCGGCAGGAAGTCCATGAGGCGGCGGACCTGAAGCAGGCACTCCACGTCGTTGTCGAAGGCGCCGTCGGCCACCGACGACTTCATGGTGTGGACCTTGGCGCCGCCGAGCTCCTCGGCGGTGACGGTCTCGTTGGTGACGGTCTTCACCACGTCGGGGCCCGTCACGAACATGTAGCTCGTGTCGCGCACCATGAAGATGAAGTCCGTCATGGCCGGCGAGTAGACGTCGCCGCCCGCGCAAGGGCCCATGATGACGGAGATCTGCGGGACGACGCCCGAGGCGACCACGTTGCGGCGGAACACCTCGCCATAGCCGCCGAGCGCCGCCACGCCCTCTTGGATGCGCGCCCCGCCCGCGTCGAACAGGCCGATGATCGGCGCGCGGGCTTTCAGCGCCATGTCCTGGAGCTTCGTGATCTTCTGGGCGTGCGCCTCCGACAGCGAGCCGCCGAACACCGTGAAGTCCTTGGAGAAGACGAAGACCTTGCGGCCGTTGATCGTGCCCCACCCCGTCACGACGCCGTCGCCGGGGACCCGCTGCTCCGCCATGCCGAAATCGGTGCAGCGGTGCTGCACGAACATGTCGAACTCCTCGAAGGAGCCCGAGTCGAGGAGAAGCTCGATGCGCTCCCGGGCCGTGAGCTTGCCGCGCCGGTGCTGCGCGGCGATCCGCGCCTCGCCGCCGCCAAGGCGAGCGCCCGCGCGCCGCTCCTCGAGCCTGTCCAGCATGTCCTTCATGGTCGCGTGCCCGTATCCCTGGTGTGGTCGACCGCGACGCTTAGCACGGGGCTTCGGGTGCGCAAATCATCGCTCGCGCACGCGGATCTTGGGTCGGGCGCCCGGGTCAGGCCTCCGGCCCGGCAAGCTCGTAGGTGCGCGCGGCGGCGAGGAAATCGGCGTAGCGGGCCTCCCGGCGGGCCATGGCCTGCGCGTCCTTGCCCCACACGCTCTCCTGGTAGAGCTCGTCCGCGTGAGCCGCGTCCCAGGCCGCCTGCGGGTCGAGGCGGCCGAGCGCCAGCGCGATCGCGATCAGCACCGAGCCGGTCAGCGTGGTCATCACGTGCAGGCCAGCGAGGCGGAACGCGGACGGCTCGCGCTCGATCCAGGCCCGCACGGCCGCCGTGGCGCTCTCGGGCTGCTCCACGAAGGTGACGCCCTGCGAGAGCACGAACTGCGCCCCGACACCATCACGCAACGCCGCAAGGATCGGGTCCCAGGCGCCCGCCTGTTCCGCGACCAGCCGCTCGGGCTCGCCCGCCCGGTAGCAGACGAGATCGCTGCCGGCATATTTGACGAGATCGTCGATCACCGCCTCGCGCTGGTCGGCCACCCCGTCGATCGCCGAGTTGGCGAGGCGCGTGAGAGGCATGGTGGCGGGGTCGATGCTCGGACCCTGCGCCTGCCATTCCGCCGCGACCGCCTCGCCGAGCGCACGGGTCGGGAAGCTCAAGGGCTTGCGCGCCGGCGTGCGGGCCGGGCGCCCGTCGAGGGTCAGCACGAAGCCCCCCTCCTCCGGGGTCACGGCAGCGGTCTCGTAGAAGCGCTTGGGCAGCGAGGCCCGCGCGCCTTGCCGGGCGGACTTGGTCGGGTCGACGGGCTCGGGCTCGTCGCCGAACCAGCCCGGAGAGGATGTGTCGCTCATAGGGGAAAGGTAGGTGGCGCTGGCCAGCCTGCAAGCGGCTCAAGGGGCGAGAAGGCCCTCTCCGGCAAGCCAGGCGAGCACCTCGTCGAAGGACCCGGCGACCGCCTCCGCGCCGCTCGCCCGCAGGCGCTCGGGGGTGTGATAACCCCAGGCGACACCGAGGGCCCGCGTTCCGGCGGCCCGAGCCATGGCCATGTCGTAGATCGAGTCGCCGATCATCACGGCGGAGGCGGGCGGCACGGAGATCTCGGCGAGGGCGCGCTCGATCATGCCGGGATGCGGCTTCGAGGGCGCGTCGTCGGCGGTCTGGACCGTCGCGAAGAGACCGACCCAGCCGAAGCGCTCCAGGAGCGCCGCCACGCCGCGACGGCTCTTGCCCGTGGCGATCCCGAGCCGGACGCCGGGCGTGCCCGACAGGCGTCGCAAAGCCGCATCGGCGCCGGGGAAAAGGGGCTCGGCCCGCGCCGGATCCGCCCGCAGGCTCTTGAAGGCGTCCCGGTAGGCCTGCTCGAGCGGCGCGACGGGACCATCGGGGCCGACGAGCGCCGTAAACGTTTCCGGCAGGGAGAGGCCGACGAGCTCCAGGAGCCGGCCCCGCTCGGGGCATGGCAGCCCGAGGGACGCGAAGGCGCGCCCGTGCGCGGCCGCGATCATGTCCTGGCTGTCCACCAGGGTGCCGTCGACGTCGAAGAGGATCAGGGGCAAGGGCGGGCTCCGGGCAGGTGCCCGTCCTTACGCGATTCGTTAAGCGTCGCGCCGTGCCTCAGGCGAGCCAGAGCAGCGCGAGCGGGGCGGCCGTGAGGGCGATCCCGAGAGCGCCCATGGCGAGCGGTGCGGCCATGCGGCTTCGCGCCACGATGCCCCGGATGCGCTTGGCTGCGATCTCCGACTGGATCGCGCGGCCGTTCATGCAGGAGCACAGGAGCCGGTGGGCCTGCCCGTCGGAGAGGCCGAAGAACAGGCGGGCCTCGCCGAGCGTGTCGCCCGCGAGCCCCTCCTCCCGCAGGACTGGATCCTGGAAGGCGACCGTCAGGGGCGAGTTGTCGGCGCGCATGAGCGGGCGCTCGTCGCGCGGCACGAACTCCATCTCCTCGAGGGTCTTCAGGCGCCGGCCCGGGTCGCGCTCCAGAACCTCGGCCCAACGCTCCAGCCGCTCGTGGCGGCTCATGGCGACCCGGACAGGGGCATCGCCGATCTCGGCCATACGACGTAGCTCGTCGAGATGCGTGTGCTTCATCGGGCATCCTCCAATGGGCCCGAACCCGGCGGCGGACAGCCGGCAGGCTGCAACCCTTTCTTCAGGCTGCGCCGACTCGGCGGCGGAAAGATGTCGATGAAAAGCGGGGACTCGTCCGACAATTCACGCTTTCGTAAGCAGGCTCCGCGATGGTCGGCTCACCCAACGGAAGGGAAGCGTTATGGACCTCGTGCAACTCGTTTACTATAGCCGCAATCTGCTCGCCGACGACGACAAAGGCCAACTCAAGCTCCTGCGCGAGATCCTGTCCATCGCCCGCCAGAAGAACGTCGAACGCGACGTGACGGGCTACCTCATCTTCGACAAGCACTGGTTCATCCAGATCCTGGAAGGCGACCGGGCCCACGTCCGCGCCACCTACGAGCGGATCGCGCGCGATCCGCGCCACACGCAGGTGACCCTTCTCGACACGAAGCCGGTCCGCCAGCGTACCTTCTCCCAGTGGTCCATGGGCGGCGCCATGCGCAACCTCGACCAGCAGGAGGTCTTCCTCGCCCACGGCATCGCCGGCCAGATCGACCCGACGAAGCTCAATGCCGCCAAGATCGTGGCCGTCGCGAGCGACCTCGCCGCGCTGAGCGGCGGCCGGGCGTCCCAGGCCGCCTGAACCGGCTGCGAAGGGCTCCGAAAACGAAAAGGGCGGCCGCGAGGCCGCCCTTCTTGCATTCAGTGGTCCGTGGCGACTTAAGCCGCCTCGGCCTCTTCGGTGTTCATGGTCGGCCCGGAGTCCTGGCCGCGAGCATCGACGTCACGGTCGACGAACTCGATCACGGCCATGGCGGCGTTGTCGCCGTAGCGGAAGCCCGCCTTGAGGACGCGGCAATAACCGCCCGGGCGGCCGGCGTAGCGCGGGCCCAGCACCTCGAACAGCTTCTTGACCATGCCCTCGTCGCGCAGGCGGCTCATGGCGATGCGGCGGGCGTGCAGGTCGCCGCGCTTGCCGAGCGTGATGAGCTTCTCGACGACCGGACGCAGGTCCTTGGCCTTCGGCAGCGTGGTGACGATCTGCTCGTGCTTGATCAGGGCCGCCGCCATGTTGGCGAACATGGCCTGACGGTGCTCGACCGAGCGGTTGAAACGGCGACCGCGAAATCCGTGACGCATGGCTCTTCTCCGGGTGTGTTATGCGGCCGCCGTGCCACGGTACGGCCGCTTCCTTGATGTGGGCCCCGCGCCCAGGGGCGCGGGATCCGGCTCAGTAGTGCTCCTCAAAGCGCTTGGCGAGGTCCTCGATGTTCTCCGGCGGCCAGCCGGGCACTTCCATGCCCAGATGCAGGCCCATGGAGGCGAGCACTTCCTTGATCTCGTTCAGCGACTTGCGGCCGAAGTTCGGGGTGCGGAGCATCTCGGCTTCGGACTTCTGGATCAGGTCGCCGATATAGACGATGTTGTCGTTCTTCAGGCAGTTCGCCGAGCGGACCGACAGCTCGAGCTCGTCGACCTTCTTGAGCAGCGCCGGGTTGAAGGGCAGCTGCGGCGCGGCCGAGACGGCCTCTTCCTTGCGCGGCTCCTCGAAGTTCACGAACACCGAGAGCTGGTCCTGGATGATGCGGGCCGCGTAGGCGATCGCATCCTCAGGCGTCACGGCGCCGTTGGTCTCCACGGTCATGGTCAGCTTGTCGTAGTCGAGAATCTGGCCCTCGCGGGTGTTCTCGATCCGGTACGACACCTTCTTGACCGGCGAGTAGAGCGCGTCGATCGGGATGAGGCCGATCGGCGCGTCCTCGGGACGGTTGCGCTCGGAGGGCACGTAGCCCTTGCCCGTGTCGACCGTGAACTCCATGCGGATCTCGGCGCCGTCGTCGAGGGTGCACAGCACGAGCTCGGGGTTGAGCACCTGCACGTCGCCGACGGTGTTGATGTCGCCCGCCGTCACGGTGCCGGGGCCGGTCTTGCGCAGGGTCATGCGCTTGGGCCCGTCACCCTGCATCTTCAGGGCGATCGTCTTGATGTTGAGCACCATGTCCGTGACGTCCTCGCGGACGCCCGGGATGGACGAGAACTCATGGAGGACGCCGTCGATCTGCACGGCCGTCACGGCCGCGCCCTGGAGCGACGACAGGAGCACGCGGCGCAGCGCATTGCCGAGCGTGGTGCCGAAGCCGCGCTCCAGCGGCTCGGCCACGACGGTCGCCACCCGCTTCGGGTCGACGCCGGGGGCCACCTCGAGCTTGTTCGGCTTGATGAGCTCTTGCCAGTTCTTTTGGATCACGACCACACCTCTCAGGGTATGCGAATGGGGGCGGGCCCGGTGGCACCGCCCCCCGCCTTATGCGGATAGCGTCAGACGCGGCGGCGCTTGCGCGGGCGCGTGCCGTTGTGCGGGATCGGCGTCACGTCGCGGATCGAGGTCACGGTGAAGCCCGACGCCTGAAGGGCGCGCAGGGCCGACTCGCGGCCCGAGCCGGGGCCGGAGACCTCGACCTCGAGGGTGCGCATGCCGTGCTCGGAGGCCTTGCGGGCTGCGTCCTCGGCCGCGACCTGGGCGGCGTAGGGGGTCGACTTGCGCGAGCCCTTGAAGCCCATGGCGCCCGACGACGACCAGGAGATCGTGTTGCCCTGCGCGTCCGTGATGGTGATCATCGTGTTGTTGAACGAGGCGTTCACGTGAGCGACGCCCGACACGATGTTCTTGCGTTCGCGGCGGCGAACGCGGGTGGCTTCCTTGGCCATTCCTTAGGATCCTTCAAGCGCGCCCGTGATGCCAGGCGCTGGGGATGGATGAGGTGATCGCGGCCGGGTCGCCGGCCGCCGTCTTTCAGATGTCATGGCCGGGCTTGACCCGGACATCCAGGCGCCGAGGCGCTGGGTCCCGGGTCTCGCTGCGCTCGCCCGGGATGACCTTTCGCGGCCTTAAGGCCGCCAAAGGTCACTTCTTCTTGCCGGCGATCGGCTTGGCCTTGCCCTTGCGGGTGCGGGCGTTCGTGTGGGTGCGCTGACCGCGGACCGGGAGGCCGCGACGGTGGCGCAGGCCGCGATAGACGCCCAGGTCCATCAGGCGCTTGATGTTCATCGAGACCTCGCGGCGCAGGTCGCCCTCGACGAGGTAGTCGCGGTCGATCGTCTCGCGGATCTGCAGGACCTCGGCGTCGGTGAGCTCGTTCACGCGGCGCTCGGCCGGGATGCCGACCTTCTCGCAGATCTCGGCGGCCTTCTTGGCGCCGAGACCGTGGATGTACTGGAGCGCGATGATGGTGCGCTTGTTGGTCGGGATATTGACGCCTGCGATACGGGCCATGAGCCGTCTCCATCTGGCTCGACGCGGCGGCGCCGAGCGGGTTTTCGTCCGCACGTCCGGTGGAGGCCGGCCCCTGGGCGGACAACAAGCAAACAACCCCGGACGGTCTCTCGCGAGGCCGACCAGGGATGACCGTGTTGAGCGGAATGGGGGTGCTAGCGGATAAAGCCACCCCCGTCAACCCCGCCCTGCCCTCTCCGGCATGCCGGGTGCCGGATGGTCAGGGGGCCGGCTCCGGCCCGCCCCGGCGAGTCGACCGATGAGCCGCCCAGGCGCATGCGGCTCCCGCGACGAGCGCGCCGGCCGCCAGATGGCTTGCGAGGGTGAACTCCCCCGTCACGTCCGCGATCAGGCCGGCGACGGGGGGCGCGAGGGCCGAGCCGAGCCCGAACAGGGCCGTCATCAAGGCGAGCGCCTGGCGCGCCGCGGCGGGATTGAACGCCCGAGCGCCTGCGATCCCGAGCGCCGTGATCCCGATGAACGTGGCGCCGAGCAGCGCCGCCGCGGCCAGGATTCCCGGCGCCCCGAAGGCCGGTGCGCTTGCTGCCACGCCCGCTGCCTCGACGACGAGGGCGAGCGCCATGGCCCTGAGGGTGCCCAAACGCCGGCCGAGCACGTTCCAGATCGCGACGGAGGGAATGGCGGCGAGCCCCACCGTCAGCCACACGGCGGGCTCGATGGCGCGAAGCGACGGCTCGCCGCGCACCAGCGTCATCAGGAAGGTGGCGGTGACGATGTAGCCCAGGCCGAACAGGAAGTAGGCCGCGAGGAGGAAGCCGAAGGGCCTCCCGATCGTGAGGCGTCCCCTGCCCTCCCGGACGGCTCCGACCCCCGGAGCCTCGGGCGGGACGAGGAGCGCCACCGCGGGCAGGACGACGAGCGAGAGCAGGCCGGCGGCCACCCAGAGCCCGCGCCAGTCGAAGCCGGCGTCCGAGGCGGCGCTGACGGTGACGGACGAGACCGCGATCCCGACGCCGACGCCCGCGAAATGCACGGCCGAGAGCCCGGAGCGCCCCGCCTGCGCCAGCCGGTCGAGCACGAGGGCCGAGGCGAAGACGAGCGCGAAGGCGCTCGCCACGCCCGCCACAAAGCGCAGGGCCAGGAAGGTGCCGAGCGTGTCGCTCCCCGCCATGAGCAGCGTCGTCCCCGCGCTTCCCGCCAGCGCGCCAAGCAGCCACGCACGGCGCGAGCCCGGCAGGCGGGGCGCGGAGGCGGCGAGGGCTCCCGCCAGATAGCCCAGAACATTCGCGGCGGCGATCAAGCCGCCCTGCGCGCCCGACAGGTCGAGCGCGGCCGCCATCGCGGGCAGGATCGGGGTATAGACGAAGCGCCCGATGCCCATGGCCGCCGCAAGCGCCAGCGCGCCGCCCAGGGCCAGCCCGACGGATCTCGCCGCATGGGCTCTGGGCGTATCGAGGGCGCCCAGGAGCGGGCCCTCGACGGCCGGAATGCCGTTCGCCATCGTCACACCCGGAACAGGTCGTTGACCCGAGCCTTCTCCCGGGTCCTCGCGTCGACGCGCTTGATGATCACGGCGCAATGGAGGAAGGGCCCGGGAGACCCGTCGGGCATGGGGCCGGACGGGAGGGAGCCCGGCACGACGACGGAGTACGGGGGCACCTCGCCCTGGTGGATCTCGCCCGTGGTGCGGTCGACGATCTTCGTCGAGCCCGACAGCGCCGTACCGGCCGCCAGGACCGAACCCTCGCCGACGATCACGCCCTCGACCACGCTGCACCGGGCGCCGATGAAGCACTCATCCTCGATGATCACGGGACGAACCTGGGCCGGCTCGATGACGCCGCCGATCGTCGCTCCGGCGGAGACGTGGACGTTGCGGCCGATCTGGGCGCACGAGCCCACGGTGGCCCAGGAGTCGATCATAGTTCCTTCGTCCACACGGGCCCCCCAGCTCACGAAGCAGGGCATCAGCACCACGTTGCGGCCGATGAAGGCGCTATGGCGCACCACCGCGTGAGGCAGCGCGCGAAAGCCCGCGGCCCGGAACTCGGCCTCGCCCCAATTGCGGAATTTCGGCGGCTCCTTGTCCCACCAATATGATCCGCCCGGCCCGCCCTCGACGAGCTCGTACTCGCCGATGTGAGCTGCGACCATCAGGGCGTTGATGAGCCAGCGGTTGACCTGCCATTCGCCGTCGATTTTCTCGGCGGCCCGGAGCGTTCCGGCGTCGAGCCCGGCGAGGGCCTCGTGCACGGCCTCGGCAAGCGGCCCCTGATGGCCAGCCTGCAAGGCGCCGAGATCCCCAAAAGCGTCCTCGATGATCTGAGCAATATGCGAGATGCGCACTGGCGCGCGTGAAACGTGCATGTTCATTGAAATGCCCCCTTTCTCATTAAGGGAGCCTTAGCAATGACCGGCGCGATTGTCAGTAGTGACGCAACGACAACTACACCAAAAAAGATGCACTAGTGTTAACGGTGCGGAAGGGTGCCACGAGCCCCTCTCCTGTGTCTGAATACGAAAACGCGGGCCCGATCGGGACCCGCGTTTTCAATGCAAAGTGTCAAATCAGGGACCGTACCCGGGCACGTCGCCGGGAACGACGTCAGGCGCCTGCGCGGGCCTGCTCCAGCAAGTCCATCAGATCGCGGGTCACGTCGTCGATCGGGCGCATGCCGTCGAGCTTACGAAGCATGCCCTTGCCGGCATAATGGGCGGAGAGCGGCGTCGTCTGGCTCCGATAGGCTTCGAGCCGGGTCTTGAAGATGTCCGGATTGTCGTCCTTGCGAACCGGCTCTCCCCGAGCCGCGGTCTCCTGGGCGCGCTTCATGATGCGCTCCACAAGGGCCGACTCGTCGACCGTGAACTCGATCACGCCGTCGAGCTTGATGCCCTTCGAGGACAGCATGGCCTCCAGCGCCTCGGCCTGCGCGACCGTACGCGGGAAGCCGTCGAGGATGAAGCCGTTGCGGGCATCCTCCTCCTCGATGCGGTCTGCGACGATCCCGACGACCACGTCGTCGGAGACGAGATCGCCGCGATCCATGATCGCCTTGGCTTGCAGGCCGATCGGCGTGCCGGCCGCGACGGCGGCCCGCAGCATGTCACCCGTCGACAGCTGCGGGATGCCGAAGCGCTCGACGATGCGAGTCGACTGCGTCCCCTTGCCGGCTCCCGGCGGTCCGAGCAGGATGATCCTCATGGCGTTCGCTCCCCCAACGAATGTCGGCCGGCTTCTATAGCGGCGTCAACGCCGACGTGCGCCCCTCAGCTTCGCCTTCTTCACTAGACCTTCGTACTGGTGGGCGAGCAAGTGCCCATGGACCTGCGCCACCGTATCCATGGTCACCGTCACGACGATGAGCAGGGACGTACCGCCAAAGTAGAACGGCAGGGCCGCGTAGGACACCAGGAACTCGGGGATGAGGCAGATCACCGTGAGGTAGGCCGCGCCGATCACCGTGATGCGGGTGAGCACCGCATCGATGTACTCGGCCGTCCGCTCCCCCGGCCGGATGCCGGGGATGAAGCCGCCATGCTTCTTCAGGTTGTCCGCCGTCTCCTGAGGATTGAAGACGATCGCGGTGTAGAAGAACGCGAAGAAGATGATCAGGCCCGCATAGAGCAACATGTAGAGCGGGCGTCCGTGGGCGAGATACGCCGACAGGGTCGCCAGGATGCCCGTGCCGCCCGTGCTCGCCGAGAAGCTCGCCACTGTGGTCGGCAGCAGCAGGAGCGAGGAGGCGAAGATCGGCGGGATCACGCCCGAGGTGTTGAGCTTGAGCGGCAGGAACGAGGTCTGGCCCTCGTACATCCGATTGCCCACCTGGCGCTTGGGGTAGTTGATCAGGAGCCGGCGCTGGGCGCGCTCCATGAAGACGATGAAGTAGATCACCACGGCGCACATCACGAGCACGCCGAGGATCAACCCCGTCGAGATCGCGCCCTGGCGGCCGAGCTCGAGGGTCCCCACGAGCGCCTGCGGCAGGCTCGCCACGATACCCGCGAAGATGATGAGCGAGGCGCCGTTGCCGATGCCGCGCGACGTGATCTGCTCGCCGAGCCACATCAGGAACAGGGTGCCGCCCGTGAGCGTGATCACCGTCGAGATCACGAAGAACAGGCCGGGGCTCTGCACGATGGTGCCGGCGTTCGACAGGCCGACGGCGATACCCCAGGACTGGAACACGGCAAGCACCACGGTGAGGTACCGGGTGTACTGGTTGAGGATCTTGCGGCCCGACTCGCCCTCCTTCTTGAGGCCCTCGAGTGAGGGCACCACGGAGGTGAGGAGCTGAACGATGATCGAGGCCGAGATATAGGGCATGATGTTGAGCGCGAAGATCGCCATGCGCTCCACCGCCCCGCCCGAGAACATGTTGAACAGGCCGAGCACGCCGCCCTGCGCCTGCTGGAAGGACTGGCGCAGCGCCTCCGGATCGATGCCCGGCAGCGGGATATAAGTCCCCAGGCGATAGACGATCAGCGCCCCCAGGGTGAACCAGATCCGCTTCTTCAATTCCTCGGCACGGGCGATCGCACCGAAATTGAGATTGGCCGCAAGTTGCTCGGCTGCCGAAGCCATTGGTCCCTCCGAGGGGAAATCTAATCAGTGGGGTCGGAATGCAAACGGCGGCCTCGCACGATGCGCGCGGGCCGCCGTTCGCCTCACGGGTCAGATAAGCGAGGCGTCACGCCTGCGCAACGGCCCCGAGGACCGTCACGGTGCCGCCCGCCCGCTCGATCGCCTCGAGCGCGGACTTTGACGCTCCGGCGACGTGCAGATCGAGCTTCGCGGTGAGCTCGCCGACGCCGAGGATCTTCACGCCGTCACGCACCCGGGACACCACGCCCGCGGCGACGAGCGCCTCGACCGTGACGGGAGCCGAAACGTCGAGCCGACCGGCATCGACCGCCTGCTGCAGGCGCCCGACATTGACCTCGTTGAGGTCGCGGGCGCCCGGATTGTTGAAGCCCCGCTTGGGCAGGCGACGGTGGACCGGCATCTGGCCGCCCTCGAAGCCGTTGTTGCGGTAGCCGGAACGGGCCGTCTGGCCCTTACCGCCGCGCCCGCCGGTCTTGCCCTTGCCCGAGCCGATGCCCCGGCCGATGCGCATGCGCGGCTTGGTGGCGCCCTCGTTGTCGCGGATCTCAGTGAGCTTCATGGTGATCTCCTCACTGACCGTCGACGACGCGGACGAGGTGCGCGACCTTGGCGATCATGCCGCGCACCGACGGGGTGTCCTCCAGGGTCGAGACCCGGTGGAGCTTGTTCAGGCGGAGGCCGATCAGCGTCTGCCGCTGGGAGGCCTCGCGGCGGATCGGCGAGCCGATCTGCTGCACGGTGATGGTTTTGTCAGCCATGCTGTCCTCCTCACGCCTCGGCGCCGGCCTCGCCGCCGCCGTCGCGACGACGCGACTGCAGGGACGACACCTTGATGCCACGGCGAGCCGCGACGGAGCGGGGGCTGTCCTCGTTCTTCAGCGCGTCGAACGTCGCGCGAACGAGGTTGTAGGGGTTGGACGAGCCGAGCGACTTCGCCACCACGTCCTGGACGCCGAGCGTCTCGAACACGGCGCGCATGGGGCCGCCGGCGATGATGCCCGTGCCCTGGGGAGCCGCTCGGACCACGACCTTGCCGGCGCCATGGCGGCCGTTCACGTCGTGGTGGAGGGTCCGGCCCTCGCGCAGCGGCACGCGGACGAGCGAGCGCTTGGCCGCCTCGGTGGCCTTGCGGATCGCCTCAGGCACCTCGCGGGCCTTGCCATGGCCGAAGCCGACGCGGCCCTTCTGGTCGCCGACGACGACGAGCGCGGCAAAGCCGAAGCGACGCCCGCCCTTCACCACCTTGGCGACGCGGTTGATGTGCACGAGGCGGTCGACGAACTCGCTGTCGGCCTTCTCGCGGTCACCGGACCGCTCTCTGGGTTCTCTTGCCATGTTCTCACATCTCACTGGCGCGGGCGGCGGGCCCGCTCGCTGGAAGTTGGACCTTCATCCCGCCGTTCAGAAGTCCAGGCCGCCCTCGCGCGCCGCGTCGGCGAGCGCCTTGATGCGGCCGTGATAGAGGTAGCCCGACCGGTCGAAGATCACCTGAGTGACCCCGGCCGCCTTGGCGCGCTCGGCGACCAGGCGGCCGATCTCGGCCGCGGCGGCCTTGTCGGCGCCGGTCTTGAGCTTGCCCTTGACGTCCTTCTCGATCGTCGAGGCGGAGGCGACCGTGTGGCCGTTCGCGTCGTCGATGATCTGGGCGTAGATCTGCTTCGACGAACGGAACACCGACAGCCGCGGACGGCCATTGGAGGCCGTCCGGAGTGCCTTGCGCACGCGAGCCTTGCGGCGCGAGAGCGCGTCGAACTTGTTTGCCATCGCTCTCGCTCCTTACTTCTTCTTGCCTTCCTTGCGGAAGATGAACTCGCCGGCGTACTTGACGCCCTTGCCCTTATAGGGCTCGGGGCCACGATAGCCACGGATCTCCGCAGCGGTCTGGCCGACGACCTGCTTGTCAATCCCGGCGACGATTACCTCGGTGGGGCGCGGCGTCGTGATCGTGATCCCGGCGGGGATCTCGTAGTCGATGTCGTGGCTGTAGCCGAGCGACAGCTTCAGGATCTTGCCCTGAACCGCCGCCTTGTAACCCACGCCGTTGATCTCGAGCTTCTTCTCGAAGCCCTTGCTCACGCCGTCGGCGAGGCTCTGCACCATGGCGCGGGAGAGGCCCCACTTGGCGCGGGCCGACTTCGACTCGTCGCGGGGGTTCACCTTCACGGTGCCGTCCTCGAACGCCACCATCACCTCTTCGGGGACGCGGAAGGACAGCTCGCCCTTCGTGCCCTTCATCTTCACCAGCTGACCGTCGACGGTCGCCGTCACGCCGGACGGCACCGCCACCGGCTTCTTGCCTACACGAGACATCTGTTCGCTCCGTGGGTTCGTGACAATGCCCGCCCGGTCAGAAGACCGTGCAGAGCACTTCGCCGCCGACGTTGCGCTCGCGCGCCTCGTGGTCGGCCATCACGCCCTGGGGCGTGGAGAGGATCGTGATGCCGAGGCCGTCCGCTACGCGCGGCATGGCGCCGACCGAGGCATAGACCCGGCGGCCGGGCTTCGACACGCGCTGGATCGAGCGGATGACGGGCTGGCCGTCATAGTACTTGAGCTCGATCTGGAACTCGGACCGGCCGTTGCCGAACTCGGTCGAGGAATAGTCCCGGATGTAGCCCTCGGACTTGAGGACCTCGAGCACGCGGGCGCGCAGCTTGGAGCCGGGCGTCGCCACCGTCTGCCGCTTGCGCATCTGCGCGTTGCGGATGCGGGTGAGCATATCGCCCAGGGGATCGTTGATCGACATGGTGTCCCCTCCTTACCAGCTGGACTTCACGAGGCCCGGGATCAGGCCCTGCGAGCCGAGCTCGCGCAGCGCGATGCGCGACATGCCGAGCTTGCGGTAATACGCCCGGGGACGCCCGGTCACGCCGCAGCGGTTGACGATGCGCGTCTTGGAGGAGTTGCGCGGCAGCTCCGCCAGCTTGAGGCGCGCCTCGAAGCGCTCCTCCATCGAGCGGGACTCGTCGTTCGCGGTGGCGAGGAGCGCGGCGCGCTTCTCGGCATATTTCGCGACGAGCTCGCGCCGATGCTTGTTCTTCTCGATCGAGCTTTTCTTAGCCATTGGTTCTCTCCGGTGTCCGCGTCTGAGGGGCCTTGAGGGCCGACCTCACTGCCGGAACGGGAAGTTGAAGTGCTTGAGCAGCGCCCGGGCCTCGTCGTCCGTCTTCGCGGAGGTCGCGATGATGACGTCCATGCCCCAGATCTGCTCGGCCTTGTCGTAGTTGATCTCGGGGAACACGAGGTGCTCCTTGATCCCGAGGGCGTAGTTGCCACGCCCGTCGAACGACTTCGGGTTCAGGCCACGGAAGTCGCGGACGCGCGGCAGCGCGATCGTGACCAGGCGGTCCATGAACTCGTACATGCGCTGGCGCCGAAGGGTGACCTTGCAGCCGATCGGCATGTTCTCGCGCACCTTGAACTGCGCGATCGCCTTGCGGGCCCGGGTGACCACCGGCTTCTGGCCGGCGATGAGGGCGAGATCGCCCGCCGCCACCGTCGCCTTCTTGGAGTCGCCCGTCGACTCGCCGACGCCCATGTTCAGAACGATCTTCTCGATCGTCGGAACTTCCATGACGTTCTTGTAGCCGAATTCCTTGATCAGCGCCGGGCGAACGACCTCGTCGTAGTGCTTCCGGAGCCGCGGCGTGTAGCCGTTATTCGCCTCAGCCATCGATCAGATCTCCCGAGCGCTTCGCGAAGCGAACCTTGCGCCCATCGTCCAGGGTCTTGAAGCCGACCCGCGTCGCCTTGCCGTCCTTGGGGTCCGCATAGGCGAGGTTCGACAGGTGGATCGGCGCCTCCTTGGAGATGATGCCGCCCTCCTGGTTCATGGACTGGCGCGTGTGGCGCTTGACCATGTTGACGCCGCGGACGAGCGCACGCTCCTCCTTCGGCATCACCTGGATGACCTCGCCGGTCTTGCCCTTGTCACGACCGGTGGTGACGACGACGTTGTCGCCCTTCTTGATTTTCGCAGCCATCAGAGCACCTCGGGCGCCAGCGAAATGATCTTCATGTGGTTCTTGGCGCGCAGCTCGCGCGGAACCGGTCCGAAGATGCGGGTGCCGACCGGATCCTTCTGGTTGTTGATGAGCACGGCGGCGTTCCGGTCGAACCGGATCACCGAGCCGTCGGCCCGCCGGATGTCCTTCGCCGTGCGCACGACGACCGCCTTCATGACGTCGCCCTTCTTCACGCGGCCGCGCGGGATCGCCTCCTTGACCGACACCACGATGATGTCGCCCACGGACGCGTACTTCCGCTTCGAGCCGCCCAGAACCTTGATGCACATGACGCGACGGGCGCCAGAATTGTCGGCTACGTCGAGATTGGTCTGCATCTGGATCATGGCTTTGATCCTTTCCTTGTTTCAGACAGGTTTCCGGGTCTCGTCCCGGACTACGCCTGATGGGGATCTGACGTCCCCTGCCCTTGACCGCGAAAGGCCGCCCTATACACGGGCAGCCCCCCACACACAAGCCCCGGATAAGTCCCGACGGATCGGGATTATGCCTGCTCGATCAAGCGCCAGGTTTTGAGCTTCGACATCGGCGCCGATTCTTCGATCGTGACGATGTCGCCCACCTTGGCCACGTTGGCCTCGTCGTGGGCATGGTATTTCTTGGTGCGCCGGACCGTCTTCTTCAGGACCGGATGGGTGAAGCGCCGCTCGACCTTCACCACCACCGTCTTGTCCTGCTTGTCGCTGACGACGACACCCTGCAACGTGCGCTTGGGCATGGTATACTTCCTTTAGGCCTTCTGGGCCTTCTGGCGCTGCATGGTCTTCACGCGGGCGATGTCCTTGCGGACCTCCGTCACGCGCGAGGTGTTCTCGAGCTGGCCCGTCGCCCGCTGGAAGCGCAGGTTGAACTGCTCCTTCTTGAGGCTGAGCAGCTCCTCCTGGAGCTGATCGGGGCTCATCGTCTTGAGGTCGGAGACCCGCTGGGTAGACTTCATCGGTGCCTCCTCACTCGGCGATGCGCTGGATGAAGCGCGTGCGGATCGGCAGCTTGGCCGCGCCCAGGCGCAGGGCCTCGCGGGCGATGTCCTCGGCGACGCCGTCGATCTCGAACATGATGCGCCCGGGAGCGACGCGGGCCGCCCAGAACTCCGGCGCGCCCTTGCCCTTGCCCATACGGACTTCGGTGGGCTTCTGTGAAACCGGAAGATCCGGGAAGATCCGAATCCAGACCCGGCCCTGGCGCTTCATCTGGCGGGTGATCGCCCGGCGGGCGGCCTCGATCTGGCGCGCGGTGATGCGCTCCGGCTCGAGAGCCTTGAGGCCGAACTGACCGAAGTTCAGCTCGGTGCCGCCCTTCGCGGTGCCGCTGATGCGGCCCTTGAAGGCTTTGCGGAACTTGGTCTTCTTAGGTTGGAGCATGACGTGCCTCTATGCTCTGCTCGCTCAGGCCGCCTGCTCGCGGCGGCCACCCGAGCGGGCGCCCTCCTCGTTCATGCGCCGGTCCTGGGCCATGGGATCATGCTCGAGGATCTCGCCCTTGAAGATCCAGACCTTGATGCCGCACGTGCCGTAGGTGGTGAACGCCGTCGCGGTGCCGTAATCGACGTCGGCGCGCAGCGTATGCAGCGGCACGCGACCCTCACGGTACCATTCGAGGCGGGCGATCTCGGCGCCGCCGAGGCGGCCCGAGCAGTTGATGCGGATGCCCTCGGCGCCAAGACGCATCGCCGACTGGACGGCGCGCTTCATGGCGCGGCGGAAGGCCACGCGGCGCTCGAGCTGCTGCGCGATGGAGTCGGCGACGAGGGTCGCGTCCACCTCGGGCTTGCGCACCTCGACGATGTTGATGGCGACCTCGCCGGAGGTGAGGCGGCTCACGAGCTTGCGCAGCTTGTCGATGTCCGCGCCCTTCTTGCCGATCACCACGCCCGGACGGGCCGAGTGGATGGTGACGCGGCACTTGCGGTGCGGGCGCTCGATGACGATGCGCGAGACGGCGGCCTGCTTGAGCTGCTTCATGAGGGACTCCCGGATCAGGATGTCCTCATGCAGGAGCTTCGCGTACTCGCCCTTGCTGGCGAACCAGCGCGAATCCCAGGTCCGGTTGATGCCGAGCCGCAGGCCGATCGGGTTGACTTTCTGACCCATGGTTCTCTCCTCAGGCCTGCGCCGCAGCCTGCTCGCGCACCACGATGGTGAGGTGCGAGAACGGCTTCAGGATCCGCGCGCCGCGACCGCGGGCACGGGCGTGGAAGCGCTTCATGACGAGCGCCTTGCCGACGAAGGCCTCCTTGACGACGAGATCGTCGACATCGAGGTCGTGGTTGTTCTCGGCATTGGCGATCGCGCTCTCGAGGCACTTCTTCACGTCGCGCGCGATGCGCTTGCGCGAGAACTCGAGGTCGGCGAGCGCCGTCGCAACCTTCTTGCCCCGGATGAGCTGGGCCACGAGGTTGAGCTTCTGCGGAGAGACGCGGATGTTGCGAAGGACGGCCTTCGCTTCCTGGTCGCTCAGCGCGCGGGGAGTAGCCGGCTTGCTCATGTTACTTCCTCCGCGCCTTCTTGTCCGCCGCGTGCCCATGGAAGGTGCGGGTCGGCGAGAACTCGCCGAACTTGTGCCCCACCATCTCCTCGGTCACGTAGACGGGGATGTGCTTCTGCCCGTTGTAGACCCCGAAGGTGAGGCCCACGAACTGCGGAAGGATCGTGGAGCGGCGGCTCCAGATCTTGATGACTTCGCTGCGGGACGAGCCGCGAGCGGCGTCGGCCTTCTTGAGAAGGTAGCCGTCGACGAACGGGCCCTTCCAGATCGAACGTGCCATGGCGCGCCTCTTACTTCTTACGAGCGTGACGGCTCGACACGATGAACTTGTCGGTCCGCTTGTTCGACCGGGTCTTCTTACCCTTGGTCGGGATACCCCACGGCGTCACCGGGTGACGGCCGCCGGAGGTGCGGCCCTCGCCACCGCCGTGCGGGTGGTCGATCGGGTTCATCGCGACGCCGCGGTTGTGAGGCCGCTTGCCGAGCCAGCGGTTGCGGCCGGCCTTGCCCATCGAGATGTTCATGTGGTCGGGGTTGGACACCGCGCCCACGGTCGCGAAGCAATGGCCGTGCACGAGACGCTGCTCGCCCGAGTTCAGGCGAACCGTCACGTAGCCCTGGTCACGCGCCACGATCTGGGCGTAGGTGCCGGCCGAGCGGGCGATCGCGCCGCCCTTGCCCACCTTGAGCTCCACGTTGTGGATAATGGTGCCCACGGGCATGTTGCCGAGCGGCATCGCGTTGCCGGGCTTGATGTCGACCTGCTCGCCGGCGGACACCTGGTCACCGGCGGTGAGGCGCTGGGGAGCCAGGATGTAGGACAGCTCGCCCGCCGGGTACCGGATCAGCGCGATGAACGCCGAGCGGTTCGGATCGTACTCGATCCGCTCCACCGTGGCCGACTGGCCGAGGAAGCCCCGGCGCTTGAAGTCGACGTTGCGCAGCGTGCGCTTGTGGCCACCGCCGCGGAAGCGGACGGTGATGCGGCCGAGATTGTTGCGGCCGCCCGTCGAGGACTTGCCCTCGGTGAGCGACTTCACGGGCTTGCCCTTGTAGAGCTCCCGGCGGTCGACGATCACGAGCTGGCGAAGGCCAGGCGTGACCGGTTTGAAGGTCTTCAAAGCCATGGGTCTGTTCCTCCGGTCTCGCTCACAGCCCCGTCGTGACGTCGATGGTCTGGCCCTCTTCGAGGGTCACCACCGCTTTCTTCACGTCGGAGCGCCGGCCCTTGATGCCGCGGAACATCTTCGACTTGCCCTTGGTCACGAGCGTGTTGACGCTCTTGACCTTGACGTCGAACAGCTTCTCGACGGCGGCCTTGATCTGCGGCTTGGTCGCGGTCGGGGCGACGCGGAAGACCACCTTGTTGTGCTCCGACAGGGCGGTCGCCTTCTCGGTGATCACCGGGGAGACGATCACGTCGTAGTGGCGCGGATCCATGCTCATTTGAAGCGCGCCTCCAGCGCATCGACGGCCGCCTTGGTCAGCACGAGCTTGTCGCGGCGGAGAATGTCATAGACGTTGATGCCCTGGACGGGCAGCACGTCGACGTTCGGGATGTTGCGGGCGGCGAGCTGGAAGTTCGCCTCCACCTCGGCGCCGCCGATCACGAGCGCGTTGGCCAGACCCAGCTTCCCGAAGCGCTCCACGAGCGCCTTCGTCTTGGGCGCGTCGAGCCGCACGTCGTCGACGACGATGAGCGACTGCGTCTTGGCCTTCGACGAGAGAGCGTGGCGCAGCGCCAGGGCGCGCACCTTCTTAGGCAGGTCATGCGCGTGGCTGCGCACGACCGGGCCGAAGGCCTTGCCGCCGCCCCGGAACTGGGGGGCGCTCGCGGCGCCGTGGCGGGCGTTGCCGGTGCCCTTCTGCTTGTAGAGCTTCTTGGTCGTGCGGTTGATCTCCGAACGGCCCTTGGACTTGTGGGTGCCAGCCTGGCGCTTGGCCAGCTGCCAGCGCACGCAGCGCTGCAGGAGGTCGGCGCGCGGCTCGAGACCGAAGATCTCGTCGGCGAGCTCCACCGATCCGGCGCTGGCGCCGTCGAGGGTGGTCACGTCGAGCTTCATCACGCGGTCTCCTCAGTGGTCTGGGCCGGCGCCTCGGCAGGGGCCTCGTTGCCGGCGCGGAACGCACCAGGCATCGGCGCCTCGGCCGGGAGCTTGCGCTTCACGGCGTCGCGAACGAAGATCCAGCCGCCGGCGACGCCCGGAACGGCGCCCTCGACGAGGATCAGGCCGCGCTCCACGTCCGTCTGGACGACACGCAGGTTCTGCGTGGTGACGCGCTCGACGCCGAGATGGCCCGGCATCTTCTTGTTCTTGAAGGTCTTGCCCGGATCCTGGCGGCCGCCGGTCGAACCGATCGAGCGGTGCGAGACGGAGACGCCGTGGGTGGCGCGAAGGCCGCCGAAGTTCCAGCGCTTCATGCCGCCGGCGAAGCCCTTACCCGTGGAGGTGCCCGTCACGTCGACGAACTGCCCGGGGACGAAGTGGTCCGCCGTGATCGTCGCGCCGACCGGGATCATCGCCTCCTCGGAGACGCGGAACTCCGCGATCTTCTTCTTGGGCTCGACCTGGGCGATCGCGAACCGTCCGCGCTCGGCCTTCGAGACGTTCTTGACCTTGGCCTTGCCGACGCCGACTTGCAGCGCGACATAACCGTTCTTGTCCATGGTCCGGTGGGCGACGACCTGACAGGCGTCGACCTTGAGGACCGTCACCGGGACGTGTTCGCCGGCATCCGTGAAGATGCGGGTCATCCCGACTTTTTGTGCAATGACGCCTGAGCGCATGAGCGTATTTCCTCGGCGCTGTTCCAAGGGCTCCAAGCCAGACGGCTCAGAGCTTGATTTCCACGTCCACGCCCGCGGCGAGGTCGAGCTTCATCAGAGCGTCGACCGTCTGCGGAGTGGGGTTCACGATATCGAGCACGCGCTTGTGAGTGCGCATCTCGAACTGCTCCCGCGACTTCTTGTCGATGTGCGGCGAGCGCAGCACCGTGAAGCGCTCGAGGCGCGTCGGCAGCGGGATCGGCCCACGAACTTGAGCGCCGGTCCGCTTCGCGGTCGACACGATCTCGCGGGTCGACGCGTCGAGGATGCGGTGATCGAACGCCTTGAGGCGGATACGAATGTTTTGAGA
The DNA here is from genome assembly GCF_008386575.1 of Salinarimonas soli. Lineage (GTDB taxonomy): Bacteria > Pseudomonadota > Alphaproteobacteria > Rhizobiales > Beijerinckiaceae > Salinarimonas_A > Salinarimonas_A soli. The sequence continues at coordinate 56,070 of NZ_VUOA01000047.1, forward strand.
GTTCATGGGTTGCCCCGTTCACGTCGGATCGTGCGGCCGGTGCGGCCGCACGTCCGATCGTTGCTGTTGATTAATCCATCACCTGGGCGACGACGC
>NZ_VUOA01000048.1:0-212 GCF_008386575.1 Salinarimonas soli
CACGCGCGCCTCGAGGGAGGGCAGGCCGCTCGTGTCTTTGAGCGGGTTCCGTGGGGTGCCGATCCACCAGGCCCAGTCGAGATGCAGCCGCCGCATGGCGAGCAGCGTCGCATGCCGATGCCCCGCATGGGCCGGGTTGAACGACCCGCCGAACAGGCCGATGCGCAAGCCGGGGCGATGAGGCGGCAGGGGGATCACGGCCTCCTCTCCCC
>NZ_VUOA01000048.1:243-28951 GCF_008386575.1 Salinarimonas soli
CCCGCACGGCGGGGAGAGGAGAGGCGCCCCCCTCCCTCACGGCCGGGTCTGCCCGGTGCCCCGGATGCGGTAGTTGAAGCTCGTGAGCTGCTCCAGGCCGACGGGGCCGCGGGCGTGCATGCGGCCCGTGGCGATGCCGATCTCGGCGCCGAAGCCGAACTCGCCGCCGTCGGCGAACTGGGTCGAGGCGTTGTGGAGCACGATGGCGGAGTCCACCTCGGCGAGGAAGCGGGCGGCGGCGGCCTCGTTCGCGGTCACGATGGCGTCGGTGTGGTGCGAGCCCCAGCGCTCGACATGGGCGATGGCCGCGTCGAGCCCGTCGACCACGGCGGCCGCGATGATCGGCGCGCCATATTCCGCGGGCCAGTCCTCGGTGGTGGCCGGCACCACGCGCGGATCGGCGCCCTGCACGGCGGCGTCGCCCCGGACCTCGCAGCCGGCCCCGATGAGCATGGCGACGAGCGGCTTCAGGTGCGTGGCCGCGCAGGCGCGGTCGACGAGAAGGGTCTCGGCGGCGCCGCAGACGCTGGTGCGCCGCATCTTGGCGTTGAGGACGATCTCCCTCGCCATGGCGAGGTCCGCGTCCGCGTGGACGTAGACGTGGCAGACGCCCTCCAGGTGGGCGAAGACGGGCACCCGCGCGTCCGCCTGCACCCGGGCGACGAGGCTCTTGCCCCCGCGCGGCACGATCACGTCGATGGCGCCATTGAGCCCCGTCAGCATGGCGCCCACGGCGTCGCGGTCGCGGGTGGGGACGAGCTGGATCGCGTCGGCCGGCAGGCCCGCGCGCGCGAGCCCCTCGGCCATGGCGGCGGCGAGCGCCGAGGAGGTGCGGAAGCTGTCCGAGCCCGCGCGCAGGATCGCCGCGTTGCCCGCCTTGAGGCACAGGGCGCCCGCGTCCGCCGTGACGTTGGGGCGGCTCTCGAAGATCACGCCCACCACGCCGAGCGGCGTCGCGACCCGCTCGATGGCGAGGCCGTTCGGCCGCTCGAAGCGCGCGAGGCTCCGGCCGACGGGGTCGGGCAGCCCCGCGATGCTCTCCACCGCCGCCGCCACCGCCTCCAGGCGCCGGGCGTCGAGGGCGAGGCGGTCGAGGAAGGCGGCGGTCTGGCCCCGGGCGGTCGCCTCGGCCACGTCCTCCGCGTTCGCCGCCAGGATCGCCGGCGCCCGCTCGCGGATCGCCGCCGCGATGGCCAGGAGCGCGGCGTTCTTCGTCTCCGTGGAGGCGAGCGCGAGGGCCCGCGCGGCGGCGCGGGCGCGCCGGCCGAGATCGAGCATCAGGCCGCCCATATCGGGCTCGGGGGACTTGTGCAGGGCAAGCGTCATGGCTTGGACCTCGAGACGGAACTGCCGGCCATGTAGCACGCCTGCGGCCGGGCTTCACCCCTCGGGCCCGCATGGCGGTCCGGCGCAGCATGCTCAACGAAACCTTAACGCCCGCAGGGGTCTGCTCGATGCGCCGCTCGCCGTGATTCGGGCGCGCCGCGAGGACCGACCGTGACCACCGACGCCCTGATGCAGCCCCTCGGGATGGACCGGCGCGAGCCGCGCCGCCTGCCGTCCCTGCCCCTCGCCCGCATCCTCGCCGCCCTCGCGGGGGCGGGCGCCGCGGCGCTCGGGGCCTATGTGGCGGTGGTGGACGATCCCCTCGGCGGCGAGCCCTACGCCCGGGTGGCGGTGGAACGGATCGCCGCCGCGCCGGCTCCCGCAGCCCCCGCTCAAGGCGGCCGCGTGGTGGACCTGCCCGGCCGGGACGGCGCGCGCAGCACCGCGGTGGAGCTGGAGAGCGCCTCGGGCGTCACGGTGCTGCGCCCCGACGGCTCGGGCGCGCCGGCGTCCGTGGTGGTGCGGGTCCCGACCCCGCCGGCCGCGATCCGCCTTGCCCCGGCGCCCGACCGGCGCCTCGTCGAGCGCGGGCGCCACGGCACCCTGCCCAAGGCGGGGGAGGGGGTGCGCCCTCTCGACGTCTACGCGAGACCCGCCGAGTCCCTGCCCGGCGGCGTGACGCCCGCGGGCCGCGTCGCGATCCTCGTGGGCGGTCTTGGGATCAGCCAGAGCGCCACCGCGAGCGCGATCGCCAAGCTGCCGCCCGCCATGACGCTCGCCTTCGCGCCCTATGGCAACGACCTGGAGCGGCATGTCGCCCGCGCCCGGGAGGACGGGCACGAGGTCATGCTCCAGGTGCCCATGGAGCCCTTCGACTATCCCGACAACGATCCGGGCCCCCACACCCTCACCGCCAAGGCGAAGGCCGCCGAGAACCTCGACCGGCTGCATTGGATCATGGCGCGCTTCTCCGGCTATGTCGGCATCGTGAACTTCATGGGCGCCCGCATCACCGCCGACGAGGCCGCGATGGCGCCGATCCTGCGCGAGATCGGGACCCGGGGCTTGGGCTTCCTCGACGACGGCTCCTCGCCCCGCTCCATCGTGGCCGCCTTGGCCCGCAAGGCCGGCACCCCCGCCGCCGCGGCCGACCGGGTGATCGACGCCGTGGCGCGGCCCGACGAGATCGACCGGGAGCTCGCGCGCCTGGAGGACATCGCGCGCAAGGGCGGCGTGGCCGTTGGCAGCGCGAGCGCGCTGCCGCTCACCATCGAGCGCCTGGAGCGCTGGGCCCGGGGCCTGGAGGCCCGCGGCATCCTGCTCGTCCCGGTCTCCTCGGTGCTGCGCGCCGAGCGCTGAGCGCGCCTGCGGCACCCGACGCCACGACGACGGGTTGATCCCGACGCCCGATGGGGCGTTTAATGGGGAAGGCCGCGCGACGGCGCGGCGAATCACGTAGCAATGGGGGTTCGAACGGCGCTCCGGGCAGCGCGCCGAACCGATTCCGCCGATGGTTGGGAGCTGCGCAGGCGTATGACCACGAACCGCAAAGCGGCACGACACGTCGACATCGACGCGCTGCCCTATCGCGCCTGCGTCGGCGTCGCCCTGTTCAATCGGGACGGTCTGGTGTTCGTCGGGCGGCGCAAGTCGGAGGCCGGCCCCGAGCATGTGGGCGGGGGCTATGCCTGGCAGATGCCGCAAGGGGGGATCGACCCCGGCGAGGATCCCTACAACGCGGCCCTGCGCGAGCTCCACGAGGAGACCAACGTCCGCACCGTGCGCTTCATGGCGGAGGTGGAGGACTGGCTCAACTACGACCTGCCCCGGGACGTGGCCGGGCGGGCCTGGAAGGGGCGCTATCGCGGCCAGAGCCAGAAATGGTTCGCCTTCCGCTTCCTCGGCGAGAGCGACGAGATCGACATCCGCTGCCCCGCCGGGCACCGGCCGGAATTCGACGAGTGGCGCTGGGAGCGGCTGGAGCGGCTGCCCGAGCTCATCATCCCGTTCAAGCGCGCCGTCTACGAGCGGGTCGCGGCGGAGTTCGCGCCCCTCGCGGTGCCGGCCTGACGGGGGAGGGGACGGCGGCGCCGTCCCCTCGGCGTTCGTACCTGGTCAGCGTCCGGGCTCAGCCCGTGCGCTCGATCACCGTCACGATCTTGCGCGAGCGTGGCTCGACGATGACGATCTGGTTGCGGATCACGAAGAAGCGGTAGCCGCGATAGGCCGGCACCACGCGGATCACGTCGGCGGGCACCTCCCGCAGCTCGACCGTCTCCGGGATCACGGTGCCCGACGAGATCGAGACGTTCACGTTCGTCACGGGCGTGACGTTCACGCTCGAGAACGACTGGACGACCTGGGTGCGCTGCTCCCCCTGGAGCGCCGGCAGCGAGCCCGTGGTGGTGGAGTTGCTGGAGCTGCTCGTGGACGAGCTGCTCTGCGACGAGCCCTGGGTGCTGCCCGACTGGTTGCTCTGCGCTGAGCCGGAGCCCTGCTGCTGCTGCGTGCCCTGGGCGGTGCCCGACGAGCCCGAACCCTGCCGCTGGCCGCTCGACGTGGTGCCGGAGTTGGAGCCGCCCTGCTGGCCGCTCGACGCCGTGCCGGACGAGCCCGATCCCTGCTGCTGCCCGCTCGACGCGGTGCCCGACTGCCCGGAGCCCGAGGACCCGGACTGCATGGTGCCGGACGACCCGGAGGAGCCCGACTGCATCGAGCCCGAGGAGCCCGACGAACCCGACTGCGCCGAGCCCGAGGGCTGCATGGTGCCCGAGGACCCGGCGCCGGCCGACGAGCCGCCGCCGCCGGCCGTCGAGCCGCTCATGCCGCCCGACGAGCCGCCGGAGCCGCCGCCCGAACCGCCGGCGGACCCGCCGCCCGACTGCGCGAAGCCGCCGGCGACGCTGAGCGCCAGCGCGGCCACCGCCGCCGTGCACAATAATCCGTAACGCATTGGACAACCTCCCAGTTGGGCGGCGAATTCGGATGGGTCGCCGCGCGACGGCAACGTGACGCCTGTCGCTTGGTTCCTGAGGGCCGCCTGGCCCGGTTTTCGCGGCTGAACGGCCGATGAAGGCCGCGTTCGGGTTCGCTTCAACAGGAGGGGTCTAGGGTCCTGTCCATGGGGCGGTGATCAACGCGACGCACCGCCCGCCTCGGAGGCTTCCATGCAGTTCCCCCTGAAGACCCTTGCCCTCTCAGCCCTGTCGGTTCTGGTGCTGGGCGGTGCCGCGAAGGCCGCCGACATCTCGATCTCGATCAACGCCCCCGTAGGCGTCCGCCAGGTCGCCGAATGGGACGGCGGCGGCTATTACGGCGGCGGGCGCCGCGAGGTGGAGCGCTACGTCGAGGAGCGCCGCGGAGGGCGCGGCTACGGCTACGGCCACGGTCACGGCTATGACGACGACGGCTATCGCTCCTGGCCCGAGCGCCGCTCCTGGAACCGCCCGGTAAGCGTTCGCCCCGCCTGGGGTGGCGAGGAGTGCCGAGTGATCATCAAGCGCCGGGTGAACCCCTGGGGCGACATGGTGGTGAAGCGGATCAAGATCTGCGACTGACCGCATCGCGACGGCTCGGACCCATCGAACGAGGGCGGCTCCCCGGAGCCGCCCTTCTTGCGTCCGGCCCGCACGTCCCCGCTTCGGCACGCGCCGCGTCCGAGATCAAGTCGAGGGGCCGGCCTGACTTAACGGAACGGTAATCCACCCCGGGGACGATAGCGTCAAAACAGGGCGACGCAGCAGTGGACGGGGCAAGCAGGTGAGGCTCGCCCGCGATGGATTTCCTCTACGCCCTTCTGGCGATCTACATGCTCGCCATGATCCTCTTCGCCTGGATCTGCTTCGCCCCGCCCGGATGGGGCCTCGACGAGGCGCGCTGGCGGCCCGACCGGCCTCGCGGCCGCCGCCGCACGGGCTGAGGCGCGCCCGCCTGTTGCGCGCCCGCCACGGGCGTCTGGTGCACGGCATTCGCGCCATCCCGGTAACCTGCTCTTAACCCCGGTCGGCGATCTGTCGCCTCCCGCATTTCCCCATTGGGTTCAGATCATGAAGTCACTTTTCCTCTCCGCCGCCGCACTCCTGGGCCTCACCGTCGCTGCCTCGGCGGCCGACCTGCCGCGTCGCTCCATGGCCCCGATGGCCGCGCCGATCATGTCCGTTCCCGTCTTCACCTGGACCGGCTTCTATGTCGGCGTGCAGGGCGGCTACGCGTTCGGCCAGGAGAACGTGCGCATCTATGACACCGTCACGGGCCTGAACTACGGCCGCCTCGACGGCAGCGACCTCGACGGCGTCGTGGGCGGCGTGCATGCCGGCTACAACGTCCAGTTCGGCTCGATCGTCGTCGGCGTCGAGGGCGACATCGAGGCCACCGGCATCGAGTCGAAGCGCGTCGAGACCTACACCGCCGGCGGCGTGGTGTTCACCGACTCGTACAAGGCGACCCTGGACTACCAGGCCTCGCTGCGCGCCCGCATCGGCTTCGCCTTCGACCGCGCCCTGGTCTATGCCACCGGCGGCGTCGCCTATGGCGATTTCGGCGCCCGCTTCTCCTCCACGGCCGCCGTCGGCGGCGTGTCGGTCACGAACTCCATCAAGTTCAGCGACGACGCCTTCGGCTACACCCTCGGCGCCGGCGTCGAGTACGCCGTCACCAACAACCTGACGGTCCGGGCCGAGTACCGCTACACCTCCTACGACCTGGGCCGCTTCGACGACCGCACGGTCGGTCTGGGCGCCTCCTCGGAGCCCGACTTCCACACCGTGCGCGTGGGCGCGAGCTACAAGTTCTGATCCCTCGGATCGGACGCGAGAGGGGAGCCCGGCGGCAGCGCCGGGCTCCTTTCCGTTTTGGGGCCTGGGCTCGTGGTCCAGGCCCCGGCTGCGTGGCCCCGGAGCCCCGATCAACATGGGTGAATGCGCCAGACGGCACCGAGGCTTAAGCCACGCCGTGACGTGATGTGGTCGCGAGCCCCGGAGCGATCGATGGACCAGGACAGGAGCCCACATGCCGTTCCGGACGCCGGGGACTGCACCCGGGGGCACGATCTCGCCGTCCGCGCCCAGACGCTGACGAACGTCTATGCGCGCCTTGCCGAAGCCTTCGAGCATCTCGACGCGCCGCCCCGGTTCCATTTCCATTTCCGGGCCGGGGGCTATCTCAGCCTGGATCAGTGCGGCGTCGAGCTGCCGGACGCCGACGCGGCTCGCGCCTGGGCCGAGCGGGAAGCCCGCCGGCTGACGGCGCCCGAGATGCCCCTCGGCGTCGACCCGCTCGACGGCGTCATCGTGATCACCGACGACAGCGACCGGATCGTGTGCGAGGTCGCCGTGCGCGACGCGGCGCGGGGGGGCGGCTGAGCGCCGCTGCGCCAAGGCACGGCGGCTGCGGGGCCGACAATTCCGTGCTAGCGTCCCGCTCGCGCCGTCATGGGCCGGCGCCGCCGGGACGTCCGCATCGCGCGTCCCACGTTCGAGACGATGCCGGCATGACGTGAGCGCGGGCTCCGGCCCGCGATCCGAGGGAGCGCCCGCGTGACGTCATCCGCCGCCTCCGACATCCATCCGGCGATCCTCAAGCTGGAGAGCCTCGCCCCCTTCGACCTCACGTCGGGGGAGAGGGCGGCCCTGCAGGCCTTGCCCGTCCAGACGGCGGAGCTGAAGGCCGACCAGGACATCGTGCGGGAGGGCGACCACCCGACCCGCTGCTGCGTCCTCCTCGAGGGATTGGCCTGCGTCTACAAGCTCACGGCCGAGGGCCGGCGCCAGATCATGGCGGTCCAGGTTCCAGGCGACATTCCCGACCTCCAGAGCCTGCACCTGAACACCCTCGACAACAGCGTCGGAACGCTCACCCCCTGCCGCCTCGGCTTCATCTCCCACGACGCGATACGCGAGCTCTGCCGGGCCCATCCCCGCATCGGCGGGATCCTCTGGCGCGAGACCCTCGTCGATGCCGCCATCTTCCGCGAATGGATGCTCAATCTCGGCCGGCGCGAGGCCTATGGGCGCCTCGCCCATCTCCTGTGCGAGCTCGTGGCGCGCCTGCGCGCGGTGGGGCTCGTGCAGGACGACACCTGCGACCTGCCCCTCACCCAGGCCGAGCTCGGCGACATCCTGGGCCTCTCCACCGTCCACGTGAACCGCACGCTCCAGGAGCTTCGGGCGGCGGGCCTGATCACCCTGCGCGGGGGCTCGCTGACGGTGGACGACTGGGCGGGCCTCGCGGCGGCGGGCGAGTTCGACCCTGCCTATCTCCATCTCCAGCCGCGCCGGACCTGAGCGGCGCCGCGCCCCTTCGTGGCCAGAAGGAGGATGGCGCGGGGTCGCGGGCCGAACTAGGCTCTTTCCGCCGGCCGCCATGCGGGCCGGCCCAAGGGACGCCAAGTCCTACATTCGCCCAGGAGGGAATTCATGAAGCGCCGTCACTTCCTCGCCAGCGCCGCCGTCGGTGCGGCCGCCAGCGCCGTCGCCGCGCCGGCCATCGCCCAATCCGCCCCCGAGATCCGCTGGCGCCTTCAGTCGGCCTTCCCGAAATCCCTCGACACGCTCTATGGCGGCGCTGACCTGTTCTGCCGCGTCCTCGCGGACCTGACGGACGGGCGCTTCCAGCTCCAGCCCTTCGCGGCCGGCGAGATCGTGGGCACCTTCCAGGTGGCCGACGCGGTCTCGAACGGGGTCGTCGAGGTGGGCCAGGCCACGACCTATTATTACGTGGGCAAGGACCCGACCTTCGCGCTGCCCTGCGACGTGCCCTTCGGGCTCAACGCGCGCCAGAAGAACGCCTGGATGACCCATGGCGGCGGCCTCGACCTGTGCAACGAGTTCTTCGCCAAGCAGAAGATGTATGCCCTGCCCGCCGGCAACACGGGCGCCCAGATGGGCGGCTGGTTCCGCAAGGAGGTGAAGACCCTCGAGGACCTGAAGGGCCTCAAGTTCCGCATCGGGGGCCTGGGCGGCCAGGTGATGCAGAAGCTCGGCGCGGTGCCCCAGCAGATCGCGGGGGGCGACATCTACCCGGCGCTGGAGCGCGGCACCATCGACGCCGCAGAGTTCGTCGGCCCGTATGACGACGAGAAGCTCGGCTTCAACAAGGTGGCGCCGTTCTATTATTACCCGGGCTGGTGGGACGGCGGCCCGCTCGTCCACGTGATGTTCAACCTCGACAAGTGGAACGAGCTGCCCAAGGCCTACAAGGCGGCGGTCCATGCGGCGGCGGCGCAGGTCAACATCGACATGCTCGGCAAGTACGACGCCCGCAACCCGGCGGCCCTGCGCCGGCTGGTGGGCGGCGGCGCGCAGCTGCGCCCGTTCTCGCAGGAGATCATGGAGGCGGCCTACAAGGCGTCGAACGAGGTCTATGACGAGATCTCGGCGAAGAACCCGGACTTCAAGAAGGTCTACGAGGCGCTGCGCGCGTTCCGGGGCGAGGAATATCTCTGGTTCCAGGTGGCCGAATATTCCTTCGACAGCTTCATGATCCGCTCGCGCGGCCGCTAGGCCGGGGGGGGAGCGTTAACCGCGCGTCGGCGATCGCGGCCACCGCTTCGAAACCATGTCGCGAGGCGGAACGGGCCCCGGTGCTCGTAAGCGTTGCCGTACGGGGACGGGTCGGCGATAGAAAGAGCGGGGGAGGTGCCGATACACCTCCCCCAGTTAGACGCGACTGTGGTTGACCACCATCTCACAGCCCGTCGGGCTCCGGCCCCTGAGGGATGCGGCAGCGGATCTCGGGGGTCGGGACCTGCCGGACGGGATGGCCCCCGCAAGGTCGTCCTGATTCGCAAAACAAAGTCTGACCAGGCCGGCCCGCGGGGCCCCTCGTCGCCTCCTGATCCCACATATTCCCGGGGTGTTGCCGGCTTGCCCTGCCGCCCTCACGCGGTCCGCCGGCGCGCGGCCTCGAAGGCGTCGCCGTCGGGGGCGGGGGAGTCCTCGCCGGCATCGTCCGTGGTTGCGCGGTTCAGGAGCCTGGCCGTCATCTCGCGGGCGATCTCGCGCTCGCCGAGCACGATGTGGTCGGCGCCGTAGCGCTGGAGGTGCTCGACCTCCGCGTCCGAATGCGCCCGGGCCACCACCACGAGGCGGGGGTTCACCGACCGGCCGGCCTCGATGAGCGTGCTAGCCTCGAAGGGGTTCGGGATGGCGCTCACGAGGCGGCGCGCGCCCGCGAGGTTCGCGGCCTCCAGCACCCCCGGCATGCCGGCCTCGCCCCGGATCGCCTCGATCCCGTCCTCGCGCAGGCGCGCCACCCGCGCCTCGTTCTCCTCGACGACGAGGAAGGGGATGCCGTGCGCCCGCAGATCCGCCGCGATGAGGCTGCCGACGCGCCCATGGCCCACGAGCACCACGTGCCCCGTGAGCGCGGTCGCTGGCAGCTCCGGGGCCGGCGAGGCGGGGGCCGCGCTCTCGAGGCCGGCCCGCGCCTCGCGCTCCCGGGCGGCGTGGCGGTCGAGCGCCACGAAGATCAGCGGGTTGACCATGATGGAGAGGATCGCCCCCGCGAGAATCAGGTCGTTACCCTCCCGGGGCAGGAGCCCGAGCGAGAGCCCTAGGCCCGCCAGGATGAAGGAGAACTCGCCGATCTGGGCGAGGCTCGCCGAGATGGTGAGCGCGGTGCCCGCCAGGTGGCCGAAGGCGCGCACGATGAGGAAGGCGGCGAGCGACTTGCCCACCACGATGATGCCGATTGTGGCGAGCACCGAGAGGGGCTCGCGCACCACGATGCTGGGATCGACCAGCATGCCCACCGAGACGAAGAACAACACCGCGAAGGCGTCGCGTAGCGGCAGGGTCTCCTTGGCGGCTTGGTGGCTGAGCTCGGACTCGGCGAGGATCATGCCCGCGAAGAAGGCGCCGAGGGCGAAGGACACCCCGAACAGGGCCGCCGAGCCGAAGGCGACGCCGAGCGCGATGGCGAGCACCGCGAGCCGGAACAGCTCGCGCGAGCCCGTATGGGCCACCCAGTGCAGCACCCAGGGGATCACCCGGCGCCCGATCACCAGCATCAGCCCCACGAAGGCCGCGACCTTCAGGAGCGTCCAGCCCAGCACCGCCCAGACCGAGCCCGGCGCGAGCCAGGCCACGAGGCCGCCGGGATCCGCCGCCGCCGCGTCCGTCCGCCCGCCGAGCAGGCCGGCGGTGGCGGGGAGCAGCACGAGGGCGAGCACCATGGCGAGGTCCTCGACGATGAGCCAGCCCACCGCGATCTTGCCCTTCTCGGTCTCGACGAGGCGCCGCTCCTGGAGGGCGCGCAGGAGCACCACCGTCGAGGCCACCGACAGGGCAAGGCCGAAGACGAGCCCTGCGCCGAGCGACCAGCCGAGCAGGTGGGCGAGCCCCATCCCGAGCGCGGTCGCCACCGCGATCTGGGCGACGGCGCCGGGGATCGCGATGGCCCGCACCGACATCAGGTCGGCGAGGGAGAAATGCAGGCCCACGCCGAACATGAGCAGGATGACCCCGATCTCGGCGAGCTGCGGCGCGAGCTGCTGGTCGGCGACGTAGCCCGGCGTGAACGGCCCGATCATCACCCCCGCCAGCAGATAGCCCACCAAGGGCGACAGCCGGACCCGCTGGGCCAGGGCGCCGAAGACGAAAGCGAGGCAGAGCCCCGCGACGATGGTGGCGATCAGGGACGTATGGTGGGGCATGATCCTCCTCGCGGCCGCGGGGCCGGCGCTTGAACCTCGACGATGGCTGAGATATATCAACCAATATGGCTGACAGCAGCCCGGATGGTCAAGACGTCATGGCGAAGATCACGCCTGCCCAATGCCGCGCCGCCCGCGGCCTGCTCGACTGGACGCAGGAACACCTCGCCGAGCGGGCGGAGCTCTCCCGCTCGACGATCCGGGATTTCGAAGGGGGGCGGCACGACCTTCAGCGCGCGTCGGCGGCCCAGCTCGTCCGGGTCTTCGACGCATCCGGCGTCGCGCTGCTCGAGGCCGGCGACATGGGCCCGGGCGTCCGCCTCAAGGCGCCGCCGACGGCAGAATAGGTGGATCGCCCCCCTCCCGGGCATCGGGGGAGCCCGCGCCATGATGCCGGGCGGGCTCCGCGTGCGGTGGTGCGGCCTACTCCGCCGTCGTGGGGTCGATCACCGAGCGCACCTGCGAGATGCTGTCGGCCGGGAACCCGCCCTGGCGGGCATGCTCCCGGATGATCTCCTCGTTCGGCGCGCGGTAGATGCAGTAGATCTTGTCGTCGGTCACGTAGCTGTGGACCCACTGGATCTCCGGCCCGAGGTCGCGCAGCACCCCGCACGAGGTCTGCGACGCGCCCTTCAGGTCCGCCGCCGACGCCCCGCCGACGCCCGGCATGTTTCGTTCGATGACAAATTGCGGCATCCGTCGTCCGTCGGCCGAGCCGACGCTCCCTGTGGTCCCGGTCGACCGGGAGCGCCAGCATGCGCCGATCGGCGGCGGAGGGGAACGCCCGTGACCGCGCCGGGAACGGATTTGGCTCATCCGTCCGGGCGAGGCCTCACGGGTGCTCCACGAGCCCCGCGGGAGCGGGAGGTCAGGCTTCCCGGCGCCAGTCCCAGATCAGGAAGGCGGTGGGGAGGAGGACGATCGCGAAGAAGATCCAGTCGAACATCTGCGGCATGGTGGGCTCCATGGGTTCGAGAGTCTCAACGGGGGAAAGACGGGCGCACCCGGGTGGTTCCGGATCCCAGCTTGCCGACGCCGGGGACGCCCCCGCAGCCCTCCGGCGATCCCGGGAACGTCGCAGCCTTAGGGCACGCCCCCGCGCCGGCCCGGCATCGGCCCGATCCGACGTGCTCTCGGGCGGGCGGGCCGGAGATACCATCGTATCTCTTCCGTAACCGGCCCCGGGGGAGGATGAATCGAGGCCCGCGTCGATTCGCGGGCGACCGAAGGGCTCAGCCGATGTCCGCTCTCCCGCTCCTGCTCGTCGCCCTCGGCCTCATGACCGCCGTATCCTTCGTGCAGAAGCATCGCGCCGGGCGCGGCTGAGCCCTGCGGGCGGGACGGGGACGGCGCGGGCAGGCCCGTCCTGCTTGTGGTCGCTGGCCGGCGAGAGTGATCAGGTCTGCCGGCTCAGGCACGCGCCGATGAGCTCAAGCTAGGCCGTCCCATATGAACGGCTCCGGAACGGGGCGTTCACGCGGGGCGTCCTGGCGGGCGTGCGGGCCCGACCGCTTCAATTTGAGCGTTCTCCTTGGCCCCGGTTTCAGATGTCGCGTTTAAGCTCGGTTCACGCTGAGGAGGACGCGATGGAAACCGACGACATGGCCAGGCTGAAGCCCACCGACCCCGCGACGGTGCTGCTCGGCGAGGACCGCCACCACTTCGCAAGCATCGAGGACGCGCTCCGGTTCGCCCTGGGCACCGCCGCCCACCGCGCCTGGGTCATCACCGACCGCGGCCTCCTCGCCCCCGAGGACCTCCCCCGCCTCGCCCAGAGGCTCGCCGCCTGATGCCCGGGGAGGATGGTGCACCCGTGCAGAATTACAGCCCGTCGTACGCCCAGCCGTAGATCGCCCGGTACACGAACACCCCGGTTGCGACCAGCAGGACGAAGCCGACGAGCGGCGCGGCGTCGGCGCTGATGACGATCCGGCGTCCGTCCCGGGTCCAGAAGCGGGTCTGGGGCACGTCCAGCCAGGGCTGGATCCTCACGAAGCCGAACGTCAGCAGCGGCAGAAGGAGGCGAGCCGCTAGGGACGTCAGGACGATGAAGATCGGTTCGGCGAGCCAGTCCATGCGAGGGGCGAGGGTTCGCAGTTCGAGGATATGAAGATGTGGGAGGGCGGTGCGCTCCTGCCAAGCGCCTGACATGGCCGCGACGCTCCGATGCACGGGCGCCATCGCCTCATTCACATCGTCGCTCCCGTTCGTGCGGGCTCCAGCTCGCCGACATGAGCGCAAGGCCGTTCGGACATGAATGGACGACGGGGATATTGACGGGTGGTGCCCCTGGCCGGGATCGAACCAGCACTCCTTGCGGAACTCGATTTTGAGTCGAGCGCGTCTACCAATTCCGCCACAGGGGCCCGGTCCGTCCGGTACCATGGGCCGGGAAGGGGGGTCAATCGGGCGGACTCGCGGGTTCGTGGATTTACATTCGCGGCCCGGTGACTAGGTGAGGGGCACGTGTTCCCGCGCGGGCCGCCCGGCCCGGCCCCTGAGAGCCCATCCATGACCCCAAGCCACCGCCGCCTGCTCTCCATCGAGACGGTCGCGCTCCTCGTCCTCGTCGTGGGCGGCGCGACGATCCTGGGGGCGCTCTATTTCGAGCACGTGGTGGGGCTTCGCCCCTGCAAGCTCTGCCTCCAGCAGCGCTGGCCCTATTATGCCGGCCTGCCGGTCGCGGCGCTCGCGCTTCTCGCGGCCTGGCGGGGCGCCGTGTCGCCGGCGCGGGCGGCGCTCGGGCTCGCCGCCGTGATCTTCCTCGCCGGCGCGGGGCTCGGCGCCTATCACGCGGGCGTGGAGTGGGGGTTTTGGGCCGGGCCGAGCGATTGCGGCGGCGCCTCCGCACTGGCTGCCGGCATGGGCGACTTCCTGCGCCAGCTCCAGACCGTGCGGGTGGTGAGCTGCACCGAGGCCGCCTGGCGCTTCCTCGGCGTCTCCATGGCGGGCTGGAACGCCATGATCTCCCTCGGCCTCGCCACCATGAGCGCTGCGGCGGCGATCCGGGCGCGGCGCGGGAGGGCGTAACGCCTCGGAGGCTGGCCCATGAGGACGGCCCGCCCTCCACCCTCGTTCTGAGGCGCCCGCCGCAGGTGGACCTCGAAGGGCGATCCAGAGGTCTCCGGACGGCTGTGAAGGCGTGCTGCGTGCGTCGAGGCTCAGCATGAGGGGGTGGTGAGCAAGCCCTTGCGGGTCAGGCTCTCAGGCGCTCCGCCACCAGATCACGCCCATGATGATGACGATCGCCACGAACTGAAGCAGCACGCGCATGCGCATGAGCTTCTGCGACCGGTCGGCGCTGCCGCCGCGCAGCATGTTGAACAGCCCCATGGCGAGCACGATCGCGACGGCGCCGATGCCGATGGGGACGAGAAGGTTGGTAAGCGCGTTCATGAAGCCTGACGATTTGCCCCGGGCCGCCCGGTGGCGGCCCGGCAGGGGTGAGGGGAGGGGGTGTCCGCCGCCGAGCCGCTAGCGCGGCCGCAGCAGGCGCTCCAGGTAGTCGAGCTCCTCGCGGGGGCGGGTGGGGTCGCCGAGCTTGCGGCGCAGCTCCTCGAGGATGCGCCGGGCCCGCTGCACCGCGGATTCGTCGGCGGTGGGCACCCGGACGCGACCGTCCGAGAAGTCCCGCGAGCGGGTCGGGCGGCCCAGGGGGTCGTTGTCGCGCTGGGCGTTCTGCCCCCGCTGGCCGGGCTGCGCCTGGCCGGGCTGCTCGCCGTTGGCCTGCTCGTTGCCCTCGCCCTCGCCCATCATCTGCTGCATCTGCTGGGCCATGCCCTGGGCCCCGCGCTGGAGCCCCTCCAGGGCGCGCCCCTGCGCGTCGACGGCCTGGCCCTCCTGGCCCTGGCCGAGCGCGCCTTCCGCCTCGCGCATGGCCTGCTCGGCATCGCCGAGGCCCTGCTCGCCCTGCATGCCCATGCCGCGCATCTGCCGCTGGAGCTGCTCCAGGCGCTCGCGCAAGGCCTGCTGGCGCTGCTGGAGGCCTTGCTGGCCCTGCTGGCCTTGCCCCTGCTGCCCCTGCTGGCCCTCCGCCTGCTCCTGGCCCTCCTGGCCTTGCTGCCCGGGTTGCCGCTGCCCCTGCTGCCCGGGCTGGCGCTGGCCCTGCTGCTGACCCTGCTGCCGGTTGCCCCGGGGCTGGGCGCGGTTCTGCTGGCCGTCGCGGAAGGTCTCGTCGCGCAGCTGCTGCTGGTTGCGGGTGAGGTCGTCGAGCTCGTTCATCTGCCGGCTCATCTCCCGCGCCATCGGATCGCTCATCCGGTTGTTGGGGCGGGCGGCCTGGAGGTTGTTGAGGAGGTTCTGCAGCTCCTGGAGCAGGCGCTGGGCCTCCGCCACGTCGCCCTTGCGCATGGCCTCCTGCATCTGGTTGAGCATGCGGTTGAGGTCGTCGGGGGTGATCGTGCGCTCGGGCTGGTTCTGGTTCGGCTGCTGCTCGGCGTTCTGCTGGTTGCGCTGCATCTGCTCGGCGAACTCGCGCAGGAAATTGTTCATCGCCTGGCGCAGCTCCTCGGTGAGCCGGCGGATCTCCTCCTCGGAGGCGCCGCGCTCCATGGCCTCGCGCAGGCGCTCCTGGGCGGCGCGCAGCTCGCGCTCGGCCTGGGAGAGGTCGCCCTCCTCGATCTGGAGCGCCATCTGCCAGAGCATGTCGGCGACCTCGACGAGGCTCTCGTCGTTGCGCGCCCGGCGCAGGCGCTCGGTGGCCATGCGCAGGCCGAGGAACACGCCCCATTGCGGGGTGAAGCGCTCAGGCGCGATCATGAGCGAGTCGAGGGCGGTCTGGACCGTGCGGCGGTCGTCGGGGTCGAGGACGAGGTTGCGGCGCTGCTCCACGAGGGCGCGGGCGAGCGGCTTCGTGAAGGGCCGCGCCGGCAGCGTGAAGTCCAGGGTGGCGCTGCGCCCCTCCTGCTCGGCCTCGTCGCGGGCCACGAGGGTGATCTTCACCCGCGCGCCGGCCCAGGGGTGCTCGGAGAGGTCGACCGTGGAGCGGGTCTCGGCGTCGGCCTGCGGATCGGCGGGGAGCTGGAGGGTGATCTTGGGCGCGGGCACGAGGCTGCGCTTGCCCACGAGCCCCTCGCCCTTCTCGACGATGCCCTCCGCCGAGACGATGCCGTAGTCGTCCCGGGCCACGTAGCCCATGGTGAAGGTGCCGCGCTGGCCGTTCTCGGGCGGGGTCGCGAAAGCGATGGTAGGGGGGGCGTCGGGGATGGCCTGGATGGTGAGGCGCATGCTCGAGGCGAGGCCCGTGCCCACGAGAAGGGTGCCGTCGCCCTCCACGGTGAAGCGCTGCTCGCGCAGGTCCTGGCGCTGGTTGTCGGGTTTCGGCAGGGCCGCGAGCCGCCCTTCGGGGGTCACGGAGGCGTCGCCCCGGCCGGCCGCCCGGATCACCACGGTAGACTTCACCGGCACCCGCAGGCGCTGCTCGCCCGCCGCGTTCGCGAAGTCGATCATCAGGGGCGGCGTGCGGGTGTAGAGCGGCGGGTCGACCCAGCCGTCGATGCGCGAGACGGGCGCGGCGGCCAAGGGCACGCGCCAGTCGAAGGCCGAGCCCGTGCGCCGGGCGATCTCGGGGCCGGCCACGACGGCGCTCGCCGCGAGCGCGAGGATGCCCATGCCGCGCAGGGCATAGCGGTCGCGCCCGGGCATGCCGGGGCTCGGCGCCGCGAGCCGCAGGCGGCCGACGGCGGCCTCGGCCCGGCGGCGGTGCACCTCCCACAGGGCGCGCGAGGCGGGATCGTTGGAGCCCGCCGCGAGGGTGTCCTCCAGGGCGCGGGCGGGGCCGTGCTTCAGGCCGGCATCCCGGTCGAGCCGGTCGAGCGCGGCGGGCCGCCCGGGGCCGCGCAGCCGCAGCAGCGGCACGAGCGAGACGGCGAGGGCGAGGCCGAACAGGGCAAGGCCGATCTGGCGTCCGCGTGGCCCGAACTCCAGCCACAGGCCGAGCCAGGACAGGATGAGGAACGCCATGATCACGGCGAGCGGCCCCCAGGCCAGCGGCCAGATCCGCTCCCACCACAGCACCAGGCGCGCCCGGCCGACCATCCGGTCGAGCCGCATCAGGGCGGGGGACCGGGTGGGCTGCTCGGGGCTCGGGCGATCGGTCATGCAAAGGCTCCCGGCGCGAGAAATCGCGCGTTCATCCCCCCGCCACGAAGGCTAGCACGGAACGCACGGCCCGCCAGCGGACAATTCCGCGCGTCCCGGCTGGGGGACGCGAGAGAACGTGGAGGCCGGGAATTCGTTGCCCGGCGCCGGCCTTCAACCCGACAGCGCCTGGCGCATGCCGCGGATCGCCTCCTCGAGCATGCGCTCGGCGTCGGCCGTGAGGTTGATATAATCGCCGTCGAGGGAGATCAGGCCGCGCTCGGTGAGTTCCGCGACGGCCTCGTCGTCGGCCTTGTGGCCGGCGCCGTCCCGGCGCACCACCTTCGAGACCTTCTGCCCGCTCTCGAGCTGGTGGAAGGCGGCGAAGGCGAAGACCGCCAGGGCCTTGTCGCTGAGTTGGGTCCCGCTCATGATTCTCCTCGGATGGCCGCTGCACTCAGGGCGGCCAACGCGGGCGGGCGGGTTTCGTTCGCGAGCGGGCGGTGCGACGGTTTGAGGCCGCCTCAATGCGCCCGGGCGATGCAGAACTCCACCGTGTCGAGGAGCGCGCGCTTCATGGGGCTTTCGGGGAAGAGGGCGAGCGCGTCGCGGGCCATGGCGCCGTAATGGCGGGCGCGCTCGATCGTGTCCTCGAGCGCCCGGTGGCGGCGCATGACCGCGACCGCCTGGTCGAGGTCGCCCTCGCGGATGTCGCCCTGCTCCAGGGTGCGGCGCCAGAAGGCCCGCTCCTCGTCGGAGCCGCGCCGGAAGGAGAGCACCACGGGGAGCGTGATCTTGCCCTCGCGGAAATCGTCGCCGACGTTCTTGCCGAGCGCCTTGGCCTTGCCGCCGTAGTCGAGCGCGTCGTCCACGAGTTGGAAGGCGATGCCGAGATTCATGCCGTAGGAGCGGCAGGCGGCGGCCTCGGCCTTGGGCCGCTTGCCGATGACGGGGCCCACCTCGCAGGCTGCGCCGAAGAGCTCGGCGGTCTTTGCGCGGATGATGGCGAGGTACTCGTCCTCGTTCGTCTCGGTGTTCTTGGCGGCGGCGAGCTGCATCACCTCACCCTCGGCGATCACGGCCGCGGCGGAGGACAGGATCTCGAGGGCGCGCAGGCTGCCCACCTCCACCATCATGCGGAAGGCCTGGCCGAGCAGGAAGTCGCCGACGAGCACGCTCGCCTCGTTGCCCCACTTCACCCGCGCCGCCACCTGGCCGCGGCGCATGTCGCTCTCGTCCACCACGTCGTCGTGCAGGAGGGTGGCCGTGTGCATGAACTCGACGCCGGCCGCGAGCTTGATGTGCCCGTCGCCCTCGTAGCCCGCGAGCACCGCGGTCGCGAGGGTGAGCATCGGGCGCAGGCGCTTGCCCCCCGACGAGATCAGATGATTCGCGACCTCCGGGATCATCGTGACCTCGGAGCCCGTCCGCGACAGGATCATCGCGTTCACGCGCTGCATGTCCGGAGCCACGAGCCCGACCAGGCCCTCGATATCGGCCCGCGGCCCCTTGTCCTCGAACGGAACGACGACGCCCACGCTATCCACCCTTTGTCCGCCGGCCAGACCGGTGCGAAGATGGCCGCACCGTGGCACGTCCGTCCCTTAGACCGCAACGCGAGGGATTGACGCAAGAAGGAGTCTCCACCGGATGGTGGAATTGATCCGTACGAACGACATCGTCCTCATCGGCTACGTGGAGTCGCTTTTGGAGCAGGCCGGCATCGGCGTGTTCGTGGCCGACCGCCACATGAGCGCCCTCGACGGCTCCATCGGAGCCATCCCCCGCCGCATCCTCGTGCCCGACGACGAGGCGGTCCAGGCCCGCCGGCTCCTCGTCGACGCGGGGCTCGCGGCCGAGCTCCGCGATGGATAGCGCGTTCGAGGTGGGCGAGGACGCCCTCCTCGACGGTCGCCTGCGCCTCCTCCAGCCCCGCCGCGGCCACCGGGCCGGCACCGACGCGGTCCTGCTCGCCGCCGCGGCCTCCGTCCGGCCGGGCGAGCGGATCGCGGATTTCGGCGCGGGCACCGGCGCCGTGGGCCTCGCGCTGGCGGCGCGGGAGCCGTCCGCCCGGGTGATTCTCATCGAGCGCGATCCCGATCTCGCGGAGCTGTGCCGGCGAAACCTCGCCCTCAACGGGGCCGAGGGGAGGGGGGAGGTGCTATGCCTCGACCTCCTGGCGGGCCGCGCCGCGCGGGAGGGGGCGGGCCTCGCCGGGCTCGACCTCGTGGTGACGAACCCGCCCTTCGTCGAGGCGGGCGAGGCGCCGCGCTCCCCTGAGCGCCTGCGGGCGAACGCCCACGAGCTGCCCCCCGGCGGCTTCCGGCGCTGGCTCGAGGCTGCGGCGGACGCGCTGCGCCATCGCGGGCGGCTTGGCATGATCCAGCGCGCCGACCGCCTCGTCACCTCCCTCGACGGCCTGCGGCCCGCCTTCGGCGGCTTCACCCTGCGCCCCGTCCATCCCCGGGCGGACGCGCCGGCGATCCGGGTGCTCGTCGGCGCGGTGCGGGCTGGGCGCGCCGCGCCGGTCCTGCTGCCGCCCCTCGTGCTCCATGGGGCGGACGGGCGCTTCACGCCCGAAGCCGAGGCGCTGCACCGGGGCGGGCTGCTCGACGACGGCGCGTCGGCCGGCACATGAAAAAAAGGCCGCTGCGGGGGCAGCGGCCTCTCGATCCTCGGCGGTGGGCGTGCCGATCAGTAGCGACGGGTGCAGACCCGGACCGGCCGGCGGACATAGCCGTAGCCCGTCGCGACGAGGCGGATCTGCGTCCGGCAGACCACCCGCGGGCGGCGGATCGGGCGATAGCCGTAGACCGGACGGCCATAGACCGGGCGCCCGTAGACGGGACGGCGGTACACGGGGCGGCGGTAGACGCGGCGCTCCCGGTAGACCGGGCCGCTGCGATAGACCGGGCCGCTCTGGTAGTACTGCGCCGTCCGGATCGGCGCCTCGCCCGCGACGGCCGGGGCCGCGCCGGGGCCGACGGCCGCCTGCGACGGGGCCGGGCTGAACGCGGCGAGACCGCCGACCAGGGTTGCCACCACGGCGACGAGCTTTGCGAACCTCATGACGTTCTCCTGTTGCGGCCAGGCCGTCTTGACGCCTGCGACCGTGGCCGATCGTCCACTCTTACGCTGGGATATGTGAACGGGAGCTGTCTAGCCTCCTGCCCTCAAGCTTATCCGTGCTCCGCCGCACGGCCCGCGCCG
The DNA here is from genome assembly GCF_008386575.1 of Salinarimonas soli. Lineage (GTDB taxonomy): Bacteria > Pseudomonadota > Alphaproteobacteria > Rhizobiales > Beijerinckiaceae > Salinarimonas_A > Salinarimonas_A soli. The sequence continues at coordinate 20,510 of NZ_VUOA01000048.1, forward strand.
CCCGCCTGCGGCAGCAGCACGCGGGGTCCGGCCGGCGGATCGAGCGTGTCCGTGCTTGCCCGCGTGAGGCCTTGTCCCCACCTTGGGTGGCGCGCGGCGATGCTGCCCAGGATCGGGAACGTCCCCGGGACGTTGCGCCCCGACCGCCGCCGAACCTGACAGGATCCCGCCTTGGCCTCGTTTCTCGACACCATCCGTCCCTTCCTGCCCGCGCGCTTTCGCGAGCGCCGGCCCGTGGTCCCCGTCGTGCGGCTGGTGGGCGCGATCGGCGCCGTCTCGCCCCTGCGGCCCGGCCTCTCCATCGCGTCCTGCGCCGCGGCGCTGGAGCGCGCCTTCGCGGTGAAGGGCGCCAAGGCCGTCGCGATCGTGGTGAACTCCCCCGGCGGCTCCCCCGTGCAGTCGCATCTCATCTACCGCCGCATCCGCTCGCTGAGCCTGGAGAAGAAGCTCTCCGTCCTCGTCTTCGTGGAGGACGCGGCGGCGTCGGGCGGCTACATGATCGCCTGCGCGGGCGACGAGATCATCGCCGATCCCTCCTCCATCGTCGGTTCGGTCGGCGTGGTGTCGGCGGGCTTCGGTCTCGACCGGCTCATCGAGCGCTACGGCGTCGACCGGCGCGTCCACACCACGGGCCCGCGCAAGGCCATGCTCGACCCGTTCCGCCCGGAGAACCCGGACGACATCGTGCGCCTCAAGGCCATCCAGTCCGACATCTTCACCGCCTTCTCGGACCTCGTCGCCGAGCGGCGCGGTACGAAGCTCACGAAGACCCGCGAGGAGCTGTTCACGGGCGACATCTGGGCCGGCCGCGCCGCCCTCGACCTCGGCCTCGTCGACGCCATCGGCGACCTGCGCACGGTGCTGCGCGCGCGCTTCGGCGCCAAGGTGCGCATGCCCGTGATGCCCCTCGCGCGCCCCGGCTTCCTCGCCCGCCTCCTCGGCCGCGATCCCACCATCGGCTCGCTCATCGACCCGGGCCAGGCCATCGCGGCGGTGGAGGAGCGCAGCCTCTGGGCGCGGCTGGGGCTGTAGGGCCGACTCCTCTCCCCGCACGGCGGGGAGAGGTGCCCCGCCCGGCCACCGGCTTGACACGCGCGTAGCCCCGTCCCTAAGCCTCCGCCCCGGTCACCCCCGCCAGGATCTCGCGATGACGCTCCCCGCCTCCATGGACCCGGCCCGCTCGTTCCAGGGCCTGATCCTCACGCTCCAGCGCTACTGGGCCGAGCGCGGCTGCGTCATCCTCCAGCCCTACGACATGGAGATGGGGGCGGGCACGTTTCACCCCGCCACCACCCTGCGGTCGCTGGGCCCCCGGCCCTGGAACGCGGCCTACGTCCAGCCCTCGCGGCGGCCCAAGGACGGGCGCTACGGCGAGAACCCCAATCGCTTCCAGCACTATTACCAGTTCCAGGTCATCCTGAAGCCCTCGCCCCCCGACCTGCAGGACCTTTATCTCGGCTCGCTTCGCGCCATCGGCCTCGACCCGCTCCTGCATGATGTCCGCTTCGTCGAGGACGACTGGGAGAGCCCGACGCTCGGCGCCTGGGGGCTCGGCTGGGAGTGCTGGTGCGACGGCATGGAGGTGAGCCAGTTCACCTACTTCCAGCAGGTGGCGGGCTTCGAGTGCGCGCCCGTGGCGGGCGAGCTCACCTACGGCCTGGAGCGCCTCGCCATGTATCTCCAGGGCGTCGACAACGGCTACGAGCTCAACTTCAACGGCGGGGAGGGGGACCAGCGGGTCACCTATGGCGACGTGTTCCGGCAGGCCGAGCAGGAATATTCCCGCCACAACTTCGAGCACGCCGACACCGAGATGCTCTTCCGCCACTTCCGCGACGCCGAGAGCGCCTGCCGCCGCTATCTGGAGGCGGGCGAGCCCAAGCCCGGCTCGAACGAGGACCGGCACCTCATGGCGCTCCCCGCCTACGACCAGTGCATCAAGGCAAGCCACGTCTTCAACCTGCTCGACGCCCGCGGCGTGATCTCGGTCACCGAGCGCCAGAGCTACATCCTGCGCGTCCGCGAGCTCGCCAAGGCCTGCGGCGCCGCCTGGCTGAAGACCGAGGGCGGCCGCGCGGCGGCGTAAGCCCCCCTCTCCCATGGGGAGGGGGATGCACGAAGTGCCAGGGGGCTGAGGGGCGGACGCTGGGAGGCTCGCATCGCCCCACCGCCGCATCACCGTCATCCCCGGGCTTGACCCGGGGACCCAGGCCCACCGCGCCGCTGGATGGCCGGGTCAGGCCCGGCCATGACAAGCGGAACGGTGGTGGACCCCTGGATCGGCGTCCAACCCCTCACCCCCGACCCCTCTCCCCATGGGAGAGGGGAGGCGGAGACCCGTCTCGACACCCTCATCCCCGCCCTGTATGGCAGCCCGGACACCTTCAAGCCCTGCGATCCCGATGCCCGACCTCTTCCTCGAACTGTTCTCCGAAGAAATCCCGGCCCGCATGCAGCGGCGGGCGGCGGAGGATCTGAAGAAGCTCGTCACCGATGCGCTCGTGGAGCGGGGCTTCCTCTACGAGGGCGCGCGGGCGCTCGCCACCCCGCGCCGCCTCGCGCTCACGGTCCACGGCCTGCCCGCCAAGGGTCAGGACGTGCGGGAAGAACGCAAAGGGCCCCGCGTCGGCGCGCCGGACGCCGCGATCCAGGGCTTCCTCAAGGGCGCGGGCCTCGCCTCCCTCGACCAGGCGCGCATCGAGAGCGACCCGAAGAAGGGCGAGTTCTACGTCGCCGTCATCGAGCGCCCCGGCCGCCCGACGCCGGAGGTGCTGGCCGAGATCGTCCCGGCGATCGTGCGCGCCTTCCCCTGGCCGAAATCCATGCGCTGGGGCGCGGCCTCCGCGCGGCCGGGGTCGCTCGCCTGGGTGCGCCCGCTTCACTCCATCGTCTGCACCTTCGGCCCCGAGACCGAGGAGCCTGAGGTGGTGCGCTTCGAGGTGGGCGGCGTGGAATCCGGCGACGTCACCTATGGCCACCGCTTCCACGCGCCGGGCCCCATCCGGGTGCGCCGCTTCGAGGACTACGCCGCCTCCCTGCGCGACGCCTTCGTGGTGCTCGACGCCGATCAGCGCAAGGACATCATCCTCCACGACGCCCGCGACCTCGCCTTTGCGCAGGGGTTGGAGCTCGTCGAGGACGAGGGGTTGCTGGAGGAGGTCGCGGGGCTCGTCGAGATGCCCGTGGTGCTCATGGGATCGTTTGAGGAGGCATTCCTCGCGATCCCGCCCGAGGTGATCCGGGCCACCATCCGCGCCAACCAGAAGTGCTTCGTCCTGCGCCGCCACGACGGCTCGCTCGCCAACCGCTTCATCCTCGTCTCGAACCTGCGCGCCACGGACGGCGGCGCCGCGATCGTGGCGGGCAACGAGCGCGTGGTGCGCGCCCGCCTCTCCGACGCGCTCTATTTCTGGCAGACCGACCAGCGCGACCTGCCGGGCTTCGCGGGCGCCGGAAAGCCCCTCGACCAGCGGCTGGCGAAGCTGAAATCCCTCAACATCGTCTTCCACGAGAAGCTCGGGACGCAAGGCGAGCGCGTGGAGCGCATCACGGCGCTCGCCCGCGAGCTGGCGCCCCTGGTCGGTGCCGATCCGGACCTCGCGGCGCGCGCCGCCCAACTCGCCAAGGCCGACCTCATGACCGAGGTGGTGGGCGAGTTCCCCGAGGTGCAGGGCCTCATGGGCCGGCGCTACGCCGAGCTCCAGGGCGAGCACCCGAGCGTGGCGGCGGCGATCGAGGAGCACTACAAGCCCGTGGGGCCGAGCGACCGCGTGCCGACGGACCCGGTGTCGGTCGCCGTGGCGCTGGCGGACAAGATCGACACGCTGGTGGGGTTCTGGGCGATCGACGAGAAGCCGACGGGATCTAAGGATCCGTATGCGCTGCGGCGGGCGGCGCTGGGGGTGATCCGGACACTTGTAGAGAACAATCTGCGCCTTCCGCTCTTCTTCGGCTTTGTAATCGTCGGCAGACGCTTCATGTCCGAGATGTTGAAGCGTGCTGCCCAGCCATTGGACAATCGTCTGAAGTTCCTCGAAGCATCTGGTGACTTGAACAGAGAGGGGCTGCTGTCCCAACTAGTCAGTGTTTCGGGGCGAGCGGCAAGCTTGTTGAAAGCCGAGGAGGCTCTCTCCGTACCCCCACAACCTGTTGAGATCGAACGTATCGGCAGTCTCCTCTCCTTCTTCGCCGACCGCCTCAAGGTCTACCTCCGCGACCAGGGCGCACGGCACGACCTCATCGACGCCGTCTTCGCGCTGCCCGGCCAGGACGACCTCCTGATGATCGTGCGCCGCGTCGAGGCGCTCGGGCGCCTGCTCGCCACGGAGGACGGCAAGAACCTTCTCGCGGGCTATCGCCGCGCCGCCAACATCCTGCGCATCGAGGAGAAGAAGGACGGCCGCTCCTATGACGAGGCGCCCGATCCGGCGCGCTTTGCGCTGCCAGAGGAGCAGGCGCTCGCCGCGGGCCTCGAGCGGGCGACCGGGGCGGCGTCGGCGGCGGTGGCCGCGGAGGATTTTGAGGGCGCCATGCGGGCCCTCGCCGAGCTGCGCCCGGCCGTGGACGCGTTCTTCGAGGGGGTCACGGTGAACGCCGACGATCCCGCCTTGCGCGACAACCGCCTCAAGCTCCTCGCGACGCTCCGCCGCGCGACGCGGGAGGTGGCGGACTTCTCGAAGATCGAGGGGTAGCACCTCTCTCAAGGGAGGTGGGCAGCGGCCGCGCGGCCGCCGCGAAGCCCTCCCACGGGTCGCGCGTCGATCCCGCCAGGCGCGCCGGGACCGTCGCCACCGTGAGATCGCCCGGCCGCAGGCCCGGCGTGAGCTCGTCCCAGGCGAGCGGCGTCGCCACGGGGGCGCCGGGCCGGGCGCGGGGGGAGTACGGCGCGACCGCGGTGGCGCCGCGGGTGTTGCGCAGGTAGTCCACGAAGATGCGTCCCGTGCGCTCGGCCTTGCGGCTCGCATGGGTGAAACGGCTAGGCGCGTCGTGCTCCATGCTCCCGGCGAGCGCCGCCGCGAAGGCCCGCGCCTCCTCCCAGCCCGCCCGGGGCACGAGGGGCGCCACCACGTGCAGGCCCTTGCCGCCGGTGGTCTTGAGGAACCCCACGAGGCCCGCCGCCTCGAGCCGGCCGCGCACCTCCAGCGCTGCCGCCCGCACCGCGTCGAAGCCCACATCCTCCGCCGGGTCGAGGTCGATGACGAGCCGGTCGGGGCGTTCGGGATCGGCGAGGGTCGCGCCCCAGGGGTGGATCTCCAGCACGCCCGCCTGGACGAGGGCCACGAGGCCCGCGGGGTCCCGCACCGCCACCGCCTCGTCGTCCCCGACCCGGACGGCCTCCACCGCCGGGTCGAGGCCGGCCCAGGGGTGCTTGGCGAAGAAGCAGGATGTCCCGGAGCCGCCGGGGCAGCGCACGAGGGTCAGGGGACGGTTCGCGGCATGGGGCAGGAGATGGCCGGCTACCGCCTCGTGGTAGCGGGCGAGGTCGCGCTTGGTGATCCCCTGACCCTCCCACAGCACCCGATCGGGATGGGTGAGCGCGATTCCCGCCACGCGCTCCGTCGCGGCCTTGGCGGAGCCCCGTTTCGACGTTGCAGGTGCGGATGGCGGCATGGGAGCTCCCGACGCTTCGCCCAGTCAACGGCAAAGGCGGCGCGAGCGATCCCGCGCGCGAGGAGGCTGGCCCCGATTGGCTGCGAAGTCTCACCCTCGTCCTGAGGCGCGACCCCGGACTTGATCCGGGGGAGCCTCGAAGGGCGCCTCAGGGATATCCGGTGCCTGTAGCAGGCGTGGTGCGTGCTTCGAGACGCGCTCGTCGAGCGCTCCTCAGCATGAGGGGGTTGGAGGCGCCCTCAAACCTCCGGCTCGCCCCGGGCCAGGCGCTCGATGGCACGGATGATCTGGGAGGGGCGGTAGGGCTTGGGGAAGAACAGCGAGTCCGAGACCCGGCGCTCGGCGCCCGGCGCGTAGGCGCTGGCATAGATGATCGGCCGCTCGGGATGGATCTCGCGGAAGCGCCGGGCGATCTCCCAGCCGTCGATCTCCCCCGGCAGCCGCACGTCCGTGAACAAGACGTCGATGTCGGGGCGCGTCTCGATGGCCCTAACGGCCTCCTCGCCCATGCCGGCCTCGATGACGGTGAAGCCCACCTCCTCGAACTCCAGGACGATGGTCGTGCGCAGGATGACGTTGTCCTCGACGGTGAGCACGGTCAGGGGAGGTTTCGGGGCGTCGGTCATGGCCATCGGGGGAGCGAGGCGGGGCCCCCTCATATCAGCGCGGGCGGGCCGCCGCCACCGCCGCGCGGCGGCAACTTGGCCGCAGGGCGGTGCCGTCGCGGCAGGCCTTCTTCTCAAACCCAGGCGCGTTCGCTAGCCTCCCGCCCACCGGTGCGAGAGACCGCACCCGAACCCTTGGAGGAGACCCTTTCATGACCATCGCCAAATTCGTCGGGCTCGCCCTCGTGGCGGGCCTTCTCGGCGCCGGCCCGGCGGGCGCGCAGGCGCAGAAGACCGTGCGGATCGCCACCGAGGGCGCCTACGAGCCTTGGAACTTCACGGGCGCGGGCGGGCAGCTCCAGGGCTTCGAGATCGACCTCGCCAACGACCTGTGCCGGCGCATGAACGCCAAGTGCGAGATCTCGGCCCAGGACTGGGACGGCATTATCCCCTCGCTCCAGGCGGGCAAGTTCGACGCCATCATGGCGGGCATGAGCATCACCGAGGAGCGCGAGAAGGCGATCCAGTTCTCCCGCGCCTACGCCAACGCCCCCAACGGCCTCGTGGTCGAGAAGACCTCGGCGCTCGCCAAGATGCCGCTCACCGGCGAGCGCTTCGATCTGGGCCGCGACGAGGCGGGCGCCAGGAAGGCGATCGAGCAGATGAAGCCGCTCCTCAAGGGCAAGACCGTGGGCGTGCAGGGCTCCACGACGCACGCGGCCTTCGCCGAGAAGTACCTCAAGGGCACCGCCGAGATCCGCGAGTACAAGTCGACGGAGGCGCACGACCTCGACCTCGCGGCCGGCCGCGTCGACGCCATCCTCGCCGATTCCACGGCGCTCCAGGGCACCCTCAAGAAGCCCGAGTTCAAGGGCTACGCCATGGTCGGCCCGAACTTCAACGGCGGCGTGCTCGGCCGCGGCGTCGGCGTCGGCCTGCGCAAGGCCGACGCGGAGCTGAAGGGTCAGTTCGACAAGGCGGTGCAGGAGGCGGTCGCCGACGGCACGGTGAAGACCCTCTCCGAGAAGTGGTTCGGCCTCGACATCACCCCGCGCAGCTGACCGACGATCCCCCTCCCCCTTGCGGGGAGGGGTCAGGGGTGGGGGTCGTGAAGTCGGAGCTGCGGATGGGGATTAGGAGCACGCAGGCTGCTACAGCCCTCTTCTGAACCGGGACCTCTCGCGTCCGGACCCCCACCCCCAGCCCCTCCCCGCAAGGGGGAGGGGTGCATGCCTCGTGAACAAGCGGGGTCTGCCCACGCTTTCCCCTTGCGCGACCCCGGCCTTTCCGGATTAGCTCTCGTCCATCCGCGCCGCGCGCCAAAACGCGGCGGCAAGACAGGGGAATGGTTCGATGAGGATCCTGAAGGTGATCGGGCTCGCGCTCGTGGGCTCCGCGCTCGCGATGGGCTCCGCGCAGGCGCAGAAGAAGTGGGAGACCGTGAAGATCGCCACGGAGGGCGCCTACGCCCCGTGGAACTTCTCCGGCCCCGGCGGCAAGCTGGACGGGTTCGAGGTCGAGCTCGCCAACGACCTGTGCCGCCGCATGGGCGTGAAGTGCGAGGTCGTGGCCCAGGACTGGGACGGCATCATCCCGGCGCTCCAGGCGGGCAAGTACGACGCCATCATGGCCGGCATGAACGTGACGCCGAAGCGCATGGAGGCGATCCAGTTCTCCCGCGTCTACGCCGCGAGCCCGCACGGCTTCGGCGTCCTGAAGTCCTCGCCGCTCGCCAAGCTCGCGGGCACGGGCGAGGTCTACCACCTGGAGCGCGACGCCGCGCAGGCCCAGACGACCATCGACGCATGGAAGCCCCTCCTCAAGGGCAAGACCATCGGCGTCCAGGGCTCGACCGTGAACTCGGCCTTCATCGAGAAGCACTTCAAGGGCGTCGCCGAGATCCGCGAGTACAAGACCACCGAGCAGCACGACCTCGACCTCGCGGCCGGGCGCCTGGACGCGATCTTCGCCGGCCATTCCGCCCTCGCTGCCACGGCGGAGAAGCCCGAGTTCAAGGACATGACCATCGCGGGCGCGGGCGTCTCGGGCGACGTGCTGGGCGCGGGCGTCGCGGTCGGCCTGCGCAAGGGCGACACGGAGCTCAAGGCGATGTTCGACAAGGCGATTAACGAGGCCATCGCCGACGGCGGCCTCGCCAAGCTCACCGCCAAGTGGTTCACGGTGAAGATGACGCCGCAGACTTGAGGCCGGCCCGCCTCCCCTCTCC
>NZ_VUOA01000048.1:29018-65696 GCF_008386575.1 Salinarimonas soli
CCCCTCTCCCACATGGGAAAGGGGAGCAGAGCGCCACAGTGCAACCCCTCGGCTTCTTCGAGATCATGGGCTTCGGGCCCCGCGGCTGGGGCGCGGCGATGCTGCTCGCCGCGCTCATGACCGTGGGGGTGTCGGTCTGCGGCTTTCTCGCCGGCGCGGTGATCGGCACGGGCGTCGCGGCGATGAAGCTGTCGCGGAGCCGGATCGCCCGGGTGGTCGCCGACACCTACACCACCGTGCTGCGCGGCGTGCCGGATCTCCTCGTCATCTACCTGTTCTATTTCGGCGGTAGCCTCGCGCTGAGCGCGGTGGGGCGGTGGTTCGGGGCGGACGGGTTCATCGGACTGCCCGCCTTCGCCACGGGCGCCATCGCCATCGGCGTAGTGTCGGGCGCCTATCAGGCGGAGGTATTGCGGGGCGCCTACCAGGCGCTCAGCCGCGGCGAGCTGGAGGCGGCGCGGGCGGTGGGCATGTCGCGGGGGCTGATGTTCCGGCGCATCGTGGCGCCGCAGGTGCTGCGCTACGCCATCCCCGGCCTCGGCAACGTCTGGCAGCTCGTGCTGAAAGAGTCGGCGCTGATCTCCGTCACCGGCCTCGTGGAGCTGCTCCGCCAAAGCCAGATCGGCTCCGGCTCCACCCGCCAGCCCTTCACGTTCTTCCTCACCGCGGCGGCGCTCTACCTCGTGATCACCACGGTCTCGACCTACGCCTTCCAATGGGCCGAGACCCGCTCCATGCGCGGCGTGAGGAGGGCCTGATGGATCTGTGGGCAGGAAGCGCCCGGCTCAGGCCCCTTTCGATACCCCGCGCGAGGAGGGCCTGATGGACTTCGCCTTCATGGGCCAGGCGTTCATGACGCTGATCGCGGGCATCCCGCTCACTCTCCAGCTCGCCTTCTCCTCCGTGGCGCTCGGCGCCGTCTTGGCGCTGGTGCTCGCCGCCATGCGCCAGTCCGGAATCCTGCCGCTCGACTGGTTCGCGCGGGGCTACGTCTTCGTGTTCCGCGGCACGCCGCTCCTCGTCCAGGTCTTCCTGATCTATTACGGCCTCGGCCAGTTTCGCCCGACGCTCCAGGAATGGGGCCTGTGGACGTTCTTCCGCGAGCCCTATTGGTGCGCGCTCACCGCGCTCACCCTCAACACGGCGGCCTATGCGAGCGAGATCATCCGCGGCGGGCTCCAGAGCGTGCCCCACGGCCAGGTGGAGGCGGCCCGGGCCTGCGGCATGCCGCGCGGCCTCCTGTTCCGCCGCATCGTCTTCCCCATCGCCGTGCGCCAGGCCCTGCCGGGCTATTCCAACGAGATCATCCTCATGGTGAAGGCCACCTCGCTCGCCTCCATCATCACGATGATGGAGGTGACGGGGCTCGCCCACAAGCTGATCTCCCAGACCTTCCGCGCCATCGAGGTGTTCGTGGTGGCGGGCGCGATCTATCTCCTGCTCAACTTCGCCGTCACCCGGATCGTCATGGCCGTCGAGCACTGGCTCTCGCCCCACCTTCGCCCCCCGCCGACCCCCATCGCCACCCCGCCGGAGGCGGCCCATGTCTGATGCCGTCACCCCCGAGCGCGCCCATGCCGAGAGCGGCAGCGTCGACGTGCGGGCCCTGCGCAAGAGCTTCGGCACCTTGGAGGTGCTGAAGGGCGTGTCGCTCAGCGCCCGCCAGGGCGACGTGATCTCGATCCTCGGCGCGTCCGGCTCGGGCAAGTCGACGATGCTGCGCTGCATCAACATGCTGGAGGTGCCCGATTCCGGCGACATCGTCATCGGCGGCGAGACCATCGGCCTGCGCAAGACCCGGCGCGGCATGGAGCCCGCCGACCGCCACCAGGTCGACCGCATCCGCTCCCGCGTCGCCATGGTGTTCCAGAGCTTCAATCTCTGGTCCCACATGACGATCCTGGAGAACGTCATCGAGGCGCCGGTCCACGTCCAGCGCCGGCCCAAGGCGGAGTGCGTCGCGGAAGGCGAGGCGCTGCTGGCCCGCGTCGGCATCGCCGACAAGCGCAACCATTACCCGGCGCATCTGTCGGGCGGCCAGCAGCAGCGCGCCGCCATCGCCCGGGCGCTCGCCATGCACCCCGAGGTGATGCTCTTCGACGAGCCGACCTCCGCGCTCGACCCCGAGCTCGTGGGCGAGGTGCTGAAGGTGATGCGGCTGCTCGCCGAGGAGGGCCGCACCATGCTCGTCGTCACCCACGAGATGGGCTTCGCCCGCGACGTGTCGAACCGGGTGGTGTTCCTGCACCAGGGCGTGGTGGAGGAGGAGGGCCCGTCCCGCGACGTGTTCGCCTCGCCGAGCTCGGACCGGTTCCGCCAGTTCATCTCGAGCCACAGGGGCTGATCCCCTCTCCGGGCGGGCAGGCGACGGCCGCCCCGGGTCGAAGGGGCGCCCCCGTTGACGTTCGGGCGCCGGCGCCCGACAAAGCCTCACCGCCACGAAGGGAGCCGCGCATGGGGCGTCTGTCCACCCACGTCCTCGACACCGTCAACGGCCGCCCGGCGGCGGGGGTGCGGATCGTGCTGCATCGGCTCGACGGCGAGGCACGCGAGCCCGTCAGTGAGACGCGCACCAACGCGGACGGGCGCACCGACGCGCCGCTCCTGGCGGCGGACGCCATGCGGGCCGGCACCTACGAGCTCGTCTTCCATGTCGGCGATTATTTCCGCGACGCGGGCACCGCTACGGCCGATCCGCCCTTCCTCGACGTGGTGCCGGTGCGCTTCGCCATCGCGGACGCGGCGGGCCATTACCACGTCCCGCTCCTCGTCTCGCCCTGGAGCTACTCGACCTATCGCGGCAGCTGACCTCGTGGGGCTCAGCCTGCGCACCGCCGACGACGGGGACCTCGACTGCCTGGCGGAGATGAATCTCGGCCTCATCCGCGATTCGGGCCACCGCAGCCGCATGACCCTCGCCGTTTTACGCGAGCGCTTCGTGCGCTCCCGCGCGGAGGGCGGGTCTTTCGACATCTTCGAGGACGCGACCGGCCCGGTCGGCTTCGCGGGCTGGCGGGAGGAGGACACCCAGGCCGACCCGAGCGGCCGCCACGTCTTCCTGCGCCAGTTCTACATGGTACCCGAGCGGCGCGGCGACGGCACCGCCCGCGCCTGCTTCGACCTTCTGGCCCGCGAGCGCTGGCACCCCGGCCAGCGCGTCGCCCTCGACGTGCTCGACGCCAACCGCCGGGGCGCGCCTTCTGGAGCAGCCTGGGCTTCAAGCCCTATTCCGCGACGCTTGAGACGTACCTGTAACGGAGCCGTTGCCCGCGAAGCCCGGGCCCCCGCTTAACCGGGCCCCCGATCGTCGGAATCGTCGCCGCGCACCTTGCCGCCGAGCGCTCGATAGGCGAGCGCGCCGAACGCGATCTCCAGGGTGCGCGACCAGAGGGCGAGCGGAACGAGGATGGCCGACACGACGAGGCTCAGCCCGAGCCGCCAGAGGGCCTCGTCCGCGGTCAACGGTTCGCCGATCATGGCCCGCGTCACGACGATGCTGATCGTCATGGCCGGCGGAAGGAGCAGGGCGAGCAGGATCGTCCGGCGGCGGGATTGGATCTCGCCTACTTGCCTCACGATGCTCATGCGGAGCTTCGACCGTTCCATCCGCTTGCCCTGTTCTCCCGACAACGCGATCCGTGCGGACACGCTCCCGCAAGCAGGCTTGACCGCCCGGTCCCAATCTCGCACGCCTTGGCGGCAACGCAAGAACTGCCCGCCCGGCAGGCCAGGAGACCCATGACCGAGCCCTATCCCAGAGACATGGTCGGCTACGGCCGCACGCCGCCTCACCCGGGCTGGCCGGACGACGCGCGCGTCTGCGTTCAGTTCGTGATCAACTACGAGGAGGGCGGCGAGAACAACATCCTGCACGGCGACAGGGCCTCGGAGGCGTTCCTGTCGGAGATCGTCGGGGCTGCCGCCTGGCCGGGGCAGCGGCACATGAACATGGAGTCGATCTACGAATACGGCTCGCGGGCCGGCTTCTGGCGCCTGTGGCGGATGTTCACGGAGCGCGGCATGCCCGTCACCGTCTACGGCGTCGCCACCGCCATGCAGCGCCATCCCGACGCCGTCGCGGCCATGAAGGAGGCCGGGTGGGAGATCGCAAGCCACGGCCTCAAGTGGATCGACTACAAGGACTTTTCCTCCGACGAGGAGCGCGCCCACATCAACGAGGCGATCCGCATCCACACCGAGGTGACCGGCGAGCGGCCGCTCGGGATGTATCAGGGCCGCACCTCCGAGCACACCATCCGGCTCACCCTGGAGGAGGGCGGCTTCCTCTACACGGCGGACTCCTACGCCGACGAGCTGCCCTACTGGATCGCGGGGTCGCAGGGGCCGGCGCTCGTGGTGCCCTACACGCTGGACGCCAACGACATGCGCTTCGCCACCCCGCAGGGGTTCAACGCGGGCGAGCAGTTCTTCCAATATCTCAAGGACTCGTTCGACGTTCTTTACGCCGAGGGCGAGACGGCGCCGAAGATGATGTCTGTGGGCCTGCATTGCCGGCTGGTGGGGCGCCCCGGGCGCGCGGCGGCGCTGGCGCGGTTCCTCGATTACGTCGCCTCGCACGAGCGGGTCTGGGTGGCGCGCCGGGTCGACATCGCCCGCCACTGGATCCGCCACCACCGCCCCGCCGACCTCACGCCGAGCCGCATGAGCCGCGCGATCTTCACGGAGCTCTACGGCGACGTGTTCGAGCACTCGCCCTGGATCGCGGAGGGCGCGCATGCCAAGGGACTCGGCGAGGCCCAGGACCATGCGGAAGGGCTCCACGCGGCGCTGGTCGCCGTGATGCGGGGCGCCACCCGCGAGGCGAAGCTCGCCCTGATCAACGCGCACCCGGACCTCGCCGGCCGCCTCAAGGTGGCCGAGATGGCGCCCGATTCCCAGGCCGAGCAGGCCTCCGCCGGGCTGACCTCCCTCACTCAGGAGGAGCGCGACCGCTTCCTCGCCCTCAACGACCGCTACCGGGAGCGGTTCGGCTTCCCCTTCATCATGGCCGTGAAGGGCCGCTCGAAGGAGGACATCCTCGCCGCCTTCGAGGCGCGCCTGGAGCACGACCCGGAGACGGAGTTCGACACGGCGCTGGACGAGATCGAGCGCATCGCCCTGCTGCGCCTGCGGGACAGGCTGCCTGGCGAGACGGAAGGATAGCGCTCCCTTCTCACATGGGGAGAGGGGAGCGCTCCTACGCCGCCCGGCTCTGGCGGCCTGCCTGCGCGGTCCAGAGTGGGTCGAGGCGGGCCGCGTCCGGGATGGCTTGATCTCGCGCAAGGCCGCGATGTGGCAACTTGAGGCTTGGGCGTGGCGGGCGGGTGCCTATCTAGGAGCAAGCGCAACCAGGCCCCGAGGGAGTTTTTCATGAATGTCGTCGATGTCGATGTGGAGGCGGTGAAGGAGGGCCTGGCGGACGGGTCGATGCTCGTGGTGGACGTGCGCGAGCCGCACGAATACGCCGCCGGCCACATCCCCACCGCCGTCAACCACCCGCTCTCCACCTTCGACCCCGGGGCGCTGCCCCTCGATGCGGGCAAGCGTATCGTCTTCGCCTGCAATTCCGGCGCCCGGACGCTGAAGGCCCTGGAGGCGACGCAGAACGCCGGCATCGACCTGCGGGAGCATTATCGCGGCAGCTTCAAGGAATGGTCGGCGCTCGGACTGCCGGTGGAGTAGGCCTCAAGGAATGCGGGCCGCGACAGCGGCTCGGCCGATTTCCGGTCATCGACATCCCCGCATACCTGCCGTGGCGTCGTCGCCCCTTGACCCCGGGCGCGCGGACGCCAAGTCTGCCGCTCCCTGGGCAGAAGCGAGGATCCGATGCGTCCGATGAAATTCGGTGTGGGCCAGCCGGTGCGGCGCGTGGAGGATGCGCGCTTCGTCACGGGGGCTGGGTCGTACGTCTCCGACTACCGGCCGCAGGGCCTTGCCCACGCGGCCGTGGTGCGCAGCCCCCACGCCCATGCCCGCTTCACCTTCGGCGACCTTGCCGCGGCGCGGGCGATGCCGGGCGTGGTGCTGGTGCTCACCCACGAGGACGTGCGGGATCTCGGCACGCTGCCCTGCATGGTGCCGATCAAGAACCGCGACGGCTCGTCCATGCCGATGCCGCCCTATCCGATCCTCTGCGCCGACACGGTGCGCCATGTGGGCGACGCGGTGGCCTTCGTGGTGGCCGAGACGCCCGAGCAGGCCCGCGACGCGGCCGAGGCCCTGGAGGTCGACTGGGAGCCCTTGGACGCCGCCGTCGAGATGGGGGAGGGGGCGGACGTGTGGTCCGAGGCCCCCGGCAACCTCGCCTTCGACATGGATGTCGGCGACCCCGAGAAGACCGACAAGGCGTTCGCGGCCGCCGACCGGGTGGTGTCGCTCACGGTGGTCAACAACCGCCTCGTCACGAACTACCTGGAGCCCCGCGGCTGCGTGGCGGAATACGACCCTGAGGGCGGGCGCTGGACCCTGACGCTCGGCAGCCAGGGCAGCCACGACATCCGCAACATGCTCGCCAAAAGCATCCTCAAGGTGCCGCCCGAGCGCATTCGCGTGATCACGCCGGATGTCGGCGGGGGCTTCGGCACCAAGATCTTCATGTATCGCGAGTACCCGCTCTGCGCGCTCGCGGCCGAGCGGCTGAAGCGGCCCGTGCGCTGGATGGCCGAGCGCACGGAGCATTTCCTCGGCGACGCGCAGGGACGCGACAACGTCACCACCGCCGAGATGGCGCTCGACAAGCGCGGCCGGTTCCTGGGGCTGCGCGTCGACCTGCGGGCCAATATGGGCGCCTATCTCTCGCAGTTCGCGCCCTTCATCCCCACGGGGGGCGCCCGGATGTCGCCGGGCTGCTACGACATTCCCGCCGTCCATGCGCGCGTCCGGGGCTACTTCACCCATACCGTGCCCGTCGACGCCTATCGCGGGGCGGGGCGGCCGGAGGCGGCCTACGTCATCGAGCGCCTCGTCGACCACGTGGCCCGCGAGACGGGCAAGAGCCCCGACGCGGTGCGGGCGCTCAATTTCGTCAAGCCCGCCGCCATGCCCCACACCACGCAGACGGACCGCGTCTACGATTCGGGCGAGTTCGAGGGCCACATGCGCCGCGCCATGGAGGCGGCCGACTGGGCGGGCTTCAAGGAGCGGCTGAAGGCCTCGCGCAAGGCGGGCAAGGCCCGGGGCATCGGCTTCGCCTCCTATATCGAGGCCTGCTCCGGCGGCTCGGCGGAGGGCGCGCAGGTGCGCCTGGAGCCCAACGGCGACGTCACCGTGCTCATCGGCACGCAATCGACGGGGCAGGGGCACCTCACGGCCTATGCCCAGCTCGTCTCGCAGCACCTCGACATCCCCGTGGACCGCGTCCGCGTCCACCAGGGCGACACGGACATGATCCGCACCGGCGGCGGCACGGGCGGCTCGCGCTCGATCCCCGTGGGCGGCGCGGCGGTGGCCCATGCCTCGCGAACCCTCGCCGAGAACCTGAAGACGCTCGCCGCCGATGCCCTGGAGGCGGGCGTGGCGGACCTGGAGATCGCGGACGGGGCCGTGCGCATCGCCGGCACCGACCGCGCGATCCCCTTCGCCGACATCGCCCGGCTCCCCGCCGCGAATCCCGACCTTCTCAAGGTCGAGGATTCCTGGAAGCCGCCGGAGGCGACCTATCCGAACGGGACCCATGTCTGCGAGCTGGAGGTCGATCCCGACACGGGCGAGGTGCGGATCCTGAAATACACGGTAGTGGACGATTTCGGCGTGACCCTGAACCCGCTCCTCCTCGCAGGCCAGGTCCATGGCGGCATCGTGCAGGGCATCGGCCAGGCGCTCCAGGAGCGCACCGTTTTCGACGAGTCCGGCCAGCTCGTCACCGCGACGCTCATGGACTACCAGCTGCCACGTGCCGCCGACGTGCCCGACTTCCACTTCGAGACCCGCAACGTGCCCTCCGTCACCAATGCGCTCGGCATGAAGGGCGCGGGCGAGGCGGGGGCGATCGGGGCGTGCCCGGCGGTGATGAACGCCCTCGTCGACGCCCTGCACCGGGGTTTCGGCATCCCCCACATCGACATGCCGGCGACCCCGGCTATCGTGTTCGCGGCGGTCCAGGACGCGCTCTCACGCAAACGTGAGCTTGCATGAACGCATAACCACGTTTGCAGCGCACAGGTTTCGGCGTGCGACCGCTCCGCTATGGTGCGCGGATGCGCCCGAAACCGTGCGCCAAGAGGGGAAGACCGAAATGAAGCGTATGCTGCTGGTGGGCGCCGCCCTCCTGATCGGCGCCAGCGCCGTGATCGCGCAGAGCGATCCGATTGCCGAGCGCCGGACCATCATGAAGGGTGTCGGCGCCGCGACCCGCACGGGCACCCAGATGGTGCGCGGCGAGACCGCCTTCGACGCCGCCAAGGCCAAGGAGATCCTGCGCGTCTACGCGGCCGCCGCCGACAAGACCCACACCTACTTCCCCGAGACCTCCAAGACCGGCGGCGAGACCACCGCGTCGCCGAAGATCTGGGAGAGCCAGGCCGAGTTCCGCAAGCGCTTCGACGACTGGGCCAAGGAGATCAAGGCCGCCTCGGCGCAGACCGACACCCTCGACGAGTTCAAGGTCGCCTTCGGCAACCTCACCAAGGCCTGCGGCGCCTGCCACCAGACCTACCGCATCAGCAAGAGCTGAGGAGAGGGAGGCTCCCCTCTCCCAGGGGGAGAGGGGGTGGGGGTGAGAGGGTACCACGCTGGTCGTGTCGTCCACCTGCCCGGTGCACCCCTGTCATCCCCGGGCTTGACCCGGGGACCCACGTCCACGTGCCGACTGGGTGGCCGGGTCAAGCCCGGCCATGACAGGTCGGAGGCGTGGAACGAACCTCCTGGCGTCCCGTCCCTCACCCCCTGGCACTTCGTGCATCCCTCTCCCCATGGGAGAGGGGAGGTCACCCCGCATCGCACCCCCACGGCTCCGTGAAACGCTTCCTCGTCGCCCTCCTCGTCCTCGCGGCCCTCGGTGCCGGCGGGTTCTGGCTGCTCACGAGCCCGGGCCTTCAAAAGGCGGGCCTGGGGCCCGCGCCCGCGGGCGCGGCGAATGTCGAGAACGGCCGGGTGGCGTTCTATGCCGGGGGATGCGCCTCCTGCCACGCGACGCCGAACCAGGACGACCGGCTGCGGCTCGGCGGCGGCTATGCCCTGCATTCGCCCTTCGGCACGTTCTACGCCCCCAACCTCTCGCCCCATCCCCGCGACGGCATCGGCGGGTGGACGGAGGCAGCGTTCATCCGGGCTATGAAGGCGGGCGTGTCGCCCGACGGGCGCCACTACTACCCGGCGTTCCCCTACACCTCGTATCAGCGCATGACCGACACGGATGCGCGCGATCTCTTCGCCTTCATCAAGACCCTCGCCCCCGTCGAGGGCCGGGCCCCGGACCACGACCTGCCGTTCCCGTTCAACGTGCGGCGGGGCCTCGGCCTGTGGAAGCTCGCCTTCCTCGACGGCGAGACCTTCCGCCCCGACCCGGCGAAGTCCGCCTCCCTCAACCGGGGCGCCTATCTCACCCAAGGCCTCGGCCACTGCGCCGAGTGCCATAGCGGGCGCACGGTCTTCGGCAACATCGCCGAGGACCGGCGCTACGCGGGCGGGCCGAACCCCGAGGGCAAGGGCTGGGTGCCGAACATCACCCCGCACGGGACGGGGCTCAAGGAGTGGACCCGGGGCGACATCGTCGAGGTGCTCACCTCGGGCCTGACGCCGACCGGCGACTCGGTGGGCTCCACCATGACGTCCGTGGTGAAGAACACCGCCGAGCTCCCCGAGCCCGACCGCGCCGGCATCGCCGAGTTCCTGCTGTCGCTGCCCCCCAAGGAGGGCCGCAAGGGGCCGCAGTAAGGCTGGCTCCAAACGGTCCCGCTTGTCATCCCCGGCCGGAGCCCGTCAGGGCGGAGGGGAAGGGGATCCAGCGCAATCATGCTGCTGCGAAGCGGCACTTTCGGGCCCGCCAAGGGCCCTGGTCGAGCATGAGGTGCGCCTGCGGCGCAGCAAGTCGCGCTGGATCCCCTTCTTGGCACGCAAGCGTGCTTCCCCTCCACTGTCCTGACGGTCAGTTCCGGCCGAGGATGACGGCGGGAGCTTGTGGCCGCCGAGGCGATGCAGTCCCCCTCCCCGCAAGGGGGAGGGGAGCCCTGTCCTCACCCCTCGTAGTGCTCGCGCACCAGGCGGTCGAGGAGGCGCACGCCCCAGCCGGAGCCCCAGCTCTTGTTGATCTCGCTCTGCGGCGCGCTCATGCTCGTGCCGGCGATGTCAAGATGCGCCCAGGGGGTCTCGCCCACGAAGCGCTGGAGGAACTGGGCGGCCGTGATCGAGCCGCCGTGGCGGCCGCCGGTGTTCTTCATGTCGGCGAACTTGGAATCGATCATCTTGTCGTATTCGGGCCCCAGCGGCATCCGCCACACCCGCTCGCCCGTGGCCCGGCCTGCGGCCGCGAGGCGCTCGGAGAGCGTATCGTCGTTCGAGAACAGGCCGGCATATTCCTGCGCCAGCGCCACGAGGATCGCCCCCGTGAGCGTCGCGAGGTTCACCATGAAGACGGGCTCGTAACGGTCGCGCACGTAGGTGAGCAGGTCGGCGAGCACGAGCCGACCCTCCGCGTCCGTGTTGATGATCTCCACCGTCTGGCCCGAGAGGGTGGTGACGATGTCGCCGGGGCGCTGGGCCTTGCCGTCGGGCATGTTCTCCACGAGGCCGATGGCGCCCACCACGTTGGCGCGCGCCTTGCGGGAGGCGAGCGCGTGCATGAGGCCCACCACGGCGGCGGCGCCCGCCATGTCGCCCTTCATGTCCTCCATGCTGGCGGCAGGCTTGATCGAGATGCCGCCCGTGTCGAACACCACGCCCTTGCCGATGAAGGCCACGGGCCGCTCGCCCTTGCGGGCGCCGTTCCAGCGCATGATCGCCACCCGGCTCGGGCGGGCCGAGCCCTGGCCGAC
This sequence comes from Salinarimonas soli, assembly GCF_008386575.1. GTDB lineage: Bacteria > Pseudomonadota > Alphaproteobacteria > Rhizobiales > Beijerinckiaceae > Salinarimonas_A > Salinarimonas_A soli. The sequence continues at coordinate 39,989 of NZ_VUOA01000048.1, forward strand.
CGCGAGCAGCGCCCGCATGCCGATCTTGGCGAGCTGCTTCTCGTCGAGGATCTCCACCTCGACGCCGAGCTTCTCCAGCGCCTGCGCCCGCTCGGCGAACTCCTCGGGGCCGAGCGCGTTCGGCGGCTCGTTCACGAGATCGCGGGCGAGGATCACGCCCTGCGCCAAGCCCTCGCGGGCCTTGGCAGCCTTCTTGGCGCCGCCCGCGTCGGTGACCGCGACGGTGACCCGCGTCGCGCCCTTGTCCTCCGCCTCGTCGTCCTTCTTCTTGGTCTTGTAGCGGTCGAAGCGGTAGAGGCGCAGGCGAAGGCCCAGCGTCAGGTCGGCGATCCGCTCCGGGGTCGCCTCGAGATCGGGGGCGTCGACGAGGATCGTCGCCGTGCGGCCCGAGACCTTGCCCGCGATGGTGCCGCCGAGCTGCACCCAGTCGAGGCTCTCCCGGTCCCCCGCGGCGCCGATCCCCACCACGATCAGCCGGTCCACGGGGAGACCCGCGGGCGCCACCACCACGAGGGCCTGCTTCGACTTGCCCTTGAAGCGCTCCGCCGCCGCCGCCCGCGTCACGAGGCCCGCGGCCTCGCCCAGACCCTCCCGCGCCTCCGGCGAGAGGGCGAGGTCGTCGCCCGCCAGCACGACGAGGTCACCGCCGTCGGGCATCGCGAAGGGCTGGAAATCGAGCTTCACGCTATCGGCCATGGGAATCCTCGTTCGTGGCGACGCCGCAACCTTGGGGCCGACCTGCGGCCCCGCTTTCCCTGCGTCATAGCACGTCCGGCGGGCCGCGACAGGGTGCAGGGCTCCCGGGGCGCGCATGCGCCGCGTCCGGCCGCCCCGAAACCGCCCATGTCGGACGCGCATGCATCCGGCGACGGCCTACATTGGTGGCGGGCCGGCGATCGGCTATACACCCCCTCTCACGCCCCGTCCGGGGCCCAGCGTCGAGCCCATGAATCTCCTCGAGCGATATGTCTTCCGGATCGCGCTCGGCGCCTTCCTGGCCTGCCTTCTCGGGCTGACCGCCGTCATCTGGGTGACGCAGGCGCTGCGCGAGCTCGACCTGCTCACGGGCAAGGGGCAGACGATCCTCGTCTTCCTCACCGTGACGGGCCTGACCCTGCCGGCGCTGATCACCGTGATCGCCCCCGTGGCCTTATTTATCGCCACGCTCTACACGCTGAACAAGCTCAACGGCGATTCCGAGCTCATCGTCATGAGCGCCGCCGGCATGGCGCCGCGCTCGGTGATGCGGCCCTTCATGGGGCTCGCGACCCTCGTCGTCGCGCTCACCGCCCTGATGACGCTCTACCTCATGCCGACAAGCTTCCAGGAGCTGCGCGGCCTCGTCACGAAGATCCGCGCCGACTTCGTGGCGAACCTCGTGCGCGAGGGCCAGTTCACCACCCTCGACCAGGGGGTGACGTTCCATTACCGCGAGCGCGCCGGCGGCGCGCTGCTCGGCATCTTCATGCAGGACAAGCGCGAGGCGGGGCGCACCGTGGTCTATCTCGCCGAGCGCGGCCAGACATTCGAGCTCAACGGCGAGAGCTTCCTCGTCCTGGAGAAGGGCTCGATCCACCGCCAGCAGGCGGCGGCCCGGGACACCTCCATCGTGGCCTTCGAGCGCTACGCCCTCGACCTGTCGGCTCTCACGCCCGAGGGCGGCGACGTGATCTACAAGCCGCGCGAGCGCTCGACGATGCAGCTCGTCTTCATGGATCCGTCCGACTGGCTCTACCAGAACGCCTATGGACGCGTGCGGGCCGAGATCCACGACCGGCTTTCCGCCGCCCTCTATCCCCTCGCCATGGTGCTCATCGCGGTGGCGGCGCTCGGCGACCCGCGCACCACCCGGCAGGGCAGGGGGCTCGCGATCGTGTCGGCCATCGTGGCGGTGGGCGCCATGCGCATCGCGGGCTTCGCGGCGACGAGCGCGGTCGTGCGCACGCCCTGGGCGCTCGTCGCGGTCTACGGGGTGCCGCTCGCCGGAGCGGGGCTCTCCCTGCTGGTGATCCTCGGCGGCGCCCGGGTGAGGGCGGCGCAGGACCGCCTGGCGCGGCTCTTCGGCCCCGTCACCCTGCCGCGCCTGCCCCGCCTGAGGAGAGCCTGATGCTCATCGGCGCCACCCTCGGCCGCTATTTCTCGGCGAAGTTCGTGCAGAGCATCCTCGCGGTGTTCGGCACCGTGTTCGTTCTCGTCTACACCCTCGACTTCGTGGAGCTCATGCGCCGCGCGGGCGACGCGGAGGGGGCGAGCGCGGGCGTGATCGCGCGGCTCGCCCTGTTTCGCACCCCCGCGGTGGCCGAGCAGGTGCTGCCCTTCGCGATCCTGTTCGGCAGCATGTGGGCGCTCCTCCAGCTCAGCCGCAAGCTGGAGCTCGTGGTGGCGCGGGCGGCCGGCATCTCGGCCTGGCAATTCCTCCAGCCTGGCATCCTCGTCGCCGCCCTCGTCGGCATCGTCACGGTCTCGGTCTACAACCCGCTCTCGGCGCATCTGAAGCAGAAGGCCACGGAGACGGAGGCCCGGGTCTTCGCCCGCAGCCAGCGCACCCCGGGCGCCAAGGACACCTGGCTCCGGCAGGTGAGCCCCGACGGGCAGGCGATCATCCGCGCCGCCGCCGCCATCGAGCAAAGCACCACCCTTACCGGGGTCACGGCCTTCACCTTCAACTCCGCGGGCGTGTTCCAGGAGCGCATCGAGGCGCGCGAGGCGGTGCTGCACGAAGGCTATTGGGAGATGAAGGAGGCCCGGGTCCTGTCCTCCAACGAGGAGCCGCAGAGCTACGACACGTACCTGCTCGCCTCGAACCTGGAGCCCTCGCAGATCCGCACGACCTTCACGCCGCCGGAGTCCGTGCCCTTCTGGGACCTGAATGACACAATCGCTCAAACAGAGCGAGCGGGGCTGGACGCGACGCGATATCGCCTGCAATACGATATCCTCCTGGCAAGGCCTCTCCTATTCGTGGCGATGGTGTTCGTGGCGGCATCATTTTCGTTAAGATTCTTCCGGTCCGGCGGCGTCGGCGCGATGGTGCTCAGTGGCGTGGCCGCTGGCTTCGTGCTCTATGTTGCGACGCAGCTCATGGAGGATCTCGGCGCCTCGGGATTGATCCGCCCCACCGTGGCGGCCTGGTTCCCCGCCGTGGTCGGAACGCTGCTCGGAACGCTTGCCCTCCTCCATCAGGAGGATGGTTGATGTTTCTCTCGAAGGTGGGGTTGCAGGCGGTGCTCATGCGGCGTGTGGCGGGGACGATCGCGGGACTTGCGATCGCGACGGCGTTGTCGACGCTCGTCGTCTCCATGCCTGCGTCCGCGCAGAGCACCCTCAACGACAGCCTCGCCAAGCGCACCCAGGGCAACAAGGACTCGAAGCTCCTGCTCGAGGCGAAGGAGCTCGTCTACGACAACGACCGCAACACCGTCACGGCGCGCGGCGACGTCGAGATGAACTACCAGGGGCGCACGCTCCAGGCCGATTCGGTGGTCTACGACCGCACCTCTGGCCGCGTGCTCGCCCAGGGCAACGCCCGCCTCACTGAGGCCGACGGCACGGTGGCGACGGGCGACCGCTTCGAGCTCACCGAGGACTTCAAGAGCGGCTTTATCGATTCGCTGCGCGTCCAGCAGACGGTGGTCGAGCGCGGCCGCCCCGTGACCACCCGGTTCTCGGCGCCGCGGGCGGAGCGCATCGAGGGCGAGACCACGGTGTTCGAGCGCGGGACCTACACGGCCTGCGAGCCCTGCGCCAAGGACCCGACCCGGCCGCCCCTGTGGCAGGTCAAGGCCGCGCGGGTGATCCACAACAACACCGAGCGCACGATCTATTACGAGAACGCGACGCTGGAATTCGCCGGCGTGCCGGTGGCCTACGTCCCGTATTTCTGGTCGCCGGACCCCACGGTCAAGCGCAAGACCGGCCTGCTCGCGCCCACCTACATCGCCTCCTCGGCGCTGGGCGTCGGCGCCGCGATCCCCGTCTTCATCGCGCTCGCCCCGAACTATGACCTGACGCTCCGCCCCACCTTCCTGTCGCGCCAGGGCTTCCTCGGCCAGGCTGAGTGGCGCCACCGGCTTGAGACCGGCTCCTACTCGATCCGCGCGGCGGGCATCTTCCAGGCCGACCCGCAGGCGTTCCAGCCCTCGCCCTTCGGCGCCCGGGAGAAGGATTTCCGCGGCTCCATCGAGTCGGTCGGCCGCTTCCACCTCAACGAGCGCTGGCAGTTCGGCTGGAACCTGACGCTGCTCTCGGACAAGTGGTTCCTGCAAAACTACCAGATCCGCAACCGCAGCCTCACCGATCTGTATGGCCGCGAGGCGATCTCGACCGTCTACCTCACGGGGCAGGGGGACCGGTCCTGGTTCGACCTGCGCAGCTACTACTTCAAGCCGCTCACCTCGTCGGACTGGCAGAAGCACCAGGCCGTCGTCCACCCGGTCTGGGACTACGAGAAGCGCGTCAACGGCCCCGCGCCGATCGGCGGCGAGGTGAAGCTCGAGGTCAACCTCACGAGCCTCTCGCGCGAGGCGACGCACTTCCAGGAGATCCCGACCCAGAGGGCGCGGCTCTTCGGCATTTATGACACCTGCGCCGTGTTCTCCCGCGAGACCTGCATCGTGCGGGGCCTCGGGGGCAGCTCCACGCGCCTGTCGACCCAGGTGTCCTGGCGGCGCTCGTTCATCGACCCCGCGGGCCAGGTCTGGACGCCCTTCACCTATGCCCGCGCCGACGGCTTCTGGATCGCGCCCAACACCACCGACTACCAGAACTACGGCATCATGGGCATCGCCGGGCAGACGGACCAGGACTTCACGGGCCGGTTCATGCCGGGCGCGGGCGTCGAGTACCGCTTCCCCCTCGTCGCCTCGGCGGGGAGCTGGGGCACGCAGCTCGTGGAGCCCATCGTCCAGGTGATCGCCCGCCCGGGCGAGACCCGCGTGGGCCGCCTGCCCAACGAGGACGCGCAAAGCCTCGTGTTCGACGACACGAACCTGTTCGCCTGGGACAAGTTCTCCGGCTACGACCGGGTCGAGGGCGGCGTGCGCACCAATTACGGCCTGCAATACACCCTCAACGGTCCCAGCGGGTTCCACGTCAACGCGCTCTTCGGCCAGTCCATCCAGCTCGCGGGGCGCAATTCCTTCGAGTCCGGCGACATCCTCAATGTCGGCCGCGATTCGGGTCTCGACGACCGGCGCTCGGATTATGTCGGCCGCGTGCTCCTTCAGCCCTGGGCCGGGGTCTCCTTCCAGACCCGCGCCCGGCTCGACAAGGACAACCTCGCGCTCAACCGCTTCGAGGCCGCGTTCCAGGGCACGTTCGGCTCGCTCACCACCCGCTTCGTCTATGCCCGCTACGCCGCGCAGCCCCTGCTCGGTCTCGACGACCGGCGCGAGGGCGTGGCGGTCCAGAGCAAACTCGACGTGACGCCCAACTGGTACCTGTCGGGCGCCGTGACGGTCGACCTCGACCATTACAGGCGCAACAGCGCAACCCCGATCTCGCCGCTCGGCCAGCGCGACCCAACCGTCAGCGCCTTCGCGCTGGGCGCGGGCTACCGCGACGAGTGCACCACCCTTGAGGTCACCTATTCCTCGACGCCGCGCCAGTTCTCGGGCGCGAAGGAGAACGTCCAGACGGTGCTCCTGCGGCTCGAGCTGCGCACCCTCGGCCAGGCGTCCGTGACCCAGAACATCGGCGGCGTGGCAAGCGCCGACGGCGTCGCCCCTTGAGCCCGGCGCCCCTTGCCCTCACCGGGGGCGACCCGGCGGGCGTGGGGCCCGAGCTCGCCCTCAAGGCCTGGGTGGCGCGCGGGGCCGCGGGCCTTCCGCCCTTCATCGCCATCGCCGACGCCCGCATGCTTCGCGACCTCGCCCGGACGCTCGGCCTCGACGTGCCCGTCGAGGAGGCGATGCCCGAGACGGCCGCGGGGGTCTTCGCGCGGGCGCTGCCGGTCCTGCCCCTCGGCCTGCCCCACGCGGCGCGGCCCGGGAATCCCGATCCCGCCACGGCCGCGGGCACGATCCGCTCCATCGAGACGGCCGTGGCGCTCGTCCAGGCGGGGCGGGCGCGGGCCGTGGTGACGAACCCCATCGCCAAGCACGTCCTCTACGAGGCGGGCTTCCTTCATCCGGGCCACACGGAGTTCCTCGCCGCGCTCGCGGGCGATCCGCCGCCCCTGCCCGTGATGATGCTCTGGAGCGAGGGGCTCGCGGTGGTGCCCGTCACCGTGCACATCCCCTTGAGCGAGGTGCCCCGCGCTCTCACCGAAGACCTCATCGTCGAGACCGGGCGGATCGTCGCGCGCGAGCTCCAGACGCGCTTTCGCGTCGCGAACCCCCGTCTCGCGCTCGCGGGGCTCAATCCCCATGCGGGGGAGAACGGCACCATGGGCCAGGAGGATGACGCCGTGATCCGCCCGGCGGTGGAGCGCCTGCTCGCCGAGGGAATCGCGGTGCGCGGTCCCGTGCCCGCCGACACGCTCTTCCACGCCCGCGCCCGCGCCACCTACGACGCGGTGCTCGCGATGTATCACGACCAGGCCCTCATCCCGATCAAGACCATCGCCTTCGACGAGGCGGTGAACGTGACCTTGGGGCTTCCCTTCGTGCGCACCTCTCCCGACCACGGCACCGCCTTCGACATCGCGGGGCAGGGCATCGCGCGGCCCGACAGCCTCATCGCGGCCCTGCGGCTCGCCGGACGCCTCACGGAGCCCGGGCTCCCGTGAGCGCCATCGACGACCTGCCCCCCTTGCGCGACGTCGTGGCCCGCTACGACCTCGCGCCCAAGAAGGCGCTGGGCCAGAACTTCCTCTTCGACCTCAACCTCACCTCCCGCATCGCCCGCGCCTCGGGCCTCCTGGAGGGCGTGACCGTCCTGGAGGTGGGCCCAGGCCCCGGCGGCCTCACCCGGGCGCTGCTCGCGGCCGGCGCCGCCCGCGTGGTGGCGGTGGAGCGCGACCCCCGCGTCCTGCCGGTCCTCGCCGAGATCGCGGCACGCTATCCCGGGCGGCTCGATGTCGTGGAGGCGGACGCGCTCGAATTCGATCCGCGCCCCCTGATCGGCGACGGCCCGGCCCGGATCGTCGCGAACCTGCCCTACAATGTGGGCACGCCGCTCCTCACGGGCTGGCTCTCCGGCGAAGCCTGGCCGCCCTGGTGGGACTCGCTGACCCTCATGTTCCAGCGCGAGGTGGCGGAGCGGATCGTCGCCGACGAGAGCGAGCGGGCCGATTACGGGCGGCTCGGCGTCCTGTGCGGCTGGCGGACGGAGGCGCGCATCCTGTTCGACGTGCCGCCCTCGGCCTTCGTGCCGCCGCCGAAGGTTACGTCGAGCGTGGTGCATTTGACGCCGCGCCCGCACCCGCAGCCCTGCCGGGTGCGGGCGCTGGAAGCCGTCACGGCGGCGGCCTTCGGCCAGCGCCGCAAGATGCTGCGCCAGAGCCTGAAAGGCGTCACCCCCGACCCGGCGGCCGTGCTCGCCGCCGTCGGCATCCCCGAGACGGCGCGGGCCGAGGAGGTGCCGGTCCCAGGCTTCGTGGCCCTCGCCAACGCCATCGACGCCGGGCGCGCCGGGGAGACCCCGCCATGACCGATCCGATCCGCCTCGCGGCCGGCGCCGCCGCCGCCGAGATCTCGCCCTTGGGCGCCGAGCCCATGGCATGGCGGATCGGGGAGCGCCAGCTCCTGTGGAGCGGCGACCCGGCGCACTGGAACAGGCGGGCGCCGATCCTCTTTCCCGTCGTCGGCGCCTCGGCGGGCGGGGTGGCGCGGGTCGGCCGGCGGGCGTTTCCCATGCCCCGCCATGGCTTTGCGCGCGACTGCTCGTTCGCCCTGGTGGACCGCGACGCGGCTCGGGTCCGCCTGCGGCTAACCGATGGCGAGGCGACCCGCGCCCATTACCCGTTCGCCTTCGCCCTGGAGGTGGAGGCCGCCTTGAGCCCGAGCGCGCTCGCGCTCGCCTTCACCGTGACCAATCCGGGCGGCGTGGATCTCCCCTACGCGCTCGGCTTCCACCCGGCCTTCCCCTGGCCCTTCGCGGGCGGAAGCGCGGAGGATTACCGTGTGGTCTTCGACGCCGACCAGAACCCCGGCGTGCCCGACCTCACCCCCGACGGCCTCCTGCGCGAGGGCTCCCGCCGCCTGCCGCTCGGGGGCGCCGTGCTCCCCCTGACCGGCGACCTCTTTGCCCGCGACGCCCTGGTGATGCGCGACGTGCAGGGCCGCTCCATGCGCTTCACGGCGCCCGACGGCGCCGCCCTCGCGGTCGAGGCGGAGGACTTCCCTCATTTCGCCCTGTGGACGAAGCCCGGCGCACCCTTCCTCTCCCTCGAGACCTGGACCGGCCACGCCGACCCGGAGGGTTTCTCGGGCGAGATGGCCGAAAAGCCCTCGATCCGGATCCTGCCGCCCGGGGGACACGCCACGCACCGGACGACCCTGCGGTTCGGCGCCGGGACGTGAGGGGCTGCATTCCCCCTTCTTCACCCTCGTCCTGAGGTGCCCGCCGCAGGCGGGCCTCGAAGGGCGCTCCAGGGATCTCCAGACGGCTGTAGCGAGGTGGTGCGTGCTTCGAGGCCTTGCTCCGCAGCGCTCCTCAGCATGAGGGGGTAGGGAGATCCCTGGTTCGAGGTGGTACCCCCTCACCCCCGCCGCCTCTCCCCATGGGAGAGGGGAGTACGCCCGAACGGCTGTCGCCCCGTGCCGCGTGCTTCGAGTCGCGATCTACGAGCGCTCCTCAGCATGAGGGGACTGGAGAGGGTGTGACCATCGCGCCCGCCCGGCCTCCCAGGCGCGCCCTCGACATTTCCTCCCGCGCTTGCGAGTCTGCCCGGGATTCGGAGGACCGCATGCGCGGAATGATCGAGAGCGTCCTGGGGCATGCCGCGCCCGCCGACGAGGCGGGGCCGGTGCGGGCCGTGGTGGTGGATTGCGAGACCACGGGCCTCAGCCACGCGGGCGGCGACCGCATGGTGAGCTTCGCGGCGATCGAGATCGTGGGCCATGCCCCCACCGGTCGCGCCCTCCACCTCCTGTTCAATCCGGGGCGCCCGTCCCATTGGGCGGCGCGCAAGGTGCACGGGCTCTCCGACGATCTCCTGTCGCATCAGCCCGCCTTCGCGGACCACGCGGAGGAGATCGCAGCCTTCGTGGGCGACGACGCCCTGGTGGGCCACAACCTGCGCTTCGACGTCGCCTTCCTCAATGCCGAGTTCGCCCATGCGGGGCGCGGGGCATGGGCGGGGCGGCGGATCTGCACCCTGGAGCGTTTCAAGTCCCGCTTCCCGGGCCAGCGCGCCTCCCTCGACCATGCCTGCGGCATGTTCGGCATCGACGTGAGCGCGCGGGCGCGCCACCACGGCGCCTTCATCGACGCTGCGCTCGCCTGCGGCCTCTACCAGGTGCTCGTCGCCGGGATGGAGGCGCCCCGCCTGCCGTTCCTCGACGTGCCGCCGGCGAACTACGTGGCGCCGCCCCCCTCGAAGCGCGCCCGCCGCCGCGCCGCCCTGGGGGAGCCTGCGTGAGGGATCCGGTCGCGGGCGAGGCCGTTGTGAGGGGGATGCAGACGCGACCCGCCCCCTCGCCGCGCCCGCCGGAGCCCGCCTCCGCCATCAGGCGCGCCGAGGACCCGCCCGCCCTGCGCGCGGCGCTGGCCATCGTCCACGCCTCTCCCGCCCCCATGGCGGTGCTCACCGGTGAGCGCCTGATCCCCAACGCCGCCTTCGCCGATCTGGCGGGCCTCGATCCGGCCCGTCCCGCGACCCCCGCCGAGGCCGGGCTCGACCCGGAGGCCTGCGCCGCAGCGCTACGGGGGGAGGCGCAGCGCGCGCCGTTCGGGGCGCTGGGCGAGGCGGCGTGCAGCCCCGTGCCGGACGCCTCGGGCGCCGTCATCGGCGCGCTGGTGGTGATCAGCCGCGGCGTCGCGCCCTTCGGCGACGCCCTGCCGGCGGGCGAGCAGCGCCTGGCCCTGGCGCTGGAGGCGGCGGACGTGGTGGGCACCTGGACCGCCGAGATGACCCCTGACCGGGTGCAGGCGGATGCGCGCCTTGCCCGACTCTTCGGTGTCGACCCCGCGGAGGCCGCTGCGGGCCGTCCCGCCGAGGCCTACCTCGCCGGCATCCACCCGGACGACCGGGAGGGCGTCGTGGCGGCGCTGCGGGAGTCGATCACCACGGGCCACCCGTTCCGCCGCGACATGCGGGTCATCGGCGCCGACGGGGCGGTGCGCTGGATCGCCGTTGAGGGCCGCTCGAGCCGGGAGAACGGCCGGGCGGTGCGGCTGGCGGGCGCCGCCGTCGACATCACGGAGCGCCGGCGCCACGAGAGCGCGCTGCGCGAGAGCGAGGCGCGCTTCCGGCACATGGCGGATTCGGCTCCGGCCCTGATCTGGATGACCGACGACGCGGGCCAGATCGTCTTCGCCAACATGCATTACGACCACCTCTTCGGCCGCCCGGCCGGGGACATCCTCGGCAACGGCTGGCGCGAGATCGTCGACCCCGACGACCTGCCCGCCTTCGAGGAGGCGTTCGGGGAGGCCTTCGCCGAGCGCCGGCCCTTCCGGGCCGAGGTGCGGGTCCGCGACCGGCATGGGGCGGTGCGCTGGCTACGCTGCGAGGGCGTGCCGCGGCTCGACGACGCCCACCGCTTCCTGGGCTATACCGGCTGCAACGTCGACATCACCGACGCCAAGGTGGCCGAGGAGCGCCGCGACCTCCTCATCAACGAGCTGAACCATCGAGTGAAGAACACGCTTGCCACCGTGCAGTCGGTGGCGACGCAGACCCTGCGCAACGTCCACACCGCCGACCAGGCCCGCCGCGACATCGAGGCCCGCCTCATCGCCCTCTCCCGCGCCCACGACGTGCTGACCCGCGAGAACTGGGAAGGCGCCTCCCTGCGCGAGATCGCTGCCCAGGCGCTCGCCCCCTACCGCAACGCGGGCGAGACGCGGCTCCTCGTCGCCGGGCCGGACGTGCGCCTGTCGCCCCGCATGGCGCTGGCGCTCGCCATGGCCTTCCAGGAGCTCGCCACCAACGCCGTGAAATACGGCGCGCTCTCCAACGACACGGGGCGGGTGAGGATCGCCTGGCGCATCCGGCCGGGAGAGGACCGGCGGCCCGCCCTCTCGCTGCGCTGGGAGGAGAGCGGCGGCCCGCCCGTCCAGGCCCCCTCCCGCCGGGGCTTCGGCTCCCGCCTCATCGAGCAGGGGCTCGCCCGCGACCTCGACGGCACCGTCACCATCGGCTTCGAGCCCGGCGGCGTGGTCTGCACCGTCGAGGCGCCGCTTCGGGGCTAAGCCTCGCCCGCGGGCACGGTCCGGTGTAGCGTGGGCCTCACGCGTGGGTTGGGGTGAGGTGTCATGATGCAAGAAGCGAGCGGCGTTATCCCGTGGTGCCGGCCGTTCGTCCGAGATGCCGAGCCGTCGACGCCGTGCGGTCTGCCTTTCGGGTCGCTTGGCCAAGCCGGACAAGCCTGACGGTGCGGCATCTGGCTACCTCTATTCTCAGCGTCCTCGTCGCACTGATCGCGGCCGTGCTCGTGAACGGCCTGACGCTCGGCCTCGGCGCGCTCCCATCCGTCCTGATCTCGACGATGGCGCTCTCGGCTTGCGGGTTGCTTCAGGGGTTTTATTTGCCCGAGGCGGCGCGGACACCGTTCAAAGGTGTTTCTAGAATCTGGATTTTGATCTCGCTGCTTGCTGGAGCTTCCTTTTGGTATTTCGTCATCAGCAGTAAATTGCAGCGCATCGCCAATGATCCAAGTATTTCAGTGATAAAACTCTGGTTTCTACACGACCTGTCTCTTTGTCTGATGGGTTGGTATATTTATCTGCTTCTCGGCGTTCAATTTCGTGACGTGCATTCCGAGTTCAAGAAATCCTGAAAGCGCGTCGTCCACGCATTGGCATTCGCTGAAATGGTGATTCTCGCATCGGCTCCGACGGTGCGCCGAGGTCTTGCCGAAACTGTGGCGGCACTGCTGTTCTTGCGGCGAACGTGTTCCCGGCGGCGGGCTCGAACAGCTGGGCTCCTCGCTGGCGTTCGCCCACCCGGCAGGGGATTGCAGCCCCCCGCCGCGTCTGCGGCATGGCCCTGCGCCGCGGGACGTGGTTGAAGGGGTGATCGAAAGCGCCGGGTCGGCGTTGTCGATGGAGCCCTGTGGGCCAGACGCCGACCAGAAGGAGACGCCATGTATACCCTCGACATCGCCGGCAAGCCGATCGCCATCACGGACGCCGACGAGGCCCAGTCGCGCGAGCTGTTCAACAGCGACGCCTTCAAGGAGGACATCGCCGCCATGGAGAGCGGCGGCAAGCCCCTGTGGGACGGCAAGGCGCCGCTCGTGATCCGCCCCTCCACCAAGGAGGAGACGGACAATTTCGAGCAGGCCCTCGACGAAGGCGACGACGACGAGGAGACCGACGACGACCTCGACGAGGACGAGGTGGGGATCAACGTGCTCTTCCTCGTGCCCGTCGACGAGTACGACGAGGACTGAGCCGGCTCCTGGGGGCGGCCCGGAGGGGCCGTTCTCCCATCCTCACCCTCGTCCCCCGCCTTCGCNNCGCGGGGGCAGGCTCTGAGGTTCGACCCCGGCCGGGGGAGCCTCGAAGGGCGCTCCAGCGATCTCCCTCCGGCTCACGAGCGTCCTGCGTGCTTCGAGGCCCACCTCCGGTGGGCACCTCAGCATGAGGGAGGGGGGAGCACCCTCGTTTCGAGTCAGACCCGCGGCGCGGCGGCGCCCCCCGCCCGGCCCGCCGCGCCCCGACTTCTCCAAGGGACCCCCATGCTCGACCGCTCGCCCCGGCCCGCCCGCGTCGAACGCGGCCTGACCTTCGAGGCCTCGACCCCCGCCCCGGTGCTCGTGCCCCGATGACGGGGGGCGCCTTCGCGGACGGCGTGCACCGCCTGCCCGTCCGGGTCTATTACGAGGACACGGATTTCTCCGGCGTCGTCTATCACGCGAGCTATCTGCGCTTCATGGAGCGCGGGCGCACGGAGCTCCTGCGGGCGCTCAGCGTCGCCCAGTCCGACCTCCACACCGACGACGCTGGGCTCGCCTTCGCGGTGCGCCGCATGACGATCGACTTCCGCCGCCCCGCCCGCATGGACGACCTCCTGGAGGTCGCGACCCGCCCGCACGAGATGCGCGGCGCCTCGATGATCCTCGCCCAGGAGGTGCGCCGGAGCGACGAGGTGCTGGTCAGCGCCGAGGTGATGGTGGCGGCCGTGCGCGAGGGCCGGGCGGTGCGCATCCCCGACGCGCTGCGGCGGGCACTGGGGCAGGGGTAAGGCGCGGCTTTCCGCTTGGCCGAGGCGGTCGGGATGTGGATGGATGGCGCCGGCATCGTTCACCCGGATCCCGCCATGACCGTCGAATCGTCCTGCCATTGCGGCACCGTGCGCATCGAGGCCGCGAGCGCGCCCGAGACGCTGACCGACTGCAACTGCTCCATTTGCCGGCGCTACGGCGTGCTCTGGGCCTATTACTCGCCCCGCCAGGTCCGCTTCCTCGCCGGGGAGGGCACCACGCAGACCTACCTGTGGGACGACCGCTCCATCGCTTTCCACCGCTGCCGCGACTGCGGCTGCGTCACCCACTGGCAGGCAGTGGACCCCACGACCGACCGCATGGGCCTCAACGCCCGGCTGATGCCCCTGGAGATCCGCGAACGCACCCGCATCCGCCGGCTCGATGGGGCCGTGACGGAGGAGTATGTCGACGATTGAGGGGGCTGCGGCCGGACGAACAAGCGGTCGCCCAATCGATCCGTGCTCGCGGCGCTTTCGCGCCGCACCCCCCTCTCCATCTCTCCCCCGCAAGGGGGGAGAGGGATCACCGGCATCCCCGGCGCAGTCCACTGGAGTTCTGGCGAGACATGCGTGCGCCCCTCTCCCCCCTTGCGGGGGAGATGCCCCGTCAGGGGCAGAGGGGGGTGCGCCGGTGCGTAGCAGCGGCGCCGCGACCGCCGGTTCAAGCGACTGGGTGACGGTACCGTGGTCCGGCGCTACCGCGCCGACCCCCTCCGCATCCCCCCGCAAGGGTGGAGGGGTGCCTCGCCCTGCAGCCGTGAGCATGGCTGCCTGTTTGTCCCTGGTCTTGCCACGCTCACGCGCAGCTTGTCCGGAAAACTGGAGCGTGGGGGAGCGTCGAGACCGTGCCGCGAACCCGTCGTTCCAGCCCCCCGGCCCACGGATCGTCCGGCCCTTAACCTCACACTAACCTTGCGGGAGCATTAACGGGATCGTGGGTCCGTCGCGGGGCGGGGCGCCGGGGCGCGCCCTTACTTTCGACAGATTCGAACGCGAACCAGCAGGGATACGGCAGGGCGAAAAAGCCCGCATGCACAAGGGCGACGGCGCCGGGACGGCCCTGAGCCGCGCCGGCCTCACGAAAAGGAAGTGGCGATGAACCCGGCCGAAGCCGCGCAGGTGGCGCACGACATGTTCCCGTGGAGCGGTTCCCGCCCCGCGCCGCTCCCCCGCCAGGAGGCCTGACCCATGCCGACCGATCCCACTCAAATGGCCCAGGTGGCGCACGACATGTCCCTGTGGGGCCTGTTCTGGCAGGCTCACATCGTCGTCAAGCTCGTGATGGTCGGCCTCGTCGGCGCCTCCGTGTGGTGCTGGGCGATCATCATCGACAAGACCCTGCTGTTCTCCCGCACCCGACGGTCCATGGACCGGTTCGAGGAGGTGTTCTGGTCGGGCCAGTCCCTGGAGGAGCTCTATCGCAGCCTCGCGGAGCGGCCCAACACGGGCCTCGCCGCCCTGTTCGTCGCCGCCATGCGGGAGTGGAAGCGCTCCTTCGAGGGCGGCGGACGCTCGGTGGCGAGCCTGTCGCAGCGCATCGACAAGGTGCTCGACGTGACGATCCAGCGCGAGGTGGAACGGCTCGATTCCAAGCTCCTGGTGCTCGCCTCGATCGGCTCGGCCGGCCCCTATATCGGCCTGTTCGGCACGGTGTGGGGCATCATGACCTCGTTCACGGCCATCGCCGCCTCCAAGAACACCAGCCTCGCCGTGGTGGCGCCGGGCATCGCGGAGGCGCTGTTCGCCACCGCCATCGGCCTGTTCGCCGCGATCCCCGCGGTGCTCGCCTACAACAAGCTGCAATCCGAGGTCTCGCGGGCGCAAAGCCGGCTCGAGGGCTTCGCCGACGAATTCTCGGCGATCCTCTCGCGCCAGATCGACGAACGCATCGCCCACGCGGCCTGAGGGGAACGATCCATGGCTGGACCGGGCGGGATGACGACGGGGGGCGGACGGCGGCGCAGGCGCGCGCGCCGGGCCGGCGCCATCAACGAGATCAACATGACGCCGTTCATCGACGTCATGCTGGTGCTCCTCATCGTATTCATGGTGGCGGCGCCGCTCCTCACGGCGGGCGTGCCCCTCGACCTGCCGCGCACCTCGTCGGCGCCCCTCAACATCGACCAGAAGCCCGTGACCCTGTCGATCGACGCGCAGGGACGCCTGTTCCTCGCCGAGAGCGAGGTGCCCGACGCCGAGATCGTGAGCCGCCTCACGGGCGCCGCGAAGGCGGGCCTGGAGGAGCGCATCTTCGTGCGCGGCGACAAGCGGGTCGATTACGGGCGCGTCGCGCAAGTGATGTCCGTGGTGACGGGGGCGGGCTTCAAGCGCGTCGCCCTCGTGACCGAGTCGGACAAGAACTAGGGGGAGCGGACGCCGTGCGGTGGAAGCCGAAGGCAACGGAACCGGGGATCGTCCTGTCGGGGGTCGCGCATGCGGCGATCCTCGCGGCGGGCCTGTTCGCCTTCACCTCCCAGGCGCCCTTTCCCGACGCCCAGGAGGGCATCCCCGTCGAGGTGATCACGGACAACCAGCTCTCCGAGATGACGAAGGGCGAGCGCGACGCCAAGCAGCCCCAGCCCAATCCGAAGCCCCGCGCCGAGCGCGTCGCCGAGCAGGTGGAGCGCCGGGAGGCGGGCGAGGCGAAGGTCGACGCCCCCGCGCCCCCGCGCCGGCCCGCCGAGATGAAGACCGACGACAAGCCCGTCGAGGCGGCCCAGATCCCGACGCCGCCCGCCCCGCCGACCCGCCCCGACCTCGAGGCCGAGCGCCGCGCGGCGGACGCAAAGGCGGCCGAGGCCAAGGCAGCGGAGGCCAAGGCAGCGGAGGCCAAGGCCGCGGAGGCGAAAGCCGCCCAGGCCGCGGCCGAGCGCGCGGAGACCCGGGCCAAGGCCGCCGCCGAAGCCAAGGCGGCCGCGGAGGCCGAGGCCCGCGAGGAGGCGGAGCTCGCCCGCAAGGAGGCGGCGCGCCAGGAGGCCGCCCGCGAGGCCGCCGCGAAGGCGCGCGCCGAGGCGAAGG
Source organism: Salinarimonas soli (assembly GCF_008386575.1). GTDB lineage: Bacteria > Pseudomonadota > Alphaproteobacteria > Rhizobiales > Beijerinckiaceae > Salinarimonas_A > Salinarimonas_A soli. The sequence goes on from NZ_VUOA01000048.1 coordinate 56,322, forward strand.
CCAAGGCTGACGCGGAGGCCAAGGCGAAAGCCGAGGCGGAGGCGCGCGCGGTCGCGGAGGCCAGGGCGAAGCAGGAGGCGGAGGCCCGCCGCGAGGCGAAGGCGGCGGCCGAGGCCAAGGCGCGGGCCGAGGTGAAGGCCAAGGCGGAGGCGGAAGCCCGCGCCCAGCGCCAGGCGGCGGTGGCCGACAAGTTCGACGCCGGCTCCATCCAGCAGATGCTGCAATCGAAGGAGCGCTCGCAATCGTCGGGCTCCACGGGCTCCGAGGTGAACAAGACGGCGGCGCTCGGCACCGCGACGGGGGCGTCCCAGCGCCTCAACCCAAGCCAGCGCGACGCCCTCATCGGCATCCTCCAGGAGCAGCTCCATAAGTGCTGGATCGTGCCTGTGGCGCTGCAATCCTCGCCCAACCCGCCTGTGCCCAGCGTGCGCATCCGCCTCAACCAGGACGGCACGCTTGCCGCCGAGCCCGCCGTGACGAACGCCTCCGGCGATCCGCTCTTCCAGGTGGCGGCCGACAGCGCGACCCGCGCGGCCCGGCGCTGCGCGCCCCTGCGCATTCCCGCCCAATTCACGCCCTTTTACCAGGATTGGAAGGACCTCAGGGTGAACTTCAACCTGCGTGACCGGGTCTGATGCCCGCCTTCCGCACGCCCCTTGCTCCGATCCGTCCCGCTCCCACCGGAGGACCCATGCTCCCGCCCACCCCCACCCGGCGTTCCGTCCTGACCGGCGCCGGCGCCGTCATGGCCGCCGGCATCGCGCTGCCGGCCCGCGCCGAGCTCGTGATCGACCTGCGCCGCGGCAACGTGCAGCCGCTGCCCATCGCGATCGCGGATTTCGGCGGCGAGGGGGGCCTTGGGGTCCAGGTGGCCGGGGTGATCACCAACAACCTGCGCCGTTCGGGCTATTTCCTGCCGATCGACAAGGCGCGCTTTCCCGAGCGCCAGCCCTCCTTCGACGCGCCCCCGCAATTCGCCGGCTGGCGGGCGGCGGGCGTGCAGGGGCTCGTGACGGGGCGGGTGACCCGCGACCCCTCGGGGCGGCTTCGCACCGAGTTCCGCCTGTGGGACGTGACGTCGGGCGAGCAGATCACGGGCCAGCAATATTTCACCGATCCCAACAACTGGCGCCGGGTCGGCCACATCATCTCGGACGCGGTCTATACCAAGATCACGGGCATCGGCGGCTTCTTCGACACGCGCATCGTCTTCGTCGACGAGTCCGGGCCGAAGGAGAACCGGAGGAAGCGCCTCGCCATCATGGACCAGGACGGCGCCAACCTGCGCTACCTGACCCCCGGCGAGAACCTCGTCGTCACGCCGCGCTACTCGCCCGCGAGCCAGGACATCACCTACATGTCCCAGACCTCCGGCCAGCAGCCCCGCGTCCATGTGCTCAACCTCGACACGGGGGCGCGCCAGGTGGTGGGCAACTTCCCCGACATGACCTCCTCGCCGCGCTTCGCCCCCAACGGGCAGCGCATCGCCATGAGCCTGCAGCAGGGCGGCAACGCCAACATCTACCTCATGGATCTGGGCTCGCGCACCACGACGCGGCTCACCACCACCAACGCCATCGACACCTCGCCCTCCTTCGCCCCCGACGGCACGCAGATCGTGTTCGAGAGCGACCGGGGCGGGCAGCAGCAGGTCTACGTCATGGGGGCGGACGGCTCGAACGCGCGCCGCATCTCGTTTGGCGAGGGTTCCTACTCGCAGCCCGTCTGGTCGCCGCGGGGCGACCTCATCGCCTTCACCAAGCGCGGCAAGAACGGCTTCGCCATCGGCGTCATGAAGCCCGACGGCTCGGGGGAGCGCATCCTCACCGAGGGCTTCCACAACGAGGGCCCGACCTGGGCCCCCAACGGGCAATACATCGTCTTCTTCCGCGATCCCGGCGGCCAGGCCGGCGGCAAGCTCTACATGGTCGACGTCACCGGCCGCGTCGAGCAGCCGATCCCGACCCCGTCCTTCGCCTCCGACCCCACCTGGTCGCCGCTGCTGACAGGGTGAGATCCTGACGCCGGACGCTCGACGCGCCCTCTCCCCCCTTGCGGGGGAGATGCCCCGAAGGGGCAGAGGGGGGGCGGCGAGGCGCGAGCCTCGCCGCGCGACCGAACGGTCAGGCGAGCGCTTGGACAAACTGTGGTCCGGCGCTTCGCGCCGACCCCCCTCCGCATCCTCCCCCGCAAGGGGGGAGGGGTGCATGGTTCTGGAGCCTTATGGAGGCCGGCGCGGGATGGCGCATGCGCAGGTGCGGCTGACATCGAGCGCCATCCGCCCCAAGGCCAAGGTCCTGCCGCATTCGGACATCATTAACCCTACCGCCGAATTCGGTCCGTCGACGTGAAGGTCACAGGTTCGTGAAACCCTCGATCAAGGTTGATGGAACCTTCGCTTAACCCTCCGGGGCTATTCCTCGACATCACGATCTCCGTTGTTGCGTGAAGGAGCCAGCATGTTCACCTCATCCGCGCCGCGCGTCCTGCGCCTTGCCGCCGCCGCCTCGCTCGCCCTCGCGATCGCGGCCTGCTCGTCGACCCCGAACCCGGACGCCACGGCGGCCGCGGGCGGCGGGCTCGGCGGCGCGGGGGGCTTCGGCGTCGGCGGGGCGGCGACGCCCGGCTCGTCGCAGGACTTCGCCGTCAATGTTGGCGACCGCGTCTTCTTCGACAGCGATTCCACGGATCTCTCCCCCACCGCTATCGCGACCCTCGACAAGCAGGCGCAGTGGCTCGCCCGCTATCCGCGCTACACGATCCTCATCGAGGGCCACGCGGACGAGCGCGGCACCCGGGAGTACAACTTCTCGCTCGGCGCCCGCCGCGGCCAGAACGTGCGCGACTACCTCGCCTCGCGTGGCGTGGATTCGAGCCGCATGCGCACGGTCTCCTACGGCAAGGAGCGCCCCGTGGCGGTGTGCAACGACATGTCCTGCTGGTCGCAGAACCGCCGCGGCGTGACCGTGCTCGACACGGGCGCGGGCGTCTGAGCCTCGACGGGGCGCCCCGGCGCGCCCTCAAACTGCGTCGCGGCGATGTCTCCGGTAGGCTTGCCGCGATCCCTCGTTTAAGAACCGGCCCATGACCGCTCGTCCCGCCCGCCGTCTCGCCCTCGCCGCCGTCTCCTGGATCGCGCTCGCCGCGCCCGTACTCGCGCAGGACGCGGCCGATCTCGTGGTGCGCCTCAACCGGCTGGAGGGGCAGGTGCGCCAGCTCTCCGGGGAGGTCGAGCGCCTCCAGTTCGAGAACCGGCAGCTGCGCGAGCAGCAGCGCTCCTTCCAGGAGGACGTGGAGTTCCGCTTCCAGGAGCGCGGCGGCGCGGCTCCCGCCCGGCCGCAGGCGCCCGCCGCCGAGCCCGCGCGGCCCCAGCGGCGCGGCGACGCCTTCGAGCCCGGCCCAGCGGCCGGCGCCCCCGGTGCGCCCCGGCCGCTGGGCCAGACGGCGCCCTCCGCGCCCCTGCCCGCCGGGCGCGGCGGGATTGCCGACCTTCTCGACGAGAAGCCCCCCGGCCCCGGCCAGGGCGGGCCCCTCGATCTCGGGGCCGTGGGCCGCGCCGAGGCGCCCCCGCCGCCCGCGCGTCCCGTGCCCAGCGCCGGCCCGGGGCCGAGCCCCAGCGTCGCCGCGACCGGGACGGGCAATGCCCGCACCGACTACGACACCGCCTATGCCTACCTGCTCCAGAAGCAGTACGAGGCGGCCGAGATGGGGTTTCGCGGCTTCCTCCAATCCCATCCCCGGCACGCGCTGGTGCCCGACGCGCTCTATTGGCTCGGCGACACCTATCTCCAGCGCGCCCGCCACCGCGAGGCCGCCGAGCAGTTCCTAAAGGTGTCGACGGAGCACGCGCGTGCGTCCAAGGCGCCCGACGCCATGCTGAAGCTCGGCATCTCGCTCAATGCGCTCGGCGCCCGCGAGCAGGCCTGCGCCACCTTCGCGAAGCTCGAGCGGGAATATCCGCAGGCTCCCAACTCCGTCCGGCAGGGCGTCGACCGCGAGCAGAAGCGGGCGCGCTGCACCGCGTGACCGGCTCGTCCGGGCCCCTGTCCCTCGACGAGGCGGCCCGCCTCCTCGACGACCTGCCCGAGCGCGTGCTCCTCGCCGTTTCCGGCGGCCCCGATTCCACTGCGCTGATGGGCTTCGCGGCCCGGCGCCCGAACCCGGCCGGCCTCGTGGTGGCGACCGTCGACCACCGCCTGCGGCCCGAGAGCGCCCGCGAGGCGGCGGAGGTCGCCCGCGCTGCCGCCGCTCTGGGGCTCCCCCACCACGTCCTGCCATGGGACGAGCCGCACCCCGCCGCAGGCCTGCCCGCCGCCGCCCGCGCCGCCCGCTACCGGCTGCTCGCCGATCTCAGCCAACGGCTCGGCATCGGCGCGATCGCCACTGCCCACACCCTCGACGACCAGGCCGAGACGGTGCTCATGCGCCTGTCGCGGGGCACGGGGCTCGCAGGCCTCGCCGGCATGCGCCGTGCTGTCACCCGCGACGGCCTCCTCCTGCTGCGCCCCTTCCTCGCGGTCCCGAAGGCCCGGCTCGTCGCCGCCTGTCGGGCGCAGGGCTGGGCTTATGCGGATGATCCCACCAACGCCGATCCGCGCTTCGCCCGCGCCCGCTGGCGGCGTCACGCGCCGCTTCTCGCCGCGGAAGGGCTGACCCCGGAGCGCCTGGCGGCGCTCGCCGAGCGGGCGGCGCGCACCGAGGACGCGCTCCAGGAGGCCGCGGGGGCGGCGCTCGCGGGGGCGCGGCAGGTGGAGGGGACCTATGCGGCCGCCCCGTTCCTGGAGGCGCCGTTCGAGGTGGGCCTGCGCATGCTGGCGCGGGCCTGCGAGGCGGCGGCGGGCCGCCCCGTGCCCCAGCGCCTGGAGCGGCTCGAGGCGGCGCTGGACGCCCTGCGGCAAGCGGCCGCCGATGGCCGGGCGCTCACCCGGACCGTGGCCGGAACTTTGATCCGGCTGGACCGTTCCGGTGCTGTGACCTTCGCCGGGGAACGTCTGCGTCGCCGAGGCCGGTAGGGAATCGTCGTTCAGGATGCCGCAGCCGCGTCGCATTCCCTTGGCAAGGGATCGGAGCGTGCATAGATTGCTCTCAAGCCGCGCGAGATCCCCTGAAAGCTTTTCTCCCGCGACGTCACCTCGGGGATAACCAGTCGATGAACCCGAACTTCAGAAATTTCGCCTTGTGGGTCATCATCTTCTTGCTGGTGCTCGCGTTGGTGACCCTGTTCCAGAGCCCCGGCCAACGCTCGGGCGGGAACGACATCGCCTATAGCCAGCTTCTCAACGAAGCCGAGTCCGGGCGCATCTCCAACGTGATCATCTCCGGCAACGAGATCACCGGCACCTACACGGACGGCCGCTCCTTCGCGACCTACGCGCCCAACGATCCGAGCCTCGTCACGAAGCTCCAGGGCAAGGGCGTGCAGATCACGGCCCGCCCGCCGCAGGACAACACGCCCTGGTTCATCGCTCTACTGGTGAACTGGCTGCCCATCCTCGTCTTCATCGGCGCGTGGATCTTCCTCTCCCGCCAGATGCAGTCTGGCGCCGGCCGCGCCATGGGCTTCGGCAAGTCCAAGGCGAAGCTCCTCACCGAGGCGCATGGCCGCGTGACCTTCGAGGACGTGGCGGGCATCGACGAGGCCAAGGAGGACCTTCAGGAGATCGTGGAGTTCCTCCGCGACCCGCAGAAGTTCCAGCGCCTCGGCGGGCGCATCCCACGCGGCGTGCTGCTCGTCGGCCCTCCCGGCACGGGTAAGACCCTCACGGCGCGTGCCGTGGCGGGCGAGGCCAACGTGCCCTTCTTCACCATCTCGGGCTCCGACTTCGTCGAGATGTTCGTGGGCGTGGGCGCGAGCCGCGTGCGCGACATGTTCGACCAAGCGAAGAAGAACGCGCCCTGCATCATCTTCATCGACGAGATCGACGCGGTCGGCCGCCATCGCGGCGCGGGCTTAGGTGGCGGCAACGACGAGCGTGAGCAGACCCTCAACCAGCTCCTCGTGGAGATGGACGGCTTCGAGGCCAACGAGGGCGTGATCATCATCGCCGCCACGAACCGCCCCGACGTGCTCGACCCCGCGCTCCTGCGTCCTGGCCGCTTCGACCGGCAGATCGTCGTCCCCAACCCGGACGTGGTCGGCCGCGAGAAGATCCTGCGCGTCCACGTCCGCAAGGTGCCCCTGGCGCCGGACGTCGACCTCAAGGTGCTCGCCCGCGGCACCCCCGGCTTCTCGGGTGCCGACCTCATGAACCTCGTCAACGAGGGCGCGCTTCTGGCGGCTCGCCGCGGCAAGCGCATCGTCACGATGCAGGAGTTCGAGGACGCCAAGGACAAGGTGATGATGGGCGCCGAGCGGCGCACCCTCGTCATGACCGACGACGAGAAGCGCCTCACCGCCTATCACGAGGCCGGCCACGCCGTCGTGGCGCTGAACGTCCCCGCGACCGATCCCGTCCACAAGGCGACGATCATCCCCCGCGGCCGGGCGCTCGGCATGGTCATGCAGCTGCCCGAGCGTGACAAGCTGTCGATGTCCTTCGAGCAGATGACCTCGCGGCTCGCGATCATGATGGGCGGCCGCATCGCCGAGGAAATGATCTTCGGCCACGACAAGGTGACGTCCGGCGCTCAGTCCGACATCGAGCAGGCCACCCGGCTCGCCCGCATGATGGTGACGCGCTGGGGCTTCTCGCCCGAGCTCGGCACGGTCGCCTACGGCGAGAACCAGGAGGAGGTGTTCCTCGGCATGTCCATGGGACGCCAGCAGAACATCTCCGAGGCCACCGCCCAGACCATCGACAAGGAGGTCCGCCGCCTCGTCGAGACCGGCCTCAACGACGCCCGCCGGATCCTGGAGGAGAAGCGCGGGGAGCTCGAGGCCCTGGCCCGCGGCCTCCTCGAGTACGAGACCCTGTCGGGCGACGAGATCCGCGATCTCATGAACGGCAAGCCCCCCGTGCGCGACACGAGCGAGCCGTCCAACCCCACCCGCGGCTCCGTCGTCCCCACCACCCGCCGCCCCCGCGGCGAGCCGGAAGGCGGCCTGGAGCCTCAGCCCCAAGCCTGATCCCGGGTTCTCAAGCGAATACCGAAACGCCCGCCCTCACCGGCGGGCGTTTTGCTGTGTGCACCCCTTTCCCATGGGGAGAGGGGAGTTAGGCCACCTTGCCATATCCCGCGAAGCGCTCGGCCACCCGGGCCATCTCCTCCGCGTCGAGGATCACCGGCTCCAGCCCCGCGGCGAGGAGGTCGAGGTACTGCCCGGCGAGGTTCTCCACCTCGGCCGCCACCGTGTAGGCGCCCTCCAGGCTCGCACCCAGCGCGATGACGCCGTGGTTGGCGAGCAGCGCCGCCTTGCGGCCCTCCAGGGCCCGCACGGCGTTGTCGGCAAGCGCGTCGGTGCCAAAGGTGGCGTAGTCGGCGCAGCGCACGTCGGCGCCGCCGCACAGCGCGATCATGTAGTGGAAGGCGGGGAGGGGGCGCCTGGCGCAAGAGAGGGCCGTGGCGCGAGGCGAGTGGGTGTGGACGATGGCGCGCGCATCGGGCCGCGCCCGGTAGATCGCCGTGTGGAACGGCCATTCCGACGACGGCCGCCGCCCGCCGCCCCGCACCCGCCCGTCGAGTTCGAGGGCGACGAGGTCGCCTGGCGTCGTGGCGGCGTAGGGGAGCCCCGAGGGCGTGATGAGAAGCCCGTCCTCATAGCGCGCCGAGACGTTGCCGGATTTCGAGGGCGCGAAGCCCGCCCGGTCCATGGCCTGGGCGATCCTCACGATCTCGGCGCGCAGGGCCGCCTCGCTCATGCGGCGCTGCCCAGGCGACGCTCGGGGAAGAGCCCGAGCAGGCCCTCGCGGGTGGCGGGCGCGATGCCCCGTTCCGTCACGAGGCCCGTGACGAGCCGGGCCGGGGTGACGTCGAAGGCGGGGTTCGCGGCGGGGCTGCCGGGCGAGGCCACGGCGACCGTGCGCACGGTCCCGTCATCGCCCAGGCCCGTCACGTGGGTCACCTCCGTGGCGGAGCGCTCCTCGATGGGGATCTCGCGCACGCCGTCGGCAAGCGACCAGTCCACCGTGGAGCCCGGCAGGGCGACATAGAACGGCACGCCGTTGTCGTGCGCCGCGAGCGCCTTGAGATAGGTGCCGATCTTGTTCGCCACGTCCCCCGTCGCCGTGGTGCGGTCCGAGCCGACGAGGCACAGGTCGACTCGGTCATGCTGCATCAGGTGCCCGCCCGCATTGTCGGCGATCACGGTGTGGGGCACGCCGTGGGCGTGGAGCTCGAAGGCGGAGAGCGCCGCGCCCTGGCAGCGGGGCCGGGTCTCGTCGACCCAGACATGGACCGGCACGCCCGCGTCGTGCGCCTTGTAGATCGGTGCCAGCGCCGTACCCCAGTCCACCGTGGCGAGCCAGCCCGCGTTGCAATGGGTGAGCACGTTCACGGGCCGCCCCGTGCGGGCATGCGCCCCAGCGATCAGCGCGGCGCCATGCTCCCCGATCGCCTCGCAGGCCGCGACGTCCTCGTCGGCGAGCGCGGCGGCCGCCTGCCACGCCGCCCGGTGGCGCGCCGCCGGGGGCAGGGGCGCCAGGGTCTCGCGCATGCGGGCCAGCGCCCAGGCGAGGTTCACGGCGGTGGGCCGCGTGGCGTTCAGAACCCGCACCGCCTCGGCGAGCCCCGCGTCGGAGGGGTCCTCCCGCAGGGCGAGCGCCAAGCCATAGGCCGCCGTCACCCCGATGAGCGGGGCGCCCCGCACCACCATGGTCCGGATCGCCTCCACCGCCTCGTCCCGGCTGGTCAGCCGCCGCACCACGAAGCGGAACGGCAGCCTGGTCTGGTCGATGACCGCGACGGCCTCGCCGTCCAGCCAGATGGTCCGATAATGCCTGCCCTCGATCCGCATGGCGCCTCCAGGGGGAGAGCTGACCAAAGGGGGCGGGGAACGTCAAGGGCGGGGGACGCCCGTCTCCCAGAGGGAGAGGGGTCGGGGGGGAGCACCTCAAACCAGATATCTCCCCACCCCGCCGATCCCACCGCTACCCTCGTCCTGAGATGCCTGCCGCAGGCGGGGGTCGCAGGGCGCTCCAGGGAACTCCCGACGGCCCTGGCAAGCGCCCTCCCTCCCCTCAGGGGAGGGGCAGGAGTGGGGTAAGCCGCGACAGCGGCTGTCTCCAGAGATCGCAACGCCTCCAGAACCGGGCTGGGCAGCGGTCCCGACCTTCCGATTGGGATCGGCGTCAAGCCGCCCGCGCTGGCGCGCGGTACCCCGCTCGTCGGCTTGAAGCCGACACTCTCCCCCGAGGGGAGGGAGGGCGCGCCGCCTCGCGACTGCCTGACCTCAGGGGAGGGGCAGGGGTGGGGTGAGGCGCGCCAGCGGCTGCCTCC
>NZ_VUOA01000049.1 GCF_008386575.1 Salinarimonas soli
CCGACATCGAGGCGCGGGTGTCGCAGATCAAGGCGCAGATCGAGGAGACCACCTCGGACTACGACCGCGAGAAGCTCCAGGAGCGCCTGGCGAAGCTGGCTGGCGGCGTCGCGGTGATCCGCGTCGGCGGCGCGACCGAGATCGAGGTCAAGGAGAAGAAGGACCGCGTGGACGACGCGCTCAACGCCACCCGCGCCGCGGTGGAAGAGGGCATCGTTCCCGGCGGCGGCACCGCGCTCCTGCGCGCCCGCAAGGCCGTCGAGGCCCTGACCTCCGACAACGCCGACATCCGCGCCGGCATCAAGATCGTGCGCCGCGCCATCGAGGCTCCGATCCGCCAGATCGCCGAGAACGCCGGTGTCGAGGGCTCGATCGTCGTGGGCAAGATCCTCGACAACGCGGGCTCCGAGACCTTCGGCTTCAACGCCCAGACGGAGCAGTACGTGGACATGCTCGAGGCCGGCATCGTCGACCCCGCGAAGGTCGTGCGCACCGCCCTCCAGGACGCGGCCTCAGTCGCGGGCTTGCTCATCACCACCGAGGCCATGGTCGCGGAGGCGCCGAAGAAGGACGCCCCCGCGATGCCGGGCGGCGGCGGCATGGGCGGCATGGACTTCTAAGTCCAGCCCTCACGGACAGCGCATCAGAGAGGCCCCGGGGCGACCCGGGGCCTCTTTTCGTTTGGGGGTCTGAGGGGCTGACCCGAAAATAGGGCCCACCCTCAACCTCGTCCTGAGGTGCCCGCCGCAGGCGGGCCTCGAAGGGCGCTCCAGGGAACTCTGGACGGCCGCGGCGAGGTGGTGCGTGCTTCGAGACGCTTGCTGCATAGGCTCCTCGGCATGAGGGAGGTAGGGGATCTCGCTCACGGCAGGACTCTGAGCCAGCGAATCAGCTCGGGAACACGGCTACGCCTCCTCGCGTTCTCGTGATGACTAACCCCTTGAGGAGACACGTCTCATGAACAAGATTCTCGTCGGCCTGGCCGCCGCGCTGCTCAGCACGGCCGCCTATGCCCAGACCCCCTCGACCGGCAGCGGCAGCAGCGGCGCGTCCTCGTCCACGGAGATGAAGGCGGGCGGCCAGGGCGGCAGCGGCTCCTCCATGAGCGGCAGCACCAGCACCGGCGGCAACCGGGCGCAGTCGTCGCAGACCAACGAGGGCTCGTCCTCGTCCTCCAACATGCAGCGGACGCAAGGCTCCGAGACCCGCACGGGCGCGTCGGCGAGCACCAGCAGCGAGACCCGCACCGGCACCTCCGTGAACGTGCGCGGCGAGAGCCGCACCGTGACCCGCGAGCGCAACGACGAGCCGAGCGTCTCCGTCCGCAGCCGCCGCACCACCGTGCGCGAGGAGTCGAGCGAGCCCGACGTCGTCGTGCGCCGCCGCCGCGCCGTGCAGATCGAGCAGAGCGAGCCCGAGACCCGGCGCGTCGTCCAGACCCGCTCGAAGGCGAAGAAGGTCGTGAAGGTGAAGGCCAAGAAGCCCGCGACCGCGTCGGTGCGCACCCGCCGCGTGGTCGAGGAGCCCGCCGAAATCCGCCGCCGCACCACCATCCGCCGCACGGAGACCGAGGAGCCCAGCGTCTCGGTCCGCAGCCGCCGCACCACGGTGCGCGAGGAGGGCGGCGCCGACATCTCGATCGAGCGCCGTCGCCAGCAGCAGGGCATCTCGGTGTCCGGCGAGCGCCGCGAGGAGCGCCGGGGCGTGAACGTCGAGCAGCGCCAGCAGACCCAGACCGGCACGAGCACCGAGCAGCGCAACCGCACAGAGACGACCGGCACCGTTCGCAGCGGCGACACGGGCGGCGCCTCCGCCACCGGCTCCACCTCGACCCGCACCCGCGGGCAGGGCAACAATGCCGGCGGCTCCATGGGCGGCTCGTCCTCGGGCGGCTCCATGGGTGGCTCGATGGGCGGCGGCTCGTCCTCGGGCGGCCAGGGCGCCCAGCAGTAAGCATCCGCTCCCGCACCTTTGAGAGAGGGCCCCGGCTCCCCGCCGGGGCCCTTTCGCGTTTGCCCTGGATCAAGGCGGGGCCGGACAGGCGCGGCTATGGCGGGATACGGGCGAGCGTGCCCGGGCCGGAGCGGCGCGTCATGATCAAGAGCTTGGTTCAACGCATCGAGATGCAGGCGCGCCTGCTGGGCGAGATGATGGAGCGGCTCGGCGTCGATCCGGAGATCGCCGCCTGCGAGGCGGGCGGCGCGGGGCTCGCGGCGGTGGCCCTGCGCTGCCGGGCTTGCGGGTCGCGAGCGGAGTGCCGCCGCTTCCTCGACGAGGCTACAGGCTCCGTTCCCGCGGCGCCCGCGTTCTGCCCGAACGGCGATTTCCTCGCCCGCGCCGTCCCAGGCGCCTGAGAGGCATGGTCTGAAACAAGAGTTTTCGTCCTCCTCAACCCCCTCATGCTGAGGTGCCCTGCGAAGCAGGGCCTCGAAGCACGCAGGACGTCTGCCACAGCCCTCCGGAGGTCTCTGGAGCGTCCTTCGAGGCTCGCTCTGCTCGCACCTCAGAGTCTGACTCGGAATGGGGTTGGCTGATCGTGGGGCCGTGTGGTCCTCTTGTGGTTGCGACACCCAGGAGGCCCGGCGATGGCTTGGACCACGACCACCCGCGCGCAGCATGCGCGCGATCAGCTGCGCTACGCAAGCGACCTCACCGACGCCGAGTGGGCCTTGATCGCGCCGGCTCTGCCCGCCCGGCCCCGCGCGGACGACGGCGCACCACGAGCCTGCGGGCCGTGGTGGACGCGCTGCTCTACATCCTCACCACCGGCTGCCAGTGGCGGCTGCTGCCCCAGGGCACGTTCCCGCCCCGCTCCACGGTGCAGCGCTACTTCTACGGCTGGCGCGACACGGGCGTGTGGGAGCGCCTCAACCGCCGCCTCGTCGAGCAGGCCCGCACAGGCCAGGGCCGCCCGCCCTGTCCCACGTTGGCGATCATCGACTCGCAGAGCGTGGCCACCACCGAGAGCGGCGGCCCGCGCGGCACCGATGCCGCCAAGCGGGTGAAAGGGCGCAAGCGCCACATCGTCACCGATACGGGCGGCCTCGTGCTGCAGG
>NZ_VUOA01000005.1 GCF_008386575.1 Salinarimonas soli
GTCCCACACACGACGGGGCTTTCGGCGTTCTAAGCGGCAAATCAAGCACACGGCAGAACGCCGCCTTCGCGACGCTTCCGATCGAGCGGCCGGAGCGCGCCGCCGCTCGGGTAAAGACGTTCCGCCGTCGCGCTCCCATGCGCACCGCTCGCCCGGTCGCCTGAGCGGGGAGGGGACAACTACAGCTCAAGCCGTCATGTCTGGTGCCGCTGCTCGGCCGCACGAAGCGCCCGCCCGGCGCGCATCTCCCGCTCGCCAGCCCCGCCCTCGTTTACCCTGGCGATTGTCATACCTATCGCGGCAGCAAACACTTGCGGTAATAGCTCATTCATCAGTGTTGCTAACGCGTCCGCTCGCATGGCGCCGCTACGAGGATGATGGGCTATGGCCGCATGGAGCAACGGGTACGTCGCCGATATCCCCTACACCTACGGCTTCTTCCGCCGCATGGCGCCAGCTCAGCTGCGTCTCGCCGCGCTGACCTGCGGCCATGGGGCGCCGCCGACAGACCGGGTCGCTTATGCGGAGCTCGGCTGCGGGCAGGGCTTCGGGACGGTGCTGCTTGCCGCCGCGAACCCTGACGCCGACATCTACGGCTTCGACTTCAATCCCGAGCAGGTGGCCCACGCGCAGCGGCTCGGCGACAAGGCGGGCCTCTCGAACCTCCATCTTCGCGATCTGAGCTTCGAGGAACTCGCCGAGCTGCCGCTCGCTGATCTGCCCGAGTTCGACATGGTCACGCTCCATGGGGTCTATAGCTGGATCTCGCCCCACGCCCGAGCCGCCGTCACAACCTTCCTCCGCCGAAAGCTCAAGCCCGGCGGCCTCGTCTATATCTCGTACAACGCGATGCCGGGCTGTGCCGCCGTCCAGCCGCTCCAGCGTCTCGTGCGCGCCGAGGCGGCGCGTGCCCCCGGGACGAGCGATGCGCGGGCTCGCGCCGGGGTCGCCTTCGCGGCGAGGCTCGCCGAGAAGGGCTTCGCGTTCCTCAAGGACAGCCCGTCCGTGATGCGCCGCCTTGGGCACCACGAGAACCAGTCCGGTGCCTATCTCGCGCACGAATACCTCAATGCCGACTGGACCCTGTTCTATCTGGAGGACGTCGCCACTGAGCTCGATGCAGCGAAGCTCGTCTTCGTGGGCTCGGGCCGGCTCGCGGAGAACGATCTTCGGCTCTCGGTGCCCGCAGAGCTGCAGGAGTTCTTCAGGGGGATCGAGGATCCGATCCGGCGCGAGACGCTCAAGGATTACTGGGCGAACCGCTCGTTCCGCGTCGACGTGTTCCAGAAGGGGAGCACCCGACCCGGCCGCGAGGACCTGATCGTGGCGACCCGGGCGCAGCGCGTCTCCCTGCGCAAGCCTGCGGATGCCGTGGACCTCACCTTCCCCGTGGGGTCCGGCAAGATGGAGGGCAGGCGCGAGGTGTTCGAGCCGTTGCTCGACCGTCTGTCCGCCGGCCCGGCGACGATCGGCGAGCTGGAGGTCGCCGCTCGCGGCAGGGCCGATTTGCCGACGCTCCTGCGCATGATCATCCTGCTCGACGCGACCGATCAGCTCGGCGCCGCCCGGCTTGCTTCGCCTGACCCGGAGCCCGCACGCCGCCTGAACCAGGTGCTGGCGCAATCCTGGAACGGACCCTACCGGTTCGTCGCCGCCCCGGAGCTCGGCGGAGCCCTGGAGGCTTCGTCCGACGATCTACTCCTTCTGGGCCTCGTGCTCGCGGGCGTCGAGGCGAGCGGCGAGGCTCTGGCTATGGCCGCATTCGAGCGGCTGACGGCCATGCGAAAGGTGGTCCGCGGGGACGACTCGGCCGCGACCGATCACGCGGCGCAGATGGGGATTCTGCGGGAGCGGGCCGGGCGTTTCGTCGACGCCGTCCTGCCGGTGTGGCGCAACGCCGGCATCGTCGGACGCGAGGTGCAGAGCGGGACTGCGGCGCCGCGCCTGACGGCCGTGGGCTGAGCCCGTAGCGGCCGGACCGGAATCGGGGCAGCCTCACCGTTCCGAATCGAGCGTATGCGGAACCCGTCATGTCCCGAAATGTCGAGTATTTCTTCACGACGGCGTCGCCCTGGGCCTATCTCGGGCATGCGGCGTTCATGGAGATCGCGCAGCGGCACAGGCTCGACGTGCAGTTCCGGCCGATGCCGGTGCGGCGCGTGTTCGACGCCACAGGGGGGCTGCCGCTGCCCCAGCGCCACCCCGCGCGCCAGCGATACCGCCTGGTCGAGCTGCAACGGTGGCGGGAGCGCCGGGGGCTGCCGCTCAATCCCCAGCCGAAACACTCGCCCTTCGACGCGAGCATCGCCGACCGGATCGTCATCGCGCTCGCCGGGCAGGGTGCGAATCCCGACGCGTTCATGCGGCGGGTCTTCGCGGGAACCTGGGCCGAGGAGCGCGATCTCGGCGCCCGGGAGCTCCTTGGCGCCCTGCTCGCCGAGACGGGGCACGAGCCGGAGGCTTCGATGAGAGCCGCCGAGAGCGAGGCCGTGGCGGCCCTCTATGACGCGAACCGCGAGGCCGCCGTGGCCATGGACGTGTTCGGGGCGCCGTCCTACGTGCTCGACGGCGAGGTCTTTTGGGGGCAGGACCGCCTCGACCTCCTCGACGAGGCGCTCACGTCGGGGCGGGAGGCTTTCAGGGCGGGCTGACGGCCTCAGCCCGGCTCAGACGGCTCAGCACGTCGAGGAGGGCGCGATCGTGCAGCACGATCATCCGCTCCTTCGGCTTGAGCCAGGAGACGGCCTCCTCCAGGGTCTCGGCTTCGACGAGCTTCGCCTGGGCCAGCGCCCGCTCGGGCTCGATCTGGCCGCGGGGGCGCGAGGGCTGCGGCGGCAGCATGGCCTCGTGGGCGCGGCGCAGGCGCTCGTTCTCGTAGACGGCGACGAGCGCATCCGTATCGTCGAACCCGGCCTCGGCGAGCTCGCGCTGGAGGGCGTTGGCACGGGTCGCGATCGGCGGCACGGCATGCTCCTCCGGGGTCATGAGCAGACCTAAGCGCTTCAACGCGAGCCCCGCCGTGAGCTGGCCGCTGAGCCACGAGATCGGGATCGCGAGGACGAGGCCCAGGATCGTCGGCGACATCCACAGGAACAGGGACGTGGCGATCAGGAAGGCGGACACGCCCGCGAGCACGCCCATGGCCGTGTGCCAGCGGTGCCGGCGGACGATGTCGCGCATGGGGATCGAGCCGTCGTCGCGGCGCTGCGGGTTCCAGCCCGTGTCGCGCCCGAGCAGGATCTGGAACACGGATCCCGACTGGATGAGCATCAGGATCGGCGCCACGAGGGCCGACAGGACCACCTCGATGAGAGCCGAGATCACGAGGCGGAACGCGCCGCCGCAGGCCCGCCGCCCCTTCGAGTCGAGGAGCATGAGCACGAGGCCGAACGCCTTCGGCGCGAGCAGGATGCCCATGGTGAGGCCGAACAGCGCCAGAGCGCGCTCGGGGTCGAAGCGCGGCCAGACCGGGAAGAGGCTGAACTCGCGGGTGAAATATTCAGGCCGGATATAGGTGGTCTGCAGGACGAGGACGATGCCGACCACGAGCTGGAGGAGCCACAGGGGCGAGGCCAGGTAGGAAGCGATGCCGGTCGCGAAATGCTGGCGCGAGGCGAGCTTGAGGCCGCTCGCCGTGATGACCCGCGAGTGCTGGAGGTTGCCCTGGCACCAGCGCCGGTCGCGCACCGACAGGTCGATGAGCGAGGGCGGGCTCTCCTCGTAGGAGCCGCCGAGGTCGGGCAGCATGTAGACGGTCCATCCGGCGCGGCGGATGAGGGCGGCTTCCACGAAGTCGTGGCTCAGGATGTGCCCGCCGAAGGGCGGTCGGCCCTTGAGGTCGGGGAGACCCGCGTGAGACGCGAAGGCCCGCGTCCTGATGATCGCGTTGTGGCCCCAATAATTGCCGTCGCGCCCCATCCAGACCGACAGGCCCGTCGCGATGACGGGGCCGTAGACCTTTGCGGCGAATTGCTGGAGACGCGCGAAGAAGGTGTTGCGGTTGATGATGAGCGGAAGGGTCTGGATGATGCCGGCGTCGGGGTCGGCCTCCATCGCGATGGCGAGGCGTACGATGCAGTCGCCGGTCATGAGGCTGTCGGCGTCGAGCACCACCATGTGCTCGTACGCGCCGCCCCAGCGGGTGACGAAGTCGGCGATGTTGCCCGCCTTGCGGTGGTGGTTCTTCTCGCGGTGGCGGTAATAGATGCGGGCGCCGGGCCCGATCCGCTCGCGGAAGGCCATGAAGGCGCGCTCCTCGGCGACCCATGCGTCGGCCTGGGTCGAATCGGAGAGGATGAAATAGTCGAAATGGTCGCCGAGCCCCGTGGCGTCGACGGATTCGTGGATCGCCTGCAGCGCCGCGAAGGTCCGCGCGGTGAGCTCGTTGTAGACGGGCATCACGATCGCCGTGCGGGCGTGCAGGGCGCCCGGATAGGGCTCGGGCGCCGGCGGACGGCGCAGCAGCGCGACGAATCCCAGGAGCGCGCTCGTGAAGGCAAGCGCGATCCAGGAAAAGTTGACCGTGAAAAGCGCGAGCAGGACGTACTGAAGGGCGGTCGTGCGGCTCACCGACACCACCTGGTACATCTCCCAGGCGCCATAGACGGTGAGCGCCGCGGCGCCCCCGAACACGAACAGGCGCGCGAACCGGGGAACCCGGTAGAGCCCCGGCGCGGTGAACCGGCGCTCCTCCTCGGACGACCAGCGGCGCAGGGACTGCACCGGCATCGAGAGGCGGTTCTCGGGCGGCAGGGCGGCCTCGGCCTGCGGCGCCGGCGCCGCGGGCGCTGCGGCCTCGGAGTGGGTCAGGGTGTCCAACGATACAGCCATGTCTCGGTCAGCGGCTTTCCGGCCGCTTCCAGCACCAGCCTGATCTCAGAGGCGTTTTCAGGGCCAGGGTCAAGCTCGAACGAGACGCGGACGGTTTTGCGATCCGGATAGAGCCACAGGCGCGAGCTCGGGATCGTGCCCGGAGCGGCCGTGAGCACGGTGCGGATGTCCGCAAGCGGTACCGCCATCACGGTGTCGCCGGTGAAATCCACGACGAAACGGCGCCGCCGGCCCCCGCCGCCTCGACCCACGCGGCTGTTGGTCGCGATCGCAACCGGGGGGCGAACAGGCGGGGCCCAGCCCCAGAACTGGCGATAGGCCACCGCCACCTCGGCCCCGGGCGGCATCGCGTTGCGCGGACGCCAATAGGCGAGGACGTTGTCGTTGACCTCCGAGTCGGAGGGGATCTCGATGAGCTGGACCGCGCCCTGGCCCCATTCGCCCACGGGCTCGATCCACAGGCTCGATCGCCGTTCCCAGCGCTGGTCGTCGTCCTGGAACTGAGCGTAGTCGCGCTCGCGCTGCACGAGGCCGAAGCCCTGCGGGTTCCGGTCGAGGAAGGCGGAGATCTGAAGGGTCTCGGGGTTCTGAACCGGGCGCCACAGGTTTTCGCCGGTCCCCGTGAGCATCTGCAGTCCCGAGACGTCGTGGACGCTCGGGCGCACGTCGTCGCCCCCGCGACGCCGCATGCCCCCATGCAGGTAGGACGCGCCCATGCCGCCCATGCCGACATGCTCGAGCGGCACGCGGGGGAAAAGGGTGGTCTCGACATCGACGATGGTCATGTCGCCCGGGCGGAAGGTCATGCGCACGGCGCCGGACACCGATTCGGAATCGATGAGCCCGTGCACCACGAGCGCGCTCACGCCGGCAAGCGGCCGCTCCAGCCAGAACGCCCGGAACGCGGGGAATTCCTCGCCCCGGGCCTCGGCGGGCCGAAGCGTCAGGGCGCGCGCGACGACGCCGTAATTCTGGCCGCGTCCCATGGCGCGAAAGAACGTCGCGCCCTGGACGAGGGCGAACTCGTTGAGCGCGCCGTTCGGGCCCGCGACGTGGAGGCGGAAGCCCGAGAAGCCGATGTCGCCGAGATTGGCGGGCGCGTTGATGCGGCCGAGGTCGTACTTGGACCGGTCGTAGACCACCCGCCGCGTGATGCCGTCCTCGACGGCGAAGAGCAGGACCGGCGTGGTGAACACGAAGCCGCGGTGCAGGGGCTCGGCCACGAAGCCGCGTCCCTCGCCGCCCCACACGATGGCCTGCGGGAGCGCGCGGATCGAGACATATTGCTCGAAGGTCAGGCCCGACAGCACGTCGGGGAGGTCGGAGGGCGGCGGCACGAACGGGCGACGCGCGAGCACGCGGGCGACCTCGACGACGCGGCCGTGGTCGAAGCGCTGGCCCTCGCCGAGGACCGAGGCGATGACGGCGCCGAGCCCCTGCGGCTGCTGGGCCTGGGCCGGGGTGCCGCCGAGAGCCGCGCCGAGGCCGGCGCCGCCGGCCAGCGCCAGGAGCTCACGGCGGCTCGGCAGCCAGGGGCACGGCGAGGAGGGGCGATCGTCCGGAAAACGGGTACGCGTGACCACGAGAGAACCTGTGCGGAGAACGGTGCCGCTCGTTTCTACACGAAGCCGCTGTCGTTCGGGAGGGGGCGCAGCCATGCACGTAGGGGCACCCCTCCGGAAGGTCAACGCATTGCGCCGGAATGCGGGCCGACCGGCCTTAGGGACGGCGGCTCGCGCCCGTCCCCACGGCGGGAGCTCGCCTCCCCGGTGCGACGCATTGCGCTGGACTCCCGTCTTGGGATAGCTGCTTTCACCCGACCCAATCAGGCATTCCGCTCCATGGCCCAATCCGCCTCATCGTCCGCCGCTGGCTGCCTCGCCGTGGTTCTCGCCGCTGGCGAGGGCACGCGCATGCGATCCAACCGGCCGAAGGTCCTGCACGAGATCGCCGGCGCGTCGATGCTGAGCCATGTTCTTCGCGCCGTCGGCGCGGCCGGGGCCGATCGCCTCGCGGTCGTGATCGGGCCCGATCGCGCCGACGTGGAGTGCGCCGCGCGCGCCGTGGCGGCGGACGCGGAGATCGTTGTGCAGGGCGACAGGCTCGGCACCGCCCACGCCGTCCTGCGCGCCCGCGCTGCCCTCGAGCGCGGACCCGAAGCCGTGATCATCGCCTTCGCCGATACCCCGCTCGTGCGGCCCGAAACCTTCGCGCGCCTCCTCGCGCCCCTGCGCGAGGGCGCCGCCGTGTCGGTCCTCGGCTTCGAGGCCGCGGTGCCGACGGGCTACGGGCGTCTTGTCCGCGAGGGCGGGCAGCTCGTGGCGATCCGGGAGGAGCGGGACGGGTCCGACGAGGAGCGCGCCATCACCTTGTGCAACGCCGGCCTCATGGGGCTTCGCGGCGACGTGGCGCTGGCGCTCCTGGATCAGGTTCAGAACCACAACGCCAAGGGCGAGTACTACCTCACCGACGTGGTCGAGATCGCCCGGGCTGCCGGGCATTCCGTCGCGGTGGTGACGGCGCCCGAGGAGGAGGTGCAGGGCGTCAACGACCGCGCTCAGCTCGCCGGGGCGGAGCGCAGCATCCAGGAGCGCCTGCGCCGCGCCGCCATGGCGAACGGCGCCACCCTCGTCGCCCCCGAGACGGTGTTCCTCGCCCATGACACGCGCATCGGCCGCGACGTCGTGATCGAGCCGAACGTGATCTTCGGGCCCGGGGTCGTCGTGGAGGACGGGGCGGTCATCCACGCCTTCTCGCATCTCGAGGGGGCGAGGGTCGGACCGAAGGCGAGCGTCGGCCCCTTCGCGCGGCTTCGCCCGGGCACGGTGCTCGGGCCCAAGGCCAAGGTCGGCAACTTCGTCGAGACGAAGAACGCGGATGTCGGCGCCGGGGCGAAGGTGAACCACCTCACCTATATCGGAGACGCGACAATTGGAGCGGACGCGAATATCGGCGCCGGCACCATCACCTGCAACTATGACGGCTTCTTCAAATACCGCACGGAGATCGGCGCCGGCGCCTTCGTGGGCTCCAACAGCGCGCTGATCGCGCCGGTGCGGATCGGGGAGGGGGCCTATGTGGGCTCGGGCTCGGTGATCACCGACGACGTGCCGGCAGACGCCCTTGCCGTGGCTCGTGGGCGGCAGGCCGTCAAGGACGGCTGGGCGGCGGCATTCCGGGCGGACGCGCAGGCGCGCAAGGCGAAGACGTAGGGCGCGTGGCGGGTGTCGGCTTCCTCCGGCGCCCGCCTGGTGCTAACCCATCGGATTCACGACATAATCTTTCACTCGTTTTGATTGGCATCCGCCTCCGGCCGTCGTCTAGAAGACGGGGAAGCGTCACGTTAGGAGCACTCCGGTCATGTGCGGCATCGTTGGGATCCTCGGCAAGAGCGCGGTCGCGGGCCAGGTGGTCGACTCGCTCAAGCGGCTCGAATATCGCGGCTACGACTCGGCCGGCGTCGCCACCCTGGAGCATGGCCGGCTCACCCGGCGCCGCGCCGAGGGCAAGCTCGTGAACCTGGAGCTGCGGCTCTCGCAGGAGCCGCTGTCTGGCACCATCGGCATCGGCCACACCCGCTGGGCGACCCACGGCCGCCCCAACGAGATCAACGCCCATCCCCATGCCACCGACCGGCTGGCGGTGGTCCACAACGGCATCATCGAGAACTTCCGCGAGCTGAAGGCCGAGCTCGAGGCCAAGGGTGTGCGCTTCGAGACCGAGACGGACACCGAGGTGGTGGCTCAGCTCGTCACGCACGAGATGCGCGGGGACAAGGGCCCGGCGGAGGCGGTCGCGGCCGTGCTGCCGCGGCTTCGCGGCGCGTTCGCGCTGGCGTTCCTGTTCGACGGGGAGGAGAACCTGCTCATCGGGGCGCGGCGCGGCTCGCCGCTCGCGATCGGCCATGGCGACGGCGAGATGTATCTGGGCTCCGACGCCCTCGCGCTCGCTCCCTTCACCGACCAGATCACCTACATGGAAGAGGGCGACTGGGCGGTCCTGTCGCGCTCGGGCGTCGAGATCCGCACGGCGGAGGGGGCGCCCGTCAAGCGCCAGCGCCAGCAGATCCCCACGGGTGCCTACGCGGCCGACAAGGGCAACCACCGGCACTTCATGGCGAAGGAGATCTACGAGCAGCCCGAGGTCGTGGCCCGCACGCTCGCCCATTACATCGACATGGCCCGCGGCCGCGTCTGCCCCGTCGACATGCCCGTGGACTTCGCGCGGCTCGACCGGATCTCAATCGCGGCCTGCGGCACGGCCTACCTCGCCGGCATGGTGGGCAAGTATTGGTTCGAACGCTTCGCCCGCCTCCCGGTGGAGATCGACGTCGCGTCGGAGTTCCGCTACCGCGAGGCGCCGCTGGAGAAGGGGGGGCTCACCCTCGTGATCTCGCAGTCGGGCGAGACGGCCGACACGCTGGCCTCGCTGCGCTACGCCAAGCAGTGCGGCCAGAACGTGCTGGCGGTGGTGAACGTCCCCACCTCCACGATCGCCCGCGAGAGCACGGCGGTCGCGCCGACGCTGGCGGGCATCGAGGTGGGCGTCGCGTCCACCAAGGCGTTCCTCTGCCAGCTCACCGTGCTTCTGTGCCTCGCCGTCGCGGCGGGCCGCGCCCGGGGGACGCTGTCGGCCGAGGACGAGCGCGGCATCGTCGACGCGCTCATCGGCGTGCCGGGGTTGCTCGCGGAGGCGCTCAAGGGCGAGCGGCAGATCGAGGTTCTGGCGCGCGAGATCGCGAAGGCGACGGACGTGCTCTATCTCGGCCGCGGCACCTCCTATCCGCTCGCCATGGAAGGCGCGCTGAAGCTCAAGGAGATCTCCTACATCCATGCCGAGGGCTATGCCGCGGGCGAGCTCAAGCACGGCCCGATCGCCCTGATCGACGAGCGGATGCCCGTGATCGTCATCGCGCCCTACGACGCGGTGTTCGAGAAGACGGCGTCGAACATGCAGGAGGTGGCGGCGCGGGGCGGGCGGATCGTGCTGCTCACCGACGAGCGCGGCGCCGCCGAGGCGGGCCTTGAGACGCTCGCCACCGTGAAGCTCCCGGAGGTGCACCCGGCGGTGGCGCCGCTGATCTACACGGTCCCGGTCCAGCTGCTCGCCTACCACACGGCAGTCTTCATGGGGAAGGACGTGGACCAGCCGCGCAACCTCGCGAAGTCCGTCACCGTGGAATAGAACCGGCCCTCGTCCGATGACACGAAAAAGGGCCCCGCGAGGGGCCCTTTCCATATATGTCGACGCGCGCGCTTCAGCGCTGCGCGATCGGGACGTAGTCGCGCTGGGGCTCGCCGACATAGAGCTGGCGCGGGCGCCCGATCTTCTGCGACGGGTCCTCGATCATCTCGCTCCACTGGGCGATCCAGCCCACGGTGCGCGCGAGCGCGAACAGCACGGTGAACATCGACGTGGGGAAGCCCATCGCCTTGAGGGTGATGCCCGAGTAGAAATCGATGTTCGGATACAGCTTCTTCTCGACGAAGTACTCGTCCTTGAGGGCGATCTGCTCCAGCTCCACCGCCACGTCGAGGAGCGGGTCGTCCTTGATGCCGAGCTCGGAGAGGACCTCGTGCGTGGTCTTCTGCATGATCTTGGCGCGCGGGTCGTAGTTCTTGTAGACCCGGTGGCCGAAGCCCATCAGGCGGAACGGATCGTTCTTGTCCTTCGCCTTGGCGATGTACATGGGAATGCGGTCCGGCGTCCCGATCTCCTGCAGCATCTGCAGCGCCGCCTCGTTGGCGCCGCCATGGGCGGGGCCCCACAGGCAGGCGATGCCCGCCGCGATGCAGGCGAAGGGGTTGGCGCCCGAGGAGCCCGCGAGGCGCACCGTCGAGGTCGAGGCGTTCTGCTCGTGATCCGCGTGAAGGATGAAGATCCGGTCGAGCGCGCGCGACAGGATCGGGTTGACCTTGTATTCCTCGCAGGGAACGCCGAAGCACATTCGCAGGAAGTTCGACGTGTAGTCGAGGTCGTTCTTCGGATACATGAACGGCTGGCCGATCGTGTACTTGTAGGCCATCGCGGCAAGGGTCGGCATCTTCGCGATCATGCGCATGGACGCGACCATGCGCTGATGCGGGTCCGAGATGTCGGTTGAGTCGTGGTAGAAGGCCGAGAGCGCGCCCACCGAGCCCACCATGACGGCCATCGGGTGCGCGTCGCGGCGGAAGCCCTGGAAGAACCGGGTCATCTGCTCGTGCACCATGGTGTGGCGCGTGACGCGGTAGTCGAAGTCCGCCTTCTGGGTCGGGGTCGGCAGCTCGCCGTAGAGCAGCAGATAGCAGGTCTCGAGGAAGTCGCCGTGCTCGGCGAGCTGCTCGATGGGGTAACCGCGATAGAGGAGGACGCCTTGGTCACCGTCGATATAGGTGATCTTCGACTCGCAGCTCGCCGTGGAGGTGAAGCCGGGATCGTAGGTGAACATCCCCGTCTGGGCGTAGAGCTTGCTGATGTCGATGACGCTCGGGCCGATGCTGCCCGGCTTCACCGCCATTTCAACCTGCTTGTCGTCGACGCTGACGGTGCTCGTTTTGCCGGTCATGGACGATGGCCCTTTCATGACATGGGGCGCCAGAACCTGTGCCTTGGGTCCTTGGCGGGAGGCTTCCCCTAGGGCCGGGCGGTTCTGGTCGTATGGGTGACGACGTGGGGCTTCGGTAGCGTATCCGTAGAAGCCCCGCAAGCGCGTCAAAAGGTGGGATCAGGCCCTTGGAACGCCCTGATCCTTGAGGCGTTCCAGGCTTTCCTCGCGCCCGAGCACCGCCATCACGTCGAAAAGCCCGGGCGATTGCGATTTTCCCGTGAGCGCCGCGCGCAGCGGCTGGGCGACCTGCCCGAGCTTCACGCCGATCGCCTCGGCATGGGCGCGGACCGCCCCCTCCGTGCTCGCGGCCGACCACTCCGGCAGCGCCTCCAGGCGGCCGATGACGCCCGACAGCCGCTCGCGCCCGCCCTCGCTGAGGATGCCCGCCGCCTTCTCGTCGAGGACGAGCGGCCGGGGCGCGTAGAGGAAGGAGGCGTTGTCCCACAGCTCGCGCAAGGTCTTGGCGCGCTCCTTGAGCCCCGGCATGGCGGCGAGGAGGCGGGCCCGGAAGGCGGGCTCGAACGCGGTCCGGCCGACCCCGGCCGGGGCGTCGAGCTCCGGCAGGATCGTCTCCAGCGCCTCCACCAGGCGCTCGTCCGTGGCGCCGCGCATATAGTGGCCGTTGACGTTCTCGAGCTTCGCGAAGTCGAAGCGCGCCGGCGAGCGGCCGATGCTCGACAGGTCGAAGGCGGCGATCATTTCCTCTGTGGAGAAGATCTCCTGGTCGCCGTGGCTCCAGCCGAGGCGCACGAGGTAGTTGCGCAGCGCCTCCGGCAAGTAGCCCAGGCCGCGATAGGCGTCGACGCCCAGCGCGCCGTGGCGCTTCGACAGCTTGGCGCCGTCCGAGCCGTGGATGAGCGGGATATGCGCCATGACGGGCACGGACCAGCCGAGCGCCTGGTAGATCTGGGTCTGCCGCGCCGCGTTGGTGAGGTGGTCGTCGCCGCGCACGATGTGGGTAACGTTCATGTCGTGGTCGTCCACCACGACGGCCAGCATGTAGGTCGGCGTGCCGTCGGAGCGCAGGAGGACGAGATCGTCGAGGTCCTTGTTCTGCCACACGACGCGGCCCTGCACCTGGTCCTCGACCACGGTCTCGCCCTCGGTCGGCGCCTTGAGGCGGATGACGGGCTTCACGCCGGCCGGCGCCTCGGAGGGGTCGCGGTCGCGCCAGCGACCGTCGTAGCGCAGGGGCCGTCCCTCACGCCGGGCGGCCTCGCGCATCTCCTCGAGCTCCTGCTGCGACGCATAGCAGTGATACGCCCGGCCGGCCGCGAGCAGGCTCTCGGCCACCTCGCGGTGTCGCGCCGCGCGGGAGAACTGGTAGACCACGTCGCCGTCCCAATCGAGGCCGAGCCAGGACAGGCCGTCGAGGATCGCCCCGATCGCCGCGTCCGTCGAGCGCTCCCGATCCGTGTCCTCGATGCGCAGGAGCATCTTGCCCCCAAGGCGGCGCGCGTAAAGCCAGTTGAAGAGCGCCGTGCGGGCACCCCCGATATGGAGGAAGCCCGTGGGCGAGGGCGCGAAACGGGTGACGACGGAACCGGACATGGACACGATCTGCTGCGAGGGGCGGGGGCCTTCGGGCCGTGGGCTGCCTATCACGGCGCGCACGCGGCGTTAAGTCGGCGGATGCCGGCGGGTTCCTGCGTTCGGCTCAACCTCAGGCCTTAGTGACGGGGAGGGGCGACGCGGCGTTGCGGCGCCCTATAATGCGGGTGTTCCCAACGGACGGCGCCGATGCCGCACACCCGTTCCAGCCCCGCCTCCGCCGCACGGACCCGCGCGTCCGAGGCGCTCGGCGTCGCGTGGAGCAGCGGCGCCGGACGTGCATTCCCCGCGCGCATGCCGGACGTCGGCGCCCTCCTGGTCGCCTGGCTCGGCGAGGAGGTGGAGCGAAGGCGCTTGTTTCCCTGGATCGCGGTCGCGTTCGGCGTCGGCGTGCTCCTGTTTTTCGCCGCGGAGGGTAGCCCGTCGCTCTGGGCGCCCGTCGCTGGTTTCGGCCTCGCGACGGCAATTGCGGTCGCCTTGCGTCACCGGGTGTGGGGGCTTGCGGCGGCGATCGGCTGTGCGGCCCTCTTTGCGGGATTTGCCGCCGGGGTCCTGCGCCTGCGTGCCGTCGAGGTGCCGTTGGTGGAGCGCATCACCGTCGCGAAGCTGTCGGGCTTCCTGGAGGAAGCCGAGATGCGGGGGCAGGGCGCGCGCCTCACGCTCCGGATCCACGCGATCGAGGGGATCGCCCCCGAGCGCCTGCCCCGGCGAGTGCGGGTCACCGTGCGCGAGGCCCGCGGGCTTGCGGCAGGCGACTTCCTGGAGGGGCGCGCGCGGATCCTGCCGCTCCCCGAAGCCGCGCGTCCCGGCGGCTACGATTTCGCGCGCGACGCCTATTTCAAGGGGCTCGGCGGCATCGGCTCCCTGCTCGGCCCACCCCGCCGCGTCGCGCCGCCCGGGCCGCCCGATTGGGACCTGCGGATCGCGGCCCTCGTGGACCGAGCGCGCAATGAGGCGACGCAACGGATCGCCGGCGTGATCGGCGGACAGGCCGGCGCCGTCGCGGCGGCGCTCGTCACGGGCAAGCGAGGCCTCATCGAGGAGGAGACGAACGACGCCCTGCGGGCGGCTGGGATCTACCACATCGTCTCCATCTCCGGGCTCCACATGGTGCTTGCCGCGGGCACGATCTTCTGGCTCGTGCGCGGTGCCCTCGCCCTGAGCGCCGCCGCCGCGCTCCGCCTGGCCTGCAAGAAGATCGCGGCCGCCTGCGGCATGGCGGGGGCTTCCGCCTATTGCCTGTTCTCGGGCGCCGAGGTCGCGACGGTGCGCTCCCTCATCATGATCCTCGTCATGCTCGGCGCGGTGCTCGTCGACCGCCCCGCCGTGACCTTGCGCAACCTCGCGGTCGCCGCGCTCATCGTGATGGCGCTGGAGCCCGAGACCATCCTCGGCCCGAGCTTCCAGATGTCGTTTGCCGCGGTGGGTGCCCTCGTCGCAGCCGGGGAGTGGTGGTCGAGGCGGCGCCCGCCCACGGAGCCGGGCGGCTTGATGCGGCGGGCGGGCCGCTGGCTGCTCGGGGCCGCAATCGGGCTCTTGTCGACGACGCTCGTGGCGGGCATTGCCACGGCGCCCTTCGCGAGCTTCCATTTCCAGGCCGCGAACCCCTACGGGATGCTCGGGAACGCGCTGGCGCTCCCCCTGGTGTCCCTCGTCGTCATGCCGGCGGCCGTCCTTGGGATGCTGGCCTATCCGTTCGGCCTCGACCGATGGGTGTGGGAGCTGATGGGGTTTGCCGTCGACGGCGTCCTGCGGAGCGCGGCGGCTGTCGCGGAGCTCGATGGATCGGCGCTCGTGACCGCGGCCTTCGGCCCCGGCGCGCTCGGGCTCATGACCCTCGGCCTCGTGATCGCGGTCCTGATCGGCTCGCCGCTGCGATGGCTCGGCTTCGTGCCCGCCCTGAGCGGCCTGTGGCTCTCGACGATTCCGGACAAGCCGGAGCTCTATGTCGACCGCGAGGGGGCCGGTGCCGCCGTCCGGACCGCCGACGGGCGCCTCGCGATCGCCGGAAAACCGTCGGCCTTCGTCATGGCTCAATGGCTTCGAGCAGACGGCGACGCGCGGGAGCCGGACGACCCGACCCTGCGCGGCGGCACGCGCTGCGATCCCCTGGGCTGCGTGGTCTCCCTCCCGGACGGAAGGGCCGTCGCCTACGTGGCCGACCGCCGCGCCTTCCCGGAGGATTGCCGCCGGGCCGCCATCATGATCACGCGCCTGCGTGCGCCGCCCGATTGCGCGGCTCCATTGATCCTCGACCGCGCCTTCCTCGACCGGCACGGCGCGACGAGCGTGATCTTTCGCGACGGCCGCCCCGAGATCGCGACCGTCCGCGCGCCGGATCGCACGCGCCCCTGGCTCACAGGCCCGCCGCAGGCCCGCCCGATCGCGCCGCGCCCGAATGCGAGCCCGCCGCGACAGCAGCCTCCGGCCGAGATCCCGGACGAGGAGCCCGAGGCGGTTCTCGGCGAGCCCTAGTTGTAGCGACGCACGAGGCTGATGAGCTTCCCCTGGATCTGGACCCGGTCGGGACCTAGCACGCGCGTCTCGTAGGCCGGGTTGGCGGCCTCCAGCGCGATCGAGGACCCGCGACGGCGGAAGCGCTTGAGAGTCGCCTCCTCCTCGTCGATGAGCGCCACGATGATGTCGCCGGTGTTCGCCGTGTCCTGGCGCTTGATGACGACCACGTCGCCGTCGAGGATGCCGGCCTCGATCATCGAGTCGCCGCGAACCTCCAGGGCGTAGTGCTCGCCGCCGGTGAGGAAGTCGGGCGAGAGCGCGATGGAATGGCTGCGGTTCTGGATCGCGGAGACGGGCGTACCGGCCGCGATCCGGCCCATCACGGGCACCATCACCGACTTGCCGTCGTCAGCCAGATGCTGGCTCGGAGCCGGACCGGGAGCGGGCGCCGGCGCGGGCTTCGGAGCCCGCGCAAGGCCGCCCTCGACCACGCTCGGATTGAAGCGGCCCCGCGCCGTCGAGGGGGCCTCGGGCATCCGCAGGACTTCCAGCGCGCGCGCCCGGTTCGGGAGCCGGCGGATGAAGCCCCTCTCCTCGAGGGCCATGATCAGCCGGTGAATGCCCGACTTCGATTTCAGGTCCAGCGCGTCCTTCATCTCGTCGAAGGACGGCGGGATCCCGGTCTCGCGCAGGCGCTCGTGGATGAAGCGGAGCAGTTCATGCTGCTTGCGGGTGAGCATCGGACCTTCCATCGCCGGGCTCCGCGGGCGCGGAACCGATTCCGTAAACAAAGCAGGAACAACCTAAACGTTCCCGCTGTGTTCCGCAAGCTGTGCTTTTTGGGTGCTCGTTCAGGTGAACCGGTCGAGGCGGATGATGCGACAGGCGTCTCCGGCGCTGGCGGGGGGCGCGTGCGGCGGCCGGACGAGGAGGGCCTCGGCGTCGGCAAGCAGGCGCAGCATCGACGAGTCCTGCGCGGCGAGCGGCACGGCACGGGGGAAGGCGGCCGGGTCGAGGTGCTCCAGGCGGACGCGCGGGTAATCCTGCCGCGCGTCGTTCCCCGGCACGTCGGCCCCAAGCATAGCGGGCTCGGTCGGGTCGGCGCCGGCGTCCGGGTCGCCTTGCAGCGCGCGCAAGAGGGGCACGAGGAAGAGGATCGCGCAGACGATCGAGGAGACCGGGTTGCCCGGGAGCCCCAGGAAGGCGGTGTTGCCGATCCGGCCCTGGACCAGCGGCTTTCCCGGCCGCATGGCGATGCGCCAGAAGCCGAGGTCGAGCCCGGCCTCGCCGAGCACCTCACGTACGAGATCGTGCTCGCCCACCGAGGCGCCGCCGAGGGTGACGAGCACGTCGATCCTGGCCGCAAGTGCCTCGTCGATCCCCGCGCGAAGGCCCGCGCGATCGTCCGGCGCGATCCCGAAATCGATGGCCTGCGCCCCCGCGGCCTCCGCGAGCGCCGCGACCGCATAAGGGTTGGACGCCACGATCTGATCGGGCCCCATCGCGTCACCTGGGCGCACCAGCTCGTCGCCCGTCGCGAGGATCCCGACCCGCGGCCGGCGGCGCACGGGCAGCGTGGCGTGACCTCCGGCGGCAGCGAGCGCAAGCGCGATCCCGTCGAGCCTGCGCCCTGCGGGCAGGAGGACGTCGCCCACCGTGAAATCGAGGCCGGCGCGGCGGACGAAGCGTCCGGGGGCCGGCTGCTCGCGGACGACGACCACGTCGCCGTCGCGGGTGGCGTTCTCCTGGATCAGGATCGCATCGGCGCCTGCCGGCACGGGAGCTCCGGTGAAGATGCGGACCGCCTGCCCCGGGTCGAGCCCCCCCTCGAAGCGCCGCCCGGCCGCGCTCTCGCCGATCAGCGCGAGACGCGCCCCCGCGCTCGCCTCGGCGGCGCGCACCGCGTAGCCGTCCATGGCGGAGGCCGGAAAAGGAGGCTGCGTGCGTTGGGCTTGGACGTCCTCGGCGAGGGTCCGGCCGCGGCATGCATGCAGGGGAAGCCGTTCCCCGTCCAGGGGCCCCGGCACGCTCGCGATCACGCGCCGCAGGGCCTCCCCGACGGGAAGCAGGCTCACGGGGCCGCCTCGTAGGTGCCCGAGCGCCCGCCGCTCTTCTTGAGGAGCCGCACGCCCTCGATGCGCATGGCGCGGTCCACGGCCTTGACCATGTCGTAGATCGTGAGGCAGGCGACCGAGGCGGCGGTGAGCGCCTCCATCTCGACGCCCGTCTGCCCCGAGACGCGCACCTCCGCCGTGATCCGCACGCCCGGCAGGCTTTCGTCGATCTCGCAATCGACCCGCACCTTGGTGAGCAGGAGGGGGTGGCACAGGGGGATGAGCTCGTGGGTGCGCTTCGCCGCCATGATCCCGGCAAGGCGCGCGGTGCCGAGCACGTCGCCCTTCTTGGCGTCGCCCTGGCGGATGATCGCGAGGGTTTCGGGCTGCATCACCACGAGGCCTTCGGCGATGCCTGTGCGGTGGGTCGCGTCCTTCTCGGATACGTCCACCATGTTGGCGGCGCCGCTGGCGTCGAGATGGGTGAGGTCGCTCATGCAGCCTCCGCGCCCTCGAGGAGCCGGCGGGTGGCGGTGGCCACGTCGGCTTGGCGCATGAGGCTCTCGCCCACGAGGAAGGTCCTGATTCCCGCCTCGCTCAAGCGCGAGAGATCGCCGTGAGCGAAAATTCCGCTCTCGCCGACGATGATGCGGTCGGCCGGGATGCGCGGCGCGAGCCGTTCGCTCACCTCCAGCGACACCTCGAAGGAGCGCAGGTCGCGGTTGTTGATGCCGATCATCCGCACGTCGAGACGCAGAGCCCGGTCGAGCTCGGGCTCGTCATGCACCTCGACGAGGGTGTCCATCCCGAGATCGGCTGCCGTGCGAACGAGGGTCGCGGCCTCCGTGTCGCTGACGCTCGCCATGATGACCAGGATGCAATCGGCGCCCCAGGCCCGCGCCTCGACGACCTGATAGGGCTCGAACAGGAAGTCCTTGCGCAGGGCCGGCAGCCCGGAGGCTGCGCGGGCGGCGGCGAGGTAATCGGGATGGCCCTGGAAGAAGGGGGCGTCGGTGAGGACCGAGAGGCAGGCGGCGCCGCCCTCGGCATAGGCCCGCGCCAGGGCGGGCGGATCGAAGTCGGGCCGGATCAAGCCTTTGGAAGGGCTTGCCTTCTTGATCTCGGCGATGAGCGCGTAATCGCCCGCGTCGAGCTTGCGCTCGATCGCGGCCGTGAAGCCGCGGGGCGGGGGGAGGGCGGCTGCGCGCCGCTCCAGCTCGGCGAGCGGCACGGCCGCCTTCGCGGCCTCGATCTCGCGCCGCTTGTAGGCCTCGATCCGCCTGAGAACGTCCGCCATGCCGGGCCTCAGGCGTTCGAGACGCGCACGAGGCGCTCCAGCGCGCCGCGCGCCGCGCCGCTCTCCACCGCGGCCGTGGCCCGGGCGACGCCCTCCTTCAGGTCGGACGCCGCCTCCGCGACCACGAGGGCGGCCGCGGCGTTGAGGATCGCAACGTCGCGGTAGGGCGTGCGGGCGCCGTCGAGGACGGCCCGAAGCGCCTGCGCGTTGTCGGCCGGGTCGCCGCCCTTGAGGTCCTCCGGGCGCGCCAGCTCGAAGCCGAGTTCGCGGGGATCGATAGTGAAGCGGGCCGTCCGTCCGTTCTCCAGCGCGACGACCTCCGTCGGTCCCGTCGTGGTGATCTCGTCGAGCCCGTCCGAGCCGTGCACGGTCCAGACCCGGGTGGAGCCGAGTTGCGCCAGCACGGCGGTCAGCGGTTCCAGCCACATGGGCGAGAACACGCCGAGCAGCTGGCGCTTCACGCCGGCCGGGTTCGAGAGCGGCCCGATGAGGTTGAACAGCGTGCGGGTGCCGAGCTCCACACGCACGGGCGCCACATGGCGCATCGAGGCGTGATGGCTTTGCGCGAACATGAAGCACAGCCCCACCTCGCCGAGGCAGCGCTCCAGCCCCTCCGGATCGAGGCCGAGGCGCACGCCCAGCGCCGCCAGCACGTCGGCCGCGCCGGAGCGCGAGGAGGCGGCGCGGTTGCCGTGCTTTGCCACCGGCACGCCGCAGCCCGCGACGATCATCGCGGCGAGCGTCGAGATGTTGTAGCTACCCGAATGGTCGCCGCCCGTGCCGACGATGTCGATCGCCCCGCCGGGCGCCTCGACCCGGATCATCCGGCCCCGCAGGGCCGCGACGGCGCCGACGATCTCGTCGATGGCCTCGCCCCGCACGCGCAGGGCCATGAGGAACGCGCCACCTTGGGCGGGCGTGACCTCGCCGGAGAGCAGCGCGTCGAAGGCGGCGCGCGCCTCTTCCTGGGTAAGGGCCGCGCCGGTGGCGACCTTCGCGAGATAGGGCTTGAACGAGTCCATGGCCTTCAATGCACGCCCGAGGGCGGCCTGTCATCCCTTGCCGCGTTCCAATCCGCGGCGAGGCGGAGGAAGTTGCGGACCATCGTGTCCCCGTGCTGCGAGAGCACGCTCTCGGGATGGAACTGCACGCCGTGCACTGGCAGGCTCCGGTGCGAGAGCGCCATGATCAGCCCGTCGTCGGATTGGGCCGTGACGGCGAGGGCGTCGGGGCACGAGCCGCGCTCCACGACGAGGGAATGATAGCGCGTCGCCTCGAAGGGGCCGTTCACCCCATGGAACAGGCCCCGCGCGTCGTGGCTGATCACGGACACCTTGCCGTGCATCGGGGCCGGCGCGCGCACGACCCGGCCGCCGAAGGCCTGGCCCATGGTCTGGAGGCCGAGGCAGACGCCGAACATCGGGATGTGGCCGGACGCCTCGCGCACGAGGTCGAGGCAGATGCCGGCCTCGTTGGGGGTGCATGGGCCGGGCGACAGCACGACGGCGTCCGGACGGGCCGCGAGAACCGCGTCGACGCTGATCTCGTCGTTGCGCACCACGTCGACCTTCGAGGCCAGGGGCCCGATGAGGTGGACGAGGTTCCAGGTGAACGAGTCGTAGTTGTCGACGATGAGGACGCGGGTCATGGGACGGCTTGCGGACGGACTGCTCCCCCTGAGGGTTCGCAGATCGTGTCCGCGCGCGCAAGGCTCACGTTGGTGGGGCTACTGCCCCCGCCGGCTGACGAGCGCGAAGCGGACGGCCTCCTCGGCGGCGCGGAAGAGGGCCTTGGCCTTGTTGACGCATTCCTGCTGCTCGGAGGCGGCGACCGAGTCGTGGACGATGCCGGCGCCTGCCTGAACCGACATACGACCGTCCTTCACCACCGCCGTGCGCAGGACGATGCAGGTGTCCATCTCGCCGTCGGCGCCGAAATAGCCGATGCAGCCGCCATAGGGCCCGCGCTTCTCGCGTTCCAGCTCGTCGATGATCTGCATGGCCCGCACCTTCGGGGCGCCCGACACGGTGCCGGCCGGGAAGCCGGCGCAGAGCGCCGACAGGGCGTCGTGCCCCTCCGCAAGGCGGCCCTCGACGTTCGACACGATGTGCATCACCTGGCTGTAGAACTCCAGGAAGAAGCTGTCGGTGACCTGGACGGACCCGATCCGCGACACCCGCCCGACGTCGTTGCGGCCGAGATCGAGGAGCATCAGGTGCTCGGCCCGCTCCTTCGGGTCGGCGAGGAGGTCCTCGGCGTGGCGGCGGTCCTCGGCGGGGGTCGCCCCCCGGGGGCGGGTGCCGGCGATCGGGCGGATCGTCACCTTGCCCCCGCGCAGGCGCACGAGGATCTCGGGGCTCGAGCAGACGATCTGGAAGTCCTCGAAGTCGAGATAGCAGAGGAACGGCGCCGGGTTGATCCGGCGTAGCGCCCGGTAGAGCGAGAAGGCCGGTAGCGTGAACGGCGCCTCGAAGCGCTGGGAGAGGACGACCTGGAAGATGTCGCCGGCCGCGATGTACTCCTTGGCGCGCGCCACCATCGCCTCGTACGCGGCGGGCGTGGTGTTCGACACGGACGTGGGCGCCGCGATGTCGCCGGGCTGGCGCCGCTCGTCGAGGGAGAGCGGCCGCTCCAGCGCCTCCGCCACGGCGTCGATCCGCGCCAGGGCCGCCTCGTAGGCCGCGCGTGCGCCGACACCCGACTTCGGCCGCACGGGCGCCAGAAGCGAGAGCTCGTCGCGAACGGCGTCGAACACGGCCACGATGGTGGGCCGCACCATGATGGCGTCCGGAACGCCGAGGGCGTCGGGCTTCGGGGGCCCGAGCCGCTCCATATCCCGCACCATGTCGTAACCGAGATAGCCGAACAGGCCCGCGGCCATGGGCGGCATGTCCGGGCCGAGCTCGATCGCGCTTTCCGCGATCAGGGCCCGCAGGCTCTGGAGCGGCGGGGCGTCCTCGGGCACGAAGCGGTTCTCGCGCCGCAGCGCGTCCCGGTCGATCTCAGCCCGCCCGTCGCGGCAGCGCCAGACGATGTCGGGGTCGAGGCCGATGATGGAATAGCGCCCCCGCACGGCGCCGCCCTCGACGGATTCGAGGAGGAACGCCGCCCCCGACCGGCCCGCCCTGAGCTTCAGGAAGGCCGCGACGGGGGTCTCGAGATCGGCGACGAGGCGCGCCCGCAGAACGCTCGCGCGGCCCGCCTCATAGTCCGCCCGGAACGCGTCGAGGTCCGGCTCGATCATCGGTCAGGCCTCGCCGCCGACCGCCCGCCGCAAGGCGTCCTGGTTGATCGACACGCCGACCTCGGTCTGGATGCGCGAGATATACTGGCTCAGGACGTCGTCCGTGAAGACCGTCCGCAGCTGGTTCTCGACCGTCTCGCTCGCCTGCGCGGTGGAAAGGTAGGGCGGGACGGTGGCGGCCGTGGGCCGGAACACCACGCGCCGTCCGTCGTCGAGCGCCGCCTGGGCCGTCTTGCCCACGGGCGTGGCGAAGATCTGCGCCACCACGGGGCCGGTGAGCTCTCCCTTAGGCGTGCCGCGGGCGAGGTCGTCCGCCGTCTGGACGTCGGCCCCGGCTTCGGAGGCCACCGCCGCGAAGGCTTCGCCCTTCTCGATCCGCTCGACCATGGCCGTGGCCCGCTCGCGCAGGCGCCGCGCGATCTCGTCGGCGCGCCACTGCGCCTCGACGTCCGCGCGCACCTCCTCGAAGCTCCGGTCGCGGGCAGGCTCGATCCCCGTCACGTCGTACCAGACGTAGCCGCCGTCACGGGTGCGCAGCGCCTCGTTGTCGACGCCGATGTCGGAGGCGAACGCGGCGTTCAGCACCGCCTCGCGCTCAGGAAGACCGAGGACCGGCTTGCCGGCCTTGTCGAGCCCGGCGCGGTCGACGGCGGGAATCGTCGTGATCGAGAGCCCCTTCTCCTTCGCGATCTCCAGCAGGGGCCGGGCGCCCGCGCGCTGATCCTCGATCTGGTCGTGAACCTCCGCGATCGCGGTCCGCGCCCGCTCGGTCGCGAGCTCGCGACGGACCTGATCGGCCACCTCCTCGAAGGGGCGGACGCTTTCGGGCAGAACGTCGGCCACGCGCAGGAGCACGGTGCCGAAGCGGCCCTGGACCGGGTCGCTCACGCCGCCCTTCGGCAGGGCGAAGGCGGCGTCGGCCACGCTCTGGTCGATGAGCTCGCCCTTCGCGAACGTGCCGAGCGCCAGGCTCGCGGGGTCGATGTTCCGCTCGCGGGCCGCAGCCTCGAAGGTGAGGGCGCCCGACTTGATCTGCTCGGCGACCGCCTGCGCCTCGGCCGGGTCGGGGAACACGATCTGCTCGATGGTGCGCCGCTCCGCGGTGCCGAACCGGGCGCCCTTCACCTGCTCGTAGCGGGCGCGGGCATCGGCCTCGCTCACGGCCTCGGGCCTCACCAGAGTCTCGGGCGTGAGGACGAGGGCGCTGATCGCCCGGTACTCGGGCGCTCGGAAGGTCGTCTTGCGCTCCTCGTGGAACGCGCGCAGCTGCTCCTCGGACGGCGCCGGGATCTCGCCTGCGGCGGTGGCCGGAAGCACCGCGAATTCCGTGGTCCGCCGCTCGGCGCCGTAGCGGTGCACGGCCTCGCGGGCCGCCATGGGGACGGGGAGGGCGGCGGTCAGAGCGTCGGCGAGCTGGAGGCGGGCGAGGGCGGAGCGCTGCTCACGCACGAAGGCCTGCTCCGAGAGATTGTTGTCGCGCAGGATCTCGTTGAAGCGGTTGCGGTCGAAGGTGCCGTTCGGGCCGCGGAACCCCTCGTCCTCGCGCACGGAGCGGGCCACGAGCTCGTCGGAGGCCGCAAGGTTGAGCGTGTTGGCGCGCTGGTTGAGCGCGGCTTCGCTGATCAGGCGGGCCAGGACCCGCTGGTCGAGGCCGAGCGCACGGGCGCGGTCCGGGGTGATGCTCTGACGGGTCTGGCGCTGAAGGCGCTGGATCTCGGCCTGGTAGGCCGTGCGGAACGTGTCGGCGGAGATCTCGACGTCGCCCACCTTGGCGACCGCGGTCCGCACGCCGCCCCGGAAGATATCGTTGATGCCCCAGATCGCGAAGCTGACGATCAGGAGGCCGAACAGGACGGCGACGACGATCTTGCCGAGCCAGCTCTGCCCCGCCTTGCGAAGGCCCTGCATCATGACGACGGTACCCGTGCTCTCGTGTGTCTTGACCCGGGCGGATAGCCCATCGGCGGTCCCGGGGAAAGGCCGGCGGCGCGCGATGGCGCGATTTTGACCGCGAGGACGGGTTGTTGCGGCGCCGCGACCCCTCTGCTACGGCCCAGGTAACGGAGGATGAACAGCATGGCGAACGAACGTCCGCGGCCGCTCGTGGCGGGGAACTGGAAGATGAACGGACTCCGGGCCTCGTCCGAGGTCCTGTCAGAGATCATGGCTGGCTACGGGGCCGGGCTGCGGAACCGTGCCGATCTCCTGGTCTGCCCGCCCGCGACCCTCGTCGCTGCCCTCGCGGGGGCGGCGAAGGGGGCCGTCGGCGTCGGCGGGCAGGACTGCCACGCCAAGGCCTCCGGCGCCCATACGGGCGACATCTCGGCCGAGATGCTGGCTGACGCCGGCGCCAGTCACGTCATCGTGGGCCATTCCGAGCGCCGCGCCGACCACGGCGAGACCGACGCCGTCGTGCGCGCCAAGGCCGAGGCCGCGCGCCGCGCCGGCCTCGTCGCCATCGTCTGCGTCGGCGAGACGCAGGCGCAGCGCGAGGCGGGCGAGACCCTGACCGTGGTGGCCTCCCAGCTGCGGGGCTCGATCCCGGCTGGCGCGATGGCGGCCGATCTCGTGGTCGCCTACGAGCCCGTCTGGGCGATCGGCACCGGCCTGACGCCGACCGCTGCCGACGTCGCCGAGGTTCATGCCCTGATCCGGACGGAGCTCGGCACGCTCGTGGGAGAGGCCGAGGCCGGTCGCGTCCGAGTTCTCTATGGCGGCTCGGTAAAGCCCTCCAATGCCGCGGAACTGATGGCCGTCGCGAACGTGGACGGCGCGCTCGTCGGCGGCGCGAGCCTCGTCGCGGCGGACTTCCTCGGCATCGCCCGCGTCTACGGCGCTTGAGCCCGGCGGGCGGGCTCCCCATCTCCTGGGGCGTGCGGGGCCGCGGATGCTGGGTTCCGCACCCGGCTTGCCGCGCTTTCGGCTTTGATCCCGCCCGGTGCCCGTGCTACAGGCGCGCCGACCCAACGACGGCGGCCCGACCCATGGTCCGGCCGCTTTAGGTTTTGAGATGCAGACAGTCCTCATCATCGTCCACCTGATCATCGTGCTCGCCCTGATCGGCGTGGTGCTCCTGCAGCGCTCCGAAGGCGGCGGCCTCGGGCTTGGCGGCGGGGGCGGAGGCGGCGTGTCCGGCTTCATGACCGGGCGCGGCCAGGCCAACGCGCTCACCCGCGCGACCGCGATCCTCGCGGGGCTGTTCTTCCTCACGAGCCTCGTGCTCTCCGTCATGGCAAGCCACAGCCGCGGCCCGCGCTCGATCTTCGACACCGCCGCACCGACGGCTCCGGCGGGCCAGCCCGCGGCGCCCGGCGCTCCTGGGGCCGGACCGAACGTTCTCGACCAGCTGCGTCAGATGCAGGGCGCGCAGCCCGGGGCGCCGGCTGCGGCGCCGTCGAGCCCCCTCCCGCCGCCCGCGGCGCCGGTGGTGCCGCAGTCGCGGTAAGACGACCCCTCAGGGCCGGGCGACCGGCCCTTCTCTTTTGTGGTGTGCGCCGGTGCGCGCGACGATCGCCGGATTTCCACTTGGCGAATCGGGCCCGGCCAGTATGGGTGAAAGTCCATGACGCGGTACGTTTTCATCACCGGCGGCGTGGTGTCCTCGCTGGGCAAGGGGCTTGCGTCCGCGGCCCTCGGCGCCCTTCTTCAGTCGCGGGGCTACAAGGTCCGCCTGCGCAAGCTCGACCCCTACCTCAACGTCGACCCGGGCACGATGAGCCCGTATCAGCACGGCGAGGTCTTCGTCACCGACGATGGGGCCGAGACGGACCTCGATCTGGGTCACTACGAGCGCTTCACGGGCGTGCCCGCCACGAAGCACGACAACATCACGACGGGCCGGATCTACCTCGACATCATCACCAAGGAGCGGCGCGGGGATTATCTCGGCGCCACGATCCAGGTCATCCCGCACGTCACGAACGCCATCAAGGACTTCGTCCTGAAAGGGAACGAGGGCTACGACTTCGTGCTCGTCGAGATCGGCGGCACGGTGGGCGACATCGAGGGCCTGCCCTTCTTCGAGGCGATCCGCCAGCTCGGCCAGGAGCTGCCCCGCGGCCAGTGCCTCTACGTGCACCTGACGCTGCTGCCCTATATCCCGTCCGCGGGCGAGCTGAAAACCAAGCCCACGCAGCACTCGGTCGCCGAGCTGCGCTCCATCGGCATCCAGCCCGACATCCTGCTCTGCCGCTGCGACCGGCCGATCCCGAAGGAGGAGCGGCGTAAGCTCGCGCAGTTCTGCAACGTGCGCGAGACGGCGGTGATCGAGGCGCGCGACGTGGGCACCATCTACGAGGTGCCGCTGTCTTACCATGCCGAGGGGCTCGACGACGAGGTTCTGGCGGCGTTCGGCATCACCGACGCGCCCGCCCCGAGCCTCGTGCGATGGGAAACCATCGCCGACCGGGTGAAGAACCCCGAAGGCGAGGTCACGATCGCGATCGTCGGCAAGTACACGGGCCTCAAGGACGCCTACAAGTCGCTCATCGAGGCGCTCACCCACGGCGGCATCGCCAATCGGGTGAAGGTGAACCTCGACTGGATCGAGTCCGAGGTGTTCGAGAGCGAGGACCCGGCGCCATTCCTGGAGAACGTTCACGGCATCCTGGTGCCCGGCGGCTTCGGGCAGCGTGGCGCCGAGGGCAAGATCCGCGCGGCGCGCTATGCCCGCGAGAAGAAGATCCCGTATTTCGGCATCTGCTTCGGCATGCAGATGGCCGTGATCGAGGCGGCCCGGAACCTTGCCGGCGTCGAGGACGCGAACTCCACCGAGTTCGGCCCGACCTCCGAGCCCGTGGTGGGCCTCCTCACCGAGTGGCTGCGCGGCAACGAGCTGGAGCGCCGTTCGGCCGAGGGGGATCTCGGCGGGACGATGCGCCTCGGCGCCTACGCGACCCGCTTCGAGCCCGGCAGCAAGATCGCCGCGATCTACGGCTCGACGGAGATTTCCGAGCGCCACCGCCACCGCTACGAGGTGAACTTCGCCTATCGCGACCGCCTCGAGCCCCGCGGCCTGTCCTTTGCCGGCGTGTCGCCGGACGGCATCCTGCCGGAAACGATCGAGTATCCGGACCACCCGTGGTTCATCGGCGTCCAGTACCACCCCGAGCTGAAGTCGCGCCCCTTCGAGCCGCACCCGCTCTTCGCGAGCTTCATCGAAGCGGCGATGGTGCAGAGCCGTCTCGTCTGACGCCTGCGGGGAAGCGCCCATGATGCCCATCGACGAGCGCCGGAAAGCGCACCGCAAGCGCGGTCTCGCGGTCTACCCGGAGGACCTGCCGGGCGATGCCGAGCGCATCGCCGGGATCGCGGCCCTCGTCGAGCGGCTTGCGGGCCCCGTGCGGCTGCGGCTTCCCGCCTTCGACCTCCTGGTCGAGGCGCCGGCTGAGGTCGGCCCGAAGATTCTCTACCTTCTCGCCGTCGACGACTACGAGACCTCCGACCTGGAGCTCCTCGCCCGGCATGTAGGCGCGGGCGAACGGCTGATGGTCGTGGGCGGCGGCATCGGCGTCGCGGCGGCGCTCGGGGCGAAGCTCACCGGGCGTCCCGTGGCTGTCGTGGAGGCGAACGAGGCGCTTCACGGGGTGATCGGGACCCAGGTCGCCCTCAACGGCGGAACGGCTGAGATCGTGAACGCGGCGGCGGTCCCGGACGATTACCCCGACGCGGCGGTCGCCTTCGAGGTGTCGCCCGACTTCTGGTACTCGCGCCTGGGGACGGGGGCGGGGGCCGTGCGGGTTCCGGCCATCGGCTTCGCCCGGCTCTGCGAGACGCACCAACCGAGCGCCGTTCTCATGGACATCGAGGGCGCCGAGGCTGCGATCCTCGCCCGCCCCGTGCCGGACTGCGTGCGCACCCTGATCGTCGAGATCCATACGCCCGAGCTCGGCGCCGGGCCGACGGGAGCCATCGTCTCGGCGCTCGTCGGCGGCGGCTTCCGCCTCGTCGACCAGCAGGCACTGAGCTGGGCCTTCAAGCGTTAG
Organism: Salinarimonas soli; assembly: GCF_008386575.1. GTDB lineage: Bacteria > Pseudomonadota > Alphaproteobacteria > Rhizobiales > Beijerinckiaceae > Salinarimonas_A > Salinarimonas_A soli. The sequence goes on from NZ_VUOA01000005.1 coordinate 28,007, forward strand.
CCCCGCTCGGCGCAGGCCTGCGAATCGTATAGGGCGCGCGGAGGGGAAGAACCAATCCATGACCCGTGGCATCGATCATCTCGTCGTCGGCATCCGTGATCTCGACGCCGGAGCGCGTCTCTACGAGGCCATGGGCTTCCAGGTCGGCGCCCGCAACCGGCACCCCTGGGGCACTGAGAACCGGCTCGTCCAGTTCGACGGCTCCTTCATCGAGCTGATCACGAAGGGGTCCGAGGGCGAGCCCCCGGGGCACGAGCCGCGCCGCTTCTCGTTCGGCGCCTTCGTCTGCGACGCGCTTGCCCGGCGGGAGGGCTTCTCCATGCTGGTGCTCGACAGCGCCGACGGGCAGGCGGACGCCGGAGTGTTCAAGGCGGCCGGAATCGGCGATTTCGAGCCCTTCTCCTTCGAGCGCCGGGGCCGGCGGCCGGACGGGACGGAGGTGGAGGTGGCCTTCACCCTCGCCTTCGCCCGGGACGAGGCCGCCCCGCACGCGGGCTTCTTCGTCTGCCAGCAGCATCATCCGGAGAACTTCTGGAACCCGGCCTTCCAGACGCATCGGAATGGTGCGCTCGGCATCTCCGCCGTGGTCCTCGCCGCCGGCGACCCAGCCCGTCACGAGGACTTCCTGCGCGCCTTCACCGGGGCGGAAGCAACCGGGACCGGGCGCGATCTCTCGTTCCCGCTCTCCCGCGGTCGCCTCGACGTGCTGACCCCCGACGACGCCGCGGAGCTGTACGGCTCCGTCGAGACCGCCGACGCGCCTGCCCTGTGCGCCTACACGGTCACCGTCGGCGACATCGACCGCGTCGCCCGGCACCTCTCCGGAGGCGTGCCGCATCAGCGCATCGGCTCGCGGATCGTGGTGCCGGCGAGCGCCGCGCATGGCGTTGCCATCGCCTTCGAGCAGAGCCTGTCGGACCTCGATCCCGAGCGCGCCGCATCCTGACGGGTCGGGAGTCGATTTTTGCTGCCGCCGCCCTTAAGCTCTGAGAGAAGAAGAGCTTCGGGGCAAGAATGATGGTCAACTCGATTGCCGGCCTGCCGGCGTTCGCTCTTTATTTCGCGGTGGCCGTCGGCCTCGTGGTGACCTATCTCGGGGTCTATACGCTGACGACCGCGCATAACGAGTTCGCCCTCGTTCGTGCGAACGGCGTCGCGGCGGCGCTGGCCCTCGGATTGAGCCTTCTTGGCTTCGCCTTGCCGCTCGCGAGCGCCATCGTGCACTCGGCCAACATCCTGGACGCGGTGGTCTGGGGGCTTGTCGCCCTCGTGGTCCAGATCGTGGTCTACTGGCTCGTGCGCCTCGTGGTGCCGAACCTCTCCGAGCGGATCGCGGCCGGGGAGGTGGCCTCGGCGCTCTTTCTCGGCGCGGCATCGCTCGCGGCCGGCGTCCTGAACGCCGCCTGCATGACCTACTAGGAGCCTGGCATGAAGCGCTCCCGCGTGGTCTCGCTCGTCATGCTCGCCGGGGTCGGCGCGACCGCCTGGGCCCTGGGCCGCGTCGATCCCTCGCAGCGCGAGGACGAGGTGGTCACCTATGGCAGCGACGCCGAATGCGCCCGGATGGGGCAGCGCAGCGCCGAGGACTGCCGCGCGGGTCTCGCGCAGGCGAAAGCCGAGCACGCCCGCACGGCGCCGCGCTACGAGGCGCTTTCCGACTGCGAGACGCAGCACGGTCGCGGGCGCTGCGAGAGCGGCGCGGGCGTCGGCGCGGGGTCGTACTTCATCCCGACGATGGTCGGCTACATGATGGCCCGCAACCTTGCGCAAGGGCTCGGCGCCCGCCCGCTCTACGGCGCGGGCTTGGCCCCGCCCCCGCGCGAGGAGCAGGCCTCCGGCGGTGGGGGAGGAGGCGGTGGAAGCGCCAGCCGCGGGATGAGCAGCGGCGGCACCTACCGGACGAGTTCCGGCACGATCGTGCGCTCGCCGGGTGCCGCGGGTGTGACGCGGGTGCCGGTAAGCGAAGTGCGCTCGATGCCGAGCCGCCCCCAGATCGTGAGCCGCGGCGGCTTCGGCTCCACGGGGCGGGCGGTCGCCACCTCGTCGGGTACGTAAGCCGATGCGACGGATCGCGGGCGCCGAGCGGCCCGACTGGCGCGAGCGGGCCGCCGCCGCCGGGTTCGGCTTTCACACCCTGGACGGCGAGGCCTACTGGGACGAGAGCGCCTATTGGGCGTTCTCGCTTGACGAGATCGAGACGGATATCGAGGCCGCCACGGCCGATCTGCACGCCCTCTGCCGGGAGCTCGTCGATCGGGTCGTCGGCGACGAGCGGCTCCTGACGCGGCTCGCCATCCCGCCGATCGCGTGGGACGCGGTCGCGGAGAGCTGGAGGCGGGGCGACGCTTCCCTCTATGGCCGTTTCGATCTCGCCTATGACGGGACGGGTCCGGCAAAGCTCCTGGAATACAACGCCGACACGCCGACCGCGCTCTACGAGACGGGCTATTTCCAGTGGTCTTGGCTCGAGGATCTCCTGGCGTCCGGCGACCTGCCGCCCGGGACCGACCAGTTCAACTCCGTCCACGATCGGCTCGTCGCCACGCTCGCCCGCCTCGGCGGGGGCAGCCTGCTCCATCTCACCTGCCTTTCGGATGCGCCCGAGGATCGCGGGACCGTGGCCTATGTCGAGGATTGCGCTCTCCAGGCGGGGCTTCGCACCCGCTTCGTCGATATCGGCGAGATCGCGCTGCGGGACGACGGCAGCTTCGCGGACGGCCGGGGCGCGATCCGGCTCCTGTTCAAGCTCTACCCGTGGGAGTGGATGTTCGCTGACGCCTATGCGGGCGCGATCGCCGGTTCCGGATGCCGCTTCCTCGAGCCGCCCTGGAAGGCGGTGCTCTCCAACAAGGGCATCCTGCCGCTTTTGTGGGAGATGGCGCCGAATCATCCCAACCTGCTCCCCTCGTACTTCGAGAGCGATCCCCGCAAGGCCTCGCTCGGGCCGAGCTTCGCCAGGAAGCCGCTCTATTCCCGCGAGGGCGCGAACGTGCTGCTCGTGCGCGACGCCGCCGTGCTCCAGCGCGACGAGGGGCCGTACGGCGGGGAGGGGTTCGTCCGGCAGGGGCTTGCCCGCCTGGCGCACGGCAGCGGCGGCTTCGCGGTGATCGGCTCATGGCTCGTGGGCGAGGAGCCCGCTGGCCTCTGCATCCGGGAGAGCGAGGGGCCGATCACCACGAATCGCTCCCGCTTCCTGCCTCACGCCATCGAGGCCTGACCGTCGAGCGGAATAGCCCCGAGGTGACAGGCGGCGCCTTCCGCGCTAACCCGTCGCCCATGACAAGCACTGCCAACCCCATCGTCTCCGCGGGCTCCGTTCGCTTCGGCAACCGGCTGCCCTTGAGCCTCATCGCCGGGCCCTGCGCCATGGAGAGCCGCGAGCACGCGCTCGAGATGGCGGCGGCGCTTAGCGAGATCGCCGGCCGCCTCGGGATGGGCCTCGTCTACAAGTCGTCCTTCGACAAGGCGAACCGGACGTCCGGCGCCGCGGCGCGTGGGCTCGGTCTCGCGAAGGCGCTCGCGATCTTCGCCGAGGTGAAGGAGCGGTTCGGACTCCCCGTGCTCACGGACGTCCACGAGGCCGAGCAATGCGGGCCGGCCGCCGAGGTGGTCGACATTCTCCAGATCCCGGCCTTCCTCTGCCGCCAGACGGACCTTCTCGTCGCGGCCGCCACCACGGGACGCGTGGTGAACGTGAAGAAGGGGCAGTTCCTGGCCCCCTGGGACATGGCGAACGTAGTCGCCAAGGTCACGGGGGCCGGCAACCCGAACGTGCTCGCCACCGAGCGCGGGGTATCCTTCGGCTACAACACGCTCGTGTCGGACATGCGGTCCCTGCCGATCATGGCGGCGACCACGGGCGCTCCCGTCGTGTTCGACGCCACCCATTCGGTGCAGCAGCCCGGCGGCAAGGGCACCTCCTCGGGCGGCCAGCGGGAGTTCGTGCCCGTGCTGGCGCGCGCGGCCGTGGCGGTCGGCGTGGCGGGCCTCTTCATCGAGACCCATGGCGACCCCGACCGCGCGCCGTCCGACGGCCCCAACATGGTGCCCCTGTCGGAGCTGGAGCCGCTCCTCGCCGAGCTGAAGGCCTTCGACGCCATCGCGAAGGCGCGCCCTGCCTGATCTCGGGTGCATCGACCGTCATGCCGACATGGAAAAGGCCGGGTGCGAGACCCGGCCTTTTCTCGTTCGCAGAGGGCGTCAGCCCGGCTCAGCTCGCCTTGAACAGGGTCTTTAGCTGATCGGCGTTGAGGCTGCCGTCGCCGTTCTTCCCGTCGACCTTGGCCACCAGGTCGGCGACGTCCTTGGCGTCGAGCTTGTTGTCGTCGCCTGCCGCCGCCTTGAGCAGCGAGACGTCGATCTTCAGCGCGTCGGACAGGGCCTTCATCTCCTGGTCGCCCTCCCAGACGTAGTCGCCGCCATGGGTGTTGGTGGCGATCAGGAAATCGAACACCTCGCCGGTGGAGGCGAACATCGACTCGATGCCGCTCTTGTCCTTGTTCACGTCGGTGAAGGCGAGGCCCGTATTGGTGTAGTTGCTCCCGCCGCCGTTACCGCCGTTGTTGATCCCGAAGAGGGTGTTGAAGCCCGCTTCGTCCAGCTCGCCGTCGCTGTCCTGCGCCTTCACCGCCTTGTCGATGTCGGCCTTGTCGAGATACCCGTCGGTGCCGGCCATCTTCGTCAGGACGTCGAGGCTCAGGCCGCTCTTGGAGGACAGGTCCTTGATCTCGTCGCCCTGCCAGGCGTTGTCGTCGCCGGGCGGGCTGATCGCCGCCATCTTGGTGAAGATCTCGTCCGTGTTGACGGACTTATTGCCGTTCGCGTCCACCGAGCCGAAAGAGAAGGCGGCTCCCGTGCCGGAGCCACCGCCGGCCTTGCTGATGCCGAAGAAGCTGTTCAGCTCGTCCGCGTTCAGCTGCCCGTCGTCGTCGCCACCGCTCGCCTTGTCGATCTTGCTGAATCCGGCGTCGATGTCGGCGCTGTCGAGATAGCCGTCGGTGCCGGCCATGGCGGTCAGCGTGTTCACGTCGACGCCCAGCGCCTTGGCAAGGTCCTTGATCTCGTCGCCCTGCCACTTGCCGTCGCCGCCGTCGGTCTTCGTGGCGGCGAGGAAGTCCTTCAGCTCGCTCTTCGAGATCAGCATCGAGTTGATGCCGTCCTTGTCCTTGTTGATGTCCGAGAACTTGAAGGTCGGCGTCGTCGTGCCGGTGCCGGTCCCGCCGTTGCCGAGCCCGAACAGCGCGTTGAAGCCCGCCTCGTCGAGGGCGCCGTCGCTGTCCTGCGCCTTGACGGCGTTGGTGATATCGGTCTCGTCGAGATAGCCGTCCGTGCCGGCCGTCTTGGTCAGCACGTCGAGGCTGATGCCGCTCTTCGAAGCGAGATCCTTGATCTCGTCGCCCTGCCACGCCTTGTCGTCGCCGGGCGAGCTGAGGGCCGAGAGCTTCGTGTAGATCTCGCCACCCGTCACGGACTTGTCGCCGTTCGCGTCGACAGAGGCGAAATTGAAGCCGGTGCCGCCGGCCCCGGGGGCGTCGCCCGCCTTGCTAATGCCGAAGAAGGTGTTGAGCTCGTCGGCGTTGAGCTGGCCGTCGTCGTCGCCGCCCGACGCCTTGTCGACGCTGCCGAACGCTGCGTCGAGGTCGCTGCCGTCGAGGTAGCCGTCGCAGCCCGCATAGCCCGCGAGCTTGCTGGCGTCGGCGCCGGTCGCCTTGGCGAGCGCCTTGACCTCGTCGCCGTCGAGCTTGTTGTCGCCGTTGGTGTCGTACTTCATCACCGCGAACTTGAGCTCGTCCTTGGAGATGAACATCGAATTGATGCCGTCCTTATCCTTGTTCACGTCCGCGAACTTGAGGCTGCCCGAGCCGCCGCCCTTGTCGTCGGCCTTGAAGAAGGCGTCGAGCTCGGAACGCATGAAGACGCCGTCAGTATCGCCCTTGTCGCGGCGGTCGACCGTGTCCATGCGGGCCACGAGCTCGGACAGGTTGATGGTCTTGCCGTCGTCCTTCTTAGGAACGGCCTCGAACGACCCATCCTTCACGCCGAGAGCCTTCATGAAGCCCTCGAACTCGGTCTTGTCCATCTCGCGGTCGTTGCCGGCGTGCTGCAGGAACAGATCCGTGAATTCACCGTACGACTTCGTACCGTCCTTCCAGCTGGCCCAATCCGTCATAATCCGCCTCCTAACCCATCCTCGCCCATCAGCTCGCCGCAGAGCTTATCGTATGACACAACGTGCCTACTTCCTCCTATCTACTCTGGGCGGATAAGACATTCAATCAGAATATAGAAATCACGTAGCAGATAATCTTATATAGGGATATATAACTCAAAATCATATAACAACCGATAGAAACTGAGTTTCAGATTATCGCACGAGAGATCGTCTGGGCAAGCTCCGCGAGCCTGTCGTTCGGGGCCATCGCTCCCGAATGCGGGCGCATGGCAACGCCCTCCATGCGGGGGATGATGTGGAAGTGCAGGTGGAAGACGACTTGGCCGCCGGCGCTCTCGTTGAACTGCTGGATCGTGAGCCCGTCTGCGCCCATCGCGGCCTTCACGGCACGGGCGACCCGCTGGACGCTCGCGATGGTGGCGGCCAGACCCTCGGGGCTGACGTCGAGGATCGTCCGCGCCGGCTCCTTGGGGATGACGAGCACGTGCCCGTCCGCCCGGGGCATGATGTCCATGAAGGCGAGGGTCCGCTCGTCCTGGTAGACCCGGTGACAGGGAAGGTCCCCGCGCAGGATCTTCGCGAACACGTTGTCGGGATCGTAACCAGCCATCGTGGCCTCCGGGGATCTGTCGCGGGCTTTTGTGCCGCGCGCCACGGCGCCCGTCTAGGGGGCGGGCTCCCCGCGGCGGAACGGGGCGGCCTCGCCGAGCTCCTCGGCGGCGGCCTCCACATAGGATCGCTCCTGGCGCAGATACGCCGCCACCGCCCGCCTCAGGCTCGGGTCGGCGATGTCGTGCGCCGAATAGGTGAAGGCCGGGCGATAGCCGCGGGCGAGCTTGTGCTCCCCTTGCGCCCCTGCCTCCACCCGCGCGAGGCCGCGCGCGATCGCGAAGTCGATGGCCTGGTAGTAACAGACCTCGAAATGCAGGAACGGATGGTCCTCGACGCAGCCCCAGTTGCGCCCGTAGAGCGCCGCATCGCCGATGAAGTTGATCGCGCCCGCGATGTAGCGCTCCCCCTTCTTGGCCATGACGAGCAGGACGCGATCCGCCATGCGCTCGCCGATCAGGGCGAAGAAGCGTCGGTTCAGGTAGGGCCGCCCCCACTTGCGCGAGCCGGTGTCCATATAGAAGGCGAAGAAGGCGTCCCAGTGCTCCTCGCGGATGTCCGCGCCCGTGACCCACTCGATATTGATGCCCGTGCCCAATGCATCCCGGCGCTCGCGGCGGATCGCCTTGCGCTTGCGGGAGGCGAGCGCCCCGAGGAAGTCGTCGAACGAGCCGTAGCCTTCGTTGATCCAGTGGAACTGCTGGTCGGTGCGCTTCAGGAACCCCGCATCCGCAAGCCGTTCCCATTCGGGCTCGCGGCAGAACGTGCAATGGATCGAGGAGGCGTTCACCTGCTCGCGCAGTGCCCGCAGGCCCGCCACCAGGCGCTCCGTCGCGGCGACGGGCTCCACCCCGGGGCGGATCAGGAGGCGCGGGCCCGTCACCGGCGTGAAGGGCGCCGACACCTGGATCTTCGGATAATAGCGCCCGCCCGCGCGCTCGTAGGCGTCGGCCCAGGCATGGTCGAACACGTACTCGCCCTGCGAGTTCGTTTTCACATAGGCCGGCACCGCGGCGTCGAGCCGGCCGTCGGTCTCCAGGAGCACGTGGACGGGCGTCCACCCGGCCTTCGGCGCGGCGCAGCCCGCCTCCTCGAGGGAGGACAGGAAGGCGTGCGACACGAACGGGTTGAAGGTCTCCTCGCCGGCCGGTGGGTCGTCCCGGGCGGGGTTCGCGCAGGCGTCCCACTGATCGGCCGGAACGGCTTTGATGGCGGTGGCGACCTTCAGGAGGCTTTCGGGCACATCGTCCGTCCGGGTGTCTGAAACCTGATGGAGGTACGCAGCCGACCCCGGAACGGATCCCGGCTGCGTCACCGCTTCAGCCCGTCAGGGCACGAACCCCTCGAACACCATCTGGTCCGCGTGCTCGGCCGCGCGACGCCGGTCCTCGTCGGTGCGGACGGTCCAGGTCATGACGGGTCGCCGGCCGAGGAGGCGGCTCAGATGAGGCGCCGCGTGAGGCAGGTCGGCGACGCGCCAGGACACGAAGTCCGGCTCCGTCTCGGCGAAGTGGAGCAGGTTGGCCATGGCGTGCTTCATCTTCGGCGTGAGGCGCCGCCAATCGGGATGCTCGTAGTGAGCCTCCGCCACGATGCCGCGCGGGATCCCCGGCGCGAGGCGCCGGACCTCCGCCAGGACCGCCGGATCGAACGTCTTGATCGCCACGGGCCCGGGATGGGCCGAAACGATCTCCACCGTGCGCCGGGTCAGGGTCATGTCGCCGTCGTAGCGGCTCTTGATCTCAACCACGAGGGGCACGCGACCGGCGATCTCGTCGAGAAAGGTGGCAAGCGTCGGGATCCGGTCGGAGGTGCTGCCGGAGATCGCGATGGCGGCGAGCGCGTCGGCGCGCCGCTCGCGCACCGCGCCGCTCTCCCCGGTGAGGCGCTCCAGCGTGTAGTCGTGGAAGATCATGGCCTCGCCGTCCGACGAGTCCTGCACGTCGCACTCGATGGCGAAGCCGTGCGCGATCGCCGCCCGCACGGCCGTGATCGTGTTCTCGATGACGCCCCGGCTCCGCTCATGCAGGCCCCGGTGGGCGATGGGCTGGGCGACCAGCCAGTCGGGCGCGCTCATCGGACCTCGAACATCCCTTCGACCTCGACGGCGGCGTCGAGGGGCAGCTCCGCGACGCCGATGGTGGAGCGGGCATGGCGCCCTGCCTCGCCCAGCACGTCGACCATGAGATCGGAGGCGCCGTTCATCACCTGCGCCACCGCCGCGAAAGTCGGCACCACGTTGATGAAGCCGCCCAGGCGCACGCAGCGCACCACCCGGTCGAGATCCCCGACGGCGGCCTTGAGCTGGGCCAGAAGGTTGATGGCGCACAGGCGGGCGGCCTCGCGTCCGGCCTCCGGCGAGATCTCCGCGCCGAGCTTGCCCGTGTGGGCGGGGCTGAGCTTGCCGTCGGGACCGAGGCAGATCTGGCCCGAGATCACGATGAGGTTGCCGGTGCGCACGAACGGGACGTAGTCCGCGACCGGCGCGGCGGCCTTGGGCAGCGTGATGCCGAGTTCGGCGAGCTTGGTGTCGACGGCGCTCATCTGGGGTGCTCCCTGCAGGACGGGGCGTTCTGGCCCATCGCTCGACGCGCGGCAAGAGCGGTCGTTGCAGCCGCCGCGGCTTGAGCCTATGTCGGGGAGGCCGAACCTGCGTAGAGGATGCCCGATGTCGCAACGCCGCATTTCCGGCCTGATCGCCGCCGCATTGCTGCTGGCGGCGAGCCCGCTTGCCGCGCAGGAGCGTCCCCGGGACGGCCGGATGCCGCTCGTGCCGCACCGGGCGGTATACGACCTCGCCCTGACCTCGAGCACGGGGAGCCGTACGGTCGAGAGCGCGCAAGGTCGGATCGCCTTCGATTTCTCGGGCGACGCATGCGACGGTTATGCCCTGAAATACCGCCAGGTCACGCAGCTTCAGAGCGGCGAGGCCGGCGAGCGGACATCGGACATGGCGAGCGCCACCTTCGAGAGCGCCGACGGGCGCGAGCTCCGTTTTCGGATCGAGAACCGCGGCGACGGGACGGCCTCCACGGTCGACGGCGACGCCGAGCGGCGCCAGAACGGCGATCTCCAGGTGAATCTCCGCCAGCCAGAGCGCGACAAGTTCGTGGCGAACGGCCCGGTGATCTTCCCCACCGCCCACATCCAGACCCTGATCGACGCGGCGAAGGCCGGGCAGACGAGCCTCAGCGTCCGGGTGTTCGACGGCTCGGACGACGGCCGCAAGGTTTACGACACGCTGGCCGTGATCGGCCGGCGGATCGAGCCCGGCGCGAGCGCCGCCGTCGAGGAGGCGGCCCGGCACGAGTCCCTTACCAGGACGGCGCGCTGGCCCGTGACGCTGAGCTATTTCTCGCCTGGCTCCGGCGAGCGCACGCCCGTCTACGTGATCTCCTTCGAGCTCTACGAGAACGGCGTCAGCCGTGCCCTGCGGCTCGACTACGGCGAGTTCGCCCTCAAGGGCGATCTCACGGCCTATGAGCCCACGGGCACGGGCGAGTGCCGGAAATAGCACGGGGGAACTAGCGGCGCCGGTCCCGCAGGGACAGCCCCCGCAGCACCGCGCCGTCGCCGAACCTCTCCCGCAGCCGGTCGATCGCGGCCTCGCGGCGCGCTGCCCGGCCCACCTCTAGGTCCGCGAGGTCGCCCCGGTCCGCCTCCGCACCATCCGTTAGGTCAGAAGCGCCGATGCCGATGAGGCGGAACGCCGTGCCGTCGCATTCCGCGCGCAGGAGAGCGCGGGCGGGCTCGTAGAGGCGGGTCGCGAGCTGGGTCGGCGGCAGGCCCGAGGTCTGGCGGGTGCGAAGGCGAAAGCCGGTGTCCTTCAGCTTGAGCGTGACGCTGCCGCCGGCCAGCCCTGAGCGCTTGAGCCGCGCCGACACCTTCTCGGCCAGGCGCCAGAGAATGGGCTCGAGATCCTCCAGGCTGCGCAGGTCCTCGTCGAAGGTGGTCTCGGCCGACACGCTTTTCGTCTCGCGTTCGGGCCGCACGGGCCGGTCGTCCTCACCCCGGGCCAGGCGGGCGAGGCGGGGCGCGTCCGAGCCGGCGACGCGGTAGAGGTCGGCCAGGGGACGCCCGAGGAGGTGGCGCACGAGAGTGATGCCAGCCTGCGCGAGCCGAGCCCCGGCGGCTGCGCCGATGCCGGGCAGGATGCCGACGGGCTTGTCGCCGAGGAACGCCGCCGCCTCCTGCTGCCCGATGATCGAGAAGCCCCGCGGCTTGTCGAAGTCCGAGGCGATCTTCGCGAGGAACTTGTTGGGCGCGAGCCCCACCGACACCGTCACGCCGACCTCGTGCTCGACCGCTCGCGCGAAGCGGGCGAGGGTCAAGGCGGGGCTCGCACCGTGGAGGCGGTCCGTCCCGTTCAGATCGAGGAACGCCTGGTCGATGGAGAGGGGCTCGACGAGGGGCGTCAGGTCGAGCATGCGGGTCCGGATCTCGCGGCCGACCTGCTTGTACTTCTCCATATCGGGCCGAATCACCACCGCGTCGGGGCAGGCCTCCAGCGCCTTGAACATCGGCATGGCGGAGCGCACCCCGTAGGTGCGCGCCACGTAGCAGCAGGTGGCGGCGACGCCGCGCCGTCCGCCGCCGACGATCACGGGCCGGTCCCGCAGCGACGGATCGTCTCGCTTCTCCACCGCCGCGTAGAACGCGTCGCAATCGACATGGGCGATGGCGAGCCGGTCGCGCTCGGGGTGGGCGAGGAGGCGCGGGGAGCCGCAGGCCGCGCAGCGCCGGGCCGCCGCCGCCGCGAAGCGGAGGCAGTCCCGGCACAGCGGCGCGGCTCCGCCGGTCACGGCTCGGAGCGCGTCGGCGAGAGCGCGCGCTGGGCCGCCACGATCGTCTCCGGCGTCCGGTCGAGGGCTTGCGAGCATGCGACGAGCAGCGTCTCGTCGCCCGCCACATAGTCGAGGACGGCGGCGAGGAAGCCCGGCGAGCGCGCCGCGTCGCGCACGTTCTCGGGCTCCAGCCCCGTCAGGTTGAGGAAACGCATGAGCCGCTGCGGCTCGCCGGCGAGAAAGCCAAGCGCTTCGATTGCGAGGCTTTCAGGATCCGTAAATTGCGTCGGCTTCTGGAAGGTGCGATTTGCCATTCGTCAACAGGTCCCGTCTAAGGTGATCATGGATTGGGACGGCGTCCGGGTGAAGTACCCGCGCAAGGGCAGCCGGGGCAATGGGACGGTAGCCATGAAGAAGACAGTGCTCATTGTCGAGGACAACGAGCTCAACATGAAGCTCTTCAACGACCTGTTGGAGGCGCACGGCTACGCGACCCTCAAGACCGCCAACGGGATCGAGGCGATCGAGCTTGCCCGCGAGCACCGCCCGGACCTGATCCTCATGGACATCCAGCTCCCCGAGGTCTCGGGGCTCGAGGTCACCAAGTGGCTCAAGGAGGACGACGAGCTGCGCGCCATCCCCGTGGTGGCCGTCACCGCCTTCGCCATGAAGGGTGACGAGGAGCGCATCCGCGAGGGCGGCTGCGAGGCCTACCTCTCGAAGCCGATCTCCGTCGCCAAGTTCCTCGAAACCGTCCGCACCTATGTCGGCGCCGCCTAAGGGAAGCCCTCTCCATGCCGGCTCGCATCCTTGTCGTCGACGACATCTTCCCTAACGTCAAGCTTCTCGAAACCAAGCTCACGGCCGAATATTTCGACGTCGTCACGGCCATGAACGGCCCGGACGCCATCGAGATCTGCGAGCAAGGCTTGTGCGACATCGTCCTCCTGGACGTGATGATGCCCGGCATAGACGGCTTCGAGGTCTGCCGACGCCTCAAGGCGTCGCCCACGACGGCCCATCTGCCGGTCGTGATGGTGACCGCGCTCGATCAGCCGAGCGACCGCCTGAAGGGCCTCGACGTCGGCGCCGACGACTTCCTCACGAAACCTGTGGACGACACGGCCCTCATGGCCCGCGTCCGCAGCCTCGTGCGCCTGAAATCCGTCACCGACGAGCTTCGCACCCGGGCGCTCGCGTCCCGCGATTACGGAATCGGCGATCCGCTGCTCGCCGCCACCGCCGAGACGGGGCAGAACGCATCAATTCTCATCGTGGACGACCGGGCGAGCTCCCACGAGCGCCTGCAATCCGCGCTGTCGCCGTTCCACGCAGTCCAGGTCGAGACGGATCCGAACCACGCGCTCCTGCGCGTGACGGAGGCTTCGTTCGATCTCGTGATCGTGAACCTCGATCTGCAGGGCTACGACGGCCTGCGCCTGTGCAGCCAGATCCGTTCGCTCGAGCGCACGCGGCACGTCGCCGTGCTCATGATCGCCGAGGCGGAGGACCGGACCCGGATCCTGCGGGGGCTCGACATCGGCGTGCACGACTTCCTGGTCCGTCCCGTGGACCGCAACGAGCTCGTCGCCCGAGTGCGCACGCAGGTGCGCCGCAAACGCTTCGGCGAGCGGCTGCGCGAGAGCGTTCAGGCCTCCCTGGAGCTTGCCGTCACCGACGCGCTCACGGGCCTGCACAACCGGCGCTACCTCGACAGCCATCTCTCGGCGCTCTTCGACGAAGCCTCCATGCGGGGGCGCCAGCTTTCCGTGCTCGTCCTGGACGTCGACCGCTTCAAGAGCGTGAACGACACCTGGGGCCACGACGCGGGCGACGAGGTGCTGCGCGAGTTCGCGACCCGCGTCCGCGCCAACACCCGCGGAATCGACGTGGTGGCGCGCTTCGGCGGCGAGGAGATCGTCGTGGTGATGCCCGACACCGCCCTGGACGGCGGGCAGCTCGTGGCCGAGCGCATCCGCGAGCGCGTGGAGTGCGAGCCCTTCGCGATCCATCGCGGCACCCGCACGCTCAACGTCACGGTCTCCATCGGGGTCGCGGCGCGGCAGGCGAACGACCAGAACGCCGGCGAGGTTCTCAAGCGCGCGGACGAGGCCTTGTACCGGGCGAAGAGCGACGGCCGGAACCGAGTCGTCGCAGCCGCCGCATAGATTCGCGGGCGCGAGAAGCCGACCTGCCGCAGGGTTCACCCTTGACTCCAGGCGCCGCAATCCTAACGCTTAACCTTGACGAGTGATGAACGGCGCCGGCCGGCCCGAAGCCATTGCTTTGGGCCGGCGTAACGTTACGTTGATCTCATCGGGCGGGGCTCGGAAACGGACCCCGCCAGTGATGCCCACCGATGCTCAGGTCCGCCGCATCTCCTGGGTTTCGTGGGCTCGGCCGGTCCGGGCGTGGAGCATGGCCTCCTCATACCCACGCCCGACCGGCCACCTCGTCCGAAGGCCGCCCCGGTTCACGCCGGGGCGGCCTTTGGCGTTGTAGAGGCCGCGGCAATCCGTCCAGGGTGGGCCGCAATCCCTTGCCGAGCTTAGGCGTTGTCGAGTGCCCTCGCACGCCGGAGCCGCCCGACATGCTCGCCAAGCACCCGATCGTCAGTGCCCCCGCCGCGTCCCGCTTTCTCAACGACGTTCTGGCAGGCCTGTCGCGGCCCTCGAAGGCGCTTCCTGGGATCTACCTGTGGGACGAGACCGGGTCCGACCTTTTCGACCGGATCTGCGGCACCCGGGACTATTACCTGACCAGACGCGAGATGACGCTGCTCACGGCCGCCGCCCCCGAGGTGGCCGGAATCGTGGGAGCCGGCGCCGCCCTCGTCGAGTACGGCTCGGGCGCGAGCCGCAAGGTGCGCGTGCTCCTCGACGCCATGGACCGCCCCGCCCGCTACATCGCCATCGACATCTCGGCCGAGTATCTCGACGCCGCGACGAAGCGGGTCGCGGCCGACTACCCGTCCGTGGCGGTCCAGCCCATCGTGGCCGACTATACCCAGCCTATCGCGCTCCCGAGCGACACCGACGGCACGCCGGTTCTCGGCTTTTTCCCGGGCTCGACCATCGGCAACTTCGCGCCCGAGGGCGTGGTCGCGTTCCTGAAGCGCGTTCACGCGACGATCGGCCGGGGCTGGCTCCTGCTCGGGCATGACCCGAACCACGACGAGGCCACCCTGCGCCGCGCCTATGGCGACGCCGACGGGCTCATGCCGGCCCTGCACCTCAACCTGCTCAAGCGCATGAACCGCGAGCTCGGCGCCGACTTCGACCTCGACGGCTTCCGGCACGAGGTCCGCATCGAGCGCGACCCGCCCCGGGTGGAGGCCTACCTGACGGCGACCCGCGCCGCGACCTATCATGTCGCGGGGCACCCGGTGATCGTCGCCGAGGGCGAGAGCATCCACACCGACATGTCTTACAAGATGAGCGCCGACGCCTTCGGGGAGCTCAGCGCCCGTGCCGGCTGGACCACGCGGCGCACCTGGCTCGATCCCGACGGCTTCTACGCGCTGCACCTCCTCCACACGGGCTGACCGGGCCGGGTCCGGCGAATTCGCGATCATACGTGCGCGGAACGCTGGGACAGGGCGTCTGGATCGGTATCATGCGGCGGGCGACTCCCGCTTTGCGGAAGCGCCGCGCATGCCCCGGAGGACAGCCCATGCCTGACTACGATCTTGCCATCCGGGGCGGCACCGTCGCCACCGCGTCCGACGTGTTCCGCGCCGATGTCGGCATCCGCGCCGGGCGCATCGTGGCGGTGGCCGATCGTGTCGAGGGCGCCGCGCGGGAGATCGACGCGTCGGGCCTGCTCGTCCTTCCCGGCGGAATCGACAGTCACGTCCATGTGAGCCAGCCCTCCGGGCCGGGGATCGTCATGGCGGACGATTTCGCCTCGGCCACCGCGTCCGCCGCCGCCGGCGGCAACACCTGCATCATGCCCTTCGCGCTCCAGCAGCGCGGGATGTCGCTCAGGGCCTGCGTCGACGACTATGTCCGCCTGGCCGACGGGGCCTGCCATATCGACGTCGCCTTCCATCTCATCGTCTCCGACCCCACGCCGGAGGTGCTGGGCCAGGAGCTGCCGGCGCTGCTGAAGAGCGGCTATTCGTCCTTCAAGGTCTTCATGACCTACGACGACCTTGTTCTCAACGACCGCCAACTCCTCGACGTGTTCGACGTGGCACGGCGCGAGGGGGCCCTCGTCATGGTCCATGCGGAGGGCTACGACGCGATCCGTTTCATGACCGAGCGGCTCGAGCGCGAGGGAAGGACCGCGCCCTACTACCACGCGGTCTCCCGCCCCGAGATCGTGGAGCGCGAGGCGACGCACCGGGCCATCTCCCATGCCGAGCTCGTCGACGTGCCGATCATGATCGTGCACGTCTCCGGCAAGGAAGCCATGGAGCAGATCCGCTGGGCACGGTCGCGGGGCCTCAAGGTCCATGCCGAGACCTGCCCGCAATACATCACGCTCACGGCCGACGATCTCCAGGCCGTCGACATGGACATGAGCGGCGCCAAATATGTCTGCTCGCCTCCGCCTCGGGACGCGGCGAGCCAGGCTGCGATCTGGGAAGGGCTGGAGCAGGGAGTGTTCGACACCTTCTCCTCGGACCATTGCCCGTTCCGCTTTGACGATCCGGCGGGCAAGCTCACGCCGAAGGGCCGCTCGTCCTTCCGCTGGGTGCCGAACGGCATCCCGGGAGTGGAGACCCGGCTGCCCATCCTGTTCTCGGAAGGGGTGTCGACGGGGCGGATCAGCCTCCAGCGCTTCGTGGCGCTCACCTCCACGAACCACGCTCGGATCTACGGCCTCTACCCGCGCAAGGGCTCCATCGCCGTTGGCTTCGACGCCGACATCGCGCTGTGGGACCCCAACCGGCGCGAGACGATCCGCCAGGAGATCCTCCACCACGGCGCCGACTACACGCCGTGGGAGGGCTTCGCGGTGACAGGCTGGCCCGTGATGACCGTCGCCCGCGGCGAGGTAGTCGCAGAGAACGGCCGGGTGGTGGGCCAGAAGGGGTTCGGCCGTGCCCTGGAGCGCACGGCACCGGGAGCCGGCGGCACGGTCCTGTGAGCCGTTCGGGGCGGAGCGCCCCCGTTCATTCGTCGTAATAGCCGCCGAGCGGAATGTAGGAGTCCTGCTGCGCCGTGACCCCGCCGCGAGCCCCGAACCGGATGGTGAGCGGCCGCCCGGCAATGGTGCCGCCGAGGCTCTCCGAGAGCCGCACGGGCAGGCATTCCGCCAGGGCGCCGAGGGCGGCCGACACAAAGGCCCGCTGGCGCCCGGAATCGCCCACGAGCTTCGAATAGGTGATCCGCGGCTGGCCCAGCAGCGACCCGTCGCGCTTGAGGCTGAAGCGCACCGTCACCTCCGACCCGTCGGTCTCCGGCGGCGCCCGCCAGCACGCCGTCAGCGCCGGCCCGAGATCACGCAGCGTGCCGACGGTCCGCTCCGCCTGGACGGGCGTGGCGGCGAGGAGGACGGCGCCGAGGAGAAGGGCAGGGGACATGACGCAGAGGTGGGCCCTCGGGCGGTCGATGTCCAGGCCCGCGCGGCTCGCCTCGTGCGGGCTCCGGCTGGTCCAACGGGGCACGCAGACATGAAAAAACCGCCCCATCGCTGAGGCGGTTTCCATGGAGCTGAACCAGGCTCGAGCCCGATAGGCTCACTTGATCTTGGCTTCCTTGAACTCGACGTGCTTGCGCGCGACGGGGTCGTACTTCTTGACGGACATCTTCTCCGTCATCGTGCGGGAGTTCTTCTTCGTCACATAGAAGTAGCCGGTGTCGGCGGTCGAGACGAGGCGGATCTTGATCGTGTTGGCCTTGGCCATCGCTGGAACCCTCTTGAGCAGGCGCGGCGACTGCCGCCAAACGAGAAAGGGCCGGGCGTGCCCGGCCTCAAAACCTGGGCGACAGATGCCCCATCGGGCTCATTGCGTCAAGCCCGCATGCGCGTCAGGACGATCGCGAGATAGGTGGCGAGAAACAGGGCTGTCGCATAGCGAATCCGTCCCGGCTCGCGTCCATGAAGAGGCCGACGACGGGCGGCCCGGCGACGAGGCCCACATTGTAGAGGACAACGAAAGCCGCGTTGGCGGTCGCGAGCTCGGCGCCGTGGAAGCGGGCTCCCAGATGCGCCAGCCCCACCGTATAGAGCCCCCCGACCACGCCACCCCAGACCACGAGCAACGGATAGAGCAACGCCGTCCGCTGCATCGCGACGGGGATGAGAAGGGCGCCGGCAAGCCCGAGGGCGGCGATGCCCAGGAGGACGAGGCGCCGGTCGGCGCGGTCCGAGAGCACCCCGATGGGCACCTGCAGGACGACGCTTCCGATGGAGAGCACGCCCACCAGGAAGGCGGCGCCCTCCGGGTCGAAACCGTTCGCCAGTCCGTAGATCGGCAGCAGCGCGAAGCAGCCGGTTTCCACCATGCCGAAGACCAAGGCCGCGAGGGTCGCCGCAGGGGCCGCGAGCAGGAACGACAGGATCGTCCGCCGGCCGCCCCTCTCGATCGCGGGCGATACCCCCCGCGCCGCCATGAGCGGCACGAGGCCTACGAGGAAGAGGACGGCGCCAATCAGGTAGGGCGGCCAGCCCGAGGTGCCGACGAGGCTGAGCAGGGCCGGGCCGATCACGAAACCGAGCGACAGCACCGTCGCGTAGATCCCCATGACGAAGCCCCGCCGCGCAGGCGGGGCCGCGGCGTTGATCCAGTACTCGGAGAGGACGAACAGCACCCCGAGCGAGGCCGCGAACACGAAGCGGAGCGGAAACCAGAGAGGAAAGGACGGGAAGACCTTGAAGAGCGGCAGGACGAGCGTGAGCGTCAGTACCGCGGCCACGAGCATGGGCAGGACGCCGACACGTGCGGCGAGCCGCGGCACGAACGGGACCACGACGATGCTGGCAAGCCCTGCGACGGCGGTGTTGGCGCCGATCCAGACCTTGGATACCCCCATGCGCTCCATCTCGAGCGAGAGAAGAGGCACGGACAGGCTCAGGCCGATGCCGACGAGGGTGATGCAGGCGATCGCCGCCGCGATGGCGGCGGACCGCTCCCGTCCCGTGGCTCCCTCCATCCCGGCCTAGAGCGCCTCGCGCACGAACCGGCCGCGGACCTCGCGGTAGAACGGAACCGGCAGCTCCGGGATGAACCCCGCCGCGAGCCGCGCCTCGAGCTCCTGGAGGATGACGGTGGTGATGGCGGGGAGATCGAGCTCCCGGGCCTTGGGCAGGTCCACCCAGACGAGCTCGACGAGCTCGGAATCGGGCCCCGTCACCCCCGGCACCTCATGGACCACCGCCGTCCGGTCGACGGCGAAGAAGCGAGTGTCGAAGCGCTTGGGGCGGCGCGGGGGCGTGATGGCCCGCGCGACGAACTGGAGCGCCTCCAAGTCTGGGAAGATGCCCTGCTCGCGGAAGCTCCCCCACGGCCCGCCGTCCTCGATCTCCGGCGCGCCGTAATCCTTCGTTCCGATCATGAGGCCGGTCTCCTCGAAGGTCTCCCGGATCGCGGCGAGAGCCAGCGCCCTGTTGCGGGCCGGGGAGGGACGGCCGACCATGAGGCTCATGGCGGCCTCGGCGCGCTTGTTCAGCGCGTTGGCGGCGGGCATGCGGCGGTCGACGGCCTCGATCCGCCCGCCCGGAAACACGAATTTGCCCGGCATGAAGCGGTGGCCCGCATGCCGCCGGCCCATGAGCACCTGCGGCACGCTCCGTCGCCGATCGAGGATGATCAGCGTCGCGGCGTCGGCGGGGCGGACGTTCGGCCAGCGCCGCTCACGCTCGGTCGACGTGAGCTGGTCTGCGAGGGTCTGCGGCGTGGGGTCGTTCAAGCCCGGTCTCCGTGTCGTACGGCGAGCCGATCGGGGAGGGCGCGCCGAAGCCGTGCATGCCTAGCGCGTATTGCAGCCCGACGACAGCGCCCTTCACGGGCTGAAGCAGCAGGATGCATGCGACAAGCGCGACGCTCAGCCAGACGGCGATCGACACGAGTGCCGGCGGCGGATTGTCGGACATCTCGGTCCAGTACACGCCGAAGCCCACGATCTTCCCCGCGATCGCGATGACGAGATAGGGCGGCAGATCGTCCGAGCGGTGGTGATGGAGCTCGGTGCCGCAGGCCTGGCACGAGTCGACGACCTTCAGGAACCGCCCGAAAAGCCGCCCCTGCCCGCAGGCCGGGCACCGGCCCTTCAGGCCGCGTCCGATCCCGACCATCCAGTGGACGTCGCGCTGAGGCTTGATGATGTCGGGCATCACGTGCCCTCCTTTCGTCCTTTGATCCGGACTTTCACATCGCGCCTTGGCGCGAAAGGCGCCTTGTTGCCGCGCCCCGGCTTGGGGCCTGAGAACGGGCGCCCAGGCCGGCGCGCCCCGGAGGGCTTGCCCTTGCGGCCCTCCGAGAGGATCTCGAAGCGCAGCGCGCCCGCCACGGGCGCTGCCTCGACAAGCTTCACGCTGACCGGATCGCCGAGCCGGTAGCTCTCGCCCGTGCGGTCGCCGGTCAGGGCATGGTGGGCTTCGTCGTAGCGGTAATAATCGTCGCCGATGGTGGCCGCCGGGACGAAGCCGTCGGCGCCGGTCTCGAACAGCTTCACGAACAGCCCGCCCTTGGTGACGCCCGAGATCCGCCCCTCGAAGATCGCGCCGACCTGATCGGCGAGATATTGGGCGATGAGGCGATCCACCGTCTCCCGCTCGGCGGCCATCGCGCGCCGTTCGGCGGCCGAGATCCCGGCCGCGATCTCGGCGAGCTGCTCCGTGGTGACGTCCGCCGGCAGGGCGCCCTCCCCGAACCGGAAGGCGCGCACCAGGGCGCGGTGGACCACGAGGTCGGCGTAGCGCCGGATCGGCGAGGTGAAATGGGCGTACCGCCGCAGGTTCAGGCCGAAATGGCCGTAGTTCTCGGCCGTGTACTCGGCCTGCGCCTGGGTGCGCAGCACCACCTCGTTGACGAAGGTCTCATGCTCCGAGCCCGCGATCGACCGGAGGATCCCGTTGAAGATCCCGGGCCGCAGGGCTCCGGTCTGGGGTGCCTTCTGCCCGATCGAGGCCATCACCTCGCCGAGGCTGCGCATCTTCTCCAGCGAGGGCTCGTCGTGGGTGCGGTAGATGAGCGGGGTCTTGGCCGTCTCCAGCGCCTCGGCCGCCGCCACGTTGGCGAGGATCATGAACTCCTCGATGAGCCGGTGCGCGTCGAGGCGCTCCGGCACGACCACGCGGTCGACGGTTCCGTCGGGCTTGAGGAGGATCTTGCGCTCCGGCAGGTCGAGATCGAGGGGCTCGCGGGCGTCGCGCGCCTTCCGGACGCAGGCATAGGCCGCCCACAGCGGGCGCAGGATCCCGTCCAGGATCGGTGCCGTCACCTCGTCGGGCCGCCCGTCGATCGCGGCCTGAGCCTGGGCATAGGCGACCTTGGCATGCGAACGCATGAGCACGCGGTGGAACGCGTGATGCCTCTTGCGCCCGTCCGCGCCGACGATCATGCGAACGGCCAGGGCCGGCCGGTCCTCGTGGGGGCGCAGGGAGCACAGGTCGTTCGAGATGCGCTCGGGCAGCATCGGAACGACGCGGTCGGGGAAGTAGACCGAGTTGCCGCGCTCCAAAGCTTCCCGGTCCATGGCCGAGCCCGGCCGGACATAGGCCGATACGTCGGCGATCGCGACGGTCACGACGAAGCCGCCGGGATTGCCGGGGTCCGTATCCGGAGCGGCATGGACCGCGTCGTCGTGGTCCTTGGCGTCCGCCGGGTCGATCGTGATGAGAGGCAGATCGCGCCAGTCCTCGCGCCCCTCGGGGCTTGCGGGCTTCGCGCTCTCGGCTTCCTTCAAGGCCGCGGCGCTGAAGACATGGGGGATGTTGTGGACATGGATCGCCACCATGCTCACGGCCTTCTCGCTCGCCAGGGAGCCGAGGCGTTCGCGCACCTTCGCGTAGGTGAGGCCGAGCCGCCCGGGCTGAACTGTCGTGACGGCGACGAGATCGCCCTCCTGCGCTCCGCCCTCGTCGCCCGGCGCGATGACGATCTCGCGTCCATGCGAGCGCTTCTCCACGGGGATCAATCGTCCGCCCCCTTCGGGCATCGCCCGGAACACGCCGAGGATCTGCGCGGCCTTCTTGGCGATGATCTTCATGACTCGCCCGGCATAGGCCGGGCCGCCGTCATCTGCCGGTTCGACGCGCACGAGGGCACGATCGCCGACGCCCGCCACCGGCGCTCCTGGCCGCGCCCGCCGCCCCGCCACGATGAGGATGCGCGGCGCCTTGGCCCCGTCCTCGGAGATCCAGTCGGCGGGTTCGGCGATGAGCTCGCCGTCGGGATCGCGGCCGACGATGTCGGC
The DNA here is from genome assembly GCF_008386575.1 of Salinarimonas soli. Lineage (GTDB taxonomy): Bacteria > Pseudomonadota > Alphaproteobacteria > Rhizobiales > Beijerinckiaceae > Salinarimonas_A > Salinarimonas_A soli. The sequence continues at coordinate 49,939 of NZ_VUOA01000005.1, forward strand.
CAGCACCACGGGCGGGAGCCGGCCGGCCTGATGCAGCTTTCGCCCGCGACGCTCGACCACGCCGTCGGCCTCAAGCTCCTTCAGGATCCCCTTGAGCCACGTCTTGTCGGCACCCTCGATGCCGAAGGCGCGGGCGATCTCGCGCTTTCCCACCTTGCCCTTGGTGCTTTTCAGGAATGCGACGACCTCGTCGCGCGACGGGAGCTTGGGCTCGGCGGTTGCGGTCTTGATGCGTCTGGCCAAGGGGCGTGACTTTCGTTCGGGGCCTCGCGCCGTTGTGACATGGCGGCGCGAATGCGGCCAAGCTTTTGACCGTGCTCCTCAGGGGGAGACGCGGCTGGGCCGGGTTGGATCCATTCCGGCCCGTACGCTTCAACGAAAAAAGGCGCGCCGGATGGCGCGCCTCGTCTTCATTCCAGGGCCGGATCAGCGCTGACGGATCAGCTCGTTGGCCGGACCGCCGGCCTGCTGGTTGTCGCCCTGCTGGAACGACGGCACCAGATCGCCGCCCGTGTGCGCGTTGTTGCCCTGGGTGCGGGAGAACGGGCTTGCCGTCGAGGACCCGGGGACGGACGGATCGGCCGGAACGCCGACGATGCTGCCCGTCTCGACCGGATCGACGATCACGACGCCGGGGGCGCCGCGCACGACACGGCCGCCGACCGAGGCGCCGTAGCCGTACGGCACGCCGTACCCGTCACGACGAGCCTCGGAGGGGCCGCCGGCCTGCTGGTTGTCGCCACCGATGTGGGACTGATTGCCCTGCGTACGCTCCAGCGAGTCGGCGTAGGGCGCGAGGTTCGCCTGGGCGAGAACCGGAGACGCGAGAAGTACCGTGGCGCCGGCTGCGATGATCAGCTTCTTCATAAGGAAAACTCCGTGATGGACGTTGATTGTGTCCCGCTGGCCAATCAACGGTGCCCGCAACCACTTGTTCCGGGGCGCCCCATCACCAAAAGTTCAACGTCAGGGCTGCGTCCATCGCATGCGTCATTGCGGCGCGCACCGCATGAACGCGTGAGCGAGCGCGTTCATGCCTTCCATCATGCATCCGACGCAACTCTGCCGGCGACGGCGCCGTCGCGGTTCGCTCGTCGGCGTCGAAACAAAAAAGCCGGAGCCTCGCGGCTCCGGCCAGTGGATCGCGGCACCGCGACCCGGGAGGATCAAGCTGCTGCCGAGAGGTCAGCAGGAATAGTACATGATGAACTCGACCGGATGCGGGGTCATCTCGAAGCGAGCGACCTCCGTCATCTTCAGCTCGATATAGCTGTCGATGAAGTCGTCGTTGAACACGCCGCCGGCCTTGAGGAAGGTGCGGTCCTTGTCGAGGCTCACGAGCGCCTCACGGAGCGAACCGCAGACGGTCGGGATCTTCTTCAGCTCGCGGGGCGGCAGGTCGTAGAGGTCCTTGTCCATCGCCGCGCCGGGATCGATCTTGTTCTGGATCCCGTCGAGACCGGCCATCAGCATCGCCGCGAAGGCGAGGTAGGGGTTCGCGGTCGGGTCGGGGAAGCGAACCTCGACGCGCTTGGCCTTCGGCGACGTCGTCCACGGGATACGGCAGGACGCCGAGCGGTTGCGGGCCGAGTAGGCGAGCAGCACCGGGGCCTCGTAGCCCGGGACGAGACGCTTGTAGGAGTTCGTCGACGGGTTGGTGAAGGCGTTGAGCGCCTTGGCGTGCTTGATGATGCCGCCGATGTACCACAGGCACTCCTGGCTGAGGTCGGAGTACTTGTTACCCGCGAAGACGGGCTTGCCGTTGGCCCAGATCGACTGGTGGACGTGCATGCCCGAGCCGTTGTCGCCGTAGATGGGCTTGGGCATGAAGGTCGCGGTCTTGCCGTAGCTCTGGGCCACGTTGTGGATCGCGTACTTATAGATCTGCATCTGGTCGCCCATGCGGACCAGCGTGTCGAACTTCATGCCGAGCTCGTGCTGGGCGGACGCCACCTCGTGGTGGTGCTTCTCGACCGTGACGCCCATGGCCGCCATGGCGGCGAGCATCTCGCCGCGCATGTCCTGCGCGGAGTCGAGCGGCGGGACCGGGAAGTAGCCGCCCTTCGTCTGGATGCGGTGGCCGAGGTTGCCACCCTCATAGTCGGTGTCGCCGTTGGTCGGCAGCTCGACGTTGTCGAGCTTGAAGCCCGTGTTGTACGGGTCGGCCATGAAGCGGACGTCGTCGAACACGAAGAACTCGGCCTCGGGGCCGACATAGATGGTGTCGCCGATGCCCGTGGACTTCAGGAAGGCCTCGGCCTTCTTGGCGATGCCGCGCGGGTCACGGCCATAGGGCTCGCCCGTGGCGGGCTCGAGAATGTCGCAGACGATCGACATGGTGGCCGCCGAGAAGAACGGATCCATGCAGGCCGTCTCGGGGTCGGGCATGAGCGTCATGTCGGACTCGTTGATCGCCTTCCAGCCGGCGATGGACGAGCCGTCGAACATGATGCCGTCGGCGAAGAGGTCCTCGTCGACCATGGTCACGTCGAAGGTGACGTGCTGCCACTTGCCCCGCGGGTCGGTGAACCGGAAGTCGACGTACTTGACGTCGTTGTCCTTGATCGCCTTGAGCACGTCCTTGGCGGTCTTCATTCTGCTGGTCCTCTTGATGCGTGTTTTGGCTCGCCGGATGCCGGTCGGCCCGGCGTTCTTGGGGGAACCCCCAACCTTCAGATCGCGTCCGCCCCGGTTTCCCCTGTCCGGATGCGGATCGCTTCCTCCACGGAGGATACAAAAATCTTGCCATCTCCGATCCGGCCCGTCTGGGCGGCCTTGCGGATGGCGTCGATGGCGCGTTCGACCATCTCGTCGCCGAGCACGATCTCGAGCTTCACCTTCGGCAGGAAGTCCACCACGTACTCGGCGCCGCGATAGAGCTCCGTGTGCCCCTTCTGCCGCCCGAAGCCCTTGGCCTCGATGACCGTGATGCCCTGCAGGCCGACGTCCTGGAGCGCCTCCTTCACCTCGTCGAGCTTGAATGGCTTGATGATGGCTTCGATCTTCTTCATCGCCCGCTCGCTTATGTGCGGCCCCCCGGGAAGGAGCCCTTGTGACCTTCGGCCTCTTAGCACCAAGCTCGAACCGCTGCCACGGGGATGATCGTTGGGGAAGCAGATGATTGCCTACTTTCTGATCACACGTTGCTTGTTCGCGAGGCAGGGTGCCAGACCCCCGGGCAACGGCCTCGAACGGCCACCTGGGGATAGCACTCCGCTCGGGAAAGACCGGCCATGATGCGCCTTTTCACGGCGGCGCAGATGCGCGAGGCCGACCGCCTGACCATCGCGGCCGGGACGTCCGGCCGCGAGCTCATGGAGCGGGCCGGGGCAGCGGTCGCCGAAGCCGTTCGCCGGATGGGAGGCGGACCAGTGGCGGTCATGTGCGGCCCGGGCAACAACGGCGGCGACGGCTTCGTCGCCGCGCGGCTGCTCGCCGGGCACGGGACCGCGGTCACGGTCCACCTCCTAGGCGAGCGACAGCGTCTCACCGGCGATGCGGCACTCGCCGCGGCCGATTGGACCGGGCCGGTCCATGGCGCGTCCGGCGGCGTTCGGGACTGTGCGTTGATCGTGGATGCGCTGTTCGGCACCGGGCTCACGCGCGCCCTCGACGGCGAGGCCGCGGCCGTCGTCGAGGCGATCAACAGATCCGGGCTGCCGGTGCTCGCGGTCGACATGCCCTCAGGGGTGGACAGCGATACGGGCGAGGTGTGTGGCGTCGCGGTGCGAGCCGCGCGGACCGTGACCTTCGCCGGCGCGAAGGCGGGACACTTCCTGCTCCCCGGCCGCACCTTGCGCGGCCAGCTCCACGTGGTGGACATCGGCATCCCGGGGAGCGTCGTCGCGGGGCTCGACTCCAGGCTCGCCGTGAACGGCCCCGAGACCTGGCAGCACGCTCTCCCGTCGCTCGAGGAGGACAGCCACAAATATCGCCGCGGCCACGCGCTCGTCCTCTCCGGGCCCATGACCCGGACGGGCGCGGCGCGGCTCGCAGCGCGTGCGGCGCTTCGGGTCGGGTCCGGGCTCGTGACCCTGGGCTCGCCCCGGAGCGCGGTCCTCGTGAACGCGGCCCACCTCACGGCAATCATGCTGCGCCCCTGCGACGGGGCGGCGGAGCTCCGCGAGATCCTGGAGGACCCGCGGTTCTCCGTCGTGGCCCTTGGGCCGGGCTACGGCGTCGGCGAGGCCACGCGCGAGGCGATTCGCGTCGCGGGAGCCTCGGGACGCGGCCTCGTCCTCGACGCGGATGCCCTTACGAGCTTCGAGGGCGACCTGGCAGGCCTCGCCTCCGCCCTTGGCGGTGCGCCCGCGGTCCTCACGCCTCACGGGGGCGAGTTCGAGCGCCTGACGCGGGGAGCCGACGGGACACGCGGGGTCTCCAAGGTGGAGAGGGCCCGCGCAGCCGCGGCGCATTCGGGCGCAGTTCTCGTCCTTAAGGGAGCGGACACCGTGATCGCGGCTTCGGACGGCCGCGCCGCGATCAATGCCCATGCGAGCCCCTATCTCGCCACGGCGGGCTCGGGCGATGTCCTGACGGGCCTCGTCGCCGGCCTGATGGCGCAGGGCATGCCGCCCTACGAGGCGGCCTGCGCCGGCGTCTGGCTGCACGGCGATGCGGGTCTGCGCCTCGGGCCGGGCCTCATTGCGGAGGATCTGCCGGAGATCATGCCAGCCGCCCTCAGGGGTCTGGCCGATAAGCCTTAAGTGACCTCGAACCAGGTCCACAGCCCCGTGTCGAGGCGTTCCAGGATCGTCGAGCCGAAAAGCCACTTGCCGGGATTGTCGGCGACGAACGCGATCCGTGAGGTGCGCCCCTCGGGGACCTGGAGCGTGTCGAGCCAGTAGGGCTCCCAGCCGTCGTCGAGGTTGTGGAGCAGGCGAAAGGCATGGCCGTGCAGGTGAAGGGCCTGCACGGTCGCCGTGTCGTTCGTGACCGCAAGCACCACGGGCGTGCCCCGTGCCACTCTCAGGAGCGGCGGCATGCCCGGCGTGCCGGCGGATCCGTTGACCGTCCAAATCCGTTTCGGGTCGCCGGCGTAGCGGGGCGTTCCGTCCGGCGCCGGGCGCGCGCCGCCGCCCAGGGCGACATCCCGACGCGTCGCGTTCTGGAGGCGGATTTCCGCGGGAAGGGACGGGCGCTCGGCGATGCCCGCGACGGGCGGGCGCGTGCCGCCCTGCGCCGCTCCTGTCGAGACGAAGCTCGCGAGGGGAACGCCGGGGCCGATCGCGGCGAGGAGCCTCGCTTGCGGCTCGGTCGCCTCCGGCATCTCGACGATGACGTCGTAGCGGCGCCCGGGCGGGAAGGGGAGCGTGGCGCGCAGGGGCTCGAACGCGTCGGTCGGCACGCTGTCGATGGCCGCCACGTAGGCCCGCACGCCTTCGAAGCGGATCGGCATGATTCGGGCGTTCGACGCGTTCGCCAGCCGCAGGCGCAGCCGGGAGCCGAGCGGCGCCTCGATCCGGCGCGGGACCGCCTCGCCCCCGATGGTGAGCCAGTTCCCGAGCCGGCCCGTGGACGCAGCCTCGGGCACCGCCCCGAACGGCGCGAGCGATCCGTCCTCCGCCAATCGCCAGTCGTCGATGACGAGCTCCACCTCCCGCTCGACGGCCGGTGGCTTGCGCTCATCGACGATCAGCATGGCGGCGAGCCCCCGCTCCGTGGGCTCCCCGCTCGCGCCGAGCAGCAGGGGACGAATGAGGTAGGTGCCCGGCTGAGGAGCCGGCACGGCGATCTCGACGACACCGCCGGGTGCCGCAGGCTCGCCCGTGAGCCCGCCGACCCCGTCCGCGGCGTTGGGACCCCGCAGGCCCAGCACATGGAACGCGAGCGGCGCCGGCGTACGATTCTCGATCCGAAGGCGGAGCGGCTCGCCTGCCTTGACGCGCAAGACGGTGCCCGGAGCCGTGTCCCCGAAAGTCCAGACCTGCGCGGCCGCGGCGGAGTCCGGGCGAAGCCGCATCTCCCGTGGAGCCGCCACGAGGTTCGTCCACCCCCCGCCCGTCTGCGCCCGCGCCGGGCGCAGGACGACCGTCGAAGCCGCAAGGCCGAGCATCACGGCCCGGCGGGTCGCAAGGGGAGGGGGCAGTCGGTGCATTCTGGGATCTCGGATGGGGCTTGGCGATAAGCCTGGCAGGTTCATGCCACGAACGTGCGCCGGTGGGGAAGGTTGCGCTCACGGGCATGGGGCTTGCGCAGTTGGCCCGAGGGGCCCGCGGCTTGTGCCGGGACGGAACGATACCGTCCCGCGCCGGGACGGATAAGGCCCAGCTCCAGGGAGCTTGTCATGGCCCGCGTCTCGCTGTTCGCTGCGCTCCTGCTTCTCCTGTTCGCGTTCCTGACCAAGGGCGGCGCGTCGCAGGCTGTCACCGTCCTCACCGTCTCGGGCGGGTTCGTGGGGCTCCTGATCATGGCGCTCCTGAAAGACGCTTGAGGTCTCCTGAAGGGCCTCACTTTTTTGCTGCGCGCCTCTTTCGGCGTGCTATAGAGCCGCGTCCCGAAGGGGCGGCTCGCCGCCTCAAGTGCGGGCGTGGCGGAATTGGTAGACGCGCTGGATTTAGGTTCCAGTGACGCAAGTCGTGGGGGTTCAAGTCCCTCCGCCCGCACCAATCCGCCTTCGGGTTGGTCTCCGGACGGCTCCGGTCGGCTCAAGCGCGGTCCCTCCAGCCGAGAGGGCGTCGCTCGCCGATTCGAACGCCGTTCGATCGAATGAGTCGAACGAGAACGGATTGAGACGATGCAGGTGACCGAAACCCTGTCGCAGGGCCTCAAGCGCGAATTCCGGGTCGTGCTCCCGGCCTCGGAGCTGGAGCAGCGGCTCTCCGGCGAGCTCGCCACCATGAAGGATCGGGTGCGGATCAACGGGTTCCGCCCGGGCAAGGTGCCCGTCGCGCACCTGCGTCGCCTCTATGGCCGCTCGGTCATGGCCGACGTGGTGCAGAACGCGGTCACCGAAGCCAACCGCAAGATCGTCGACGAGAACGGCCTCAAGCTCGCCAACGAGCCCGAGGTGAAGTTCCCCGAGAACCAGGAGGAGATCGCCGCCGCCCTCGAGGCGAAGGCCGATCTCGCCTTCACGGTCGCTCTTGAGGTGCTGCCGGCCTTCGAGCTCGCCGACACCTCCGACGTGACGATCACTAAGCCCGTCGCCACGGTGGAGGACACCGACGTCGACGAGACGCTGACCCGCATGGCCAAGCAGAACGCGGCCTGGGAGTCGAAGGGCGACGACGCCGTGGCCGCGACTGGCGACCGCGTTTCGGTCGACTTCACGGGCACCATGGACGGCGAGGCCTTCCAGGGCGGCTCGGGCACGGACATCCAGGTCGAGCTCGGCTCGAACACCTTCATTCCCGGCTTCGAGGAGCAGCTCGTCGGCATCAAGAAGGGCGAGACCCGCACGGTCAACGTCACCTTCCCGCCGAACTATATGGCCGAGCATCTGGCCGGCAAGGCGGCGCAGTTCGAGGTGACAGCGAAGGACGTGCTCGCCCCGGGCGCTCTCACGATCGACGACGAGCTCGCCAAGGGCTTCGGCATGGAGTCGCTCGACGCCCTCAAGGATGCGATCCGCTCCACGCTCCAGCGCGACCTCGACGCCCAGTCGCGCCGCAAGCTCAAGAAGGAGCTCCTCGACGCTCTCGACACCAAGTACAGCTTCGAGCTGCCGCAGAGCCTGGTCGAGCAGGAATTCGCCGCCGTCTGGTCGCAGGTCGTCGCCGACCTGAAGAACAACAACCGCACCTTCGCCGACGAGGGCACCACCGAGGACGAGGCTAAGGCCGAGTACCGCCGCATCGCCGAGCGCCGCGTGCGCCTGGGCCTCGTGCTGGCGCAGATCGGCGAGCAGGCCGAGGTCAAGGTCTCCGACGACGAGGTCACGCAGGCCCTCATCGCCCGCGTCCGGGAATATCCGGGCCAGGAAAAGGAGGTCTGGGACTATTACCGCAACAATCCGCAGGCCCTGGCGCAAATCCGCGCGCCCCTTTTCGAGGAGAAGGTCGTCGACCATATCCTGTCGCAAGTGAAGGTCGAAGAGACCCCCATCGCCAAGGAAGATCTCTTCCGCGACGAGGACGAGGCCGCCAAGCCCGCGGCCGAGAGCGCCGCAGAGCCGGCGTGATCTCGTCGACCGAGTCAGTCCGTCACGTCCAAGGGCCTTGAACGCCCGCTCAGGAGCGAGAGCCGACGATGAGAGATCCGATCGAGGTCTACAACAACCTGGTGCCGATGGTGGTGGAGCAGTCGAACCGCGGCGAGCGCGCGTTCGACATCTACTCCCGCCTCCTGCGCGAGCGCATCATCTTCCTCACCGGTCCGGTGGAGGACTACTCGGCCTCGCTCATCGTGGCGCAGCTGCTCCACCTCGAGGCCGAGAACCCGAAGAAGGAGATCTCCTTCTACATCAACTCGCCGGGCGGCGTGGTGACCTCGGGCCTGTCGATCTACGACACGATGCAGTTCATCCGCTGCCCCGTGGCGACGCTCTGCGTCGGCCAGGCGGCCTCGATGGGCTCGCTCCTGCTCTGCGCCGGCGAGCCGGGCCACCGTTTCGCGCTCGGCAACGCGCGCATCATGGTGCACCAGCCCTCCGGCGGCTTCCAGGGCCAGGCGACCGACATCCTGATCCACGCGCGCGAGATCGAGGCGCTCAAGCGGCGCCTCAATGAAATCTACGTGAAGCACACCAACAAGGATTATGCCGCGATCGAGCAGGCGCTCGAGCGCGACAATTTCATGACGGCCGAGCAGGCCAAGGAGTTCGGCATCGTCGACGACGTGCTGACGAAACGGCCCGAAAGCTCGCCGATCTAGAGCCGGATCGTTGCCCGGTATCCACACCTACGAACCAAAGAGCCGCCCTGGTGCGGCTCTTTGGCTTTAGGAACCCTCCCTATTGATCCCGCGCCCGTCGCGTGATCACATCGTGAGTCTGGAACCGCGGCCCGGGCGAGCTTCTTGTTCCCCCGCCGATAGCGTTTATTAAATCGCGCGGTCCTATCCTTCATACCGGCGCGGCGGCTCCGCCGCCTGCGTCGCGATCGGAGACCTAGTATGAGCAAAGCTGGCGGCAACGACTCGAAGAGCACGCTGTACTGCTCGTTCTGCGGCAAAAGCCAGCATGAGGTTCGCAAGCTTATCGCCGGACCGACCGTGTTCATCTGCGACGAATGCGTCGAGCTGTGCATGGACATCATCCGCGAGGAGTCCAAGTCCTCCCTGGTGAAATCCCGCGACGGCGTGCCGACCCCCAAGGAAATTCGTCACGTTCTCGACGACTACGTCATCGGCCAGGACCACGCCAAGCGTGTGCTCTCGGTCGCCGTGCACAACCACTACAAGCGGTTGGCCCACGCGACGAAGCACAGCGACGTCGAGCTCGCGAAGTCCAACATCCTCCTGATCGGGCCGACCGGCTCGGGCAAGACCCTGCTCGCTCAGACGCTCGCCCGCATCCTCGACGTCCCCTTCACGATGGCGGACGCCACGACCCTGACGGAAGCGGGCTATGTCGGCGAGGACGTCGAGAACATCATCCTCAAGCTGCTCCAGGCGTCCGACTACAACGTCGAGCGGGCGCAGCGCGGCATCGTCTACATCGACGAGATCGACAAGATCTCCCGCAAGTCCGACAACCCGTCGATCACCCGCGACGTGTCGGGCGAGGGCGTGCAGCAGGCCCTCCTGAAGATCATGGAGGGCACCGTGGCCTCCGTGCCGCCCCAGGGCGGCCGCAAGCATCCGCAGCAGGAGTTCCTGCAGGTCGACACGACGAACATCCTGTTCATCTGCGGCGGCGCCTTCGCGGGGCTTGAGCGGATCATCTCGGCCCGCGGCAAGGGCACCTCCATCGGCTTCAGGGCCTCGGTCTCGGCGCCGGACGACCGGCGCACGGGCGAGGTGTTCCGCGAGGTCGAGCCCGAGGATCTGCTCAAGTTCGGCCTCATCCCCGAGTTCGTCGGCCGCCTGCCGGTCCTGGCGACGCTGGAGGACCTCGACGAGACCGCGCTGAAGCGCATCCTCCAGGAGCCGAAGAACGCGCTCGTGAAGCAGTACCAGCGCCTCTTCGAGATGGAGAACGTGAACCTCACCTTCCAGGAGGAGGCTCTTTCGCTCATCGCCCGCAAGGCGATTGAGCGCAAGACCGGCGCCCGCGGCCTGCGCTCCATCATGGAGGGCATCCTCCTCGACACCATGTACGACCTGCCGGGCCTCGACTCCGTCGAGCAGGTGGTGGTCGGGCCCGAGGTGATCGAGGGCAAGGCGAAGCCGCTCTACATCTATGCCGATCGGCCCGCCGATGCCCCCGCGAGCGCGAGCGCCTGAGGGCGCCTCCCGGCGGATCTTCACAACGGCGTGCGCCCCAGGGCGCACGCTTGAAAGCAAGGCGAACCCTTGCCACCTTAGTACCCGTGCGGCCCCGACGTGCTCACTCTCGAGGCGTCGAACCGCATACCGCGCCCAGTCGCCTCGCGTCGGCCTGAGAGGCGCGGTTACCCGTCCCAGAACCTGCTTGTGCGAGAGGTCGAGGGGGCGCTCCCGAAAGGATGTCACTCAATGACACAGCCCAAATCACGCCAGCCCGTCGTGCCGGGCACCGTGGGGACCTATCCGGTACTGCCGCTGCGCGACATCGTCGTGTTTCCGCACATGATCGTGCCGCTCTTCGTGGGCCGCGAGAAGTCGATCCGCGCGCTGGAGGAGGTGGTCCGGACGGATCGCCACATCCTCCTGGCGACGCAGATCAATGCCACGGACGACGATCCCGCGACGGACGCGATCTACAAGGTCGGGACGCTGGCGAGCGTGCTGCAGCTTCTGAAGCTGCCGGACGGCACCGTCAAGGTTCTGGTCGAGGGCGCGAGCCGCGCCAAGGTCGGCCATTACGTTCCCAACGAGGAGTTCTACGAGGCCGAGGCCGAGGTTTCGGTCGACGCGCTCGGCAATCGCATCGAGGCGGAGGCGCTCGCCCGCTCGGTGATCTCCGAGTTCGAGAACTACGTGAAGCTCAACAAGAAGGTCTCGCCTGAGATCGTCTCGGCCGTGACGCAGATCGACGAGCCCTCGAAGCTTGCCGACACGGTCGCCTCGCATCTCGTGGTCAAGATCTCGGACAAGCAGGGCATCCTCGAGACGCCCACCGTCGCCGAGCGCCTCGAGAAGGTGCTGGGCCTGATGGAGAGCGAGATCTCCGTCCTGCAGGTGGAGAAGCGCATCCGGACCCGCGTCAAGCGGCAGATGGAGAAGACCCAGCGCGAGTACTACCTCAACGAGCAGATGAAGGCCATCCAGAAGGAGCTCGGCGACGACGAGGGTCGCGACGAGCTGGCCGAGCTCGAGGACAAGATCGAGAAGACGAAGCTCACGAAGGAAGCCCGCGACAAGGCGTTGGGCGAGCTCAAGAAGCTGCGTCAGATGTCGCCCATGTCGGCCGAGGCCACCGTGGTGCGCAACTATCTCGACTGGATGCTCGGCATCCCTTGGAACAAGCGCTCGAAGATCAAGAAGGATCTCCAGGGCGCCCAGGACATCCTCGACGCCGATCATCACGGCCTCGAGAAGGTCAAGGAGCGCATCGTCGAGTACCTCGCCGTGCAGCAGCGCGCGAACAAGCTCACGGGCCCGATCCTGTGCCTCGTCGGCCCTCCGGGCGTCGGCAAGACCTCGCTCGGCAAGTCGATCGCCAAGGCTACCGGCCGCGAGTTCGTGCGCATGTCGCTCGGCGGCGTCCGTGACGAGGCGGAGATCCGCGGTCACCGGCGGACCTATATCGGCTCGATGCCCGGCAAGATCATACAGTCGATGCGCAAGGCCAAGACGTCCAACCCGCTCATCCTGCTCGACGAGATCGACAAGATGGGCATGGACTTCCGCGGCGACCCGTCGGCAGCCCTCCTCGAGGTGCTGGACCCCGAGCAGAACTCGACGTTCAACGACCATTACCTCGAGGTCGACTACGACCTGTCGAACGTGATGTTCGTGACGACGGCGAACACGCTCAACATCCCGGGCCCGCTCCTCGACCGTATGGAGGTGATCCGCATCGCCGGCTACACCGAGGAGGAGAAGGTCGAGATCGCCCGTCAGCACCTCATCGACGGCACGATGAAGAAGCACGGCCTCGATCCCAAGGAGTGGACGATCAGCGAGGACGGCCTCGCGATGCTGATCCGGCGCTACACCCGCGAGGCGGGCGTGCGTAACCTCGAGCGCGAAATCTCCAACCTGGCCCGCAAGGCCGTGAAGGAAATCCTCATCAAGAAGATCGCCTCGGTGAACGTCACCGCGGAGAACCTGCCGGATTATCTCGGCCCGCCGAAGTTCCGATACGGCGAGGTCGAGGACGAGGACGCGGTCGGCGTCGTCACGGGCCTGGCCTGGACGGAGGTCGGGGGCGAATTGCTCACGATCGAAGGCATCATGATGCCCGGCAAGGGCAAGATGACCGTCACGGGCAACCTGCGCGACGTGATGAAGGAGTCGATCTCGGCCGCGGCGTCCTACGTCCGCTCGCGGACCCTTGACTTCGGCGTCGAGCCGCCGATGTTCGAGCGCCGGGACATCCACGTCCACGTTCCCGAGGGGGCGACCCCGAAGGACGGGCCCTCGGCCGGCATCGCCATGGCCACGGCCATCGTGTCGGTGATCACGGGGATCCCCGTGCGGCGCGACATCGCCATGACCGGCGAGGTCACCCTGCGGGGTCGTGTCCTGCCCATCGGCGGGCTCAAGGAGAAGCTCCTCGCGGCGCTTCGGGGCGGCATCAAGAAAGTGCTCATCCCCGAGGAGAACGCGAAGGATCTCGTCGAGCTGCCGAAGAGCGTGAAGAACGGCCTGGAGATCGTGCCGGTCTCGCGCATGGAGCAGGTGCTCGAGCACGCCCTCGTGCGCCGGCCCGAGCCGATCGAGTGGGACGAGCGCGCCGTCGCCTCGGCGCCCAAGCCCTCGACCAGCGACGAGGATCAGCCGGGCTTTGTCGCCCACTGACCCACGCGCAACGTCGCGACAGAACGAAGGCCCCCGGACGGATCGTCCGGGGGCCTTTTTCGTGGAGAGCGGGACCGCATCGGGGTCTCAACGCCCGTTTGGGGTTGCCCTTCGGTCTCTTTTCGGCAAAACACCGTGCCTTCGACCGGCGCTCGGGCCCATTTTGCCGCGCCGGCGTGGCCCACAGGAGGACAAGCGAATGAACAAAGGCGAGCTCGTCAGCGCCATCGCCGACAAGGCCAACCTCGGCAAGGGGCAGGCCGCAGAGGTTCTTGACGCGACCATCGCCGTGATCACCGACGCGCTCAAGCGCGGCGAGGAGGTCAAGATCGTGGGCTTCGGCACGTTCACCGTGGCCGAGCGCGCCGCGGGCGAGGCCCGCAATCCCCGCACGGGCGAGAAGGTCCAGGTGGCGGCGAGCAAGACCCCCAAGTTCAAGGCCGGCGCGGGTCTCAAGGACCAGCTCAACGCCTGAAACCCGGCGCCGACAGGCCGGGTCCGAGATCGCGAACCGTCGGCGCCCTTGCGCTGGCGGGTCGCTCGACTTTAATGACGTGACGATTGTCGCCGGGCAGGCTTCGGCCCCGGCGTCCGGGATGGGCGGTTAGCTCAGTTGGTAGAGCGGCTGCTTTACACGCAGCGGGTCGGCGGTTCGAGTCCGTCACCGCCCACCATCCCTGGCCTCGATCTCCATCCGCTGCGGCGACCCGTCAGCAGCTTCGCACTTCCAGGCTTACCTTAGGTGATCTACGCTTGCAGCGTGGGCCCATGGAGCCCTGGGCTTGAGCGGAGAGGCTTTCCGATGCGTATCGTCCTGGCAGCGCTCCTGTCGACCCTTGCCCTCGGCATCAGCCCCGGGGCACGGGCCATGAGCTACCGTGCGGTGCCGATCGACAACGGGACGTGCGGCGCCGCCTGCCCGGCCGCCATCATGGCCACGGGAACGATCGAGGTGGACGAGCACCAGCGCTTCGCGCGCTTCGTGGGCGGCGTCGATCGCTCGCGCCTGTCCAACGTCCTCGTCGTCTCATCGCCCGGCGGCAACGTGGCGGGCTCCCTGCGCCTGGGCTTCCTGGTCCGCCGGCTCGGGATGCGCACCCTGGTGGGGCGCATCGGCCCAGGCGCGATCGGCCCGGGCTCCTGCGCCTCGGCCTGCGTCTACCTGTTCATGGCCGGAGCCGAGCGCCGGATCGTGCCCGGGAGCCGCCTTGCGGTTCACGCGGCCCGCAGCGTCGGCGTCGCGCAGCGCGACATCGTCGGCGGCGGCATGATCGATCCCCAGGTTCGTCCGGGAGCTTTCGAGGACGCGATGCGCGAATATGCCGGGGCCATGGGCGTGAGCCCGGCCCTGATCGACCTCGCGAGCAGCATCCCGCACGAATCGGCGCACATCCTGAGCGACGCCGAGCTCAGCCGCTACCGGCTGACCACGGCCCCGCCGGCTCGCGGCGGCCGCCCCCGCCGGGCCGTGCCGGCCCGTTGAGGGCGGTCCTTCGAGGATTTCTCCCCGGCAGGCCGCACGCCTGTTGACACGGGGAGGGCCGCCGCTTAATTGAGCCTCCGTCGCGAGCGAGATCGCTCCGACCGCCCTGCGCGGGCGTAGCTCAGTTGGTTAGAGTGCCGGCCTGTCACGCCGGAGGTCGCGGGTTCGAGCCCCGTCGCCCGCGCCACGTACCCCGCAGGGGTATTCCGACCGTTTCGCGGTCTTCTCCTCTTCCCGATCATGAGCGTCCAGCCCGGCACCCGCCGCTTGCGCCATGACGTCCGGCCGTCAGCGGACCACGTAGGGGCCCGTGAGGCGGATCGAGACGTCGCTGCAGACCTCGCTCTGCAGGGGCACCGGCCGCCCCGCCACGATTCTCTGGACATAGCCGCCGTCGCGGCAGCCGCCCGCGATCCCGACATAGCGGTGAACCCGGTGAACCACGCGAGCGCGTCGCATGACGCGGTGCTTCGCGACCCTGTGAGGCCGCATGGCCCGGCGGCTCGTGACGGTGCTCGATCGCGCCACCCGGGCCACCGCGATGCCGGCCGGGACGGGATTGTGCTCGAGGATCAGCGTGGTGCCGCGCTGGCGCTCGAAATAGATGCTGTAGGGATTGGCCGTCGCGGGAGCGACCGCGAGAAGGAGGCCGAGGCCTGACAGAGCGAGTCGGAGTGGTGTCATGAGAGCCGCCGTTCGTGGATGCCGCTCCCGATAACGCCAAGCTGAACCCGCCGTTCCCGGGGCGGCGCCGGCCTCAGCGCAGCGGGGTCGGGCGCCCTGGCGCAGCAGGGGCGGTCGCGGCCGGACTGGCGGGCGCCACTTGGGGCGCCGGAGCGGCGGGAGGGGAGGGGGGTGGTGCCAGCGGGTTCGGCTCCCCCATGAGCGCCGCCCGTGCCTCGATGCCGATCAAGGGCATGGCGCGATTCTGCGAGCAGGCCTGCTGGAGGGCACCGGCACCCTCCTCGAGCTTGCCCCTGTCGAGGGAGGAGCGCTGCGCAGCACCTGCATAATAGCCATGCAGCCATAGCGCGAGCTGCGTGCGCTCGGCCGCCGGCATCTCGAGGAACTGGGCGCAGCTCGCCTGGCGGAGGTCGGCCACCTGCGCCGCACCAGGCCCCGTCAGCATCGCGAGAACCGCTGCCGAGAGCCCGACGAACCCCTTGCGACACATGCGCTCGACTCCTTGCCGCTCCCCGCCCGGGGCCTCATCTACACCTCAAGTCGAAGCGGTGGAAGGCGTGAGCGCGCAACCGGTTCACGGGCCGCCGGACGTACTTGTATAGGCCCGCCACGTGGGGTAAGCGTCCCGGGCCACCACGAGCCGTCTCGTTCGTCTCCGTCCTGGTTTCCGGGCACTGAGACCCTGTGCCGGATCCGTGGTCGAAGCCTGGGAGGGGGCCCTCGCTCCCGCCGCATCAAGGTGCTGCATGAATAGTATCGTGGCGGACTACCTGCCTCTCGCGATCTTCCTCGGCGTAGCGCTGTTCATCGGCGCCGCCCTGATGATCGCGCCGTTTCTCGTGGCCTATCGCCGGCCCGACAACGAGAAGCTGTCGGCCTACGAATGCGGCTTCAACGCGTTCGACGATGCGCGGATGAAGTTCGACGTGAAGTTCTACCTCGTCGCCATCCTGTTCATCATCTTCGATCTCGAGGTCGCCTTCCTGTTCCCCTGGGCGCTCGTGTTCGGGGATCTGGGCTGGTTCGGCTTCTGGTCGATGATGCTGTTCCTCGGCGTCCTCACGGTCGGCTTCGTCTACGAGTGGAAGAAGGGAGCCCTCGAATGGGACTGATCAACGCCGACAAGCCGCGCATCGTCGCGCCGCAGCCGGAGGACACGATCGATCCGATGACCGGCAAGCGCATCGGCGAGACCGATCCGTTCTTCACGTCGGTTTCCGCCGAGCTCGCCGACCGCGGCTTTCTCGTGACCTCCGCCGACGACCTCATCACCTGGGCGCGCACCGGCTCGCTCATGTGGATGACGTTCGGCCTCGCCTGCTGCGCGGTCGAGATGATGCAGATGTCCATGCCGCGCTACGACGCCGAGCGCTTCGGCTTCGCGCCGCGCGCCAGCCCGCGCCAGTCGGACGTGATCATCATCGCCGGCACGCTGTGCAACAAGATGGCGCCGGCGGTGCGCAAGATCTACGACCAGATGCCCGAGCCTCGCTACGTGATCTCCATGGGATCGTGCGCGAACGGCGGCGGCTACTATCACTGGTCCTATTCGGTGGTGCGCGGCTGCGACCGCATCATCCCGGTCGACGTGTACGTGCCGGGCTGCCCGCCGACCGCGGAGGCGCTGCTCTACGGCGTGCTCCTCCTGCAGAAGAAGATCCGCCGCACCGGCACCATCGAGCGCTAAGCATGGCCACGGACCAGAACGAACTCGCCGATCACATCAGGGCCTCTCTCGGCGAGGCCGTGCTGGCGACCGACATCGCCTACGGCCAGCTGACCGTGACGGCGGTTCCCGAGGAGATCGTGCGGGTGGTCACCTTCCTGCGCGACGATCCGAAGTGCCTGTTCTTCTGCTTCACGAGCATCTGCGGCGCGGATTACCCGGGCCGCGAGAAGCGCTTCGACGTGGTCTACCAGTTCCTTTCGCCGCGCCTGAACCAGCGCATTCGCGTCAAGGTCCAGGTGGACGACGCGACCCCGGTGCCCTCGCTCATGGAGGTCTATCCGGCGGCGAACTGGTACGAGCGCGAGACCTACGACCTCTACGGCGTCCTGTTCTCGGGCCATGGCGACCTGCGCCGGATCCTGACGGATTACGGCTTCGAGGGGCACCCGCTGCGCAAGGACTTCCCCCTGACCGGCTTCGTCGAGGTCCGCTACGACAACGAGCAGGGGCGGGTGGTCTACGAGCCCGTCCGGCTGCAGCAGGAGCTGCGCAACTTCGACTTCCTCTCGCCCTGGGAAGGCACCGACTACGTGCTGCCCGGAGACGAGAAGGCCAAGCAGTAGAGCCCGGAGAACCCTGTGGCCGAGCACGACATCCGCAACTTCTCGATCAATTTCGGGCCCCAGCACCCGGCGGCGCACGGCGTGCTCCGTCTCGTCCTGGAGCTCGACGGCGAGGTGGTCGACCGGGTTGACCCGCATATCGGGCTCCTCCATCGCGGCACCGAGAAGTTCTGCGAGTACAAGCCCTACCTCCAGTGCATCCCCTATTTCGACCGGCTCGACTATGTCGCGCCGATGAACCAGGAGCATGCCTTCTGCCTCGCGGTGGAGAAGCTCGTCGGCGTCGACATCCCTAAGCGCGCCCAGCTCATCCGGGTGCTCTATTCCGAGATCGGGCGCATCCTCTCGCACCTGCTCAACGTGACGACCCAGGCCATGGACGTCGGCGCGCTGACGCCGCCGCTCTGGGGCTTCGAGGAGCGCGAGAAGCTTATGGGCTTCTACGAGCGCGCCTCCGGCTCGCGGCTCCACGCCAACTACTTCCGCTTCGGCGGCGTGCGCCAGGACCTGCCGCCCGACCTCATCAACGACATCGAGGCCTGGTGCGACCCCTTCCTGAGGATCGTGGACGACCTCCACAACCTCGTCATGGAAAACCGCATCTTCAAGCAGCGTAACGTCGACATCGCCACGATCACCATCGAGGATTGCTGGCGCTGGGGCTTCTCGGGCCCGATCGTGCGCTCCTGCGGCGCGGCATGGGACCTGCGCAAGGCGCAGCCCTACGAGTGCTACGAGGAGCTCGACTTCGACATCCCCGTCGGCAAGAACGGCGACAACTACGATCGCCAGCTCATCCGCATGGAAGAGATGCGCCAGTCGGTCCGCATCATGCGCCAGTGCATCACGAAGCTGCGGGCGCCCGAGGGCCAGGGGGCCGTGCGCTCCAACGACGGCAAGGTGGCGCCGCCGTCCCGCAAGGAGATGAAGCGCTCGATGGAAGCGCTCATCCATCATTTCAAACTCTTTACGGAAGGCTTTCACGTGCCGGCGGGCGAGGTCTACGTGCCGATCGAGGCGCCCAAGGGCGAGTTCGGCGTGTATCTCGTGGCCGACGGGACCAACAAGGCGCACCGGTGCTACATCCGGGCGCCGGGCTACGCCCATCTTCAGGCGATGGACTTCCTGTGCAAGGGGCACATGCTGGCGGACGTGGCCGGCATCCTGGGGTCGATCGACATCGTGTTCGGTGAGGTGGATCGCTGACGGGCGGTCCGACAGAAGGATAGAACGGCATGGCCGTCCGCAGGCTTGCAGCCGACGAGATCCAGCCCAAGAGCTTCACGCTCTCCGCCGACGCGGAGGCCTGGGCTCAGGAGCAGATCGCCAAGTACCCGGAAGGCCGGCAGGCTTCGGCCGTCGTCCCCCTTCTGTGGAAGGTACAGGGCGACTGCGGGGGCTGGCTGCCGCAGAAGGCGATCGAGGCGGTCGCCGAGCGTCTCGGCATGCCCTATATCCGGGTGCTGGAGGTCGCGACCTTCTACACCATGTTCAACCTGGAGCCGGTGGGCCGCCACTTCATCCAGTGCTGCGGCACGACGCCTTGCGCCCTGCGCGGCGCCAACGACCTCATGGATATGCTGCGTGGGCGTGTCGGCGAGCAGCGTCACGTGACCGCGGACGGCAACTTCTCCTGGCTTGAGGTCGAGTGCCTCGGCGCCTGCACCAATGCGCCGATGGTTCAGATCAACAACGACTATTACGAGGATCTGACGCCCGAGATCCTGTCGCGGATCATGGACGAGCTGGCGGCCGGCGGCACCCCGAAGCGCGGGCCGCAGCAGGGGCGCAACGCCTCGGAGCCGCTCGGCGAGTCCGTCACCCTCGTCGAGCCCTCGCTCTACGACGGCTCGATGATCGGCGCATGGCGCAAGCGGTTCGAGGAGACCGCGCCGGCGGCGGAAGCGAACGCCAAGGCGGAGGGCGAGCGCGCCACCCAGCAGGCCGCGACCAACCCGAAGCCCGCGAAGCCCGATGCCGGCCGCGTGGTCGAGCGGCCCGTCGGCGACACCCCGGCGGTCCGCGCCGCGGCTGGCGAGAAGCCTGTCTCTACCGGCAAGCAGGCCGCGGCCGCCGAGCCGAGCCGCACGACGGTGGCTGAGGGCAAGCCCGCTTCGGAGACCGTGGCGCCGCCGCGCTCCAGGAAATCCTACGTCAATACGCCCGTGAAGCCGGAAGACGGCCGCACGGTCGCGGACGCACCCGCGTCCCCTGATTCCGCATCGGTGCAGACGAGCGGCACCGAGAAGACCTCCGGGTCCTGAAACGCCCCAGGCTTGAAAGGCTGACGAGCGTCATGCTTCACGATCGCGACCGCATCTTCACCAACCTCTACGGCCTGCACTCCCCGGGCCTCGAGGCCGCGCGCCGCCGCGGCGCGTGGGACGGCACCAAGTTCCTCCTTGAGAAGGGGCGGGACTGGATCATCGACGAGATGAAGAAGTCGGGCCTGCGCGGCCGTGGCGGCGCAGGCTTTCCGACCGGCCTGAAATGGTCCTTCATGCCGAAGGCCTCCGACGGGCGCCCGCATTACCTCGTGGTGAACGCCGACGAGTCCGAGCCTGGCACCGCGAAGGACCGGGAGATCATGCGGCATGACCCGCATCTCCTCGTCGAGGGCTGCCTCCTCGCGTCCTTCGCCATGGGGGCGCACGCAGCCTACGTCTACATCCGCGGCGAGTACATCGCCGAGCGCGACGCGCTCCAGCGTGCGGTGGACGAGGCCTACGAGGCCCGGCTCATCGGCAAGGACAACATCCACGGCTATCCCTTCGACCTCTACGTCCACCACGGCGCGGGCGCCTACATCTGCGGCGAGGAGACGGCCCTCATCGAGAGCCTCGAGGGCAAGAAGGGCATGCCGCGCCTCAAGCCCCCGTTCCCGGCGAATATGGGCCTCTATGGCTGCCCGACGACCGTGAACAACGTCGAGTCCATCGCGGTGGCGGGGACGATCCTGCGCCGGGGCGCGGCCTGGTTCGCGGGGCTCGGTCGCCCCAACAACACGGGCTCCAAGCTCTTCTCCATCTCGGGCCACGTGAACCGGCCTTGCAACGTCGAGGAGGAGCTCGGCATCACTTTCCGCGAGCTCGTCGAGAAGCATTGCGGCGGCGTCCGCGGCGGCTTCGACAACCTGCTCGCCGTGATCCCCGGCGGTTCCTCGGTGCCCCTCGTGCCCGCGCACGAGATCGCCGACGCCCACATGGACTTCGACACCCTGCGCAACCTCAAGTCGGGCCTCGGCACGGCGGCGGTGATCGTCATGGACAAGTCGACCGACGTGGTGCGCGCCATCACCCGGCTCGCCTATTTCTACAAGCACGAGTCCTGCGGCCAGTGCACGCCCTGCCGCGAGGGCACCGGCTGGATGTGGCGGGTGCTGTCGCGCATGTCCGAGGGCCGGGCGCAGCGGCGCGAGATCGACATGCTCCTCGACGTCTCCTACCAGATCGAGGGCCACACGATTTGCGCGCTCGGCGACGCCGCCGCCTGGCCGGTCCAGGGCCTCATCCGCCACTTCCGTCACGAGATCGAGAAGCGCATCGACGACTACGCGGCGAACCCGCATAGCGAGCCGGTGCGGGTCGCGGCGGAGTAGGGATGATGCCGACCGAGCCTGAAAGCCTCGTGCTGGTGATGCTCCGGCGGATCGACGAAAAGGTCGATCGCATGTCGGAGGATGTGCGCGAGCTGAAGGTTCGAATGACAGCCGTCGAGGAGAACCTCGCCCTCGTGCATCGGCGCATCGACCGCGTCGAAGCCCGCCTGGACCGCATCGAGCGCCGGCTCGATCTCGTCGAAACACCGCATTGAAGTAGACACCATGCCCAAGATCATCGTCGACGACATCGAGGTCGAGGTTCCCGCGGAGTACACGCTGCTCCAGGCCGCCGAGATGGCTGGCGCGGAGATCCCGCGCTTCTGCTTCCACGAGCGCCTCTCCATCGCCGGCAATTGCCGCATGTGCCTGGTCGAGCTGAAAGGCGCGCCAAAGCCCGTGGCGTCCTGCGCCTATGCGGTCCGTGACTGCCGGCCGGGCCCCAACGGCGAGCCGCCGGTCGTGCTCACCAAGTCGCCGACGGTGAAAAAGGCGCGCGAAGGGGTGATGGAGTTCCTCCTCATCAACCACCCGCTCGACTGCCCGATCTGCGACCAGGGCGGCGAGTGCGACCTCCAGGACCAGGCGATGGCGTACGGGGTCGACACCTCGCGCTTCGCCGAGAACAAGCGGGCCGTCGAGGACAAGTATCTCGGTCCGCTCGTCCGCACCTCGATGAACCGGTGCATCCACTGCACCCGCTGCGTGCGCTTCGCCACCGAGATCGCCGGCGTGCCGGATCTCGGCACGATCGGCCGCGGCGAGGACATGGAGATCACGTCCTATCTCGAGCGGGCCATGGGCTCGGAGCTCCAGTCCTGCGTGGCGGACCTCTGCCCCGTCGGCGCGCTCCTCAACAAGCCCTACTCGTTCAACGCCCGCCCATGGGAGCTCACCAAGACCGAGTCGGTCGACGTCATGGACGCGGTCGGCTCCAACATCCGGGTCGACAGCCGCGGCCGCGAGGTCATGCGCATCCTGCCGCGGGTGAACGAGCTCATCAACGAGGAGTGGATCCACGACAAGACCCGCCACATCGTGGACGGGCTGCGGCGCCAGCGCCTGGACCGCCCCTATGTCCGCGAGAACGGAAAGCTGCGCCCGGCGACCTGGAACGAGGCCTTCGAGACGATCGCGGCGCGCCTGCGCGGCGTGGCGCCCGAGCGCGTCGGCGCGCTCGTGGGCGATCTCGCCGGGGCCGAGGAAATCTTCGCCCTGAAGGCGCTCATGGACGGGCTCGGGGTCAAGAACCTCGACGCGCGCCAGGACGGCACGGTGCTGCACCCGGCTTACGGGCGCGCCTCCTACATCTTCAACCCGAGCATCATCGGCATCGAGGACGCCGACGCCGTCCTGATCGTGGGCGCCAACCCGCGGATCGAGGCGTCGCTCGTCAACGTGCGCCTGCGCAAGCGCTGGCGGCGCTCGCCGCTGCCGATCGGCCTCATCGGCGAGAACGTGGACCTCACCTATCCGGTCCAGCATCTCGGCGCCGGTCCGGACACCCTGGCCGACGTGCTCTCGGGCTCGCACTCCTTCGCCGAGATCCTGCGCAAGGCCGAGCGTCCGCTCGTCATCGTGGGGCAGGGCGCGCTCACCCGTCCCGACGGCCTGGCGATCCTCGCCATGGCGGCCCGGCTCGTGCGCGAGTTCGGCGGCGCAGCCGAGGGCTGGAACGGGCTCGCCATCCTGCACACGGCCGCGTCGCGGGTCGCGGCCCTCGATCTCGGCTTCGTGCCGGAGGAGGGCAGCCTCACCGCCCGCGAGATGGCGCAGGCGGGGGCGGTCGACGTCCTGTTCAACCTCGGCGCCGACGAGATCGACGTCGCGCCTGGCGCCTTCGTGGTCTACCAGGGCACGCACGGCGACCGCGGAGCCCACCGGGCCGACGTGATCCTGCCGAGCGCCACCTACACGGAGAAGACCGGCACCTACGTGAACACGGAAGGCCGGGTCCAGCTTGCCAACCGCGCGGCCTTCCCGCCCGGGGAGGCGAGGGAGGACTGGGCGATCCTGCGGGCGCTCTCCGAGCGGCTCGGCGCCAAGCTCCCCTTCGACTCGCTCATGCAGCTGCGCCAGCGCCTCTACGCGGCGGCGCCTCACTTCGCGGACATCGACAGCATCGCCGCGGGCAACCTCGCCGAGAGCATCGACATGCTCGCGGGCCTCGGCGACCAGCCCGGGCGCGAGCCGTTCCGCGGCCCGATCGAGGATTTCTACCTCACGAACCCGATCGCGCGGGCGTCCGGCATCATGGCCGAGTGCTCCGCGCTGGCGCACGGCGCGAAGCTCGAGGCGGCGGAGTAAGGACGAGCCATGGAAACCCTTCTCTACGTTCTGTTCGTCGTCCTGCAGAGCTTCGTGCTCCTGTCGGCGCTGCTCGTCTTCATCGCCTACATCCTCTATGCCGACCGGAAGATCTGGGCTGCCGTCCAGCTCCGCCGCGGGCCGAACGTGGTCGGGCCCTGGGGGCTGCTCCAGTCCTTCGCCGACCTGCTGAAGTTCGTCCTCAAGGAGCCGGTGATCCCGGCGAGCGCCAACAAGGGCATCTTCCTGATCGCACCCTTGATGATGTCGGTGCTCGCGCTCGCCGCCTGGGCCGTCATCCCGGTCGCCGAGGGCTGGGCCATCGCCGACATCAATGTCGGCATCCTCTATATCTTCGCGATGTCGTCCATGGGCGTCTACGGCGTCATCATGGGCGGGTGGGCTGCCAACTCGAAGTACTCGTTCCTGGGCGCGCTCCGCTCGGCGGCCCAGATGGTGTCCTACGAGGTCTCGATCGGCTTCGTGATCATCACCGTGCTGATGTGCGTGGGCTCGCTGAACCTCACGAAGATCGTCCTCGCGCAGGACGGTGCCTGGGGCATGCTCGGCTGGTTCTGGCTGCCGCTCTTCCCCGTCTTCGTGATCTTCCTGATCTCGGCGCTCGCCGAGACGAACCGCCCGCCCTTCGACCTGCCGGAGGCCGAATCCGAGCTCGTTGCGGGCTATATGGTGGAATACTCCTCCACTCCCTATCTTCTCTTCATGCTCGGCGAGTACGTGGCCATCATGACCATGTGCGCGCTAATGACGATCCTGTTCTTCGGCGGCTGGCTGTCCCCGATCCCGTTCGCGCCCTTCACCTGGATCCCGGGCGTGATCTGGTTCGTGCTCAAGATGAGCCTCATCTTCTTCATCTTCGCGATGACGAAGGCGATGGTGCCCCGCTACCGCTACGACCAGCTCATGCGTCTGGGCTGGAAGGTGTTCCTTCCGATGTCGCTCGTGCTGCTCGTCGTGACGGCCGGCGTGCTCAAGCTCATGGGATGGGCGCCCGGCGTCGGGGGGTGACGTGGACGCGCTGGCGCCGGCAGGCCTGATCGGCGCGCTCGTCGGCCTTCTCGTGGGCTGGGTCGACTCCCGGATCGTCGCCGGCGTGGTCGAGGGCAAGCTCAGGTCGCTCGACCGTTCGGTCACCCCGGACGAGCGGGCCGATTTCGAGCGGCGGATCGTCTGGTTTCGCCGCCTGCTGGGCGCGGCGACGATGGGGTTCTTTCCCGTTCTGGGCTACTGGCTCGGGCGGGCCGTCGGCGGGTGAGGGTGGTCCCTCGGTCGCCGGATCTGATGTGAGCGCCGGCCCTGAGGCCGGCCGTATGGACCGCGCGGGGCGGTCGGGACATGGAGACCGGGCGATGAGGCTCGATCATGCTGCAAGGTCGATCTTCCTGAGGGAGTTCGTGGACGGCTTCGTGCTCACCATGAAGTACTTCTTCAAGCCGAAGGCGACCCTCAATTATCCGTTCGAGAAGGGCGTCCAGTCGCCCCGCTTCCGGGGCGAGCACGCCCTGCGCCGCTACCCCAACGGGGAGGAGCGCTGCATCGCGTGCAAGCTCTGCGAGGCGGTCTGCCCGGCCCAGGCCATCACGATCGAGGCCGGCCCCCGGCGCAACGACGGCACGCGGCGCACCACGCGCTACGACATCGACATGGTGAAGTGCATCTATTGCGGGCTGTGCCAGGAGGCCTGTCCCGTGGACGCCATCGTCGAAGGGCCGAACTTCGAGTTCTCGGTCGAGACACGCGAGGAGCTGCTCTACGACAAGAACAAGCTGCTCGAGAACGGCGATCGCTGGGAGCGGGAGATCGCCCGCAACATCGTCCGCGACGCGCCGTATCGCTGAGGGCCCGCCCGGGGGATCCGGGCGTTTTCTCCCCGTTCCCGTTCCGGACCGCGGTTGTGCGGCCCGGAATCGGGGTCTATAGACACAGCCGCCCGGCTACCGGGCCCGTCGCCACGAGGCGCCCCCGCCCGGGGGCCGGGATCGAGCGCAACATGGTCACCGCCGCCTTCTTCTATCTCTTCTCAGGGATCGCGATCGCCTCCGCCTTTATGGTGATCGCGGCGAAGAACCCCGTTCATTCGGTGCTCTTCCTGATCCTCGCCTTCGTGAACGCCGCCGGGCTCTTCCTCCTCATCGGGGCCGAGTTCCTCGCGATGCTGCTCATCGTGGTCTATGTGGGCGCGGTCTCGGTGCTGTTCCTCTTCGTCGTCATGATGCTCGACGTGGACTTCGCGGCGCTCCGGCAGGGCTTCCTCCAATATCTTCCGGTCGGCGCGGTCATCGGCGTGATCTTCCTCGTGGAGCTGCTCCTGATCCTTGGCACCTGGTCGATCGATCCCAACCTCGTGCGCACGCCCGCGGTCGGCATCCCCACCCAGGCCGTGATGACGAACACGGAGGCGCTGGGCGTCGTGATCTACACGCGCTACGCCTTTCTCTTCCAGATCGCGGGGCTGATCCTCCTCGTCGCGATGATCGGCGCCATCGTCCTGACCCTGCGCGAGCGCACCGGCGTGCGCCGCCAGAACATCGCCGCCCAGACCCTGCGCACCACGGCGACCGCCATCGAGGTGCGCAAGGTTCCGTCCCGGGAAGGCGTGTGAGGCTCCCATGACCATCGGCCTGATCCATTATCTCGTGGTCGCGGCGATCCTGTTCACGCTCGGCGTGTTCGGGATCTTCCTCAACCGAAAGAACGTCATCGTCATCCTGATGTCGATCGAGCTCATCCTGCTCGCCGTGAACATCAACCTGGTGTCGTTCTCGATCTTCCTGAACGATATCGTCGGCCAGGTCTTCGCCCTGTTCATCCTCACCGTCGCGGCGGCCGAGGCCGCGATCGGGCTCGCCATCCTCGTCGTCTTCTTCCGCAACCGCGGCACCATCGCGGTGGAAGACATCAACATGATGAAGGGCTGAGAGCGCGGCCATGTATCACGCGATCGTCTTCCTGCCGCTGCTCGGCTTCCTGATCGCCGGGCTGTTCGGCCGCTATATCGGCCCGCGCCCCTCCGAGATCGTCACCACCGCGCTCCTCGCCGTCGCGGCGTTCCTGTCGTGGATCGCCTTCTTCCAGGTCGGCTTCGGCTCCGGGGGCGGACGCGTCCAGGTCGCGACGTGGTTCGTCTCCGGCGGGATGGTGGTCGACTGGGCGTTCCGGATCGACACGCTGACGGTCGTGATGCTGGTCGTCGTCAACACGGTCTCGACCCTCGTCCACCTCTACTCCATCGGCTACATGCACGAGGATCCGCACCGCCCGCGGTTCTTCGCCTACCTGTCGCTGTTCACCTTCGCGATGCTCACCCTGGTGACGGCCGACAACCTCGTGCAGATGTTTTTCGGCTGGGAAGGCGTGGGACTCGCGAGCTACCTCCTCATCGGCTTCTGGTACAAGAAGGCGTCCGCGAACGCCGCGGCGATGAAGGCCTTCATCGTCAACCGCGTGGGCGATTTCGGCTTCGCGCTCGGCATCTTCCTCGTCTTCGTCATCTTCGGCGCTGTCACCTTCGACGGCATCTTCCCCCGGGTGGCCGACTTCCAGAACGCGAAATTCCTGTTCGTCGGCATCGAGTGGAACGCGCTGACGCTCGCCTGCCTGCTCCTGTTCATGGGCGCCATGGGCAAGTCGGCTCAGTTCATGCTGCACACCTGGTTGCCGGACGCCATGGAAGGCCCGACCCCCGTGTCGGCCCTCATCCATGCCGCCACCATGGTGACGGCCGGCGTGTTCATGGTGGCGCGCCTCTCCCCGATCTTCGAGTACGCTCCCTCGGCGCTCACCGTGGTGACCGTGATCGGCGGCATCACGGCCTTCTTCGCGGCGACCGTCGGCCTCGTGCAGAACGACATCAAGCGGGTGATCGCCTACTCGACCTGCTCGCAGCTCGGCTACATGTTCGTGGGCCTGGGCGTCGGCGCCTACGGGGCGGGCGTGTTCCACCTCTTCACGCACGCCTTCTTCAAGGCGCTGCTGTTCCTCGGTGCCGGCTCGGTCATCCACGCGATGCACCACGAGCAGGACATCCGCCACATGGGCGCGCTGCGCCGCTACATCCCGCTCACCGCGGCGGCGATGGCCATCGGCACCCTCGCGCTCACCGGCTTCCCCTTCACGGCGGGCTATTACTCGAAGGACGCGATCATCGAGGCGGCCTATGCCTCGCACCGCCCGGGCTCGGACTTCGCCTTCCTGTGCGTGGTGATCGCGGCGGTCTTCACCTCGTTCTATTCCTGGCGCCTGTTCTTCCTCACCTTCGAGGGGCACGCGCGCTGGGGCTCGCACGGGACGGATCATCATCCGGTCGCGCACGGCGCCCATCACGATCATGAGGGCGTGGACCACAACGTCCGCTCAGGCGACGCCGAGCATGCGGCGGCAGCCGATCACGAGCACGGCCACCACGGGGCGCACCAGCCCCACGAGAGCCCCCTCGTCATGCTCATCCCGCTCGGCGTGCTGGCCTTCGGGGCGATCGCGGCTGGCTTCCTCTTCCACGAGCGCTTCATCGGCCACGATTACGCGCATTTCTGGAAGGGCGCGCTGTTCACGGCGCCGAACAACCACATCCTGGAGGAGATGCACCACGTCCCGGCCTGGGTGGTCTGGTCGCCCTTCGTCGCGATGGTGATCGGCTTCGTGACGGCCTTCTATATGTATCTGCGCCGGCCGGAGACGGCCGTGCGGCTCGCGGCCCGTCACCCGTTCCTGTACCGCTTCCTCCTCAACAAGTGGTACTTCGACGAGCTCTACGACCTCGTCTTCGTGAAGCCCGCCATGCGCCTCGGCCGCTTCCTGTGGCGCACCGGCGACGTGCGGCTGATCGACGGCCTGGGGCCGGACGGGATCTCGGCCCGCGTGCTCGACGTGACCCGCGGGGCCGTCCGCCTGCAAACGGGCTACGTCTACCATTACGCCTTCGTGATGCTCATCGGCGTCGCGGCCATCGTGACCTGGTACCTGTTCGGAGGGGCCCGCTGATGTTCGGCTTCGGTATTCTCTCCGGGCTCCTCATCCTGCCGCTGGTCGGCGCCGCGTTCATCCTGTCCCTCCGGGGCGACGGCGAGGCCGTCCGCTCGAACGTGCGCTGGGCGGCGCTCGCCACCACGGTGATCACCTTCCTGGTCTCGCTCGTCGCCTGGGCGCGCTTCGACCTCTCGACGTCGGAGTTTCAGCTCGTCGAGAGCCATTCGTGGCTCACCGAGACGATCCGCTTCAAGCTCGGGGTAGACGGCTTCTCGCTGCCCTTCGTGATCCTCACCACCTTCCTGATGCCGTTCTGCATCCTGGCCTCGTGGGAGTCGATCGAGCACCGCCTCAAGGAATATTTCGTCGCCTTCCTCGTTCTCGAATCGATGGTGATCGGCGTCTTCACGGCGCTCGACCTGTTCCTGTTCTACGTCTTCTTCGAGGCCGGCCTCATCCCGATGTTCCTCATCATCGGCATCTGGGGCGGCAAGCGGCGCATCTACGCGGCGTTCAAGTTCTTCCTCTATACGCTGCTTGGCTCCCTCCTCATGCTCGTCGCCATGATCGCAATGTATTGGGACGCGGGCACGAGCGACATCGTGCGCCTGATGACGCACAAGTTCGCGCCGCACCTTCAGACCTGGCTCTTCCTCGCCTTCTTCGCGTCGTTCGCGGTGAAGATGCCGATGTGGCCGGTCCATACCTGGCTGCCCGACGCCCACGTCGAGGCGCCCACCGCGGGCTCCGTGATCCTGGCGGGCATCCTGCTGAAGATGGGCGGCTACGGCTTCCTGCGCTTCTCGCTGCCCATGTTCCCAGATGCCTCGGCCTATTTCGCGCCGCTGATCTATTCCCTCTCGGTGATCGCGATCATCTACACGTCGCTCGTCGCCCTGATGCAGGAGGACATGAAGAAGCTCATCGCCTACTCGTCCGTGGCGCATATGGGCTTCGTCACCATGGGCCTGTTCACGCTGACGGCGCAGGGCATCCAGGGCGCCATGTTCGTGATGATCTCGCATGGCCTCGTCTCGGGCGCGCTCTTCCTCTGCGTGGGCGTGATCTACGACCGCATGCACACCCGCGACATCGCAGCCTATGGCGGGCTCGTGGACCGGATGCCCATGTACGCCGTGGCCTTCCTCGTGTTCACGATGGCCAATGTCGGGCTGCCGGGCACCTCGTCCTTCGTGGGCGAGTTCCTGTCGCTCGCGGGCGCATTCCGGGCCAATCCCTGGGTCGCGTTTTTCGCCACGACGGGCGTGATCCTCTCGGCGGCCTACGCGCTTTGGCTCTACCGCCGGGTCGTCTACGGCGAGATGAGCCGGCCGGAGCTGCGCTCCATCGCGGACCTGAACCCGCGGGAGATCGCGACCCTCGCGCCGCTTCTCCTCCTCGTGATCTATTACGGCTTCCAGCCGCAGCCGATCCTCGACGCCTTCGCGGCCTCGACGGACCACCTGATCAGCACCACCCAGGCGGCGCTTTCGGCGACGAAGACCGTCGCCCTCGGCGTGAAGTGAGAGCCCCATGAACTACGCGATTCCGGTCCCGGCGCTCTGGCCCGCCCTGCCTGAAATCCTTCTCTCGGTGGGCGTTCTGGCGCTCGTGCTCTTCGGGGCGGTCCGCGGCGAGCGCTCGGCGGGGACCGTCCGGCTCGCGACGCTCGCGCTGCTCCTGGTGACCCTCGTCGTCGTGCTGGCGATGCCGAACGAGCGGGTGGTGACCTTCTCGGGCTCCTTCGTGCTCGACGGTTTCGCCAAGTTCATGAAGGCGCTCACGCTGATCGCCTCCGCCGCGGCGCTCTTCATCTCGGGCGACTATTTCCGCCGCGAGGGCATCGATCGCTTCGAGTACCCCCTGCTCGTCCTGCTCGCCACCACGGGCATGATGGTCATGATCTCGGCGGGCGACCTGATCGCGCTCTATATGGGCCTCGAGCTCCTGAGCCTCGCGAGCTACGTGATTGCGGCGTTCCATCGCGACGACGCGCGCTCGACGGAAGCGGGCCTGAAATATTTCGTCCTCGGCGCGCTCTCGTCGGGCATGCTCCTCTACGGCGCATCCCTCGTCTACGGCTTCACCGGAACCGTGCAGTTCGACGTGATCGCCACGGTCCTGCGCGGCGATCCGGGCCTCGGCGCCATCCTGGGGCTCGTCTTCGTCTCGGCCGGCATCGCGTTCAAGATTTCCGCCGCGCCCTTCCACATGTGGACGCCCGACGTCTACGAGGGCTCGCCCACCCCGGTGACCGCGTTCTTCGCCTCGGCGCCCAAGATCGCGGCCATGGCGCTTGCCGTGCGCCTGTTCGTCGGCGCCTTCCCGAACATCCTCGGGGAGTGGCGCCAGATCGTGATCTTCCTCGCCATCGCGTCGATGCTGCTCGGGTCCTTCGCGGCCATCGGCCAGCGCAACATCAAGCGGCTGATGGCGTACTCGTCCATCGGCAACGTGGGATACGCCCTCATCGGAGTCGCGGCCGGGACCGTCGACGGCATCCAGGGCGTGCTTATCTACATGGCAATCTACCTCGTCATGACGCTTGGCGCCTTCGCCTGCATCCTCGGCATGCGGCGCCAGGGCGTGAACCTGGAGGGGGTCGACGACCTGAGCGGGCTCGCGCGGACGCATCCGGGCTATGCTTTCTGCCTTGCCATGATGATGCTGTCGCTCGCGGGAATCCCGCCGCTCGCCGGCTTCTTCTCGAAGCTCTACGTCTTCGCGGCCGCGGTCCAGGCAGGCCTCACGGCACTGGCTGTGATCGGTGTCGTCGCCAGCGTGATCGGCGCGTACTACTACCTGCGCATCGTGAAGGTGATGTACTTCGACGAGCCGACGGGCGACTTCGAGCCCCTGCCAGCGAACATCCGGGCGGTGCTCGCGGTCTCGACGGCGTTCATGCTGCTCTTCTGGCTCATTCCGGCTCCCCTGGTCGGCGCGGCGACCGTCGCCGCCCGCTCGCTGTTTTGACGGTGCGCCTATCCCCGCTCGCTGAAACCCACGGCTTCCGTCTCATCCTCCAGGACGAGACGGGCTCGACGAACGACGGTGCCATGGCGGCGGCGCGGGACGGTGATCCCGGCAGGCTCTGGTTCGTCGCCGGCCGGCAACTCGCCGGGCGCGGACGGCAGGGCAGGGTGTGGGCCTCGCCACCGGGCAATCTCTATTCGAGCCTCCTGCTCGTAGACCCCTGCGCCCTCAATGAGGCCCCGCAACTCGGCTTCGTGATCGGACTTGCCCTCCACGATGCCGTCACCGCAGCGATGGCGAACACCTCCGGGGCTGGCTCCGTCACCCTGAAATGGCCGAACGATCTGCTCGTGGGCGGCGCCAAGATCGCCGGCATCCTTCTCGAAGGCCGCACCGTCGGCACCCCCGGCGCCCTCGCGGTCGCCATCGGCTGCGGGGTCAACGTCACCGACTCGCCCGAGGGCACGCCCTATCCGACCACCCATCTCGCCGCCCATGCACCGCGTGCCAATCGCGCGAGCCTGTTCGAGGCGCTCTCCGCGGCGATGGCGGCGCGCCTTGCGGAATGGGACCGCGGGCGCAACTTCGCCGCCCTCAGATCCGGCTGGCTAGAGCGCGCGGCAGGCCTTGGCACGGAAGCGCGGGTTCGCCTCCCCGGGGGCGAGCGGCACGGCCGCTTCGTCGGCCTCGATCCGCACGGCCGGTTGCAGCTTGAGACCGCCGACGGTCTTGAGCTCATCGACGCAGGCGACCTCTACTTTCCGAACCTAACGATGCAATCCGACGTTCGAAACGACGCTGTTTGAAGGACTTCATACCCATGGCTTCATCCCCCCAGGAAGAGCTCGTCTTCCTCCCCCTCGGCGGCCTTGGCGAGATCGGCATGAACGCCGCTCTCTACGGCTTCGGCCCCCCGCGCCAACGGCGATACATCCTCGTCGATTGCGGCATGAGCTTCGCAAGCGAGGAGCAGCTGCCGGGCGTCGACCTTATCCTGCCGGATCTCTCGTTCATCGAGGAGCAGCGGGACAAGCTCGTCGGCATCTTCATCACCCACGCCCACGAGGATCATATCGGGGCGCTCGTCGATCTTTGGCCGCGGCTCAAGGCGCCGGTCTACGTGACGCCCTTCGCCAAGGCGCTCCTCGAGACGCGACGGCTTTCGGAGCCTGGCGCGCCCAAGATCCCGCTCAAGGAGATCGTGCCGGGTCAGCGCGTCCAGGCCGGCCCGTTCGAGGTCGAGTACGTGCCCGTCGCGCACTCGATCCCCGAATCGAACGCCGTCGCGATCCGCACCGCGCACGGCCTCGTCGTCCACACGGGCGACTGGAAGCTCGACGACACGCCCGTGCTCGGCAGCACGACGGCGGAGGCGTCCTTCCGGGCGCTCGGGGACGAGGGTGTCATGGCCCTCATCTGCGACTCGACGAACGTTCTGCGCGAAGGCCGCAGCCCGAGCGAACGCCAGGTCGTCGAGACCCTGGCCGACATCATCCGCGAATCGCCCGCGCGGGTCGCCATCACCACCTTCGCCTCGAACGTGGCCCGCATCCGCGCCGTCGCGGAAGCGGCGGCGTCCTGCGGGCGCGAGGTCGTGGTCATCGGGCGCGCCATGGAGCGCGTCGTCACCGTGGCGCGCGAGCTTGGCCTCCTGGAGGGCGTTCCCGAGTTCCGCGGCGCCGACGCCTATGGGCACCTGCCGCGCAACAAGGTGGTCGCGGTCCTCACAGGCTCGCAGGGCGAGCCCCGCGCCGCGCTTGCGCGCGTGGCCTCCGAAGAGCATCCCGACATCACGCTCACCTCCGGTGACCGGGTGATCTTCTCGTCCCGGACCATCCCCGGCAACGAGCGGGGCGTCGGCGCGATCATGAACAGCCTCGCCCGCCGCGGCATCGAGGTGATCACCGATCGGAACGGCCTCGTCCACGTCTCCGGCCACCCGCGCCGCGACGAGCTCGCGCTCATGTACGAGTGGACGCGGCCCAAAGCCCTCATCCCGGCCCACGGCGAGGCGGTGCACCTCACCGAGCACGCGCGGTTCGCGCGCTCGAAGGGCATCGAGAAGGTGGTGACCGCCTATAACGGCCACATGGTCCGGCTCTCGCCGGGCGAGGCGCAGGTCATCGACGAGGTGCCGTCCGGCCGCCTGTTCAAGGACGGTGACGTGGTCATCGGAGCCGGGGACAAGGCAATCCCGGAGCGCCGCAAGCTCGCCTTCGGCGGCATCATCACGGTCGCTCTCGCCCTCGACCGGCGCGGCGACATGGCCGGCGATCCGGCCATCGACGCCATGGGTCTGCCCGCGCGCGGGCGCCGGGGCGAAGACATGATGGACGTGATCGCCGATGCCGTCTCGGAGGTGCTGCGCAGCCTGCCGGCCTCCAAGCGGCGCGATTCGGATCTCGTGGAGAACGCGGTCGAGAAGTCGATCCGAGCCGCCGTGAATCAGGTCTGGGGCAAAAAGCCGGCGTGCCACGTCCTCGTCGTCGAGGTATGAAGCAGAGCCGTTTCCGGGTCGGGGCTTCGGCTCCGGCCCGGGAGGACGCGGCAGCGAGACAGGGGAGGGGAGGCGGCGATGATCGGACGGCTCAATCACGTGGCGATCGCGGTCAAGGACATCGCGGCCGCCGCCCGGGTCTATCGTGAAACGTTCGGCGCCGATGTCACGGCGGCGCAGGCGCAGCCCGATCACGGCGTCACGACGGTGTTCATCAACCTGCCGAACACCAAGATCGAGCTCCTCGAGCCGCTCGGCGCCGATTCGCCGATCCAGGGCTTCCTCGACAAGAACCCATCCGGCGGCATCCATCACGTCTGCTACGAGGTGGACGACATCCTGGCCGCCCGTGACCGGCTCGTCGCGGCGGGTGCGCGGGTGCTCGGGTCCGGCGAGCCGAGGATCGGGGCGCACGGAAAGCCCGTGCTCTTCCTGCATCCTAAGGATTTCTGCGGCACCCTCGTCGAACTGGAGCAAGCCTGACCGCCATGGACCCGATGAAGCACGTCACCGGTTCGCTCGGCCTCACCTTCGCGGTGGTCACGGCTCTCTCGATCGTCGCCATCGCGATCGTCGTGGGGTTCTTCGGGCTCGGGATCTTCGGCGGCACCGCCCTCTACTTCGTGATCTGGTGGACGCTTCTCTTCGTCACCCTGCCGATCGGGGTCCGGAGCCAGCAGGAGTCGGGGGAGGTGGTCCATGGGAGCGAGCCAGGCGCTCCGAGCGCGCCGAACCTGCGCCTCAAGGCGATCTGGACGACGATCATCTCCGGGGCCGTCCTCGTCTTCGCGGCCTGGGCGTTCCCGCTCGCGGGACTGTGAGGCCGGACGGCGGGCAATAAAAAAAGCAAGGCTCTCGCCTTGCTCTCAGAAACCAATTCTTGCTTTTGACCCCGGCTTCTGGCGAGCCGATCGCCCTCGCGGTGGGCGTTGATGGGGCGCTGTCTCTTCCTCCCGAGACTCGGACCGTGCCCCAGCGTTTTTGCTTTTCAGGGGCGGTTCACGCGACGTTTATAGGGTGATGTTCGCCGGCTTGTCACGTGTTTGTGCATCGTTTGGCGCATTTTTCTGCCAAGTGGCGTCGAAAAGGGCAAGCGGAGCCAGGACTCGGGCGCATGGTCGCCGCCCTCGGCGCTTGTCAGAGGCTTGGCGATGTGTTGAGTGCGGGCGGTCGAACGAGCCCACCAGCCGAAGGCGTGATCATGCGTTTGAGCCGCTACTTCCTGCCGATCCTCCGCGAGACCCCGAAGGAGGCCGAGATCGTCTCGCATCGCCTCATGCTGCGGGCCGGGATGATTCGCCAGCAGTCGGCCGGGCTCTATTCTTGGCTGCCCTTGGGCTTGCGCGTGCTCAATAAGATCAACCGCATCGTGCGCGAGGAGCAGGACCGCTCCGGCGCCGTCGAGATCCTGATGCCCACGATCCAGTCGGCGGATCTGTGGCGCGAGTCGGGGCGCTACGACGCCTACGGCAAGGAGATGCTGCGCATCAAGGACCGGCACGACCGGGAGATGCTGTACGGCCCGACGAACGAGGAGATGGTCACGGACATCTTCCGGTCCTATGTCCGCTCCTACAAGGACCTGCCCCTCAACCTCTACCACATTCAGTGGAAGTTCCGGGACGAGGTGCGCCCGCGCTTCGGCCTCATGCGCGGCCGCGAGTTCCTGATGAAGGACGCCTATTCCTTCGACCTCGACCAGGCCGGCGCGCGCCACTCCTACAACAAGATGTTCGTGGCCTACCTGCGCACCTTCGCGCGTCTCGGTCTCAAGGCGATCCCCATGCGGGCCGATACGGGCCCCATCGGCGGTGACCTCAGCCACGAGTTCATCATCCTGGCCTCCACGGGCGAGAGCGAGGTGTTCTGCCACAAGGACTATCTCGACTTCGACATCCCGGCCGCCGACACGGACTTCGACAGCCGCGAGGGCCTGCAGGAAATCATCGACCGCTGGACGTCGCTCTACGCCGCCACCTCCGAGATGCATGACGCGGCGGCCTTCGCCGCCGTGGCTCCCGAGCAGCAGGTCTCGGCGCGCGGCATTGAGGTCGGCCACATCTTCTATTTCGGCACGAAGTACTCCGAGCCCATGGGCGCCACGGTCACGGGGCCGGACGGCGTCGACCGCCCGGTTCACATGGGCTCCTACGGCATCGGCCCGAGCCGGCTCGCCGCCGCCATCATCGAGGCGAGCCATGACGAGAACGGGATCGTCTGGCCCGAGGCCGTCGCGCCCTTCGACGTGGCGGTGCTGAACCTCAAGGCGGGGGACAGCGGCACGGACGCGGCCTGCGAGCGCATCTACCACGAGCTCACGGCCGCCGGGCGCGACGTGCTCTACGACGACCGCGACGACCGCCCTGGCGCCAAGTTCGCCACCGCCGACCTGATCGGCATCCCATGGCAGCTGGTCGTCGGGCCGAAAAGTCTCGCCGAGGGCAAGGTCGAGCTGAAGCGTCGTGCTGGTGGCGAGCGCGAGACGCTCTCCATCGAGGACGCGATCCAGCGGCTGGGGAGCTGACGGTCACGATGGGCGTGAACGGCGAACCGGAAGAAACATCGAGCCGCGTTGGAACCCCAACGCGCAGCTCCGTCTACCTTGCCGACCCATCTCCATGGTTCAGCGTCATTTGGCTGTTCAGTATGGTGGCGGTCGGTATCGGCGCTGCTGGTGGCGTGATCCTCGCTCGGTACGGACCGAGGATCCTGTCCGAATTCGCCAGCCGTGCCGATATTCCGTCCGAGGTCTACGTGGAGATGTGTTGGCTGGTCGTAAGCGTGGCAGCAACGCTCGCCCTCGTCGCGGTGTCCGGTGCGTCGTTGAAGTTCATCATGCTTCGCTACCTCGTACGCGATGACGCGGAGGCGGTCGGCTTCGGCCCGCGCTTATCCCGAACGGCGGCCCTCCGGGTCTTCGCTGCTTCCTCCCTGCTCAGCGCCGCGGTCGGGGCTGGCCTTGCATTCGCGTCCCTCGGTGGAAAAGTCTGATCAGCCCATGTCCGACGATCCCAGCCGCGCACAGACGCGCGACCCGACCAGGCCGTTCTCCCCGTTCGAGTGGATCCTCGCCGGACGCTATCTGCGGACGCGCCGGCGGGAGGGCTTCGTCTCGGTCATCGCCGGCTTCTCGTTCATCGGCATCATGCTGGGCGTCGCGACGCTCATCATCGTGCTCTCGGTGATGAACGGCTTTCGCAAGGAGCTGCTCGATAAGATCGTTGGGATCAACGGCCACATCTTCGTCGCGCCGATCGAGCGCCCGCTCACCGACTACGCCGACCTCGCCGAGCGCCTGTCGAAGATCGTCGGCGTGGTCAGGGCGGTTCCCATGGTCGAGGGGCAGGCCTTTGCCTCGTCGCAGGCCAACGGCGGCGGCGTGCTGGTCAGGGGTGTGCGCGGCTCCGACATGCTGAAGATCGGCTCGATCGCCAACAACATCCGGCAGGGCACGCTCCAGGACTTCGACGAGAGCGGCGGCGTCGCGATCGGCCGCCGGCTCGCCGAGCAGCTCGCTCTCGGCGCCGGGGACACGATCACGCTGGTGACCCCGCGCGGCGCCACGACGCCCTTCGGGACCGCGCCCCGGGTCAAGAACTACCCCGTGACGGCGGTGTTCGAGATCGGTATGTCCGAGTTCGACTCGGCCTTCGTCTATATGCCGCTCACCGAGGCCCAGGCCTATTTCAACCGCGAAGGCGACGTGAACGTCATCGAGGTGTTCCTCGCCAACGCGGACCGTGTCGACGAGGCGCGCCAGGCCATTGAGCTCGCGGCCGAGCGACCGATCCTCGTGACCGACTGGCGCCAGCGCAACCGCACGTTCTTCGCCGCCCTGGAGGTCGAGCGGAACGTGATGTTCATCATCCTGACCCTCATCGTGCTCGTGGCGGCGCTCAACATCATCTCCGGGCTGATCATGCTCGTGAAGGACAAGTCGAGCGACATCGCCATCCTGCGCACCATGGGGGCGACCCGCGGGGCGATCATGCGGGTGTTCCTCATCACGGGCGCGTCGATCGGCATCGTCGGCACGGTGGCGGGGTTCGCCCTAGGGCTCCTCATCACCCTCAACATCCAGTCGCTCCAGAACGGCCTGTCGCGCCTTACCGGCTCGAACCTCTGGGACCCGACGGTGCGCTTCCTCACGCAGATCCCCGCCGAGGTGAGCGTGCGCGAGGTGCTCACCGTGCTGCTCATGGCGATGACGCTGTCGCTGCTCGCCACCGTCTACCCGTCCTGGCGCGCGGCCCGGCTCGATCCGGTCCAGGCCCTGCGCTACGGCTGACCATGGCGCAGCAACCCGCCTTGTTCCTATCCCGCGTCGAGCGGCGCTACCCGCAG
Organism: Salinarimonas soli; assembly: GCF_008386575.1. Classification (GTDB taxonomy): domain Bacteria; phylum Pseudomonadota; class Alphaproteobacteria; order Rhizobiales; family Beijerinckiaceae; genus Salinarimonas_A; species Salinarimonas_A soli. Next base: position 88,090 of record NZ_VUOA01000005.1, read on the forward strand.
GGGGAGGGCTTCCTCGACATCCTGCGGGGCGCCAGCGTCGCGCTCTGGCCGGGCGAGATCGTCGCCCTCGTGGCGCCGTCCGGCACGGGCAAGTCGACCCTGCTCCACGTGGCGGGCCTCCTGGAGAAGCCCGACGGCGGCGAGGTCTACATCGCGGGGGAGCCGACGGCGGATCTCGACGATCCCGGCCGCACCCGGCTGCGTCGCGAGGAGATCGGCTTCGTCTATCAGTTCCACCACCTGCTGCCGGAGTTCTCGGCGCTCGAGAACGTCGTGATGCCGCAGATGATCCGGGGGCTCGGCCGGCGCGAGGCGGAGGAGCGGGGGCGGGAGCTCCTGGGGTTTCTCGGCCTCCAGGCCCGCGTCGATCACCGACCGGCCGAGCTGTCGGGCGGCGAGCAGCAGCGGGTTGCGCTCGCCCGCGCGGTCGCGAACGCGCCGCGGGTCCTGCTCGCCGATGAGCCCACGGGCAACCTCGACCCGCAGACGGCGGGCCACGTCTTCGCGATCCTCGTAGCGCTCGTGCGCGCCTCAGGGCTTGCCGCCCTCATCGCGACCCACAATCTCGAGCTCGCGGCGCGCATGGACCGGCGGATCACCATCCGCGACGGTCTCGTCGTCGACATGGCCTGAGAGCCGAGGCGCGCAAGACCAGCGCCACTGCCGCTGCCGCCGCTCGCCAGCCGCGCGAACGCGTCCCAGATCTTGACCCGCGCCCGGTCGCGCCTGGTGCCGGCGGGCGAGGGGGCGTCAACCTCTCGTTAACGATCCCCGCATTCCACACACGCCCGAAGCTTTACCTTGGAACAGGAAGAGAACAAAGTGGCGACATAAGCAATACATCGGAGCTGGACATGCTGCGCCTCATCGCCGAAACCGCCGCGGAACTCGCCTCTCTCATCGTGTTCGTCGCCATGGTGGCTCTTTGGGCCGCCGGGTTCGGCGTCGGAGCGTGAGGCGAGGAGGCCGCGCCACAGGCAGCCTTAATCCACACCCGATCCGGCCCGCGGACTCGACTCCCGCCCTCCTGAATCGCGACAATGCCACGTCATGGAGGACGCCAACGGATGACGCGTGTGTTGCGGGATATCGGCTTCGTGCACCTGCACGCGCACTCCTCCTATTCGCTGCTCGAGGGCGCCCTGAAGATCGGCGACCTCGCCAAGCTCGCGGCCGGGGACAAGCAGCCGGCCCTCGCCCTCACCGACACGAACAACCTCTTCGGCGCCCTGGAATTCTCCGAGAAGCTTGCTGGGATGGGCATCCAGCCCATCGCCGGGCTCCAGCTCTCGGTGGAGTTCGAGGATCCTGATCCCTCCGTCCGGCTGCCGCCCCCGCCGCCCTCGATCGTGCTCCTGGCCCAGAACGCGGAAGGCTACCGCAACCTCGCGATCCTCGCGAGCCGAGCGTACTTCGACGTGGAGCTCGGGGCTCCGCCGCGGGTGCGCATGGCCGCCGTGGCCGAGGGTGCGGCCGGGCTCATCGCGCTCACGGGCGGCCCGAACGGTCCGGTCGACGGCGCCTTCCGCCTCGCGCGCCGCGATCTCGCCGAGGCGCGCTTCGCGAAGCTGAAAGCGGCCTTCGGCGACCGCCTCTACATGGAGATCCAGCGCCACGGCCTGCCCGACGAGCGGGCGGTGGAGGCGGATCTCGTGGCTCTCGCCGACGCCGAGGGCGTGCCGCTCGTCGCGACTAACGAGCCGTTCTTCGCCAAGCCCGACGACTTCGAGGCCCACGACGCGCTGCTTGCCATCGCGGAGGGCGCCCTCGTCTCGAACGAGAACCGCCGCCGCCTCTCGCCCGCGCACGGCTTCAAGACCCGCGCCGAGATGGGGGAGCTGTTCAAGGACCTGCCCGACGCGCTGTCGAACTCCGTCGAGATCGCCATGCGGTGCTCCTACCGCGTCGCGACCCGCAAGCCGATCCTGCCGAGCTTCGGCACCGACCCGGCCGTGCAGCTCGACGAGGCCGAGGAGCTGCGCCGCCAGGCCGAGGAGGGTCTGGAGGCGCGCCTCAAGGCCCACGGCACGGCGCCCGGCCTCTCCGAACAGGACTACCGCGACCGGCTGGCCTACGAGGTCTCGATCATCACCCGGATGAAGTTCCCGGGCTACTTCCTCATCGTGGCCGACTTCATCAAGTGGGCCAAGGCGCACGATATCCCCGTCGGGCCGGGCCGCGGCTCGGGCGCGGGCTCCCTCGTCGCCTGGTCGCTCACCATCACCGACCTTGACCCGCTGCGCTTCGCTCTTCTCTTCGAGCGCTTCCTCAACCCCGAACGCGTCTCGATGCCGGACTTCGACATCGATTTCTGCGTCGAGGGCCGCGAGCGGGTGATCGAGTACGTACAGCAGCGCTACGGCGAGCGGCAGGTGGCGCAGATCATCACCTTCGGCACGCTGCTCGCCCGCGGCGTGTTGCGCGACGTCGGCCGCGTGCTGGAGATGCCCTACGGCCAGGTCGACAAGCTCACGAAGCTCGTGCCGCAGAACCCGGCGAACCCCGTGACGTTGGCCCAGGCCATCGAGGGCGAGCCGCGCCTCCAGGCGGCGATCGCCGAGGAGCCCGTGGTCCAGCGCCTCATGGGTATCGCCAAGAAGCTGGAAGGCCTCCACCGGCACGCCTCCACCCACGCCGCGGGCGTGGTGATCGGCGACCGCCCGCTGGAGGAGCTCGTGCCGCTCTACCGCGACCCGAAGACGGGCATGCGGGTGACCCAGTTCAACATGAAATGGGTCGAGCAGGCGGGCCTCGTGAAGTTCGACTTCCTCGGCCTGAAGACGCTCACCGTGCTGCGCACGGCAACCGACCTGTTGAAGCTGCGCGGGATCGAGGTCGATCTGTCGAGCCTGCCCATCGACGACAAGAAGACCTACGAGGTGCTTTGCCGGGGCGAGACGGTGGGCATCTTCCAGGTGGAATCCGCGGGCATGCGCAAGGCCCTCGTCGAGATGGAGGCGGACCGCTTCGAGGACATCGTCGCGCTCGTGGCGCTCTACCGCCCGGGCCCGATGGCCAACATCCCCGTCTATTGCGCGCGCAAGCTCGGCAAGGACGAGGTCAACAAGGCGTCCTGGTACCTGCACCCGAAGCTCGAGCCGATCCTGCGCGAGACCTTCGGCATCATCGTCTACCAGGAGCAGGTGATGCAGGCGGCGCAGGAGCTCGCCGGCTATTCGCTCGGCGACGCCGACCTGCTCCGCCGCGCCATGGGCAAGAAGATCAAGGCCGAGATGGACGCCCAGCGCGACCGTTTCGTGAAGGGCTCGATCGCCAACGGCCTCACCAAGGCGCTCGCCGACGAGATCTTCGACCTGCTCGCAAAGTTCGCCGATTACGGCTTCAACAAGTCGCACGCGGCGGCCTACGCGCTGGTCTCGTACCAGACCGCCTACATGAAGGCGAACTACCCGGTCGAGTTCCTGGCCGCGTTGATGACGCTCGACATCGACAACACGGACAAGCTCTCGGAATTCCGCCGCGAGGCCCAGCGCCTGGGCATCACCGTCGAACCCCCGTCGATCAACCGGTCGGGCGTGGTGTTCGATGTGCACGAGGGCGCGATCCGTTATGCGCTCGCGGCCGTGAAGGGCGTGGGCCGGCAGGCCATCGAGGCGATCGTCGGGGCGCGCGGGGACAAACCGTTCAAGGATCTGGCCGACTTCGCCCGCCGCCTGCCGCCCAAGACCGTGAACAAGCGCATCCTGGAGAACCTCATCGCCGCCGGCGCCTTCGACGAGATCGAGCCGGACCGCTCCCGGGCGGTCGCGGCCATCGATGCCATGCTCTCGCTCGCCCAGCAGGCGGCCGAGGCGTCGAGCGGCGGGATGATCGACATGTTCGGCGGCGTCGCCTCCGCGGACGTTTCGCTTCGCATCCCGCCCCACGAGCCCTGGCCCGCGGCGGTGCGGCTGCAGCGGGAATACGACGCGGTGGGCTTCTTCCTCACTGGCCATCCGCTCGACGAGTACGGCAAGCTTCTCGACCGGCTGCGGGTGCAGCGCTGGAGCGACTTCGCCAAGGCCGTGAAGGGCGGGGCCTCCACCGGCCGCGTCGCTGCCACCGTCCTCGACCGCCAGGAGCGGCGGACGAAGACGGGCAACAAAATGGGTATCCTGGCCCTGTCCGATCAGTCCGGGCACTTCGAGGCGATCATCTTCTCGGAGGGCCTCCAGCGCTTCCGCGACGTGCTGGAGCCCGGGCGCGCCGTGGTGCTCGTGGTGCAGGCCGGCGTCGAGGGTGAGGAGGTGCGCGCGCGCATCCAGTCCGTCGAGCCCATCGACGAGGCGGTCGCCAAGCACCAGAAGGGCATGCGGATTTTCCTGCGCGACGAGCGGCCCATCGTCAGCGTGCAGGAGCGCCTGCGCGAGCGCGGGGAGGGGGAGATCTCCCTCGTCCTCATCCTCGACAGCGGCGACAAGGAGGTCGAGGTGAGGCTTCCGGGCCGGTACCTCGCAAGCCCGCAGCTCGCCGGCGCGCTGCGCGCCGTGCCGGGCGTGGTGCACGTGGAGATGAGCTGACCGCTCCCCCTCCCCCTTGTGGGGAGGGGCTAGGGGTGGGGGTCGAAAAGTCGGATCTGGTGGGGAGAAGGGGAGAACGCACGCGCGTACAGCCGGGTTTTGCACCGACGGCGGATGGCGTCCCGACCCCCACCCCCGACCCCTCCCCACAAGGGGGAGGGGAGACTCGTTGCACCGGCCCGCGGCTTGGCTTATCTCCCGCCCATGACCCAGTCCCACGACAAGATCCTCATCGTCGATTTCGGCTCCCAGGTGACGCAGCTCATCGCGCGGCGCGTGCGGGAGGAGGGGGTCTATTCCGAGATCGTACCCTATCAGTCGGCTGAGAAGGCGTTTCGCGAGATGAAGCCGAAGGGCGTCATCCTCTCGGGCGGGCCCGCCTCGGTGACGGAGGCGTTCGCGCCCGACGCGCCGCAGATGATCTTCCAGGAGGACGTGCCGGTCTTCGGGATCTGCTACGGCGAGCAGACCATGGCCAAGCAGCTCGGCGGCGAGGTCGAGGGCGGGCACCACCGGGAGTTCGGCCGCGCCGAGGTCGAGGTCATCCAGGATTCGAAGCTGTTCGAGGGCGTCTGGCGGGTCGGCGAGAAGTACCCCGTGTGGATGAGCCACGGCGACCGGGTGACGAAGCTCCCCGACGGCTTCCACGCCGTCGGCGTCTCGGAGAATGCACCCTTCGCCGTCGTGGCGAACGAGGCGCGGCGCTATTACGGCGTCCAGTTCCACCCCGAGGTGGTCCACACCCCCCACGGCGCGCTCCTCATCCGCAACTTCGTGCGCAACATCGCCGGCTGCACCGGCGACTGGAGCATGAAGGCTTTTCGCGAGGAGGCGGTCGAGCGCATCCGCGCCCAGGTCGGCACCGGCCGTGTGATCTGCGGCCTGTCGGGCGGCGTGGACTCGGCGGTCGCCGCCGTGCTGCTGCACGAGGCGATCGGCTCGCAGCTCACCTGCGTCTTCGTCGACCACGGCCTGATGCGGGCCGGCGAGGCGGAGGAGGTCGTGAGCCTGTTCCGCCACGCCTACAACATCCCCCTCGTCCACGTGCGGGCCGAGGAGACCTTTCTGGGGGCGCTGGCCGGCGTCACGGACCCGGAGGTCAAGCGCAAGACGATCGGCAAGCTCTTCATCGACGTGTTCGAGGAGGAGGCCCGCAAGGTGGGCGGCGCCGATTTCCTGGCCCAGGGCACGCTCTACCCGGACGTGATCGAGAGCGTGTCCTTCACGGGCGGCCCCTCCGTCACCATCAAGAGCCACCATAACGTCGGCGGTCTCCCTGAGCGCATGAACATGCGGCTCGTGGAGCCCCTGCGCGAGCTCTTCAAGGACGAGGTGCGGGCGCTCGGTCGCGAGCTCGGCCTGCCCGAGGCCTTCGTCGGACGCCATCCCTTCCCGGGACCAGGTCTCGCCATCCGCTGCCCCGGCGAGATCACCCCGGAGAAGCTCGACATCCTGCGCAAGGCCGACGCGATCTACCTTGAGGAGATCCGCCGCGCCGGCCTCTACGACGACATCTGGCAGGCCTTCGCGGTCCTGCTGCCCGTGCGCACCGTGGGCGTCATGGGCGACGGCCGCACCTACGAGCACGTCTGCGCCTTGCGCGCCGTCACCTCCGTCGACGGCATGACCGCCGACTTCTACCCCTTCGACATGAAGTTTCTCGCCCGGGTCGCGACCCGGATCATCAACGAGGTGAAGGGGATCAACCGCGTGACCTACGACGTGACCTCGAAGCCGCCGGGGACGATCGAGTGGGAGTGAGGGCGTCGTAGAAGCGGCGCCCGTGCCGCAGAGGCGGGCCATTCCCGCCGGGGCTTGAGCCGTGGAAAGATCGCTCGTCCCGTGAACAGCCCTCACGCCGGAACGTAGGTCAGCCTCACCACGCTCTCGTCCATCAGGTCCGTCGCCACGAGGCGGAGCCGTGGGCGAGGGCCGGCGAAGAAGGGTTTGCCCCCACCGAGAACGACCGGGTGGATGTAGGGGCGGTACTCGTCGATGAGGCCGAGAGCGGTTAGGCTGTGCGCGAGCTCCGGACCCGCGACGTCGATCTCCCCGCCGCGCCCCTCCTTCAGCTGACGGACCGCCGTCTCGACGTCCCCGCCGACGAGGGTTGCGTTGGGGCCGACCCATTGGAGCGACCGCGACACCACCCACTTCGGCTGGTTCCGCCACGCCTCCGCGAACTCGCGTTCCGCTGCGCCCCATCCCGGGTGATCGTCGTCCCAGTAGCGCATGATCTCGTAGATGCGCCGGCCGTACAGGCTGCCGGCCAACCCGCGCACATGCTCGATCCAGTGGCGGAACAGGATCGGGCCTGGCGCGAACTCCGTGTGGTCGACGTAGCCGTCGAGCGACTGGTTCATGCCGAAGACCAGCTTTGCCATTCCAAGATCCCCGAGGTGTTCGATGAACGAAGCGCAGCCGCGCCGGATCCGGAAAGCCGGCGCGGTGGTGCGGGCGTCAGGCGGCGTCGCGCTTGCCGAAATCGGCGAGCTGGGCGGCGAGCGCCCGCCCGTAGGCCGGACGGGATTCGCAGCGCGCCTTGTAGGCCGTGAGGTTGCCGTGCTCGGCGAGCATGGGCGTGTAGTCGAGGATGCGCAGGACCGTGGTCATGATGAGGTCGCCCGCCGTGAAGCGGTCGCCGTCGAGGTACGGCTTGTCCCCGAGCGCGGCGGAGAGGCCGTTGAGGCGCCGGCGCAGGAAGTCGGCAGCGCCCGGACGCCGGAGCTTCGCCCATTCCTCGTCCTTGTAGAAGATGTCGATGAGAGCGACCTGCAGGGCGAACGGCTCGATCGAGTTGAGCGCGGCGACCACCCACTGCGTCGCACGGGCCCGCCCCTTGGGGTCGGGGGGCAGCAGCACCTCGGAGCGCTCGCCGATGTGGAGCACGATCGCGCCCGTCTCGAACAGGACGAAGCCGTCCTCCTCGAAGATCGGCACCTGCCCGAACGGCTGGAGCGCGCGATATTCAGGATCGTTCTGGTCGCCCTGCTCGAGGAGGCGGGCGCGGTAGGGCAGGCCCGCCTCCTCGAGAGCCCACCGGACGCGCAGGTCGCGCACCTGGCCCTTCGCGAAGTCGGGCACCCAGGCAAAGGCAGAGATCGTGATGGTCATGACGTTGCTCCCTATCCGCCGCCCGCGGCGACGCTGCCTTGACCGGCCTCATAGGTGTAGATACATCCATCTCGTGAGCACAAGCCCTGATCTGATCGACACGGCGCAATGCCTTTGTCTCGCCTCGCGGCGGGCGTCGCGGGCGATCACCCGTGCGTTCGACCGCGAGCTGCGCGCCCATGGCCTGCGCGCGACCCAGTTCACGCTGCTCGCGACGCTGTCGCTGAAAGGTGGGCAGACGATCGGTGAACTCGCCGAGTTCATCGTCGCTGACCGCACGACGATGACGCGAAACGTGGCGCTCATCGAGGAGAAGGGCCTCGTTGAGGTGCGGCAGCACGAGGACGACGCCAGGGTGCGGGTGGTGACGATCACCGCGTGGGGCCGCGAAACGCTTGCCGCAGCTCTGGCGAGCTGGGGAGAGGTGCAGGGGAGCCTGACCGAGGCGATGGGCACGAGCGCCGCGGACGGCCTGCGGCGTCTTGCGAACAGCGACTGGGCCCGGCCCGGTGCGAGGAACGACATCAAGCAGGGCAGGCGGGAGACGGCGGCGTGATCGACCAGACGGGTACCCGGGGCGCGGAAGTCGAGATCCTCAGGTGCAGAATGGACCACCATGCGAGTGGCGGAGAGCGGTTTAGGGACGGCCGGAGAGACGGGACCGACCCGGGCTCCTCAGTGGGTGGCGGCGCCGAGGCGGCGCAGGCGCGCGAGCACGGAACCGCTCGGGACAGCGGCAGCCTGAGCGGGATCGTCGATGGCCCTCGACCGAAGGCCTTTTCATGACCATCGAGCTCTTCGCCCACCCGTTCTCGTCCTATTGCCAGAAGGCGCTCATCGCCTTCTACGAGAACCGCATTCCGTTCAGCTACCGCATGCTGGAAGAGGGCGGCGTCGCCGATGAGCTCGCCTCGTTGTGGCCGATGAGGCGCTTCCCCGTGCTGCGCGAGAACGGCAGGGTCGTGATCGAGGCGTCGATCATCGTCGAGTACCTCCAGGCTTATCATCCCGGGCCGGTGCGGCTCGTTCCGGACGATCCGGCACTTTCCGTCGAGGTCCGGATGCTCGACCGCTTCTTCGACAACTATGTCATGACGCCCCAGGGCCGGTTCGTGTACGACGCCCTGCGCCCGGCCGAGCATCGCGACCCTTACGGTGTCGAGGAAGCGCGCAAGATGCTGGACACGAGCTACGCCTGGCTCGACGAGCGCATGCGGGACCGCACCTGGGCGGCGGGCGAGACCTTCTCGCTCGCCGACTGTGCCGCAGCGCCGTCTCTCTTCTACGCCGACTGGACCCACCGCATTCCGGAGCGTTACGAGCACCTGCTCGCCTATCGCTCGCGTCTGCTGGCGCGGCCGTCCTCCGCACGGGCCGTGGACGAGGCGCGTCGATTTCGCCACTACTTCCCGCTGGGTGCGCCCGATCGGGACTGAGCCGGCCGTACTCGCGCTCGTCGACCGATCCGGAAAGCAGCCGGTGCCCGGCCGGTTGCGGCGGCAGCCCGGCGGCGCGTAGGGTTCGGCTCGCAGCCGTCCTACACGCTTCAGGAGCCCCCATGTCCTTATCGCCCATTCGCGTCGCCGGCATCTCGGGAAGCCTCCGCCGGGGCTCCCTCAACAGCGCGGCGTTGCGCGCGGCCCAGGCCCTGGCGCCCGAGGGCATGACGATCGAGATCGCGGAGATCGGCGACATGCCGCACTACAACGAAGACCTGCGCGCGGGCGGGTATCCGGCCCCGGTAGAGCGGTTTCGTGCGCAGCTCGCCGCCGCCGACGCGATCCTGTTCGTGACGCCGGAATACAATTACTCGATCCCGGGCGTGCTCAAGAACGCCATCGACTGGGGCTCGCGCCCGCCCGAGCAGCCCTTCAACGACAAGCCGGTGGCGATCATGGGCGCGAGCGGCGGCTTGCTCGGGACGGCACGGGCGCAGTACCAGCTGCGTCAGATGCTCGTCTTCCTGAACGCCCATCCTATCAACAAGCCCGAGGTGATGATCGGTCAGGCCCCGTCGAAGTTCGACGAGGCCGGCAACCTCACCGACGAGACCACGAAGAAGTTCATCGGCGACCTGCTCACGTCGCTCGCCGCCTGGACCCGGCGGCTCAAAGCTCCCGCCATGGCGGCCGAATAGGGCTCAGGAACGAGAAAAGGCCGCCGTGGGGAAGCCCACGGCGGCCTTGTCGACGCTACGCAACTAACCTGGAACGTCGTTCGCCTCAGCGGCAGACCTCGACGTCGCGGATCACGCGCTCGCCGTAGCGGTTGACGCGGATCCGGCGCTCGATGAAGCAGCCGCCGTAACCGTAGGTGACCGGGGCATAGCCGTAGCCATAGGAGCGGGCAGGGGCGTAGCCGTAGCCGTACCCAGCCGGGGCATAGCCGTAGCCCGCCGGCGCGTAGCCATAACCGTAATTGTAGTTATAGCTGCTCGTCGCCAGCGCGCCGAGGGCGAGACCGCCGATGAGGCCGGCCGCGACGGCACCGCCGTTGTTGCGGTAGCCGTAGCGACGGTGGCCATAATAGCCGCCGCCTCCGTAATAACGCGGGGCCGCCACGTAGCGGGGACCCGCAAAACCACCGCGATAGACGGGGCCCGTCACGTATCCCTGCGCCGACGCCGGGGCAGACGTGGCGACCATGCCGCCCGTGACCGTGATGACGGCAGCCGCGCCGACCAACGCCGTCCTGAAGATGTTCTTCGACATGGTAGGGTCCTGGAGCTGTTACGTTGCTTTTCGCCGCGGTCTCAAGGACCGCATCCGTCCCGATGAAAACTCGAATGTTCCCACATCGTTCCGTTTCGGCTCTTATGGCCTATCGAAGCTGAACTGCCGATTAACGAACCGTTCACTCCGGCAAGGAAGGGCGCTGGAGAGGCGGCGGCAGATGCATCAAGCCTTCGCGGTGCGGCTAACCCGGGTTTAGGGAAGGCTTGCTACAACGCCGGCCACGACGTTCCATCCCGACGGACCAGAAACAATGGCGGCCTCCTCCTATCGCCTCGTCACCCGCAGCGACTTCGACGGTCTCGTCTGCGGCATGCTCCTCAAGGAGCTCAGGCTCATCGACGACATCGCCTTCGTGCACCCCAAGGACATGCAGGACGGCAAGGTCGCGATCTCGCGCCGCGACATCACGACGAACCTCCCCTACGTGCCAGGCTGCCACCTCGCCTTCGACCACCATGCGAGCGAGGTGATCCGCGCCGGCGGCCGGGCGCCGGCAAACCACATCATCAACCCGAACGCACCCTCGGCCGCACGGGTCGTGTACGAATATTATGGGGGGCGCGGCGCCTTCGCTCGGGTGAGCGAGGATCTCATGCTCGCCGTCGACAAGGGCGACAGCGCCCAGTTCACCCGCGAGGAGATCCTGAACCCGACGGGCTGGGCGCTCCTCAATTTCCTCATGGACTCGCGCACGGGCCTCGGGCGGTTCCGGAACTTCCGGATCTCCAACTACGAGCTCATGATGCAGCTCATCGACCGCTGCCGCGACCACTCCATCGAGGAGATCCTGGCGCTGCCCGACGTGCGCGAGCGCGTCGACCTCTACATGGAGCAGGGGGCGCTCTTCCGCGAGCAGATCCTGCGCTGCACGCGGGTCGAGGGCACGCTGGCGGTGCTCGACCTGCGGGACGAGGAGGTGATCTACGCGGGCAACCGCTTCATGATCTACGCCCTCTTCCCCGCTTGCGACATCTCCATGCACGTCATGTGGGGCCTCAAGCAGCAGAACACGGTGTTCGCCATCGGCAAGTCGATTCTCGACCGCGGCTCGCGGGTGAACGTCGGCGAGCTTTGCCTCGCCTATGGCGGCGGCGGGCACCATGCGGCGGGCACCTGCCAGGTTTCGAACGATCGGGCCGAGGAGGTCCGCGCCGAGCTCGTCGAGCGCATCACGGGCTGGCCCAGAGCTTGATCGCGACGCGCCGGCGCACGAGGTCGCGGTCCGCCGTGACCTCGCACCCGTCGACGCGCAGCGTCGTGAAGTAAAGCTCCGCCTCGTCGCCCACGTCCTCGAAATTGCGCGACCGCGCCTCGTGGTCGAGGAGCGACGGGTAAGCGATGAGGCGCGGCCCCGAGGTGCAGGGATCGTCATAGAGCGTGCGCCCGGCGAGCAGCAGGCGCGGCTTGTCCCAGCGCAGGAGGTCGGCCGAGCTCGTGACGTAGAAGCCCGCTTCTGGAAAGTCCGCGCCGTCGCGGGACGCCTGGAAGACCGCGATCCAGGCACCCGTCCCACGATGGCGCACCACGCCGCCCACGGGCGCCGGGAAGGGGCCGACGGGCTTGCAGGCGCCGGGCGGTGCGCCCGGGCCGCGATAGGGATCCCGGTAGCGGACCGTGTAGTCCGTCCCGTTGAAGGCGCGCCAGGAGCCGGGATCGCCGGGGTTCCGGGTGCGCAGCAGGCAGGCGCCGGAGGGCTGGCCCGTCCAGCCGGTCGTGGCGATGAACACGTAGCGCCAGGGACCGTCCGAGACGATGTTGGAGGGGTTGAAGAAGCCCCGGTGCCGGCCCTGCTCGACTTCCTGCCCGAACGGCGCGCCCGCCACGACCCGGGGGACCTCCGGGCGGGCGAAGCTCGCGCCGCCGTTGCCCGACGTGACGCCGAGGATCGTGTTGTACCAGCACTGAAGATAGCCCTTGTGCCGGCAGCGCCCGGGGTGCCGGTTGGCCTGGTATTCGTGATGGACCAGGGCGTGCACGGTCCGGCCGTCCTCGGTCCAGGTCGCGGTGATCCAGCTCATGTCGTCGAATGCCGCCGGATCGGCGCGCCCGCCGGATGCTAGCACCAGCGTGCAATCGATCGCGAGGCGGGCGAGGCTCTCGCCGCGCAGGGCCCGGTTCTCGTGATGCAGCCCGAACACCACGACCCGCCCCGCCCGGTCGCGGTAGGCCCGCACGGGTGCGTCGGGCATGTCGACAGGCGTGCAGCCGTCGCGCTTGGCCGAGAATACGGTCTCGGGCGGTCCGACGAGGGTCACGGCGGCAAGCGGGGGAGGGGAGGCCAGCGCAGCCTTCGTCATGAGGGCGAGCGCGCAGGCGAGGACGAGGAAGCGTGTCATCTTGGGTCGATCGGGCGCATGGCGCCACCCTATGCTAGGTTGATGCCAACAAGAGCATCCCTGGGGGCACCACATCCATGACGCTGCTGATTCTCGGCCTGATCCTGTTCCTCGGCACCCATGCCTTCACCATGGCGCGCGGGCCGCGCGAACGGCTCATCGCACGGCTCGGTGAGGGACCCTACAAGGGCGGGTACTCGCTTCTTTCCCTCGCCGGCCTGGTGCTCGTCGGCGCAGGATACGACGCCTATCGGGCCGGCGGCTACATCCCCGTCTGGAACCCGCCCTTTTGGTTCGGCCACATCTCGCTCCTCCTGATGCTCGCCGCCTTCATTCTCTTCGTCGCGGCCTATGTGCCAGGCCGGATCAAGGCGACGGTGAAGCATCCAATGCTCGCGGGCGTGAAGGTCTGGGCGCTCGCTCATCTTCTCGCCAATGGCGATCTCGGCTCCATGCTGCTTTTCGGCTCCTTCCTGGCCTGGGCGGTCGCGGCCCGCATCAACGTGAAGCATCGCTCCATCGCCTCCCAGCACCTGGGGCCCGCCGTCGCCGCAGGCGGCCTCCGCAACGATCTCATGGCGGTGGGGATCGGCACGGCCGCCTATCTCGCCTTCGCGGTATGGCTCCACCCCTGGCTCATCGGCGTGAACGTGCTGCCCGGGCGCTGACGGGGCCGCCGCGCCCTCGCCACGGGGGAGAACCTGTGATAGGGCCACGCCGAAGAGGACGCCGGCTCCCGCGTCCGCCACGGTTTTCGAGGCCATGAACGAGTTCTTCCGCGAGGTCGACGAGGAATATCGCCGCGATCGCATCGCGAATTTCTGGCGGCGCTACAGCGGGCTCGTGGTCGGGCTCCTCATCGTGCTCGTCGCCGGCATCGGCGGTTGGCGCTACTGGCAATATGCCGAGCGCTCCCGGGCCGAGGCGGCCGCGATGCAGTACCAGGACGCCGTGGCCCTCGCGGCAGGCGGCGACGGCGAGGCGACCCAGAAGGCCCTCGAAACCCTCGCGACATCCGGACCGGAGGGCTACAAGGCGCTCGCCCAGTTCCGGCTCGCGGCCGAGAAGGGGCGGCAGAACGCGCAAGACGGCGCGACAGCCTTCGACGCGCTGGCGGCCAATGCCTCTGTCCCGGCGAACCTCCAGGATCTCGCGCGCCTGCGTGCCGCCATGCTGCGCCTCGACACCGCCCCCGATCAGGCGCTCCCGGCGCTCGAGCGCCTCGTGACGCCTGGCGGCATCTTCCGCCATACGGCACGCGAGATGCTGGGCCTCGCCGCCCTACGGCGCGGCGACTTCGACGCCGCTGGGCGCTGGTTCGACCAGATCGCCGCCGATCGCGAGACCCCCGCGAACCTGCGCAGCCGGCTGGAGATCTATGCGGGCCTGACCGCGGGCGGTCCGGTCCAGATCACGCAATGAGCGGGCGCGCAGGGACGGGCCTGGCGCCGAATCCGCGCGCCGCGCGTTGCCCGAATCGGGTGGGCGGCGAATCGCCCCCGGGGAGCACGCGCCTGTCATGACGACGCCGACCTTCGCCATCGTCGGCCGACCGAATGTCGGCAAATCGACCCTGTTCAACCGGCTGGTCGGCCGGAAGCTCGCGCTGGTCGACGACCGCCCCGGGGTGACGCGCGACCGGCGCGAGGGCGACGGACGGCTCGGCCATCTCGCCTTCCGCATCATCGACACGGCGGGCCTGGAGGAGGCGGACGAGGGCTCGCTGCTGGGGCGCATGCGGGCCCAGACCGAGGCTGCGATCCAGGACGCGGACGTCGTCCTGTTCGTCATCGACGCCCGTACGGGCCTCCTCCCGGCGGACCGTCCGTTCGCCGAGCTCGTCCGCCGCTCGGGCAAACCCGTGATCCTCCTCGCCAACAAGGCCGAGGGGGCGGCTGGCCTGTCCGGTGCCTACGAGGCTTTCGGCCTGGGCCTCGGCGATCCAGTCGCGATCTCGGCCGAGCACGGCGAGGGGCTTGGCGAGCTGTTCGCCGCGCTCTCGCAGTTTTTTCCCGAGGACGACGACGAGGAGGATGGGGATGAGGCGGATGCGCCCGGCAAGCCCCTCCACGTCGCTATCGTCGGGCGCCCGAACGCGGGCAAGTCGACGCTGATCAACCGGATGGTGGGGGAGGAGCGCCTCCTCACCGGCCCCGAGGCGGGCATCACGCGCGACTCGATCTCGCTCGACTGGGAATGGCGCGGCCGCGGGGTGAAGCTGTTCGACACGGCGGGCCTGCGCAAGCGTGCCCGGGTCGAGGACAAGCTCGAGAAGCTCTCCGTCGCCGACGCCCTGCGAGCCGTGCGCTTCGCGGAAGTCGTCGTGGTGCTCCTCGACGCGACGATCCCGTTCGAGAAGCAGGACCTCACCATCGTCGACCTGATCGAGTCCGAGGGGCGGGCCCTCGTCATCGGGCTCAACAAATGGGACCTCGTGGCGGACCGGCCGGGCCTTCTCAAGGAACTGCGCGAGGACGCGACGCGCCTCCTCCCGCAGGTGCGCGGCGCCGCCGTCGTGCCGCTCTCGGGGCTTGCCGGGGAGGGGATCGACCGGCTCATGCAGGCGGTCACCGACACCTACGAGGTCTGGAACAAGCGCATCTCGACCCCACGCATCAACCGCTGGCTCGCCGACGCCCTCTCGGCGAACCCGCCGCCGGCGGTGTCGGGCCGGCGCATCAAGATCCGCTACATGACGCAGGTGAAGGCCCGCCCGCCCCACTTCGCGATCTTCGGCAACCAGCTCGACGCCCTGCCGAAATCCTATACCCGATACCTCGTGAACGGCATTCGCGAAGCCTTCGAGCTCCCCGGCGTGCCGATCCGCTTGTCCCTGCGCACGAGCAAGAACCCGTTCGACCGGGAGAAGCGCTAGGCATCGGCCGTTTTGAAAAGCTCAAGCTTTCAAAGAGCTTGGGCGCAGTTTCCGGGTTTGTTCCCGAACCGCCGCTCTCCTGCGGCGTTCTCCCTGTCATGAAGCGGGCCCAAGGCCCGCCGTACGGGAGTTCATCCATGAAGACGCTTACGCTCGGTCTCGCCGCCGCCCTCGTGGCCGGCACGGCCCTCGTCGCGGCCCCGGATCGCGCCTCCGCGCAGGTCGGGATCTCGGTCGGCTTCGGGAGCGGCTACGGCTACGATCCGGCCTACGACGACGATTTCGGCTGGGGCCCGCGCTACCAGCCCCAGACCGTGTACGGCTACGGCTACAACGCGCCGCCAGCCTATGGCTACGGCTCGCCCTATGCAGCCCAGCCCGTCGTCAGCACACGCCGCGTGATCGTGCAGGACGATTACCAGCCCCGCCGCGTGGTCCGCGAGGTCTACGAGCCCCGCCGGGTCGTCGTGCGCCGGAACGTCGTCACGCCGCGCCGGGTCGTGACCCGCTCCTACCGGACGGCGCCCGGCCGGGTGATCACCGGCCCCGTCGCGCGCGTGCGCAACTACTGATCGGACCACCTTGGGGCGCATGAGCGGCCGCATCCGCAGGGGTGCGGCCGTTCCCGTGGCCATGACAGGCCAAAAAGCTTATGTTAGGGACGCCTCACGGCCCCGTAGCTCAGCTGGATAGAGCAACTGCCTTCTAAGCAGTAGGTCCCTGGTTCGAGCCCAGGCGGGGTCGCCAGCCCGCGGCGAAGCGGGTGGGGGCGCTCCCAAGATCCTGATTCCAGTCCTGGCCCGTCCAGCGAATCCAGCGTTTGCGCAGGAGAACGTACCTGTTGATGGACACGGGTCGGCGTGACACCTTCCCGGCCGTTCAGCACCGCAGAAGGAGACGACGGCGGCGTGCCGGAGGCACGCCAGGAGCCGCGCGCCCGGCGCGCGGGAAGGACAATCGTGGGCAACGAGGGAGCATCGGCATGAGCGACACGAAGCTGCGCGGGTTCGTGGGCAAGGCATTGGCACGCAAGCGGATCGGGTTCGGGGACGTGCGCCGGCTCCAGCGCGACATCCTGCCCGCGGGCCTCACCGGGCGCGAGGACGCCGAGGCGCTCCTGGGGCTCGACCAGGCTGTGTCGCGGGCCGATCCGGCGTGGGCCGATTACCTCGCGACCGCGGTCAAGGACCTCGCCCTCGCGGGCGGGGGCGGCATCGACCGGGACACCGCCGAGTGGCTGGTCGCGGTGCTCTCCCGCCGCCCGAGGACGGGGCTTGCGATCGCCCGCGAGATCGTGCTCGAGGCTCGTGCCGTGGACGGCGTCCTCCTCGCCTTCGTCGAGGGCGCGCGGGGCCGGGCACGCCATGATCGGGCCATCGAGGAGCCGGCAATGGGCCAGCCGCCGCTTCGCGAACGCGTGCTGCCCTGCGAGCAGATCGCCTGACCCGGCTACCGGCGGTCGCCCTCGTGCGGTCGTCCGGACCTCTCCCGATTTGACATTTCGGCCCGGATACCGGAATGACCCCCCGCCGGATCGGAGCGTTTCGCCGCCGGCCGCGTCCACGAGCAGGCGTCATTGCGCCGTGGGCCATCCCGCGCGGCGGCCCGTTGCCGGCGCGACCTCCCGGAGCCCGAGGATGACGAGTCTCACCCTGGCGGATCGCTCATCGGTCGCGCGCCTCTCGCACGCCGTCGGTCTCGACCGCCTCTTCGCCTTCATCGAAACGGGCCACCGGCGCGCCTGCGCCGTGCTGCTCCTCGTCTCGCTCGCCTGTTTCCTGCCCGGCTTCGTCTCGCTCCAGCCCATGGACCGCGACGAGCCCCGCTTCGCCCAAGCCTCGAAGCAGATGCTGGAGACGGGCGACTTCGTCGATATCCGCTTCCAGGACGAGGCCCGGCACAAGAAACCGATCGGGATCTACTGGCTCCAGAGCGCCACGGTGGCCGCCGCCGAGGGTCTCGGCGTGCCGGAGGCCCGGGCCACGATCGCAGTCTATCGGCTGCCCTCGCTCGTGGGCGCGCTTGCCACGGTGCTCCTCACCTATTGGGCGGCGCTGGCCTTCGCGGGACGGCGCGTCGCGTTCGTCTCCGCGCTCCTGATGGCCACCTCCGTCATCCTCATGGCGGAGGCGCGCCTCGCCAAGACGGACGCCGTGCTCGCCGCCTGCTCCGTCGGCGCGATGGGAGGGCTCGCCCGGGCCTATCTCCAGCGTGAGCTCGCCCGCCTGCCCGCGGGCACGGCGCTCGGCTTCTGGATCGCGATCTCGCTCGGCATCCTGGTGAAGGGGCCGATGATCGTGATGTTCGCGGGCTTCGCGGCGGTTGTCCTGTCTGTGCGCGAGCGCTCAGCCCGCTGGCTCCTGGCCCTGCGCCCCGGATTCGGGCTCCTGCTGACCCTGGCTCTCGTGGCACCCTGGTTCGTGGCGATCCTCGCCAAAAGCGGCGGCGCCTTCTTCAAGGCTTCCGTTGGGCAGGATCTCGTCGGCAAGGTCGGGACCGCGCAGGTCCAGCACTGGGCGCCGCCGGGCACCTATCTCCTGGTCTTCTTCGGTACATTCTGGCCCGGCGCCATCCTGGCCGCCATCGCGGTTCCCTTCGCTTGGATCAACCGGCGCGAGGACGCGGTCGCGTTCACGATCGCCTGGGTGGTCCCCTCCTGGATCGTCTTCGAGGCCGTCCCGACGAAGCTCCCGCACTATGTGATGCCGCTCTATCCGGCGATCGCCGTCCTGACGGCCATCGCGATCGCGCGCGGCTTCGTCGGCCCGCACCGGCCGCTCGCGCGCATCTCCACGCTCCTTCTCCCCGGCATCCCGCTCGCGGCCGCCATCGGCCTCGCCGTCGCGGCCTGGACCCTCGACGGGACCCTGCCCGTGGCCGGGACCGCCGTCACGCTCGCCGCGGCGCTCGTCGGCCTCTTCGCCTGGCGCGCGTTCCTGCGCGGCGAGGTCTGGCGCACGGCCCTCGTCGGCGCGGGCGCATCGGTGCTCTTCGTCACGGGGGTGCTTGGGCTCACCCAGCCGGTCCTGCGCTCGCTGAAGCTCTCGCCCCGCCTCGCCGAGGTGTCGCGCGGTCTCGACTGCCCGGCGCCCGCGATCGCCACGGTCGGCTACCGCGAGCCGAGCCTCGTGTTCCTGACCCGGACGGACCTCGACATGCTGGACACGGGCGAGGATGCCGCGGCGTTCCTCGGCGACGGCCCCTGCCGCCTCGTCTTCGTCGAGCGCCGCTTCGAGGATGCCTTCCAGGCGGCCGCGGCGGGGCTCCCGGTCAGGCCCGCTCTCGTGACGCGCGTCGCCGGCTTCAACATTAATGGCGGACGGCGCCTCGACATCGGCGCCTATATGGTGAGGCCGTGACCCCTCTCGCGTTCGGGACCGAAGCCGCCCCCCGCCTCGCCGTTGTGGTTCCCGTGCGCAACGAGGCGCCCAACGTCGCGCCTTTGGTGGCCGAGATCGAGGCCGCCTGCGCGGCCCTTGGCTCGTTCGAGGTGGTGTACGTGGACGACGGCTCCACCGACGACACCCGCGCCGAGATCGTGCGGCTCGCGGCCGAGCGCCCATGGCTGCGCGTGGTGAGCCATGCCGAGAGCTGCGGCCAGAGCGCGGCGGTGAGGACGGGCGTGCGCGCCGCGCGGGCTCCCGTCGTGGTCACCCTCGACGGAGACGGGCAGAACGATCCAGCCTTCATCCCGCCTCTGGTGCGGGCGCTCGACGAGGGCGGGGAGGCGACCGGGCTCGTCGCCGGACAGCGTCTCGGGCGCAAGGACACCGGCTTCAAGCGCATGCAGTCGCGCATCGCCAACGGGGTGCGCGGGCGCGTCCTGCGGGACGGCACCCGCGACACGGGCTGCGGCCTGAAGGCGTTCCGCCGCGACGTCTATCTCGGCTTGCCCTATTTCGACGCCTTGCACCGCTTCATGCCGGCCCTGGTGACCCGCGAGGGTTACGGGGTCGCCCATGTCGACGTGGTGGACCGTCCGAGGCTCGCCGGCCAATCGAATTACGGGATGTTCGACCGCCTCTGGGTCGGCATCCTCGACCTTGCCGGCGTCTGGTGGCTCATCCGCCGGCGCCGCCGGGTGCCCCGGATCCTGGAGACCCCGGCCCATGATCGCTGACCTCTATCATCAGCTCGGCGGCTACCTGCACGCCGTGTTCGTGCTCAACCTCGACGTCGTGGTGCTGGTCGGACTTATCGGCCAGCTCTTGTTCACGGCGCGCTTCCTCGTGCAGTGGATCGCGAGCGAGCGTGCGGGCCGCAGCGTGGTGCCGGTGTCGTTCTGGTTCCTGTCGATCGGCGGCGGGCTGATCCTCCTCGGCTACGCCCTCTACCGCAAGGACCCCGTCTTCATCCTCGGCCAGAGCCTCGGCACCCTGATCTATGTCCGCAACCTGATGCTGATCTCGCGGGAACGGCGCGAGCGCTCCGATGCCTGAGGCGGACGCCGCCTTCGCCGACAACCTGCCCGCGACGCTGGCGAGGGCCTTCGACTGTCTCGCGCTCGGCTGCACCGACCGCCGGTCCGCCGCCCATGCCCCGGCGCTCGCGACGATCGGCCTCGACGGGCGTCCGCGCCTGCGTACCGTCGTGCTGCGGGCGTTCGACCCCGGCGTCCGCAGGCTTCGTTTCCACACGGATCGGCGCAGCGAGAAGACGGCGGAGCTCGCCCGCGACGCCCGGGTCGCGCTGCACGTCTACGACGCGGCCGCGAAGTTCCAGGTCCGTCTGGAGGGTGTGGCGACGGTCCATCACGACGACGCCGTCGCCGACGCCGCCTGGGCGTCGTCGCGTCCCTTCAGCCGCGTCTGCTACGCGACGAGCCCGGCGCCCGGCGCGTCGATTCCGGAGGGCGGCGCCTACACCCAGCCCACGCCGGAGGGGGCGGACGGCGGACGGGGCAACTTCGCCGCGGTGCTCGTGCGGATCGAGCGCCTTGAGACGCTCTATCTCGCCTTCTCGGGTCACCGCCGCGCGCTCTTCGCGTGGCGGACGGGAGCCGAGCCAGAGGCGACCTGGCTCGTCCCATGATCGTCGGCGCCGAACCTTAAGCGGCCTCGCGCATGCGGGCGAAGCCCGCGTCCAGATCGGCCTGCAGGTCGCTCAGGTCCTCGAACCCGATATGGAAGCGGAGCGTCGGTCCGCCGGGCTCCCAGCGCGTGGCGGTCCGGTAGGTCGTGCAGTCGAAGGGGATGACGAGGCTCTCGAAGCCACCCCAGGAATAGCCCATCCCGAACAGCTGGAGGCCGTCGAGGAACGCCGCGAGCGCCCGTTCCGGTACCGGTTGGAGGGCAATGGAGAACAGGCCCGATGCCCCCTTGAAGTCGCGCTTCCACAGGGCGTGCCCCGGATGGGAGGGGAGGGCGGGGTGAAGGACCCGTGCCACCTCGGGCCGCGCCTCGAGCCAGCGCGCCATCGCGAGCGCCTGAGCCTCGTGCTCCTTGAGCCGCAGGGCCATGGTGCGCAGCCCGCGAAGGCCCAGGAACACGTCCTCCGGCCCCGCGCACATCGCGAACTGGTCGAAGGTGCGCCGGAGAGCGGGCCAGGCGAGCTCGTTCGCCGAGACGAGGCCGAGCAGCAGGTCCGAGCCGCCGCTGAGATATTTCGTGCCCGCCTCGATCGCGAGATCGACGCCCCGCTCGTGCGGCGGGAAAAGAAGCGGCGTTGCCCACGTATTGTCCATGATCGTGAGCGCGCCGTGGGCACGGGCGGCCTCCGCGATCGCCGGGATGTCCTGCATCTCGAACGACTGCGAGCCCGGCGCCTCCGTGAGAACCGCCGTCGTGCTGGGCCGCATGAGGCCCGCGATATCGCCGGCGATCAGCGGATCGTAGTAGGTGGTCTCGACGCCGAAGCGCTTGAGGAACCCGTCGCAGAAGACCCTCGTCGGGTTGTAGGCCGAGTCCGTGACGAGCAGGTGGTCGCCGGCCTTGAGGCAGGACATGAGCGCGAGCGTCACGGCCGCGAGCCCGGAGGGCGCCAGCACCGTGCCGGCCGCGCCCGAGAGCTCCGTCCAGGCGGTCTCAAGGGCCTCTGTGGTCGGCGTGCCCTTCGTGCCGTAGCTGTAGCGCCCGCGCCGGTGCTTGATGTCGTCGTAGGTACGGTACAGGACGGTCGAGCCGCGATAGATCGGGGTGTTGACGAAGCCGTGCTGCTCCCACGGATCCCGCCCGGCGTGGACCAAGCGGGTCTTCTCGCCGAGGCGGCTCTTTCGGGGGTCGTTCGTGTCCATGATGCCCTTGGTGCTGATGCGGAAGCCGATGTGATCCTGCCGTCCACGCCTACGTCAAGGGTTTCGGGCATGTGGCGCGGAACATGCTTGACCGGGAAAAGGATGTGTCGTTCGATGCTTGCCACGACAGGTCCGGGGGCGCATCGGAGGACGGGGCGGGTGGTGCCGGCATTGACGGCAACCTGAGCCCCTGCCAAAGAGCAGGCGCCCACGGCCAAGCCGGCGAGGGGGCAGCGCCTTTGGCTGCGATCACAAACGCCGGACGGCCCAGCGGGCTCACGTCGAACAAACAGAGCGGGAGACAGTCGAACATGAAGAAGGCACTCGTGACCATCGCCATCGGTCTTGCGGCGAGCGTCGCCGCGACCGCGGCGTCGGCGCAGGCGACCCTGAACGCCGTGAAGCAGCGCGGGACGCTGCAATGCGGCGCCAACCCGAGCCTCGCGGGCTTCGGCGTACCGGACGCTCAGGGCAACTGGACCGGCCTCGACGTGGAGTTCTGCCGCGCCATCTCGGCCGCGATCTTCAACGATCCCAACAAGGTGCGCTTCATCCCGCTCTCGGCCAAGGACCGCTTCACGGCGCTTCAGTCGGGCGAGATCGACGTCCTGGTCCGCAACTCGACCGCGACCATGTCGCGCGACACCTCGCTCGGCCTCGATTTCCCGGCGATCAACTACTTCGACGGCCAGGGCTTCATGGTTCGCAAGACGCTCGGCGTCGCGAGCGCCAAGGAGCTGAGCGGCGCCTCGGTCTGCACCCAGCAGGGTACGACGACCGAGCTCAACCTCGCCGACTTCTTCCGGGCGAACAACCTGAAATACGAGGTCGTCGCCTTCGCGACCGCCGACGAGACGTTCAAGGCCTATGACGCGGGCCGCTGCGACGCCTTCACGACGGACGCCTCGGGCCTTTACGCCGAGCGCCTCAAGGCGACGAACCCGGACGACCACATCGTCCTGCCCGAGATCATCTCCAAGGAGCCGCTGGGCCCGGTCGTCCGCCACGCCGACAACCAGTGGGGCGACATCGTCCGCTGGACGCATTTCGCGATGCTGAACGCCGAGGAGCTCGGCATCACCAAGGCGAACGTCGATCAGATGCTGAAGTCCGACAACCCGGAGATCAAGCGCCTGCTCGGCACCGAGGGCAAGTACGGCGAGGCCATCGGCCTGACGAACGACTGGGCCTACCGGATAATCAAGCACGTCGGCAATTACGGCGAGTCGTTCGAGCGGAACGTCGGCCAGGGCTCGCGCCTGAAGATCCAGCGCGGCCAGAACGCGCTTTGGACGAAGGGCGGCCTCCAGTACGGCCTGCCGGTCCGCTAAGCGTCGATCACGGGCGTCCGAATTCCGGTTCGGACGCCCGAACTGTATCCGGCGTATGGGGCGGGGCGGGCCGGAAGCCCCGCAAGATGGGGAGCATCTCGGGTGGCGAGCGCGGCAAACCAAGCGCCGGCCAAGGCGTCGTTGTTCTACGACCCCAAGGTACGGGGCATCTTCTTCCAGGCCATTCTGGTCCTGGTCATCGGCTTCCTGTTCTACGAAGCCATCACGAACGCCGTGTCGAACCTGCGCGCGGCCGGCATCGCGTCCGGCTTCGGTTTCCTTACCAACCCGGCCGGCTTCGACATCAACCAGCAGCTCATCCCCTATTCGAGCTCAGGCTCGACCTATCGCGAGGCCTTCGTCGTCGGCCTCCTGAACACGCTGCTCGTCGCCGTCATCGGCATCTTCTTCGCCACGATCCTGGGCTTCATCGTGGGCATCGCGCGCCTGTCCACGAACTGGATCGTCGCGAAGGTCTCGATGGTCTATGTCGAGATCGTCCGGAACCTGCCGCTCCTGCTCCAGCTCTTCTTCTGGTACAACGCGGTGCTCGCACCGCTGCCCTCGCCGCGCCAGTCGATCAACTTCGGGGCGGGCTTCTACCTCAACAACCGCGGCCTCTCCCTGCCCAAGCCGATCCTCAACGACACGGCTTGGTTGATCCCCTTCGCCTTCCTGGCCGGGATCGTCCTGACGCTCCTGTTCCGCGCATGGGCGCGCCGGGTGCAGGAGGCGACCGGGCGGCAATATCCCGTCGGACTCGTGGGCCTCGGCGCGATCCTTGGCCTGCCGATCGTGATCTGGCTCGTCCTCGCGGCGATCGGGGGCACGAACCCCATCACCTTCGACATCCCCGAGCAGCAGCGCTTCAACCTGCGCGGCGGCATGCAGGTGTTCCCCGAATTCGTGGCCTTGCTCCTCGGACTCGTCACCTACACGGCGGGCTTCATCGCCGAGGTGGTGCGCGCCGGGATCCTTGCGGTCTCGCGAGGCCAGACGGAGGCCTCCTACGCGCTCGGGCTCAAGCCGTCGCACACGCTGCGGCTCGTCATCGTGCCGCAGGCGATGCGGGTGATCATCCCGCCGCTCACCAGTCAATATCTCAACCTGACGAAGAACTCGTCGCTCGCCGTCGCCATCGGCTACCCCGATCTCGTCCAGGTCTTCATGGGTACCGTGCTCAACCAGACGGGACAGGCGGTCGAGGTCGTCGCCATCACCATGGCGGTCTATCTCACGATCAGCCTCATCACCTCGGCCATCATGAACATCTACAATCGCCGCGTGGCGATCGTGGAACGCTAGGAGGGCTCGCGCATGAACGCCGCTACCGAGACCCTTCACTTCGTCCGCAACGAGCAGGTGGAGGCGGCCCCGCCGCCCCGCCTGGTGCGCGGCCCGCTCGCCTGGATGCGCGAGAACCTGTTCTCGAGCATCCCGAACGCGCTGCTGACCCTCGCGACGATCTACCTGCTCTACGTGATCGTCCCCCCCGTCCTGCGCTTCTTCATCCTCGACGCAGTCTGGGTCGGGGTCGACCGTGACGCCTGCCGTGCCGAGACCGTGGGCCGCCCGGTCGGGGCCTGCTGGGCCTTCGTGGCCGACAAGATCAACTACTTCATCTACGGCTCCTACCCGATCCCCGAGCGCTGGCGCGTGGACGTGTTCTTCGTCCTGCTCGCGATCGGCGTGGCCTGGATGCTGTGGCTCAACGCGCCCCGCCGCGGCCTCGGCGCGATCTACTTCTTCGTGGTCCTGCCCATCCTGTCCGTGCTCCTGCTCGCGGGCTTCAAGCCCCTGAGCCTGCCCCCGGTGCAGACCTCGCTGTGGGGCGGCGTCCTCGTCACCATCGTGGTGTCGGCGGTCGGGATCGTGTTCTCGCTCCCCTTCGGCGTGCTGCTCGCCCTCGGGCGGCGCTCGAAGCTTCCGATCGTGCGGCTCTTCTCGGTGGTGTTCATCGAGTTCGTGCGCGGTGTGCCCCTCATTACTGTGCTGTTCATGGCCAACACCATGCTGCCGCTATTCCTCAGCGAAGGGGTGACCATCGACCGCCTGATGCGGCCGCTCGTCGGCGTGGCCCTCTTCGCCTCCGCCTACATGGCCGAGGTGGTGCGCGGCGGCCTGCAGGCCATGCCGAAGGGCCAGTACGAGGGCGCGATGGCGCTGGGCCTCAGCTACCCGCGGATGATGTACTTCATCATCCTGCCGCAGGCCCTGCGCATCGTGATCCCCGGCATCGTCAACACCTTCATCGGGCTGTTCAAGGACACCACGCTGGTGGCGATCGTCGGCATCTTCGACCTCATCCGCACCATCGAGGCGTCCCGCGTCGACCCGAACTGGGCGACGCCGACGACGAGCCTCACGGGCTACGCGTTTGCGGCTGTATTCTACTTCCTCTGCTGTTGGGGCATGTCGCGCTACTCGCTCGGGGTCGAGCGGCGTCTCGCGGCTGGACAGAAACGGTGATCCCATGACGAGCACGATGACCACGCAACGAACCGCGCCGTCGCCCGGCGTGACCCTGAAGACCGAGACGGCCGTCGAGATGCTCGGCGTCCACAAGTGGTACGGCGAGTTCCACGTCCTGCGCGACATCAACCTCAAGGTTCAGCGCGGCGAGCGCATCGTGATCTGCGGCCCCTCGGGGTCCGGCAAGTCCACGATGATCCGCTGCATCAACCGGCTTGAGGAGCACCAGCAGGGGCGCATCGTCGTCGACGGGATCGAGCTCACCAACGACCTCAAGCGGATCGACGAGATCCGCCGGGACGTCGGCATGGTGTTCCAGCACTTCAACCTGTTCCCGCACCTCACGATCCTCGAGAACTGCACGCTCGCGCCGATCTGGGTCAAGAAGATGCCCAAGAAGGACGCGGAAGAGGTCGCGATGAAGTACCTCAAGCGCGTGAAGATCCCCGAGCAGGCCAACAAGTACCCGGGTCAGCTCTCGGGCGGCCAGCAGCAGCGTGTCGCCATCGCCCGCTCGCTCTGCATGAACCCGAAGATCATGCTGTTCGACGAGCCGACCTCCGCTCTCGACCCGGAGATGGTGAAGGAGGTGCTCGACACCATGGTGGGGCTCGCCGAGGAGGGCATGACCATGCTCTGCGTGACTCACGAGATGGGCTTCGCGCGCCAGGTCGCCGACCGGGTGATCTTCATGGATTACGGGCAGATCGTCGAGATGAACACGCCCGACGAGTTCTTCCGCAACCCGCAGCACGAGCGCACGAAGCTCTTCCTGAGCCAGATCCTGCACTGACGGGGAGCAATCGCCGTACGGCCGGGCCATGCGCCCGGCCATACGAGCATCGGGACATCGCCATCCGCTCGCGTTCCCTGTGATTTGAGCCTATCCTCCCGCCGACCTGCATCGCCGCCCGGGGGCGGCGATGCCCGGCAGGCTTCGGGGGAGGGCTGCCTTGGACGTGCTGACCTTCACGCGGGCGGCTCTCGCCTGCTACTTCACCTTCATCGCGGTGTTCTACACCGCGAAGCTCATGGCCCTGCGCGCCCGCACGGGCCGCCGCCACGCCGAGCGGGGCCGCGCCGGCACGGCGCAGTGGTTCGGCCACACCCTGTTCATCGTACTCCGCGCAGGCATCTGGGCCATATGCTTGGCACGGGTCGCGGCACCTGGGATCGACGGCTGGTTCGGGCCGCTCCTCCCTATCACGACGGCGCCTGTCGCTGGTTTGGGGCTGGCATTCCTCGCCGCGTCCCTGGGCGGGGTCGTCTACATCCACAGCTTCCTGGGCGAGGCCTGGCGCTCAGGCGTCGGGGCCGGACGGCCCGCCGCGCTCGTGACGGGCGGGCCCTATGCGCGGGTACGGCATCCGCTCTTCGTCGCGGTCGGGACAGGGCAGATCGGATTCGTCCTGGCCTGGCCGTCGCTGTTTTCGCTCGCCTGCCTCGGTCTCGGGATTACGTCTCTGATCGTGCAGGCGCAGTACGAAGAGCGCCACATGGAGGCGTGGTTCGGACCCGCCTGGCGGAGCTATGCCAACCGGACTCCGGCCTTCTGGCCCCCGAGCGGCCCCGGCCAGGCCGGGGATGGCGTGCCCGGGGCCTGAGGCCCCGAGCGCCGGCCGAGGGTCACGGCACTGCCCGCAGGTGGCGGATCGGGCGCCCCGGGGCGATCGTCTCGGCGGCCGCAGCGATGCCCTGCGCGTCGATCCCGAAATGCCGGTAGAGGTCCTGCAGGGTCCCGGTCTGCCCGAAATGCTCGACGCCCAGCGAGCGCGTGCGGTGGCCGCGCACCGAGCCGAGCCAGGCGAGCGTCGCCGGGTGACCGTCGAGAACCGTCACGAGAGCGCAGTTCGGGGGCAGATCGTCGAGGAGCCGCTCGATGTGGCTGCGGGCGTGCACGATGCCGCGCTCCCGCGCCCGCTGCGCCGCGGTCCAGCCGGCATTGAGCCGGTCGGCCGAGGTCACGGCGAGAAGGCCGACGTCGCGCCGGTCCTCCGCCATCAGCCCGACCGCCTCGATCGCCTCGGGCGCGAGCGCGCCGGTATAGGCGACGACGACCTGCGCGTTCGGCCCCGGCTTTCGCATCCAATAGGCGCCGTCGACGATGTCGCGGGAGAGCTCCGGCGTCATCGCACGCGTCGGCTGGTCGAGGGTGCGGGTGGAGAGGCGCAGATAGACCGCGCCGCCGGTCTCGTCGCGCAGCCACGAGCGCTCGTTCGGCTCGCCCTCGCCGTAGCGCTGCACATAGTCGAAGGCGAAGCGGAGGATGACGGCAAGCTCGTCCACGAAGGCGGGCTCGAAGGCGGCGAGCCCGTCCTGCGCCAAGCCGATCAGCGGCGTGCCGATCGACTGGTGGGCGCCTCCCTCGGGCGCGAGCGTCACGCCCGACGGGGTCGCGACGAGGATGAAGCGGGAGTCCTGGTAGCAGGCATAGTTCAGGGCATCGAGGCCGCGGGCGATGAAGGGGTCGTAGAGCGTCCCGATGGGGATCAGACGCTCGCCGAACAACGAATGCGAGAGCCCCAGGCCCGAGAGGAGGATGAAGAGGTTCATCTCCGCGATGCCGAGCTCGATGTGCTGGCCCTTCGGCGAGAAGTCCCAGGTGAAAGTCGAGGGGATGCGCTCGGCCTTGAACAGGTCCTTGAGCTCCTGCCGCGCGAAAAGGCCGCGCCGGTTCACCCACGCGCCGAGATTGGTCGAGACCGTCACGTCGGGCGCAGTCGTGACGATGCGCTCGGCGAGGGGCTCGGAGGAGCGGGCGAGCTCGTTGAGGATGAGGCCGAAGCCCTGCTGCGTCGACATCGCGGCCTGCTTCGGCACTGCGAGCTCCGCCGGCACGGGCACCGCCGGGGCGGTGAAGCGCCGCCGCCCGCGCGCGTTGAACGGCACCTCGCTCAAGAAGCGCTCCATCTCGGCCGAGGGCAGGTTCAGGCCCTCGAAGCGGTCCCACTCGTGGCCCGGACGCACGCCGGCCGAAGCCTGGTAGGCGGCGAGCTGCGCAGGCGTGAGCAGGCCCGCATGGTTGTCCTTGTGGCCCGCCAGCGGCAGGCCGTGCCCCTTGATCGTGTAGGCGAGGAACATGACGGGCCGGTCGTGGTCGATGCCCTCGAAGGCCTTGATGAGGTTGGGCAGGTCGTGGCCGCCGAGATTGCCCATCAGCCGGCCGAGCTCCTCGTCCGACCGGCTCTCGATGATCCGCGTCACGGGGCCCTGGTCGCCAAGATCGTCGAGGAGCCGCTTGCGCCAGGCTGCGCCGCCCTGGAAGGTGAGTGCGGAATAGAGCTGGTTGGGGCAGGTGTCGATCCAGGCCCGCAGCCGCTCGCCCCCGGGCTCCGCAAAGGCGGCCTCCTGGAGCGAGCCGTATTTCAGCGTGACCACGTCCCAGCCGAAGGCCCGGAAGATCGCCTCGAAGCGGGCATAGAGCCCTTCGCGGATGACGGCGTCGAGGCTCTGGCGGTTGTAGTCGATGATCCACCAGGTGTTGCGCACGCCCTGCTTCCAGCCCTCCAGCAACGCCTCGAAGATGTTGCCCTCGTCCATCTCGGCATCGCCCACGAGGGCGATCATCCGGCCTTCGGGGCGGTCCGGGGCCCAGCCATGGGCCTTCACGTAGTCCTGCACGAGCGAGGCGAAGAGCGTCTGCGCGACCCCTAAGCCCACGGAGCCGGTCGAGAAATCGACGTCGTCGGCGTCCTTGGTGCGCGACGGGTAGGACTGCGCGCCCTTGTAGCCGCGGAAGGTCTCCAGGTTTTCCCGGGTCTGGTTGCCGAGCAGGTATTGAATCGCGTGGAAGATCGGGCTCGCATGCGGCTTCACCGCCACCCGGTCCTCCGGCCGCAGCACCGCCATGTAGAGAGCCGTGAGGATCGTGGCGAGGGAGGCCGACGAGGCCTGATGCCCTCCCACCTTCAGCCCGTCGCTGCTCTCGCGCAGGTGGTTGGCGTTGTGGATCGTCCATGTGGACAGCCACAGGATCTTGCGCTCGAGCTCGGCGAGGAAGGGTAGGCGGGGATCCAGGGACATGACCGACCGATGCGATGGGGGAGGGCACATTATGGCGCGCCCGCCGAGCGGGGCAATCGCCCCCGCCGAAGAAGCCCGCCCGTCCCGCTTTCAGGTTGACCCCGCCCGGACGAACCCCTATCTCAACCCGACCTTCGAGCGCGTAGCTCAGCCGGTAGAGCAACTGACTTTTAATCAGTGGGTCGTGGGTTCGAGTCCCACCGCGCTCACCACTGTTTTCAACGGGTCAGCCGGCAGGTCCGTCGAGTCACCGCGTGACGAGGTAGCTGATGTCCTTATCGGCTGCACCAAATGCCTGGAAGCCACGGTCAAGGTAGCCTCCAATGTGAGGTATGCCCTTTCGTTCCCAATAGGCTGTCATGGCCCTTGGATGACGCTCTCTCGCAAGCTCTTACTATTTGACATTTTCGACGCGGAATGGGCGCTGGTTGCGCCCTATCTCACGCTTTTGCACGCCGATACGGCCTAGCGTGAGCACCCACTGGCGAGGTGTTCGGAGGCCCGCATTACATCGTGAACGGACGCGCCCCGGCACTGGATGCCCAACGGCGTCCCCTTCGCCGCCCTTGACTCGTAGGCGCAGCCCTGGCCCCGGATTGCACCAAGTCAGGACCTTGCGACCGGCCGGCGACGAAGCCGTGATCGGAGGCAAGCCCTGGTCGTGGAGCTCACCTCGCCGGGCCCCCCCGCCGGGCGGAGCTCCTCACGAGAGCCACTCAGGCAGTCGAGCTGGCACTCGGCCCGTGACCAGCGCTTCGGCGCAGTCATCCAGGGTCGCCAGCCTGACCGCGCAGCCGGAAAGACCCGGCCCGTAATGGGCGTATTTGCCCGAGGTCGTCACCACCGTCTTGGCACCCGCCGGAAATACGGGGCGTGAGATCGAGCACCAGCACAGGTCCGGGATCATCTCGACGCCGCTGACCCGCAGGCGGGCCAGCGTACCGTCCGCCTCTGCCGCCGCGATGACCTCCCGCCCCGCCGTGACGATCGCCGCCATGCTCGCATGGCGCCGCCGCCCTGCGAGCGCCGCCGCGAAGGCACGGCATTCCTCGAGGGAGGCATGGGGACTGCCGAGCGCGACGAGGTCCACCTCCTCCGGCCCGCCGTTGAGGTGCCGCCACCCCATCGCGAGATCGGCACGCGTGAGGCTCGTGCGGGATGCGTCGGGGGCTGCGGCGCCGGCCGCCTCCGGGGTAATCCCATCCACGTGCAGCATCGGCGCGGCGGAGGTCGTCCCGAAGGCGGCGCAGAGCGCCTTCAGGTCGTCGCGGCTCGGGCCCGCCTTCGCGAGCCCCCGCAGGAGCGGGATCCGGTCTGGGGAAGCTTGGCCGGCGAGGTAGCCGAGGAGCGGCCAGAAGGCGGCGTCGGCGCCCTCGGGCAGATCGACGTCGATGACCCGCCGCGCCCGCCGTTCCGCGTCAAGGTAGGGACCCGTCAGCGGAGCGCGCCCGGTGACAGCGATGCAGAGGTCGAGGAAGTCGGGATGCTTCGCGGTGCGGGCGCCGAGCACGCTGTTGGCGAAGATGACGGCATTCGACTCCGACCAGCCGATGGCGTCCCCAGCCTCCGGGGCATCGTCGAGGAGGTAGGGCGCGCAGGTGAAGGTCGGCCGGCAGCCCATTCGGACATAGGCGTCGGCAAGCCGCGCGGCGGGCTCGCCGAACCCGGCCGGCACGCCTTGACGCTGCCAGTTCTCCCGGTCGACCGAAATCGCGTTCGTCGTCGTGGGCACCACGACCCGCGCGCCCAGCGCCTCCATGGCCTCGGCGAAGACGAGGTTGGCGGGACCGGCATAGATGCAGCCGTCGATGTGAGCACGAGTGACGTCGGTCAGGGCTTCCGCAGCCCCCTGGTGGGCCATGGCGACGAGGATCCGCATGGCCTGGCGCGCGGCCTCGCCCGCCTCGCCGGCCAGCATCGCCCGGTCCTGGGGTGAGAGATCGAGCGTCATCCCGCGCGGCGGGTACAGTGGGATCGTCACGTCGTCCGCGACGATCTCCTGCTCCGTGATCCGTGCGAAGGCCTTGGCCGAGACCACGGCGTATTGCGCGGGCGGCAGGCGCAGCACGGGCAGGGAACGGCCGAACATCTCAGCGGCGACGACGGCGCCGAGCGTCGCGACGTCCTCGGCGTCCGAGAACACGAGCGCCGCGGGGGCCCGGCCCGCCAGCGCGAGCGCCAGGACGACCCCGGAGCCGGAGCACGATCCGCGGCTCGTCGGCATGAGAACCACCGCGCCGCTCAGGTCGGCGCCATGCTGCGGGTGGTGCACGTCGATGATCCTTCCCGTCGCCGGATCGACCCCGCCCCAGAAGCTCAGGCCCTCTGACAGGGCCAAGATGGGTCCTTCCGCGGACCCGCCAAGGATGCAGAGGGCCGTACAGGGATCGCTCATGGAACGCCTCTCGTGGTCGAGCGGGATAGGCCGAACCGAGGAACCCCTTTCACCGATGGAGGCGACGGAGCTTTCCATGGTCTTCCGGCGCCTTCCGCGTCAGGTCGGCGCCACGTCACGGCCTCTATCCACCTTGCGCCCACTCGCGACGTTGAGTCGATGGGTAAGAACGTCTGCTCTTGAGGTGCGCGCACCGCGAGCCGTAGGACCGCTTCCGGCCAAGCTCGGTTGTTCGAGGTTGATCAGATTGCCCAGCCGCGGACGTTCCGGTGGACATGGAACGGTGGGAACCGCCCTGACGGCAACAGGGGATACGGGCGCGAAGCGGTCAACGCGGGCCGTGAACAACCGCGCTGATCATGCTGCGACGACGATGGCGCAAGCGCAGATCGCGAGCGCGACGTGCTTGACTCTCGCCGCGCAAACCCCACTTTGGGGGGGTCGGGGTAACCCGGCTATGATCGTAGAGGCAGTTCAGAATAGACGTTAGGGACGGGGGTTCAATTCCCCCCACCTCCACCATGACGGCAGGCGGGTTCTGCCGTGATGGGGGGGGTGACATGGGTTCGACCTGGCGTGGTAAAGGTCCGGCTGCGATTAGGCTGAGGTACGGCCTGGACTATGTCCGAATGTCCGCAATCACAACTGCCAACGACAACGTTGACATGCGTGCGGTCCGCCTCGCGGCGTGACCAAACGGGGCTCGGGAAAGCCTAGCAACAGAAACGGGACCTTCGGGTCCCGTTCCCATTTTCCCCCAGCCTCCGCGTTCACTCGTGAGGTCCGGCGGGCATAGGCCTGCAACGACTTGGATCGACGTGTTGCGAAAAGCGGCGATGGCGATCTCGCGGTTCCGGCTCCGGTACGCCTGTCACCGTGACGACGTTCACCGCTATGAAGCCGCGCCATCGAGATTGAGAGGCGTCGTGCGCAGCTCGGCGAGCTTGGCGTCCATGGGCACCTTCAGGTGACTGCAGATGAGCACCGCCTTGGCGTGCCCTTGGAGCGGCGCACGACGGCGTGGATGCGCGCCACCAGCTCGTCCTTCTGGCAGGGCTCGGCGAGGTCGTCGTCCGCGCCGAAGCCTATAGACCCTTCACCTTGTCCTCGATGCCCGCCAGATCGGACAGGATCAGGATTAGCGTCGTCACCTTGGCGACCCGCGAGGAGCGGAGAACCTCGTAGCCCGACATGTCGGGTCGAGCAGGAGGAGGTCGTCATCGTAGTGCTTGCCGGGATCGACAACCTCGTCGCTCAGGTCCGTGGCATGGACGTCGAACCGCTTTGACTTGAGCATCGGCTCGATGCTCTGGGAACTCGATGCATCCTCCCCGATCAGAAGGATGCGCACCAGGCCATCACGTAGACGGCTCCCAAGCATCGATCCTTCGGTAGGGTTCGACTTAGCTCTCGTCACGAAGCGCAGCGGTGAGTGGGGGCTTACGACGAACGCGACGAGCCTCGTTGGCTGATGCGCCCGTACGTCCGGAGTTGCGACGCAGGCCCGCAGGGCGGGAACCGGCATCTACAAGACCGGTTGACCGGCGACCGGACACCTGCGCCAGGAGATCGCCCTCGTGACAATCGACAATACCTCACGCCGGGACTTCGTAGCCGGCGCGGCCCTCGCGACGGCCGCCGCGGCCGCCGCAGCGCCGGCTCTGGCGCAGGAGGCGAAGCAGCCTGGGGCTCCGACTACGCGGAAGGCGGCCGACTATCCAAAGCCGCCCTTTGCGGTCCAGCAGCAGCCCTGGCCGGGCCTTGCCTCGCAGATGAACCCGCGCCCCGACCATGGCGAGACAAGCTATCGCGGCTCGGGCCGCCTCCAGGGCAAGCGCGCCCTGATCACCGGCGGCGACAGCGGCATCGGGCGGGCGGCGGCCATCGCCTATGCCCGCGAGGGCGCCGACGTGGCGATCAACTATCTGCCCGCCGAGGAGCCCGACGCCCGCGAGGTGGTCGAGCTCATCCGGGCCGCGGGCCGCAAGGCCGTCGCGATCCCGGGCGACCTGCGAGACGAGGCGTTCTGCACACGTTTGATCGAGGAGGCCGCCCGCGAGCTCGGCGGCCTCGACATCCTCGTCAACAACGCGGCGCGCCAGCAGACGAAGCCCGCCATCGCCGACATATCGAGCGAGGATTTCGACGCCACGATGCGGACCAACGTGTACGCGCCCTTCTGGCTCACCAAGGCAGCTGTGGCTCGGATGGGACCGGGGGCGGTGATCGTCAACACCTCCTCCGAGCAGGCCTCGGATCCCTCCGAGGATCTCGTCGACTACGCGATGACCCGCGCGGCCGTCCTGAACTTCACGAAGTCGATGGCAAAGCAGCTCGCCTCCAAGGGCATCCGGGTGAACGCGGTCGCGCCGGGGCCGTTCTGGACGCCGCTCCAGGTGAGTGGGGGCGCGGCGCCGGAGAAGCTGCAGAAATTCGGGTCGCAAAGCCCGCTCGGCCGCCCTGGCCAGCCGGCCGAGATCGCCGGCCTCTACGTTGCCGCCGCGGACCCGGCGCTCAGCTTCTCCACGGGCCAGGTTTTCGGCGCCACGGGCGGTGGCGGACAGCCGGCCTGAGGTCGCCCCGACTCCATCCCGCGAACCAGCAGGGATGCCTATCCGATCGGCGGGTGCGCAGGTCCACCGCGCGCTTCAGGCCGCAGCGAGCCGACGCTGCCCCTTCGGCCCTGCCGTTCGGGTGAGATGGAAAAGCCATTTGCTCAAGAGAGCACGTGAGGGCGTTCCACGCTCTCGGCCATGGTGCCTCGTGACTGAATGAGAGGCGCTCAAGTCATGACGGATCTTCGCGCGATCAGGGAGCATATGGAGGTCGTCGGCGCCGACGGGGTGCATGTGGGCACGGTGGACCGCGTCGCGGGCGGCCGTATCAAGTTGACGAGGAAGGACAGCGGCTCGCATCGCGACCATCACAACTACATCGCGGGCGCCTTCGTTTCCGCTGTCGAGGGACGTCGCGTGCGGTTGTCCGCCAACGGCGATGCCGCCCTGCTCGAGGAGGAGCAGGACGGCGAGCCGCTTGCGGATGACCGACCCTGATTCACCGAGACGCGAGATCAACCTGTAAGGCGCCGCAACCTTAGGCCAGACGCCATGCGGATCACGCCTGCCGCTCAGTACACGTCGCGGCGACGCTCCCGCTCATCCGAACGGCCGTAGGTGGCTCCATAGCGATCGCTGCTCCAGCTCCAACCCGGCCGCGCCGCTCGACCCGCAGAGCGTGGGACCTCGTCCCCGCGGGTCGGGTGGCCGACATGGATGGCGTCGCGCAGGCCGAGCTGATCGCGAGGCAGGGATTGAACACGGCGGCCCGGAAAGCGTCGGCCGCGAGGAGACGTGTCCGCATCCGACGCTCAGCCCCGCGGCAGGGGCCCGTTCACCGGATCTCAGCTGCGGCGTAGCGACACCGGCTGCCGGTCGCCGGTGCACTTGCATTTCATTCGCAATTGGATGACCCTATGCTCGATGGCAGCGTTCGTGGGATCAGCTCGGTGGCGTGACGTCGCCCGACTCCCTCGGGGCGGGAGGCGTTAAGGCGCGTCCCGCTGGAGCGTTCGAGCGTTCCTAAGCGTATCTGCGGGGCGCAAGTCGCCTGCACATTCCGGTCGAGAAGCGTCCTTAGCCCATTCAGAGGAGACAGATCGTGCCTGACTACTCGTCTCTTACAGAAGTCCACGGCGAGAGCGGACAGGCGTCTTACGTGCGCGCAAGAAAATCACCGGGCGGGGTCCTCGACTTCTTCGACTTGGTGCGGCCCGGTGGACCCATGTGTAACCCGGCGGTGCCCGAACTCGTTCTCATTCAGATTATGATGGGTGGCAGTCGTACCCGCGGCGACTCGGGAGGTGGGCATTTCGACGTGACGAGCGAGAAGGGAGATCTCTATCTCGGTGCGCCGAACTTCGCCCACACGATAAATGTCTGCAAGAACATTCAGATTCGCAAACTGGCGTTTCCGACCGCGCAATGGGAGGGCGTGCTCGACGAGGCGGCCGATGGAGGCTACTCGCTGGAAAGCCTGCAGGTCTACAGGGGGCCGTTTCGTTCGCAGGCCATCCAGGCGACGCTGAGGAACCTATGGGCGTTGAGCGACGAGGAGGGCGCACCGTCCCGGCTGCTGGCACGCGCGGCCGGTTGCGAGATCCTCGCCGAATTGTGCCGGCTGAGCGGCGCCTCGCTCGCGCCGGCCAGGGGCGGCCTTGCGCCCTGGGCGAAGCGCCGCTGCCTGGAGCTGATGCAGGAGCGGCTGGCAGAGGACATCAGCCTCGACGAGCTCGCCGCCGAGGCGCGGCTCTCGCCGTTCCATTTCGCGCGCATGTTCAAGGAGAGCGTCGGCGTGCCGCCGCGGGCCTACCTGACGCGCCTGCGGCTCGAGCGAGCGTGCCAGCTTCTCGAGACCACGGACCTGCCCGTGACCGAGATCGCGCTCGAGGTCGGGTACTCGTCCAACCAGGTGCTCGCCCGTCTCTTCGTCAAGCATCGGAACACCACGCCGTCCGACTATCGTCGCGCCGTTCGCGATCAGGTTCTCTCCAGTCGCTGAGGCCTGCTGCCGATCCAAGTTGAACCGGGCCCGCGTGCATGGTCTACCGCTTCCCGAGGTGCGATGCCTGTGACAGCATGCGGGCATGATCGCGCGTATCCGCCTTGGCACCCTCTCTGATCTTGGCGCCATCCAGGAGATCGTCCGAGCCGCGTATAGCGGCTACATTTCGCGGATTGGGCGTGAGCCCGGGCCCATGCTCGACGATTACGCCGCACTGATCGACGGGAGCCGGGTGCATGTCGCGGAGACCGACGGCGTCGTCAAGGGCGTTCTTGTGCTGATCCCGCAGGACAGCGCGATGCTGCTCGACAACGTTGCCGTTGCGCCCGAGGCACAAGGTTCGGGTCTCGGCCGGCTCATGCTGGCCTTCGCGGAGCAAGCTGCGGCCGAGGCGGGTTACCAAGCCGTCACGCTCTACACCAACGAGGCGATGACGGAGAACGTCGCGCTCTACATGCAGCTTGGCTACCGCGAGACGCATCGGGCGGTCGAGAAGGGACTGCGACGGGTCTACATGTGCAAGCAGCTCGGCTTGTAGTGCGGGCCGGGATCCGGATGTGTTAGGTCAGTGAAGCCTCTCATGGGGATTGCCGGGTGGAGAACCCGCTTCAGTCGGAACGGAGCCTTTCGTGGGCTCAGCCGGCGCTTCCTTCTTGCGCATGGGGCCGCGTAGCAACTCTGCCGCTTTTTCGCGAGCAACGCGGAGCGGCTCGCTTGCCGGCGCTCCGGCGTGGGTCGAGCACCGCAGGTTCGCCCTCGGTTCGAGACCTTCAGAACCTTGCGGCGTCGAGCACCGACTGGGCGAAGGCCTTCGGTGCCTCCTGCGGCAGATTATGGCCGATCCCACCTTCAATAGTCCGATGGGTGTACGGGCCGGCGAACTTGTCGGCGTAGGAAGAGGGCTCCGGATGGGGCGCCCCGTTCGCGTCACCCTCGAGCGTGATCGACGGGACCGTGATCACCGGAGCCGCCGCGAGGCGCCGTTCCAGAGCATCGTTCCGAGGTTCCCCGTTCGCCAGGCCGAGGCGCCAGCGGTAATTGCCGACGACGATAGCGACGTGATCGGGATTCATGAGCGCATCGGTCGTGCGCTCGAACGTGGCCTCGTCGAACCGCCAGGTCGGGGAAGCCGTCTGCCAGATGAGCCTCGCGAAATCCTTCCGGTTCGCCTCGTAGCCGAGCCGGCCGCGCTCCGTCGCGAAGTAGAACTGGTACCACCAGGCGAGCTCGGCCCGCGGCGGGAGGGGCATGCTGTTGGCCTGTTGACTGCCGATCAGGTAGCCGCTCACCGACACGAGAGCTTTACAGCGCTCCGGCCAGATCGCCGCCATCACGCACGCCGTCCTAGCCCCCCAGTCGCAGCCCGCGACGACGGCTTGCCCGATCTCCAGCGCGTCCATCAGGGCGATCATGTCCGTGGCGAAGACCGACTGCTGGCCGTTGCGGACCGCATCGTCCGACAGGAAGCGCGTCGTGCCATAGCCGCGCAGATAGGGCACGATCACCCGGTACCCGGCGGATGCCAGGAGGGGAGCGACCTCGGCATAGGTGTGTATGTCGTAGGGCCAGCCGTGCAGCAGGATCGCGGGCGGGCCGTCCGACGGTCCCGTATCCACGTAGCCGACATCGAGGACGCCCGCCCTGATCTGCTTGAGCGGCCCGAATGCGGACCGTCGCACCGGGCCGGATGGGCTCGGTTGCGAGCCCTGAGCGCCCGCCGAACTGGATCCGCCGGCGAGGCTTGCGACGAGGCCAAGGGCGGCGGCACCGAGCAGCCTGCGTCGGTCGTGAGCCATCGGTATTGTCATCGTGGGTCTCCAGCAGGGTTCTGGGTGATCGGACGGCCATGGCGCGCGCAAGCCCAACCACGGGGCCGGCGATCCGCGTCCGCAGGCGAGGCATCCTCCGCTGCCGTTTTCGCGGCGCGCTTTCGCAGCCAGGGGCGGCGGGAGGGCGCCCGCTGCTTCTAGACGCCCTCGTAGACTAGCTTGGTAAAGAGGGCTGGGCTGATGACGAAGTTGCCCCAGGCGGGGTCGAAGGCGGCCGTCGGCTTCGCTGCCACGATGGCCTCGAGCGAATAGTTGTTCTTCTTCAAAGCGCTCACGTTTGCGCGTGCCTGGACCAGCATGTCGCGGAAGCCCTGCAGCTCCAGCCGATTGCTGATCGGCTGACCGTGGCCCGGTATGATGATCGTCCGGTCGGTCGTGAGCGCCAGGTTGGCATCGGCGGCCCGGATCGAGCCATCGATGCTACCGCCCGTCGAGTAGTCGATGAAGGGATAGGCTCCGTTCCAGAACGTGTCCCCGGTATGCAGGATGTCGGGTTCCTTGAAATGGACCGAGATGTCGCTGTCGGTATGCGCCGGGCCGTAATGTCGTAGCGCCAGGGACGTGCCGTTCGCGGCCAGGGTGCGCTCATCCGTCATGAGATCGGTCGGAAGCGCTGCCGTGGAGAGGGGCTGGAAGTCGTAGTCCCAATCCTCGACGCGCTGCACCGCGATCAGGTGCTTTCGCGTGTTCTCGTGCGCGAGGATCGTCGGGCCGAGTTCACGCAGCCACTCGTTCCCGTTCGCATGATCGAAGTGCCAATGCGTGTTGATCAGGTGGGTCACGGGGGCGGGCCCGATCGCCGCCAGGGCGGTTTCCATCTGTGGGCGCGAGGCGGCGATGCCGGCATCGACAAGGACCTTGCCGTCCCGGCCGTTGAGAACCGCGACGTTCCCGCCGGATCCCTCCAGGATCGTGACGTCGCCTCGCAAACGGTGAAGCGTGATCGGCGTCGTCGCTGCCGCCGCCTTGATCCGGTCGACGATGCCGAGCGCCTCCGCGAAGGCTTGTCGCGGCGTGAGCCATGTGCCAGCCGCCACGACGGATGCCGACACGCAGCACAGGCAGAAGCCGCGGCGAGACAAATTGAATGGTGTGCTCATGGCATCCTTCTCTTCCTGAAAGCACCACATCATGTGAGCGTAGGCGCGGGCGACGCGCGGACCGCTTTCGGCACTGCGGCTTCGTCGTGCGGCAGCGGCCTGAGAGTTGCCGCATGGTCCAGCTGAGATCATCGAATCTGTTCCAGGCACGTATCGTAAGCCGAAATATGCGGAACCCATGTTTGAAGATGAAAGAATTCGTTGGTTGATGACCGGCGTGCACGGTCCATAAGCGATGATATGGAGCGCCAGTCCCGCATGCACATGATAGGTTTTAGTCTGAAGTTGTCTGATATCGCTGCAAGTTTCAGATCACATCTCTCGCCATGACCCAAACCGGCGATTGAATCTGCCCCTTGTTCCACCGGGCGACCACCCTAGCGCAAAGATCCCGGCGAACGTCACCGCCCCCGTGTCGGCAAAGCGCGGCGAGAGCTGGCCCCGGCCCTGCCGCTCATCAGTCGTGAGGCCGCCCGGGCCCTCGATTGCCCCGCCGTGAGCCCGGTCGGTTCGGTCGCCGGGCTGGCGGATCTAGGGCCGGACATCTCGAGCGCTTTCGACGGTGCGCGACCCGCGGATATCGCGATGCGTGCCGGCGACGTAATCTAGGTCACCGTAGTGGCTTCCAGGCGCGCCGACAGCCGTTCGGCCGTAATCTCGTCCCGTGTCAACCCGAGGACGGCTCCGACGCGCGACTGAGGCGCCGTCTTGAGGGCGGTCGGAGAGCTGCTGTTCTTCAGCTCCCCCCACGAGGGCCCGGACGTTCAGCGAGCGGATTTCACCCCGTATCGAGCGCGGTTGCCCGCCTCGCAAAAGGCGGTCTCGCCGTGCCTGCCATGAACCCCATACACTTGCCCAGGCCGGCCCTGCCGGGCGAAGGGTTCTCTCCCGGTCGCGAGATGCCATGCTGACACCAATTGCCGTCTTCCGGGCCCGCCCGCGGCTCCTCGCCGCTCTAGGCCTCGGTCTGGTCCTCTTCCTGCTGCTCCCGGACGAGTGGCGACCCGCCACACGGGCTCTCGTCGCTTGGTGCGCCGCCCTCGTCGTTTATCTCACCCTCGCCGCCCATATGATCACCCGGGCGGACGCGGAAGATATCCGGGCCAGGGTGCCCCTCTACGACCAGGGTCGGTACATGG
This sequence comes from Salinarimonas soli, assembly GCF_008386575.1. GTDB lineage: Bacteria > Pseudomonadota > Alphaproteobacteria > Rhizobiales > Beijerinckiaceae > Salinarimonas_A > Salinarimonas_A soli. The sequence continues at coordinate 128,751 of NZ_VUOA01000005.1, forward strand.
TACTCGCGCTCAGCGTTCTCGCGGCGCTGGCGAGCCTTGCCGCGATTGTTCTGGAACTTGCCCACGCGAAGGGTGGGGGCGGGGCGGGCGCCCTGCACCTTCTCCTCGCCGCCGCCACGGTGGGCCTCTCCTGGACCTTCATGCACGTGATGTTCGCGCTGCACTATGCGCACGACTTCTACGCACCGGAGCACACGGACGCTGCCCGCGGCTTGGTCTTCCCGAAAACCCCGGAGCCGCTCTACCCCGACTTCGTCTATTTCTCGTTCGTGATCGGTTGCGCCTGCGCGACGGCGGATGTCGAGATCACGTCGCGGCGGGTCCGGATGGCGGCCATGGCGCACGGCGTCCTCTCGTTCGTCTTCAACACGGCCATCGTGGCGCTCACGATCAACATCGCGGCCGGGCTCGTGCCGTGACGATCCCTCGGGTCACGCGGCCAGCGGCGTCCTCTCCTGCATGCGCCTCAGCCTCAGCATGGCGAGAGTGCCCAGGAAGGGGCCGATCGCGAGCAGGGCGAAGGCACGCCCCCACCCGGTGAACGGCAGGATCCAGGGCAGCGCCTGAATCGCCACGATGGTGATCAGGAAGCCGACGCAGGTCTGGATCGTGAGCATCGTTCCCGTCAGATGGCGCGGCGCAGCCTCGATGGCGAGGGCGGAGAACTGCGCCGAGTCGGCGACCGCCGAGAAGCCCCAGAGGACCGCGATGCCCAAGGCCAGCGTCGCGCCGATCTCGGCCGCCGGGCCGATGGCGAGCGCGCACAGGCCGCTGGTGACCATGGCGACCGCGGCGACCTGGCATCGCCCGAACCGGTCAGCCGCCAGCCCCGCGAGCACCGCCCCGGGCAAGCCCGCCGCGATGACCGCGAACACGAGAATGCTCGCGCCGGCCCCTTGCAGGCCCAAGGGGCCGTGTTGGAGAAAGGCTCCGATCCACGCCCACATGGCGTAGAGCTCCCACATATGGCCGAAATAGCCGAGATTGGTCAGGCGCAGCCGCGGCGAGCGCCACGCCTCGCCGATGTCGGACAGGCGGAAGACCGACCGCGCGAAGGGAGCGCCGCCTTCCCGGAAAGCGAGGATGAGAGGCCCTGCGGCAAGGCACAACGCCCCCGCGACGAGGTAGACGGTCGTCCAGGGCAGGGTGCCGATCAGCCCGTTCACGAGATGCGGCGACGCGGAGCCGAGGGTGAGGCTGCCTACGAGGATGCCGACGAGCAGGCCGAGATCCCCCCGGGCCCAGGTCGATGCCATCTTCATGCCGACGGGATAAACCGCCGCCATGGCGGCTCCCGCGACGGACCGGAGCGCCAGCGTGGTCCAGCCGGTCGGTGCCACTAAGGGGAGGAGGAGGGTTGCCGTGCCCGCCATGACGCATCCTGCGGCAAACAGGTATGCCGGGCGGAACCTGTCGGCGAGGCCCAGCGCCGTGCTCGCGAGGGTGCCGGCGACGAACCCTGCCTGAACCGCCGAGGTGAGCAGGCCCGCTTGCGCGCTCGTCATAAGGCCGGTGGCGATGAGGTCGGCGACGGCCGCCGTCGAAGCGAACCAGACGGAGAGGGCGGCAACCACGGCGAGGCACAGAAGAGACAGATTGCGGGCCTTGCTCATGCGTTCTCCCGGCGACCGGGCGAGCGTAGCAGGCCGCCGGGAGGGGGCAAACTCTCGCCCGGCGGCCCTCCCAACGTGGAGGGAGGCCGCCAGGGGCGCGTCGATGTCCGTGGTCGGCAGATACCAGGTCATCTTCGCCTGCGCGGGCAGGCGACGGGTTCCGATCCGCAACGGCCTATGTGACGGCGGGGCGAGCCCTGGGGCCGCCTGAGACAGCCCCGGCAGATTTACGACGGTCCTCGCTTGCGCGGGGCCGCTGTTCCCTCACTTCACCGGATCGAGGAACGCCGCGTGGGGAGGAGAGGCTTGAAAGATCACGACCTTGGCCGGAACGGCACCGTGGTTTGCGGCGCGCATCGCCACGTTGACAGGTTCGAGCAGGGCCTCGCCAGCTTTCCGGTGAACGGCCTCCCGATCCTTCAGCTCCAGGGTGAAGGTTCCCTCGAGGACATAGACGACCACGGGCGCGGAATGCGTGTGCCAGGGCGAGGTGGTTCCGGGCTGGACCGTTGCCGTGAGAACGCGGGCCTCGATCTCCCGGTCCTTCGGAAACTCCGTCGTGACCTCCTTCAGGACGGGCAGATCGGGCCGCGCGGTCCCTTGCTGCGCGTGTGCCGGAACGGCCAGGGCTCCCAACAGGAGCGGCGCGAGGGCGGGTTTCATGTTCACCTCCGTCGATCGCCCGATAGTCTGCGCCCTGCCGCCCCCTGCGGCATCCGCCGCTTGGGGGATGCGGGAGTTCTCATGTGCCGGGGTGTGCTGCCGCTTGTGCCCTTCGCCTTCGGGAACGGTCAAGTCGTCGAGCCGGTTCTCCCTGCACACGGGCGATGAGCGGGAGAGGGTGTGAGCAGGGCCGAGATAATCCGCATCGGAACGGCGGCCTGGAGCATCCCGAAGCCCCACGCCGACGCGTTCCCGCCGGATGGCAGCCACCTGGAGCGCTACGCGGCGGTGTTCGACGCGGTCGAGATCAACACGTCGTTCTACCGCCCTCATCAGAGGTCCACCTACGAGCGCTGGGCCGCCAGCGTGCCGGAGACGTTCCGCTTCGCGGTGAAGATGCCGAAAGCCATCACGCACGAGTGTCGCCTGACGGACTGCGACGCGCTCCTCGACCGCTTCCTGTTCGAGGTGGCCGGGCTGGGAGAGCGGCTAGGCCCGGTTCTAGTGCAACTGCCCCCGAAGCTGGCCTTTCATGAAGGCGTCTCCGACGGGTTCCTGCATGCCCTGCGCGCCCGCTTCCCCGGCGACGTGGTATGCGAGCCGCGGCACGCCTCCTGGTTCACGCCCGCGGTGGACGCCCTCTTCGACGAGCTGCGCATCGCCCGCGTCGCCGCCGACCCGGCACCCGTGGCGGGTGCCGGTGATCCGGCTGGCTGGCCGGGCCTCGTCTATTACCGCCTGCACGGCTCGCCTCGCATCTATTACTCGCCTTACGACGACGAGACCCTATCACGGATCGCGGCACGCCTTCGCGACGATCGGGCCCTGGGGCGAGCGGTCTGGTGCATCTTCGACAACACGGCCGCGTTCGCGGCGACGCACGACGCTCTCGTCACCCGCGCCCGGGCTCACGATCCGGGGATCGATCTGCGGTGAGCAGCCCGCACCCTGGCCGCCGGAGATCAGGCGGCGTCGCGGGTGGACCAGCGTGGCGCGAGTTCGCCGAGAGCGTGTGCGTAGAGCTCACCATAGGCGGCGGCCGATTGATGCCAGCCGAAGGACTGGCTCATGGCCGCGGTTCTCATGAGCGCCATCCGGCGCTTCGAGCGGAAGCTCTCGACGGCGCGACCGACGGCGCTCGCCAAGCCCGCGGCCGACGGGTCGGAGAACAGGAAGCCCGTCACGCCGTCCTCGATCGTGTCGGCGAGGCCGCCCGTCCTGTGGGCCACGGGAAGCGAGCCGTAACGCTGCGCGTACATCTGGCTCAAGCCGCACGGCTCGAACCGCGAGGGCATGAGAAGGAAATCGCTTCCCGCGTAAAGCCGCCGGGCCTCCGTCTCGTCGAATCCCACGCGCACGCCGACCGCGCCCGGATACGCCCGTGCGAGCTCCTGGAGGGCCGTTTCGAAACGCTCCTCGCCCCGTCCCAAGACGGCGATCTGCCCGCCTCCCGCGAGGATCGACGCGGTGGCGGCGATGCTGAGATCAATGCCCTTCTGGTGAACCAGCCGCGACACGACCGAGAACAGCGGGCCGGTCGAGGGCTCCAGGCCGAAGGCCCCCCGGACGGCCTCGGCATTGGCGTGCTTGCCCCCAAGGTCGCTCGAGTCGAAGCCCGCGGCGAGGTGCTGGTCGCGCCTCGGGTCCCAGCTCTCGTCGATGCCGTTGACGAAGCCATGCAGCCGGCCCTGCGCGGCCCTGATGCGCAGGAGGCCTTCGAGCCCGCAGCCGAAGGCCGGCGTGGTGATCTCGTCGGCGTAGGTCTGGCTCACCGTCGTGACGTCCGACGCGTAGAAGATGCCGGCCTTCAGGAAGGAGACCCGGCCGTAGAACTCCACCCCCTCGATTTGGAACGCGCTCGCCGGGACGCCCAGCGTCTCCAGGCGATCATGCGGAAACAGACCCTGATAGGCGAGGTTGTGGATGGTCAGGACGGAGGGCACGGGGCTGCCGCGCCAGGCGAGGTAAGCCGGCGCCATGGCGGAGGGCCAGTCGTTCACGTGCAGGAGGTCGGGCGTCCACGAGAGGTCGCCCAGGCCGGACGCGAGGTCGGCCGCCGCGAGGCTGAGGCGCGCGAAGCGAACGTCGTTGTCGCTCCAGTCCTGCCCGGCCTCGTCGACATAGGGTGTTCCCGGCCGGTCGTAGAGCTCGGGGCAGAGGACGGCATAGACGACGAGACCGTCGGCAAGGTCGATCCGACCGACGTCGCAAGCCGGCAGGCCGTAGGCGGCGCGCAGGCGTCCGACGGTCGTGACCTTCCGCCCCGCTAGCACCTGGCGATAGCCCGGGATGAGAACGCGGACGTCGTGAGTTGCCCGGAGCGCCCGCGGAAGGGCCGCCGAGACCTCGCCGAGACCGCCGGCCTTCACGAAATCCGACATCTCCGAGGTGACGAACAGGATCCGCGGCCCCGACGCTCCCAGACCCGTGCCCTCGTCACCCCGCGACGACGGGGTCGCCCACCGGCGCAGCAGGCGCTCGGCGGTGCGTTGATCGGGCTTGCGGTCGAGCGCGCGCATCTTTGTGTCCCCAGGCAACGGATACGGGCGGTCGCCGATTCGGTTGAGCCGGATCAAACGCCACAGTGCGTTGCTTTTGTATTGACCTGCTCAGCAAGAATCCGGCCAACCCAGCCGGGACGGGTGCTAGGACAGCCCGAAGTCTCCGAAGGCAGGCACGCGTAGGTGCTGTTAGGGAAGGCGTGTGAGCCCAGCATTAACATCGGTTGTATCCTGCCGGGGATCCGGCATCGACCGGATGAGGTCGAGTTGCCCGGGGAACCTGGGCGCAGGTGCTGCTTAGGTTGGCAATCGCTGTCCTTTTCCGCGGCAGCGGCTGGGAGGAAGAGCTTGCCGCGACGGGCGGCGTCACCTCGCCCGCGATCGGCCGGCGCGGCATTCCATCGAGACCGCGCGTCGGAAGGCGTCCTTGAGGGCCGGCCTCTCAACGTGCCCACAACGATCGGGCGGACCGAGCTCCAGCCCCGCGTCGCTGGTCACGGCGGCGACAATCTCGTCTGCCAGGAGAGACCGACGAGCGTGTCGTTGCGCGACGAGCCGTGCCGCGACGCCCCGGACTGGGCTGCGGCACCCACGAGCCGGGTCGCCTCGATCGTGCCGGTGGGCGATTGGGTCTCCGTCAGAGCTTGACGAACGGACAGCGTCGGCCCGACGCCCGTCAGACCTGGGACAGCCCCTGTGTCGCCTAGGCCGCGACGGGCGCGGAGGAGGCCGTACGTGGTCGCCGTATAGAGCCGGTCGCCCCCTTGCAGTTTCAGCCCGTAGTCGAGCGACAGGCCCGCCGCGAGGGTGAGGTCGCGGCTGAGGGTTGCCTCGGCCTTGAGGCCGCGTCGTGCCAGGATGCCTTCGCTGAGCTCGAGCCGGGCCGTTGCAGGGCCGAGATCCGCCTTGCCGAAGGCTCCTTCGCCCGCATTTCCATATCGACCGGCGCGCAGGCCGTTCCCGGCGCGCGTGCCCGGGCGGTTCTTCTCGTCGATATCGAGGAGCGGTCCGCCCTTGAGCCAGCCGTCGTCGAAGACCCGGTAGGTGACGCCCTCGCGCGTCGACGCCTCCAGGACGTCGTCACAGCCTCGTTCCAGCAGGGGAACGAGGGTGGGCGCGTAGCGGCGCGACCCCGTGCGGCGCGGCGCTGCAAAGCTGCCGAACCCCGCCTCCAGGGTCCATCCCTCCGGGGCCGTGTCGTCATCGTCGTCACCCGCCCGCGCCGCGGCCTCCGCCTCCGCCTTGCTGGCTGATGCAGCGTGGCGCAAACCGGCAGCGTCAGCGGCGGGGGACGCTACGAGGAGCAGGGCCGCGAGCAGCTAGTGGGTGCAATCGAGCGACGGCTGTTGCCACGGTCGCGGCACGGTCGGGCGGGAGCACGGCAAGACCTTCGGACATCGTCGGCTCCGATGGCGGGGGTCAGTGGCCGAGGATACGTGCACGAGCGAGACTTCGCTCATGCAGCCGATCTCGTCCGCCTCGGACAGGTTACGCCGAGCCGCCGTGAGATGCTCCGCCGCGGACGCGTGACGGGCACCCGGCGGTAGGGCAACAAGCGCCTCTGGCGCCCCGGCGAGGGCGCGCTCGCACGGCTGGGGACCGCCGGCCTCGACGCCGAGAACGACGGCGCCCACGGCCAGTCCACCACCCATCAATCAAACGACGAGCCTCAGCCCCATGGCCCTATCCCTCTCTCGCGTTCCCCTTCAGCCCTGCGCGTGACGATTTCCTGACGACTCACTTGGACGGGTCGCAAAAGGCGAGGGTGAAAAGGGCGCCGCCGCCTTCCTGGTCGGCGTAAGCTATCGACCCGCCGTGATGGCGCATGATCGCGGCCGCGATCGGCAACCCGAGCCCGCCTCCGCCTGGCCTGGCGTCGGCGCTGGCCTGATGGAAGCGTGCGAAGATGCTCTCGCGTTCGGACGGCGGAACGCCAGGCCCCCGGTCGGCGACGCGAACGATCCCTGGCGCCGTCACCTCCACCTCGACGACCCCGCCGGGTGGGGAGTGACGTAGGCCGTTGTCGACGAGGTTCGTGAGCGCTTCGCCGATCGCGTCGGCGTCGCCCTGCACGGTCACGGGCTCATCCGGGGCCAGGAGCGCGATCTCCTTGCGCGCGCGGATCGCGAGCGGGGTCAGCGCCGCTGCCGTCTCCGTCGCAACGCCGACGAGGTCGACGGGGCGGGGGGCGGGTGCACCGGGCAGGTCCGCGGCCTCCAGCCGAGCGAGGCTCAGGAGCTGCGTCACGATCCGGCCCATCAGGCGCACGTCGGCGCCCCGTGCCTCGCGCCCCGGGGAAGGATCCAGCGTCTCCAATCTTGCGCCGAGCACGGCTAGCGGCGTGCGCAGCTGGTGCGCCGCATCCGCCGTGAAGCGGCGCTGCGCCAAGTATGCGCCTTCCAGGCGATCGAGGGCGCCGTTCGCGGCCCCTTCGACGCCATCGCGCCGCCGGCGCCGGCGGAACCGATCATCCCGGGCTTCAGCCGCTGAAGGGCGCCCGCTCGCGTCCGCTCCTGCCACACGACCGAGGTCAGCTGCCCGAACCCTCGGGCGCCATGAGGCCGTGCAGGACGAGGTCGAGATGGGCGGCGAGGAAGCGCTCGGGCGGGATCGGGGCGATGGGCTCGAACACCGTGCGCCAGATCGCGGCCATGAGGGCCGGTGCGATCACCACCATCGGCAGGTCGGCCGCGGCGCCAGGCCGGAACTCGCCCTTCGCGACGCCCCGTGCCACGATCCGCTCCAGGATCGCACGTCCCTTCGCGATGGAATGCGTGTAGTGCGCCTCCGCGATCGCGGGAAAGCGCGAGCCCTCGGCGATGATGACGCGCATGAGGATGCGGGCGTCCGAGTCCACGAGCTCGCGATGCACGCGCTCGAGAAGTAGCCGTAGCAGGTCCGCGCTCGACCCGGGATAGTCCGCGAGCACCGCCTCGACGCCGTCCAGCATCGGCGCCACGCGCGAGATCAGCGCCGCCTCGAACAGCGCCTCCTTGCTCGGGAAATAGCGGTAGATCGTGCCCTTGGCGATGCCGGCGCGCGCCGCCACGTCGTCGAGCCGGGTGGCCGCGAAGCCCTTCTCCGCGAACTCCGCGAGCCCCGCTTCGATGATCTCGGCCGGGCGCGCCTCCTTGCGCCGCCGGCGGGGCTTTGCTGACCCGTCGGTCATTATCGGTTGATCACCTGTCATGGCCGTGATAATGACTTTACGGTCATCAATTGTCCAGGCGGCACGCCGCCCGCGAGGTTCGTCATGACGGCGCATCGGCCCATCGACGACGAAGCCCTGCCGATCCTCGTGGTCGACCGCCGCCCCGGGGCTCCCCTCGTTCGGCCGCGCTGGCGCCGGGCGCTCGGGGCCCTGCGCATCGTGCCGCTGATCTGGTTGATCTTCGCCGCCGGCGCCTTCGTCGGGCTCTACGTCCAGCCGCCGGGCCTGCGCCTCGCCATGAAGGCTCTCGGGCTGCAACCGGGCGGCGGCACGCGGGATCCGATCGCGGTGCCGGTCCAGCGCGCGCCGCCCCGGCAGAACGCCGCCCCCATCACGCGGCAGGTCGTGGCTCTCGGACGCCTCCTGCCTGAGAACGACGTGGTCGTCGTGGCGCCACCCTATGGGGCAGGCGACGCCCGGATCGCAGCTCTCCGGGTCGCTGAGGGCGACACCGTCCGGCGGGGGGACGAGCTCGCGGTGCTCGACAACGAGGCGCCGTTGCGCGCCGCCCTGGAGGCGGCCCGCGCCACGGTCGGCGTGCGCGAGGCGGCGCTCGCCCAAACGCGCGCCACCGTGACGGCCAGCCGCGACGAGGCCCGCGCGGCCCTGGCGCGGGCGCAGTCGGCGGCGCAGAACGCCGAGCGCGAGTTCGACCGGGCCGAGGAGCTGCGGCGGCGCGGCATCGTCGCCGACGCAGCCTACGACCAGCGGCGCGCCGCCCGCGATCAGGCCCTGCGCGAGGTCGAGGCCGCCCGAGCCACGCTCTCTCGCTTCGAGCGCGTCGACGACGCCGCTCAGCCGGACATCCTGGTGGCGATGCGCAACCTCGATGCCGCGCGCGCCGAGCTCGCCCGTGCCGAACGCGATCTCGACCGGGGCGTGATCCGCGCACCCGCCGACGGCACGGTGCTCACGATCCACGTGCGGCCGGGCGAGAAGCCCGGCGCGAAGGGCGTGATGAACCTCGGCGACCTGAGCCGGATGACGGCGGAGCTGGAGGTCTACCAGACCCGGATCGGGCAGGTAGACGTCGGCGGCCCGGTGACGGTCACGGCCGATGCTCTCCCTGAGGCTCTTGGCGGCAGGGTCAGCCGCATCGGGCTCGAGGTCGGGCGCCAGACTGCCACAGATACCAGCCCCGCCGCCAACACGGATGCGCGCGTCGTGAAGGTCCATGTCCGTCTCGACCCCGCATCCTCGGAGGTGGCCCGCCGATACACCAACCTTCAGGTGACGGGTCGCATCCAGGTGGGTGGCGCGCCGTGACGGCGCTTCTCGAACGGCTCCTCGGCCGGCTGCCGATCGGCTGGCTGCAGCTCGTGCACAATCGCGGCCGGCTCGCCGCCGCGATCGCCGGGGTCGCCTTCGCCAACATCCTCGTCCTCATGCAGCTCGGCTTCCTCGGCGCCCTCGTCGAGAGCATCCGGCTGCCCTACGCCGCCATGAACGCCGATCTCCTGGTCTCGGCCGCCGACATGAACACCCTTGCTGACGGCAGCCCTCTGCCGCGCAGCCGCATGGTCGAGGCCCTGTCGGTGCCGGGCATCGCGGCGGCGACGCCGCTCCACTACGGCAAGCTCGACTGGCGCCAGCCGGACGGCACGATCCGCACCCTCGACGTGTTCGGCGTCGACCCGGCCGCGCCCACCTTCCGGACGCCCGGCATCGAGGCGGGTCGTGCGCTGCTTCAGAACGCCGACGTTGCGCTGATCGACCGGGGCACCCGCAACGTGCCGGCGGCGTTCTTCGACGGGATCGCGCGCGGCGAGCCCTACCGCTTCGAGGCCAAAGGGCGGACCCTGACCGTCGCGGGCGTCTTCAGCATCAGGGGCGGCTTCTCGGCGGACGGTTATCTGATCGTGTCGGACCAGACGTTCCTGCGGCTCTTCCCGCAGCGCGCCGCGGGCGCGCCGAACCATATCGTGCTGCGTCTCGATCCCGCTGCCGACCGATCCGCCGTGACGGCGGCCCTGCGCGAAACCCTGCCGGCCTATGACAGCATCGTGCGGACGGTCGACGACGCCGTCGCCAAGGACCAGGCTTTCCAAACCACCCAGCGCCCCGTGGGCATCGTGTTCGGCTTCGGCATCGTGATCGGGATCCTCGTCGGCGTCATCATCGTCTATCAGGTGCTCTCGACCGACGTGGCGGACCATCTGCGCGAATACGCGACGTTCAAGGCGATCGGGTACCGCCAGCTTTGCTTCCTCGGCATCGTGTTTGAGGAAGCCTTCATCCTCGCCCTGCTCGGGTTCGTGCCGGGCGTGCTGATCGCGCTCGGCCTCTATGCGGCGGTGGCGGCCGTGACGGGACTGCCTATCGCCATGACGCCGGCGCGTCCGGTTCTGGTGCTCAGCGGCACGATCCTGATGTGCGGGGTGTCGGGCGCGATCGCGACCAGGCGCCTCGCCCGCGCCGACCCCGCCGAACTGTTCTGAGGCGGACATGGACCGATCCACCGCCGCGATCGACGTGAGGGGCCTGAACCATTGGTTCGGAACAGGCGAGGCGCGCAAGCAGGCGCTGTTCGACATCGACCTCTCGATCGAGCGCGGCCGGCTCACCGTGCTTCTCGGGGCATCGGGCTCGGGCAAGACGACGCTCCTGACCCTCATGGGCTGCCTGCGCGAGGTGCAAGACGGGAGCGTGCGCCTCCTCGGGCAGGAGCTTGCGGGTGCGCGAGAGGAGCTTCTCGTCGCCTGCCGCCGCCGGCTCGGCTTCATCTTCCAGGCCCACAACCTCCACGACAGCCTCACGGCGATGCAGAACGTGCGCATGGGACTGGGCGTGCACGGGTCCGCCGCGGCGGACTGGCGGGAGCCCTGCGAGCACCTCCTGCGGCTGGTTGGGCTCGGCGAGCGGCTCGACTACCTGCCGGGCAATCTCTCGGGCGGGCAGAAGCAGCGCGTGGCCGTCGCTCGCGCCCTCGTCGGGAACCCGGAGGTGGTCTTCGCCGACGAGCCGACCGCGGCACTCGATCGGGACAGCGGGCTTCAGGTGGTGCGCATGCTGAAGGCGCTCGGGGAGGCGCGGGGGACCACGACGCTGATGGTCACCCACGACCCGCGCATCCTCGACCTTGCCGACCGGATCGTGACGCTGGAGGACGGGCGTCTCGTGGGGGAGGGACGGTGACCCGGCGCGGGCGCAGGGCCGGTCCACCGGACACACGGCCGGCATGCGCCGTTAACCGTTCTTAACGAAAGGTTAATCCGATCGTCGCGCCTTCGTTGATCCCCCGTCCGGTGGCGCCGTATCCTTACATCGCTTCAGGTTTCGTCGATTGTCAAAACTGGTGGGGGCGTCATGGGCTCCGCGGCGCGTGGACTTGGACGTTATGTTGCAAGGCGCCTGGAGATCCGCTGCACCTATTGCGGCACTGGTCTCATCTTCGGGAGGTATAAGCGCCAGGCCGTGTTCCGCGCGGGCGCGCATGGGTGCCGGCCCGCCCACTGGCCGGATGGGCTTGCGCCTTCGGCCCTCAGACGCTTCATCGGCATCGTGAAGCTCCACTACCCGGAAGCCATGCTCGCAGCATGCGCCGCCCTGCTGATCCAAGGCCAGTACGGCATGTATCTCCGGTCGAAGGCCGATCCCGCTCCAGCCGGGGTCAGGCAGGTCGAGCGTGCCGCCGCCCAGCGCAGAGCACCTGCCACCACCAAGATCGACGATAAGCTCCCGTCCGTCGTCATCGTGGCGGCCGACCCGCCCGCCGCGGACATCGAGCCCCCGCCTGCCGTTGCACACCGCATGCCGCTCGATCGCGCCAGGCGCCTGTTCGTGGACACGGCGTCGTTGAGCGGGGCGGACTACGCGAGGTTTGTGCCGGCCGAGCGTTCGGCACCCGAAACGCCGGCTCGCGAGCCGAAGCCCGCTCAGGACCAGGGTCGCATTCTCGTGGCCGGTCTGTGGGGGCCGACCGCGAGCGCCTGCTCGCGGTCCGAGGCGCAGCGTCGCGGCATGCTGCCGATGGTGCTCGACGAGCGCGGGGCGCGGGCCGGCAATGTCAGCTGCTCCTTCGTGGACCGCACAGTCACGGGCGCCGGCTCCTGGGCCATCGTGGCGCAGTGCAGGAGCGGGCGAGAGCGCTGGACCTCGAACGTTCGCCTGGCTCTGTCCGGCCCGCGTCTGACATGGAGAAGCGAGCGGGGCTCGCAGGACTATGTGCGGTGCGACAGGACGATGGTGGCCTCCCGTTGATGGTCGAGGCTTCCGCCGAGCCGCTCTTCCTCGGGAGGGGAGGGGGATGCGCCTTCCCGGTCAGCAATGGCGGTTGTGGCGGGTCTCATCCGCCAAGCCGGGGCCTTAGCCTGGCAGGCCGTCCTTTGCCACTGTCGGCACCGGCAGGGGGCGAACGGCCGGGCCGATGAAGCGGCCGTAGCCGAGGTCGCGGCGCCCGTCGGGCGTGAAGCGAACATCCAGCATGCCGGCGCCGTCCAGCGCGAGACCGGGCTCGTCGAGACCGCGAGGCCTGGCCTGGGCATAGTGGATCCGCGCTCGCTCGGGTCGGGCGGCCAGTGCCGGCGAGAAGAAGGCCCGCAGCGCATCGGCCTCGGCAGGGGAGGGCTCCTCCACCGAGCGAGAGGGCGGCTCCGCTCCGACCGGCGTGATGCTCGCAGTCGTGAGCACGCCGAGGGTACGCGGGCGCGCGGGCGGGAGAGGCGGTGCGGCCTCTCCGGGGCTGCCCGTTTCAGGTTGGGACGAGGCAGCGGCCCGGTCGACGACGGCCGGCTCGGAGCCCGCGCCCGGCGTCCGGCCGAAGAGGGCGGCCCAGAGGTTCTGGCCGGCGGCCGCGACCTGCGTGGAACCGGACGGTGCCGCCGCGTCGCGCGCCAGGATCTCGGCGCGGGCCAGCTCGTAGCCCGGCAGCGGCGCGCCGCGGGAGGGAAGGTGGACCGTCTTGCCGTCTGGGAAAAGGCGGACGAGCTGATCCCGCGACATGCGCGGCCAAGCCCGGACGCCGCCCGTATCGACGTGCACGAAATCGGACCCGGGATAAAATCCCACGCCGCCCGCCTGGAGCCGCATGGCGGCCTCGCGCAGCCGCGCGCTGGGCACGTCCGGCAGGCGGATGTCCATGGCCTTGCCTGCCATGTGCTGGCTGTGCTCGGACACCGCCTTGGACCGGTGGCGGAGCGCAGCGTTCGTCCCTGGCGACCGATAGGCCGAGATGATGTGGACCGGTCCCGTCGAGCCGGTCTCGCGGCGAGCCTGCCACATGATGTCGAGAAGGCGCGGGTCCATCGTCGTCGGCTCGTTCACGCGCCAGTCGCGCAGCAGCCAGTTGACCTGGTCGAGCGCGGCCTGATCGTAGTTGCCGTTCCGGCGAAAGGTGACGGTCGCGGTCTCGTTCGTGTGGGTGTGGACGAAGGTCAGCGTGCGGGTGTCGTCGCCCGGCAAGGCCGGCGCCTGCGAGCATAGGAGCGGCGCCGCGACTGCCGCCGCGATGCCGAGGATGGTCAGGCGGCCGGGGACGAGCCCAGTCCCACGGCGACGTCCGGTGTTCCGCATGTGTCGAACCCATCCCTCCGCGAGGTCGCGGGGCCTGCCCCGACCTCGCCCGGGTCCGTCGCGTAGCGGCGAACCATGGCGAAAATGGACCAAAGACGGACGAACGATCGCGGAGCGGCTCGCCGGGGATGTGTGCCCGGCGCGGCACGCCCGCTTCAGGCCGGGAGCACGACCACCTTCGTCTTGACCGGGGTGCGCGAGTACAGGTGCATCATGTCCTGGCTGAGAAGGCCGACGCAGCCGCTCGTGATCCCTGAGCCGATTGACTCGACATCGCTCGACGCATAGATGGTGTAGAGCGTGTAAGCGCCGTTCTGGTACAGGTAGAGCGTGCGGGCGCCGAGCGGGTTCTCGAGGCCGCCCGGCATGCCGCGGGCGTACTTGGCCGTCTCGGGCTGGCGCCGGATCATCTCCTTGGGCGGCGTCCAGGTCGCCCATTCGGCCTTGCGGCCGACATAGGCATCCCCGCTCCACCGGAACCCGTCGCGGCCGACATTCGCGCCGTAGCGGGTCGCCGACCCGTCGCCCTCGACGCGGTAGACGTAGAAATTGCTTGGATCGACGATGATGGTGCCGGCCGCCTCCTTGGTGTCGTAGCGAACGGTCCGCCGGTAATATTTCGGGTCGAACTTGCTGATGTCGGCTGCCGGGATCGGGAACTTCTCGTCGGGCACCGGCCCGTAGATCTTGGCGGCTTCAGCGACGCTCATGCCGTCGGAGGTCGCGCAGCCGGCGAGCCCCAAGGCGCCGAGGCCCGCGGCCGAACCGACCAGAAACGAGCGGCGGTCGAGAACTCCTGCCCGGCGCCTGCCGTCAGCGTTCTCGTCCACCGTGCCGGCACCGGCGTTCCCAACATTCGTGATCATGATCCTGGACGTCCCCCTGTCCTGCTGCCCGACCGCGCGACGGGCCGGTTCGGTGCATCTCCGAATCGAGATAGCCGCCACACGGCTTGGCTGGCAACCCCGGGCCATTCCGGCATCGTGCGCCTCGTGAGCGAAGCTCGCGCGGTCGAGGCCGCTCCGGATAGGACACCGGGGTAAGGTCGATGGACTCGTCGGCATGCCGGCGGACCTGCCATGGGGAGCCGTTAGGCGGGCACCTTTGAGGCCGTTGCAGCGGATGCGAGCAGGCCCGACCCGCGCGGCCAGGTCTATCGTCCGCCGGACACCCTGAGATTCGCTCCGGTGATGTAGGAGGCCTCGTCCGACATCAGGAACAGGACCGCCGACGCGACCTCGTCGGCTGAACCCGGTCGGCCGAAGGGGATCATCGGCGTGAGGCGCTCGAGGCGCGCCGGGTCGCCGGTGCTGAGGGCGTGGATCTCCGTGTCGATCAGGCCGGGGGAGACGGCGTTCACACGCACCCCCTCCTCCGCGAGTTCCTTCGCGAGGCCGACCGTCATCGCGTCCACCGCGCCCTTCGAGGCTGCGTACCAGACATACTCGCCCGGGCTGCCGAGCGCGGCCGCGACCGAGGAGATGTTGACGATGCTGCCGCCCGAGCCGCCGTGCCGCCTGGACAGGCGCCTCGCCGCCTCGCGGGCCACGAGGAGCGCGCCGGTCACGTTCAGGTCGATGCAGGCTCGGATCGTCTCCGCGGGCGCCGCGTCGAGCCGGGCGGAGCGCCCGGTGATGCCCGCATTGTTCACCACGTGAACGAGGCGCCCGAGCCCCGCCGCGTCCGCGAAGACCCGCTCCACGTCAGCCTCAAACGCGATGTCGCCCTGATACGCCGCAGCGTTCGCGCCGGCCTCGCGGCAACCCGCCACGACTTCCTCGGCAGAGCCGCGGTCCGACCTGTAATTCACGGCGACGTCGTACCCGCGGGCGGCCGCGAGGCGCGCGACGGCGGCGCCGATGCCACGGCCGGCACCCGTGATCAGAACGACAGGTCGTTCGCTCGCCATGCTGCGCTCCGGTTCCGCGATGCGGTTCAGCCTGTCGCGGCTGCGCCGGCCCGTCAACCGCACGCGGACCGCGGCCGCTCGCCTCAAGGCGATATGGCGAGCCGCTCGGGGGAACTCGTCCGGTCCAATTGACGCTAGGTCATGAGCCCCGGGTCGGCTAAGATCGATGCGGAACGATCGCGTGGTTTTTCCCCGGTCGGCTCATCTCCACCATCTCGGGAGATCACGTTGCCGTTCCGGCGCCCATTTCTGTCGCTGCAAATGCGGCTGTTCCTTCTTGCCGCGGTGGCGCTCGCGCCGGCCCTTGCGATTCTGACCTACAACGAGGTCGCCCTGCGCCGCAGCCGCGAGGCCGAGGTGCATGGGCTCGCCTTGCGCTTCGGGCAGCTTGCCGCTCAGGAGCTCGAAGGCATCGTCGGCGGGATCAGCGGCACGCTCTCCGCGATCGCGAAGGCGCCCATCGTCCAGTCGGACGACATCCCAGGCTGCAAGGCCTATCTGGCGTCCGTCCAAGCCGACACGCCGAGCATCAGCTCCGTCGCGGTCATCGCGCGCGATGGGCAGCTTCGATGCCGGCCGGGGGTGGATCCGCAGCCGATGTCGGTCGCCGACAGGCCTTATTTCAAGGCTGCAATGCAGACGGGCCGGCTCGTGGTCGGCGACTACACCGAGAGCCGGATCACGGGGAGGGCGAACATCCCCATCGCCGTCCCCATCCAGGCGGCCGACGGAAACACCATAGGGATCGTCGCGGCAAGCCTCGATCTCGACTGGCTCGGAGCCAAGCTGCGGGGGCGCGACTTCACGAACGGAGGAGCGCTGACCATCGCCGACCGCAACGGCAGGATCATCGCGCGCGAGCCCTATCCGGGGCGTTTCATCGGCACGCAGATCCCCGACACCTTCATCGACCTTGTGCGCGCCGACCGGCCGGGCAGCCGCGAGGTGCTCAGCCAGGACGGCACCCGGCGGATCATCGGCTACGTCCCGCCCTCCGCCAACGGCGCCGGGCTGTATGTCAGCGCCGGCCTGCCCGAGTCGACCGTGTTCGCGGCCCTGGATCAGGCCACGCGGCGCGGCTTTCTGCTCGCGGCGGCTGGAGCCATCGCGGCCCTGGTCTTCGCCGGCCTGCTCGGCCGCCGCGTCATCGGGCGCCCCGTCGATCACCTCGTCGCGACGATCGAGGCCTGGCGGAGGGGCGACCAGAGCGCGAGGACCGGCATGACCGGCGGCGCCGGCGAGATCGAGCGCGTCGGGGCCGCCATCGACGGCTTCATGGACGAACTCTCCATCCGCGAGAAGCGTCAGCGCCTCCTCGTCAACGAACTCAATCACCGGGTCAAGAATACCCTGGCGGCGGTGCAGTCGATCGCGATGCAGACGCTGAAACCGAACCTGGGCTCCCCGGAGCCGAAACAAGTGTTCATCTCACGCCTGATGGCGCTGTCGCGGGCTCAGGACATCCTCACCCGCTCGCAATGGGAGGGTGCCGATCTCGAGACGGTAATCCGCGAGGCCATCGCGCCTCATCGGGGCTATGACAGGGCGCCCTTCTCCCTGAGCGGCCCGGGGGTCCACCTGAGCCCATCCATGGTGCTCGCGCTGGCGCTAGCCCTGCACGAGCTCTGCACGAACGCCGCCAAATACGGGGCGTTCTCCACGCCGACCGGGCATGTCACCATAGACTGGAAGGTCGTGATCAGCGGCGCCGACCAGCGGCTCCTCCTGACCTGGCGGGAGACAGGAGGCCCACCGGTGGAGGCCCCGGCTCACCGGGGATTCGGCTCCCGCCTGCTGGAGAGCGGCCTTGCGCGGGAACTCGACGGAGAGGTCCACCTCGAGTTCCTGCTCTCGGGCGTCGTCTGCACGATCAGCGCACCGCTTGCGACGAGCGACGCGGAGCCCGCGGAAGGATCCGTCGCCGACGTCGCTCAGATGCCGCCCAGGCTAGCCGCCATGTAGGTGCGGGGGCCCGGGCCGCCGGGCTCCACAACCACGTGTGCAGCCGCCTCTCGGGTCGGAAGCTCAGCTTCCGACCGCGTCCGAGACGCACTTCTTGGTGAAGCTTGTTTTCGCGGCACCGGCGAGCTTCCGCTCGCCCGCCTGCAGGTCGCAGGCGGCGCCCGCGTCGCGCTCGCATTTCGTCATGAAGCTCGTCATCGCGGCGCCGGCGAGCTTCTTGCCCGTCGCCTGCGCCTTGCAGCTCTCGGCCGCCAGCGCCGGAGTGCCGGCCGTGAGGCCGAGGGAAAGGGCGAGGGTGAAGATACGCATGGTGGGTCTCCTCACGAGGCTTGCGGGATGCGCAGGACCCAGCCCGGTTGGATCATGTCGGGGTCCTTCACCGGCGGGGAGTTCGCCTTGACGATCTCCGTATGGCGCGCCCCCTGACCCTTGCCATAGTGCTTCTCGGCGATGGCCCAGAGCGTATCGCCCTTCTGCACCGTGTACATGGTGGACGGGGTGGTGGCCTGCTGCACCTGGAGCTCGCTGGTATCGACCTCGGCGATGCCGATCGTGTTGCCGAGCGAAAGGATGATTTTTTCCGCCTCCTCCTGGCTCATGGCCTGGCCGGAGAGCTTGACCCGGTCACCCTCGACGTTAATGCCGAGACGCCCTGCATCGAAGCCGTTGGCCTGCACCGACTGTTTCAGCGCATCCGGCGTGGCGGCGTGGGCACCGCCGCCGAGGAGCCGCGCGCCGGCATCCTTTATGAACTTGAACAGACCCATGATCACCATTCCTCCATCGGCCGGCACGGCCGCCCCGGGCTCATGCCCGCCGCAGATGGAACGGCGGGCGCGGAGGTTGGTTCGAGGCGGCGGCCACCGCCCGAGCTTGGCGGGGTAAATCCACGGCGGGGCGATTACCCCCGGCGGGCCGCCATCCGTCGGAGGCCTGCCATGGCGGATACCGCGCGCTCCGCCGCGTCCACGGCGCCGGCGAGGTAGCCCGGCTCGACATCGGCCGTCTCGCTGCCGGCGAGGGTGACGCGGTCGCACCACTCCGCGTCGATCCAGGACCGCGCGCTCGCCATGGGCGGGCCGCCGGCAAACCCGTCGGCCTGGGTCGCGGTCAAGGGATCCGCGCTCCAGTCCTTGTAGAGCGTCCCGATCGGCGAAGCGGCTTGCACCCCGAACAGGCGGACGAGTTGCTGGATGGCAGCCGCCACCAGGGCCTCTTCGCCTAGTGCCGCGCGGCGCTCCGCGGGCACGCCGAGGAAGCCGAACAGGGCCGCGCGACCCGAGACGGTGGTCGCGTCGTGGATTTCGACGAGAGGGCCGGCCATGCTCTGCGCGGTACCCGACAGCCCGGCCTCGCGCCAGAACGGCTTGTCGTAGAGCGCAAAGACCTTCGCGTGCGGGGCCATCCAGGTCGGCGTCGAGCGCCAGAGATCCTGGGTGGCGGCATCGAGCGCCGGGGAGAAGGTCACGTCCGCTGCAAGGAGGCGCGGCGGCACCGCGAGCAAGACGTGGGAGGCCCGCACTGTCTCCTGCGACCTGCTCTCCGTGGCGAAGCGTGCCTCAACACCGTCGGCTGCCCGCGTCAGGTGGGTCACGCGGGCGCCGAGCCGGATGTTCTCCGCCGGCAACCCCGCCGCCAGGGCCGCGACGAGCGCACCGGACCCGCCCGCGAGCCTCATCGACTGGGCTTCGGGCTGTGCCGTCAGCTGATACCGCTGGGGCGCCTCCCGCGACATGCGGTGGACAACGATCTCGCCTTCGCTGTTCTGCGGGAAGGCTTGGAGGCCGAGCTCGTTCACGAGCGCGTTCAGCGCCGGCTGCGTGCCGGGCCAGAACCAGGATGGCCCGAGGTCGAAGCCGTCCGCCGCTGCCCTGCCGCTCGCATCGACCGACAGGATGCGGCCGCCCAGCCGCTCGCGGGCTTCGAGCAGCCGGAACGGGACGCCTGCCTGGTGCAGGCGGTGGGCGGCGGTCAGGCCGGCGAGGCCGCCGCCGACGATGAGAACCGGATGGGACATGGTGGGCTCAGGACTGTCGCGGTGAGGGGAGCCGTCGGCCCCCAGGATGCGCCACTCCTAAGGGCTCCGGGCCGCCACGGGAATCGGGACGATCCCAGGCTCCCGCACGCGGAGACCCCTCGCCGAGCGTTGAAACTCGGACTGCTCCGTCCCGTCATCCGGCCGCGGAGTCGAGCACGTCGCGGATCGACCGGCCGAGCAGCCGGAACTCCGCCTTGCGCGGGTGATCCCGTCGCCAGACGAGCGCGATGCGGCGTTCGACGCCGTCTCCCTCGATGGCCTGGCTTCGCACCCGCGACCCCGCCAGCACCCCGGCGGCAACCGCCATCTCGGGCAGGAGCGTGACGCCGAGCCCGGCATCGACGAGGCGCACCAGCGTCTCCAAGGTTGACGCGACGAGCGGAGCGTCGGCGGCGGGCCGGCTCGCCTTGCAGGCGGTCAGGGCGTGGTCGCGCAGGCAATGGCCATCCTCGAGCACGAGGAGGCGCGCGGCATCGATGCTGTCGAGGGAGGCGCGGGTGTCCGGCCCGGCATCCCCACTCGACGTCGCGAGCAGGAGACGGTCGACGGCGATGTCGTACGCTTCGACATTGCCGCACGCGGCCGGCAGGGCCAACAGGACGCAATCGAGCGTCCCGCGCTGAAGGCCCTCGCACGCGGGACCCGTCAGCATCTCCCGCACCAGGAGGCGGAGCTGTGGCCAGGAGCGGCTCATGCCGCCGAGGATGCGAGGCAGAACGAACGGCGCGACCGTCGGGATCGCCGCCATGCGCACCGGGCCGACCAGCGGCTCGCGGGCGCCATGGGCCGCGGCGCAGAGGTCCTCCGCACCCCGGATGAGCTGGCGCGCGCGCGCCGCCACGTCCTCGCCGAGCGCCGTGAACCGGAGGCTGCGCTTCGAGCGCTCCACCAGCACGACGCCGAGCAGTTCCTCCAGCTCGGCGATACCGACGGAGAGCGTCGGCTGGGTGACGAAGCAGGCGGCCGCCGCACGGCCGAAATGCTGGTGCTCATGGAGCGCGACCAAATAGGCGAGCTGACGCAAGGAGGGGAGGGGAGTGTTCATAGAGAAAGACTATCAGTGACATTGGTTTCATTCATTGGATTAATTTGTCGGATAGGTCCACTGCTAGGCACAACTCGTTCGTCGCCAAACGGCGGCTCGAACCAAGGTGGGCCTCGCAGGCCGGCCACGAAGATCACGATCGCAGGAGCCTCCGAGATGGACCAGCACGCCGATTACGAGCCGTCAGGCGATCCCAAGAAGCAGCCCGCCGCCCTGCGGACGCTTCTGGGCCGCACGAACCGGGACTGGTGGCCGAACCAGCTCTCCCTCGAGATCCTGCATCAGCGCGGCGCTTCGCCCGATCCGATGGGGGACGACTTCAACTACGCCGAGGCCTTCAAGGGTCTCGACTACGCCGCGGTGAAGCGGGATCTCACGGCGTTGATGACGGACAGCCAGCCCTGGTGGCCGGCGGATTACGGCCATTACGGCCCGTTCTTCATCCGCATGGCCTGGCACTCGGCCGGCACCTACCGCACCGGCGACGGCCGCGGCGGCTCGTCCTCGGGCACCCAGCGCTTCGCCCCGCTCAACTCGTGGCCGGACAATGGCAATCTCGACAAGGCCCGGCGCCTGCTGTGGCCCGTGAAGCAGAAGTACGGCGCGGCCTTGAGCTGGGCGGACCTGTTCATCCTCGCCGGCAACGTCGCCGTCGAGTCGATGGGGGGGCCGGTCTTCGGCTTCGGCGGGGGCCGCGCCGACGTCTTCGAGCCCGAGAAGGACATCTATTGGGGCACCGAGGAGGAGTGGCTCGGCCAGACCCGCATCGACGAGGAGGCGGGGCTCGCGCTCGAGAATCCTCTCGCCGCCATCCAGCACGGCCTCATCTACGTCAACCCGGAGGGCCCCGGCGGCTGCCCCGACCCGATCGGCTCGGGCCGCGACATGCGCGAGACCTTCGCCCGCATGGGCATGAACGACGAGGAGACGGTGGCGCTCACCGCGGGCGGCCACACCTTCGGCAAGGCGCACGGCGCGGGCGACCCGAAGCATGTGGGCGTCGAGCCGGAGGGCGCGGACATCGCGAGCCAGGGCCTGGGCTGGGCGTCGAAGCATGAAAGCGGCATGGGCGACCACACCATTACCTCGGGCCTCGAGGGCGCCTGGACGCCCACCCCGACCCAGTGGGACAACAGCTACTTCCACATGCTGCTCGACTACGAGTACGAGCTTGTGAAGAGCCCCGCGGGGGCCCACCAATGGCAGCCGATCGGGCAGAAGCCCGAGGACATGGCGCCAGGCGCCCACAGCCCCGACAAGCGCGTGCCCACGATGATGAGCACCGCCGACATGGCGCTGAAGAAGGATCCCAAGTACCGGGTGATCTCCGAGCGCTTCCGCGACAACCCGGAGGAGTTCGCCGACGCCTGGGCGCGCGCCTGGTTCAAGCTGACCCACCGCGACATGGGGCCGAAGGTCCGCTATCTCGGGCCCGAGGTGCCGGCCGAGGACCTGATCTGGCAGGACCCGATCCCGAAGGCGGACTACGCGCCGATCGGACCCGACGACGTCGCGGCCTTGCGCCAGGCGATCGCGGCATCGGGCCTTTCGGTCCAGGAGCTCGTGACAACCGCCTGGGCCTCGGCCTCCACCTACCGCGCCTCCGACCACCGCGGCGGCGCCAACGGGGCGCGCATCCGCCTCGCTCCCCAGAAAGACTGGGACGTCAACCAGCCGGAGCAACTCGCCCGGGTGCTGGCGGTCTATGATGGCATCAAGGCCGAGTTCGACGGCAAGGCCGGTGGCGGCAAGCGGGTGTCCGTCGCCGACCTCATCGTCCTCGGCGGCTCGGTGGGAATCGAGCAGGCCGCAGTGGCGGCGGGCCACGCCATCGAGGTGCCCTTCACGCCCGGCCGAACGGATG
This sequence comes from Salinarimonas soli, assembly GCF_008386575.1. Lineage (GTDB taxonomy): Bacteria > Pseudomonadota > Alphaproteobacteria > Rhizobiales > Beijerinckiaceae > Salinarimonas_A > Salinarimonas_A soli. The sequence continues at coordinate 151,068 of NZ_VUOA01000005.1, forward strand.
CCACCGCGGAGCAGACCGACGCGGCGAGCTTCGACGTGCTGGAACCCAAGGCCGACGGCTTCCGCAACTACCTCCAGGTGCGCTTCCGGGTGCCGACGGAGGAGCTGCTGGTCGACCGGTCCCAGCTCCTGGGCCTCAGCGCCCCGGAGATGACGGTGCTCGTGGGCGGCCTTCGGGTGCTCGGGGCGAACCACGGCGGGTCGGCGCACGGCGTGTTCACGGACCGTCCAGGGCAGCTCACCAACGACTTCTTCGTCAACCTGCTCGACATGGGCACGGCGTGGAAGCAGGTGAGCGACGAGAGCGACGAGGAGTTCGTGGGCACCGACCGGCACACCCACGAGCCGCGCTGGACGGCATCTCGCACGGATCTCGTGTTCGGCTCCAACTCGCAGCTGCGCGCGATCGCGGAGGTCTATGCCTGCGCCGACGCGGGCGCCAAGTTCGTCCGCGACTTCGTCAAGGCCTGGACGAAGGTGATGAACGCCGACCGGTTCGACCTCGCGAAGGCCTGACCGACGCTCTCTCCCGCCACGACGTCGCCGTTGTGGCGGGGCTCCCTGGTGACCCCTGCCTCTGCTTCGCCGACAAGGCGACGGCGTCTCAAGAACCGCCCTCGTCAGCGCCACGCCGCTCCGCCGTCATCTCGATCATCGTGGGCCTGAAGCCCGCGGCCGCGAAGAAGCGTCGAGCGCTTTCGTTGCGGGCCGCCGTGGACAGGACGAAACGCGGCGCACCCTGCGCCGACAACGCGTCGATCGTCGCCGCGAGCAGGGCCGCGCCGACGCCCTGCCTGCGGTGCTCCGGGTCGACGACGATGTCGTGGATCACGCCCGCAGGCCCGCGCAGCGACATCCAGTCCTGGCCCTCCACGGCGGCATAGGCGTAGCCCGCCACCATGCCTGCCCGCTCCGCGACAAGCACGACGACGCCAGGCCGGCGGAGCTCCTCGGCGAGGAAGCGCCCATAGCCGCGCTCGGTGCCCCGCCCCGGCGCGATGAACCGGCTCGGGTCGAACTCGTGATGGAGCGCGACGAGCGAGGCGCCCAGCTGGCCGAGGCGCGGGGCGTCCGCGGCCGTCGCGGGCCGGACGATGACGGTGGCGCTCATGAACGCCGCGCCAGCGTGATCATTTGGTCCATTTCGTCACTCCTCCCTAGCCGCAGGCAGGGCACTCAGTTCCACATGGTCGAGCTCCTCCTCGACGCGGCGATAGGCATCGTCGCCGATGACGCCTGAGCTGCGGAGATCCTCGAGGGTTCGGCGCCCCACGAACACGACCCGGCGGCGAAGGGCGTTGTCATCCGAATCCCGCGGATCGCCGCCGCTCGACACCCGCTCCAGGGCGTCCTCATATTCGTGGCGAAGCCGTTGCGCGGCCGGGGTGCCGTCGCCGTCCAGCTCGGCGAGCGCCGCCCCGAGCACCGAGCGTCGGGCCATCCCGATCTCCTCTTCCACCGTGTCCTCCCGTGGCAGCCGGACAACGCTCAGGAGCGGGCGAAGGGTGAGGCCCTGGAGCAGCAGCGTGCCGAGCACGACCACGAAGGCGGAGAGCTGGATGAAGTCGCGATAGGGAAAGCTCGCCGGCAGAGCCAGAGCGGTGGCGATCGTGACGATCCCGCGCATGCCCGCCCAGCCGACGACGAGCGCCCCACCGGTCGACGGCAACGCCACGGCGAACGGGCTCCCGTGTCCGCGTGCCGGCTTGGAGATAAGGCGGAGCAGTTCCTCGTAGGTGAAGGTCCAGAGGAGGCGAATGCCGATCACGACGGCGAGCACGACGAGGGCCGCGCCCACGAGGCGAAGGCGTTCCGGAGGGCTGACCGCCCCGAGAATCGGCCCGATCTGGAGCCCGATGAGCGTGAAGGCGAGGACGTTCAGAACCAACGTCACCGTTTCCCAGATGGCGAAGGACGGCACCCGTATGCTGGCCGGCAGCGGCATCGCGGACCGGCGCGCCAGGGTCAGGCCGAAGACCACGATCGTGACCACGCCCGACAGGCCAAGGCGCTCCGCCAGCAGCCAGACGCCGAACGTGAAGACGAATTGCAGGATCACGGAGCTCGGCGCGTCGCTCACCCGTCCCGTCACGCGGCTCACCGGCCAAGCCGCCAGCCATCCAGCCAAGACGCTGCCGAACACGACGACGGCGAAGGTCGGCACCGATCCCATAGGGCTGAATCCGCCGGCCGCGACCGCGCCGACGGCGAGGCGGTAGATCAGGAGCGCCGATGCGTCGTTCAGCAGGCTTTCGCCCTCCAGGATCACACGAATCCGGTAAGGGGGCCGGACCTGCCTCAGGACCGCGAGCGCCGCCACGGCGTCGGGAGGGGCGACGACCGCGCCGAGCGCGATGGCCGCGCCCCATGGCATGTCGGGGAAGATGAGGCGTGCCGCACAGGCCACAGCCGCGGTCGTCAGGCCTACCGCGACGAGAACCAGCGAGCCGACGGGGAGCCAGTTGGCCCTCAGGTCGCGCAGCGACGCATCATAGGCGGCGTCGAGCAGAACGGGCGCGACGAACAGGGCCAGGATGAGGTCGGGCGGCAGGTCGATCTGCGGCGCTCCCGGCACGAAGGCAAGCACGGCTCCGCCGAGCGCGAGCAGCGTCGGGTAGGGCACCCCCATGCGGCGCGCGAGCGAGGAGAGGATCGTCGCTCCCAGAAGCAGCGCCAGGATCACCTCGAAGGCGTGCATCCGCCGGATCTCCCCTGTGGCTCGGCGAGCCGATCCTATCCTACGGCGCCCGCGTTGCCGACCGAGCGAACGAGGCGCGATCATGCTCCTGGACAATCGAGGTGGCGGACATTCGGCAATCGCGCGTGCGATCACCACATGAGGGGCTTCGATATGGACGCCCCCGGGAGACCCTCTTGCCCCCGCTCTCCATCCTGGACCTCGCTCCCGTCCCGCTCGGCAGCACTCCGGCCGACGCGCTTCGCAACACGGTCGACCTCGCCCGCCATGCCGAGGCCTGGGGTTACCGTCGCTATTGGCTGGCCGAGCACCACAACATGGTCGGCATCGCGAGCGCCGCGACGGCGGTGGTCATCGGCCACGTGGCCGCCGCCACCCGGACCATCCGCGTGGGGTCCGGCGGCATCATGCTTCCGAACCATGCGCCCCTGGTGGTTGCCGAGCAGTTCGGGACGCTCGAGACCCTGCATCCAGGGCGCATCGATCTCGGCATCGGCCGCGCGCCGGGCACGGACCAGAGGACGGCCCGGGCGCTCCGGCGCGACCCCGATGCGGCAGACACATTCGTGACAGACGTGCAGGAGGTGCAAGCCCTGCTCGGGCCGTTGCAACCTGGCCAAACCATCCAGGCGGTTCCTGGTACGGGAACGCGCGTGCCGATCTGGATTCTTGGATCGAGCCTGTTCGGCGCGCAGCTCGCTGCCCTGCTGGGCTTGCCTTACGCGTTCGCGTCGCATTTCGCTCCGGACGCTCTGCTCCAGGCGCTGGACGTGTACCGTTCGCAGTTTCAGCCGTCCGAGCAGCTCAGCCGGCCGCATGCGATGGTGGCCGTGAACGCTGTCGTGGCCGAGGACGACGCAACCGCCCGGCATCTGTTCACCTCGGTGCAGCAGCAATTCACCAACATGGTCCGGGGCACGCGCGGGCAGCTGCCGCCGCCGATCGACGACATCGAAACGTACTGGTCCCCCGTGGAGAAGGCGCACGCCTCGCGGATGCTGACCTGCTCCGCGGTGGGTTCGCCGGCAAGAGTGCGAGATGGTCTCACGGCGATCGCGGAACGCACGGGGGCGGACGAGCTCATCGTCGCGTCCGCGATCCACGACCATGCCGCGCGCCTGAGCTCCTACGAGCTCCTCGCCGCCGCTATGGCACCTTGAGCGCCGGGCGAAGCTCTCCCCTCGGCGGGCCCGCCGGCACCTCACCCGGGCACAGGAGCCCGGCCTTGGCCCACATGTAGCTCGCGCCCATCGCCCGGGCAGCGGCATTGCGCGACACCGGGGGACTCAGGCGTGCTCTACGGCGCCGCGTCCGCCACGGACGATCCGACCGACCGCGCGCTCTCCCGGATCTGTGACCAGGTGGCAGCGTCGATGGGAATGCCTCCGGCGCGACGCGCCGCGAGGTTGGAGCGCTCCGGCTCGCCGGGGAGGCGCACCTCGCCGCCCTCGGTGGCCCAGGCGACGACCGCTGCGATCCCCGCCTGGAAAGCCGCCTCGGTCCGCAAGCGTTCCGGCGAGATGATCACCGTGAGCATGGAGTTCAGCATCGCCGGGCTCGTGCGCGGGCCCGCCTGCACCCGCCCGCCGATGAGCGCGGCGCCGAGGAGCTCGCAGGCCAGCGCCAGGCCCCACCCCTTGTGCTCGCCGAAGGGCAGGAGCGCCCCCGGTGGGTCGGCGAAGAGCGCGCCGGCGTCGGTGGTCGGCCGCCCGGCGGCGTCGAGAAGCGTGCCGGGCGGCACCGGCCGGCCCTCGTTCTGCGCGACCCGCACCTTGCCGACAGCCCAGCGGCTCGTCGCGAAGTCCACGACGATGGGCTCGGCGTCCTGGCGCGGGATGCCGATGGCGACCGGATTGGTGCCGAGCCGCGCGCGATCGCCGCCGAAGGGCGCGACGGCCGGGGAGCTGACCACGTTCACGAAATGGAGCGAGACCATGCCGGCGCCGGCGCATTGCTCGGCATAATGGCCGATCCGGCCGATGTGGTGGCTGTCGCGCAAGCCGACGAGGCACAGCCCCGTCTGCCGCGCGCGCTCAATCCCGGTCGCGACGGCATCGTGTGCCATCACCTGCCCGGGACCGTGGCCGCCGTCGAGGATGAGAAGCGGACCCTCGTCCAGCACCGTCACAAGCGCAGCGCCGAGGCGCAGGTCGCCCGAGAGAACGTTACGCACATAAGCCGGAAGCATCCCGACCCCATGCGAGTCGTGCCCCATGAGGTTGGCGACGACGAGGTGGCTCGCGGTGAGCTCCGCCGCCCTTGCGGTGAATCCCGCCGCCAGCAGGATCTCGCGCGCGATCGACAGGAGGCTTTCCTCCGTGATGAGCATGTCGCCCGACGTCATCGCTCGTGCACCATCTTCGCCACCTTCCGACGCGCATCCGGCGTGCTGCCCGCACGATCAGTCGACGTTAACGGGCAGGCGGCAGCCGTCAACGCCGGGGGTCAATCCGCCCTGACGGCGGAGCGCCGAAAGAGCCACGCCGAGGCGAGCCAGAATGCCGCGAAGACCGAAAGCCCCACGGCCTCGATGCCCGTGCTGCCGGCTGTGCCGAGGAGGAAGGCGCTGAGGGCGACATGGACGAGAGCCGCTGCGCTCATCGCCCGCACCATCCCTGGCGGCCGCCCGCGCGTGAGGGCAGCAATCGTGAGGGCAACGAGGGTCACGCCCAGGAACACCCGGTTGTGCACCTGGTCTTCCGCGCCGATGAGCCCCACCGCGCCGTTGACGACGACGAGGCCGACGCCCGCCACGAGCGCTGTCGCGACGCCGGCAAGATAGGAGCGGTTCGGCGCGGTCCGCGCGGCGACTTCGACGATGAGGCAGGTCGCGAGCAGGAGCGCCGCGGCGAGCATCACGTCGAAGCCGCTCCACCCGCCGAGGGTTCCGGTCGCCCGCGCAAGGACGATCAGAAGCATGACCATCGCCGCTGCCGACCAGGTCAGGATGCGCAATCTGGGCGCAAGCCGGATCCGGGTCTGTCGTGTTTCCCGCTGCATCAGGCCGGTCTCCGCAACCTCCATGGTGCCACCGGACGTCTAGCGTCGAACGGGCGCCCTGTCAGCGATGGCCTCCGGCGCGCCGGCCCAAGCCCTACGCCGTCACCGACAGGATCACCTTGCCGCGGCCGTGGCCGGAATCGAGGCGCTCGTGAGCGCGAGCGACCTGCTCCAGGGGCAGGACCTCGTCGACGAGGACCCGGGCCTGCCCGCGATCGAAGAGGGGCGCCATCTCGTTTAGACGTGCGGCCTCGCGGGTCAGGAAGGTGCCGAACAGGGTCTGGTTCTTCGTATAAAGCCCGCCCAAGTCGCCGTCCGGCGGGAGGATGGTCGCGATGCGGCCAAACGGTCGCGTGACCGCGATGCTCAGCGCCACGTTCCCGCCGGCCGTGTCGAACGCAGCGTCGACCCCGCTCCCACCTGCCTCGGCGAGGATCCGGGCCGCGGCGTCGGAGGCACGGTAGTCGACCGCCACGTCGGCGCCAAGCTCTCGCACGAAAGCCTGGTTTGCCGCGCTCGCGGTCGCGATGACGTGCGCGCCGGCAGCCTTCGCGAACTGGATCGCGAAGGAGCCGACGCCACCCGCGCCGCCATGGATGAGGACGGTCTCGCCCGGGCGGACGGAGAGCCGGCGGATCACGGCTTCCCAAGCGGTCCCGCCGGCTAGCGGCACGCCCGCGGCCTCGACATGCGAGAGGCTGGAGGGCTTGAGGGCGACGATGCCTGCGGGCGCGACGTTGTACTCGGCGTAGCTCCCGGCAGGATTGCCGAAGATCTCCGGCGTGTAGAACACCTCGTCCCCCAGCTTGAAGCCGCTCACCCCAGGGCCGACCTCCTCGACCACGCCCGACACGTCGTAGCCGAGCACCGCGGGGAAGGGGATCCCGGCCCAGGAACCGGCCTGCCGGATCTTCGCATCGACCGGGTTCGTGCCCGATGCAACGACCCGCACCAGCACCTCGCCGGGCCCGGGTCGCGGGCGGTCGAGCTCGCGCAATTCGAGAACCTCGGGACCGCCGAAGCGGGTGATCACGACGGCGCGCATGGGCACTCTCCTTGTTTCGGTCTGGGCGGCACCTGGCGCGGCGATCCTGCCATGTGCCGCGGGCTCACTCAGCTGGAGCGAGGGCGGGTTCGCGGGCAGGCTGGCCCGTGCCGCCATAGACGGCCTCGTCCAGGATACCCTCTTCCTTCGCGACGAGCACCGGCACGAGCACCTGGCCGGTCACGTTGGTGGCCGTGCGCATCATGTCCACCACCCGGTCGATCGCGACGATGTAGCCGATGCCCTCCAGCGGCAGGCCGGCGGTGTTGAGCGTCAGCGTCAGCATGACGATGGACGTGCCCGGCACGCCGGCCGTGCCCAGAGAGCCCAGCACAGCGCTCAGGCCGATCAGGACGTACTGCGTCAGCGAGAGGTTGAGCCCGAAATATTGCGCGATGAAGATCGAGGCGATCGCGGGATAGATGGCGCCGCAGCCGTCCATCTTGACGTTCGCGCCGAGCGGGACCGCGAAGCTCGCATAGGCTTGCGGGACGCCGAGACGCTCCACCGCTGTGCGAAGGGTCATCGGCAGCGTCGCAAGGCTCGACGAGGTGGCGAAGGCCATCTGCTGGGCCGGTAGCACCCCCCGGAAGAACCGCCCGGCGCTCAGCCCGTGCGCCTTGATCAGACCGCCATAGACCACGACGATGTGGAACAGGCACGCGAGATACATCGCTAGGATGAACTTCGCGAGAGGGGCGAGCGAGGCGAGACCGTAGCGCCCGACGACCCAGGCGATGAGGCCGAAGGTGCCGATGGGCGTGAGCTGGAGCACCCAGCGCGTGATGCGGAAGATCACGGCCGCGCCCCCATCGACGAAACGCCGGACCTCCGCCGCCTTGTCGCCGAGAGCCACGAGCGCGCCGCCCACGAGGCCTGCGAAGAACAGGATCTGCAGCACGTTCCCCTCGGCGAAGGCCTTCACCGGGTTCGTCGGCACGATGCCGATGATCACCTCGAGCGGGGAGGGGATGGCCCGTGGCCTCACCTCGCCCAGGGGAAGGTTGGACAAGCCGAGACCCGGATTGACGAGGTGCCCGAACGCGAACCCGACGAGCACCGCGATCAACGAGGTGATCACGAACCAGGCGAGGGTTCGCAGCCCGAGCCGTGCCACGTTGCCGGCCTGCGCGAGGGTGGCGACGCTCGCGGCAATGGTGAAGAATACGAGCGGGACGACGACCATCCGCACCAGGTTCAGGTAGAGATCGCCCAAGGGCTTGAACCACACGGCCGACGCCGGACCGACGACGACGCCTGCCAGAATGCCGAGGAGGAAGCCTGCGGCGGTTCTCTGCCAAAGCGGCACGCTAAACCACGTTCTTAACATGTTAATCTCGTCTCAACCGTCATCTATTGTGTGGAATAGCTGGCCTGTCCGTCCGCCGTGCGCAACCGCGACCGCGGCGAGGCTCCCCTGCTTCGGCTGCATGGCTGATACGGCGCCACATGGGACGGCATGGTCGGCTATCCGATCAGCCGGCGCGGCGGCGCCTCAGAATTTGAAGCCAGCGAGGGGATCGACCCCGATCAAAGCTTCATGGCCCTGGAGGACAAACCAGACGTAGAGCGCGAGCGCGACGGCTGCGCAGGCGGCGAGGGGCCGCCATCGCCATCCCACGCGTGATCGGGAGTGCACGGAGCCGAAGGGCAGGGCGGGGCTCTCCCCGCTCGCCTCGCGCCAGGCGCTCTCGCCGAGGCGGCGGCGGGCCTTTCGATCGAGGAGCGGAAGCCCGAGGCCTGCGAGCGCCGCCATGCCGCCGAACAGGAGGACGGAGACGAAATCGCCGTTGGGTGGGATGTGGGCGAACGCCAACAGGAGGAACCCCCAAGGCACGGGGCCGCGGGTAGCCCCGGACCGGGGTCAGGCCTTGACGACTTCACCGGCGCCGGAGGGGAGGTGCTCTCGGGCGTCGTTCGCCATGCTGATCTCCTTCACGACGTGCCTCGAGCGGATCAGCCGGAGAGGCTGCGAGGGGTTCGCCGCGGGTCTATCCCGGCGGCGCATCGGCGAAATCTCCGGAACTTCGCTTAAGGCCGAACCGCACAGGCGGCGCGACGAGGCAAGACCTTGATCTGCATCAACGCGGGCGCCTACAAGCGGCGCGATGCATGGCGCCGGGGGCGGGTGAGCGGCGCGCTCGTCGTCGATCTGCCGGGCCGGCCGGGCTCGATCCGCACCAACCTGCTCGCTGCGCTCCTGTCCTGCCTCGACCGACGATCCGGTCGCGTTCCGCACGAACTGATCTTCCCTCACCGCTCCGCCCCGGAGATCCCGTGACCCACAGCTCCGATCGCCTGACCGACGAAGCTCTTTCCACCTTCCTGATGGCCTTCTATGAGCGAGCGCGCCAGGACGAGACGCTCAGCCCGATCTTCGCAGGCATCCCGGACGCGGCGTGGCCGGGCCATCTCGCGCGCATCCACGATTTCTGGACATCGGTGATGCACGGCTCGGGTCGCTACAAGGGCAATCCGTTCGGGGCGCATCTGGGGATCGGCATCGAGCCCCGACACTTCGAGCGTTGGCTTGCCCTGTTCGAGGAGACGGCGGCCGAGCAGCTACGGTTCGACGCCGCAGCGCCCCTCATCGTCAAGGCCCACCGCATCGCCGACAGCCTGCGCGCCGGGCTCCTCTACCGCCCCGACCTCGCGCAGTCCGCCTGAACGAGGGCTGCGGTATCGAGGCCAGTCGCCTTGAAGCGGGACAGGCCGGGGTACCCTCTCCCGACATGCGAACAGGAGGAACCCGGTCGCCGTCGGCCGGGAGGGAAGGCGACCTTGCTGGCGACGCTCCGGACGGAAGCGGGCCGAGCGGCGAGCATCTCGCTGCCGCGTCCCTTGGCCCGGACTCGTTGACCGATCCTCGGACCGGAATGCACCATGAGAGTCAGGCTCACGCGGGCGCGAGGGCGCCGCGGATCGTCTCCAGGAGCGAACCATCGTCGAGCGGCTTCTCCAGCACCCTCAGGAACCCGGCCCGCTTGGCTCGCCGGCGCACGTCGTCGCTGGCATTGCCGGTAATCAGGATGGCCGGGATCGAGACGTTGCGCAGGCGCAGGCGGTCCACGAGCTCCATGCCGGTCATCGTCGGCATGTTATAGTCGACGACAAGGCAGGAACCCTCAGGCACGTCGCCATCGGCCAGAAGCTCAGCTCCGCCGCCATAGGCGCGCACGGACAGGCCCTCGAGCTCCAGCGCGAACTTCAGCGAGTTTCGGACGGCGTCGTCGTCATCGACGACGATCACCGATCCCAGGGTCGGAGGCATGGCGGGGATCCTGTCGAGCCGTGTCGCAGCCGGTCGCCCGATCCGCGGAACACGCTCTCTTATGCCCTTAAGCCGCACTGTCACATATTCCGGGATTGACCTTAGGTGTCCGAGCGCGGGAACCTGCCCTGGACAGCGAGGCGCCTTCGACGCCACGCCTGAAGGCGCCGGCGCTCGCTCCGACGCCCTCAGGCGCCGCTCGCCGATGGAAGGCCCGCGGTCAGGGCCATGCGGACAAGCTCGGAGAGGCTTTTGGCCTGCATCTTCGTCATCACGTTGGCCCGGTATATTTCCACGGTCCGCGGCGAGATGCCGAGATCGTAGGCGATGACCTTGTTCGCCTTGCCCGCGACCAGGCCGTCGAGCACCTGCCTCTCGCGCTCCGACAGGCTCTGGAGGCGGCCCGCCATCTCGCTGCTGCGGGCGTCCTGGTGCGCGGTCCGTTCCTGACGCGTTAAAGCGGCCCGGACGGAGGCAAGGAAGCCGTCGTCGTCGAAGGGCTTCTCGATGAAGTCGACGGCTCCGGCCTTCATGGCCTCGACGGCGAGCGGCACGTCCGCGTGACCCGTCATGACGATCACGGGAAGGCCTATTCCGCGCTCCTTGAGGCGCAGCAGGAACTCGATCCCGTCGATGCCCGGCATCCGCACGTCCGTGACGATGCACCCCGCCGACAGGTCATGCACCTTGGCCAGGAACGCGTCCGCCGACTCGTGCAGGCGGACCGGGAGCCCGTCGGAAGCCAGGAGGAAGGACAGGGACTGGCGGACGGCGACGTCGTCGTCGACGACATGAACCACGGACTCACCCGACATCGGCCAGCTCCTCCTCACGGACAGCCCTCAGGGTGAAATGGAACGTCGTCCCCTGTCCCGGCTGCGAATCCACCCAGATCTTGCCCCCGTGCGCCTCCACGATCGTGCGGCAGATCGAGAGCCCCACTCCCATCCCGTGAGCCTTGGTGGTCACGAAGGGCTGGAAGAGCTGGCGCGCCACGTCCTCGGCGAGACCCGTCCCGGTATCCCGGACGCTCACCTGCGTGAAGCCCTCCGCGCCCATGGCGGTTTCCACCACCAGCTCCCGCAAGGAGCAGCCCTCCATGGCCTCGATGGCGTTGCGGATGAGGTTGAGGAGCACCTGCTGGATCTGGATCCGGTCGGCGAGGACGAGATTGGCTGAGCGGTCGAGGCGGAACGTGACGCGCACCCCCCGCTCCTTCGCGCCGACGAGGGCGAGCGCGCTCGCCTCCTGGATGAGCTTCGGCAGATCCTCGATGTGCCGCTCGCTTTCGCCCCGCGCCACGAACTCGCGCAGATGCCGGATCACCTGGCCCGCGCGCAGCGCCTGCTCGGCCGCCTCGTTGACCGCGTCGCGCAGCATCGGAACCTGCGCGCCCTCCATCCGCTCCAGGATGCGCCGGCAGCCCTTGAGGTAGTTCGCGATCGCCGTGAGGGGCTGGTTGATCTCGTGGGCGAGGGTCGAAGCCATCTCGCCCAGGGCCGTGAAGCGCGACATGTGCACGAGCTCGGATTGAAGCTCCTGCAGGCGCGTCTCCGTCTTCTGGCGCTCCGTGAGGTCGCGGATGAAGCCCGTGAAGTAGCGCTCGCCTCCCGAGCGCATCTCGCCGACCGCGAGCTCGACGGGGAACGTGGAGCCGTCCGCGCGGCTTGCCACGACGACACGGCCGATGCCGATGATCCGGCGCTCGCCCGTCGCGAGATAGCGGTGCAGGTAGCCGTCATGCTGCGAGCGATACGGCTCGGGCATGAGCATGCTGACGTTCCGCCCCACCACCTCCGCGGCCGTGTAGTCGAACAGCCGCTCCGCCGTGGCACTGAACGAGCGCATGAGCCCGGCCTCGTCGATGACGATCATCGCGTCCGGCACGGTCTCGAGGATCGAGCGCAGATGCGCCTCCCTGCTCTTCAGGGCGTCCTCGGCCGCGACGCGCTCGGTGACGTCGCGCACCACCTTCGCGAAGCCGACGAGGCGCCCGTCCGCGTGGAGAGGGGTCACGGTGACCTGCGCCACGAAGGACGACCCGTCCTTGCGCCGCCGGCGGCCCTCGTCCTCGAACCGTCCCTGCCGCTGGACGGCGCCGAGCTCCTGCTCATGTCGCCCGAGGAGCACGTCCTCCTCCGGGTAGAAGATCGCGACGGAGCGCCCGATGATCTCGTCGTGGCTCCACCCCGTCATCCGCTCGGCGCCCTCGCTCCAGGTGGTGACCCGCCCTTCCGCGTCGAGGACGAAGATCGCGATGTCCGAGCCGGCCTGAGCGACGGCTGCGGACGGGGCAGGGGACCGCGCGGGGCATGACGGCGTGGGATCGGTCACGGGGCTGTCCTCGGGCTGGCCGCCGTGCCGCCGATGATCCGGCTCGTGCGGGCGCTGCGGAGGCAGAGGCTCCGCCGTAGCAGCTGATTTAAGGCCGCAGCACCGCTGTCGCACCTCCGGACCGTTCCCTATCGGGGAGCCGCCGTGTAGCGGACGCCCCCGAGCTCCGATGCCGCGTGGGGCGCGCGCGATCTCGGCCGCACGATGCGGTCATCCCGTTCGGTCACCGTCCCGCGCTCCGCTCTCAATCGGCCGCGTGCTTGCGGCGGACGCGGCGGACGAGCCAGGCCATGCCCAGAACGATGATCGGCGCCAGAGCCGCCGTCGCAATCGACGGATCAATGGGAGCCCCCGCCTCGTGGATACCCTCCAAGACAAGATGCGCCAAGCTGGCGACGTAATACGAGATCGCCGCGACCGAGAGCCCTTCGACCGTCTGCTGAAGGCGCAGCTGCGTGCGCGCCCGCTCGTTCATGGCGGCGAGCAGGGTGCGGTTCTGGAGCTCAAGCTCCAGATCGACCCGCGTGCGCAGCAGCTGCGCCGCGCGGGCGAGCTTGCGCGACAGGCTCGCCTGCCGCTCCTCGGTGGAGGTGCAGGTACGCATGGCGGGATCGAGGCGCCGCGACAGGAAGTCCGACCAGGTCGGGACGCCCGTGAGAGGCCGCTCGTTGAGCGCCGCGAGCCGCGAGGTGACGATCTCGCGATAGGCGCGCGTCGCGCCGAAGCGGTAAAGGCTGCCGACCGCGTCCGCCTCCAGCTCGGCCGCGAGCGCCGTGAGCTGGTCCAGCAGGCGCTTGTTCGCCTCATAGCCCTCGCTCGCGCCCATCTGGGTGAGAATCTCGGCGAGAGCCCGCTCGATGCGCCCGATGCGGGGGGACAGCGTCTGGGCTTCGGGAAGGCCAAGCAACGCGAAGCAGCGGTAGGTCTCGATCTCCAACAGGCGCTGGACGAGGCTCCCCGCCTGACCGGCCGAGAGGCCGCAGTCGGCGACGAGGATGCGCACGAAGCCGCGGGGATCCGTGCCGAAATCCGTCGCGATCGCGGCCGCCCCGTCCGCGACCACCGAGCCGACCACGCCGCCGTCCCCGAAGAGCGCGCCGGGATCGTCGGGAAGCGCCGCCTGAGGCAGGAGGTGGAGATCCACGGCAACGAGGAGGGGACCGGGCTGGGGCAGCGCGTGCATCACGCCGGCGAGCTGGTCGGGCGGCGGCTGGAAGGGTGCCGCCGTCCGCTCCGGCATTTCGTCGAAGCGCCACAGATAGGTGGTGAACTCCGCGTGGCTCTCCCAGCGCAGGGTGCCGCCCGAGAAGGCGAGGCTCGCATAGCGGGCATCGGGCGCAGGCGGCCGGACGCCGTTGCCCTCGCAGAACCGGGCCAGGGCGGCCCTGTCGCGCGCCGACGCCTCGGCGTTGGTGGCGAAGGCGTATTGCAGCATGCGGGTCGGGGTCCTGACCGGGACCACCGGTCTGGCATGCAGCTCGGCGAGGACGCGGGCCCGGGCCGGATGAGTGGCGAATTCGGTCGATTGTGCCATCCGGCCTGACGGGTCGCGAGAGAGAGGTCCGGCGGGCGATCACGGCAGGAGGCGACGATTCCCGGCGGATCGGCCAAGCCTAGCATGAACATGGGCGGCCCGACATCCAGCCCCGGGCATTGCGATGGGTGCATGGACGGTCACGACACGTCCGAACGCCTGTTTTATGACGCTCCGCCGCCTGAATTCCAGGCTGGAGAGCCTGGAGCGCTGCTTGTCGGGCGGCGCAACGCTGGTCTACGCTCCGGGACGACGCTGCGGAACAGCAGCGCCTTGCCAGGGGAGAACCAAGACAATGTCACGTTCCTTGACCCGGTGGCTCGCGACAGGCCTCGTCCTCGGCCTCGCGGCGTTCACGGCGGCACCGGCCTCCGCCCAATCGACCCTCGATGCCGTGAAGAAACGCGGCAAGCTCCTATGCGGCGTCTCTCCCTCATCGGCAGGCTTCGCCTTCGCCGACGACAAGGGCGTGCGCCGCGGCTTCGACGTCGACATCTGCCGCGCCGTCTCGGCGGCGGTGTTCGGCGATCCGGGCAAGGTGGACTTCATTCCGCTCAACACGAACGTCCGCTTCCAGGCGCTCCAGTCCGGCGAGGTCGACATCCTCTCGCGGCAGACGACGGTGACCTTCACCCGCGACACGACCCTCGGTCTCGATTTCGGCCCGACCGTCGTCTATGACGGCCAGGGGCTGATGGTGCACAAGAAGCTCGGCGTGACGAGCGCGGCGGAGCTCAAGGGCGCAGCCATCTGCCTGCTTCCAGGCACGACGACGCTCCAGAACCTCGCCGACTACTTCCGCCCGAAGAACATCCAGTACGAAGCCGTGGTCTTCGAGAGCACGGACGAGTGGCGCAACGCCTTCTTCTCCGGCCGCTGCGACGTGATCACGTCCGACCGCTCCGACGTGGCCTCCGTTCGCGCCGTGGCCAACAACCCGAACGATTTCGTCATCCTGCCTGAGACGATCTCCAAGGAGCCCCTCGCGCCGGTGGTCCGGCAGGGGGACGCCAACTGGCGCGACATCGTGAGCTGGACCGTCAACGCGCTGATCGCGGCGGAGGAGAAGGGCATCAACTCCGACAACGTCGAGCAGCAGACGAAGTCGCAGGATCCCGAGGTGCAGCGCATGCTCGGCGTCACGGGCGACTTCGGCAAGGCGCTCGGCCTCGACAACAAATGGGCCCTCAACGCCATCAAGGGCGTCGGGAACTATGCCGAGATGTGGGAGCGCAATCTCGGCGAGAAGACCGCGCTCGGCATGACGCGAGGTCCGAACAAGCTCTGGACGGAGGGCGGCCTCCTCTACACGCCGCCGTTCCGCTAGACGCGCGCAGCCGTCCGGTGCGCTGGCGCCGAGGGTTCCCGCGCCCTCCGCCACCGCACCGGACAAGCTGCACCTGAGTGCAGCGCCGACCCGGGGTCCACCTGTTGGCCGATGGCTCCCCGGCGTCTGGGCTCCAGGCGTACCCGCCCGGTCCCATCCCGAACCGCGGAGGTTCGCCCTTGAGCGTGCCCACGATCCACGACGCTTCCCTCCTGCGCCTCGTCTACAACGTGCGCGTCCGGGCGATCCTCTACCAGGTGCTCGCCGTCGCGGCCGTCGTGCTGGCGGGGCTCTACCTGTTCGGCAACATGTCGGCGAAGCTCGCCGAGCAGAACATCGCGACGGGCTTCGGCTATCTCGGGCGCGAGGCGGGCTTCACGATCAGCCAGGCCTTCATCGAGTACAAGCCGTCCGACACCTATGCCATGGCGCTGCTCGTGGGCATCCTCAACACGGTCTGGGTTTCGGCGATCGGCTGCGTGCTCGCGACCGTGATCGGCACGGTGGTCGGCATCGCGCGAATGTCCTCAAACCCGCTCCTGTCGTGGCTGATGCTGGCCTATGTCGAGGCGCTGCGGAATGTGCCGCTGCTCCTCTACCTGTTTCTCTGGTACGCGCTGATCGTCGCGATCCTGCCGAACGTGCGCGACGCCCTTCAGCCTCTGCCGTATGTGTATCTCAGCAACGGCGGCCTCACGGTCCCTGCGCTCCGCTGGAGCCCTGCCCATACGGGCGTCCTTCTGGCGCTCCTCGCCGGCATTGCGGCCGCCGTCCTCGTCGTGAGGCGGGCGCGGGCCCGGCGCGTCGCGACGGGGCGCGAGGGGACGGCCTGGCCCCTGGCCCTCGCGGCGCTCCTCGTCCCGCCCGTCGTCGCCGGCCTCCTGCTCCAGCCCGAGATGGCCGTGAACTGGCCCGAGAAGGGGCGTTTCCGGCTGAGCGGAGGCCTGCATCTCACCCCTGAGTTCACCGCTCTTCTCGTCGGCCTGTCGCTCTCGGCCTCGGCGGGCGTCGCCGAGATCGTCCGCAGTGGAATCCAGTCCGTAGGCAAGGGGCAGTGGGAGGCCTCGCGCGCCTTGGGGCTGCGGGACAACGGGGCCATGAGGCTCGTCGTTCTGCCGCAGGCGCTGCGGGTGATCATCCCGCCGATGACGAACACCTATCTGAGCCTGTTCAAGAACTCCTCGCTGGCCATCGCGATCGGCTATCCGGACCTCGTCATGGTCTCGAACACGACGATGAACCAGACGGGCCAGGCGATCGAGGCGATCGCGCTGTTCATGCTCGTTTATCTCGGGCTGTCGCTCACGATCTCGTTCGGCATGAACCGCTACAACGCCCGCGTCGCCCTCAAGGAGCGCTAGGTGCCCTCGACAGCCGCAATCCCAGCCTCAAGGAGCGTCCGGTGACCACGACCGCCCTTCAGGCCGCCCAGGCCCCGCTCCGACGCCCGCGCCCGAGCGCCACGTGGCGCAGGCGTCTGGGGCCGTTCATCGGGACGCCCGTCAATGCCGTGATCACGGCCGTCTGCCTCGCCCTGCTCCTCTGGGCGCTCTCCGCGGCCTATCGCTGGGGCGTGACGAACGCGATCACGGAGGGCGGGCCGCAGGCCTGCAAGGGCAGGGCAGGGGGCGCCTGCTGGCCGTTCCTCGCCACGAAGCTGCGATTCATGGTCTTCGGCTACTTCCCCTACGACCAGCATTGGCGGCCGCTCGCGGCCCTGCTCGTGTTCTTCTCGGCCTGCGGCGTCACCATGATGCCCCGCTTCTGGAGCCGTCGGCTCGTGGGGCTTTGGGCCGGCGCCGTCGCCGTGATCGGCGTGCTCCTGTATGGCGGCGTCCTGGGCCTGCCCCGGGTCGAGACCACGAAATGGGGCGGCCTGCCGCTCTCCTTCATGCTCGCCTTCGTGGGCCTGTCGCTCGGCTTCCCGCTCGGACTTCTCCTGGCGCTCGCGCGCATGTCCAAGATGCCGGCGATCCGGGTGCTATCGATCGTGTTCATCGAGGTGATCCGCGGCGTCCCGCTGATCTCGATCCTCTTCATGGCGACGGTGATGCTGCCGCTGTTCATGCCCGAGGGGGTCACCATCGACAAGCTCCTGCGCGCGCAGGTGGCGATCATCATCTTCGCGGCGGCCTACATCGCCGAGACTGTGCGCGGCGGGCTCCAGGCGATCCCGAGAGGGCAGTTCGAGGCAGCCGGAGCGCTCGGCCTGCATTACTGGCAGTCAATGCGCCTGATCGTCCTGCCGCAGGCGCTCAAGATCGTCATCCCACCGCTCGTCAACACATTCATCGGCTTCTTCCAGGACACCACCCTCGTCATCATCGTGGGGCTCCTCGACTTCCTCGACACGGTCCGCTCGGCGCTCCGCGACCCCGACTGGCAGGGTATCGCCGTCATTGAGGGCTACGTGTTCGCGGCGGCGGTGTACTTCGTGTTCTCCTACGGGATGGGCGCGTATAGCCGCTTCCTGGAGCGGCGGCGGAGAATGGGCTACGACTAGCGTGCCCCCTCCGCTTGTCATGGCGCGGCTTGAGCCAGCCATCCAGTCGAGCCGTAGGTCTGGGTCCCCGGATTAAGCCCGGGGATGACAAGGTGGGGCTCCGAGCCAACCTTCCGTCGTGATCCCGCTCCCATCCGGACGAGGGGCGCCCGTCTCATTCCCGCACCGGGTAGACCCGTGGCGAGAGCTGGTCGAGGCTCCGCCCGGCCCAATCGCGGCCGGGAGCGCCGGCGATCACCTCCGCCTGACCGCGCCGCAGCATCGCGATGTTCTCCTCGATCGAGAACGTGACGAGCTCGCCGCGCCGCACCACCTGCCGCCCGTCCACGTAGACGTCGCGCACTGCGCGGTCGTTCGCCGAGTAGACGAGGCTGCGGAGCGGATCGTAGTCGGGCTGCATGTAGGGGTTCGTCATGTCGACGACCGTGATGTCGGCCTTGGCGCCGACGGCGAGGCGGCCGAGATCCGGGCGGCGGATGATGTTCGCGCCGCCGACGGTCGCGGCCGTGAAGGCGTGGTGGGTCGAGGAGGCCGTGTAGCTCCCTGCCACGACTCGCCCCGCGTAGCAGGCCATGCGCAGCTCATCGAGCATGTTGTGCGGGAAGCTGTCCGTCCCGATCCCGCAGCGGATCCCCGCATCCATGTAGCGCCCGAGCGTGTTGAGCGCGATGCCGCGCCGGGCGAAGACCACGGGGCAATGGGCCATCTGGGCGCCGCTGTCGCGCAGCCGCTCGAAGTCGTTCGCCTGGGGGAAGTGGATCCAAGGGTGGTCGTTGAGGAAGATGCAATGGCCGATCACCGTGTCGGGCCCGAGCGCCCCGATGCGGTCGAGCCATTCGACGGGCGTGTAGCCCGTACGCCGCACGATCTCCTGGAACTCAACGATGCTCTGCGCGGCATGGATCTGGATCGGCTCCCCGCGGTCGCGCGCGATCGCGAGCGCGTCGAGGATCTGGGCCTCGTTCACCGTGTCGATCTGGGCTGGGCCGATGAGGCCGGTGAAGCGCCCGCTCGGATGGCGCGAGATCTCCGCCGTGAGCTCGGCCGCCTGCCGCAGGGCCGCGTCGCCGCGGGCGAAGTCGAGGTCGTACTCAACCGAGTGCCCGTTCTTCGTGCCCCAGGGCCCTGAGCGGAACATGGCCCAGAGCACGGCGCGGATGCCCGTCTCCTCGTAGTCCTCCACCCAGCCCGGCCGCGGATAGGCGAGGTCGCAGATCGTGGTGACGCCGCTCTTCAGGAGCTCCGCCACCGCGACGCGCCGCGCATGGTGGGCATATTCGGGGCCGACCTGGAACACGGGCATGAACTCGTAGAGCGAGCTCTGCCCCAGGCGCGGGCTTCCGAGTTCCTCCAGCATGCCCTTCCAGCCCGGCTCGTGCCCCGGATGGCTGTGCACGTTCACGAAGCCCGGCAGCAGCATGAGACCGCCGGCGTCGATCTCGGCGTCCGCCTTTCCGTCGAAGCCTTTTCCGACATGCGTGATCCGGTCGCCCGAGAAGGCGAGATCGGCGCCGCGCAGATAGACCTGCGTCCGCTCGGCCTCGTCCCACGCGACGAGCCAGTCGCAGTTGCGGAACACGGTCGTGCCGGGATTCTCAGACATGGCGGATCTCCGAAAGGGCGTCAGCGGGTGGCGGCGCGGCGCTCGCGCCAGAGGTCGGCGGCCTGGTAGGACCAATAGGTGAGCTGCGCGGCCGCGACCCCGAACGGCCCGCCGTTCCAGGCGAGCCCGAAGGGCTCGTAGAGGCGGATGCGGTCGCTCCGGCCCATGATCGCCTCCGCGACCACGCGGCCAGCGATGGCGGTCGTGTTGAGCCCGTGGCCGCCGAAGCCGAGGGCGTGCCAGACGCCCGGCTGCAGCCGTCCCACGAGGGGCATGAGGTGGCGCGCATAGGCCATCAGCCCCGACCAGGCAATCTCGACGCGCAGACCTTCGATCTGCGGATAGGTCGACACCATGGTTCGCCGCAGCATCTCGGCAAGCCGCCGCGGCTCGGAGGTGCGGGTCGTGATCCGCCCGCCCCACAACAGCCGTTCGCCCCCGTCGACGAGCCGGTAATAGTCGCCGGCCCGCCGCTCGTCGCTGATCGCGAAGGGGGTGCGAACGGCCTCGGCGATCCGCTCGCGGGCGGGTTCGGTGAGAAGCACGTAGGTCGCGATCGGCAGGAAGCTGCGGCGCAAACGCGGCACGAGCCGGTCGGCGTAGCCACCGGCGGCCAGGACGACGTCACGCGCGCGGATCTCGCCGTCCCGGGTGCGAAGGCGCTTCTCCGGCCCGTTTAGGCTGGCTTCGACGACCCGCGAACTTTCGAAGATGCGGCCGCCCGCGGCCTCCACCCCACGGGCCAGCCCATGCGCATAATGGAGTGGGTGGAAGTGGAAGGCGCCGGGGTCGTAGAGTGCCTCGAAGTATTTGGTCGAGCGGAGCATCTCCCGAACCCGCTCGGTCGGCACGACCTCGACAGGGTAGTCGAAATCCCGGGCAAGCCGGTCCCGGCTGCGGGCCAGATCCGACGCGCCGGGATGACGCAGCACCTTGAGACGCCCGGAGACGGGGCTCGCCTCCGGGATCGGGATCTCCCGCAGGTTCTCCTCGACGATCCGCACGCCCTCGATGGAGAGGCGGTGGAGGGTCTTCGCGTTCTCTTCGCCGGCCATGCGGGCGATCTGGTCGTGGCCGGTGGCGTAGCCCGGCCCCACGAAGCCGCCGTTTCGGCCCGACGCGCCCCAGCCGACCCGCTCGGCCTCGACGACGATGACGGACTGACCCGCGCGAGCGAGCTCGAGCGCTGCGGTGAGCCCGGCGAGACCCGCCCCGACCACGGCGACGTCGGCCTGATGCCGGCCGCGCACGGGATCGCGAAGGGGAGCATCGCCGAGCGTGGCGGAATAATAGGTGCGAGGATAGGTCGACATGGGAGCAGCCGGGGGACTCGAGGGCCCAAGGCTAGGCGAGGCCGCGCCCGCATGCACGCCCTTATCCGCGCATATGCCGGCGCGCCGAAATCCGCTCAGGCAGATCCGGCCCGGCGAGCGTTCGAAACAGGCCGCGCGCTATGGCCCTCGTTTCAGGCGGCGACGGCTTTGCGCGCGGCCTCCTCGATCCCTGCGATATCGATCTTGCCCATGCTCATCATCGCCCCCATCGCGGCTCTGGCGCGTGCCGGATCGGGATCGCTGAAGAGGGCCAGCAGGCGCTTGGGCGTGATCTGCCAGGAGACGCCCCAACGGTCCTTGGCCCAGCCGCACGGGCCAGCCTGCCCGCCGTCGCCCGTGACCGCGTCCCACAGACGGTCCGTCTCGGCCTGATCGTCGGTCTCGATCATGAACGATACGGCTTCCGTCTGCGGGAACCGGGGCCCGCCATTGAGAGCGCAGAAGCGCTGCCCGGCCAGGCGGAAGATGACCGTGAGCACCGAGCCGGCCGGGCCGGATGGGGGGTCCGCGGGCGAGCGGTTGATCGACTCGATGCGGCTGTCGGGAAGGAGGGTCACATAGAAGGCGGAGGCCTCCTCGGCGGCTTTGTCGAACCAGAGGGTCGGGGTAATCTTGGACATGATGTCGATCGCTCGCAATCGGGAGGGAAGGATTGGGGCAGTGGTCGTCAGCGGCGCGGACCCACCAGGGCGAACATGGCCCCCTGAGGATCCAGCCCCTGGATGATCCATCCGCCGCCCGGCACCTCGTGCGGGCCCTGGAGCACGCGGCCGCCGCCGGCCTCGACGCGCGACACCGCCTGCTCGATACCATCCACGTGGAAGTAGTAGAGCCATGCCGGGCGCGGGAAGGCGGGGCTGTTCATCATTCCCCCAGCCGCCTCCGGGTCTCCGGGGCCTGCGTGGAAGAGCTGGTAGGTACCCATCGGACCCATCGGCATCGCCTCGCCCTTCGCCCATCCGAATTGGTCGGCGTAGAAGCCGAATGCCGCTTCCCAGTCGGTCGTGTGCAGCTCGTGCCAGTCGATGCTGCCGGCGCGGCCGGGCGGAGGCGTCGGTTCGCCCGCGCCCTCGGGCGCGATCAGGTAGAAGGCCGCCCCCTGCGGGTCGGCGGCCATCGCGATCCGCCCGACGCCGGGAATGCTCCTCGCGTCGAGATGTACCGCACCGCCGGCCGCGCGCAGGCGCGCGGCCGCTTTATCCACGTCGTCCACGCACAGATAGCCGAGCCAGGCCGGGCGGGCGCCCGCCTGGTAGGCTTCGGGCGGGATCGCCATGAGCCCGGCCGTGCCTCTCCCGCCCGCCGACAGCACCGTGTAGCCGCCGCCGGGTCCGCCGGGGAACGGAGCGGCGTCCCAGCCGACCACCGAGCGGTAGAAGGCCTCGGCCGCCTCCGGCTCCGTCGTCATCAGCTCGTACCAGACGAAGCGCCCTGCAAAATCGGTCATCGTCGTTCCTCCCCCGGCTTGTTGGTTCGACTGGCGCAGATCAGCGAGTGGCTTGCCGCTCGCGCAGGCGGGCATGGGTTTCGGCCATCTCAGGCGTGAGCACCTCGCCGAAATCGGCAGCCTCGAGCAGCGGACGGATCTCCAGCACGCCGCCATCGGGCATCGGGTTCGGGCAACGCTGCGCCCAGGAAACGGCTTCCGCCATGTCCTTCACCTGCCAGACCCAGAAGCCCGCCACGAGCTCCTCGATCGCCTCGAACGGGCCGTCGATCAATGTGCGGCTCTGGCCCTCGAACACGACGCGCTTGCCCTTTGAGGACGGATGCAGGCCGTCGCCCGACACCAAGATCCCGGCTTGTACGAGCTCCTCGTTGAAGCGGGTCATCGCCGCGAGGAGTTCCGTCGAGGGCATGGCCCCGGCCTCGCTGTCCCGGGTCGCCTTCACCAGCACCATCACGCGCATCGCTGCTCTCCTTTCCGCCGGAGAAGCTCCCCCGGCTGCCCCTGATTTGCCGAGCATGACCGGCTCTGTTACGATATGCAACTCGTAAGTTAGGTTTTATAACTGAATGAACGATCTTGCCTCCCGGCGGCGCTACGACGACGCATGCGGGACCGCGCACGCGCTCGATCTCGTCGGCGAGCGCTGGGCTCTGCTCGTCGCGCGCGAGCTGATGCTCGGTCCCAAGCGCTTCTCGGACCTGCGGGCGGGCCTGCCCGGCATCAGCGCCAACGTACTGACCCAACGCCTGGAGGGACTGGAAGCCGCCGGGGTGCTCACCCGCCGCCGGCTGCCGCCACCTGCCTCGGTGGGGGTCTACGAGCTGACCTCCTGGGGCTACGAGCTCGAACCCGTCATCCTCAGCCTTGGGCGCTGGGCCGCCCGCTCGCCGGGGCACGACCCGACCCTGCCGCTGAGCGCCGCGTCCCTTATGTTCTCGTTCAAGGCGATGTTCGATCCAGGAGCGCTGGGCGATGCGGGGATCGTGGCCGGGTTTCGTCTCGGATCGGAGGAGTTCTGCGTGAGGGTGGCGAACGGCACGGCCGAGCCGGCGCGTCAGCCGGCGGCAGAAGGAGATTTCATCTTGGAGAGCAGCGCCGAGGCCATCGCGGCGGTGGTCTACGGGGGCGTCCCCATGGCGAAGTTCGAGGCGGTGGGAGCGCTGTCGCTCGCCGGAGACCGCGCCTTGGCCGAGCGCTTCGTCGGGCTGTTCAAGCTTCCAGCGAAGGCCGTCGTCGACAAGACGTGATCGAGCGCAGGGGTGACGCTGGCCCGGCGAATCGGCCCTATTCTGGCAGGCAATCAACCGGAGACCGACCATGACGGACAGCGTTGACTACACCCCGCCGAAGGTCTGGACCTGGGACAAGGAAAGCGGCGGGCGCTTCGCCAACATAAACCGCCCGATCGCCGGACCGACGCACGACAAAGAGCTTCCCATAGGCCGGCACCCCTTTCAGCTCTACTCGCTCGGGACCCCGAACGGCGTGAAGGTCACCGTCATGCTCGAGGAACTGCTCGAAGCAGGGCACTCCGGGGCGGAATACGACGCGTGGCTGATCCGGATCAGCGACGGCGACCAGTTCGGCAGCGGCTTCGTCGAGGTGAACCCGAACTCGAAGATCCCGGCGCTGATGGACCACAGCGGCCCCGAGCCCATCCGGATCTTCGAGTCGGGCGCGATCCTGGTCCACCTCGCCGAGAAGTTCGGCGCGTTTCTGCCTGCTGGCGGCGCGGCGCGGGCGGAGTGCCTGTCCTGGCTGTTCTGGCAGATGGGCAGCGCGCCGTTCCTCGGCGGCGGCTTCGGCCATTTCTACGCCTACGCGCCGAGCAAGATGGAATACCCGATCAACCGCTACGCCATGGAGGTGAAGCGGCAGCTCGACGTGCTCGACCGGCGGCTCGCGACGAGCGAGTACGTCGCCGGGTCCGAATACACGATCGCCGATATGGCGATCTGGCCCTGGTACGGCGCGCTCGCGAGGGGGCTCCTCTACGACGCCGGCGAGTTCCTCCAGGTGCAGGACTACCGCAACCTCCAGCGCTGGACCGAAGCCGTCGGTGCCCGGCCTGCGGTCAAGCGCGGGCGGATGGTGAACCGCATCTCGGGCGAGCCGGCGAGCCAGCTGCACGAGCGGCATGACGCGAGCGACTTCCTGACGAAGACCCAGGACAAGCTCCAGGGCTCCGGCGAGGGTTGATCCGGTGCGGCCGTCTCACCCGGCGGCGGCGATCTCGCGCAGGAGCGGGTTCGGGAACCGGCGGCGGCGCGAGATCGCGTAGAACGATTCCTTGATCTGCGGCAGGCTGCAGCGCTCGACCAGGACGCCCGCCGTCAGCTCCTCGATCACGACCACGGGGGGGACCAGGGTGACGGCGTGGCTCTCGCGGGCGATAAGGCGCAGCATCGCCATGTCGTCCACCTCGGCGAGCACGATCGGCCTGATCCCCGCTTCGTCGAGGAGCGAATCGAACGCCGTGCGAATCGTGCTGCCGCTCCCTGGGAGGACGATGGGGATCCGGGCGAGATCCCGGGGGAAGTCGAGCGGCGCCGTTCCATCGTCCGGACGACCGACAAGGCTCACCGGCTGGTCGGCAACGAGCGTGTTCTGCCAGTCGGCGTCGAGGTCGATCGTGGCGGGCTGGTTGGCGAGGACCAGGTCGAGGGCGTGAGCCTCGAGCTGCGCCAGGAGGTCGCCGAACGCGCCCGAACGCACGACGAGCTCGACGTCCGGGCGGCTGATCAGCGGGCGCAGGATCCCGAGCTGGAAGTTGCGCGAGAGCGTCGCCACCGCGCCGATGCGCAGCACTTGGCGGTTCTCGCGCCCGAGCCCCTTCAGGATGCTGACGAGCTCCTCGCCGGAGCGGAACATTGTCTCCGCGTAGCCCAGCGCGATGCGCCCGGCCTCGGTGAGCTGGAGGGCCCGCCCACGCCGCTCGAAGAGCTGCTGGCCGAGCTGATCCTCCAGCGCCTTCAACTGCACCGAGAGCGAGGATGCCGACACGTTGAGCCGCTGGGCCGCCCGTGTGAGGCTCCCCTCCGAGGCGATCATCCAGAAGTAGCGGAGATGGTGATAGTTCAGAAAGGCCATGACATATTCTGTTTCATCTAACGATAGGTTGCAAACTTCGAATTTTCCGAAACGGTTCCTCCCGCGTAATGCCAGGGCAACGTCTCTTGCGGAGCGAACCGCCCATGTCGTCCCTGCTCTCCTGGCTTGTTCTCATCGGCCCGCTTGCCCTCGTGGCCGCCGGCGCCCTCCCGTCGGCGCAGGCGAACGCCGCGCCGCGCCGCACGGCCGACCGCACCTTCGTCGCCGCGCTCGTCGCGTTCGCGGTGGCGCTCCTCACGGCGGTGGCGGTGGCGAGCGGCGGCGCGCTCGTGAGCGGGACGCTAGGCCTGCGCGGGATCGGCCTGGGGGTCTATGCCGACGCGCTCTCCGCGGTGATGTTCGTGCTCGTGTCGTTCATCGGCGTCGTGGTGCTGCGCTACAGCCGCAACTACCTCGCCGGCGACCCGAACCAGGGATGCTTCCTGAAGTGGATGGCGCTCACGCTCGCGGCGGTGCTCACCCTCATCATCTCGGGCAACCTGGTCCAGTTCATCGGGGCCTGGATCGCGACGAGCCTCGGCCTCAGCCGCCTTCTCCTGTTCTACGGCGAGCGTCCGGCCGCGCAGCTCGCGGCGCGCAAGAAGTTCGTGGCAAGCCGCATCGGCGACGCCTGCCTCGTCCTCGCGGCTCTCCTCCTCCTCGGCACCTTCGGGACCCTCGACTTCGCCGGGCTCTTCGCCGGCGCCAACGCCATGAAGGCCGCCGGCACGACGTCGGGCGCAGTGACGGCGGTGGCCTTCCTCGTCGTGGTCGCTGCGCTCCTAAAGTCGGCGCAGCTGCCCCTGCACGGCTGGCTCATCGAGGTGATGGAGACGCCGACCCCCGTCTCCGCGCTCCTGCACGCGGGCATCATCAACGCCGGCGGCTTCCTCGTGCTGCGGCTTGCCGACGTCGTTTCGCTGTCTGGCGGCGCCCTGGAGGTTCTCGTCCTGGTCGGCGGCGCTACCGCGCTTTTCGGCTCCGTGGTGATGCTCACCCAGACCTCGGTGAAGGTTTCGCTGGCCTATTCCACGGTCGCTCAGATGGGCTTCATGATGCTTCAGTGCGGGCTCGGCGCCTTCCCGGCGGCGCTCCTGCACATCGTGGCCCACTCGCTCTACAAGGCTCATGCCTTCCTGTCCTCCGGCAGTGTGATCGACCTCGCGCGCGCTTCGTGGACGCCGAGCCCCGGCGGCCAGCCCCACCCGGCTCGCCTTGTGATGGCGCTCCTCGCGGCGCTCGTGGTGACGCTCCTCGTGGCGGCCCTGTTCGGGACGACGCTCCAGGAGAAGCCCGGCGCCGTGGCGCTCGGCGCGATTCTCCTCCTCGGCCTCGTCCATCTCCTGGCCAACGCCATCGACGAGCGGCCGAACGCTTACGTGATCGGCCGGACGGTGGTGCTGACGGTCTCCGTGGCGCTCGCCTATTTCGCCCTCCAGGCTGTGGCCGAGCATCTTATGGCCTCGAGCCTGCCCGCGACGCTGCCCCTGCGCGGCCCCTTCGATCTCGCGATCGTCGCCCTCGTGGTGCTCTCATTCGCGGGCCTTGTGGTGTTCCAGAGCCTCATGGCGCGGCATGCCCAGGCCCCGGCCTGGCGGGCCCTCTACGTGCATCTCTCGCACGGGCTCTACCTGAACACCCTCGCCAACCGCCTGGTGCTGCGCCACTGGCCCCGCACCACCCCGGTCTCCTCGAACGTGAAGGCCTGACGCCATGACCGCAGCGCTGAAACTCGCTCCCATCGCTCCCGCCATGGTCGACCGGCCCGCCCTTGACGCCGCGATCCGCGGCGCCTGCCGCAAGATCGCGCCGCTCTGGCCGCTGAAGCACTTCGTCGCCGTCAACCCGTTCCTCGGCTTTACGAACCAGTCCTTCGCCGCCACCTGCGCGACGCTGCGGCGGGTCGCGGGCGTCGACATGCTGATGCCCCGCGCCTTCTACCGGGAGGCGATCGCCGCCGGCGCCATTGACGACGCCGCGCTTGATGCGGCGCTCAAGGCCTCGCCCGCGCGCCCGGGCGCCCCGGCCGACGTTGCCGCCCTAAAGGCGGCCGCGGCCCTCGATCCGCGGTGGAGCGCCCGGCCCGCCGCCGTCGTCGCCACCGTGGCGGAAGTGCTCGACGCGGTCGCCCAGGGCGATCGGCAGGCGTCCCTCGTCGGCTTCATGATCGACGAGATCTCGCGCTGGTGCGCCGCCTATTTCGACGAGGGCCAGGCGAGCTGGCGCATGCCCACCCGGGGCGCCTCGCCCTACACGGCCTGGCGCGACATCGCCCGCTACGATCGCAACCCCGAGATCATGGGCGTCCCGGGCTTCCGGCGCTCGATCATGGCGCTGCCGGAGGATCCGGTGGAGGCGATCGGCGAGGTCGTGGCCAAGCTCGGCATCCCGAGCCGGGCGGTGGAGGACTACCTGCACCGCGCCCTGTTCGACATCGGCGGCTGGGCCGCCTACGCCCGCTACCTGGCCTGGAACGCGGAGCTCCATGGCGGTACCGACGACACCCTCGTCGAGCTCCTCGCCATCCGCATCGCCTGGGGCTACGCCCTCTTCGAGGCGCGCACCGACGCCGCCATGAAGGACGCGTGGGCGAAGGCCATGGCCGACGCGGCCGCGCTGCCGGACGACGAGGCGCTCGGCGCCGATCCCGATCTCGCCGTCGACCTGCTCCTGCAGCAGGCCTACGAGATCGCCTACCGGCGGCGGCTCGTCGACGGGCTCAAAGGCCATGCGGCGCGCCCCCGCGCCGAGGCCTTGCCCGTGCGCAAGCCGGTTCAGGCCGCGTTCTGCATTGACGTGCGCTCGGAAATCTTCCGGCGCGCGTTCGAGACCGCCTGCCCGCAGGCGCAGACCGTCGGCTTCGCCGGGTTCTTCGGCTTTCCGATCGAGTACGTGCCGATCGGCCATCAGCGGGGCGGGGCGCAGTGCCCCGTGCTGCTCAAGCCCGCCTTCATCGTCTGCGAGCAGGTCGGCGACGCCTCCCCGGACGAGGAGACGGAGGTCCTCGGGCTCCGG
The DNA here is from genome assembly GCF_008386575.1 of Salinarimonas soli. Taxonomy (GTDB): domain Bacteria; phylum Pseudomonadota; class Alphaproteobacteria; order Rhizobiales; family Beijerinckiaceae; genus Salinarimonas_A; species Salinarimonas_A soli. Next base: position 179,271 of record NZ_VUOA01000005.1, read on the forward strand.
CTGATACGCCGGCGTGCCGCCAAGGCCTGGAAGTCGTTCAAGCTCTCGGCCGTGTCGTCGTTCTCCTATGTCGAGACGACAGGTCTCCTGTTCGCGGGTAAGATCGCCTCCGACAGCCTCGGCGTCACCCGCCCCGTCGCGAACCCGACGGTTGACGGGCTTGACGGGTCAGTGGCGCGCCGCGTCGGGCCGCGGCTCGAGCCGCGCAAGGTCGGCGGCCGGGCCACGGGCTTCGAGCCGGCGCAGCGCGTCGCCATGGCGGAAGCCGTGCTCAAGGCCATGTCGATGACGGAGGGCTTCGCTCGCCTCGTCATGCTCACCGGGCACGGCAGCACCACGGTGAACAACCCGCATGCCTCGGGGCTCGATTGCGGCGCCTGCGGCGGCCACACCGGCGAGGCGAATGCACGGGTCGCCGCGGCCATCCTCAACGATCTGGGCGTGCGCGAGGGCCTGCGCGAGCGGGGCCTTCCGGTGCCGGACGACACCTGGTTCCTCGGCGCGCTCCACGACACCACCACGGACGAGGTGACGATCTACGACGAGGGGCACGTGCCCGTCTCGCACGCCTCCGACCTCGCCCGCCTCAAAACCTGGCTTGCCAAGGCGGCGTCCCTGGCGCGCCTGGAGCGCACGGCGCTGCTCGGGCTCACGGGCCCCGAGGCGACGGACGAGAAGGTGCTCGAGCGCAGCCGCGACTGGTCTCAGGTCCGGCCCGAATGGGGCCTTGCCGGCAACGCCGCCTTCATCGCGGCCCCCCGGGAGCGCACGCAGGGGCTCGATCTCGGCGGCCGCGCCTTCCTGCACGATTACGATCACGGCAAGGACACGAGCCAAGGGGTCCTGGAGCTGATCATGACCGCGCCGATGGTGGTGGCGAGCTGGATCAACCTTCAATATTACGGCTCGACCGTGAACAACCGCGCCTTCGGCTCGGGCAACAAGGTGCTCCACAACGTGGTGGGACAGCTCGGCGTGCTCGAGGGCAATGCGGGCGACCTGAAGGTCGGCTTGCCGCTCCAGTCGGTCCATGACGGCGAGCGCTTCGTCCACGAGCCCCTGCGGCTCAACGTGTTCATCGAGGCTGGCGAAGCCGCGATGGACGCGGTCATCACGAAGCACGCCTCGGTGCGGGAGCTGATCGAGAACGAGTGGATCCACCTCCACTCCCTCTCGGACGAGGGCCGCACCATCCGCCGCTGTCACGGCGCCGGCGACTGGCGCGACAGCTAGCCAAGCAGCGGTCCGGGAGGCTCACCCATCGGGCATCGCCCGGACCGCGTGCCAGACGAAAGCCATGGTTGGCGTTCAAGGGACGGGCCCCCAATGCGAGAGGTCCGTCCTTGCCCATCTCTGCCGAACAAGCCGTGTCCGTCCTCATCCCCCTTGTGGTGCTCGCGATCCTATGGAGCGTGGTCCGCCACTGGATCCTGCCCTTCGTGCTCGGATTCACGCTCGCGGTCGCGCTCGGGCCGCAGGCCCGCCCGCTCGTCTCCGGGGTCTGGTCGGCGGTGGCCGGTGTCGGTGACCGCATCTTCGGATCGGATCGCGATGATGGCGGACCGCCGCCCGCGGAGTGGGAACGTCGCCGCGCAAGGCCCGGTGAGTACGAACCCGACCAGGATTCGTGGCGTAACCGCTGATCGACCTTGCGCGCGCCGCGCGAGTGGTCTCTCCTATCGACGCCCGTGCTGAACGGCTTTCCCCCTTGAGACAGCCGGGCCGGCGTGACGCAGTCAGCGGAGTTGAAGACCCACGATGTCGAGACCACCCTTCCGGCGCACCAGCGATCCGCGCCAGGCTGCCGAAGCGGCCTTCAAGGCGGCGACCACCAAGCCCGCTGACGCGGAGGCCCCGCCGAAGCCCAAGGTCAGCCTGCCGCCCGCCCGCGAGCTCGTGTCCCTGCGCATCGATCGCGACGTGCTGGAGCACTTCCAGGAGGACGGCCCGGGCTGGCAGGAGCGGATCAACGACGCACTGCGTCGAGCCATCGGCAAGTAGGCGCACCGCACCGCGATGGGTGAGCCATGCCCAACCTGACGGTCTATTACGACGGTGCCTGCCCGCTCTGCCGGGCGGAGATCGACTATTACCGCCGGCGACCGGGCGCCGACGCCGTCGTTTTCGTGGACGTCTCGACCACGCCCCCGGGGGAGGGGCTTTCGTGCGCAACCGCGCTCGCCCGCTTCCATGTGCGGGAATCGGACGGGCGGCTTGTGTCGGGCGCCGCGGCCTTCGCCCGTCTGTGGCGGGCGCTGCCGGGGTGGCGCTGGTTCGGGCACCTCGTTGGCTCGCCGCCGATCCTGCCGCTGGCCGAGCTGGCCTATCGCGGCTTCCTCCCGTTGCGCCCCCGCATCTCCCGCGCCTTCGGCAGACTCGCGCGCAAAGGCTGACTGTGCCAAAGGCCGTTTGACACCTCACGCAAGCTTTGATCAGATGGTCAAATCATGAGCCGGCCCCTCGAGAGGCAGGCCTGAGGGTGAACGAATCGACGGCCTGACGCCCCGCATCGCGGGCAGGAGGACCCATGTCTACACCACCGGACATCCGCGCCGGGCGCCTCGCCTCGTGCGATTACGCGCCTGCTTTCTCCGATCTGCACGAGGCGCTCGACGCGCACGAGGCCCGGGTCGCGGCGGAACGATGCCTGTTCTGCTACGACGCGCCCTGCATCACCGCCTGTCCGACGAGCATCGACATCCCGCTCTTCATCCGCCAGATCACGACTGGCAATGCCCGGGGCGCCGGCAAGACGATTCTCGACGCCAACATCTTCGGCGGCATGTGCGCCCGGGTCTGCCCGACGGAGACGCTGTGCGAGGAGGCCTGCGTGCGCAACGAGGCCGAGGGCAAGCCCGTCCTCATCGGCCAGCTTCAGCGCTTCGCCACGGACGCGGTGATGGCCTCCGGGCGCCCGCTCTACCGGCGGGGGGCGCCCAACGGAACGCGAATCGCCGTGGTGGGTGCCGGCCCGGCAGGCCTCTCCTGCGCCCACCGGCTCGCGACGCTGGGCCATGAGGTCGTGGTGTTCGACGCGCGGGCGAAGGCGGGCGGCCTCAACGAGCACGGCATCGCGGCCTACAAGTCGACGAACGACTTCGCCCAGGCCGAAGTGGACTGGATCCTGAGCGTCGGCGGGATCGAGTTGCGCACGGGCCAGGCGCTCGGCCGCGACTTCACCCTCGCAGACCTCAGGCGCGACTTCCACGCGGTATTCCTCGGGCTCGGCCTCCAGGCCGTGAACGCGCTAGGGATCGACGGCGGGGGGCTCTCGGGCGTCGAGGATGCGGTCGCCTTCATCGAGACCCTGCGCCAGACCGCCGACCTCTCGACCCTGCCGATCGGCCGCCGGGTCGTGGTGGTGGGCGGCGGCATGACGGCGGTGGACGCCGCCGTCCAGGCCAAGAAGCTCGGCGCCGAGGAGGTCACCATCGTCTATCGCCGGGGTGCCGAGCAGATGGGCGCGAGCCGCTACGAGCAGGAGCTCGCCCTCACGGCAGGCGTAGTGGTCCGCCATTGGGCGCGCCCGCTGTCGGTGCGCGGCGCGGACGGCGCCCTCACCGCTGTCACCTTCGCCGGGACGGCGGAGCGGGACGGGCGCCTCGTCGACACGGGCGAGACCTTCGAGCTGCCGGCCGATCAGCTCTTCCGCGCCATTGGCCAGTCGTTCGTGCCGGGGCCCGTGGCGGGCGAAAGCGACGTCCTCGACCTGGAGGGCGGGCGCATCGCGGTCGACGCCGAACGGCGGACGTCCCTCGCAGGGGTCTGGGCCGGGGGCGACTGCGCCGCCGGCGGGCGCGACCTCACGGTCGTCGCCGTCGAGGACGGCAAGCAGGCCGCCCTCTCGATCAACCGGGCGCTTCTGGGCTTCGTGCCCATGGCAGCGGAATAAAGGGGCCCGCCATGGCCGATCTCAGCGTCAATTTCTGCGGCATCAAGGCGCCGAACCCATTCTGGCTCGCCTCCGCGCCCCCCACCGACAAGGCCTATAACGTCGAGCGCGCCTTCCGGGCAGGCTGGGGCGGCGTGGTCTGGAAGACGCTGGGCGAGGACGGCCCGCCAGTGGTCAACGTCTCGGGGCCGCGCTACGGTGCGGTGCACGGGCCCGACCGGCGGCTGCTCGCCTTCAACAACATCGAGCTCATCACCGACCGGCCGCTCGAGGTGAACCTGCGCGAGATCGCGGAGATGAAGCGCCGCTGGCCCGACCGGGCCATGGTAGTCTCCCTCATGGTGCCATGCGAGGAGGACGCGTGGAAGCGCATCCTGCCCCGGGTCGAGGCCACGGGCGCGGACGGGATCGAGCTCAATTTCGGCTGCCCGCACGGCATGTCCGAGCGCGGCATGGGCGCGGCGGTCGGCCAGGTGCCCGAATATGTCGAGATGGTCACCCGCTGGTGCAAGACGCACAGCCGCATGCCCGTCATCGTGAAGCTCACGCCCAACGTCACGGACGTGCGCAAGCCCGCGGAAGCCGCGCGTCGTGGCGGGGCGGACGCCGTGTCGCTCATCAACACGATCAACTCCATCGTCGGCGTCGACCTGGAGCGGATGGTGCCGAGCCCGCATACCGACGGCAAGGCGACCCATGGCGGCATGTGCGGCCCCGCCGTGAAGCCCATCGCCCTCAACATGGTGGCGGAGATCGCCCGCTCGCCCGCGACCCGGGGCATGCCGATCTCCGGCATCGGCGGCATCGAGACCTGGCGGGATGCCGCGGAGTTCATGGCGCTCGGCGCCGGCACGGTGCAGGTCTGCACCGCCGCGATGGTCTACGGCTTCAGGATCGTCCAGGAGATGATCACGGGCCTCGAAGCCTTCATGGATGAGCGCGGTTATGCCCGTCTCGACGATTTCGTCGGCGCCGCCGTGCCCAACGTGACCGACTGGCAGTACCTGAACCTCGACTACGCCGTGAAGGCGCATATCGACCAGGATCTGTGCATCAAGTGCGGCCGCTGCCACGTGGCCTGCGAGGACACCTCGCACCAGGCGATCACGCACCTCGTCAACGGGGTGCGCCATTTCGAGGTGATCGAGGAGGAGTGCGTCGGCTGCAACCTGTGCGCCACTGTGTGCCCCATCGAGAGCTGCATCACGATGGAGCCTCTCGTGAACGCCCTTGATAAGCGTACCGGCCGGGTGGTCGACGGCTCCTACCGCAACTGGACCCAGCACCCGAACAACCCCATGGCGGAGTCGGCCGGAAAGCCCCTGGAACCCATGGAGCCCGCCGAGTAGAACGGACGGGCGGGGCCTTCGCCCCGCCCTCGTCGAGTGGGGGAGGGCGTATCGGATGGCGGGCTCAAGACCCCTGCGCGGCGCGGTCCCGGGGCAGCACGCCCTCCAGCAGGATGTGCTGGAGGTTGGCGAGCGTCGTCTCGTAGAAGCTCTCCTCCTCCAGCCCCGCCCCGGTGAGCGCCCGGATCTGGGTGCCGAAATCGGCGTAGTGCTGCGTGGTGGCCCAGATCGCGAAGATGAGATGCTTGGGATCGATCGCGCGCAGGCGTCCTTCGTCGATCCAGCCCTGGATGGCGCGCGCCTTCGCCTCGACCATGGCGAGGAGAGGCCCGGTGAGGGTAGCGTTCAGATGGGGGGCGCCCTGCAGCATCTCCAAGGCGAAGAGGCGCGAGGCGGCGGGATGGCTGCGGGAATAGGCGAGCTTCGCTGCGATGTAGGCGCGAAGCGCCGTCTCTGGATCCTGGGCGCCGTCGAGCTCGCGCAAGGGCTCCAGCCACATGTCGAGGGTGCGGGCGAGCACCGCCGTGTAGAGGTCTTCCTTGGTGCGGAAGTAGTAGAGCAGGTTCGGCTTCGAGAGGCCGGCGGCGGCGGCGATGCCGTCGATGCGCGCGCCCCGGAAGCCGTAGGCCGCGAAGACGTTGAGGGCCGCGTCGAGGATGCGTTCCGCGTTGGCCTCGCCGGCTCGGGTCTTGCGCTGAGCCGCCCGGCCCTCCGGCCACACTTCGTCCGCCACCGCTCGACTCCGCCAATCCCGGGGCGCGACCCTAAGGCTTGTGGGGCGGCCCCGGCAAGGGCAACACTGACACCGTTCGCCGCGACGCGGGGACGAGCCGACCGAAAAGGATCCAGATCATGAACGTCGTTCCGATGACGCGCCCGCTCCCCAACGATCTTGATGCGTTCTGGATGCCGTTCACCGCGAACCGGCAGTTCAAGCAGTCGCCGCGCCTCCTCGCAGGCGCCAAGGACATGCACTATTACACCCCTGAGGGGCGGCCGATCCTCGACGCCACGGCGGGCCTGTGGTGCGTGAACGCCGGCCACGGCCGGCCCAAGATCGTCGAGGCGGTGCAAAAGCAGGTGGCGGAGCTCGACTACGCGCCCGCCTTCCAGATGAGCCATCCCAAGGCCTTCGAGTTCGCCTCGCGCCTCGTCCAGATCACCCCCGAAGGCATGGACCACGCCTTCTTCACGAATTCCGGCTCCGAGTCGGTGGAGACGGCGCTCAAGATCGCGCTCGCCTATCAGCGGGTGCGGGGACAGGGGACGCGCACACGCCTGATCGGCCGGGAGCGCGGCTATCATGGGGTGAATTTCGGCGGCATCTCGGTGGGCGGCATCGTCTCGAACCGCAAGATGTTCGGCACGCTGCTGTCGGGCGTCGACCACATGCGCCACACCCATGACCCCGCCCGCAACGCCTTCACCCGGGGCGAGCCGGAGCACGGCATCGAGCTCGCGGAGGACCTGGAGCGGATCGTGACGCTTCACGACGCCTCCACCATCGCGGCGGTGATCGTCGAGCCGGTGGCGGGCTCCACGGGCGTGCTCGTGCCGCCGAAGGGCTATCTTAAGCGCCTGCGCGAGATCTGCGACAAGCACGGCATCCTGCTCATCTTCGACGAGGTGATCACCGGGTTCGGACGCCTCGGCACGCCCTTCGGCGCCGATTATTTCGGCGTGACGCCCGACATCATGATCACGGCGAAGGGCATCACCAACGGCGTGGTGCCCATGGGCGCGGTCTTCGTGAAGTCGGAGATCCACGATGCCTTCATGACCGGCCCCGAGCACCTCATCGAGTTCTTCCACGGCTACACCTATTCGGCCCATCCGCTCGCCTGCGCGGCCGGGATCGCAACTCTCGACACCTATGCCGAGGAGGGTCTCCTCACCCGCGCCGCCGAGCTCGCGCCCTATTGGGCGGACGCGATCCACTCCCTGCGGGACACGAAGCACGTCATCGACGCGCGCAACATCGGCCTCGTCGGTGCCGTCGAGCTGGAGCCGATAACCGGCGAGCCGACGAAGCGCGCCTTCTCGTGCTTCCTCGAATGCTTCGAGCGCGGCGTGCTGATCCGGACCACGGGCGACATCATCGCGCTCTCGCCCCCGCTGATCATCTCGAAGGGGCAGATCGACGAGATCGTCGGAACGCTCTCGGACGTGCTCAAGGCGGCGGCTTGATGCCTATCGTTGCGGCAGGCGGTGGGCACGGCTCCGGGCCCGCCGCCCACAGGCAAGGGCGGCATGGGCCTTGCGTGCGCCGCGGTAAGGATTGCACGGTGAGGGAGAGGTCGGGCTTGAGCGCGTCGGGGAGCACGTCGTGAGTGGAATGGTCGTGCCGATGAGAGCGTCGACGGAGCCGGCCCCTAGGGCCGTCGCCGGCGCGCCGGTGGTGGACATCAAGGGCCTGTCGCTCACCTACGAGGCGGCGGACGGGCCGGTCTATGCCCTGTCGAACGTCGATCTCCAGATTGCCGAGGGCGAGTTCGTCTCCTTCATCGGCCCCTCCGGCTGCGGCAAGACCACGCTCCTGCGAGTCGTCGCCGATCTGGAACAGCCGAGCGGCGGGCACATCCGGGTCAATGGGGTGAGCCCCAACGAGGCGAGGCTTCGCCGGGACTACGGCTTCATCTTCCAGGCGCCCGCGCTCTATCCCTGGCGCACCATCCGCCGCAACGTCGAGCTGCCTCTGGAGATCTTCGGGATTTCCAAGGCAGAACGGCGCGAGCGCTCGGCGCGCCAGCTGGAGCTCGTGAACCTCAAGGGCTTCGAGAACAAGTTCCCCTGGCAATTGTCGGGGGGCATGCAGCAGCGGGCTTCCATCGCCCGAGCCCTGTCCTTCGACCCGAAGCTCCTCTTGATGGACGAGCCCTTCGGCGCCCTCGACGAGATCGTTCGCGACCACCTCAACGAGCAGCTGCTGCGGCTGTGGGACAAGACGGGCAAGACCGTGCTCTTCGTCACTCACTCGATCCCCGAGGCGGTGTTCCTGTCGACGAAGATCGTGGTGATGTCGCCTCGCCCCGGGCGCATCATCGACATCATCGACGCGAGCTCGCTCGGCCGGATGCGCGACCTCGATATCCGCGAAACGCCCGAGTTCCTGCAGATCGCTCATCGTGTCCGCGAAGGCTTGCGGGCGGGACACTCCTATGACGACTGAGGCGGCTGCCATACCCGGCCTCAAGGCACGCCGCGCGTCCTTCCGCCCGTGGGAGGGCAACACGCTGCCGGTGCTCGTGATCGTCCTCGCGATCGTCGGCCTCTGGTACGCGGCGGCTCTCGCCATGAACTGGCGCGGCACGGCGGACGCCTTCGAGCGAGCGGGAGAGGCGCGTAGCGCACCCGAGATCGCGCTCGCCACCATGGGGCAGGAGCGCCCGATGCTGCCGGCGCCGCATCAGATCGTCTTCGAGCTGAAGAAGACCGTGATCGACACGCCGACGACATCCCGGCGCAGCCTCGTCTACCACGCCTGGGTGACGCTCTCCTCGACGCTGGTGGGCTTCGGCCTCGGGACGGCGCTCGGGATCGTGCTTGCCGTGCTCGTCGTCCACGTGAAGACCCTCGAGCGCAGCCTCATGCCCTGGGTGATCTCCTCGCAGACGATCCCCATCCTCGCCATCGCGCCGATCATCATCGTGGTCCTGGGCTCGATCGGAGTCACGGGGCTGCTGCCGAAATCGATCATCTCGGCCTATCTCTGCTTCTTCCCGATCACCATCGGCATGGTGAAGGGCCTGAACTCCCCCGATCCGATGCAGCGCGACCTGATGCGAACCTACTCCGCCTCGCAGGCGCAGACGCTGTGGAGGCTGCGGCTGCCCGCCTCGCTGCCCTACCTCTTCGCGGGCCTGAAGGTAGCGGTGGCGATCAGCCTCGTCGGCGCCATCGTCGGCGAACTGCCGACCGGCGCCCAGGCGGGCCTCGGCGCGCGGCTGCTCGCGGGTTCCTATTACGGCCAGACGATCCAGATCTGGGCTGCGCTCTTCGGGGCCGCGATCCTCGCCTCGCTTCTGGTGGCGACGGTCGGCCTGGTCGAGCGGCTCGTCAACCGGAGCATGGGGGCCCGCACCGCATGACCGCCGCCCGTCGCGCCTCCGTCCTGACGCCTCTCGTCCTTGCGGGCTGCCTCTACGTTCTCATGCTGGTGCACCGCCCCGGGGTCGCCGGGGCGCCCGGGCCGCTGTTCTGGGGGCTCGTCGTCGCGCTTTGGCTTGCCTCGATCGTGGCGCTCAGCGGATTGTCGAACCTGCGCCTCAAGAGCCGCCCGGCGGATCGCCTTGCGTCGCTCGCGGTGCCGATCCTGTTCGGGGCCTTCCTCTTCTTTCTCTGGGAGGTGATCGTCGTCGGGGCGGGCGTGCCGTCGGTCCTCATGCCGGCGCCTTCCGCGATCGCCCGGCGCTTTGCGGCATCCATGCCGGTCCTGCGGGACGACTTCATCCAGACCTTCGTGAAGTCCGTGCTCACGGGCTACGCGATGGGCTGCGGCGCGGGCTTCGTCGTCGCGATCCTCGCCGACCGCGTGCCCTTCTTGCGCCGCGGCCTGCTGCCGCTCGGCAATTTCGTGTCGGCGCTGCCGGTCATCGGCATCGCGCCCATCATGGTGATGTGGTTCGGCTTCGACTGGCCCTCGAAGGCGGCGGTCGTGGTGGTGATGACCTTCTTCCCCATGCTCGTGAACACGGTCGCGGGGCTGACGGCGGCGGGGCGCATCGAGCGCGACCTGATGCAGTCCTACGCGGCGGGCTACTGGACCACGCTCCTGAAGCTCCGGCTTCCCGTGGCCCTACCGTTCATCTTCAACGCCCTGAAGATCAACTCCACCCTGGCGCTCATCGGCGCCATCGTGGCCGAGTTCTTCGGGACGCCCACCGTCGGCATGGGATTCCGCATCTCGATCGAGGTGGCGCGCATGTCCCTCGACATGGTGTGGGCCGAGATCGCGCTGGCGGCCATCGCCGGCTCGGCATTCTATGGAGCCGTCGCGCTCATCGAGCGCGGGGCGACCTTTTGGCATCCGTCGTACCGCACATAAGGGGACGCGGGCGGCGTTTTACGGGGAGACCAACGATGATCAGGACCACTCTACTGGCCGCGGCCCTCGCGCTCGGCTCCACAACCGCCTTCGCGCAGGCCGAGAAGGTGAACCTCCAGCTGAAATGGGTCACGCAGGCCCAGTTCGCGGGCTATTACGTCGCCAAGGAAAAAGGCTTCTATAAGGAGGCGGGCCTCGACGTGAACATCAAGCCGGGCGGCCCGGACATCGCGCCCCCGCAGGTCATCGCCGGCGGCGGCGCCGACGTGATCGTCGACTGGATGCCCTCGGCGCTCGCCGCCCGCGAGAAGGGCGTGCCGCTCGTCAACATCGCCCAGCCCTTCAAGCAGTCGGGCATGATGCTCACCTGCCGGGCCGAGACGGGCATCAAGACCCCCGGCGACCTCAAGGGCCGCACCCTCGGCGTCTGGTTCTCGGGCAACGAGTACCCGTTCCTCGCCTGGATGGCGAAGCTCGGCCTTAAGACGGACGGCTCGGCCGGCGGTGTGAAGGTGCTCAAGCAGGGCTTCAACGTCGACCCGCTGATCCAGAAGCAGGCCGACTGCATCTCGACCATGACCTACAACGAGTACTGGCAGGTGATCGACGCCGGGTTCAAGCCCGAGCAGCTCGTCGTCTTCAAGTACGAGGAGCAGGGCGTCGCGACCCTTGAGGACGGCCTCTACGTGATGCAGGACAAGCTCAAGGACCCCGCCTTCGTGAGCCGGATGGCGAAGTTCGTCGCCGCCTCGCAGAAGGGCTGGGATTACGTGCGCAAGAGTCCGGACGAGGCCGCCAAGATCGTCCTGGAGAACGACGCCTCGGGGGCCCAGACCGAGAAGCACCAGAAGCGCATGGCCGGCGAGATTGCCAAGCTCCTCGACACGTCCGGCTCCGGCAAGCTCGACCCGGCCGATTACGATCGCACCGTGGCCACCCTGCTGGCGTCGGGCGGCGACGCGCCCGTGATCACCAAGAAGCCCGAGGGCGCCTGGAGCCACGCGGTGGTCGACGCGAAGAAGTAAGCGGCGAGCCTTCACTCCTCCCTCTTGCGGGGAGGGGCAGGGGTGGGGGTCGCGAGGCCAACCGCCGACGGTCCAGAACCTGGCTGTAACGGCCGTGCGTGCTCCCGACCTGCCCGCCAGCTCCGACATTACGACCCCCACGCCTAACCCCTCCCCACAAGGGGGAGGGGAACAACAACCAAGGGAGACGACCATGGCCGTTCTCATCCGCGGCGGGACCGTCGTGAACGCCGATCTGAGCCGCCGCGCCGACGTTCTCGTCGAGGGCGAGCGCATCGTGGCCGTGGGGGAGGGGCTGGAGGCGCCCGCCGGCGCCGAGATCGTCGATGCCGGGGGCGCCCTCGTGATGCCGGGCGGCATCGATCCGCATACCCATATGGAGCTGCTCTTCATGGGCAGCGTCTCAGCGGACGACTTCGAGTGGGGCACGAAAGCCGCCATCTCGGGCGGAACGACGACCATCGTCGATTTCTGCATCCCGGGTCCGGGCGAATCCCTCGTCGAGGCCTACCGCGCCTGGCGGGCGAAATCCGAGAAAGCCGCTGGCGACTACTCCTACCACCTCGCCGTGACGTGGTGGTCCGACCAGGTGTCGGCCGAGATGGGCGAGATCGTGAACACCCATGGGGTGAACACCTTCAAGCACTTCATGGCCTACAAGGGTGCCCTGATGGTGGACGACGACGTCCTCTTCCGCTCCTTCAAGCGCTGCGCCGAGCTCGGCGCCACGGCCCTCGTTCACGCCGAGAACGGCGACGTCGTGGCGCAGATGCAGGAGAACTTCATCGCGGCGGGCAAGACGGGCCCCGAGTTCCACGCCTATTCCCGTCCGCCCGAGGTCGAGGGCGAGGCCGCGACCCGCGCGATCATGATCGCCGACATGGCGGGCTGCCCTCTCTACGTCGTCCACACCTCCTCGCGCCAGGCGCACGAGGCGATCGCCCGGGCCCGTGCCGAGGGCAAGCGCGTCTTCGGCGAGCCGCTGATCCAGCATCTCGTCCTCGACGAGACCGACTACCTCAACCAGAGCTGGGAGCACGCGGCGCAGCGGGTGATGTCGCCGCCCTTCCGGCCGAAGTTCCACCAGGACAGCCTCTGGGCCGGCCTGCAGGCCGGCTCGCTGCAGGTGGTGGCGACCGACCATTGCTCCTTCACCATGGAGCAGAAGCGCACGGGCCTGAACGACTTCCGCCTGATCCCCAACGGGACCGGAGGGTTGGAGGACCGCATGCCGGTGCTGTGGAGCGCCGGCGTCAACACCGGGCGGCTGACCCCGAACGAGTTCGTCGCGGTCACTTCCGCGAACTCCGCCCGCATCCTCAACATGTATCCGCAGAAGGGCGTGATCATGCCGGGCGCGGACGCCGACATCGTGATCTGGGACCCGAAGGCCACCAAGACGGTCTCCGCCAAGACGCAGGTGAGCCGCATCGAGTACAACGTGTTCGAAGGCGTCGAGCTCACCGGCCTGCCGGTGCGGGTCTTCCTGCGCGGCCGGCTCGCCGCCGAGAACGGCAAGGTGGTGGCGGAGCGCGGCCAGGGCCGCTTCGTCGCGCGCCGCCCGCTCCCCGCCTTCGCCGAGGCGCAACGCCTGTGGAAGGCCCGCACCGCCCCGCAGGCGGTCGCGCGCTGATCGGAGGGCGAGCTCCATGCAGAACCTCACCATCAACCCGCAGCGCCTCTGGGATACCCTCATGGAGACCGCCCGCATCGGCGGGACGGCGAAGGGCGGCATCTGCCGCCTGACGCTCACCGACCTCGACCGCGAGGTGCGCGACTGGTTTCGCGCGCAATGCGACGCGCTGGGCTGCACCGTCACGGTGGACGAGGTGGGCAACATGTTCGCGACCCGTCCCGGCAAGCGTGCCGACGTGGCGCCTATCGCCATCGGCAGCCATCTCGACACCCAGCCCACGGGTGGCAAGTTCGACGGCATCCTCGGCGTGATCGGCGGACTGGAGGTCATGCGCACGCTGCACGATCTCGGCTACGAGACGAACGCGCCCCTCATGCTCGTGAACTGGACCAACGAGGAGGGCTCGCGCTTCGCGCCCGCGATGCTGGGCTCCGGCGTCTATGCGGGCGTGTTCGACCGCGCTTTCGCCGACAGCCGCGAGGACCGTCAGGGTGTGCGCTTCGCGGACGCCATCGAGGGCATCGGCTATCGCGGCGACGTCGCGCCGGGAGCGGTAACGTTCGGCGCCATGTTCGAGCTCCACATCGAGCAGGGGCCTATCCTGGAGGCGGAGGGCAAGACCGTCGGCGTGGTCACCGGCGTGCAGGGCATGCGCTGGTACGAGGTCGATCTCACGGGTCGCGAGGCCCATACGGGCTCGACGCCGATGCATCTGCGCGCCAACGCGCTGCTCGGCGCGAGTCGCGTCGTCGAGCGCGTGAACGCGATCGCTCTGGCGCATGCGCCTCTCGCCGTCGCGACCGTGGGCCTGCTCGAGGTGAAGCCGAACTCGCGCAACGTGATCCCGGGCCACGTCTTCTTCTGCGTCGACATGCGCCATCCCGACGACGCGGTGCTCGACGCGATGGAGCGGGAACTCAGTGAGGCCGTGCCGGCCATCGCCGCCGAGATCGGGCTGGAGGTCTCGTTCCGCAAGACCTGGGACTCACCCGCCGTTCGCTTCGACCCCGACTGCATCGCGTCGGTGCGCGCCGCCACCGAGCGGATGGGCCTACCGACGCGGGACATCGTGTCCGGCGCGGGCCACGACGCAGCCTATATCGCCCGGGTCGCCCCGACCACGATGATCTTCGTGCCTTGCGCGGGGGGCTTGAGCCACAACGAGGCCGAGAGCACAACCTTCGACGAGTGCTCGGCCGGGGCTCAGGTGCTCCTCAACGCGGTGCTCGACTACGACGAGCGCTTCGGTCGATAGGCCTATTCCGCAGCCGAGCGGATAGGCGCGGGGACCCCGAGGAGGCGCGCCCGCGCCGCGTCGTATTCGCGGGCGAGCCGGGCGATGAGGTCGGCCGCGGGCACGATATCCTTCACCGCGCCGATGCCCTGGCCGCAGCCCCAGATGTCGCGCCAGGCCTTCGCCTCGCGGGTGGAGCCGAAATCCATCTTCGAGGGGTCGGAGGCGGGAAGCGCGTCCGGGTCGAGACCGGCGGCCAGGATGCTGGGCTTGAGATAATTGCCGTGCACGCCCGTGAAGAGGTTCGAGTAGACGATGTCCTCGGCGCGCGAGTCCACGATCATCTGCTTGTAGCGGGCATCAGCCCGCGCCTCGTGCGTGGCGATGAACGCCGAGCCCATATAGGCGAGATCCGCACCCATCGCCTGCGCGGCGAGCACCGCGTCGCCTGTCGCAATGGAGCCCGACAGGGCCACGGGCCCGCCGAACCATTGGCGCACCTCCTGCACCAGCGCGAAAGGCGACAGGGTGCCGGCGTGCCCGCCCGCGCCCGCCGCGACGAGGATCAGCCCGTCCGCGCCCTTCTCGATGGCCTTGCGCGCGAAGCGGTCGTTGATCACGTCGTGGAGGACGATGCCGCCATAGGAGTGGATCGCCTGATTCACGTCCTCCCGGGCGCCGAGGGAGGTGATCACGACCGGGACCCGGTACCGCACGCAAAGCGCCAGGTCGTCCATCAGGCGGTCGTTGGAGCGGTGAACGATGAGGTTGACCGCGAAGGGCGCATCGCCGTCCCCGAGCTCCGTCGTGAGGCGCGTGAGCCATGCCTCCAGCTGCGCCAGTGGCCGCGCGTTGAGGCTCGGGAACGAGCCGACGATGCCCGCCCGGCACTGGGCGATGACGAGGTCCGGGTTCGAGATGATGAAGAGCGGCGAGCCGATCACCGGGAGCGACAGCCGGCCCTGGAGCGGGGAGGGGAGTGCCATGGAAATCTCGCTCATGCTGTCCGCGTTCAGGAGCCGGCCCGGGCCTGATCGCTCAGATCGTGATCTCGATCTCGTTGCCGTCCGGATCGGCCACGACGCCCTCGTAATAGCCGTCCCCGGTGGTCCGGGGCTCGGACAGGATGCGGTGCCCGTCCGCGCGCAGGCGCGCGATGAGCGCGTCGACCGCCTCGCGGGAGCCCGTGGCAAGCGCTAGATGCGCGTAGCCCAGCGCGTGCTCCGAGCGTTCCTCGTCCAGCCCCTCGAGGCGCATCAGCTCGAGGCGCGCGCCGGTTGCGAAGGTCAGGAAGTAGGATTCGAAGGGGCGGCGGTTGCTCCGATAGCGATCGTTTGGCGTCGCTCCGAAATACGCCTCGTAGAACGCCCGCAGGCGGTCCAGGTCGCGCGTCCAGAGCGCAAGATGCTCGATGTGCAAAGGGGCCTCCACTCACGAGATCGGCGGCGGTGAGGGCCGCGACAAGACCTTTCAGCGCGCCCTGGTGCGAGGCTGGATCGGCCGACGTTCACGCCCAGCCACAGCCACTCCCGCCGCCTCGGCGGTTCCCGTGCGTAGCACGAGCGCATCGCGGACGTCGATGGGCGCTCTCGTCTGCGTAAGCGGGATGGCCGCGCGGCCTTAGAGGATGCGGGACCGGATGAAGGACGTGACGAACTCGGTCGCGATCACCACGGCGAAGATCACCGCCAGGATGAGGCCGACCTGATCCCAGTAGAGGTTGTTCAGCGCGGCATCGAGGGCGACCCCGATGCCGCCTGCGCCCACGAGGCCCAGCACCGCGGATTCGCGGATGTTGATGTCCCAGCGCAGGAGAGCGACGGACCAGAAGGCCGGTTCGACCTGAGGCCAATAGCCCTTCACGAGGATCATCGAGCGCGGCGCCCCGGCGGCGGTCAGCGCCTCGATCGGTCCCTGCTGCGCCTCCTCCAGCGCCTCGCCGAACAGCTTGCCCACGAAACCGATGGAGCGGAACGCGATCGCGAGCGTGCCGGCCAGGGGCCCGGGGCCGAAGATCGCGACGAAGAGCAGCGCCCAGATGAGCGAGTTCACCGAGCGGGACGAGACGAACACAAATTGCGCAATCCAGTTCAGCGGCCCCGAACGGGTGAAGTTGCGGGCGGCAAGGAACGAGAACGGGATCGCGAGGACGAGCGCCAGAAGCGTGCCGAGCGTCGCCGTATGCAGGGTTTCGATCAGCGCCGCATGGACGGCCTTGGGGTAGAAAGCCCAGTCGAAGGGCCACATCCGCACGAAGAGATCGGCCGTCTGCTCGGGCGCGTCATACAAGAACTCCGGGATGATCTCGATCGTCCGCAGGGACCAGATCACCGCGACGGCCGTGAGCACGTAGACCAGCGCGCGGGCCCCGCGCTCGACGGGCGTGAACCGGACCCAGCGGCGCGAGGGACCCGAGAGCGCGGCCTCGCTCACTGAAAGATCCTCCGCAGGCGTCCTGCCCCGACCTCGGCCACCATGATGAGCCCGATGATCGCGAGCAGGATGGTGAGGACGAAGTCGTAGTCGAAGCGTTGGTAGGCCGTGAACAGCGTCGCCCCGATGCCTCCGCCGCCCACCAATCCCACCATCGTTGAGTTCCGCAGATTAGAGTCGAGCTGGTAGGTCGAGAAGCCGATGAAGCGTGCCATCACCTGCGGGAGCACGCCCATGGCGAGCACGCTCATGAACGACGCACCCGTGGCCCTGACCGCCTCGACCTGCTTCATCGACATCTCCTCGACGGCGTCCGCGAACAGCTTCGAGACGAAGCCCATCGTGCTGACGATGAGCGCCATGATCCCGGCGAGCGCGCCGAACCCGACCGCCTTCACGAACAGGATCGCGACGATGACGCTGTGGAACGAGCGCAGCACGGCGATGAGGCCCCGCGCACTCCACGACACCCAGCCCGGCATGAGGTTGCGTGCGGCAAGCAGGCCGAGCGGCAGCGACAGGAGGACCCCGAAGAACGTGGAGAGCACGGCGATCTGGATGCTTTCCAGCATCCCCGTCTGAAGGAGGGCGAGCTTGTCGGGCGCGATGTTCGGCGGGAACATCCGGCCGAGGAAGCGCGCGCCGTTATCGAGTCCCTGGACGAAGCGCGGCCAGGTCACGTCGAGGATCGAGGCGGCATAGACCGAGTAGAGCGCCAGCCCGATCCAGGCGAGGCGCACGGGCCAGCGGGCCGGAAAGGCCTTGGCGCGCAGCCCCCCCGACGTCGCGAGCCCCCTCACGAGAGCCACCCTTCGCCGCCATAGATGTCGGTGAGATGGCGGTCTTCGAGCGCGTCGGGGGGCCCGTCGAACACCACCTCGCCCCGGGACATCCCGATGACCCGCTGGGCGAAGCGCCGGGCGAGATCGACGTTGTGGATGTTGATCACGATGGGCGTGCCGCCCCCGGCCGAGAGGGCCGCCATCAGCTCCATGATCTCGACGGAGGTCTTCGGGTCGAGGGAGGAGGTTGGTTCGTCGGCGAGTACGAGCGCGGGGTCCTGCATCACGGCACGGGCGATGCCGACGCGCTGACGCTGGCCGCCGGAGAGCTGGTCGGCCCGGCGCGTCGCGAAATCGGCGCCGAGCCCGACCGCGTCGAGGAGCGCGAAGGCTCGCTCGACATCCGAATCCGGAAACCGCCGCAGGAAGGCGCGCCAAGCCGGCACGTAGCCTAAACGCCCGCACAGGACGTTCTCGATCACGCTCAGGCGCTCCACGAGATTGTACTCCTGGAACACCATCCCGATGCGTCGGCGGGCCATGCGCAGCGACCTGCCCCGCAGACGGGCCAGGTCGCTGCCGCCGAACCAGATCTCGCCCGACGTGGGGTCGACGAGCCGGTTGATGCAACGGATTAGGGTCGACTTGCCCGTTCCCGAGGGGCCGATGATCGCCGTGATGCCGCGGCCCTCGACGGCAAGCGAGATGTCCTTCAGGACGGGCTGACCCGCGCGATATTCCTTGCGAAGGTTGCGGATGAGCAGGGAGCCCGGCAGGGCTCCCGCCTCGGTGGGCGCCGGGTGCGGATGGCTGGTCACGGGCATGCCTCGCCGTTCGGGCGCCGGCTCAAGGCTTGGGCGCCGCCGCCGGGGCCTGCTGCGCCTTCTTTGCCGCGGCTTCCGCCTCGCGGCGGGACTCGGCGTCGTACGCGGCCTTGTTGTAAGGCGTGCCGGACTTCTCCGCGACGTCGCGCACCACGGCCCAAGTATCCTTGTAGGTGATGGGCAGGAAGCGATCGTCCCCGTTGAACTCCTTCGTCATCTCGGGCGTGAACCGGAACGAGAAGAAGCAGTCGCGAAGCTTCGCCGCGAGCTCGGGCTTCAGGTCGTGCGCATGCGCGAAGGACGAGGTCGGGAAGACGGGACTCTTGTAGATGATGCGGAAGTCGTCGCCCTTCACGGTAGCGCGGGTCACCATGCGGTCGTAGACGTCCGACGCCACCGCAGCCATGTCGTAGTCGCCCGACGCGACGCCGAGCACCGACTTGTCATGCCCGCCGGACATCAGCGGCTTGTAGTCGGTGTCGGTCACGAGGCCCTGGTCCGGGAAGAGGACGCGCGGCGCGAGGTTGCCCGAGTTCGACGACGGCGAGGTATGGGCCACCTTCTTGCCCTTCAGGTCGGTAAGCGTCTTGAAGGGGCTCGACGCCTTGACGATCGCGATCAGGTTGTAGCCTCGCACCTCGGTGCCGAGACCCTTGGCGGCGAACGGCACGGCGCCGGCGAGGTTCACGGCGAAGCCGGTCGGCCCCGTCGAGAAGCCCGCGAAGTGCAGGCGCCCAGACCGCATCGCCTCGATCTCGGCCGAATTCGACTGGACCGGGTAGTAGACGATGCGCTTGCCGACGCAGGACTGGAGATGCTCCGTGAACGGCTTGAAGATGTTCGCGTAGACCGCCGGATCCTCGACGGGCGTATAGGCCCAGACCAGGGTCGAGGGATCGCGCCAGCGCTTGGGATCCTTCGGCACGTCGGCGACGAGGTCGTTGTTCTCGTCGCAATAGCTGGTGTCGAGCTGGCCCCGGTTGGAGCAGGCGTCCTGGGCGCGGGACGGCGACGAGGCGAGGGCCGCGAGCGCGAGGCCCGCGGCGGCAAGCGACATTCTGGTGATCATGCGTTTCCCTCCGGCGGCGGGAGCCCTGTCGACGGGCTCTTCTCGCGTCAGCCCCCGGAGCTTAGCCGCCCAAGCTGTCCCTTGAAAGGCCCCACGACGCGGGAGGTGATCCAGCCGCCATAGAACCCGCCAGGCTGCGGGATCACCCGCTCCTCGTCGACGAAGCAGCCGTCCATTGGTCCGGCATAGAACGCGACGTGGCCGGCGATGGCGCGGAACCCGGGTGTGGGAGAGCGGTAGGTCCAGGCGCCTCGCCCGACCCGCTGCGCGGACCCGACGACGTCGAAATAGACTGCCACCCCTTTCCACTCGCAGAAGCTGGAGCCCGGCACGGGCTCGACCGCGCCGGGCAGGATGTCCTCAGGCGGGAAATAGTAGACGGGCGGGTGGCTCGTCTCGAGCACCCGGTGTCCGCGCGTCGTGTCGGCGATCACGGCGCCGTCGAGCACCACGCGCAACCGCTCCGTCACGGGCTCGAGGAGCGGCGGACGGGGATAATCCCAGACGCTCTCCTGGCCCGGGCCGGGCTCGTCAGCGATCGGGTTGCGCATGGGTCACCTCGCGGGAGGACGGGGAGGGGACTTGGCGCCAAGCCATCGCGGGTCAAGGTCCTGCGGCGCTTGCACTAGGTGTCCTTCACGAAGGTCGCGAACGCCTCCGCGTGATCGGGATGCCAGCGCGACAGCGCCGGCCGGTTCTCCACGATGTCTCCCGCGGCCCACTGGATGCGCCGCTCGTCGAGGGAACGCGGCACATCGTTGTCCGGGCAGAGAATGTAGAAGTCGCCGGCCTCAAGCCTTCGGAGCATGAAGTCGACCGTCTGCTCGGGCGTCCACGCAGCGTCCGGCTTCTCGGAGCGGCCCCGGGCAGTGAGCTCGGTGAAGACGAAGCCGGGGATGAGGAGGTGGGCGCTCAGCCGGGAGCCGGGCTGGTTCCGCAGGTCGTGCTGGAGCGCTTCCGTGTAGGCCTTCACGCCGGCCTTCGAGACGTTGTAGGCCGGATCGCCGGGCGGCGTCGTGATCCCCTGCTTCGAGCCGGTGTTGATCACGAGGCCCGGCCGCCCCCGCTCGATCATCACCGGCACGAAGGCCTGGCAGCCATGGATGACGCCCCAGAGATTCACCCCGAGGATCCGCTCCCAGTTATCGCCCGGGCCGAAGATGGCGCTGCCCGGCTGGATGCCGGCATTGTTCATAAGCACGTCCGTGCCGCCGAAGCGCTCGCGCACCTGAGCTTCCAGGCGGCGCAGGTCGTCGATCCGCGACACGTCCGTTTCGGCCGTCATCACCTCGCCCGCCCCTATCTCGGCGGCCACGGTCTCGGCCGCATGCCTCAAACGCTCGGCCCCGAGGTCGGCAAGGCAGACATGCAGGCCCAGCCCTGCGAAGCGGCGCGCCGCCGCAAGGCCGATACCGGACGCTCCGCCGGTGACGACGGCGACGGATCCGGATGTGAGCGCGGGGTGAGCCATTCTCGTCCCTCCATGTGACCGACATCCAACGCCACGACGACAGGCTGGTTTGCCCGAAGGCACGATTCTCTCGTCCGCCCGTACACGTCGAAGAACACGGTCTCGTTCTCGCCCTGAGGCGGATGTCGAAGACGTAGCCGGGCACGCCGTCGCGCATCTCGCGCAGAGCTATCAAGATCGGCCGGCGCATGGGCTCGATCAGGGCCAGAACCCGGATCCGCGGCGTTCGCCGCCTCCCTGGGGGCGAAGTACATCCGGGTTGAGAGCCCGACATTGATGCCTCGCGCCACGAGCCAGAGATTCACGTGCAGCGCCATCGGCGGATGGCCCGCACGAGCCGCCACGGGACCCGGCTTGATCGTCTCGAAGGCATAAAGCCCCGTGGCGAAGTCCGTCCCGGCGCGGCCGAAGCCGCGGAAACTGGAATCGGTATCCTTGTGCGTCTGCCGGTCCGCCGCGTGAGCGTAGCGGCCTGCAGTGTTGGCCTGCCACAGCTCGACGAGGACATCGCGGTAGGGCGCGTCCGATCTCATCGGCGACGCGGCCGTGCACGATGATGTGCTCGCCGATCGGGTCGCTATCGCCCGCGTAGTTCTTGATGAGGTCGTCATCGAGGGGCCCAAGCTCGTCGGGCTGGAAGGCTGGTCCTGTCACCTCGGGCAGGGACGCGTGAAGCGTGGAGAGCGGCACCCGAGGTGCCAGCGGGACCCTGGAATGATAATTGGGCGTCAACGCCGGCGGGTACCCGGACCGGTCGCGCGGATAGAACTCGTCGGCGACCGCCATCCGCTCGCACTTCCTTCCTTGCGCCCCGCGGCTCCCCTGCGGAGCGCCCGCGGTCGTGCGTCGGGGCGTTGCTCAAGGCGATGGAGGAACGCGGGACGTGAGGCGGCTCAGCCGAAGACGAGCATGACCGTGATGAGGGCTCCCAGGGCCAGGACGGCGCCGGCAAATCCCACGATCATGAGGGTGTTCGTGCGGTTCTCTGGTTTCATCGAGCGGCTCCGTGCGTGCGCACCCTCGCGATCCGGAGCGGGATATCCGGCGCGAGGGACACGACGTGTGACGCGGGTCGCCCGTCAGGGCACGTAGCGCTTCTCTTCCTCGGTGTGCTGGTCGCCATGACCCGCGACTCCCACCATGTGCCGGTAGGACAGCTCGGCTCCCGCCCAGCCCGTCACGCCAAGCACGGCGGCGGTCGCGAGCGAGAGGGCGATCTCGCCCGAGCCGGGCAAGTCACCCGGGCGGCGGTTGCGGCGCATGGCGAGGTTTGCGGCCGCAAGAGCGATCGCGAGCGGATTGCCGTAGGCGTGGAGCTTTCCGACGCTTTTCTCGCGGGCCCGTCGGATCGTGTAGTAGTCGATCGCCCCGACGGCGCCGGCCAGGAGCCCCGTCACGATCCCGGCGCCGAGCATCCAGCTCGAGGTGCGGGCCCAGAATGGATCCTCCGTCGTCCGGGCCGCCACGTCGGTCGCGACGGCCGCGGTGAGGAACGTGATCGGAAACGGGATGAGCATCGGGTGGATGGGATGGCCCACGATGGCCGCGGTGCTCGGCAGGCCGCGGATCGGGTGCTCACGGCTCCCTTGCTCGGGCCCGAGCCGCGAGAGGAAGCTCTCGTGCTCGTCGGTGCCGGCGCCGTTTGCCGGCGGGCGGGCGGGGGGTTGCCTGGACGGCTCGTAACGCGGTTGCTGCATCGGGCTGATCCGGATCCTTGGGTTGCCCGGGGGTAACCGCCACGCCGACGATCCGGTTTGCGGCAGCCCGGGCGACGGACTGCCGCAGGCGCGCGCGCTGGGTCCGCGCGTTACGTCCATGCCCCAGTCCGGTGCCCTACATTCGAGAGTTGATGACCCGGTCAGCCGCTTCGCTCAGCCAGCCCGCCATGTCCGACGCCGATCCGGCGTACCTCCCCTATGCCGACGACGTCGAGACGATCCCGGCGGGGGAGAGCGAGCTGATCGACGAGATCATCGCGTCGCTCTCGTCCGTGAGCCGCGTCCTCGACGACCGTTATCGCCATGCCGTGCGCCCGTCCCACGGCAAGAGCCACGGGCTGCTGAAGGGCACGCTCCGGGTGCTCGACGACTTGCCCGAGCCTCTGGCTCAGGGCCTGTTCGCGGCCGCTCGCACCTATCCGGTGGCGGCGCGCATCTCCACCGAGCCCGGCGAGCTCATGGGTGACAGCGTCCATACCCCGCGCGGCTTCGCGCTCAAGGTGATCGGGGTCGACGGTGAGATGCTGGCCGGGCACGAGGGCCAGGTGACCCAGGACATCCTGCTCAGCTCGGGCAAGCGCTTCGCCGTAGCCGACCTCAAGGGCTTTCTCGACGTCCAGCGCTTTCTCGAGGGTATCGTGAACCAGCCGGAGGGCGCCAAGAAGGCTGGCACCGCTCTCGGTTTCGCCGCCAACGGCGCCCTCCATCTCGTCGGCTCCGATAGCTCGCTCCTCGACTTCTTCGGGCACCCCCACACCCATCCGCTGGGGGAGACCTATTTCAGCCATGCGCCCCTTCGCCACGGGCGCTACGTGGCGAAGCTCGGCCTGTTTCCGGCATGCCCGCCTCTCGAAGCGTTGGCTGGCACGCGCATCGATCCGAAATTCGAGTATTCCGCGCTGAAGAAGGCGGTCGTGGGGTTCTTCGAGGAGCATGGGGCCGAATACGAGCTGCGGGTGCAGCTGCGCACGAATGCCGAGACGATGCTGATCGAGGACGCGTCGGTGGAATGGCCCGAATCGGAAAGCCCGTTCCTCCCCGTGGCGCGGATCGTCTTCCCGCGGCAGGACGCCTATAGCCCGGCCCGGCGCGCCTTCATGGACGACGCGCTGTCCTTCACGCCGGCCCACGGCCTTGCGGCCCATCGGCCGCTGGGCTCCCTCATGCGCGGGCGGATGAAGGCCTATGGCGCGATCGCCGCCCTGCGGGCCGAGATGAACGCCAGGCCACGGGTCGAGCCCCGCCATATCGACGAAATCCCCGACTGAGCCCGCGCGCGCCGTTGACGCGCGGGCCTGCCCATGATGCCTCTGTGGGTCTCACAGGCGCCGTCACGATGATCGTCCCCAAGGAAACCCAGAGCCCCGCGGCCGTCGCGGCCCATTACGACGAGCTCGATCCGTTCTACCGCGAGATCTGGGGCCGGCACGTCCATCATGGCTATTGGACCACCGGGCGCGAGACGCCCGAGGAAGCGACGGACGCCCTCGTCGAGCTCGTCGCACGCGAACTCAGGGTGGAAAAGGGCGATCGCGTCTGCGACATCGGTTGCGGCTATGGGGCGGCCGCCGCCCATCTCGCCCGGGTGCATGATGTCTCTGTCACCGGCTTGACCCTGTCGCGGGTGCAGGCCGGGCATGCGGCGCAGCTCGCGCAAGCCGACGGCCGGCTCACCTTCGCCTGTCGCGACTGGATGGTGAACGAGCTGCCGGAGGGGGCTTTCGACGCGGCTTATGCCATCGAGAGCTCCGAGCACATGGCCGACAAGGCCCGCTTCTTCGCCGAAGCGCTGCGGGTGCTGCGACCCGGCGGTCGGCTTTGCGTCTGTGCGTGGCTTGCCCGTGAGGCGGCCTCGCCGTGGGAGATGCGGCATCTGCTCGAGCCGATCTGCCGCGAGGGACGCATGTCGGGCATGGGCACCGAGGGGGAGTACCGCGCTCTGGCGGCTGGCGCCGGGTTCGTGGTCGAGGGGTTTGCGGACATCTCGCGCGACGTTCGGCGGACCTGGACCATTTGCGCGCGGAGGGTTCTGGCCAAGGTGGCGTCCGACCCCGCCTACAGGCGCTTTCTTCTGAGCCGCGAGTCGCAGAACAGGGTCTTTGCCGTCACGCTCGCGCGGCTCGTCGCCGCCTACCGGACCGGTGCGATGCGCTACGGGGTGTTCACGCTCGTGAAGCCTGTCGCGTGAGGCCGATCCGGAGGATCCGGATCGGCGCAAGATCTGCAGGCGGTCTTCAGGCGGCCTCGGCCACCGGAGCTGCTTCGGGAGCGGCGTCCATGGCGCGCATGTAGACGTCGAGAAGGGTCTCGTGCTCGTCGCGCTCCTCTTGGTCCTGCTTGCGCAGCTTGATGATCTCCTTGAGGATCTTGACGTCGTAGCCCTCGCCCTTGGCCTCGGAGAACACCTCCTTCTTCTGCTCGTTCAGCTCGGCGATCTCCTGCTCGAGCTGCTCGACGCGCTCCACGAAGGAGCGGACGCGGTTTCCGGCAATGCCGATTTCGTCAGACACGATCATTTCTCCCTGGATGCGGGAGGAGGAACGTCGTCGACGAAGGTAAGCGCCACCTTAACGCGGAGCATCGAATTGAGGCGCGAAGCGCGCCGAACCCGCATGGACCGGCCGGCGCGAAGGCGCGTATATGGGCGCCCGGCAGGGGCGGGGAGGGCGGATTGAGCGTGGACGGCCTCGTCCTCTGCATCGGCGGCGCGACGGTGGACCGGCTCTACCGTGCGGCCGATGAACTCGTGCCCGGCACCTCCAATCCGGTCGTTTCGTCCCGCGCGTTCGGCGGCGTCGCCCGCAATGTGGCCGAGACCCTAGCCCGGCTCGGCACCCCGGTCGCCCTGGTGTCGGTCGTGGGTGCCGATGAGAACGGCCGCGCCATCCGCGATCATCTCGCGGTGCTCGGTGTCGATGTCGGGTTCTTGCGTGAGATCCCCGGTGCAAGGACGGCCGAGTACGTCGCCGTCACCGGTCCCTCCGGCGATCTCGCCTTCGGCTTGGCTGACATGGCGATCCTCGATCGCCTCGGCCCCGGGACAGTCGAGGATGCGCGTTGCGCGACGGCCGCCCTCATGGTCATGGATTGCAACCTGCCGGCATCCACGTTGCGGGAGTTCCTCGCGCGACGGCGCGCCGGACACGGGCCGCCCGTCGCGGTGGATGCCGTATCCGTCGCCAAGGTCATGCGCCTGCCGAAGCAGTTGGGTGGGGTTGACGTGCTCTTTCTCAATCTGGATGAGGCCCGCGCGGCGCTGGGCGCGACGCTCCCGGCCGAGGACGCGGTTGGGGCCTTGCTGGCCCGGGGCGCCCGCGCGGTCGTGCTCACCCGCGGCCCGTCGGGCCTGCTCGTCGCTGACGAGCGGGGCGTCGAAGCCATGCCCGCTGTCCCCGTGGGGGCCGTCGCGGACGTGACGGGAGCGGGCGATGCCCTGGTCGGCGCGACGGCGATGGGCCTTGCCCGCGGCGAAGACCTGCGGGTAGCGCTGCGCGCCGGGCTCGCCGCAGCCGCGTTGGCCCTCGAGCGCCCCGGCGGCGTTCGCCCGGACCTCGGCCCGGCCCTCCTGGCCGCCGGCATAAAGCAGATGCCGTGACCGAAACGCTGTGAGAACGCCCATGTCCCCGACGATTCCCCTCGACGTCACCCCGGAGGTCGCCTCGGCCCTTGCCGCTGGCGCACCCGTCGTCGCGCTCGAGTCGACCATTGTGACCCACGGCATGCCTCATCCGCAGAACGTCGCGACCGCCCGTGAAGTTGAGGCGGAGGTGCGCCGGGAGGGTGCCGTGCCGGCGACCATCGCGGTGGTGGACGGCCGCATCCGCGTCGGTCTGCCGGACGAGGTGCTCGACTGGCTCGGGACCGCGACGGACATCCTCAAGCTCAGCCGCGCCGATCTGCCCTTTGCGATCGCGGCAAGGCGTCACGGCTCGACCACGGTGGCGGCGACGATGATCTGCGCGCACCTCGCCGGGATCCAGGTTTTCGCGACGGGCGGGATCGGGGGCGTCCACCGGGGCGTCGAGGTGACGCTCGACATCTCGGCCGACCTCGACGAGCTCGCCCGCACCCCCGTCGCCGTGATCTGCGCCGGCGCCAAGGCGATCCTCGATCTGCCCCGCACCCTCGAATATCTGGAGACCCGCGGGGTTCCCGTGGTGGGCTATGGGACTGATGAGTTCCCGGCCTTCTGGAGCCGCAAGAGCGGACTGCCCGTGCCCATGAGGCTGGATGGTGCGGACGCCTTGGCGGACTTCATCCAGGTCAAGGCGGCTCTCGGACTGGAGGGCGGGGTCCTCGTGGCCAATCCGGTCCCGCACGACGCGGAAATCCCGGCGGCCGAGATCCGCGCGCATATCGAGGCGGCGGTCGCGGAGGCGGTCGCCAGCAGTGTGACGGGCAAGGCGGTCACGCCGTTCCTGCTCAGGCGTCTCGTCGAGCTCACGGAAGGTCGGAGCCTCGCGACGAACATCGTGTTGGTGAAGAACAATGCCTCTGTCGCCGCGAAGCTCGCGGTCGCGCTGAGCCGTGGGAGCCCGGCCTCGTAGGTCAGCTGCCCTGCCGGCGCCGAGCCGGCAGAAGATACCAGGCCGCGAGACCGGTAGCGACCGCAGCACCGATGACGGCGAGATTCGTCACATCGGCTCTCGTGGGCGCGTAGCGATCGGTCATCAGGCCGCGCACATGAGGCTCATCGGCATGATCGACATAGGTCCCGACGCTCCACCGTCCGTCGGCATCCTCGATCCTGTCGATCCGCTCTCGCGCGATGCCCGCGAATTCCAAGCGAGCCATCGCCAGTTCGGCTTCGCCCTGCGTCGAAAAATGCGTCCAGACCGTCGGCATGATGACGCCTCCTCGCTGTAGCGGGAAGTCGGAGCGGGCAGGCCGGGTTCCCCCGCTGGGCGGCGACGGCGCGCCAACGGACTGAAAGCGCTCGCCCGCGCCGCTCGCCTCAGGTGACGGGTTCGAGCCCGGGCGCCACGCGCTCCCGCCAGCTCTCCCGCACGAGCTCCGGGTCGAGCCCCTGGACGATGAACACGATGCAGGATCGCCGCGCCGAGCCGGACCAGCCGGGGAGCTGGACCGGCGGATGGAAGACGTGATGGACGCCGTGGATCGCGACCGGAGCCGCTTCGCCGCGCAAATCGAGGATCCCTTTCACCCGCAACAAATGCGCCCCGTGCCACTGCCGCAGGGCCGCGAGCCAGGCCGACACCGCGTGCTAATCGAGCGGCGCGTCGGCTGCGACGCTGAAGGCCGCGATCCCGGAATCATGCCGATGGTGGGTGTGCCTGTGGTGGTGATAGGCCTCCTCGTTGAGCCAGCGGCGGGCGTCGACGGATTTCCGCTCGGGATCGAACAGCGCCGCCCCGAACAGCCGCTCGGATTCCACGATGCCGTGGGCGACGGCTTCCCGGCTCGCGCCGGGGTTGAGCGCGGCAAGCCGGTCTTCAAGGCTTGCGAGCGCCTCCGCGTCGGCGAGATCGGTCTTCGTGATGAAGATCCGGTCGGCGATGGCGGCCTGCTTCACGGCCTCGGGATGGGCATCGAGCTGCGCCCCGCCATTCACGGCGTCGACGGTCGCGACGATGCTGTCGAGGCGCACGAAGCGGCTGATCAGCGGGTTGTTGAGCAGCGTCTGCACGATGGGGGCCGGGTCGGCGAGGCCCGTGGTCTCGACGATCACCCGGCGGAACGGCGGCACCTCGCCGCGGTCGCGCCGCGCCAGCAGGTCGCGCAGGGTCGCCTCGAGATCGCTTCGCAGAGTGCAGCAGACGCAGCCGCTGGAGAGCACCGCGACCTCGCCGTCGATGGCCTCGATCAGCAGGTGGTCGAGCCCGACCTCGCCGAACTCGTTGATGATCACCGCCGAATCGGCCAGCTCCGGCTGCCGGAGCAGATGGTTCAGCATCGTCGTCTTCCCCGAGCCGAGGAAGCCCGTGATCACGGACACGGGCGTGCGCTCGCTGGACCGATCGGGTTCGAACAGGCTCACGGCGCTCCTCCTTCGGATGGCTGCGGGTTTGAGTCTGGACGAGAATCCTAGCACGTGGGACCATCCCGGCCAGGCCCATGAATCGGCCCTCGCGAGCCGATGCCGGAGGAGGGAACGCGCCATGGACGAGAACAAGCAAGCTCATTCCGACGCACCGGTCGACGCTCCCGCCCTGGAGCGCCGCGACTTCCTCAAGACGGCGGGACTCCTCGGCGTGGGCGGCGTGGCCGGCGCCGCGCATGGGAAGTTCGGGCTTGCTCCCGTGATGCCCGCCCAGGCCCAGGCCGCGGCGCCCAACCCTGCTCCCCCACGGATGGCCGAAACGCCGTGGTGGCCCTCGAAATGGGGTGCGAACGACGAGGCAGGAGCCTCCAACCACATCACGCCCGAGAAGGTGCTGGAAGCCGTCCGCTCGATCCGGGACGGCAGGATATACAAGCTCGGCCGCGATTACGAGGCCGCCATGCCGCTGTTCGGCACCCGCGCCTTCGCGTTGCGGATCCCCGGTGCCCCGACGGGCGGACCCTTCGGCGAGAACAAGCTCGTCTACAATGACGAGTTCCTGGCCACCGAGATTGGGCAGGTCGGCACGCAGTTCGACGGCCTGGGGCACATCGGGATCCAGATGGGCCGGGACGGCGACAAGAGCGAGATGCGCTTCTACAACGGCGTCACCGGCGCCGAGATGCTCGACGCGAACGGGCTGAAGAAGAACGGCGTCGAGAAGATCAAGCCACTCTTCACCCGCGGCCACCTCGTCGACATCCAAGCCGTACGCGGCAGGATGCTCGACGCGGGCGAGGAGATCAGCCTCGCGGACGTCCGGGCCGCCCTTCAGCGCCAAAACATGCAGGAGAGCGACATCCGTCCTGGCGATGCGATCTTCTTCCACACGGGCTGGGGCTCGCTGTGGATGAAGAACAACGACCGGTACAATTCCGGCGAGCCCGGAATCGGCCTTGAGGTCGCCCGCTGGGTGATCGAGCGCGATCTGTGCCTCACAGGCGCCGACACCTGGGCCGTCGAGGTGGTGCCGAACCCCGACAAGAACCTCGCCTTCGTGGTCCATGCCGAACTGCAAACGAAACACGGGATCCACAACCACGAGAACCTCGTGTTCGATCAACTCCTCGCGGACCGGAAGTACCAGTTCGTCTATATCTTCGCGCCAACCCCCATCAAGGGCGCCACCGGCTCGAGCGGCTGCCCCATCGCGGTGACCTGAGAGCGGGCAGGGGCTCCGACGCTTTAAAGCTCGATCCCAAGGCGGGCGGCGGCCATGCCGATGTGACGGCGCATCTGCATCGCGGCGCCGTCGGCGTCGCGCGCCTCGCAGCACGCCAGGAGAGATTCGTGTTCCGCCACCGTGGCGTCGAGCCCGGCGCCACGGACCATCGGGAGCTTCTGGCTTTCCACCATCATCTCCCGCACGGGCGCGTACATCGCCTGGATGATCGGATTGCCGCACGCCCCGATGATGAGGTCGTGGAACGCGCTGTCGGCGGCTGCCATGCCGGCGATGTCGCCCGCCCCGGCTGCCTCCTCCAGAGCGTGCACGCTCGACGCAAGCGCACTCAGCTCGGCTTCGCTCAAGGTCATGGCGGCCCGAGCCGCCGCGAAGCTCTCGATGCAGATGCGTGCTTCGTAGACGTCGCGCGGCGTGCAACCCTCGAAGCGCCACGCGGTCGGATCGCCGCCGCGCGTCGCGACGAAGATCCCGCGGCCGGGCTGTACCGACACGTAGCCGCGTGATTCGAGGGCACTCAGCGCTTGGCGTATCGAGGACCGGGAAATCCCGAGGCGCTGCGCCAGAACCCGCTCCGAGGGGAGGCGGTCGCCGGCCCGAAGCGCCTGCGTTTCGATCACCCCGATGAGATATTGGGCAACCCCCTGGGGCACCGGCTGACGGTTGGCGGTGAACGGTGCAAGCTGCGGCTTCATAAGGCGTTCTCGCATCGGATCGTCGCTTGACGCGGCCCAGTTCGGGTCTCACCCTAGTCTGGTCGAACCGGTCGGACCAGTACCGTCGCGGCCCGCCTCTGGTGACAGAGCGGTCGGCCCACCGAACAGCACAGCGGGGACCCTATGATCCGTCATCTGAAGCGCACCTTTACCCGGGCCGTGGCCCTCGCGGCCGTCCTTGTGGCGGCCACGTCCGCTTCGGCCCAGCAGCCCATCCGGGTCGGAGCGAATATCGGCAACGTGCCGTGGGAGTTCCAGAACGAGAAGGGCGAGAACGTCGGCTTCGAGATCGACCTCATGACCGAGGTGGGCAAGCGCCTGAAGCGCCCCGTCGCGATCGTCAACATCCCCTTCCAGGGCCTCTTCGCCGCCGTGCAGTCCGGGCAGATCGATGCCGCGGTCTCCTCGATCACGATCACGCAGAAGCGGCTGGAGAGCGTCTCCTTCGCGCAGCCCTATTACGACAGCGACCAGTCGCTGACCGTCACGAAGGCGAGCGGCATCAAGGCGCTGGAGGGCATGGCCGGCAAGACGGTGGGCGTCGACACGGGCTCGACCGGCGACATGTGGGCTACCCAGAACAAGGACAAGTACAAGTTCGGGGACATCCGCCGCTTCGAGGGCCTCAACCCCGCCATGCTCGACCTCGCGGCGGGCCGGCTCGACGGCTACATCTCGGACATCCCGGCGCTGCAATATTACGCGAAGGACAAGCCGCAATTCGAGGTGATCCAGCGCATCCCGACGGGCGAGCAATATTCCGTCATGTTCGCCAAGGACGCCCCGCTCGCAAAGCAGGTGAACGAGGTCGTCACCGAGATGAAGACCGACGGGACCATGGCCAAGCTGCACGAGAAGTGGTTTGGCAAAGCCCCCGAGGCCGAGACGAGCACGGCGAAGGTGATGCCGATGCCAGCGCCGAAGAGCTGAACCCGAAGGTCGGCCCGGCAGCGCCGCCGGCGCCGGGCCGACCCTCATCAGGATCGACGTCATCACAGGCCAGACAGCGCGTTCGCAGGCGGCATGAGCATCTTCGACACCTTCCTCAACCAGCGTGTCTTCCTTCAGACCCTGCCGCTTCTCCTTATGGGCCTGAGCACGACGGTGCTCCTCGGCGCGGTGAGCATCGTCCTGGGGCTTGCAGGCGGCCTCCTCCTTGCCCTGACCAGGCTCTACGCCCGCACACCGTTCCGCCAGCTCGCGATCGCGTTCATCGACGTCTTCCGCGCGATCCCGCTTCTGGTGCTGCTCGTCGTCGTCTATTACGCCCTGCCGTTCCTCGGGATCCGCCTCACGCCCTTCGCGGCCGCGGCGAGCTCGCTCTCCCTCGTCGCGAGCGCCTACTCGGCGGAGATCTTCCGGGCGGGCATCGAGGCCGTGCCGAAGGGCCAGTCGGAGGCCGCGAAGGCGCTCGGGCTTCGTGCCTGGACCACGATGGCGAAGGTGGTGCTGCCGCAGGCGATCCGGATCGTCATCCCGCCGATCACGTCGAACTCCATCAACGTCCTCAAGGACACGGCGCTCGCCTCGGTCGTGGCGATGCCGGATCTCCTGAAGCAGGCGACGCAGGCGCAGGCCCTCTCTGCCAACCCGACGCCGCTCCTCGCCGCGGCTGGGATCTACCTCCTGATGCTTCTGCCCCTCGTGCGCGCCGTCGGCGTCCTCGAGGCGCGGTGGGCCGCCCAGAGGCGTTAGGCGGATGTCCGTCCAGCTGGTTTCGCAGCCTCTCACCCGAGAGGCCTTCGCGCCGTTCGGCGACGTGGTGCGCGTCCCAGGACAGCGCAGCCGCCCCGTCAACGAGGGCCGAGCCTGGCGCCATGACGGGCTCGCGGCGCTCGCCCATGCGCCGCGCGCCCTTCACCCCACCGTGGCGCTCTACGACGTCGAGGCCTCGGCGTTGCCGTTCGCCACGGCTCTCTTCGAACGGCATCCCTGGTCGAGCCAGCTCTTCCTGCCGATGCGGGCCGAGACCTATCTCGTGGTCGTCGCGCCCGACCGTGCCGGCGCACCGGACCCATCCGCGGCGTGCGCTTTTCTGGCCGGATCGGAGACGGGGGTGCACTACCGGCCCGGCGTGTGGCACGTTCCCTTGATCGCGATCGGCGCCCCCGCGCTCCTCGCCATGTTCATCTTCGAGACGGACGACGCCGACGACACCGAGGAAGCCCGTCTCTCCACCCCCCTCACCATCAGCGCGTGACCGCAAGGACGATCCCCATGCCGCTCGATCTCGACTACGTGCGCTCGCAATTCCCGGCCCTCCGCACGGGCGTCGCCTTCTTCGACAATGCCGGCGGCTCGCAGGTGCTGCGAGAGGTGGCGGAGCGCGTGGCCGATTACATGCTCACCACGAGCGTGCAGACGGGCGCCTCCTACGATCTGTCCCGTGAGGCCGGCGAGCGTGTCGCCGAGGCGCGCGCGACGCTCTCTCGCCTCGTGAACGCGCGGCGGCCGGAGGAAATCGTGCTGGGGTCGTCGACAACGGTGCTCATGCGCTTCCTGGCGACCGCGATGGCAAGCCGCTTCCAGCCCGGCGACGAGGTGGTGCTGACGGTGTTCGACCATGAATCGAACATCGGCCCTTGGCTCACGCTGGAGAGCCGTGGCGTGGTGTTCAAGTTCTGGTCCGTCGACCGCGACAGCTTCGAGGTGGACCTCGCCGAGCTCGACGCTCTCATGACCGAGCGCACCAAGCTCGTCTGCGTCACGCATGCCTCCAACATCCTCGGCACGATCATGCCGATCGCCGAGATCGCGCGGCGGGTCCATGCGGCCGGGGCGGAGCTGTGCGTGGACGGCGTCGCCTATGCGCCCCATCGTGCCATCGACGTACAGGCCCTCGACGTCGATTATTACGTCTTCAGCTTCTACAAGACCTATGGCCCGCATTTCGCGATGCTGTACGGCAAGTACGACCGGCTCCTGGAGCTCGATGGCCTGTACCACTACTTCTACGGGCGCGAGAAGGTGCCGTTCAAGCTGGAGCCGGGCAACACGAACTACGAGCTCGCCTGGGGCTCGGCGGGCATCGTCCACTATCTCGACCGGCTCGGGGGCGGGACGGGCGACTTCGCGGCGGTCGCGCGCGCCTTCGACGATGTCGCCGCCCAGGAAGAGGCCTTGAGCGAGCGCCTGCTGGGGTTCCTGCGGGAGCGCAACGACGTGCGCATCGTCGGGCGCCGCGAGTCGGACCGGGCGATCCGGGTGCCGACGATCTCCTTCAAGGTCGAGGGCCGGGACTCAGCCGAGGTCGTGCGCGCGACGGATCCCCTGAAGATCGGCATCCGCTTCGGCGACTTCCACTCCCGCCGGCTCGTCGAGCATCTCGGGCTCTCGGACGGTAACGGCGTGGTGCGGGCCTCGATGGTCCACTACAACACGGTGGAGGAGGTGGATCGCCTGATCGGGGGGCTGGAGGCGGCGCTCGGCTGAGGCCTCAAGCGCGGTTGCGGACGAGAAACAGGCTCTCGGGCCGGCGCGGGGGGAGGCTTGCGATGATCATGAGCCCAGCGCACGCCACCGCCACGACCAGAACCAGCACCGCCATGTGAGCCTCCTCTTCGTTGAAGGGAGTGAATCACTGCTTGCCTGCTTCGTGAATGCGCGAAGCGCGGCTGCCCGACGCGATCTCAGCGATGCGGCATTTCTGCAACGCCGTTTCGGCCCTGCCCCGTGCTCTCCAGGACCAGCCGCGCGGCCTCGTCCGGCTGATCCCACATGGGGAAGTGGCCGCAATTCTCGAACCAGTGCAGCCGCGAGCCGGGGAAGGCCGCGTGGGCGCGCTCGGCCTGGCGGGGAAGACAGAGGCGATCCTGGCGCCCCCAGCCGATCACCACCGGGCCGCTGCCCGCCGCGGCGGGTCCTTGCTGCTCCGGGCCCGTCGCGAGATCCCGATAGAGCGGATCGAATGTCGGGGTCGAGGCGAGGCTCTCCAGCTCTCCGGCCACCAATTCGGACGACAGGCTCCAAGGCTTGGCCGAGAGCTGGGCAAGGAACGCGGTGCGCGACGCCGCGTGCCGCGCCACGGTGGGGAGCACCGGGCGCAGCCCGCGCACGAGCCGAATCGAGGCCGCGATCGTCGTGTGGAAGTAGGTGCGCTCCCAACCCCGCCAGAACCCGCCCGGATCGAGGGCAACCACGGCTCGCGCGTGGCCGCGGCGGGCGAGCTCCAGCACCATGCGGGCGCCCATCGAACTGCCGGCCATATCGATGCCGGTGAGCCCCTCCCGGACGAGGAAGGCGTCGACGATGTCGGTGAGCCCCCGAAAGGTATCGCTGCCGGCCTCCGCAGGGGTGCCGCCATGGCCGGGAAGGTCGACGGCGAGAACCTCACGCTCCGCGGCGAGGGCGGGCAGGATCGGACTCCAGGACCGGGCGCTGCCGCCGAGCCCGTGGATGAGGAGGAGCTTCTCGCCTGCTCCCTGGGGCGACACCTTCACGCGTTCTCTCCGCCCGAGTGAGCAAGGCATGGGCGTGGCATCATGGTGGTCATCGTTGCGCGCCTTTCGCGTGAGCCCCCGCTGGGCTCAACGCAAGGCGGGCCGCTTCGATGCGGGACGCGGTGCCGCAGCGGCGCCTCAGTTCATCTTGGACGGGTCCGTTCCCCCGACGGCGCGGATCACCTCCCCGACGAGCTTCGCCTCCGAGACGGGCTTGCCCAGGAAGACGCTGCCGGCCGGCAGATCGCCGGGGCTCGGCGAGAACCGGCCCGAGAGCACGATGATCGGTATGTTCGCCCAGCGCTCCGAGACGTTGCGCGCCAGCGCGAAGCCGTTCATCCCCGGGGGCATGTCCACATCGGTCACGAGCGCCTGAACATCGTCGCGATCCTGGAGAATCGACAGCGCTTCCGCCGCCGAGCCTGCCTCCAGCACGAGGAACCCGGCATCGTTCAGGGCATCGGCCACGAACATTCGCACGAAGACCTCATCCTCGACGCAAAGGACGACCCGCTCTGCTCCCGGCATGCGCCACCTCGTTCCCGATCGGAAGGCGGCGAAGCTAGGCCTAGGCGGGGTGATTTGGGAAGCCGTCCTTTTCGCCTCATTCACTCAACCAAAGGTCGCTGTCAGACCACTCTCGGCGGCACCTCGATGGTGCACGGCGAACTTGCGCGCCGCTCGGCTTTGGTGTCCAAACGTCACCCCCGGATGGGGCGGCAGGTTTCCTCATCCATCGGCTTGAGCGAAAGACCGGCAGGGCATGCGACCACACGAATTCGAGCCCGGCGCGGCCTCCGACGCGGTCATCGCGATCGAGGGGCTGACGAAAACCTACAAATCGGGGTTCCAGGCGCTCAAATCCGTCGATCTCACGATCCGTCGTGGGGAGATCTTCGCGCTTCTTGGGCCGAACGGCGCGGGCAAGACCACGCTGATCAGCGTCGTGTGCGGGATCGTCAACCCGACATCCGGGCGGGTCAGGGTGAATGGGCACGACATCCTGACGGACTACCGGGCCGCCCGCGCCCAGATCGGCCTCGTGCCGCAGGAACTCACCACGGACGCGTTCGAGACCGTCTGGAACACGGTGAGCTTCAGCCGCGGCCTGTTCGGGAAGTCCTCGAACCCCGCCCATATCGAGCGCGTCCTCAAGGACCTGTCGCTCTGGGAGAAGCGGGACAACCGCATGATGACGCTTTCGGGCGGGATGAAGCGGCGCGTGCTGATCGCGAAGGCGCTCTCCCATGAGCCGCAGGTCCTCTTCCTCGACGAGCCCACCGCGGGCGTCGATGTCGAGCTGCGGCAGGACATGTGGCGGCTCGTGCGGGCGCTGCGCGACACCGGCGTCACGATCATCCTGACCACGCACTACATCGAGGAAGCCGAAGAGATGGCCGACCGGGTCGGCGTGATCTCGAAGGGCGAGATCATCCTCGTCGAGGACAAGGCGGAGCTGATGCGCAAGCTCGGCCGCAAGCAGCTCACCCTCCAGCTCCAGGCTGCCCTTCCGGCCGTGCCGGCGAGCCTCGGGGCCTATGACCTCCAGCTCGCGGCCGAGGGGACCGAGCTGACCTACACGTACGACACCAAGGCCGAGCGGACCGGGATCACCTCGCTCCTGCGAGACCTATCCGAGGCCGGCATCCGCTTCCGCGACCTGCGGACCCGGCAGAGCTCGCTCGAGGAAATCTTCGTGGGATTGCTCAAGGAGCAGGCATGAACTGGCTGGCGGTCCGCTCCATCTATCTCTTCGAGATGAATCGCTGGCGGCGCACGATCGTCCAGAGCATCGTCTCGCCCGTCATCTCCACGTCGCTCTATTTCGTGGTGTTCGGCGCAGCTATCGGTTCGGCGATCAGCGCGATCGACGGCGTAGCCTATGGGGCCTACATCGTCCCGGGTCTCCTGATGCTCTCGCTGCTGACGCAAAGCATCTCGAACGCCTCCTTCGGGATCTATTTCCCGCGGTTCTCGGGCACGATCTACGAGATCCTGTCGGCACCCGTCTCGCCCTTCGAGATCGTGCTCGGCTATGTCGGGGCGGCCGCCACGAAGTCGATCCTGCTCGGCCTCATCATCTTGGCCACGGCCGCGCTCTTCGTGCCCATACGTATCGACCATCCGTTCGTGATGGTGCTCTTCCTCGTGCTCACGGCGGCGACGTTCAGCCTGTTCGGCTTCGTGATCGGCCTCTGGGCCGACGGATTCGAGAAGCTGCAGCTCGTTCCGCTGCTCATCGTGACGCCGCTGACGTTCCTTGGCGGCAGCTTTTACTCGATCGGCATGCTGCCGCCGTTCTGGCGCACGGTGAGCCTGTTCAACCCGGTGGTCTACCTGGTCAGCGGCTTCCGTTGGAGCTTCTTCGGACGGGCGGACGTCAGCGTCGGCTTGAGCCTCGGCATGACGTTCCTGTTCCTCGCGCTGTGTCTTGCCGCTGTGACGGCGATGTTCCGGACGGGCTATCGCCTCAAGGCATAAGGGGGCTCTCAGCCAGTGTTCTGAACCAGGGGTTGCGGTGCGGCAAAGCTTGCGATGGACATGTCAGGCCGCTTCCCCCTATCGTAGCGCGAGGACGACTCCGGCCGCTTGAACGAGCCGGGGCGTTCCATGAGAGGGGCGGAGGAGGAAACGCATGAGCTTTATTCGATCGTTCTCGCTGGCCGTCATGGCGGGCGTTCTCGCCTTCGCGCCCGGCGCGCAGGCGCAGCAGAAGGGCACCGTCGGCGTCTCGATGCCCACGAAGTCGTCGGCCCGCTGGATCGACGATGGCAACAACATGGTCAAAGCGCTCAAGGAGCGGGGCTACAACGTCGACCTGCAATATGCCGAGGACGACATCCCGAACCAGCTTGCCCAGATCGAGAACATGATCACGAAGGGTCCGAAGGCTCTGGTCATCGCGGCTATCGACGGCACGACGCTTGCCGACGCGCTCCAGCAGGCCAAGAGCGCCGGCATCAAGGTGATCGCCTACGACCGCCTCATCCGGAACTCGCCGAATGTCGACTACTACGCCACCTTCGACAACTTCCAGGTCGGCGTGCTCCAGGGCGGCTACATCGAGCAGGCGCTCGGCCTGAAGGAGGGCAAGGGTCCCTTCAACATCGAGCTGTTCGGCGGCTCGCCCGACGACAACAACGCCTACTTCTTCTACAACGGCGCGATGTCGGTGCTCGAGCCCTACATCAAGAGCGGCAAGCTCGTCGTCCGCTCGGGCCAGACCGGCATGGACAAGGTCGCGACCCTGCGCTGGGACGGAGCCACGGCGCAGGCGCGCATGGACAACCTGCTGAGCGCCTTCTACGCGAACCAGCGCGTCGACGCGGTCCTGTCGCCCTATGACGGGCTGAGCATCGGCATCATCTCGTCGCTGCGCGGCGTCGGCTACGGCAGCGGAAACCAGAAGATGCCCGTGATCACGGGGCAGGACGCCGAGGTTCCGTCGATGAAGTCGATCCTCGCGGGCCAGCAGACCTCGACCATCTTCAAGGACACGCGCGAGCTCGCGAAGGTGGCCGCCGAGATGGTGGACAACATGCTGTCCGGCCGTCCGGTGCAGGTCAACGACACGAAAACCTACGAGAACGGCGTCAAGGTGATCCCGGCCCAGCTCCTCAAGCCCGTCACCGTGGACGCCACGAACTGGAAGCAGGTCCTCGTGGACAGCGGCTACTACAAGGAAAACCAGATCAAGTAGGCGGTCGCCGACATTTCGGCCTCGCGCATGCCGCGCGGGGCCCTTCCGCCGAGAGTTCATCATGGCCGCCATCCTGGAAATGCGGGGAATCACGAAGACCTTCCCCGGCGTACGAGCGCTGAGCGACGTGAGCTTCTCCGTCGAGGCCGGCGAGATCCACGCGCTCGTCGGCGAGAACGGCGCCGGTAAGTCCACGCTCATGAAGGTGCTCAGCGGCGTCTATCCGCACGGGTCCTACGAGGGCGAGATCGTCTTCGAGGGCGAGGAACGCCGGTTCTCAGGCATCAACGACAGCGAGGCCGTCGGGATCATCATCATCCACCAGGAGTTGGCGCTCGTTCCGCTCCTGTCGATTGCCGAAAACGTGTTCCTCGGCAACGAGCGTGCGCGGGGCGGCATCATCGACTGGGGAGCGACCTATGCGGGCACGAAGGCGCTCCTGGAGACGGTCGGACTGTCGGAATCGCCCGATACCCTCGTCGAGGATCTCGGGGTCGGCAAGCAGCAGCTCGTGGAGATCGCGAAGGCTCTGTCGAAGCGCGTGAAGCTCCTCATCCTGGACGAGCCCACCGCGAGCCTCAACGAGCGCGACAGCGACGCGTTGCTCGAGCTCCTCCTGCGCTTCAAGGCGCAGGGCATCACCTCCATCCTGATCTCGCACAAGCTCAACGAGATCGCGAAGGTGGCGGATTCAATCACGGTCCTGCGCGACGGCACGGCCGTCGAGACCCTCGACTGCCGGGGAGGACCCGTGAGCGAGGACCGG
This sequence comes from Salinarimonas soli, assembly GCF_008386575.1. Taxonomy (GTDB): domain Bacteria; phylum Pseudomonadota; class Alphaproteobacteria; order Rhizobiales; family Beijerinckiaceae; genus Salinarimonas_A; species Salinarimonas_A soli. The sequence continues at coordinate 218,613 of NZ_VUOA01000005.1, forward strand.
ATCATCAAGGGCATGGTGGGCCGCGAGATGGCCGACCGCTATCCGCCCCGCGAGTCCCGGATCGGCGACCTCCTCCTCGAGGTCGAGGGGTGGAGCGCCGATCACCCTCTCCACACCGACCGGCGGGTCGTGAAAGGCATCACCCTCAACGTGCGCCGGGGCGAGATCGTCGGCATCGCCGGGCTCATGGGCGCGGGCCGCACCGAGTTCGCCATGAGCCTGTTCGGCCGCTCGTGGGGCCGGAACGTCACGGGCAAGGTCCGGCTCGCCGGGCGCGAGATCGACGTCAGCACCGTCGGTCGCGCGGTCGAGAACGGCCTCGCCTACGTGACCGAGGACCGCAAGACTTACGGCCTGGTGCTCGAACGCGATATCGCGACCAACGTGACGCTCGCGCACCTGAGCGGGGTCGCCAAGGGCGGCATCATCGACGACATGCGCGAGCTCGCGGTGGCGACGGACTACCGCTCCCGCCTGCGCATCCGCTCGGCCGGCGTCCACCAGGACACGGTCACCCTGTCGGGCGGCAACCAGCAGAAGGTCGTCCTCGCCAAGTGGCTGTTCGCCGATCCGCAGGTGCTCATCCTGGACGAGCCGACCCGCGGCATCGACGTCGGCGCGAAATACGAGATCTACGCCCTGATGAACCGGCTCGCCGAGGAGGGGAGGGGACTCCTCGTAATCTCCTCCGAGATGCCGGAGCTTCTGGGCATGTGCGACCGCATCTACGTCATGAACGAAGGCTCGCTGGTTGCGGAGTTTCCCGTGGCCGAGGCCTCGCAGGAGAAGATCATGAACGCCATCGTGCGCGCGGGGAGGCGCTGACATGGATACGGGGCTCGTGAAGGAGGACGCCGGAACGCGCCGGATGCCCGCGCTAAGCGCGGTGCGGACGCATTTCGGTGATTACGGCATGCTCCTCGCTCTGCTCGTGATCATGGCGTTCTTCCAGATCATGACGGACGGGACGCTGCTGCGCCCGCTGAACGTGACGAACCTCGTCCTCCAGAACAGCTACATCGTCATCATGGCGCTGGGGATGCTGCTGGTGATCGTGTCGGGGCACATCGATCTCTCGGTGGGATCGGTGGTGGGCTTCGTCGGCGGTCTCGCGGCGGTTCTCATCGTGCAATATGGCTGGCACTTCGTGCCCACGATCGCGGTCTGCCTCGTGGTCGGCGGCATCATCGGGGCGATTCAGGGCTACTGGGTGGCCTATCTGCGGGTCCCGTCCTTCATCGTGACGCTGGCGGGCATGCTCGTGTTCAAGGGGCTCCAGCTCGCGTTGCTCGGCGGGCGATCCGTGGGCCCGTTCCCGATCGAGTTCCAGCGCATCAGCTCCGGCTTCATCGCGGACCCGATCGGGAATCCCGGCTTCAACCTGCCAGCCATCTTCTTCGGGATCGCCGCGGTGGTCGCCATCGGCTGGTTCGGCCTGCGCCATCGCGCCAACCAGAACCGCCACGGCGTGGCCCCCGCGCCCTTTGGGCTGTTCGCCTTCAAGTCCGGCCTGCTGGCCCTGCTCGTGCTCGGCTTCTGCTACCTGCTCGCCACCTATCGCGGCCTGCCGAACGTCTTCCTCCTGATGATCACGCTCGTCGCGGTTTATGCCTTCATCACGAACCGCACGACCATCGGCCGTCGGATCTACGCGCTGGGCGGGAACGAGAAGGCGGCGAAGCTGTCGGGCGTGCGCACGGAGTTCCTGACCTTCCTCACCTTCGCCAATATGGGTGTCCTGGCCGCGCTGGCGGGCCTCATCGTCGCGGCGCGGCTCAACACGGCGACGCCGCGCGCCGGCCTGGGCTTCGAGCTCGACGTCATCGCCGCCTGCTTCATCGGCGGTGCATCCGCCTCCGGCGGCTTCGGCAAGGTGACGGGTGCTGTCATCGGCGCGCTCATCATGGGCGTGATGAACAACGGCATGTCGATCCTGGGCATCGGCATCGACTACCAGCAGGTCATCAAGGGCCTCGTCCTCCTCGCCGCCGTCTCCGTGGACGTCTATTACCGCCGCAAGTAGCGGACGCGCAGCACGAGCCGGCATAAGGCTCGTGCGCTCCTCTCTCGAGACGCGGGAGGAGCGCACGGACGGCGGCGCCCGGTTGGGTCGGACCGGTCCCGTCGTCAGATCAGGCGGGAGTGGGGGCGACTGTTTCGGGCCGGGTGACCTGACAGGACATCAGGCAGAGGACGAGACCCGAGCGGAACGCTCCGAACGGCCATTCGCGGCGGGCTTCGAGGCAAGATGGGCCCAGCGGCTCCTCGACAGGGCTGCCGTCCGGAGCATGGACGTCCGCCGCCGCGCACCGGCCCATCGGGTCCGCCCGAGACGGCGCTGCTCGCCTGACCACCTTCAAAGGCTTGGGCCCGTCGTCACTGATGTCGATCCACCGCAGGAGGAAGAGCGTCCCATGAGAAAAGGGCCGCCCCGGTGAGGGGCGGCCCTTTTTGCTTTCAGGGAAACTGGAAGCGTGAGTTCCCGGCTGGCGGCCGCAGCGGCATGAGGGAGTCGGGGAGTTCCAGGGCAGCCGTGCTCTCGACGGCTTCGCGCGGAATTTCCGCCGCGACGGGCCGGTTCCGGTTGCGCCGCGCAGGCGCGGACCGGGCAGGAGCCGGCGCCTCGCGGACATCCTCCTCAGGCTCCGCGTCTTCAGCCGTCTGCTCGGGCTCCACCCGGCGCGCGGGCGTCTTCGGCACCGTCGGACGCTGGGGCAGGGCGGCCTGGCGCACCGCAGGACGCGCCGGACTGCGCTGGAGGGTCCGCGTCGGCGGACGCGGCGGGGGCATCACGGTGCCGATCTCCGGGAACGCCGGATCGAGGATGGCTGCCGTCTCCTTCGGAGCCGGTGACTCGGGCGCCAGGGCGGCCTCCGCCTTCGGCTCGGCCGGGCTAGGCGAGGGTACGAGGGCGCTTTCGCGCGCGGCGCGCATGGCATCGAGCTTCAAGGTCGCTTCCGACAGCTCGCCCTGCTTCGCGGTCAGCTCGCCGCGTGTGATCGTCAGCTGGTCGGCGAGTGCCGCGACCTCCGACTTGCGGGATGCGACGGCTTCAGTAAGCGAGGCCACCTCGGTCTGAAGGGCGTCGCGCTGTGCCGTGGCGGTCTCGATCTCCGCTCCGATCCGGTCCCGGTTCGCCTGCAGCTCGGCCAAGCCAGACTCCAGCGCCGTGCGCTGACGGCCGAGGTCATCGACGCGGGCCGAGACGGTGGTGAGCTCGCCGTCGAGCGCTGCCTTGCGGCCTTGCGCCTCGCGCATCTGATCCTCGGTCCGCGCGAGGTCGGCCGTCTTCGCCCGGACGAGCCCCTCGAGCCGGGTGAGCTCGGCCTGCCCCGCGGAGGTGTCAACGGGCGGGGCTGCCGGCACGGGGGCAGGCGCTGCCGCGGGCGTCGGCGCGGCGGCCCGCGTCATCTCCTTGCGGCGTGCCGTGAGGGCCTGCTCGGCGTTCGCCAGCTCGAAGCGCAGCGAATCGACACGCTGGCGCTCCTCCGCGGCCCGGGCCTCGATCTCGGTCAGGTTACGACGCTCGTTCTCGACCTGTGCCCGTACGACGGCCTGCTGCATGCGCGCGTCGTCGCGGTCGGCGGCCACGCGCCGGAACTCCTGGCTGGCCTCGGCGATGCGGGCTTCGAGCTCGGCCGCCGTGCCGCTCGCCCGGCGCAGGTGCTCGAGCTCCGCCTTCAGGCTGCGCTGGGACGATTGGAGCCGTTGCGCGAGCTCGAATCCGCGTTGCTCGGTCTGCGAAGCCCGAACGAACACGGTGACGAAGCCGAGCCAGCCGATCGCGGCCGCAGCCGCAAGGCCGACGAGGGTCCAGGACCTCGTGCGCTCCTTGAAAACGCTCATTTCAAATGGCTCCTGGGCGGGAAATTCAGTGGTGGGTCAGCAGGCGGGGGCGGGTGGCCCCGCGCATGCAGCGAGGCAGAAGGTCCAGCTATGGTTAACGCCCCAGGGTACCAAACCGTTCACCGTAAAGCGACCACTGTTCCTCTCCCGTCTGTCCGGCAGGTGATCCGCGACTGCCGCACCTCATGCCCGCCTTGGCGTGCGTAGATGATCCGCACCTCGATTGGCGCCGCGCTCAGGCCCCGCCGGTCCCGCTGCACCCGGCCCGCGCTCACCGCCTCGATCTCGACGACGCCGTGCGGCTCCGCCGCTTGGCGAATCGAGTTGCGGCAAGCCGCGATCATCCGAGGTGGAGCATCGCCCTGCCGGGCGAGCGCGTAGCTCACGTTCTCCAGATCACGCCGGGTGCCGAACAGAAGCCCATATCCCGGAACGGCCGCAGCGAAGCCGGCAAGCGGACCAAGCGGCAACAACGCATCCGGAAGCCGGTTTCCACCGCTGTCCGAGCCAAGGCTCGAGGTCACATCGGGTGAGGCCGTAGCTCCGACGGCCGACGCTCCGCGCCCCGCAGCGCCACCGGCAGCCGAGGAGCCGGTCGAGCCGCTCGCACCGGCGCTTCCCGATCCGGTGCTCCCGGATCCTGCTGCGGCGCCCGCACCGGACGATCCGCCACCCGAGGTGCTGCTGCCGGAGCCGTTGCCGGAGGCCCCCCCGCCTGCCGAGCCGCCGTTCGAGGAGCCCCCGCCCGAGCCCCCAGCCGACGAACCGCCGCTCGATTCGCTGCCCCCGGCTGATCCGCTACCCCCGGCCGAACCGCCGCCAGCGCCGCCCGCTCCGGAGGATCCCCCAGCCGAACCACCGCCAGCGCCGCCCGCTCCGGCGGATCCTCCGGCCGAACCACCGCTCGATCCCCCGCCGGATGAGCTCCCGCCCGAACCGCTGCCGCCGGAGCCTCCTCCGTGACCTCCACCTCCGCTTCCACCGTTGCCTCCACCATGCCCGCCGCCGTTACCACCTCCGTTCTCGCCGCCGTTACCGCCGCTGTTTCCTCCCCCGTTGCCTCCACCATTGCCACCGCCGTTACCGCCTCCTCCATCTCCGCCTCCGCCGCCATCCTTCGCGAGGTGCAAGAGGGGGCGGTCAGTCGCGGGCGCGTGCGGCTCGACGGGAGCCCAAAGCGAGGTCCGATCCGCTGGCTGCTTGGGGGGAGGCGGATTCAGGCTGGTACCGGCCAGGAGAGCGGAGCCGGCCAACGCCGCGAGGAACGTATGCATCATCGACTCTTCCCTTGGGCAGCATCCCTGTGCCGGATCGTGGAGGCCGGCCGGATCATTCGAATGGCATTGCGGCCCGAGAACCCCCGCGGACCGGGCGTGGGAAAGACGCGTCGAGACGCGCTAGCGAAAGATCGGGAAGTCTGGAGAAGTCTGGACCGCGAGCGAGCATGGCATGTCCGCCGAAACGGTCGACCGGTGCTGTGGGATAAAAGAACTCGTCACTTCAACGCCCCACGTGCGATCCGGTTCTCTCGATCGGCGCGGATGCGACAACGAGGGTAAGCTCAGGAATCGAGCTGTTCGCGCCGCCCGCCGCTCGATCCCGGGAGACTTTCCGCCCCGGCCCGCGTTGTTCAACGCATCCGGGCCGGGGTCCGGCCCCCTCCAGGACCGCCGATGTCGACCACGTCTCGCCCGAAGCGCACTCGGCCTGCGCCGTCCCATGCAAGCCAAAGCCGGCCCCGACCATGACGCTGCCGCAGGCTTTCACATTCGCAATCGTCGCCGCCATGATGGGGCTCTTCGTTTGGGGGCGCTTGCGCTACGACGTGGTCGCGATGCTTGCACTCCTTGCCTCGGTCCTCACCGGGATCGTCCCGGCGAAGGAGGCGTTTTCCGGGTTCAGCGACGACGTGGTGATCATCGTGGCGACGGCGCTTCTCGTCAGCGCGGCCGTCGCGCGCTCCGGTATCACGGAGCAGATCATGCGGCCCCTGGCCCCCTATCTGACCTCCACGCGGGCGCAGGTCTTCACCCTGTGCTTCGCCGTGATCCTGCTCTCGACCTTCATCAAGAACGTCGGCGCCCTCGCCATCCTGATGCCGGTGGCGTTCCAGCTCGCCAAGAGGTCGGGCACCTCGCCCTCGCAGCTCCTTATGCCGCTCGCGTTCGGGTCCCTCATCGGCGGCCTCATCACGCTCGTCGGAACGTCGCCGAACGTGATCGTGGCGCGGCTCCGCCAGGAGATCGTGGGCAAGCCGTTCGAGATGTTCGATTACGCCCCGGTCGGCCTGATCATCGCGGCCGCGGGTCTCATCTGCCTGACGATCACCTATCGTCTGTTGCCCACGGGCCAGCGCGGCGGCACGACCCTCGACGCGGCCATCAATATCGAGAACTACGTCGCCGAGCTTCGCGTGCCCGAGGGCTCCCCCGTAGTGGGCGAGCGCGCCAAGGACGTCGAAGCCTTGGGCGAGGGCGAGGCCAAGCTCACCACGGTCGTGCGCGAGCGCTTCCGGCGCTACACGCCGACGTCGGCTCTCCGCCTGCAGGCAGGCGACGTGCTCCTTATCGAGGGCGAGCCCGAGGCCCTCGAACGCATCGTTGCCCGAGGCGGCCTGGAGCTGTCGGGCCAGGGGAAGGATGCGGCGGCGGCGGAGGGTGACGCCGATACGGTCGGCGTCATCGAAGGCGTGGTGACGGGCGATTCCTCCCTGCTTGGCGTCACCCCCGCCGAAATGTCGCTTCGCCAGCGCCACGGCGTCCATCTCCTCGCGATCAGCCGCAGCGGCGAGCGGATCACGCAGCGCCTGCGCTCCGTGCGGTTCCACGCGGGCGACGTCGTCGTGCTGCAGGGGCGCTTCGAGGATCTGCCCGAGGCCCTGACCTCGCTCGGCATCCTGCCGCTCGCGGAACGGGAGCTGGGCCTCGGCCGGGGCCGCCGTCCGTGGCTGCCGGCCGCGATTCTCGTGATCACCATGGCGGTCGTGGCGTTCAAGGTCCTCCCGATCGCGATCGCGTTCTTCGCCGCATCGCTTGCCATGCTCATGACTCGGGCGCTCTCCCTGCGCGAGGGCTACGAATCCGTCGAGTGGCCGATCCTGATCCTGCTGGGCGCCCTGATCCCGGTCAGCGAGGCGGTGCGAACGACCGGCGCGACCGATCTGATCGCCGGCTGGCTCTCCGTCGCGGCCAACGCGCTTCCGCCCGTCGGGGCGCTCGCGCTCATCATGATCGCGGCGATGGCCGTTACGCCCTTCCTCAACAACGCGGCCACCGTCTTGATGATGGCGCCGATCGCGGCGAGCCTCGCCTCGAAGCTCGGCCTCAACCCGGATCCGTTCCTCATGGCGGTGGCGATCGGCGCGGCCTGCGACTTCCTCACGCCCTTCGGCCACCAGTGCAACACCCTCGTCATGGGTCCGGGCGGATATCGGTTCGGCGACTACTGGAAGCTCGGGCTGCCGCTCTCGATCCTGGTTGTCGTCGTCGGCGTGCCCGCGGTTGCGATGGTGTGGGGGCTGACGCCGCGTTGAAGGTCGCAGGGGAGATCGCGAGATGGGCATGAAGGTCGAGGACGTGATGACCCGGCATGTGGAGTTCATCCAGCCGGAGGCGACGGCTCAGGACGCGGCCGCCCTGATGGGAGAGCTCGACGTCAGCGCGCTTCCGCTGGGCTCGCCCGAGGCCCTGCGCGGCGTCATCACCGATCGCGACCTGCTCTACCGTGTGGTCGCGGAGGGCAAGGACCCCCGTGCCACGCGCGTCGGGGACGTAGCCACCCGCCTCGTCTTCACGTGCCATGCGGACGACACCCTCACCGTCGCCATGGACCTGATGGCGTCGCACAACATCCGAAGGCTGCCCGTCGTCGAGGGCGAGCGCGTGGTCGGGTGGCTGACGCTGTCCGACGTCTCGCGACGTCTCCTTGTCGACACCGGCGTCGTCCAGTCCGGGCTGAGGGACCTCAGCGAGAGCCTTGGCGAGGGAGCGAGCGTCTGACCCAACGGGATATCGTGCCGCGTCAGCGGTAGCGCTGCTCCAGGCTTTTCGCGAGCTCGTCGGAGAGCTGCAGGCGCGCCGCAAGATAGCGAAGATAGTGCCGGTTCACCGGCTGCCGACGGTCCACGGCCATGAGGGAAGCTGCATAGACCAACGCGGCGGTCTGCACGTCGCGAACCTCGGACAAAATCGCGTTGAGGGGCCTCGGCTCCTCGATCGCGCCGGCGAGGAAGGCCCGCTCGTCCTCGCTCGGGTCCACGAGGCTCAAGGTGCCCTCGATCCTGTCGCGCTCCTGCCGGTCCATCGCGCCGTCGGCCTGCGCGGCGGCGACCATAGCGTGGACGAGGAGCGTCGCCTGGCCTGGATCGAGGCGGCGCAGGTCGAGCGCGAAGGGAAAGAGCAGCTGATAACGGTTGCGCAGCCATGAGAGGAGGACCTTCTCCCCCAGGATCGCAAGGATCCCCGGGTCGCCTCCGCCCTCCGTCGTCTCCTCCGGCTCGACCCGCTCGCTCGCCGGAGGAACCAGGGCGACGACACCCGGGGCGCTCCCGTCCGTGGCCTCGGGCTTCTCGGCCGTGTTCCGGCCGAGCGCGGTGCGAACGAGCTGGGTGATGAGGTCGGGCGCGGGCGCCATCAGGGGGCCGCCGCCTGGGATCCGAGCGCCGCATCAATCTGCGACAGAAGCCGCGAGAAGTCGACGGGCTTCGCGTGGTAGTCGTCGCAACCGGCGCCGAGCGCCTTATCGCGGTCCCCCGCCATGGCGTGGGCCGTCAGGGCGATGATCGGGATCGCCGCGGTGGCGGGCTCGGCCTTCAAGGTCTTTGCGGCCGTCCATCCGTCCATCACGGGCAGGTTCATGTCGAGGAGGACGAGGTCCGGGCGCTCGGCGCGGGTCTTGTCCACCGCCTGCTGACCGTCATGGGCGAGGATCACGTCGAACCCACGCCGCTTCAGCCGCCGCGAGAGGAAGTCCCAGATCTCCTCGTGGTCCTCGACCAACAGAATCTTCGCCATGCTCATCCTCTCTCCTGCGGCCTGCGCGGCCGCTGCGGCGCCGCCGCGATGCGTCTGAGCTCGGCCACGAGCTCGTCTTCCGATCCGCTCTCGCCGGTCTGCACGATCTGGCGCACCTCGCCCTCCAGGCGTGCGCGCTGGTCCTCGCTCGTCTCGCCCGCCGAGACGGCGATGACGGGGATACCGGCCCAGTCCGGGTTCTTGCGCAGACGGCGCATCAGCCCGATCCCGCCGCTGCCTGGCATCTCGACGTCGGCGAGGACGAGGTCAGGCGGATCGCCCTCCATGATCCCGAGCGCCGCGTCCGCGCTCGCCGCCTCGTCCACGATCCAGCCCTCGCGCACGAGGATCTCCCGCAGGTCCGCCCGGGTGCTCTCGTCGCGGGCGATCATGAGCGCGCGACCGGGCGCCGATTCCCGACCGAAGCGGTCCAGGGCCGCCTTCAGACGGGGCCACTCCACCGGCTTCGTGAGGTAGTCCGAGGCGCCGAGCGAGAAGCCGAGCGCCTTCTCCCGCACCATCGTGATCATGATCACGGGCGTATCGGCGAGGTCAGGATCGGCCTTGAGCGCCGACAGCACGGACCATCCGTCCATCCGCGGCATCATCACGTCGAGGAGAATGGCGCAGGGCTCGAGGGCGCGCGCGAGGCGAAGCCCGGCATCTCCGTCGTTCGCGGTCTGGACCGCGAAGCCCTCGCGGGTGAGAAACCGCGAGACGAGGTCGCGCTGATGCGCGTCATCGTCGATCACAAGAACTAGGCGCCGGTCGTCGGCTGCCCGGCTCTCCGGGTCCGGGGCGGTCTCGTGCAGGTCGGGAGCATGAGGCGGGCTGGAGGCCGACGCCGGAACCTGAGCCGGCAGGCGGACCGTGAAGGTGGTGCCCCGCCCGGCCTCGCTCTCGACCGAGATGTCGCCGCCGAGCATCACGGCGAAAGCCTTCGTGATCGAGAGGCCGAGCCCCGTCCCGCCGAAGCGGCGCGTGGTCGAGGCGTCGGCCTGGCTGAAGCGCTGGAAGAGCTTCGCCATCTCCTCGGGCGTCATCCCGATCCCGGTGTCGGCGACACGAAACTCCAGCCAGTCCTCGCCCTCGATGTCGAGGCGCTGGGCCGAGAGCGTGATGCGGCCCTGTTCCGTGAACTTGGCGGCGTTGCTCAGGAGATTGAGCAAGCACTGGCGGACCTTCACGAGGTCCGAGCGCATAACGCCCAGGGCCGCGCCGCTCTCCACGACGAGCGCGTTCCCGTTCTTCTCGACGAGGGCCTGCACCGTCTCGGCGATCTCCGTGACGACGGGTTCGACCGCGAAGTCTTCCGGATGGACCTCCATCCGCCCGGCCTCAATCTTGGAGATGTCGAGGACGTCGTTGATGAGCGTCAGCAGGTGGCGGGCATTGCTGTTGATCTTGCGCAGGTCGTCGAGGAACTCGCCGGCGCCGACATCCTCGGCCTCCTCCTCGATCATCTCGCAATAGCCGATCACCGCGCTCAACGGCGTGCGCAGCTCGTGGCTCATGTTGGCGATGAACTGGCTCTTGGCGCGGTTCGCCTCCTCGGCCGCTTCCTTGGCTGCGGCAAGCTCCTCCTCGAAGCGCTTGCGTTCGGTGATGTCCTGCATGGCTCCGATCATGCGCAGGACGCGCCCGCCGCGGTCGCGGTGCACGAAAGCGCGGTCGAGGACGTTGGCATAGGCGCCATCGGCTTCCAGGAAGCGGTACTCGCCCGTCCAATGCGTCTCGCCGCTGCCGAGCACGGCGCGGATGGCACCCACCACCGCGTCTCGGTCGTCAGGGTGCAGGCGCGACTGCCACCAGGACCAGCTCGGCTCGATCTCGCTCTCCGCGTAGCCGAACAGGGTATGGACGGCCTCGTTCCAGCGGATGTGATCCGTGGTGAGGTCCCAATCCCAGATGGCGTCGTTGGTGGCGCGGGCCGCGAGCCGGTAGCGCTCCTCCGTCTCGCGCAGGGCCTCCTCGGATTCCTTGCGGCTCGTGATGTCCGTGTGGACCCCGACCCACTCGCGCACGCTTCCGTCGGCGCGCAGGAGCGGCACGGCGCGCACGAGCATGTGCCGAAACTCGCCGTCATGCCGGCGCACGCGGTGCTCCACCTTGTAGATGGCGCGGCTCGCCACCGCCTCCCGCCAGGCCTCGTCCGTCGCGGCTCGATCGTCGAGGTGCACCGCGTCGAGCCAGCCCCAGCCCCGGAGCGCGTCGGCGCTCTGGCCGGTGAAGGCGCTCCAGCTCGGCTGCGGCTCGCGGAACTGGCCCGAGCCTACGGCGATCCAGACGATCGCCGCCGTCGCCTCGACGACGGAGCGGAAGCGCTCCTCGCTGTGCCGAACCTGAGCGTCCGCTTGCCTCCGGTCGGTGACGTCCCACGTCACGCCCACCATGGTGGCGCCACCCGTCGGACGCGCCGTGACGATGCCTCGGGCGACAGCCCACCGGATGTCGCCGTCGGGCAGGACCAGGCGGAACTCCACGTCGTACTCGCCGAGATCGCGGCGTGCCGTCCCGACCACTTCGTCGACGCGTGGCATGTCTTCCGGATGGATGCGGGCGAAGAAGTCGGCGATCGCGATCGGTCCCTCGGCCTCCAGCGCGAACATCTCCCGCAGACGGGCGTCCGCTGCGACGCGGTCGCCGTCGAAGTCCCAGGACCAGGTGCCGATGCGCCCGCTCCGCAGGGCGAGTTGCAGGCGCCGCTCGGCTTCGCTCGCCCGCGCCTCGGCCTCGAGCTGCTCGGTCACGTCGGTGTTGGTGCCGAACCAGCGCACGATCGTGCCGGCGGCGTTACGGATCGGCAGGGCGCGCGAGAGAAACCAGCGATACCGGCCGTCGCTGCCACGCAGCGGGAAGGTATCCTCCCAGGGCTCGCCGGCCTCGAGCGCCGCGAGGAACCTCTCCGCCGTCTGCTCGACGCGATCGGGGTGATGGACCGAGCGCCAGCCGAAGCCCTGCACGTCCTCGGGCGTGGTGCCCGTGAACTCGTACCAGCGCCGGTTGAACCAGTAGATCGAGCCGTCGAGGTTCGCCATCCAGGCAAGCTGCGGGATGGAGTTCGCAAGCGTCTTGAACTGCTCCTCGCTCGACTTGAGCCGCTCCTCCGCCTGCTTGCGACGGGTGATGTCCCGCGCGACCTTGAGGTACCCCCGCAGGTGCCCGGCGCCGTCCCGCAAGGGGCGGACTGAGCCCTCGGCGAAGAATAGCGAGCCGTCCTGGCGCTGGTGCCAGCGCTCGTCGACCGCATAGCCGCTGTCCCGCGCCGTCCGCATCTCCTCCTCGGGCACGCCGGCCTTCAAGTCCTCGGGCGTGTAGAGCACGGCGGCGTCCAACCCGACGATCTCGTCGGCGCTCCAGTGGAACAGAGCCTCCGCGCCGGGCGGCCAGGTCGTCACGCGGTTCGCGGGATCGGTTGTGAAGATGGCGTGGTCCTGGATCGCTTCCAGAACCGCGCTCTGGAGCTCGTCGCGCTCGCGCAAAGCGGCCTCGGCCCTCGTCCGGTCGATGGCCGCGCCGAGGAGGTGCGCGAAACCTTGGAGGAACGCGACGTCCGCCTGGTCGAACCGCCCCTCGTCGCGTGTATCGGCTTCGAGGACGCCGAACGCCTCCCCGTCGCCCCGGATCACCACGTTGATCGCCCGCCGGACGCCGTGCTCCTGGAGGAGATGGGGCGTGCGAAAGCGCGTCTCGTGGCCCAAATGGTTGGAGATCACCGGCTCGCCCGTCTTCAGCGCGAACCCCGCCGGGGAGGCGAGGTCGGCCCCTACCCGCGCGACGCCGACGACCCCGGCGCGCCAGCCGACCCCGGCACGCACGAGCAGGTACTCGTCCCCGGGAAGGCGCTCCAGCGCCTTGCACATCTCGGCCCGCAAGCCTTCGGCGCACAGCTCGGACGCGGTCTGGAGGAGCGCGCCGACATCGGTGCTCTTCAGGGCCTGCGCGCCGAACCGGGCCAGAAGGGCATGCTGGCGCTCGCGGTAGGCAAGCTCGCCGGCAAGCCGCTCGTCGGCCGGGGCAGGGGAGGGGGCTGGGAGCGGGCTCATGCGGGGCAGGGCGCCTCCTCCTGGAGCGTGGACGATCGTACGAGAACGCGGGAGCGCCCTCGTTCGATCCCCACTTGGCCGCCGGGTCGCGGCCTCAAGCCCGGCCGTGCCGGTCGAGGCCGAATGCCACGGGCATGGCGGCCGCCTCCTCGACGGCCTGGACGAGATGCTGGAAGGAGCGCTCCGAGTCGGTGCCCTGTCCCCGCGTCCTCGTCGGCTTGAGAATGAACAGCAGGAGCGAGCGCCCGGTCACCTCGTAGTCGTGCCCGAACGGGAGTTCCGTCAGCTCCTCCTCGCCGCCCTGGTTGGTGTCGAGAAGGCGCACCCAGCGCGTGCCGCCGACCGCTTCCGGCAGCTTGAAGCGGACGACGTCGTCGTGGGAGTTGAGGATGAGGAGCAGCGTCGAGTCCGATCCGACGCGGCGGATTCCGGTCTCCTGCGCGCGCCCGTCGAGCAGGACGCCGAGGCAGCGCGCGTTCGGGTCGTCCCAGTGCTCGGGCGTCATCTCGTCACCTGCAGGCGTAAGCCAGGTGACGTCCTTCACGCCGAGCTCGTCGTCGAACGCGCCGGTGAGGAAGCGGCCCCGCCGCAGCATGGGCAGGGCGCGCCGGATGGTGAGCACGCGCTGGGTGAACTCGGCCAGCGCGCGCCCGTCGGCGTCGATTCCCTCCCAATCGACCCAGGAGATCTCGTTGTCCTGGCAATAGGCGTTGTTGTTGCCGCCTTGGCTGCGGGCGAACTCGTCGCCTGCGAGCAGCATCGGGGTGCCGCGGGACAGGAGAAGGGTCGCCAGCATGTTCCGCATCTGGCGGCAGCGCAGCGCCCGGATTGCGGGGTCCTTCGTCGGACCCTCGGCGCCGTAATTGTGCGAGAGGTTGTGCGAGTGGCCGTCCTGGTTGTTCTCGCCGTTCGCCTCGTTGTGCTTCTCGTCGTACGAGACGAGGTCGTTCAGCGTGAAGCCGTCATGGGCCGTGATGAAGTTCACGGAGGCCCAAGGCTTGCGGCCGCGCTTGTTGAAGAGGTCGGCGGAGGCCGTCAGGCGCGCCGCGAGCTCGGCGATCTGTCCCTCGTCGCCGCGCCAGAAGGCCCGCACCGTGTCGCGGTAGCGGTCGTTCCACTCCGCCCAGCCCGGGGAGAAACGCCCGACCTGGTAGCCGCCGGGCCCGCAATCCCAGGGTTCGGCGATAAGCTTCACCTTGGCGAGCGTGGGATCCTGCCGGCAGGCGTCGAGGAAGCGGCCGTCCTCCTCGAAGCCGTGGGGCTCGCGGCCGAGGATCGTCGCGAGATCGAAGCGAAAGCCGTCGACGTGCATCTCCTGCGACCAGTAGCGCAGGGAATCCATGACCATCTGGAGAACCCGGGAGTTGCTCAGGTTCACGGTGTTCCCGGTGCCCGTGTCGTTGATGTAGTAGCGCCGGTCGGGCGCGAGCCGGTAATAGGACGCGTTGTCGATGCCCTTGAACGACAGGGTCGGCCCAAGCTGGTTGCCCTCGGCGGTGTGGTTGTAGACCACGTCGAGGATCACCTCGATGCCGGCGTCGTGGAGGTGGGCGACCATCTCCTTGAACTCGGCGAAGGCGAATTCAGGGTTCGAGGCATAGCGCCGGGCCGGGGCGAAGAAGCCGATCGTGCTGTAGCCCCAGTAATTCCTCATCCCTTTCTCGGTGAGGTAGCTGTCGTCGAGGAAGGTGTGGACCGGCAGAAGCTCCACCGCCGTCGCGCCGAGCGAGGCGACGTAGTCGACGATCTCCTTGGTCGCGAGGCCCGCATAGGTGCCGCGCAGCTCGGGGGCCACGGCGGGGTGCCGGACCGTGAAGCCCCGCACGTGGGTTTCGTAGATGACCGTCTTCTCCCACGGGATGCCCGGGCGCCGGTCGCGGCCCCACGTGAAGGCGGGGTCGATGACGCGGCACTTCATCGTGAAGGGCGCGCTGTCGCGATCGTCGAAGGTGAGGTCGTCGACCGTCTCCATCTTGTAGCCGAACAGGGCCGGGTTCCACTCGACCTTGCCGACGATCTGCTTGGCGTAAGGATCGAGCAGGAGCTTGTGCGGGTTGAAGCGGTGCCCCGCGGTGGGCTCGTAGGGTCCGTGGACGCGATACCCGTAAACGGTGCCGGGACGCGCGTCGGGAAGGTAGCCGTGCCAGACCTCGTCCGTGTACTCGGGCAGCTCGATCCGCTCGATCTCGCGCTCGCCGTCTCCGTCAAACAGGCAGAGCTCGACCTTGGTGGCGTTGGCGGAGAACAGGGCGAAGTTCACGCCGAGCCCGTCCCAGGTCGCCCCGAGAGGGTAGGGAAGGCCCTCGCGGACGCGCGAGCGGCGCAGGACCTCGGGCGCGGCGGCCTTGGCCGCAGGCGTGGGCTTCTTCGATTCGATATTCATCGGGCACCGGAACGGAGGGGGAGATCCGGTTCTTCCAACGCACGAAGGGCGGCGAAGGCTCCGCTCTATCGAAGCTCAACGCACAGCTTTCCGCGAGGCGGTCGGGTCAGGCGCCGCCTGACGGATCGGTCGCCGTATCGGCGATCGTGCCGTCGGCTTCGGCGTCCTCCGTATCCTGAGTTGGAAAGCCGGTGAGGGGCCCCAGCTCCTGGGCATCGCGCCCGAACAGGATGTCGCTCTGGAGATAGAGGCAGGACAGCTCGGCGAGCGAGCGCAGGGCGTTGAGGTGCGTGCGCTCGTAGCCGTGCGAGGAATCGACGCCGAAGCAGATCAGGGCCGTGCGGATGTCGTTGCCGGCCTCGAGAGCCGAGGCGCTGTCGCTGCGATAATAGCGGAACGCATCGCGCTGATACTGGATGTCATGCGTCTCGCAGAGCTGGATGAGGCGGCGCGTAAGGTGGTAGTCGAACGGCCCCGCCGAGTCCGCCATGCTGATCGTCACGCCAGATTCGCGGCTCGCCTGCCCGGGCGCGACCGTCCCGTTGTCGATGGTGACCATCTCGGCGATGTTCCCGTGCAGCACGGACGACGCGCCGACCCCGATCTCCTCGGCGATCGTGAACAGCATGTAGGTGTCGACGGTGGGCTTGAGCTTGGCGTCGACCATCGCCTTGATCGCCGCGAACATCACCGCCACGCCGGCCTTGTCGTCGAGGTAGCGCGAGTTGATGTAGCCCGAGGTGGAGATCTCCGGGTTCGGGTCGACCGCGACGTAGTCGCCGACATTGAAGCCGTGCCGACGCAGGTCCTCGGCCTTGTAGGCCACGGCGTCGACCCGCAGCTCCACATTGTCCCAGGCGACGGGCTGGGTATCGACCTCCTCGTTGAAGGTGTGGCCTGACGCCTTCAGGGGGAGAATGGTCCCGCGGAAGCTCCTCTGGTCGGTGAAGATCGTGCAGCGCGCCCCTTCGGCGAAGCGCGACGACCAGGTGCCGATCGGGACGAGCTCGAGCCGGCCGTTCTCCTTGAGCCGCTTCACCATCGCGCCCAGCGTGTCGAGATGCGCGACGATGGCGCGGGCCGGGCCGCGCGTCCGCCCTTTCAACGTCGCCCGGATGGCCCCGCGCCGCGTCAGCTCGAAGGGGACGCCGAGCCGCTCAAGCTCACCGCCGCAGAAGTGCACCGCCTGATCGGTGTATCCCGCCGGGCTCGGGATCTCGACGAGCCGCTTGAAGAAGTCGACCATGTATTCGACGTCGATCCGCACATGCTTCGACGTCGTTCCGAACGGCTTGTTCACGCTGCCCTGCCTCCCGATGCTCGCGTCGGCTCTCCCGTCAGTGCCGCCGCACGCGTCCCGCGACGGCAGTCTGCGGGAACAGCATGTCAATGAAGCGCTCGGCTGTTGGTTGCGGCTCGTGGTTGGCGAGCCCCGGGCGCTCGTTCGCCTCGATGAACCAGTAATCCCGGCCGGCGATGTCCGGCACCATGAGGTCGAGGCCGACCACGGGAATGTCGATCGCGCGCGCCGCCTGCACGGCGGCCGCGACGAGCTCGTGGTGGATCTCGTCCGTCACATCGTGGATCGTGCCCCCGGTGTGCAGATTCGCCGTGCGCCGCACGAGAAGCTTCATACCGGCCGGCAGCACCGAATCCATCTCGTAGCCGCCGAGGCGCACGCAGCGCTCCGTCTCGGCATCCAGCGGGATCTTCGACTCGCCACCCGTCGCGGCGGCCCGGCGGCGGCTCTGCTTCTCGATGAGCTCGCGCACGTCGTGCCGGCCCGTGCCGACCACCTGCGCCGGCCGACGAACGGCCGCGGCCACGACCTTGTAGTCGATGACGACGATCCGCAGGTCGTGCCCCTCGACATATTCCTCGAGGAGAACCGTGTCGCAGTAGCGCCGCGCCTCCTCGATCGCCCGCGAGACCTCGTCCTGGGTGGTGAGGTTGACTGCAATGCCGCGGCCCTGCTCGCCCCGCGCGGGCTTCACCACGACCGCCCCGTGCTCCTGGAGGAAGGTGGCCACGACGACGTCGCTCGTCGCCGCGCACTGGTCGGGAACCCGGAGGCCCACGCCCGCGAGAATGCGCCGGGTGAGCGCCTTGTCGTCGCAGATCGTCATGGCGGCAGCGGACGTCGCGGAGGTCAGGCTTTCCCGGCAGATAAACGAGCGCCCGCCGAGAGACAGCCGGAACATCGACGAGGGCTCGTCGACGATGTCCACCGTGATGCCGCGGCGGCGCGCCTCGTCCGTGAGAAGCCGCGCGTAAGGGTTGAGGTTGAGGTCGGGCGTCGGCCCGATGAAGAGCTTTTCGTTGAACGAGTTCTTCGTCTTCACGGCGAAGATCGGCATGCGCTCGAAGCCGAGCTTCTCGTAGAGCCCGATGGCCTGCGCGTTGTCGTGCATGACCGAGAGGTCCATGTAGGTTCGCCCGCGTGCCTTGAACCGGGCGGCGAGCGCGCGCACGAGCCCCTCGCCGATGCCCGGCTGCGCCACCTGCGGATCGACCGCGAGCGACCAGAGCGACGAGCCGTTTTCCGGGTCGCCGAAGGCCTCGCAATGATCCACGCCCGTCACGCCGCCCAGGATATTGCCCGTCGCGGGATCCTCGGCCACGAGGTAGGTGAGCACCATGTCTTCCCCGCGCGGCCAGGCGACGGAGAGGACGATCGGCATCATGCCCCGCGTGAGGCAGATCCGGTTCACGGCCTCGAGGTCGTGCGCCTGCGCGACGGGACGCACGATGAAGCCGTCCGGCGCCGCCGCGTCCGCGTCGAACCCGTCGAGGGAGAGCCTGAACGTGTGCGACGGGTCGAGGAAGATCTCGGTCGGCGCAAGGGCCAGCATCACATGGGGCTCGGTGACGTAGAACGCCACGTCCCGACGCCCGGGCTCCTCGTCCAGCAGCATGTCGACGAGCTCGGCAGGCTCGGGGAAGGTGTGGCCGAAGATAAGACGGCCCCAACCGCAATCGACCGCGACGTTGGAGCGTGCCGGAAGGACCGCCTGCTCCCCGTTAGCGACGGGAGAGGCAGGGAGGGGATGTGCGCCAGCCATCGTCAGACCCTATGGGTTTGGAGCCAGTATTCGAGAAGGGCGACCTGCCAGAGCTTGGAGCCCCGCAGAGGCGTCATGTGGGCCTCGGGCTCGGCGAGCAGCCGGTCCACATAGTCGCGGCGGAAGAGGTCCCGCTCCCGCGCGGCGGGCTGGTTGAGCACGTCGCGCACGAAATCCAGGAACGGCCCGCGCAGATATTTGAGCGCCGGCACCGGGAAATAACCCTTCGGCCGGTCGATCACCTCGGCCGGCACGACCCGCCGGCCCGCTTCCTTGAGGACGTACTTGCCTCCGTCGCGAATCTTGAGCGCGGCCGGGACGCGGCCCGCGAGCTCGACGAGGTCATGGTCCAGGAACGGGACGCGCGCCTCGAGGCCCCAGGCCATGGTCATGTTGTCCACGCGCTTGACGGGATCGTCGACGAGCATGATCTCGGTGTCGATCCGCAGGGTCTTGTCGATGGGCCGCTCGGCGCCGGGGCGCCTGAAATGGCGCTCCACGAACGCGCGGCTATAGTCGCCGTTCATGAAGCGGGGCGAGAGGGCTTGGCCCATTTCCGCGTGATCGCGGTCGAAGAACACCCGGGCGTAGTCGCTGACCGCGTCGTTCGACTGCATCATTGGCGGATACCAGTGATAGCCGCCGAAGATCTCGTCCGCCCCCTGTCCGCTCTGCACGACTTTCACGTGCCGGGAGACCTCCTCGGAGAGAAGGTAGAACCCGATCGCGTCGTGGCTGACCATGGGCTCGGACATGGCGGCGACCACGCCCTGCAGGGCCGGCAGCGCCCGGGACGAGTCCACGTGGATGCGGTGGTGATCGGTGCCGAAGCGCTCCGCGATGATGTCCGAGTACTTGAACTCGTTGCCCTCCTCGCCGCCGACGCTCTCGAAGCCGATGGAGAACGTCTGGAGCCCCGTCTGCCCGGCCTCGGCCAGCAGAGCGACGACAATGGAGCTGTCGAGACCTCCGGAGAGAAGAACGCCCACGGGCACGTCGGAGACGAGACGCCGCTCCACCGCCTTGCGCAGGGTCTCCAGCACGGCGTCGCGCCAATCCTCCTCGGACAGGCCGCGATCCTCGTCCCGCTCGCCGACGGGAGCCTCCCAATAGACCTCCTGGCGCCGGGAGCCGTCCGGCTCGATCACCGCGATCGTCGCGGGCGGCAGCTTGCGCACGCCCTTCAGAATCGTGAGGGGTGCCGGGACGACGGCATGGAAGCTCATGTAATGATGCAGCGCGGCCGGGTCGATCCCTGTGTCGACCTCGCCCGCCGCGAGCAGGGCGGGCAGGCTCGATGCGAAGCGCAGACGCCCGCCCGCTTCAGCCGTGTAGAGCGGCTTGATGCCGAGCCGGTCCCGCGCCATCACGACCCGGCCCGTGTCCCGCTCCCAGATCACGAAGGCGAACATGCCGTAGAAGCGCTCGACGCAGCGCGGACCCCAGGCATGGTAGGCCTTGAGGATCACCTCCGTGTCGCCGTCCGAGAAGAACGTGTAGCCCTTCTCCCGCAGCTCCTCCCGCAGCGGCCGGAAATTGTAGATGCAGCCGTTGAAGACCAGGGCGAGGCCGAGATCCGCGTCCACCATGGGCTGCTGGGAGGCGGGGCTGAGGTCCAGGATGCTGAGGCGCCGGTGCCCGAAGGCGACGCGCCCCTGGGCGAAGATGCCGGAGGAGTCGGGTCCGCGCCGGTGAAGCGTCTCGGCCATGGCCGAGACGGCCGTCACGTCCGGAGGGGCGCCGTCCAGCCGGATCTCACCGCAGATCCCACACATCCGTCAGCTCTCCTCCATGCACAAGCCACCTCCCGCACGGGGGCACGCTGCGGGAGCGCAGGCATGGTGCGGGGCGGAAACGTCGAGATGGCAGGGCCGAACGCCCAGCTGCCGAACAACGAACGCACCTGCGAAAGCGTTCCGCGACGAAACGGCCGCGAGCGGCGTCCAATCCCGAGGAGAAGGGCCGGCCGATCGGCTGCCCCCACGCCGGTGATCTTTCGACGCGCGTGCT
Organism: Salinarimonas soli; assembly: GCF_008386575.1. Lineage (GTDB taxonomy): Bacteria > Pseudomonadota > Alphaproteobacteria > Rhizobiales > Beijerinckiaceae > Salinarimonas_A > Salinarimonas_A soli. Next base: position 238,972 of record NZ_VUOA01000005.1, read on the forward strand.
TCTACTCTGCTCTACTCGCGAGCCGGAGCGCTCACGTGCCGCAAAACGTCCGGAGCACGCGCTCGTCCGGCTCCGGCGGGAGGGTATAGGCCTCGTAACGGGGCTGGTCGTCGAAGGGCTTCTCCAGGACGGCGTTGAGCTCGTCGAACGGACCGAGATCGTCCCGGTCGGTCGCGGCCCGGATTACCGCCTCGATCCGGTGGTTGCGTGGGATGAAGGCCGGGTTGACCGCCCGCATGGCCTCTCGCCGCTTCTCGGGCCCGGTATCCTCCTCCCCAAGCCGCGCTCGCCAGCGTTGCGCCCAGGCGTCGAAGGCGGTCGGGTCGACGAAGAGCGAGCGCGCGGGCTCGTCGGCGCCCGTACCGGCAGCGGCCTCGCTCAATCCACGGAAGGTCAGGGTGAAGTCGGCCTGGTTCGCCGCCATGGCGTTCAGGAGGTCACGGGCGAGAACGAGGTCCTCGGGCTGCTCCGTCGAGAGCCCCAGCTTCCGGCGCAGCCCCCCGTTGAAGCTCGCCTCGAAGCGCCCCGCATAGGCGCCGAGCGCGGTCTGCGCTGCTTCCACGGCCCGTTCCTCGTCGCCGGAGAAGAGCGGCAGGAGCGCCTCGGCGAGGCGCGTGAGGTTCCACAAGGCGATGTGGGGCTGGTTGCCGTAGGCGTAGCGGCCCGTCTCGTCGATGGCGCTATAGACCGTGGCGGGGTCGTACGCGTCCATGAAGGCGCAGGGACCGTAATCGATCGTCTCCCCGGCGACCGACATGTTGTCCGTGTTCATCACGCCGTGGATGAAGCCGACGAGGAGCCAGCGCGCCACGAGATCGGCCTGGCGCTCGATGACGCCCTCGAGGAGCGCCACATAGGGCTGGGGTGCGTCCGCCGCCGCGGGGTAATGGCGCGCGATCACGTGGTCGGCAAGGAGCCGCACCGCCTCGACATCCCGGCGGGCCGCGAAGTACTGGAAGGTGCCGACGCGAATGTGGCTCGCCGCCACGCGGGTCAGCACGGCGCCCGGGAGCGGGGTCTCCCGGTAGACGGGCTCACCGGTCGCGACGGCGGCGAGCGAGCGGGTCGTCGGGATGCCGAGCGCGGCCATGGCCTCGCTGACGATGTATTCGCGCAGCACCGGGCCCAGAGCCGCTCGTCCGTCGCCCCGCCGCGAGAACGGCGTCGGGCCGGATCCCTTCAACTGGATGTCGCGGCGCGCGCCGTCGCGGCCGACGACCTCGCCGAGGAGAATGGCCCTGCCGTCGCCTAGCTGGGGCGTGAAGTTGCCGAACTGATGCCCGGCATAAGCGGCCGCGATCGGCTCCGCTCCCTGGGGCACCGCGTTGCCGGCGAGGGCCGCGACGCCGGCCGGGCTCGCAAGCCAATCGGCGTCGAGCCCGAGAGCCTCGGCGAGCGGCCGGTTCAGGCGCAGAAGCCGGGGCTGGGCGACCGGCGTCGGCGCGAGTCGCGCATGGAAGCGGTCGGGAAGCCGCGCATAGGTGTTGTCGAAGGGGAGGGGGATCGCCATGGCCGCATACCGAAACTGGGGCTCCCTCAGGTCGGTTCGGGGCTTCACGTTTGCAAGGGAGCGCCGCCGAGGCCGGAGCTGAACCCGGATATGGCCATAAATGAAAACGCCCTCGTCAGGCTGCAGATACAGCGTGACGAGGGCGTGTGCGATGGTCGATGTGAGAGGGCTCTTGATCTTTGCGGGCCCGGCG
>NZ_VUOA01000050.1 GCF_008386575.1 Salinarimonas soli
GCACGCACCACGCTTGTAAGCGGGAGGGAGATCCCTGGAGCGCGCTTCGAGGCCCGCCTGCGGCGGACACCTCAGGACGAGGGTAAGGATGGGATCGGGGGGTGGGATATCCCTGGTTTTAGGGGGTACCCCCTCACCCCCGGCCCCTCTCCCCATGGGAGAGGGGAGCTTTCCCCTCAGTTCCGGCTCTTGTCGACCAGGGCCTTGGCCTTGATCCACGGCATCATGCCGCGAAGGCGCTCGCCGACTTCCTCAATGGGGTGGGCGGCGTTCTTGGCGCGGGTGGCCTTGAACGAGGTCTGGTTGACCTTGTTCTCGAGCATCCAGTCGCGGGTGAACTTGCCCGACTGGATGTCGGTGAGCACCCGCTTCATCTCGGCCTTGGTGTCGGACGTGATGATGCGCGGGCCCGTGACGTACTCGCCGTACTCGGCCGTGTTGGAGATCGAGTAGTTCATCGTGGCAATGCCGCCCTCGTAGATGAGGTCGACGATGAGCTTCACCTCGTGGAGGCACTCGAAATAGGCCATCTCGGGGGAGTAGCCGGCCTCGACCAGCGTCTCGAAACCCGCCTTGATGAGCTCGACGAGACCGCCGCAGAGCACCACTTGCTCGCCGAACAGGTCGGTCTCGCACTCCTCCTTGAAGGAGGTCTCGATGATGCCGGCGCGCCCGCCGCCGATGGCGGAGGCGTAGGACAGGCCGAGATCGTGGGCGTTGCCCGAGGCGTCCTTGTGGATCGCGACGAGGCAGGGCACGCCGCCGCCACGCTGGTACTCGGAGCGCACCGTGTGGCCGGGGCCCTTGGGGGCGACCATGAGCACGTCGAGGTCGGCGCGGGGCTCGATGAGGTTGAAGTGGACGTTGAGGCCGTGCGCGAACATGAGGGCGGCGCCCTGCTTCATGTTCTCGTGCAGGCTCTCGCGGTAGATGTCGGCCTGGAGCTCGTCGGGGGTGAGCATCATGACGATGTCGGCCCACCGGGCGGCCTCGGCCACCTCCATGACCTTCAGGCCCTCCTTCTCGGCCTTCTGGGCGCTAGCCGAGCCCTTGCGCAGCGCAATGGCGACGTTCTGGACGCCGGAATCGCGCATGTTGAGGGCGTGGGCATGGCCCTGGCTGCCGTAGCCGACGACGACGACCTTCTTGCCCTTGATCAGGTTGATGTCGGCGTCGCGATCGTAATAGACCCGCATGGTCCTCTGGTCCTCGAAGATGAAGGGCTCACGCCCCGGCCGGTGGCGGAATGTTGCGTCAGGCCGCGGCTTGGGCGCAACTTTGGAAGCGATCCGGGGCCGCTTGTAACGTGACTGGAGCCGCTGGCAAGTCGCCAGAAGGCTAAAAGGTCCGCAATCCGTCCCCGGCCGGCTCGATCCGAGGCCCGTCCCGCCCAGACGCCCTCAAGCCATGCGCCGCGCACAGGGATCCCGCGCGTCAGGGCGCTGCCAGGCTTGAGCCCGGGATCGATGTCGCCTAGTGCTCCCGGCGAACGACTGCGCGGGACATCGAGGAACGGGCTCAGGGCACCGATCGAATGGAGATCGAACTCCAGGACTTTATCCAGGGTTCGTTCAAGTCCGTGTGGGCGCTGGAGCTGCTCGTCTTCCTGAAGCGGCGCGCCGGAGGGGCTTGGACGACGGCCGACCTCGTCCGGGAGATGCGCGGCAGCGAGCCCGTGGTGCTGCAGAGCGTCGCGATGCTGCAGGCGGCGGGCCTCGTGGCGCAGGACGCCGAGTCACGGGTCGTCTTCGCTCCCGCCTCGGCCGACCTGCGCGCGCTCGCCGACGCCGCCGAGCGGGCCTATGACGAGAAACCCGCCGCCGTGCGCCGCCTCATCCTGACCGGCCCGAACGAGAAGCTCCACACCCTGGCGGATGCGTTCAGGCTGAGGAAGGATCGACCGTGACCGCAACCTTCCAGGCCTCCGTCTATCTCCTCTGCTTCGTCACGAGCGCCGTCTGCGCCGCGCTGCTGACGCGCAGCTACCTCGCGAGCCGCGCCCGCCTGCTCCTGTGGACGGCCCTATGCTTTGGGCTGCTCACGCTCAACAACCTGTTCTTGTTCGCCGACGTTGTGCTGCTGCCCTCGTGGGACCTGCTGGCGGTTCGGCACCTCGCCTCGCTCGGCGCGATCGTGGTGCTGCTGATCGGCTTCGTCTGGGACTCGGACTAGGAGGATCCATGCGCCAACCGCCCGCCCCCGCCCGCCGGAGCCCCGCGTCATGAGCGAGTTCGTCTGGGGCCTCATCACGATGGGCTACGCGATCGCAGGGCTCTTCTTCCTGCGCTTCTGGACCCGCACGCGCGAGGGCCTGTTCGCGGCCTTCGCGGTGGCGTTCTGGCTCCTGGCCTTGAACCAGGCCCTCGTGGCGGTCTCCGCCGTCCCGCGCGAGGAGCAGACCCCGTTCTACCTGCTGCGGCTCGCGGCGTTCGGGATCATCATCGGCGCGATCGTGATGAAGAACCTGCGGGCGCGGTCGCGATAAGGCGACGGCGCCCGCGCAGCCTACCGGGCCCGGATCGGGATCACGTTGTCGGCGATGCCCACCTTGCCGGCGACCGCCGCGATGGCGCCGGCCAGCTCCTCCTGCTTGAAGGGCTTGGCGAGCCGCGGCACCTGGATCGCGGCCTCCTCGCCCTCCGGCCATTCGGCGTATCCCGTCGCGAGGATGACCGGCAGGCCGGGATAGTCCGTCTCGAGCTGGCAGGCGAGCTGGAGGCCGGTCATGCCGGGCATGGCGTGGTCTGTGATCACGATCTCGACGCGCGGATCGGCGCCGAGGATTTCGAGCGCTTGGGCCGCCGAATGGGCCTCGATGACCGTATGGCCGAGATCCTCCAGCATGGCGGCGGTGCCCGTGCTCACCAGGAGGTCGTCGTCCACGACGAGGATCGTGTGCGGCAGGACCTGCGCGGCCTCCGCCGGGGCGGCCGGCCGCCGCTTGCGGGCGGTCGCGGCTTGCGCGCCCTGATCGGCGGCCTGCGGGAGCCACAGCTCCACCGTGGTGCCCTTGCCCACCTGGCTCGTCACGCGCAGCATGCCGCCCGACTGGGCCGCGAGGCCGTGCACCATGGACAGGCCGAGGCCCGTGCCCTTGCCCGGGCCCTTCGTGGTGAAGAACGGCTCGGTGGCCTTGGCGAGCGTCGCCTCGTCCATCCCCATGCCGTTATCCGCCACGCTGACGCGCACGTAGTCGCCGGGCTTGACGCCGGCGCGGGCGGGGTCGCCGGCGAGCACGGTCTCGTTCGAGGCCGCGATCGACAGCGCGCCGCCCACCGGCATCGCGTCGCGAGCGTTGACCGCGAGGTTGAGCAGGGCAAGCTCCAGCTGGTTTGAATCCGCCCGGACCCGCGCGAGGTCGCTCGGCAGGCTCTTGGCGATCCGCACCGTGGGGCCGAGCGCCCGCTTGAGCAGGTCCTCCATGCTGCCCACGAGTCGGATCACGTCAACCGATTCGGGCTTCAGCTCCTGGCGGCGCGCGAAAGCCAGCAGGCGCTGGGTGAGGGCTGCGCCGCGCTCCGCGCCTTGAACCGCGTTGTCGAGGAGCCGCAGCGCGCGCGGGTCCTCGGGCAGGCGCTTGCGCAGGAGCTGGAGGCTGCCCAGCACCGCCATCAGCAGGTTGTTGAAGTCGTGCGCCACGCCGCCCGTGAGCTGCCCGATCGTGTCGAGCTTCTGGGCCTCGAAGAGCTGCGCCAGGGCGTGCTCACGCTCGCGGGTCCGCTCCTCAATGCGGCGCTCCAGCTCCTCGTTGACGCCCTGCAGCGCCTCCTCGGCGCGCTTGCGCTCCGTGATGTCGATGGTGACGCCGCTCACGCGGGCCACCCCGCCCCGCTCGCCCGGGGTGACGGCGCCGGCGCAGATGCACCAGCGCACCTCGCCGTCCGGCCGCAGGAGGCGCACCTCGACCTGGAACGTGCGCTGGCCTGCGGCCGCCTCCGCGGCGAGACGCTCGACATGGGCGAGGTCGTCGGGGTGGATGTAGCCCCGCACGTTCGCGAAGGTGAGCGGGAAGGCCTCCGGGGTGACGCCGAAAATCCGGTACTGCCCTTCGTCCCAGGTGACCTCGCCCGTCTCGACGTCCCAATCCCACGAGCCCATCTGGCCCGCGGCGAGCGCCACGGTGCGGCGCTCCTCGCTCTCGCGAAGGCGCGCGGCGGAGGCCTCCACCTCGGCGGTGCGCTCGGCGACCCGGGTCTCGAGCTCCGCGTTGAGCCGCTCCAGGTCGCGGGTCTTGCGGTAGAGCTCGGCGAAGACCTTCACCTTCGCCCGCAGAACCTCGGGCACCACCGGCACCGGCACGTAGTCCACCGCGCCCGCCTCGTAGCCGCGCAGGCGGTCGAGGTCGGTGAGATGGATCGCCGACACGAAGATGATCGCCGTCTGCTGGAAGCGCGGATGCTCCCGGATCATCGCCGCAAGCTCGAAGCCGTCGAGCTCGGGCATGCATACGTCGACGAGGATCACGGCGATCTCGGTCTTCAGGAGGTGCTCCAGCGCCTCCCGGGCCGACGTCGCCTTGATCAGGTTGTCCCCCAGCTCCGCGAGGATGACCTCGTAGCTCAGGAGCTTCGCCGGCTGGTCGTCGACCAGCAGGATGTTGATGGGTTCGGGAGGGGTCACGTGGGATCCAGGCATCAGCGGTGCAGCCACATCCGCAGGGCGGAGAGCAGCTGCTCGGTGTTCACGGGCTTGGCGAGGTAGTCGGAGGCTCCGGCCTCCAGGCACTTCTCACGGTCGCCCTTCATGGCCTTGGCCGTGAGCGCGATCATGGGCAGGCGGCGATAGGCGGGGTTCGCCCGGATCACCTGCATGGTCTCGTAGCCGTCCATCCCGGGCATCATGATGTCCATGAGCACGATCGCCACCTCGGGATCGGATTCGAGCACCGAGATCGCCTCGCTGCCCGTGGTGGCGGTGAGCACCTTCATCCCGCGCCGCTCGAGGACGCTCGACAGGGCGAAGATGTTGCGGGCGTCGTCGTCGACGAGCAGCACCGTGCGCCCGACGAGATCCTCGTCGGAGGAGTGCAGGCGCTCCAGCATGCGCTGCTTCTCGGCAGGCAGGTCGGAGACCACCCGGTGCAGGAAGAGCGCCGTCTCGTCGAGGAGCCGCTCTGGGCTCTCGACGCCCTTCACCACCACGGAGCGTGCCATGGTGTGGAGCTGCGCGTCCTCGTCGGGCGAGAGCTCGCGCCCCGTGAACACCACGACGGGCACGTCCGCGAGGGCCGCGTCGTCGCGGATGCGCTCCAGCACCTCGAAGCCCGACATGTCGGGCAGCTTGAGGTCGAGCACCACGCAGTCGGTGGGCTCGGCGCGAAGCGAGTCGAGAGCTTCCGATCCCGTCTCGGCGGTGACGATGTCGATGTCGTGGTGGCCGAGCAGCTCCGCCACGCCCAGGCGCTCGGCCGGGTTGTCCTCGACCAGCAGCAGGCGCTTGCGCCGCGGCTGAGCGTATTCCCGGATCCGGGTCAGCGCCGCCTCCAAGCCCTCGATGGTCGTGGGCTTGTTGAGGAACGAGAAGGCGCCGCGGGCGAGCCCGTGCTGGCGATCCTCGTCAAGGGTGACGATCTGGACCGGGATGTGGCGGGTCGCCGGGTCCTGCTTGAGCTGGCTCAGCACCGTCCAGCCCAGCATATCGGGGAGGAAGACGTCGAGGGACACGGCGGTCGGCCGGTACTCGCGGGCAAGCGCCAGGGCCTCGGCGCCGCGCATGGCGACGAGAACCTTGAAGCCCCGGTCGCGGGCGAGATCCACCATGACGCGGGCATAGTGGGGATCGTCCTCCACGATGAGCAACACGGTGTCGCCGGGCTGGAGCATGTGGCGGTCGTCGGCGACGTGCTCGGTCGGCATCTCGGAGAGGCGCAGGTTCGCGAGCGCGGTCGCCGGCAGCGGGAAGGGCTGCGTCTGGGCCTCCTGGGCTACGAGCGGGCGCGGGGTGACCGTGGTGCCGACATAGGTGAGCGGCAGGTACAGCACGAAGGTGCTGCCGACGCCCGGCTGGCTGCGCAGATGGATCTCTCCGCCGAGGAGGTTGGCGAGCTCGCGGGAGATCGCGAGGCCAAGGCCCGTGCCGCCATATTTGCGGCTTGTGGAAGCGTCCGCCTGCTGGAAGGCCTCGAAGATGATCTTCTGCTTCTCGGGCGGGATACCGATGCCCGTGTCGCTGACCTCGAAGGCCACCACGGACGGCGCGTGCTTGAGCACCGGGTGATCCGGGCTCCAGCCGCTCTCGACGGGGGTGACGGTGAGCTTCACGCCGCCCTGCGAGGTGAACTTGAAGGCGTTGGAGAGCAGGTTCTTGAGCACCTGCTGGAGACGCTTCGAGTCCGTGATGATCGAGCGGTCGAGGTTGGGCGCCGTGGTGACATCGAAGGCGAGGCGCCGGTTCTCCGCCTCGTGGCGGAACGGCCGGGCCATTGCCTCGAGGAGGTTGGAGAAGAAGATCTCCTCCGCGTCCACCGACACGGTGCCGGACTCGATCTTCGACAGGTCGAGGATGTCGGAGATGAGGTTGAGGAGGTCGGTGCCGGCGCCGTGGATGGTGCGGGCGAACTCCACCTGCTTGCCCGTGAGGTTGCCCTCCGGGTTCTCGCCGAGCTGCTGGCCGAGGATGAGGATCGAGTTGAGCGGCGTGCGCAGCTCGTGGCTCATGTTGGCCAGGAACTCCGACTTGTACTTGGAGGTGAGCGCCAGCTCCGTGGCCTTCTCCTCCAGCGCGCGGCGGGCCTGCTCGATCTCCTGGTTCTTGGCCTCCACCTCGACGTTGCGCTCGGCGAGCTGCTGCGCCTTCTGCTCCAGCTGCTCGTTGGTTTGCTGCAGCTCGCGCTGCTGCGTCTGCAGCTCGGCGGCGAGCTGCTGCGACTGCGTGAGCAGGCCCTCGGTCTGCATCGTGGCTTCGATGGAGTTGAGCACGATGCCGATCGAGGTCGTGAGCTGCTCCAGGAAGGACATCTGGAGATCCGTGAACGCGCCGAGCGAGGCGAGCTCGATCACCGCCTTCACCTGGCCCTCGAAGAGCACCGGCAGCACGATGGCGTTGCGGGGCTTGGCCCGGAACAGGCCCGACCCGATGGGCACCACGTCGTCGGGGATGTCCTGGATCAGGAGGCGGCGCGCGTCGCGGGCGCACTGGCCGATCAGGCCCTCGCCCAGACGCAGGCGCTCGGGATGGCCGCTGACCGGCCCGTCCGCGTAGGCCGACAGGAGCTTGAGGCTCGGCGCCAGGGCCTCCGCCTCGGTCTCGACCTGGTAGATCACCCCGTGCTGCGCGTCGACGAGGGGCGCTAGCTCGGACAGCAGCATGCGGCCGACGGTGGTGAGCTCGCGCTGGCCCTGGAGCATGTTGGTGAAGCGCGCGAGGTTCGTCTTGAGCCAGTCCTGCTCGGTGTTGCGGTCCGTCGTGAGCCGCAGGTTGCCGATCATCGTGTTGATGTTGTCCTTCAGCTCCGCCACCTCGCCGCGGGCGTCGACCTGGATCGACCGGGTCAGGTCGCCCTTCGTCACGGCGGTCGCGACCTCCGCGATCGCGCGCACCTGGGTGGTGAGGTTGGCGGCCAGAAGGTTCACGTTGTCCGTGAGGTCCTTCCAGGTGCCCGCCGCGCCCGGCACGTGGGCCTGGCCGCCGAGACGCCCTTCGACGCCCACCTCGCGGGCCACCGTCGTCACCTGGTCGGCGAAGGTGGCGAGCGTCCCGGTCATGTTGTTGATGGTCTCGGCCAGAGCCGCGACCTCGCCCTTCGAGGCCACCGTGAGGTTCTGCTTGAGGTCGCCGTTCGCGACCGCCGTCACCACCTTCACGATGCCGCGCACCTGCTCGGTGAGGTTGGCGGCCATGACGTTCACGGTGTCGGTGAGGTCCTTCCAGGTGCCCGCGACGCCCGGCACCTGCGCCTGCCCGCCGAGCTTGCCTTCGGTGCCCACCTCCTTGGCGACACGGGTCACCTCCGAGGCGAAGGAGTTGAGCTGGTCCACCATCGTGTTGATGGTGTTCTTCAGTTCCAGCACCTCGCCGCGCACCTCCACGGTGATCTTGCGCGAGAGGTCGCCGCGCGCCACGGCCGTCGTCACCTCCGCGATGTTGCGGACCTGCGTGGTGAGGTTCGCGGCGAGCAGGTTCACGTTGTCGGTGAGGTCCTTCCAGGTGCCGGCGACGCCCGGCACCACGGCCTGACCGCCCAGACGCCCTTCCGTGCCGACCTCGCGCGCCACGCGGGTCACCTCGCCCGCGAACGAGCGCAGCTGGTCCACCATCGTGTTCAGCGTCTCCTTGAGGAGGAGGATCTCGCCGCGCACGTCCACGGTGATCTTGCGCGACAGGTCGCCCGTCGCGATGGCGGTGGCCACCTCGGCGATGTTGCGGACCTGCGCGGTGAGGTTGCCCGCCATGGAGTTCACGTTGTCGGTGAGGTCCTTCCAGGTTCCGGCGACGCCGGGCACCTGAGCCTGGCCGCCGAGCTTTCCTTCCGTGCCCACCTCGCGGGCCACGCGCGTCACCTCGCCGGCAAAGGCGTTGAGCTGGTCCACCATGGTGTTGATGGTGTTCTTGAGCTCCAGGATCTCGCCCTTCACGTCCACGGTGATCTTGCGCGAGAGGTCGCCGCGGGCCACGGCGGTGGTCACCTCGGCGATGTTGCGGACCTGCGCGGTCAGGTTCGCTGCCATGAGGTTGACGTTCTCGGTGAGGTCCTTCCAGGTGCCGGCGACACCAGGCACCTGCGCCTGGCCGCCCAGGCGCCCGTCGGTGCCCACCTCGCGCGCCACGCGGGTCACCTCGCCCGCGAAGCGGTTGAGCTGGTCCACCATGGTGTTCAGCGTCTCCTTCAGCTGAAGGATCTCGCCGCGCACGTCCACGGTGATCTTGCGCGAGAGGTCGCCGTTGGCGATGGCGGTCGCGACCTCCGCGATATTGCGGACCTGCGCCGTCAGGTTGCCCGCCATGGAGTTCACCGAGTCGGTGAGGTCCTTCCAGGTGCCGGCCACGCCAGGCACCTGAGCCTGGCCGCCCAGGCGCCCTTCGGTGCCCACCTCGCGGGCCACGCGGGTCACCTCGCCCGCGAACGAGCGAAGCTGGTCCACCATCGTGTTGATGGTTTCCTTGAGCTGCAGGATCTCGCCCGAGACGTTCACGGTGATCTTCTTCGACAGGTCGCCCTGCGCCACGGCGGTCGCCACTTCCGCGATGTTGCGGACCTGCGCCGTGAGGTTCGAGGCCATGGAGTTCACCGAGTCGGTGAGATCCTTCCACGTGCCCGCGACACCCTTGAGCTGCGCCTGGCCACCGAGCTTTCCTTCGGTGCCCACCTCGCGGGCCACGCGGGTCACCTCGGAGGCGAACGCGTTGAGCTGGTCCACCATCGTGTTGATGGTGGATTTCAGCTCCAGGATCTCACCCTTCACGTCCACCGTGATCTTCTTGGAGAGGTCGCCGTTCGCCACCGCGGTCGTCACCTCGGCGATGTTGCGCACCTGGCCCGTCAGGTTCGAGGCCATGAGGTTGACGTTGTCGGTGAGATCCTTCCACACGCCGCCGACGCCGAGCACGTTGGCCTGGCCGCCCAGACGCCCTTCCGTGCCCACCTCGCGGGCCACGCGGGTCACCTCGGAGGCGAACGCGTTGAGCTGGTCCACCATCGTGTTGATGGTCTCCTTCAGCTCGAGAATTTCACCCGACACGTTCACGGTGATCTTCTTGGAGAGGTCGCCGTTCGCCACCGCGGTGGTCACCTCGGCGATGTTGCGCACCTGACCCGTCAGGTTCGCCGCCATGGTGTTCACGTTGTCGGTGAGGTCCTTCCAGGTGCCGCCGACGCCTTCCACGCGGGCCTGTCCGCCGAGCTTGCCCTCGTTGCCCACCTCGCGGGCCACGCGGGTCACCTCGGAGGCGAAGGAGTTCAGCTGGTCCACCATCGTGTTGATGGTTTCCTTCAGCTCCAGGATCTCGCCCGAGACGTCGACCGTGATCTTGCGCGAGAGGTCGCCGCGGGCCACCGCGGTGGTCACCTGCGCGATGTTGCGCACCTGCGCCGTGAGGTTGCCGCACATGGCGTTCACGGAATCGGTGAGGTCTTTCCAGGTGCCCGCGACGCCCGGCACGAGGGCTTGGCCGCCGAGCTTGCCCTCGGTGCCCACCTCGCGCGCCACGCGGGTCACCTCGGAGGCGAACGAGCGCAGCTGGTCCACCATCGTGTTGATGGCCTCCTTCAGCTGCAGGATCTCGCCGCGCACGTCCACGGTGATCTTCTTCGACAAGTCGCCGTTCGCGACCGCGATCGTCACCTCGGCGATGTTGCGGACCTGCGCCGTGAGGTTGGACGCCATGGAGTTCACCGACTCGGTGAGGTCCTTCCAAACGCCCGTCACCTCGCGGACCTGCGCCTGGCCACCGAGCTTGCCGTCGGTGCCCACCTCGCGGGCCACGCGGGTCACCTCGGAGGTGAACACCGAGAGCTGCTTGATCATGGTGTTGACGATCGTGGCGGAGCGCAGGAACTCGCCCTTGAGCGGGCGCCCATCCACGTCGAGCGGCATGGTCTGAAGGAGGTCCCCCTTCGCCACCGCCGTGATGGTGCGGGTCACCGCCGTCGTCGGCCAGAGCAGGTCGTCGATCAACGTGTTGACCGACGCCTCCATGTCGGCCCAGGCGCCCGTCGAAAGGCCGAAGCGCACGCGGGTACGGGTCTTGCCGTCGCGGCCCACCACCTGGCCCACATGCTCCAGCTGCTGCGCCATCCGCTGGTTGGCGGCCACGATGTCGTTGAAGGTGTCGGCCACCTTGCCGGCGAGCCCCGTCTGGTTCCCCGGCAGCCGCACAGAGAAGTTGCCCGCCCGCATGGCCTGGAGCGCGTTGAGCAGCGCGTTCAGGTCGAGATCGGCCCCCTGCACCGGCTGCGGGTCCTTCACGGCGATGATGTCGGACGATCCGGCGACGGCAACGGCGGCTTCGAGGCTCGGCTGCATGGATGGGCTCCGGCGATGCGGGTCAGAGATTCGGCGAGGAGGCGGGAGTTCGGGCACAGGCCACGACGGTGTGGCCGAAACAAGTAAGCGAGACGGCAATTACGGCAAGAGGGCGTGCGATCGCACCCTGGGCAAGGAGCCGGCCCCGAACCGGATGCACTGCCGCATCCCCGCCCGTCGGCCGTCCACGCGGTGTCCCGCGCCCAGGGCGGGCGCCCGCGGCGGCAAGCGGCATGTGGCGCCACCCGTCCTGGTTCATCGCCCCCCTTGCGTCTCCGTTGATCGGAGATCTACTCATCGCATTGGTCCCGACGTCCAGTTGTGACCGGCGGCCCGGCGATTGCAAGGGCCAAGTCAGGGTGACGCTGGGGCATGACGCGGGCGCAGTGAACGAGGCGCAACCGGCAATCGGCGAAGGTTGCCTCGACCCGCGGCCCTGACAATGCCGAGGTTTCGTGCCATGGACGTCCCATGACCGATGTGATGCGCCGACGCCTCCTGCTCCTCGCCGCCAACATGGCGGCCGCCCCCCTCCCCCTCGGGGCGCTCGCCAGAGCCCTCCCGGCCGAGCCCCGGCCGGCGTCGCGGGCCCTGCCGCCGCCGCCCGCCTTCGCGGCCGGCTGGAAGGAGATCTTCCGGGAGGATTTCGACGCCCTGTCCCTGCGCACCTGCCCCGGCGCGGACGACTCCCTCATCACCCCTGCCAACAACGACCGGGGCTATCCCGACATCAAGCTCGTCTGGCCCGGCCCGGTGCCCAAGGAGATCGGCGGCTACAAATACGGCGAGGGCCGCTGGTCGCCGCACGGCAAATGGCCGAACGCCTCCCTCGCCTACCCGGCCTATGGCGACGAGCCGAAGCCCGCCTTCCTCAATCCCCGCCATCCCGCGCTGACGCGGATCGGCTACTCCCCCTTCAAGGTGGAGGACAGCGTGCTGACGACAACGCTCGAGGCGCCGCCCCCCGAGCTCGCGCGGGTCATGCCGCCGAACCCGGCGACGGGAGAGCCCTTCCGCTGGGTCTCGGGCTCGCTTACCACCCGCTGGAGCTTCTATTTCCAGTTCGGCTACATGGAATGCCTGGCCTGGTTCCCGCCCGGCCTCGTGGACAAGGGCTATTTCGCGGCTCCCCTCTGGACGCTCGCGCAGAACGGCAAGTGGCCGCCCGAGATCGACGCGTCCGAGATCGTGAACGACCGCAGCCATCTCACCGTGATCGACGGCAAGGGCGGGCGGGGCATCTGGACGGAGCCCGGCATCGGCGGGCGCTGGGTGCGCCTCGGCGCGCTCTGGGAACCGGGACGGGTGACGAAATATGTCGACGGGCAGCCCGCGGGCGCCCCGGAGACCTCGGTGGCGGCCTACGACACCGACACCGTCGACACGATGCACCACCTCGTCCATTCGCTGTCCTGCGGGGGCAAGTGGGCCGGCGCCAATGTCGACGGCCTGCCCCACCTGATGCGCTGCGACTGGATCCGCGTGCTCCAGCCCCCCGGCGGCAAGTTCTACAACTCCACCGGCCCGCACCCGGCCTGAACGCCCCGCCAAAGGCGCGCGGCCGGCTCGCCCCTCTCCCGTCGGGACGCCGCGCCGGATCTGCTCGGTCCGGCACTGACAGGAGGCACTCCTATGCCAGAGCACATCCGGCTTCGATCTGCTTTGAGCGAGTAGGGTACGTGCCGCGGCTAGCCCCCGTACCAGGGGGCTACAAATGGTCCCTTATCCCGTCGCGGGGCAGGCAACGCCGTTGCGAGCCGGTGGGAATGGCCCTCGATTCCGCGTTGGTTCGGTTCATTCAATGATCGAAGTCAGGACCTCGTCTTCTCGGGGTCACGCCTCATGTGCGTTCGTTTTTGCTGCTCGCCAGGTCGAGGAGTTTCGACGCGATATCCGTGGAAGACGCTGTCAGATCCACCGTCGCGAAGCGCAACCGATGGCCCTGCAAGATCACGCTCTCGTCGATAGGCGCGCCGACGGACGGGTAGAGGAGCAGACCGGACGCGCGATCATCGAGCGCCGATCCCCGACCCTCCTGAGAGCGCAGATAGGCATAGAGTTGGTAGAGATGCCCCGACTTCAGGATCTCGCGCCCAAAGCGGCTCGTGTGCACGATCGTCGTGAACTTCGTGTCGATGACGAGCCGGCGGTCCCCGCGATCGATCACGATGTCGGTCCTCATGCCGGGTAGGAGCACGGCAAGCCCCGGGGTCGCCTCACGGGGATCCCAGTCGAGCGGCCCGCCTGTCGCGACGCGCCACCCCTCGGCCCTGGGGAGGTGGGCGCGGTAGAAGCCGCCAACGGCACTCTCGAACAGGCGCCGCAGAAAGACCTCGCAGCGTTCGGCCCGGCCCACGGCACGTGGGCCGGCATCCTCGGCCGGAAGGGTGAGCTCGAGAGCAAGGCGCGCCGCCTCGAGCATGAGCCGGTCGTCGGCGTCGTTGCGGCCGATTTGCTCGGCCGCGAGAGAGCGCGCCGTGGCGCGCACGAGGGCGACGCCGGTGCGCTCCATCTCGCGGGAGAGGCCGAGGCAGCGGGCGCCGAGCTCTGCCGGCACGCCGGCCGCCCCCGCGACATGCACGAGGGCCGCGCGGATGTAGCGGTTGCGAGGCGTGTCGGCCGTCATCTCGTCGAAGCGGCACGCGACGCGGCCCAAATCGAGAAGGCGTCGGCTCTCCGTGCGCATGACGTCGATCCGTCCGCGCACCCGCGCCAGCACCGCCTCGCGGCGCACGTAGCCCCGGGTCAGGCTCCTCCGGATGCGGCGCTCTACGGCGGTGGCGAGGAGGCGCGCCAGGAGGGCGGCGAGCGGCGCGTCGTCCGGCACGTCGTCGACAGCCGCGTCGAACCGGCCACGCACGGCCATGAGGCCGTGCGCGTAGACGAGGAGAAACCAGATGTTGCGGATCGGGATCCGGGAGAGCGGCTCGTCGGGCCCGCTCACGGCCGCACCAAGGCCTCGGCCTTGGCGCGGGCGGTCGCCGGATCCTCGTACCAATACTCCTCAAGAAGCGGCGCGATCTCCGTCGCGACGATGGCCTGGAACCAGGCTTCCGGGTCGGCCACGGCCCGCCCGCGGCCGGGCGTCAGGTAGCTGTGGCCGATGGCGAAGGGCTCGCCGAGCGATGGCGCATCCGCGATCTCGGCATTGAGCGCCGCGATGCGGGTGGCGACGCGATCCAGGAACGCCTCGGGGAGCCGCCCCTCGCGTGCGCACCAGGCCCGCCACGCGGCATCGAAGCGAGGCGTCAATGTCACGAAGGCGAAGCGGCGGCGCAGCGCGAGGTCCACGAGGGCGAGCGAGCGGTCGGCGAGGTTCATGGTGCCGATCACGTACAGGTTCGGCGGCAGGTAGACCCGCTCGCCGTCGAACCGGCGATAGGCGAGCTCGATCGCCTCGGAACGCTCGCGCTTGTCGTGCTCCAGGAGCGTCAGGGTCTCGCCGAAGATCTGCGCCGGGTTGCCCCGGTTGATCTCCTCGATGACGAGCACGAAGGGCCGGTCGCCCTCCGCCGTGGCAGCCTGCACCGCCTCGAGGAGGATGCCGTCGACGAGATCGAGCCCCTCCCGGCCCTTGGGCCGGTAGCCGCGCACGAAGTCCTCATAGGCATAGGAGGGATGGAACTGCACCACCCGCACCCGCTCGCGCGCCCGCTCGGGCGGATCGCCGATGAGGGCGTAGGCGAGCCGCTTGGCCAGCCAGGTCTTGCCCGTGCCGGGTGGCCCCTGGAGGACGAGGTTCTTCTTCGTCCCCAGGCGCTCCAGCATGGCGGCGAGGTCGGGTTGCGGCACGAAGCAGCCGTCGGCGACGATGTCGGCGAGGGTGTAGGACGGGGCCGTCGCCTCAGTCACTTCGTGCGCCTGCTCGACATCCATATCGTCCGCCTGCGGCAGGGCGGCCCCGCCCGGAAGCGGTGCTCCGTACCGCTCTCGCCAGTAGGGTCGATTGAGCCACCAGCCATGATCCTGGTCCGCACCATCGAAGGCGAACGCAATGAGCCACCGCGCTTTCCTCAGCGGAGTGAGCCTAACCCGAAACCTCTCACGTCATCCGGTCCGACGTCCGGGATTGGACCAACTTAACGAGCGGTCAGTAGCGCGCCCTTTGCGCGTGTGGGCCCGACGAGTTGTGTTATACGAATCGCCTACGTGACGCTCTGCGTCACGCTGAGGCGTCCAGTTTGGCAACCGTTCAGGTTCTATGGCATATTCTACAGCGGGAATTTTGTCTTTTGTGCGTTCAATTCGCCTTGTACAGCCGCACTTGCAACATTAGTGCAGCCGTTTAACATGATTGCAGTCACCGCATCCACATTGACGATCGCTTCCTCAACAATGATCAGCTATCAACCTGTGAACAAGTTTGAAGGGGACCTTTGGCCCGTTGCGTAGGCCCTGACATCTTGATTCAAAGATGCATGCTGCCCCTAGGTGCCCCCTTAGGCCCAACTCGGGCTGAGTTCGAACCGACCCTCGCATTCGCGGGCGATCGCCGGAGTAGACGTGAGATGAGCGTTTCAAACCTAAAGCCCGGTGCGAGACGTTCGTTACCCCGCATCCGGGAACTCGCACGCCATGTGTTTTCGGGGCCCGCGCGCGCGTCATGGCCGAATCGTGGGGTGGAGATTGGGAGGCTCACGCCATGAGCCATTCTGGTATTGTCTCCCGCGGCGCGCTCGACGACGCCCCTGTGTCGCCGTGGGCGGCCCGGGCGAAGGCCGCCGAAGCGGTGCTGAAGCTGCTCGTCGAAACGGCCGCTGCCGTCCTGGTTCTCGCGGAGATCGGGATCCTGTTCGCCGGGATCGTCGCCCGCGCTGTCCTGAACATGCCTCTCGTCTGGTCCGACGAGCTCGCGTCGATCCTGTTTCTCTGGCTCGCGATGCTCGGGGCTGTGGTGGCGTTCAGGCGAGGCGAGCACATGAGGATGACGGCGCTCGTCGGCATAAGCCCGCCCCGGGTGCAGGCCTTCCTCGAGGTGCTGGCGTTAGGGGCCGCCTTCGCCTTCCTGGTGCTCGTGATCGGCCCGGCCCTGGAATATGCAGAGGAGGAGGCCTTCATCACAACGCCAGCGCTCGGCATCTCTAACGCCTGGCGCGCGGCGGCTCTCCCGGTCGGGATCGGCCTCATGGCGCTCGTGAGCGTATTGCGCCTCGCGCGCGAGGCGGACGGGCGCGCCATCATCGGCTCGCTCGCGGCGCTGCTCGCCATCGGCGTCACGCTCTACGCGGCGCAGCCGGTGCTCCGTGGCTTCGGGAACTGGAACCTGGTCGTCTTTTTCGTCGGCTTAGTCGCCGCAGCGGTCTTCGCCGGCGTGCCGATTGCGTTCGCTTTCGGCCTCGCCACCTACGCCTATCTCGCGTTGACCACGAGCACCCCGATGATGGTCCTGGTCGGGCGCATGGACGAAGGCATGAGCCACCTCATCCTGCTCGCCGTACCACTCTTCATCTTCCTGGGTGTCCTGATCGAGATGACGGGTATGGCGCGCGCAATGGTGCGCTTCCTCGCGTCGCTGCTAGGCCACGTGCGCGGCGGCCTGTCTTACGTCCTGGTCGGGGCCATGTACCTTGTCTCGGGCATCTCGGGATCCAAGGCCGCCGACATGGCCGCCGTGGCGCCGGTGCTGTTCCCCGAGATGCGCGAGCGCGGTGCCAAGCCCGGTGACCTCGTGGCGCTCCTTTCGGCCACGGGCGCACAAACGGAGACGATCCCGCCTTCGATCGTGCTGATCACGATCGGTTCGGTGACCGGCGTCTCGATCGCGGCCCTGTTCACCGGCGGCCTGCTACCCGGACTCGTCCTCGCTGCAACGCTCTGCCTAGTGGTCTGGCGACGCTACCGCCACGAGGACCTCAGCCACGTCAAGCGCGCCAGCGCGCTAGACATTGGGCGCGCCTTCGTCATAGCGCTCCCCGCGATCGCGCTGCCGTTCCTGATACGTGCGGCGGTGATGGAGGGCGTCGCAACCGCCACAGAGGTTTCGACGATTGGCATTGCCTACTCGGTCGTGGCAGGGCTCCTGATCTACCGTCGCTTCGACTGGAGTCGCGTTGGCCCCATGCTCGTGGACACGGCCGCGCTCTCCGGGGCCATCCTCCTCATCATTGGAACGGCGACCGGGATGGCGTGGGCTTTGACCCAGTCGGGGTTCTCGCGCGACCTCGCGCAGCTCATGGCCGGGCTCCCCGGTGGGGGAACGGCCTTCATCGCCGTCTCGGTCCTAGCGTTCATCGTTCTCGGCTCGGTACTCGAGGGCATCCCGGCTATCGTGCTGTTCGGCCCTCTCCTCTTCCCCATTGCTCGCCAACTCGGGGTCCACGAGGTCCACTACGCGATGGTCGTCATTCTCGCGATGGGGATGGGGTTGTTCGCCCCGCCGTTCGGCGTGGGCTACTACGCAGCCTGCGCCATCGCCCGGGTGCACCCAAACGAGGGGATGCGTCCGATATGGGGTTACCTGCTGGCGCTCTTGGTCGGCCTTCTCCTCGTGGCAGCCATCCCGTGGATCTCAACCGGCTTTCTTTGATGAGGCGCTCCGCGGTTACGTTCGGGTCAGTATACCAATCGAGCGACGCCGAAAGCCTGAACAGAAACTTAGCAGCGTGCATCAGAAGTGAACGGGAGACTTTTAAGTGCGGCGCTCTCGAGCATCACACTGGCGAGCGTCGCTTGAGATGGCTTCCCAGCGGCGCCCAGCTATCGACGCCGTGGCGCACTGGGGCCTGGCGCGCTTAGCAACCAGGTCGAAGCTCGAACGGGAGGTAACAATGAAGCGCACGTTCGGCTGGATGGGCGGTGGCGCCGCCTAGTCCGCGACTACGAGCGGCGCTGCGACGTGTCCGAGGCCATGATCCACGTCAGCATAGGTGCGCTCCTGCTCCGCCGCATCGGCCACCCATAGCCATTCTCAAACGAGCTATAATGCGATCGAAATCCGGCTAATAGTCCAGATTTTCAGGAGCGCGAAGCGCTCCGTATCACTCCGATCCTCACCCTGAGCTTAGGGCTCAGCGTTTGCCCGAGACATTCGATCCAACATCGTCGCTGCTCCGGTTAGCGCTCCCAGTGCTGCTCGCATCGTTCCTCTTAGCGCGCTGGTGCCCGAGAGCGCATCCGGCGGCAGCCCCGATCCCGCCGTGGCCGACCACATGGCCGGCGATGCCGCCGACGATCGCTCCCGTAACACAACCAGCCTCAGCCGACCCAGCGAAACCAGCAAGGGACAGCAGGGCGACACAAGCAATGACGAAGTTCCTCATCTCGAATCGAGCCTCCGTGTGCGGTGTGAGATCAACGGGAGCTAAAGGTGTCAGTTCCCGTCTCAAGCGGAGCGGCCGACCCGTTTCAGCTACGTTTTGGGTCTATGCAGCGTGTCCGAAGTCTCTCTCACCCGCCCCCTCCTTGGAACCGGAGCATGATTCGACCTTTGTTTTACGACGGGCTTGCCAGCCCTCGGCTGGAGCCAAGCGATGGACGACGCACATCAAGAGCCTCGACCCGAGCCGCCTAGTCCCGTCGTCGAACCCAGCAAGCCACGCCTGCTCAAGGTTCTCGGGCCTGGCTTCATCGCTGGTGCGTCCGACGACGATCCAAGCGGTATTGGCACATACAGCCAGGCTGGTGCCCAGCTGGGCTACGCGCTCGCCTGGTCGATGCTCTTCACATTCCCCCTGATGACGGCAACCCAGATGGTCAGCGCCCGTATCGGTCGCACCACCGGGCGGGGGCTCGCCGGCATCCTGCGCCAGCACTATCCCGGATGGCTCCTCCACAGCATCGTTCTGCTGGTCCTGACGGCTAACATCATCAACATCGGCGCGGATCTCGGCGCCATGGCGGACGCAACGCGCTTAGTGATCGGCGGACCGCAGGTGCTCTATGTCATTGCCTACGCAGTGATCTGCATGGCGATGCAGATCTTCCTGCAGTACACGCGCTACGTCTCAGTCCTGAAGTGGCTTGCCCTCGTCCTGCTCGCCTACGTGGCGACCCTATTCATGGCAAAGGTATCCTGGAGGAAGGCGCTCACTGGCCTTGTCATTCCGCACCTGGGCTTCGACAAAGACCAGATCACAACCTTCGTCGCGATCCTGGGCACTACGATCAGCCCCTACCTGTTTTTCTGGCAGGCGGCACAAGAGGCCGAGGACGTACGGACGATGCCCCGCCGACGCATCCTCAAGCGTGCCCCTGAGCAGGGGGAGCGGGCGCTGGAGCGGATCGCGCTCGACACGGTGGTTGGGATGGCGGTCTCGAACCTGATCGCGGTGGCCATTATCTTGACTTGCGCCGCGACGCTGCACGCCAGCGGCGTTACCACGATCGAGACCTCCGCGCAGGCCGCTCAAGCACTCAAACCGGTCGCTGGCGCGCTGGCGGAAGCGATTTTTGCAGTGGGGATCGTGGGCACTGGGCTCATGGCTGTGCCGGTTCTGGCAGGGTCGGCGGCCTACGCCATCGGAGAAGCCCGCAAGTGGCCGATCGGCCTATCACGTCAGCCCACGGAGCCGCAGGCGTTCTACGGGACAATCGTTTTAGCCACGCTGATCGGCATGGGCCTGAACCTAACCGCACTCGACCCAATCGAGGCCCTGTACTGGAGCGCAGTGATCAACGGGGTGGTGGCGGTCCCGGTAATGGCCGTGATGATGTGGCTTTCGGCTTCGCAGAAAGTGATGGGGCCGTTCGTCGTCACTGGCTGGCTCAAAGCGCTCGGCTGGGCTGCCACTGCAGTGATGGCGGTCGCGGTCGTCGCGATGGCCATAGTTGTGCTTTAACCGACCTCCGTAAGAGCCGATGACCTAACCACTCAACCCCGAACGCCCTCGGACCCATCTAGGGCCTGTCATCGCTTGAGGCGGTCGATGGTTGCGGCGAGGGAGAGGACGCCCATGAAGGATCGGGCGGTCTTCTCGGAGCGGGTTGCGACGGCCTGCCACTCCTTCAGCCTCGCCCAGAGGCGCTCGACGCGGTTGCGGTTGTTGTAGATCCAGTCTGGGCAGGCCACGGGTGCCTCATGGCGCTGTGGCGGGATCGCGGGCCGTGCCCCCATGCTCCAGATGTGTTCGCGGAAGCCTTGACTGGTGTACCCGCGGTCAGCAACCACCCACTGGGGCACGCCCGGCAGGCGAGCCAGAAGCGGAATGGCGTGGGGCAGCTCATGCGCCTGACCTGGCGCGATGTGGAATGCAATGGCGTGGCCTGCTCCGTCTGCGATCACGCAAGCCTTGGTCCCATACCCACCACGAGAGCGGCCAAGCGCTTCACGATCCTCTCAGCTCGGCTTGAGATCCCCCTTTCGAGCAGCCCCGGCCGCCCTGTGGTGCGCGCGCACGCTGGTGCCGTCGAGAAACACCATGCCCAGCTCGACCCCACGCTCCTGAACGAGGCTCAGCAACCGCTCCCAGACGCCCGCACGAGCCCAGCGGATGAAGATCTGCGCGGCGCGCCACCACGGCCCGAGCCCTTCAGGGATGGCGCGCCACCTGGCCCCGTTCTGGTGACGCCCGAAGATGGCTGACATCGTGCGGCGCAGATCACCAGGGGGCGTCTTCCCCTTGGGCCTGCAGGTCTCCACCAGCGGCTCCAGCATGGCCCATTGCCCGTCGCTCAGCATGCATCCCCCACCGAAAAGGGAACAAACGCGAGCGCCGGAAACCGGTTCAAGCGACGATAGGCCCTAGGACCCATCCTCCATCCCCCCTTCCCAAGGAAGCC
Organism: Salinarimonas soli; assembly: GCF_008386575.1. Classification (GTDB taxonomy): domain Bacteria; phylum Pseudomonadota; class Alphaproteobacteria; order Rhizobiales; family Beijerinckiaceae; genus Salinarimonas_A; species Salinarimonas_A soli. Next base: position 20,679 of record NZ_VUOA01000050.1, read on the forward strand.
GAGGTGGACGCTCTTTTCGCGAGCTTCGATGCACTAACTTGTGATGCAGCGAATCGACCGTCGCTCGGCTAGGGCGAGCCATTGCGATTGGGGTCGGTTGAATGAACGACGATGTGGTGGAGCTGCAGGCGAAGGCTGAGCGCTATCGTGCCAAAGCCGAGGAGGTCAGGACATTAGCCGAGGGAGAGCGCCTGCGGCACCACCGGCGGCGCAAGATCGCCTACGCGGACCAGCTTGATAAGCTCGCGGCCAATCTCGATGCCCAGGGGACGCGACGCCGCCAGGACTCGAGGTGAGTGAATGCTGGTAACACGGCGCACCAGCGAGCATGGCGGCCACACCATTTTAGCTTCGGGCTCACTGCTGAGAATTTGAGGAGAAAGCCGGGTTTCTCGACGATCGGAGCAAAGTGACGTTAGGGCATGGGCGGCAAGCTCGGGCCATGGACACGTTCATCTTCTTCTCGTTCGTCGTCATCATCGTGTGCGGGGCCGTCCTGCTGGGCTGCAGTGCCCTGCTGATGCAGCATCATGAGGAACAGAACCGCTCCCTAGCGGAAAAACGCCAGCGCCTGAGCCGTCGCTGGAGCGACAGGGTGCAGGGCTGAAAAATCGAGCGCAGCCAAGCCGCAACGCCCTCGCACCTCGAGCTCCACATGCGTGGCTAGGTGGCCCTCGTCCGAGCTGCGAGCGCTCGATCCCGAGCACCCTAGAGCTCTTGGGCGATGCGGCCGGCCAGCGGCCCTAGCCTGAGCCTCACCTTTCGGGAAGGACGAAACTTGTCCTGGTCTGACTGATTTCCCCGATGGGTAACGTAGGCTGTGGCAGACGGCCCTGAAAAGGCCGATGCCGGGCCACCGCTTTGGAGGGACAAGTCATGGCTCAGATCGACCATACGCCCGAACCGCCCCACCGCCGCACCGAGGAGCCGCGAACCGGAGCATCGACGGGCACGTCGTTCGTGGGGTCGGCGCTTGGCACGAACACGCTGGATCTGATTGGCGCCGCCGTCGGGGCGGGGCTGATCCTCATTCCTCTGTTGGTTGGTGCCGTCAGCCACTGACGAGGTTGGGAGGACGAGGCGGCTACACGGCGCGCTACAACGCGCCCGCTGATCCATCGAAAAAGGCCCTCCCGGATGGGAGGGCCGAAGTTCGAGAACTAGCCGCCGGGCTGCGGTGCCTGGTGCTGACTTAAGGTCAGCACTGCCTTATGACATCTCCCAAATGGGAGACGCCCAGTGCAGACTGTTTGTTCGTCAGGCTGCTGGCTCGGTCTTCTTCGGCCGACCCCGCTTCGCCTTTGGCTCTGCCGCCGTGGTTTCGTTCGTGGCCCCTGCAGCCGCTTCCCTGCGGCGCATCTGACCAAGGCCTAGCGACTTGGCGAGCTCGAAGCGCTGTTTGGAGTAGTTCGGCGCTACCATACGGTAGTCGTGCGGTAGCCCCCACTTGGTGCGGTACGCCTCAGGCGTGAGCCCCATTGTCGTAAGATGGCGCTTGAGGGAGCGGTACTGCTTGCCGTCCTCCAGGCTGATCAGGAAATCCGCCGTGATCGTCTTCTTAATCGGCATGCGCGGTTCGAGCTTCGCGGGCTCGGGCTCAGCGGGTGTGTTGGGGCTGTTCAGGCTCCGGTGAACAGCTGCAATAAGGTCCGGGATCTCGCTCGAGGAGACTCGGTTGTGGGTTACATACGCGGCGACGACATCCGCTGTGAGGGCGACGTAATCGATCTGGTCATTATCTTGGGCTTGCATGAAAGGTACTTCCTGTAAAAGGACCAAACGGATGGTGGCGCACGAATTCGATCATTCAAGACCGTGGATTTTTATTTTGGGAATTTTCCACAATTAATAGCGACGACTAACCTCGGCCCATGTGAGTCGCATACTGCTCACTCTCGATCACCGGGGCATATGCACCAGGGAGTAGGCGAGGATTGCGGCCGAGCCGGCGTAGAGGAGCACGAGGCGCCAGAGCATGGGCCCTTGTACCGCATCCTCCTATTGCCGGGCTGAAGGCGACGGCGTCGCTGGTCCCGGGCCCGTGCCTGTAGCGATCTGAGCCCGGGCAGCGGCAGCGAACCCGCGGATCTGCGCCGCTCATCAAACAAGCTCCGGTCCGTCCAGGGTGCGGAATCGCGTGCCCGGGGCAAGGCGCCTGGCCACCTCGGGGATGTGAACCAGCGGGAGGTCGGAGGTGGCGGCGCCGCTCCTGCCGCCGCCAGCCTTAGCAGCCAGGTCGCCGAACAGGTCGCGGCTCGCGAGGCCCTGCGCCTACTCGTTCTCGAAGTCGTAGAAGCTGGAGCCCTTGGGTGCGTTGCTCCGCCAGTGGCGATAGGCCTTCGCATTCTCGACCTTGAGGGTTTCCGTGCGCTTCATGGCCTCCAGGATCATGCCGTTGCCGCCCGGGGAGTTGGCGAGCGCCGGCACGGTTTCGATCAGGAACTGTCGATCCGCGTCCGAGAAGTTGTTGGCCGGGAAGCCGCCGGCCCCAATCTGCCCGACCACCGCCTGGTTGACGATCGCCGTGATGGCCTCGGCCGTGCTAGGGGTATTCGGATCCAGCCCGAGCTTCTTCAGGGTTCCGGGGTCGACGTCCGCGGCGTTCGCCCACGAGGCGATGCGGATCTTGGCCGGGGCGGGCTTCCCGGTCTCAACCTGACCGAGCAGCGTCTGAAGGTGCGTGTATCGCTAGAGCGTGCCGGCTGCTGCCGAGGCTCCCTTGTACATCTCGTCGGTGTCCTTGGCGGCGCTCTTGCCCAGCTCCTGCGCCTCGGCCTGCGACCACCACGGGGCGGTCGAGCTGATGACCTTCATCGTCCGCGATCTGGCGCACCTTGCTCGCCACCAGCGCCGGAAGGTCTGACTCATGGCTGACGTCATCACCTTCCCGGAACCCCGTGCGGCTCACGCTCTCCGGGACGCCACCAAGCGCCGGGTGCAGGCCATCATCGCCCCCTTGGACAGCCTGGACAGCCTGGACCAGGACCCGCCGCCCGCCCCTTCCTCCGACCGTGAAAGCGCCTGATCTATGCTGATTCCCTTCGCCCCCTCCTCGCGGCCCTATGCGCTCCAGGCTGTTCCCGTGCTCGCCGACACCATGGAGCCCACCGTCCGCCGCGGCGACTTCCTCCTCGTCGCGCCGGTCGCTGACTATGCTGGCGCCGGCATCAACGTCCTCGCCGATCCGTTCGGCGCGCTCGTCCCGTGCCGGGCGCAAGCTGACCATCGCGGCGGGGTGACCCTGGTGTCCGACAATCCGGCCTATGGCCGGCAGGAAGTGTCCCTCGCGGAGTTCCGGCGGCAGGTAGCGGGGAAGGCTGCTCTCAAAGCCAACGTCCTCGATTGCTCCCTCCTGCCGGGCAGCCTCCGGGTCTGAGCTGCACACCCTTCGCACCGTAGGAGCCTTTATGCGCACTCCCTTGGACGAGATCGCCGCCAGTATGCCCGACCTGCGCGCCCTGCCGCTCATGGACAGCCTTCCGCCCGGTCACGCGCTGCACCTCATCACCTGTGGGGCCTCTTGGCCCCACCTTCGACCCGGAGAGTTCGCCGTCATCGACACTTGCGATCGGGTGCCGGCGGTCGGGGAGCTGTTCGTCATCGAGTGGTCGAGCGGGCGCCGGGAGGTTGTGGAGACCTATCTTCTTCGCCGCTCGCCTCGATCTGACGGCTCGATCCCGTGGGCTGTGGCGCCGTTCAACCGGCCGCGATCGCTGGCGGAGCTCGCCGAGTGGCGCGCGGCCGGCCGCCAAATGGTGACGAGCGAGGGCTCGTTCATGCCCGAGCGCCTGTCTGAAAAGCTGGTGGGCCGTGTCGTCAGGGTGTTCGCTACGGCGGGTGATGAAGCGCGCCTGCGGACGGTCTAATCGCGCGCCCGTACTGCACGAGAGCGCAGTCGCAGTCTGGTACTGAGCCTTCTTGGCATAGCGTTTCGATAATAGCGCTCCAGCGGACGGCCTTCTCATAGTCCGACGCGAGCTGGGCGCATTCTATCGACGCATGGTGCCTCATGCTCAGACCTGTGCTACGCTGTTGCGTGCCTATTGCGGAGCCGCCCAATGGTCGCGACCGACAAGGAGTTCGCAGGCTCGATCCCGGAGATTTATGACCGGCTCTTGGTGCCGCTCATCTTCGAGCCCTACGCAGCCGACCTGGCCGAGCGCGTGGCGGCGAGGCAGCCGCGAGAGGTGCTGGAGATCGCGGCCGGTACGGGTGCCCTTACCCGGGCTCTGGCCTCTCGCCTGCCCCCGAACGCGCACGTCGTCGCCACCGACCTGAACCCACCGATGCTCGAGCAGGCAGCCCGGCGGCTCCAGGATCCACGGATCGAATGGAGCCAAGCCGACGCCATGGTGCTGCCCTTCGAGGATCAGCGCTTCGAGGCCGTAGCTTGTCAGTTCGGAGCGATGTTTTTCCCCGACAAGGGTCAGGCTTACCGGGAGGCTTACCGCGTCCTCAAGCCCGGCGGGCGCTTATTCCTGAGCGTGTGGGACGCCCTCGAGGTCAACGAGATTGCGGATGTGGTCACGCGCGCGCTCGCCGAGGTGTTCCCGGACGACCCGCCGCGCTTTCTGGCCCGCACGCCGCACGGCTACCACGATAAGGTGCAGATCAGCGCGGAGTTGCGTGCAGCCGGGTTCGTGGATGTGTCAGTCGAGGTGGTGGAGGCGAGAAGCCGCGCGCCCTCTCCGCGTGGGCCAGCCGTGGCCTTCTGCCAGGGCACACCGTTGCGCAACGAGATCGAGGCGCGCGATCCTTCCGGCTTGGAAGCCGCAACCCAGCGGGCGGGCGATGCCCTTGCGAAGCGCTTCGGCTCCGGTCCGATCGACGGTCGCATCCAAGCGCTTGTATTCACGGCCATTAGGTAAGGCTGTCCCGGCAGGTTCGGTATGGCGCTTCGGCGAATGATGTGGCGGCGTGCTCAGACCGAGACCTTGATCCGGCGGTTCTGACGGCCCTTGTTGTCGATCCTGACGATGCGGGCCGGCCGCGCCTGCCCGGTTGAGGCGAGATGCGTGCCGCCGCAGGCCTGCCGGTCGAGGCCGGCGATCTCGACGATGCGCACGAGACCGTCAGGGCCGGTCGGGGGCGCGACCGCCTTGCTGCGAAAAAGGCCAGGGACCGCCTGGGCCTCGCAATAGGGCATGAAGGTCGAAGATACGGGCAGGTCGGCGCGGATCACGTCGTTAAGCGGCCCCTCGAGGGCGCGTAGAGCGTCGCTGTCGGCGCCTGGTAGATCCACATCCACGCGGAACGTGCCATCGGCGCCAAGCTGGGCTCCGGTCAGGAGCGCGCCGCCGAAGCGCTGATAGACGAGGGCGTTGACGACATGGGCCAGCGTGTGCAGCTCGCACATGAGTGCCCTGAACGTTGGATCGACCTCCAACCTCACGCGCCCCTCTGGCGCGGCCTCGCCTTCGAACACATGCCAGAGACCCCGCTCGTCGCGCACCAGCTCCTTGATGGGTGCGCCCACACCAGACCAGCGGATGTGACCACGGTCGGCAAGCTGCCCGCCACCACCTGAAAAGAAGGGCGAGCGCTCGATGAGCACCGCCCCCGGACGTGTGTCAAGCGTGTCGACCTCAAGCTCTAGGACGGTCGGGTGATCGAGATAGAAAGGGCAAGCCATCCGCAAGGCATACCAAACCAGAGGTCGTGCGGCGACCTTTGTAGGCAGTCACTTTTGAGCATGCCCACACTGCTGTGCTGGCACCCAAACTAAACCGGACGCACTCACACCAGATCAAGTGAACCACCAACCACCCTCGGACGCTCTTACAAGACCCTTATGTTCTTGCTACGTTCTCGCCATGCGCCACCGTGGTACCCGCCGGAGTCGTCGCCTGTTCACCGAGATAGAAGCCTGCGCTCTGCTGCGATCCCTCGGGGAAGCCCGTCGCGCCTGCCGGCAGGCTATGGCCTCGGCGCTCATCGGCGGGGACGCCTACAAGGCCGCAGGCAGCGTCATGGACGCGATCGACAAGGCCGCCGAGATCCTGACGGGGGAGCCGGGCGCCTTCCTCCCTCGCCCGCATGGCGGCGCCAAGGACGGTACGCCAAACCCCACGCCCGGGGAGACGAGTGCCGTTCTGCAAGCCGCCATCTTCGACGTGCTGCGGGCCGAGCTGTACGTCTCGTATGTCGATGGGGAGGGGCAAGACGATCACCTCCAGGAGCTCGCGGCGAAGGTGACAGCTGCGGCTCTCGCCGTGCCTCTCGGCACGGGCGCGTAACCTTGTGTTCACCGTGTTCCGCCATCTTGGCACCTGAGGCCGCGTTGCGTATCAGGCCCTGAGCCCCGCCAGTCCCCTTCCTG
>NZ_VUOA01000051.1 GCF_008386575.1 Salinarimonas soli
GCCTCAGTCTCCTGAGGGGGTCTGCGTTCCGTACCAGAGGCCCTTGACCTGGTCGTAGTGGACCTTCGGGTCGTAGCGCCCGCTCTGCAGGTTCAGGTGCTCGGCGCTCAGCCGGCCCGTGGCCTGCACCACCGCGTACGACGCCACCACCCGGTCGCGCTGCGCCGTGATCAGGTTCACCCGCGCGTTCAGCAGCTCCTGCTGCGAGTTCAGCACGTCCAGCGTCGTGCGCTGGCCCACCCGCGCCTCCTCGCGAACCCCCGTCAGCGCCGTCTCGGCCGCCGCCACCTGCGCCTGGGCCGCCAGGATCTGCGCCTTCGACGCCTCCAGCGTGCCCCACGCCGCGATCACCGACGCCCGCACCTGATCGCGCGCGATCTCCACCTCGATCCGCCGCTGGCCCGCCACCTCCTTGGCTTGGCGCACCCGCGCATAGACCTCGCCGCCCTCGTAGATCGGCACCGAGAGGCGCGCCACCACCTGCGCGTTGAAGCGCTGGTCGCCCGAGGTCTGCGAGTCGTAGCGCTGGCTCGCGCTGCCCACCACCCCAAGGCTCGGCAGTAGCTCGCCTTCCACCACCTTCACCTGCAGCTCGGCCGCGTCGAACGCGTGCTGGGCGGCGCCGATGGCGGGGTTCTCGGAGAGCGAGATCCGGATCGCGGTGTCGAGGTTGGCGGGCACGAGCCGGTCGACGGGGCGCCCTGGCGCGAGCTGGCGGGGCTGCACGCCCACCACCTGGCGGAAGCGCGCGATCGAGGCGCGCAGGTTCGACTCCGACAGGCTCGCCTGCGAGCGCGAGGCGGCCAGCCGCGCCTCGGACTGGGCGACGTCGGTGCGGGTGATCTCGCCCACCTGGAAGCGGTCGCGCACCTGGCGCAGCTGCTCGTCGAGCACCTCGACGTTGTTTTGCTGCAGGTTGAGGATGGCGGTGTCGCGCAGCACGTTCATGTAGGCCGACACGGCGTCGAACAGCACGTTCTGCACCGTGGTGCGCACCTGCTCGCGGGCGGCCAGGATCTGCGACTCGGCCTGGCGCACGCCGTTGCCGGTCCGGTTGCCGTTGTAGATGGACTGGCTCACCTCGACGCCAAAGCCGCGCGGGGCGGTGAGCGTGCTGGAGGAGCGCCCGGCGCTGGAGCCCTCCGTGAAGCTTGCTCCCACGTCCGCCGTGCCCGTCACCCGCGGCCGCGCCCCCGACAGCGCCCGCGGCACGTTCTCGTCCACCCCGCGCTGGTTGGCGCGCTGCGCGTTCACCGTCGGGCTCCCGGCATACGCCTTCGCCAAAGCACCCTCCAACGTCTCGGC
>NZ_VUOA01000052.1:0-29285 GCF_008386575.1 Salinarimonas soli
CCGCACCCCACCCCACCGCACGACGCCTCGCGACAGCGCCCCTCGACGGGTGATGCGAGGTAGGACATAAAACAGGTGTATAGGAATGTCAAGGCGGGCGCCTATTGGTGCCGCCGCGAATTGTCTCCCGTTTCGGAAGTTGTTAGGGATGGATGTTATAGGAGGTGAGACCCAGTCAGCGACCGACCGTTGATGCAGAGGGGGAGAGCAGCGGCGCTCCCGCGTGTTACACACCTAAGTAGCCGCCAGCTGGGGAATCCAGGTCAAGTCCAATCGAGCCAGGACACAGTACGTGATCGAAAAAATCAAGATTGAAGATTACAAGTCAATCAAGGATGTCGAGATTGCTCTCGGCCGTATAAACGTGTTTGTCGGCGAGAACGGTGCAGGAAAAAGTAACGTCCTTGAGGCTATCGCACTTGCTGGCGCTGCAAGTGCAGAGAAACTCGACAATGAATTTCTTGCTTCGCGTGGAATCAGATTAACGGAGCCGCAGTTTATGCGTCCGATGTTCAAGGGCTCTGATAAAAATGCCCCGATAACTGTTACGGTTTCTCTCTTAAATGAAGAGCCAATTTCTTATATACTCGAGAATGATAACAGTCCCTATTCGCACTGGACAGTTATGCTGCATCTTAATGGACCCAATCATAAGATTGCATTTACGAGATTTTCTGAGATAGTACAGAATGTCGCTCCACTCGTTAAGGGCGATGAAAATTTTGCTGTTGCTATGAAAGATATTGCAGAAAAAATGCAGCACGTGATTGCGCATATTGAGGCTATGTCAAAGAATTCTAAGGGTAAGATCCCTGATTTTAAGCTAGAACTAAATACTCAAAATATTGTATCTCAGTATATTGCGAAAAGTTCTTCTGCTTTCGTAAATCAGCGAGAGTGGCTCAGCAACTTCGTGATATTTTCCCCAGAAAATTCAGCTCTTCGCGAGTTCGAGCGCGAAGGCCAGATAGAGCCGCTTGGTATAAATGGTGAGGGCTTATTCAAGTTGCTTGCCATAATGGCGAAGGATGATAGTGAGGCTTTTCTTAGGATCAAAAATTCCCTTGCCATGATCGGCTGGTTTGCAGATCTTGAAATAACGGAATCCCGAATTGGGCTTCAAAGGCGTATATCTGTAAAAGATCAATATATCGGTAAGAGAAAAATTCATTTTGACCAGAGAAGTACAAATGAAGGTTTCATGTTTCTGATATTTTATTTCACTTTGTTAACCAGCAAGTTAACTCCGACTTTCTTCGCGATCGATAATATTGATGCGTCTCTGAACCCAAAACTTTGCACACAGTTGATGCAAGAACTTGTTAAGTTGGCCGCCGAATCGGGCAAGCAGGTTCTGTTGACGACGCATAATCCGGCAGTGCTCGACGGTCTCAACCTTGACGATGACGATCAGCGACTGTTCATTATATCAAGAGCAAGGGATGGGCAGACTGAGGTTCGACGATTTCTGAAGCCGCCAACTCCAGAAGGCATGCCGCCTGTGAAACTCTCGGAAGCATTTCTTCGGGGTGCTATTGGCGGCTTGCCGAAGAATTTCTGACTATGCCGACGTTTGCAATCATCTCCGAAGGTGTGACCGACCAAGCAGTCTTGGAGGTCCTGCTCGACGTTGCTTGTGGGATTCACTCGAATGAAGCTGCATATACGTCGGTGTTGCAGCCGCGACGTGATGAAACAGATCGCGCACGCGCCGGTGAGTTTGGCGGGTGGGAAGCGGTACTTGAATATTGTGCTCTGGAGGGCGCTGTTTCTGAAGCCCTTCTGCTGAATGACTATCTAGTGATACAGATTGACACAGATTCTTGTGAGGAGAAAAATTTTGGCGTATCCAAAACTATAAACGGCGTGCATCGCCCAGTTGATGATATCGTGAGCGATGTAGTCAATGTCATCAAGTCAAAAATTCATCCAAATACACTAGAAAAATTCGAACATAAATTGATATTTGCCATAAGCGTTCATTCAATAGAATGCTGGCTTCTCGCTATTTTGGCTAAAGCGGATAACGACAGAGTAAATATGCATACCTGTGAACAACGACTGCGTCACATTCTTCAGAAAGAAAAGATTCATCTCGAAAAAAACTATCGTACTTACACTAACTTGATGCGTGGTATCAGAAAGATAAACCAATTAACTAATGCAGCTAAATATAATCGCAGTCTCAAAATTTTTCTTGATTGTCTAACTGAGAAATTAACCAAAGTTTGATATCTCACCGCCCCTTCCTCCCCTTATACCGCGGCTTCTGCCCCGGCAGCCCCTGCGTGCTGCGCCCCGCCGGCCTCGGCCCGGCGGCGAGCGGAACCTCCCGGTCCGTCCCCGGCCCCATGTCGTCGAGGCTCGGCTTCCTGATTCGGGTGCCCTCGTCGGAGACGCCCGCTTCGCCCGTCGGGCCCACGTCGTCGGAGAGGGGGGCGCCCGGGCCGCCGCGGGTCCGGGTGCGGCCCTCGGCGGGGGGGAGGTTGGCGGAGGCGCCGTATTTGCGGCCGCCGCCGTAGCGGCCGGCGTCGCGTTCCACGTCGGACTGGCGGGCGAGCGGGTCGTCGGCGAGCACGAGCTCGGTGGCCTGGAGGCGCTTGAGCTCGTCGCGCAGGCGCGCGGCCTCCTCGAACTCCAGGTTGGCGGCGGCCTCGCGCATGCGCTTCTCGAGGTCGGCGATGACGGTCTTGAGGTTGTGGCCCACCGTCCGGTCGGGGGCGGACAGCCCCGTGTCCACCGTGACGTGGTCGCGCTCGTAGACGCTCTCCAGGATGTCGCCGATGTTCTTGCGCACGGTGGTCGGGGTGATGCCGTGCTCGGCGTTGTAGGCGAGCTGCTTCTCGCGGCGCCGCGCGGTCTCGGCGAGCGCCCGGGTCATGGAGCCCGTCATCTGGTCGGCATAGAGGATGCAGCGGCCCTCCACGTTGCGGGCGGCGCGGCCGATGGTCTGGATCAGCGACGTCTCGGAGCGCAGAAATCCCTCCTTGTCGGCGTCGAGGATGGCGACCAGCGCGCATTCCGGGATGTCGAGGCCCTCGCGCAGCAGGTTGATGCCGATGAGCACGTCGAAGGTGCCCAAGCGCAGGTCGCGGATGATCTCGATGCGCTCGATCGTGTCGATGTCCGAGTGCATGTAGCGGACCCGCACGTTGTTCTCGTGCAGGTACTCCGTGAGGTCCTCGGCCATGCGCTTGGTGAGCGTGGTGACGAGGGTGCGGAAGCCCCGCGCCGCCATCTCCTTCACCTCGCCCAGCAGATCGTCCACCTGGGTGCGGGCGGGGCGGATCTCGACGACGGGGTCGACGAGGCCCGTGGGGCGGATGACCTGCTCGACGAAGACGCCGCCGGTCTGCTCCATCTCCCACTTGCCCGGCGTCGCCGAGACATGGACCGAGAGGGGGCGCATGGCGTCCCATTCCTCGAAGCGTAAGGGGCGGTTGTCGAGGCAGGAGGGGAGGCGGAAGCCGTATTCGGCGAGCGTCGCCTTGCGCCGGAAGTCGCCGCGATACATGCCGCCGATCTGGGGCACGGTGACGTGGCTCTCGTCGGCGAAGACCAGCGCGTTGTCGGGCAGGTACTCGAACAGGGTCGGCGGCGGCTCGCCGGGGCGCCGTCCCGTGAGGTAGCGCGAATAGTTCTCGATGCCGTTGCAGGCGCCCGTGGCCTCGATCATCTCCAGGTCGAACTGGGTGCGCTGCTCCAGGCGTTGCGCCTCCAGGAGCCGGCCCATGCGGGAGAGCTCGACGACGCGGGCCTTCAACTCGTCCTTGATCCCCTTCACGGCCTGCTGGAGCGTGGGGCGGGGCGTCACGTAGTGGGAATTGGCGTAGACCTTCACGAACTGGAGCTCGTTGGTCTTCTTGCCCGTCAGCGGGTCGAACTCGACGATAGTCTCCACCTCGTCGCCGAACAGGCCGATGCGCCAGGCGCGGTCCTCCAAGTGGGCGGGCCACAGCTCGATGACGTCGCCGCGCACCCGGAAGGTGCCGCGGGAGAAGTCGCCGAGCGTGCGCTTGTATTGCAGGGCCACGAGGTCGGCGATGAGCTGGCGCTGCTCGATGCGCTCCCCCACCTTCACGGTGAAGGTCATGGCCGTGTAGGTCTCGACCGAGCCGATGCCGTAGATGCAGGACACGGAGGCGACGATGATGACGTCGTCGCGCTCGATCAGCGCGCGCGTCGCCGCGTGGCGCATCCGGTCGATGGCCTCGTTGATGGACGATTCCTTCTCGATGAAGGTGTCCGAGCGGGCGACATAGGCCTCGGGCTGGTAATAGTCGTAGTAGGAGACGAAGTACTCCACCGCATTGTCGGGGAAGAAGCTCTTGAACTCGCCGTAGAGCTGGGCGGCGAGCGTCTTGTTGGGGGCGAGGATGAGGGCGGGGCGCTGCGTCGCCTCGATCACCTTCGCCATCGTGAAGGTTTTTCCCGAGCCCGTGACGCCCAGCAGCACCTGGTCGCGCTCGGCCCGGCTCACGCCCTCCACGAGCTCCTTGATGGCGGCGGGCTGGTCGCCGGCGGGCTGGAAGTCCGACTTCATGGTGAAGCGGATGCCGCCTTCCGACTTCTCCGGGCGGGGCGGCCGGTGCGGCGTCCAGGTCTTGCCGTCGCGAAAGCGGGGATCGCCCTCGGTGAGGAGTTTTGTGAGCGCCTCGACGGTGGCCGAGACGCCGGCGGCGGCCAGCGAGCCGTCGGGATCGTCCTCGATGTCGGGGCCGTCGTCGGGGCCCTTGAGGTTGAGCGCCTTGGCGAGCGCCGGGTCGACGTCGGTGACGTCGCCATGGGCATAGGTCTCCTGCGGCCGCTCGGCGAAGCCCTCGCGCTCCTCCCGCTCCCGGTTGATGGCGGGGTTCAGCAGCTCGGCCAGATAGGGGTCGAGCGGTTTCAGCTCGGGCTTCGACGCCTTTCCGGTGGAGAGGCGGGGGGTCTTGGGAGAACGGGCCATGAACCGAATATGGGGACGGGGCGGGATTCGGGGAAGGGTGTGCGGGGTCGCGGGGGGAGGGCTCACGGGTCATCCCCGGCCGGAGCGCGCTTGTCGCGCGGAGGGGAAGGGGATCCAGCGCATCTTCATGTCGCGTAGCGACGCATTATGCCCGTCCAGGGTCCTTCGCGGGCCAAGGTGAGCCGCTTCGCGGCAACATCATAGCGCTGGATCCCCTTCCCCTCCGGCGGACAAGCCGCCTCCGGCCGGGGATGACAGGCGGTGCTCGGCCGGAGGAACCCGCCTCGTCGACCGAGCCCCGTCAGGCCCCCCGGCGCTCGGCCTGCGGTGGCGCGTCGTCGGCGCCCCTCAGGCGGCGCCAGGCGAAGGCGGCGAAGACGCCGAGGAGGGTGAGGGCGATGCCGTACCAGGTGAGCGCGTATTGCAGGTGGTTGTTGACGAGGCGCAGCACCGTCTGGCCGCCGCGGGGCAGTCCGCCCGGGACGGGGGCGGCGTCGGCGTCGACGATGAAGGGGGCGACGCGGGCGAGGCCCCGGGCGGCGGCGATGGCGGCGGGGTCGCGGGTGAACCAGTCCTCGCGGGCGGGGGCGTTCTCGGGCACGAAGGCGGTGCGCTCCTCGGGGCGGCGCAGGAGGCCGGTGACACTGGTCTCGCCGGGGATCTGGCCCTCGGGCCGGGTGGCGGGATCGCGCCGCTCGGTGGGGACGAAGCCGCGGTTGACGACGACGATCGCGCCGTCGGGCAGGCGCAGGGGCGTCAGGATGTAGTAGCCCTGGACGGGCTGGCCGCGGCTTGCCGACATGAGGCCGTGCACGGCGGTCTCGCGGTCGTGCAGGAACGTGCCCGTGAGCCGGACGCGGCGGTACTCGTCCTCCTCGGGCGAGAAGCGGTCCCAGGCGGATTCGGGCGGGATGGCGCCCGGCTCGCCATAGGCGCGGGCCTCGATGCGGGCGAGGAGGTCGTTCTTCCAGGCGAGCCGCTCGAGTTGCCAGGTGCCGAGGCCGAGAAGGACGGCGAGCGCCGCGAGCGCGACGAGGCCCGGGAGGAGAAGGGAGCGCCAGCGCATCCTAACGCTCCAGGCGGCCTTCCTCGGCCCGGTTGTGATACTGGGCGGCGATCATCATCGACTTCATGGGCCGGGCGAGGGCGAGGCACAGGATGGCGGTGAGCGGGAGCCACAGGGCCATGTGGAGCCACATGGGCGGCTCGTAGTTGAACTCCGTCCACAGGGCGAGGCCGCAGACCACGAAGCCGACGATGAACATGATGAAGATCGCGGGGCCGTCGCCGGAATCCGCGAAGGCGAAGTCGAGGTCGCACACCTCGCAGCGGGGGCGCACGGACAGGAAGCCCTTGAACAGCCGGCCCTCGCCGCAGCGGGGGCAGCGGCCCTTGAGGGCGGCCGAGTAGGGGGAATGCGTCGGGTGAACGTGATCGGCCAAGGGGATCTCCCGTCGGTACCGCGGCAGGGGTTTTCGGGACCCGAAACGCGAGAGGGGCGGCTCGCGCCGCCCCTCATATGGGATCCGTGGTCCGGGATCGTTAGTGGGTGGCGCCGGTGGGGGCGCTGTAGATGTAGATCGCGGCGAAGAGGAACAGCCACACCACGTCGACGAAGTGCCAGTACCAGGCGGCGAACTCGAAACCGAGATGGTGCTTGGGGGTGAAGTGGCCGAGATAGACCCGGTAGAGGCAGACCGCGAGGAAGATCGTGCCGATCACCACGTGGGCGCCGTGGAAGCCCGTCGCCATGTAGAAGGTGGCGCCGTAGATGTGGCCCGAGAACTTGAAGGCCGCGTGGCTGTACTCGTAGACCTGGCAGACCGTGAACAGGGCGCCGAGCGCGATGGTGAGCCACAGGCCCCACTTCACGCCCTGGCGGTCGTTCTCGATGAGGGCGTGGTGGGCCCAGGTGACGGTGGTGCCGGAGGTCAGCAGCACGAGGGTGCCGAAGAGCGGCAGGTGCCAGGGGTCGAAGGTCTCGATGCCCTTCGGGGGCCACAGGCCGCCGGTCAGCTCGGTGCGGGTGAACTGGATCGGGTCGTTGGGATAGAGGGCCGCCTCGAAATAGGCCCAGAACCACGCCACGAAGAACATCACCTCGGAGGCGATGAACATGATCATGCCGTAGCGGTGGTGGAGCTGCACCACGCGGGTGTGGTGGCCCTCGTAGGTGGCCTCGCGGACCACGTCCGTCCACCAGCTGAGCATGGTGTAGAGCACGCCGAGCACGCCGGCGCCCAGGAGATAGGGGCCGAGCTTGAGGCCCGCGATCTCCATGCCGCGCACGAAGGTGATGAAGCCGACCGCCATCACAAAGGCGCTGAGCGAGCCGATGAACGGCCAGGGGCTCGGATCGACAAGGTGGTAGTCATGCCGTTTGGCGTTGGCGTCGGCCATGGTCTTCTCCGGTGCCTTCTCGTCTCGTTGCGGCCGGGGTGGCCCCGGCGGGTCTGGTCTATCCGTCCGGCTAGGCGCGGGCCGCGGGCTCCCGCACCCGCCGCGCCTCACCCCTTAGCCGCTTTCGCGCACGCGCGCCATGCTCCGATCAGCGGGTGACCGCCCCCGTCGCCACGGCGGACGTGGCGACGGGCTTGGCGCCCTTGACCGGGAAATAGGTGTAGGAGAGCGTGATCGAGGTGAGGTCGCGGGTGTTGGGATCCTCGGCGATCGCGGGATCGACGAAGAACACCACGGCCGATTCCATCGCCTCGCCCGGCTGGAGCGTCTGCTCGGTGAAGCAGAAGCACTGGATCTTGTTGAAATAGGCGCCGGACAGAGCCGGCTGGACGTTGAACGAGGCGATGCCGGTGGTGGCCTGCGAGCCGATGTTCTCGACCTTGTACATCACCGTCATGGTTTCGCCGAGCTTCGCCTCGACGGTCGGGCTCTCGGCCGAGAAGCGCCAGGGCAGGCCGTTGACGTTGGCGTCGAAGCGCACCGTGATGGTGCGGTCGAGCGTCCGGGCCGAGGGCGCCTTGGCGATCATGGGCGTGCCCTCGAAGCCCGTGACGCGGCAGAACAGGTCGTAGAGCGGCACGGAGGCGTAGGCCGCGCCCACCATGCCGGCGACGAGCGCCGTGCAGGCGATGGCCGTGCGGCGGATGGAGCGGGCCTGTTCGGGCGTGGCTGTCATCGGGGGCTCCGGCGGGTCAGATCGCCCGCTGCAGGACCTGGGGTCCCATCTTGGCGATGGTGAGGATGTAGAACAGGGCGACGAGGCCCGCCAGCGCCAGGGCGATCGCGATCGAGCGCGAGCGCCGGCGCTTCTGCTCCTCGGGCGTGAGGTCGGCCATCAGCCGAGCACCGGCAGGGCGAGGCGAAGGCCCAGCGCGCTCTCGGCGAGCAGCACGGCGAAGAGCAGGAAGAGGTAGAGGATCGAGAAGCCGAAGAGCTGCTGCGCGCTCTTCATCGCCGCGTCCCCGGTGCGCACCCGGTAGACCCGCCAGGCGAGCGCCAGCATGCCGAGCCCCGACACCACCGATACGACCGCGTAGGCCGCGCCGCCGAAGCCCAGCACCGCCGGCAGGACGCCGACCGGCACGAGAACCAGGGTGTAGAGCCAGATCTGGAGGCGCGTCGCGTCCGGGCCCGCCACGTTGGGGAGCATGGGGACGCCGGCCCGGGCATAGTCGCCGGACTTCACGAGGGCGAGCGCCCAGAAGTGCGGCGGCGTCCACAGGAAGATGATGGCGAAGAGCACGAGGGACTCGATGCCGAGCGTGCCCGTGACGGCGGCGTCCGCCACCATGGGCGGCAGGGCGCCCGCCGCGCCGCCGATCACGATGTTCTGCGGCGTCGAGCGCTTCAGCCACATCGAGTAGATCACGGCGTAGAAGAAGATCGTGAAGGCGAGCAGCGCGGCGGCGAGCCAGTTCGTGGCGAGGCCCAGCACGATGACGGAGCCCACCGACAGGGTGAGCCCGAAGGCGAGCGCCTCGCCCGCCTCCACGCGCCCGGCGGGGATGGGCCTGCGGGCCGTGCGGGTCATCACGGCGTCGATGTCCCGGTCCCACCACATGTTGAGCGCGCCCGAGGCGCCGCCGCCCACCGCGATGCACAGGAGCGCGATCGCCGCGATCACGGGCGAGACGGCGTTGTGCACCACGGTCATGCCCACCAGCGCGGTGAACACCACGAGGAACATTACCCGGGGCTTGAGGAGGGCGACGAAGTCGCCCACCTCGCCCGGCGAGTAGCGGGCGTCCGTGGCCGGGGCGAAGGTGTCGGTGATCGAGGTCATGTGCTGCCTTAGGCTCTCTCAAGGCGTCGCCTGGCTCACGGGGGAGCTGGACGCCGGGTTCGAGGCTCCTTGCCGGAACGCCTGACGGGGAGGCGCTCGGGGAAGGAGCGGGCGGCCCGAGGGACCGCCCGTCCGGGGATCAGTGGTGCGTGTCCGCGATGCGCGGCAGGGTCTCGAACTGGTGGAAGGGCGGCGGGGAGGGAAGGGTCCACTCCAGGGTCGTCGCACCCTCGCCCCACGGGTTGTCGGCGGCGCGCTCCTTGCGGACGAACGCGGTCACCACGCCGTAGACGAACACCACGAGGCCCAGCGCGAAGATGTAGGAGCCGATCGAGGAGACCAGGTTCCAGCCCGCGAAGGCGTCGGGGTAGTCGGCGTAACGGCGCGGCATGCCGGCCAGCCCGAGGAAGTGCATCGGGAAGAACAGCACGTTGGCGCCGATGAAGGCGATCCAGAAGTGCACCTTGCCGATCCAGTCCGGGATCACGTAGCCCGTCATCTTCGGGAACCAGTAGTAGATGCCCGCGAAGATGATGAACACGGCGCCGAGCGACAGCACGTAGTGGAAGTGGGCCACCACGTAATAGGTGTCGTGCAGCGAGCGGTCGACGCCGGCGTTCGCCAGCACCACGCCCGTGACGCCGCCCACCGTGAACAGGAAGATGAAGCCCACGGCCCACTGCATCGCGGCGGTGAAGCGGATCGAGCCGCCCCACATGGTCGCGATCCAGGAGAAGATCTTCACGCCCGTCGGCACCGCGATCACCATGGTGGCGAACACGAAATAGGCCTGCGTCTGGAGCGAGAGGCCGACCGTGTACATGTGGTGCGCCCACACGACGAAGCCGACGACGCCGATGGCGACCATCGCGTAGACCATGCCGAGATAGCCGAAGATGGGCTTCTTGGAGAAGGTCGAGACGATGTGGCTCACGATGCCGAAGGCCGGCAGGATCATGATGTACACCTCCGGGTGGCCGAAGAACCAGAAGAGGTGCTGGTACAGGACCGGGTCGCCGCCGCCGGCCGGATCGAAGAAGGTCGTCCCGAAGTTGCGGTCGGTGAGCAGCATCGTGATCGCGCCGGCGAGCACCGGGAGCGACAGGAGCAGCAGGAAGGCGGTGACGAGCATCGACCAGGCGAAGAGCGGCATCTTGTGCAGCGTCATGCCCGGGGCGCGCATGTTGAGGATGGTGGTGATGAAGTTGATCGCGCCGAGGATCGAGGCCGCGCCCGCGAGGTGGAGCGCCAGGATCGCGAAGTCGAGGGCGGGACCCGGGTGGCCGATCGTGGAGAGCGGCGGATAGACGGTCCAGCCGCCGCCGAAGCCGAGCGAGCCCGGCGCGCCCTCGACGAAGAGGGACAGCACGAGGAGCCCGAAGGCCGAGACCGTGAGCCAGAACGAGATGTTGTTCATGCGCGGGAACGCCATGTCGGGCGCGCCGATCATGAGGGGCACGAACCAGTTGCCGAAGCCGCCGATCAGCGCCGGCATCACCATGAAGAACACCATGATGAGGCCGTGGCCCGTGACGAACACGTTGTAGGCCTGCGGGTTCGAGAACCACTGGAGGCCGGGCTGCTGGAGCTCGAGGCGGATGCCGATGGACAGGGCGGCGCCGACCAGACCCGCGGTGAACGCGAAGATCAGGTACATCGTGCCGATGTCCTTGTGGTTGGTGGAGTAGATCCACCGGCGCCACCCCGTCGGGGTGCCGTGGTCGTGTGCGTCCGCGTGAGCGGCATGCGAGATGGTGGCCATGGGAGGGTGACCTTCGTGTTTATTATCGGCGGATCAGCGGGCGGCGTCGGCGAGCTTGGCGCTGCCGCTGCCGTCGACCGATGCGAACTTCTTCTTGGCTTCCTCGAGCCAGGCCGCGTACTGGGCGTCGTTCACGACGCGGACCTGGATCGGCATATAGGGGTGGCCGTTGCCGCACAGCTCCGAGCACTGGCCGTAATAGACGCCCTCGCGCTCGGCCTTGAACCAGGTCTCGTTGAGGCGGCCCGGGACGGCGTCGAGGCGGATGCCGAAGGAGGGCACCGCGAAGTTGTGCAGGACGTCGGCGGCGGTGATCTGGACCCGGATGATCTTGTTCACGGGCACCACCACCTCGTTGTCGACCGAGAGCAGGCGGGGCTGGCCGGGCTTCAGGTCCTCGGTGGGCACCATGTTCGACTCGAAGCGGATGCCGCCCTGGTCGGCCGGGTACTCGTAGGACCAGTACCAGGCGTGGCCCGTGGCCTTGAGGACCACGTCGCCCTTCGGCACCGTGAGCTGCTCGCGCAGGATGCGGAACGAGGGGATCGAGATGCCGACCAGGATGAGCACGGGGATCACGGTCCAGGCCACCTCGATCCAGGTGTGGTGGGTGGTCTTGGACGGGACGGGATTCGCCTTCTCGTTGAACTTCCAGCACACATAGACGAGCAGGAAGAGCACGAAGACGGAGATGAAGGTGATGAGCCAGAGCAGCAGGTTGTGGAAGGAGACCACCTGCTGCGCGATGTTCGTCACCGGCGTCTGAAAGTTCATCTGCCAGGGCGCCGGCTGGCCCGTCTGCGCGAGGGCCGCGCCTCCGGAGCCCAGCGTGAGCGCGGCGACAGCGAGGCTGAGCGCCGAGCGAGAACCTGCCCAATCGATCCGCATGATCCGTCCATTCCTGTGAGACCCGGCCTGCGGCGATGCGGCCTGGGCCGTGTCGCGCGTGGCGAGGTCGGTGCGGTGTGCCATTGATGAGCGTCAAAAATCACAATGCGGGCACGAGCGCAACGCCCCCGGCGTCGCACTTTAGTGCGTCATAACTTCCCTGACGCCCCGCGGCGCGCCGAAATCCGCACGGGACGGCCCCGTTCCGCACCCGATCGCGGCGGCCTGCCTCGCTTGACAGGGGGCCTGCCCCATGGTCCCACCGGGTCTTGAGGGATCGGGCGCCCGGGCGGCGGGCGCCGCCCGCGAAGAGGACGACGGGATGGCGGCTCGGTTCGCGCATTGGATCGGCGGCGCGGCGCTCGCGCTGGGGCTCTGCGGCGCAGCGCCCGGCGCGCAGGCGCAGGGCGTGGTGAAGAACACCTTCGGCGACTGGCAGATCCGGTGCGAGACGCCGGCCGGCGCCCAGGCCGAGCAATGCGCCGTCTACCAGAACATCGTGGCCGAGGACCGGCCCAACATGACGCTCCTCGTCATCGCCCTGCGCACGGCGGACAAGAAGAGCCAGCTCCTGCGCGTGGTGGCGCCGCTCGGCGTCCTGCTGCCCTCGGGCTTAGGCCTTCGCATCGACCAGACCGACATCGGCCGCGCCGCCTTCATGCGCTGCATCAACACCGGCTGCATCGCCGAGGCCGTGATCGACGAGAAGCTCGGCGACCAGATGCGCACGGGCCAGCAGGCCACCTTCATCGTCTTCCAGACCCCGGAGGAGGGGATCGGCATCCCGGTCTCGCTGTCCGGCTTCAACCAGGCCTTCGAGAGCCTGCCGAAATAGGCGTGTCCGGGGACGCGCCCGCGCGCCGCCTGGAGGCGATCCTGCGCGCCGATCCCGGGCTCATGGCGCTGCTCGAGGCGTTGCGCGGGCTCGGCCTGCCGCAATGGCGCGTCGTCGCGGGCTGCCTCTACCAGACGGTCTGGAACAGCCTCACCGGACGTCCGCGGGGCTACGGCATCCAGGACTACGACGTGATCTATTTCGATCCCGACCCATCCTGGGAGGCGGAGGACCGGGTGATCGGGCGGGTCGCCGAGGCGACCAGGGGCGGCGTCGGGCCGGTGCAGGCGCGCAACCAGGCGCGGGTCCATCTCTGGTTCGAGGCGCGGTTCGGCGTCCCCTATCCGCCCCTGGCAGCGGCCGACGACTCGCTCGTCCGCTACGCCTCGGTGGTCCACGCGGTGGGCGTGCGGCTGGAGGCGGACGGGCGGCTCGACGTCGCGGCCCCGTTCGGCCTCGACGATCTCTTCGGCCTCGTGGTGCGGCCGAACCCCGCCATCGCCAACCGCGAGTCGCATGCCCGCAAGGGCGCGAGGGTGAAGGCCCTGTGGCCGGAGCTGACGGTGCTCCCCTGGCCCGAGGGCGCCATCGACAGCGGGCCCGGACACGCTTAAAGAGCGGTCAACCATGGGGTCGGGGGCAGAATCATGATCAGGGCGGTGGTCGCATTGGGCGTGGTGGCGGGTTTGGCGGGCTGCACGTCGTCGGGGTCGTCCGGCGGCTCCTCCGGCGGCAACGTCCTTTCCAACCTCTTCTTCTATGGCGGCACGACGGTGCCGCCCGCGGCGGCGGCGAACGCGGCGGAGTTCGACTGCCCGGCCATCGACGTGTTCGAGGGCGGCGCGGCGCTCCAGTCCTATGCGGGCGGGCGCACGGGCGACTACGAGGGCCTGCGTCACCAGATCAGCCTCGGCAACCTCGCCCGCGAGTGCACCGTCCAGGCCGACGGCTCGGTCCTCGTGCGGGTGGGCGTCGAGGGCCGCGTCCTCATGGGCCCGGCGGGCGGCACGGGCGGGCGCTTCGACGCCCCCGTGCGGATCGTCGTGCGCAGCGGCTCGCAGGTGCTCGCCCAGCGCGCCCGGCGCGTGCCCGTCTCCGTGCCCAGCGGCGACACCCAGGGCACCTTCACCGTGGTGGAGGAGGGGATCGTGGTGCCCGCGCGCATCGGCGAGAACTTCGAGATCCTGGTGGGCCTCGGCGGCGCCTCCGCCGCCGAGCCGCGCCCGCGCCGGCGGGGGTGATCTCGCCCTCGTCCTGAGTGGCTGGTCCGGAAGGGCGTGCTCCCCACCCCCTCATGCTGAGGGGCCCACCGCAGGTGGGCCTCGAAGCACGCAAAACGCTGCCACGGCCTTCCGGAGATCCCTGGAGCGCCCTTCGAGGCCCTGCTCCGCAGGGCACCTCAGGACGAGGGATGAGAGTGGGGGCAGCCCCGTCGCGGCGTCGCATCGCCGCGCGGGCGCATCTCGGGTTGACTTGGGATGGGGACCCGCTAACTCTCACCCCGCCGTCAATCCCCGCGGAAGAGACCGGGCCCAGAGCCCGGCGCCGAAGGCGCAACCGCCCCGGAAACGCTCAGGCCAAAGGACCGCGGGGAGCTGGCACTCTGGAAAGCGGCGATGCCCCACGGCGTCGCCCACCGACGGGCGTAACCTTGGGGGCTTCCGGGCCCGTGGGGGAAATCTCTCAGGTCTCGGGACAGAGGGGGCGCGAAGCGGGCCGCAGGGCTCGAGGAAACGCGCGTCTGTCCGGAGGACCCGATGGCCGAACCCGCTCTTGCCGGCGAAACGCTGCACACCACCCCGCTTCACGCCGAGCACGTGGCGCTCGGTGCCCGCATGGTGCCCTTCGCGGGCTACGACATGCCGGTCCAGTACCCCACGGGCATCCTCACCGAGCATCTGTGGACCCGCGAGCATGCGGGCCTCTTCGACGTCTCGCATATGGGCCAGGCGGCGCTCGCCGGCCCCGACCACGAGACCGTGGCCCGCGCGCTGGAGGCCCTCGTGCCCTGCGACGTGCTCAACCTGAAGCCCGGCCAGCAGCGCTATTCGCAGCTCCTCGCCGACGACGGCGGCATCCTCGACGACCTGATGATCACCCGGCCCGCGACCCCTGAGGAGGCCGGCCACCTCTATCTCGTGGTCAACGCGGGCGGCAAGGAGCCCGACTACGCCCATATCGGGGCGCGGCTCCCCGAGGGCGTGCGGCTGGTGCGCGGCGACGACCGGGCGCTGCTCGCCCTCCAGGGCCCGGCGGCCGAAGGCGTCGTGCGGCGGATGGGCTGCGCGGCGGCCGACCTCACCTTCATGCAGACGGGCTGGTTCGAGATGGCGGGCTGCCGCGTCCACGTCTCGCGCTCCGGCTACACGGGCGAGGACGGGTTCGAGATCTCGGTGAAGGACACGGACGCCGTGGCCCTGTGGCGCGCGCTCCTCGCCGACGGGGCCGTGAAGCCCATCGGCCTCGGCGCCCGCGACTCGCTTCGCCTCGAGGCGGGCTTGTGCCTCTACGGCCACGATATCGACACGCTCACCTCGCCGGTCGAGGCGGGGCTCACCTGGTCGATCCAGAAGCGCCGCCGCGAGGAGGGGGGCTTCCCCGGCGCGGCGCGCGTCCAGGCCGAGATCAAGGACGGGTCCGCCCGGGTGCGCGTCGGCATCCGTCCCGAGGGCCGGGCCCCGGCCCGCGAGGGCGCGACGATCACGACGCCGGACGGCCGCGAGATCGGGGTCGTGACCTCGGGCGGCTTCGGGCCCACCGTCAACGGCCCCGTCGCCATGGGCTACGTCGCCCGCGAGAACGCGGCGGTCGGCAACGAGGTGCTGCTCATCGTGCGCGGCAAGCCCATGCCCGCGAAGATCGCGTCGATGCCCTTCGCGCCGCACCGCTACAAGCGCTGACCAACCATTCCCAGGGGGTGACCATGACCGTCCGCTACACCAAGGACCACGAATATATCCGCGTCGAGGGCGACACCGGCACGGTGGGCATCACGGACTACGCCCAGAGCCAGCTCGGCGACGTGGTCTATGTGGAGCTCCCCGCAATCGGCAAGGCCGTGGCCAAGGGCGGCGAGGCGGCCGTGGTCGAGAGCGTCAAGGCCGCGAGCGAGGTCTACGCTCCCGTCTCGGGCGAGGTCGTGGAGGTGAACTCGGCGCTCGAGGGCGCGCCCGGCGCCGTGAACGAGGACCCCGCCGGCAACGGCTGGTTCCTGAAGATCCGCCTCAGCGACCCGTCCGAGCTCGACGCCCTCATGGGCGAGGACGAGTACCAGACCTACCTGAAGTCGATCTCCTGATGGCGCACGGGCACCGGGCCACGATCCGCTGGGCGCGCGAGGCGGGGGCCGTCTTCACGGACAGCCGCTACAGCCGCGCGCATGCCTGGGCCTTCGACGGCGGGATCACCGTCCCGGGCTCGCCCTCGCCCCACGTCGTGCCGCTGCCCTTCTCGCGCGAGGACGCGGTCGACCCGGAGGAGGCCTTCGTGGCCTCCGCCGCGAGCTGCCACATGCTCACCTTCCTGCATGTCGCCTCGAAGCGCCGCTTCGTGGTCGACGCCTACGAGGACGAGGCGACGGGGTTCATGACGCCGAACGCCGCGGGCCGCCTCTTCATCTCCCGCATCGTCCTCGACCCCCGGATCACCTTCTCCGGCGAGCGCCAGCCCGACGCGGCGGCGCTCGCGGACCTGCACCACCTCGCCCACCGGGAATGCTTCATCGCGAATTCCGTGATCACGGAGATCGTGGTGGCGGGCATCGACGGTCACTGAGCCGAGGGGCACGACATGCCGTCCGCGCTCCCCCTGTCATCCCCGGCCGGAAGCAGCGTCAGCTGCTGGAGGGGAAGGGGATCCAGCGCAAGCGATGATGCCGCGAAGCGGCTCGTCAGGCCCGCCAAGGGCCCTGGACGGGCAGAAGGCGTCGCTTCGCGACAACTGACGTGCTGGATCCCCTTCCCCTCCGGCGGACGAGCCGCCTCCGGCCGGGGATGACAGGGGTCGGCTTCTCGACATGCTTCTCTCACCAAAGGCAACGCCCATGCGCTACCTGCCCCTGTCCGACACCGATCGCGGCGAGATGCTCGCCCGGATCGGCGTGGCCGACATCGACGCGCTCTTCGCCGACGTGCCCAAGGCCATGCTCCTCGACGGCCCCGTCGACCTGCCCCGCCGCAAGAGCGAGATGGAGGTGGAGCGCATCCTCTCCCGCATGGCGGGGCGCAACGTGGCGGCAGGCTCCGTGCCGTTCTTCGTGGGCGCCGGCGCCTACAAGCACCACGTGCCCGCCACCGTCGACCACGTGATCCAGCGCTCGGAGTTCCTCACGAGCTACACGCCCTACCAGCCCGAGATCGCGCAGGGCACCCTGCAATATCTCTTCGAGTTCCAGACCCAGGTCGCGGCGCTCACCGGCATGGAGGTGGCGAACGCCTCCATGTATGACGGCTCCACGGGCACGGGCGAGGCGGTGCTCATGGCGCATCGCGTCACCAAGCGCCGCAAGGCGGTGCTCTCGGGCGGCCTGCACCCGCATTACGCCGAGGTCGTGCAGACCCTGTCGCGGATGTCGGGCGACGCTGTGGTGGCCATGCCCGCCGACGTCATGGCCGACGAGGACATCATCGGCCGGATCGACGGCGAGACCTCCTGCGTCGTCGTCCAGACCCCCGACGTGTTCGGCAATCTCCGCGACCTGACCGCCATCGCCGAGGCCGCGCACAAGCACGGCGCGCTGCTCATCGCGGTGTTCACCGAGGTGATGTCGCTCGGCCTCGTCACGCCGCCTGGCCACATGGGCGCCGACATCGTGGTGGGCGAGGGCCAGTCCATCGGCAACGGGCTCAATTTCGGCGGGCCTTACGTCGGCCTCTTCGCCACGCGTCAGAAATACATCCGCCAGATGCCGGGCCGCCTGTGCGGCGAGACCGTGGACGCCAACGGCGAGCGCGGCTTCGTGCTCACCCTGTCCACCCGCGAGCAGCATATCCGCCGCGACAAGGCGACGTCGAATATCTGCACGAATTCAGGCCTTTGCTGCCTGGCCTTCACGATCCACATGACGCTGCTCGGCCAGGCGGGCCTCACCCGGCTCGCCCGCGTGAACCACGCCAACGCCGTGAAGCTCGCGGACATGCTGGCGGGCGTGAAAGGTGTGGAGGTGCTGAACGGCGCCTTCTTCAACGAGTTCACGGTGCGCCTGTCGAGGCCCGCCGCCGAGGTCGTCGAGGCGCTGGCGGAGCGCGGCGTTCTCGCCGGCGTGCCCGTGTCGCGCCTCTCGCCCGGCGCGGGTCTCGACGACCTTCTCCTCGTGGCGTCCACCGAAATCAACACCGATGACGACCGCGCGGCCCTGGTCGCCGGCCTGAAGGAGGTCCTGTGATGACTGCGGCATCGCATCCTCATCCGGACCTCGATGCAGAGCTGTGTAAAGCGGGTTTCAGCCTCGTAACGGACTCTGCCAAGCTCCTAGGATACCGACGCAGGATCGGCGAAATCATCTACGTCAAAAAGACACAGAAGAAGAGCGTTGTGGTTGATCCCCGTTATTTCTCCCATGGTGAGGTCATATCCGGGGTCGAGGGCTACTCCTACTGGAATAGTAATCTTAGCGAATTCCAAAAGTCACCCCGTGGCGGATTAAAGCCGGAGCGAAATGGAATCGCCTTCGACATCCCGACCGCCGGTCATGTGATCAACATCGCCCACGCGCTTAGAGGTAAGTTGTGATGCTGAACCGCCAGGGACGCCCCACCGCCGCCGGCCAGGCGAGCGACAACGCCCACCCCACCTTCACCGGCAACAAGGCGCTCGCGCAGGTCGAGCCCCTGCTGTTCGAGATCGGCCGCTACGAGACCACGGGCGTCGACATCGACGAGCCCGAGGCCTTCGCGCCGCGCCTCGGGGGCATGGAGCGGACGGGCGAGATCGGCCTGCCGGGCCTGTCCGAGCCCGAGGCCATGCGCCATTACGTGCGCCTCTCGCAGAAGAACTACGGCATCGATTCGGGCCTCTTCCCGCTGGGCTCGTGCACGATGAAGCACAACCCGCGCCTCAACGAGCGCATGGCGCGCCTCCCCGGCTTCGGCGACGTGCACCCGCTCCAGCCGGTCTCCACCGTGCAGGGCGCCCTGGAGCTGATGCAGGAGCTCGCCCGCTACCTCATGACCCTGACGGGCACGCAGGCCGTGGCGCTCTCGCCGAAGGCGGGCGCCCATGGCGAGCTTGCCGGCATGATGGCGATCAAGGCCGCCATTGAGGCCAAGGGGGAGGGCGCCTCGCGCCGCACCGTGCTGGTGCCCGACTCGGCCCACGGCACGAACCCGGCCACGGCCGCCCTCATCGGCTTCCAGGTCAAGGCGGTGCCGGCCCGCGAGGACGGCTGGGTGCATGTGGAGGACGTGAAGGCGGCGCTCGGCCCCGACGTCGCGGCCATCATGCTTACCAACCCCAACACCTGCGGCCTGTTCGAGCCGCAGATCGTCGAGATCGCCCGGGCGCTCCACGACGCGGGCGGCTACTTCTACTGCGACGGCGCCAACTTCAACGCGATCGTCGGCAAGGCGCGGCCGGGGGATCTCGGCATCGACGCCATGCACATCAACCTGCACAAGACCTTCTCGACGCCCCACGGCGGCGGCGGGCCGGGCGCGGGTCCGGTGGTGCTCTCCGAGCGCCTCGCCCCCTTCGCTCCGGTGCCCTTCGTGCGCCAGGGCGCGAGCGGGCTGGAGCTGGTGGAGCATGCGGACGAGGCCGGCGAGGCGCAGCCTTTCGGGCGCGTCACCGCCTTCCACGGCCAGATGGGCATGTATGTGCGGGCCCTGTCCTACATGCTGTCCCACGGCTCGGACGGCATGCGCCGGGCCTCCGAGGACGCGGTGCTCAACGCGAACTACATCCGCGCCGGCCTCGCCGACCTCATGTCCCAGCCCTTCGGCGACAAGCCCTGCATGCACGAGGTGCTGTTCGACGACACCTGGCTGAAGGACACGGGCGTCACCACGCTGGACTTCGCCAAGGCGATGATCGACGAGGGCTACCACCCGATGACGGTGTACTTCCCCCTCGTGGTCCACGGCGCGATGCTGATCGAGCCGACCGAGTCCGAGTCCAAGGCCTCGCTCGACCTCTTCATCGCGACGCTGCGCGACCTCGCCATGGCGGCGAAGGCGGGGGACCGGGACCGCTTCGTCGGCGCCCCCTACCACGCCCCGCGCCGCCGCCTCGACGAAACCCGCGCCGCCCGCTCGCCGGTGCTGCGCTGGACGCCGCCGGCGCCCGTGCAGGAGGCCGCGGAGTAGGGAGGGCATGGCTCCGGGGATGAGGGGTAACCCCCTGTCATCCCCGGCCGGAGCCCGTCAGGGCGGAAGGGAAGCACGCTTGCGTGCCAAGAAGGGGATCCCGCGCAACTTGTTGTCGCGAAGCGACGCCCTGTGCCCGTCCAGGGCCTCTGGCAGCCTCCCCCTATCGGCCCTCAGGCGTGCCCCGCCCGGCGACGACGAAGAAGGGCTGCCTCTTCCGATTAAGGCACGGCCCGGCCGGCCTTAACCCCTCGTTTACCATGTTCCCCAAAGCGTTACGCCACCCGACCCCTGCCGCAATTTGGGATGAAACAAGTTTTAATCGTGGCGCGTTTATGACAGGCCTCACCGATCCCGGGACATCGTCCGGCGTCGGTTCTCCCACCCGGCGCTGCCATAAGGACCCGTCATGCCCGCCCCGACCGCGACTGCCTTCGAGATCGCCGCCGCTCCGGTTCGTGGCCGGTCCATGCTCGGGGCCAGCGTCGGGTTCGTGGGCTCGACCCTGGGGCTGATTGGCCTGATGATGCTGCTCGGCAGCTTCTGAGAGCTTGGCCTAGACGACCTGGGCTCTCCAGACCCTCATGCCGAGGCGGCCTGCGTGGCAGGCCGTCTCGAAGCACGCACCACGTCTCCACCGCCCTATCCCGGCCGCGCCGTTCCCGGCTTGAGCCCCCGCGCCACGGTCAGCGCCCGGGCGCTCGGCCCGGCGCGCGGGCGCTCGACCGGCCGCAGCATCCGGCGGGGCCGCCGCGCCGGGGGCGCGGACGGGCGCAGGAATTCCGCGAGGGCGGCGAGGCCGTCCGGGTCGCTGGCGAGGGCGGAGGCGTCGAGATGGGGCATGGGGCCGTCCTCAAAGGGGTGACGGGATCAGCGTAGGACGACGACGGTTGTGCCAACCTTGACGCGCTCATAGAGGTCGGCGACGTCCTCGTTCGTCATGCGGATGCAGCCCGAGGAGACGGCCTGGCCGATGGTCTCGGGCTCGTTCGAGCCGTGGATCCGGTAGATGGACGAGCCCAGATACATGGCGCGGGCGCCGAGCGGGTTCGCGGGGCCGCCCTTCATGTGGCGCGGCAGGTCCGGGCGCCGCTTGAGCATCTCGGCCGGCGGGCGCCAGTCGGGCCACTGGGCCTTGCGGGTGATCGTCTGCGTGCCGCCCCAGGTGAAGCCGGGCCGGCCCACGCCGATGCCGTAGCGCATGGCCTTGCCCCCGGACAGGACCAGATAGAGCCGCCGCTCGGCGGTGGAGACCACGATGGTGCCCGGCGCGTGGTTGCCCGCGAAGGCGACGATCTCGCGCGGGACGGGGCTCACGGCGGGGCTCGACCGGGGCTCGATCGCGGCCGGGCCGGACTCGTCGGGGAGCAGGACGCCGCCCGGATCGGTGCCGAGGGAACGGGCGGCCTGGGCCTGGGCGATGCCGGCGAGGAGCGCGGCGACGGAGAGGGCGATGAGCGAGAGACGGCGCATGGGGGATCTCCTGGTTGGTTCGGGTCAGCGGACGGCCGCGGCGGCCCGCTTTGCGGGGGCACGCGCCGGCTCGGCGGCGGGTTTCGCGGGGGCGGCGGTCACGGCCGCGGCTGCCGGGGCAACCTCCGCCGGCGCCACGATCGACGGCGTCACGGCGTCGGCCGCCGTGATGAGCCGCGCGTTGCGGATGGGGCGCCCGTCCTCGCGGATCGCGCAGGCGGGAGTGATGTAGGGCCAGGCCTGGCCGGCGCAGGCGGCCGGGCGGTCCGGCCCGGCGGGAGCGAGGCGCGGCGCCGCCGGCACGGTCTCGGGCAGGCGCACCTCGCGGATCGCGGCCCGCGCCGGAGCGCCCGCCGCCGCGGCCTGGCCGGCGATCGGCACCTCGACGAGGGCCACCGTCGCGGCGGCGATGAAGGCGGCGAGCCCGGCATATCTCGTGAACGGCTTCGTCATGGCATCCTCCCCGACGGCTCTGGACGCCGTCCTTGATGGGGGGACACTAGGAAGCCCGTGTTGCGGGCTTATCCTCCGCGGGCGCGCTCACGGCCGGGCTTCGTTGCGTCGCCGGAGGGGAATTGTTTCGTCGTGATACAGGCCGTTAACGAAGCGGTAATCTTTGGGGCGGGCGGTGGCGCTCGGGGACCACGTCCACCCTCTCAAACCCCGTCCGGCTTGAACACGTACCCCAGCCCCCGCACCGTCTGGATGTAGCGCGGCTCGCCGGGGACCGGCTCGATCTTCTTGCGGATGCGGTTGATGCGCACGTCGATGGCGCGGTCGAGGGCGTCGGGGTCGCGGGCGTCGGCGAGGGCGAGCAGGCGCTCGCGGGAGAGGATGCGGCGGGGATTGTCGGCGAAGGCTTTCAGGAGGTCGAACTCGGAGCGCGAGAGCACCTGCTCGGTGCCGTCCTCGTCGCGCAGGCAATGGGCCTCCACGTCGAGCCACTTGGTGCCGAAGCGGATGCCCGTGGCCTTGGCGGCGGGAGCGGGCTCGGCGGGGCCGGGGGCGGCGGCGCGGCGCAGGATCGAGCGGATGCGGGCGAGAAGCTCGCGCAATTCGCAGGGTTTCGGCACGTAGTCGTCGGCGCCGAGCTCCAGGCCGACGATGCGGTCGATGGGGCTTGCCGTGGCGGTGAGCATGATCACGGGCACGCGGCTCTTCGCCCGCAGGTCGCGGATCACCGAGAGGCCGTCCTCCTCGGGCATGTTGAGGTCGAGGACAATGAGGTCGGGCGTGCCCTCTGCGGCGATGGTGCGCCGGAGCGCCCCGCCCCCGTCGCAGAGCGACACCTGGAAGCCGTGCATGCGCAGGTAGTCGCCAACCATCTCCCGCGCGGCGGCCTCGTCGTCCACGACGACGATGTGCTGGCTGGCGCTCATGCGGTCCTCCCGTCGGGCTCCCAGGGCAGCAGCAGCGAGAACGTCGCCCCCCGCCCGATCCCATCGCTCGTGGCGGCGACCCGGCCGCCATGGAGCTCCACGATGCGCTTCACGATGAACAGCCCCAACCCCGTGGAGCTCTCGCCCCCCGTGGGCTTCGCCGACAGGCGCTGGAAGCGGCCGAACAGGCGGTCCATGTCCTCCGGCGACAGGCCGGGCCCCCGGTCGCGCACCGACACCTCCACCTCGTGCTCCCGCGGGATGACGGAGACCGCGATGGGGCTGCCGGGCGGGCTGTACTTCACGGCGTTGGAGACGAGGTTGTCCACCGCCTCCCGCAGGCGGTCGGGGTCGCCCGTCACCACGAGGTGGGCGGGGGTCTCGCAGGCGAGCGCCTGGTCCTTGCGGGCGGCGAGCGCCTCGTTCCCGTCCGCCACCTCCCGCACCAGGGCCGCGAGGTCGAAGGCGTCGTGGCGGATGGTGATGTCGAGGGCGTCGTTCATCGCGTCGCGGATGAGGCTGTTCACCATCTCGGTGAGCCGGGTCGCGGAATCGCGGATGTGGCCGATCTGGGCCCGCATGGGCTCGACGAGGGGCGGGTCGTTGGCGGCGAGCTCGTTGAGGATCTCGGTGCGCCCGAGGATCACGCCCAGCGGGTTCTTGAGATCGTGGGCCACCGTGCCGAGGATCTCGCTCTTCAGGCGGTTCGCCCGGCGCAGCTCGCCCGATTGCGCGGCCAGCCGATGGTTGGTCTTGGTGAGCTCCGCCGTCCGCTCGCGCACCCGCTCCTCCAGCCGCGCATTGGCCTCCTGGAGCTGGTCGTAGAGGATCACGTTGTCGAAGGCGACCGAGAGGCGGCTGGACAGGAGCTCGACGAGGGCGCGGTCGGTGTCGGAGAGCTGCTTGTCCGCGTCGAGGAGCACCACCACCTCCCGCCCGCTCCCGGTCTCGATGTAGAGGAGCGAGCGCCGGTCGAAGAACGCGTTGCAGCGCCGCTCGAAGGCGCCGTGGACGAGGTCCGCGAGCGTGCCGTCGAAGGCGGAGCCCGGGTCGCAGCCCACGAGCTCCCGGTAGCAGCCCGAGCCCGCCAGGACCGCGATGCCGCCCGCCCCCTTCGCCCCGTCGCGCAGCAGCAGGATGCCGGCGCATTCCACGTCGAGGAGCGAGGCCATCTGGGTGAGGACGCCCTCGGCGAGCCGCTGCATGGAGCGGAAGTCGAAGAGCTTCGGGGCCGCGTCGATGATGATCTCCAGGCCCCGCCGGGTCTCCTCCAGGCGCTTGAGCTGCTGGTAGCTGCGCAAGGCCGCGGTGAGCGAGGTGAAGAGCTTGTCGGCGGTGAGCTCGGTCTTCGCCTTGTAGTCGTTGATGTCGTAGGCGACGATCACGCGCCGCTCGGGCGCCTGGCCCGGCTGGCCCGTGCGCAGGATGATGCGCACCGTCTCGTCCTTGAGATCGCGGCGCACATGGTCGACGAAGTCGAGGCCGGCGCTGTCGCTCTCCATCACCACGTCGAGGAGGATCACGGCGATGTCCCGGCGGGATTTCAGCAGGCGCCGCCCCTCCTCGGCCGAGTAGGCGGAGAGGATCTCCAGGCCCTGGTCGTGGAGCACGTAGTCGGCGAGCGCGAAGCGGGTGCCCTGGTGGACGGCCGGGTCGTCGTCGATGATCGCGATCACCCACGGGGCGTGGGGGAGGGCGGGCGAGGGCTCCTCCGAGTCGTCGATGATGTCGAGAACGTCGTCGTCTTGGGCCATCAGGCGTGGTTCCGGATCGGCTCGTCCTCGGCGGCCGGGGCTCCGGGCGCGACGAGGGGCAGCGTGAGGGTGAAGCGGGTGCCGTGGCCGGGGCTCGATTCGGCGGTGATACGCCCGCCGAGCCGGAAGGTCACGAGATTGTGGACGATGTGGAGGCCCAGCCCCGTGCCGCCCGCGCCGCGCTTCGTGGTGAAGAACGGCTCGAAGATCTGGCGCAGCACGTCCGCCCCCATGCCGACCCCGTCGTCGGCGACGTGGAGCGCGACGCCCGCCTCGCCCGCGCGCTCGGCGCCGATCCGGACAACGCCGGTGCGCCCCGCCGGATAGGCGTGGGCCACGCAGTTGAGGACGAGGTTGGTGAGCACCTGGCCGTAGGGGCCGGGATAGGACTCAAGCGCGATGCCGTCGGGGATGGCGACCTCCAGGCCGAGCCCCGTCTTGCGCAGGCCCGGCAGCAGGCTCGCGGCGATCTGGCGGGTGGTCTCGGCGAGGTCGAAGCCGCGCCGGTCGGCATGGGTGCGGTCGACGGCCACCTGCTTGAAGGCCTGGACCAGCTCGCCCGCCCGGTGGAGGTTCGCCACGAGCTGGTTCGCCGCGTCGCGGTTGTCCGCGATGAAGGCGGCAAGCTGCGAGCGGCGCAAGGGGCCGGCCTCGAGGGCCGTCTCCATGGCGTCGCAGCGGCGCGCGAGGCTCGAGGCGACGGTGAGGCTGATCCCCACCGGATTGTTCACCTCGTGGGCGACGCCCGCCACGAGCGCCCCGAGCGCCGCGAACTTCTCGGCATTGACGAGGGTGGCCTGGGTCTCGCGCAGGGCCACGAGGGTGGCCTCGGCCCGCTCCTTGGCGGCGCGCAGCTCGGCCTCCGCCTGGCGCCGGGCGATGGCGTTCTCCTGGAACACGTTCACGGCGCGGGCCATGTCGCCGATCTCGTCGCGGGCATCGAGGCCCGCCACCGTGCGCTGGCGCTCGGCCACGATGTCGCCCATGGCGGTCTTGAGCGCCTCCAGGGGGCCGCTGATGCTGCGTGCCGCGCCGATGCCCACGAGGATGCTCGCCAGGAGGAAGAGCCCGCCCGCCAGCGCGATGCGCAGGTACACGGCGCTGAGCGCCGCGTCGAAGCGCGCCTGCGCGGCCTCCTCGGCCCGGCGCGTGGCGGCGGAGAGCCGGTCGATGGCGCCGGCCAGGCTCGCCTGGCTCTCGTCGACGGCGGTGCGCAGGAGCTCGTTTTGCACCGTGAACGCGGTGGCGAGATCCGTGAAGCCCGCCAGAAGCGCTCCGGCGCGGGCGTGCAACGCCCGCAGGGCGTCGCGCTGGAGGTCGTTCTCCGCGAGGTCCACCATGTAGGGGGCCGTGCGCTCGATGGTG
This sequence comes from Salinarimonas soli, assembly GCF_008386575.1. Taxonomy (GTDB): domain Bacteria; phylum Pseudomonadota; class Alphaproteobacteria; order Rhizobiales; family Beijerinckiaceae; genus Salinarimonas_A; species Salinarimonas_A soli. Next base: position 25,949 of record NZ_VUOA01000052.1, read on the forward strand.
CTGAGGCTCTCGCGGGTGTCGTGCGCGGCCCGGACGTCCTGGGAGAGGTAGAACGAGTTCACGGCCACGATGGCGGTCGAGAAGGCGTCGCGCGAGCGGGTGAGAGCGGGCCAGATGAGGGAGCTGTCCCGGGGCGTCGCCCCCTCGATGAGGGTGTAGAGGCCCGTCATCTCGCGGGCGGAGGCCAGCACGCGGGTCTCGTAGGCCGAGACGATGTTGGCCCGCGCGGTCTTGAGCTCCTCGAAGCCCGCCGAGAGGCGCTGCACCGCCGCCGGCAGCTCGCCCGCCTCCACGGCTGCCGCCCCCACCGCGTCGAGGCGCTGCATGAGGCCGGCGCGGCGGCGATCGATCTCCTGGAGCACGGGCTCGGTGGGCTGGGTGAAATAGCGGTGGATGAGGCTTTGCAGCCGCTCCGCGTCGCTGCCCACCGAGACGAGGAGCCGGTCGGTGTTGCGGGCCCGAACGAGATCGCCCCAGGCGGCGCCGAGCCCGTCGGCGGCCCGCACCACGAGGAAGGCGAGGACGAGGACGCCGATGGTGTTCACCACGGCCACCGCGAGGATGCGCCAACGGATCGGCACGGAGCGCAGGCGCGAGGCGCGCTCGCCCTTGCGGGCGCGGGCCGAGGCGTCGAGAGCCGCGATGGTCATGGGCGGGCCCGCGGGCGGCACCGGCCGGCGGGGGCGCGGCGCGGGCGGGACGGGAGGACGCAGGTTCCCTGGACGGACATCGGCTCTTTTGGCGGCGCGGGGCTGCGGTGACGCCCGACCCTAATCGGTTTGGGGCGCGGGCGCGAGGGGGGACGCGCGCCCCGCAACGCCTTGCCGCTCAAGGAAAGAAGCCTGGCAATTGGGCATGCCGCAGCGTGAATCCGCCTTCAACCAGCGGCGTTTTTCGCTAAAATGGCTCTGTCCGTCCGGGAGGTAGGGGACATCCCGGTGAACGGAAGGGGCATGCCGATGAGAGGGGACGAGGAGGGGGCCGAGCATCCGGCGCGTCCGCCGTCGCGCCGCGGCGTGCTCGCGGGCGGGGCCGCCTTCGCGGCCGCGGGGCTGCTGGCGCGCCCGGCGCGGGCCGCCGTGCGGCTTCGCCTCGCCCACGGCCTGCCCCGGGCCCATCCGGTCCACCGGGCGATGCTGCACTTCGCCGACCTCGTCTCCGAGCGCAGCGGCGGCGAGATCACCGTCACGCTCTATGCCGACGGCGTGCTCGGCGAGGAGCCGACCCTCCTCGACCAGGTGCGGACCGGCACCCTCGACATGACCAAGGCGAGCGCGAGCGTGCTCGACGTGGTGAGCCCCCTCTACCGGCTCTTCGACATCCCCTTCCTGCTGCGGGACAAGGAGCACTGGCGCAAGGTGGTCTCGGGCGCGCCCGGCGAGCGCATCCTCCAGGCGCCGGGGCCCTCAGGGATGACGGGCCTGTGCTTCTACGACGCGGGGGCGCGCAGCTTCTACGGCCGGCGGCCGATCGCCCGGCCGGAGGACCTGGCCGGCCTCAAGATCCGCGTCCAGCCCTCGCCCACCATGGTGCGCATGGTGCAGACGCTGGGCGCCGAGGCGGTGCCGCTGCCCTGGGGCGTGGTCTACACGGCGCTGCAGACGGGGCTCATCGACGGGGCGGAGAACAACCTCACGGCCCTGATCTACGGCCGCCACGCGGAGGTGACCCGCCATTACGCCTATACCGAGCACACCATGGTGCCCGACGTGCTGCTCATCGGCGCCCGCACCTGGGCCGCGCTGCGCCCCCCCTTGCGGGACATCGTGCGCGCGGCCGCCGCCGAATCGGCCATGCTGCAATCGGCCCTGTGGGCCAACGCCGAGGAGGCGAGCCGGGCGGGCGCCGAGCGCCTGGGCGTGGTCTTCAGCTACCCGGACAAGGCCCCCTTCATCGCGCGCCTCTCGGCCATGCGCCGCGAGTTCATGACCGACCCGACGCTCGCGCCACTGATCGCGCAGGTGGAGGGGGCTTGAGGGGGCGTCTCTCCCGGCTTTCTTCTCCCATGGGGAGAGGGGCCGGGGGTGAGGGGGTACCACGGAGGTCCAGAGATTTCCCACCCCCTCATGCCGAGGAGCGCTCGAAGAGCGCATCTCGAAGCACGCACCACGNNGGGCACCTCAGGACGACGTTGGAGGGTGGGTCTCGCCCCGCCGCGCCCGAAAACTCTCCGCGTCCTCCACCCCCCGCGCGTTGTTGCAGGCCGCGCAGGCGAGCACGAGGTTCTCGGCGCGGGTCGGGCCGCCCTGGGAGCGGGGGATGACGTGGTCGAGGGTGGCGAGGTTCGGGGTGCGGTGGAGACCCGGGCCGCGGCGCACGACCGCGACGCCGCAATAGACGCATCGCCCGCCGTCGCGGGCGTGGATCGCGGCGAAGAGCGCCTCGGCGCGGGCCTGCTTCACGGCGCCGTCACGAATCCATCTTCAAGGCGGCGATGAACGCCTCCTGCGGGATCTCCACGCGGCCGAACTGGCGCATGCGCTTCTTGCCCTCCTTCTGCTTGTCGAGGAGCTTGCGCTTGCGCGACGCGTCGCCGCCGTAGCACTTGGCGGTCACGTCCTTGCGCAGGGCCCGGATGGTCTCGCGGGCGATGATCTTGCCGCCGATCGCGGCCTGGACCGGGATCTGGAACAGGTGCGGCGGGATCAGCTCCTTGAGCTTCTCGCACATGGCCCGGCCGCGCCCCTCCGCGCGGGTGCGGTGGACGAGCATGGACAGCGCGTCGACGGGCTCGGCGTTGACGAGGATCGACATCTTCACGAGGTCGCCCTCGCGATAGTCCGTGATGGCGTAGTCGAAGGAGGCGTAGCCCTTCGAGATCGACTTCAGCCGGTCGTAGAAGTCGAAGACCACCTCGTTGAGGGGCAGGTCGTAGACCACCATGGCGCGCTTGCCGACATAGTTGAGGTCGATCTGCACGCCGCGCCGCTCCTGGCACAGCTTCAGCACCGAGCCGAGATAGTCGTCGGGGGTGAGGATCGTGGCGCGGATCCAGGGCTCGTCGATGGACTCGATCTTCATCACGTCCGGCATGTCGGCCGGGTTGTGCAGCTCCATGATCGAGCCGTCGGTGAGCTTGAGGTGGTAGACCACGCTCGGCGCCGTGGAGATGAGGTCCAGGTTGAACTCGCGCTCCAGCCGCTCCTGGATGATCTCCAGGTGGAGGAGGCCGAGGAACCCGCAGCGGAAGCCGAAGCCGAGCGCCGCGGAGGTCTCCATCTCGTAGGAGAAGCTCGCGTCGTTGAGGCGGAGCCGGCCCATGGCGGCGCGCAGGGTCTCGAAGTCGGCGGCGTCCACGGGGAAGAGGCCGCAGAACACCACGGGCTGCACGGGCTTG
>NZ_VUOA01000052.1:29301-30050 GCF_008386575.1 Salinarimonas soli
GCACGTCGGCGTCCTGCATCTTCGGGCGGAACACGCCGATGCGGTCGACGCCGTAGACGGCGCCGGTGCCCATCATGCGGATGTTCATGCCCTTCTTGAGGGTGCCGTCGACGATGCGCACCAGCACCACGACGCCGAGATAGGCGTCGTACCAGGAATCGATGAGGAGGGCCTTGAGGGGTGCGGCGCGGTCGCCCTTCGGCGCCGGGAGCCGGGTGACGATCGCCTCCAGCACGCCCTCGATGTTGATGCCGGTCTTGGCCGAGATCGGCACGGCCTGCGAGGCGTCGATGCCGATCACCTCCTCGATCTGCTCCTTGACCCGGTCGGGCTCGGCCGCCGGCAGGTCGATCTTGTTGAGGACGGGCACGATCTCGTGGTTGGCGTCGATCGCGTGATAGACGTTGGCGAGCGTCTGCGCCTCCACGCCCTGCGAGGCGTCGACCNNAGTCCACGTGGCCGGGCGTGTCCATGAGGTTGAGGATGTAGGTCTCCCCGTCCTCCGCCTTGTATTCCAGGCGCACGGTCTGGGCCTTGATGGTGATGCCGCGCTCGCGCTCGATGTCCATCGAGTCGAGCACCTGCTCCGTCATCTCGCGCTCCGCCAGCGCGCCGGTGGTCTGGATCAGCCGGACGGCAAGGGTCGACTAGCCGTGGTCGATATGGGCCACGATGGAAAAATTGCGGATCTTGTCGAACGAGGGGGCGGACATGGGGATTTCGGGTTGGCGCGGGCCATCGGCCCGGCG
>NZ_VUOA01000053.1 GCF_008386575.1 Salinarimonas soli
CGCCCGGCGTCGCGTAACCAGTCCTGCACTAAGCGTTCGGACGGGTCGCGACAGGTTCCCCTCACCCTTGCGGGGAGGGGTTATGGCTGGGGGTGACGGCTGAGGTGGTGCAGAACAGGGCGCAACCGTTCGGCTGGTGACCTTTTCGGATGGGACACCGCCGTCACCCCCCACCCCAGCCCTCCCCCGCAAGGGGGGAGGGAGCGCGGCGGCACGGGTCTCGAAGAGGCGCTCATGCCGGCTGCTCCTCGGGGGCGGGGGCGCGGCTGCGGCGGCCGGTGAGGCGGTCGGCGGCGCCGGCGAGGCCCTGCGGGAAGACGAGCACCATGGCGATGATGGAGAGCCCCAGGAACAGCCGCCAGTAATCGGTGAGCGGCATGAAGAAGTCCTTCAGGGCGTGGAACACCCCGGCCCCCAGCAGGGGCCCGACCACCGTGCGGATGCCGCCCACCAGGATCATGGCGAGGAAATCCACCGACATGGGGATCGAGATCATGGTGGGGTCGATGGAGCCCTTCGAGAAGGCGTAGAGCCCCCCCGCCAGGCCCGCCGCCGCCCCCGCCAGGATGAAGCCGAGCCAGCGGTGGGTGCTCACGTCGATGCCGATGGCGTCGGCCCGGGTGGCGGAGTCGCGGGCGGCGCGCAGGGTGTAGCCGAAGGGGGCGTAGATCACGTGGCGCAGGGCCGCGATGGCGAGAAGCGTGCCGGCCGCCACGAGGTAGAAATAGACGGCGCGGGACGAGGCCCAGGCGGAGGGCCAGACGCCCACCACCCCGTTGTCGCCCCCGGTGACTTCCACCCACTGGAAGCAGACCGAATAGACGATCTGCGCGAAGGCGAGGGTCAGCATGGCGAGGTAGATGCCCGACAACCGCACCAGGAAGAAGCCGAACAGGGCCGCGCCGAGGGCGGCGGCAAGGGGCGCGAGGAGGATCGCGGCTTCCATGGGAAGCTTCAGCGGCCCCGTGACGAGGAGCCCCGCCGCATAGGCGCCGAGGCCGAAATAGGCCGCGTGCCCGAACGAGACGAGGCCGCCCACCCCCATGAGGAACTGGAGCGAGAAGGCGGCGAGCGCGAAGACCATCACCTCGATGGCGACCTTGATCTTGTAGTTGTCGCCGAGCAGCGGGATCGCGAGGAGCGCCGCCACGGCGAGAACCGCGAGCGCCGTCTCGATCCGCCCGAACCGGCGCAGGGTGAGGATGCCCTCCGGGATGAGCGAGCGCCCCGCCGCCACGTCCGGCCGGCCCAGAAGCCCCCAGGGCTTGATCACGAGCACCACGGCCATGAGCAGGAAGACGAGCACCAGGGTCACCTTCGGGAAGACGAGGATGCCGAAGGCCTGGAGCTGGCCGATGATGAGGGCGGCGAGGAAGGCGCCCGGCACCGATCCCATGCCGCCGATCACGGTCACCACGAAGGCGTCGGTGATCACCGTGACGTCCATGTGGGGGCTTGCTGCGATGCGCGGGATCTGGAGCGCGCCGCCGAGGCCCGCCAGGAACGCGCCGAGAAACAGGGTGCCCGTGAAGAGGAGCGCCTGGTTGACCCCGAGCGCGCCGACCATCTCCCGGTCCTGGGTCGCGGCCCGGATGAGGACGCCAAAGCGCGTCTTGCGCATGAGGAGGCTGAGGAGGCCCAGCACCAGCGGCCCCACCGCGATGAGGAAGAGCTCGTAGGCCGGGAAGCGCTGGCCGAGGATCTCGACGCCGTGGCGCAGGCCGGGCGCCCGGGGCCCGGGGATGTCGACGGGCCCCCAGATCGCGAGAACGAGATCCTGGACGATGAGCACGATGCCGAAGGTGGCGAGCAGCTGGAAGAGTTCCGGCACCCGGTAGATCCGCCGCAGGAGCAGGAACTCCATGGCGATCCCGACGAGCCCCACGGCGAGGGCTGCGAGGAGCACGCCCGCGAAGAAGGTCCAGGGCGAGTAGTGGAGGTCGAGGAGGCGGGGGACGATCGTGACCGCCAGATAGGCCCCCAGCATGTAGAGGGAGCCGTGGGCGAAGTTCACGATGCGGGTGACGCCGAAGACGATGGTGAGCCCGGAGGCGATGACGAAGAGCGACGAGGCGCTGGCGAGCCCCGAAAGGGACTGGATCACGAGGAAGGAGGGATCCATGGGGCCGGGGGTGCCTCGTCGCTGGAGCGGGGATGCCTGGGGTCAGTCCTTGCGGGCGGCCTTCACCTCGGCTTCCGGGTGCATGTAGTCCCGGCCGTCGACGTAGCGGAAGTTCTTCATGGCGCCCTGGCGGCCCTTCAGCGTGGTCTCGCCCACCCAGGCGCCGAGCGTCGCCTGGTTGTCGATCCCGCGCATGATCGCGGGGCCGACGATGGTCTCGAAGGGCAGGTCCTCCAGCGCCTTGACCATGGCCTCGGTCTCCGTGGAGCCCGCCTTTTCCAGCATGTCGCGCATGAGATAGACCACCACGTAGCCCAGGAACGAGCCGAGCCGCGGCGTGTCGTTGAAGCGGGCGCGATAGGCGGCGACGAAGGCCTTGTGCTTCGGGTCCTCGATCTGCTCCCAGGGGTAGCCCGTGGTGATCCAGCCCTCGGGCGTCTCCTCGCCGAGCGGCATCATGTATTCGGGCTCGCCCGTCAGCAGGCTCGCCACCGTGCGCCGCTCGAACAGGCCGCGGGTGTTGCCCTCGCGGACGAAGGGGGTGAGATCGGCGCCGAAGAGCACGTTGAAGATGCCGTCGGGCTTGGCCTGGGCGAGCGCCCCCACGGTCGCGCCCGCGTCCACGCGGCCAAGCGCCGGGAACTGCTCGGCCACCACCTCGAAGCCCGGCACGGCCTCGCCCATGAGCTTCTTGAAGTTCGCCGCCGCCGACTGGCCGTACTCGTAGTTCGGCGCCACGATGGCCCAGCGCTTGACGCCCTTCGCCTTCACGGCGTCGACGAGCATCTTCGTCTGCATGTAGGTGTTGGGGCGGACGCGGAAGGTGTAGCGGTTGCCGCCGGCGAGCGTCAGCGCGTCGGTGAGGGGCTCGGTGGCGAGGAAGAGGGTTTTGCGCTGGTTGGCGAAATCCGCCACCGCGAGGCCGACATTCGACAGGAAGGTGCCGGCGAGGAACGCCACGTTCTCGCGGGTGACGAGCTCTTCCGCGACCCGCACCGCGTCGCCCGGCGTCGAGCCGTCGTCGCGGAACACGATCTCGAGGGGGCGCCCGCCGATGGCCTTGATGCCGCCCGCCTTGTTGATCTCGTCCACCGCCATCTGCATGGCGTTGCGGTAGGGCACCGCGAAGGCGGCCATGCGGCTGTAGGAATTGAGCTCGCCGATCTTGATCGGCCCCGACCCTTGGGCGTGCGCGCCGGACCCGAGCACCAGGGGCGCCGCCGCGAGGCCTCCGACGACGGCGCGGCGGGTGGGGTGTCGAAGGGTCATGGCTTGTCCTCGCTGACGGATAAGGATGAGATGATCGCTCGCGTGGTCCCCGTCCCGCCCGGGCGGGTTCGTTCGTATGCGAACGTTAACGTGACGGCAGCGGCGCGCAAGGGGTCACGAGCGCCGCCCCGCCGTGCTAGAGCCGGGGACGCCGTTGTCCACAGCCGCGAAACGCCGCCGCAAGGGAGCCCGCCCGTGAATCCGTCCTCCTGGCTTCCCCTCGCGCTCGCCGCCGCGGCCGGCGCCGCCGTCGCGGCCCATTCGCTGCGGCTGCGCAAAGCGGGCGTGGAGCCCTGGGTGCTGCCCCTGGGCGACGACGCGCCGGGATTTCTGGGCCGCGCCTTCGTTGGGCTCGTGGCCGTGTGGGCCTTCGTCCTCGTCACTTGGGCGATCGTGCCGGCCTGGGCCCTGCGCTCGCTCGGCGCCGTGCCGCTCCTCGTCGGGCCGGGCTTCGCCTGGGCGGGGATCGCGCTGATGCTGGGCGGGGTCGTCATGGTCGCGATGGGCCAGCGGGCCATGGGGAAGGCCTGGCGGGTGGGTATCCCAACCTCGGACAAGCCGAAGCTCGTCACCGACGGGGTGTTCGCCTGGTCGCGCAATCCCGTCTTCCTGGGGATGATGCTCGCGGCAGGCGGGGTAACGCTCGCCATCCCCCACGCGCTGAGCCTCGCGGCGCTCACGGGCACCTACATGGCGCTCTCGGTGCAGATCCGGCTGGAGGAAGCCTATCTGGAGAGCTGGCTCGGCGAGACCTTTGGGGCCTATGCGCGGGGCGTGGGGCGCTGGTTCGGGCGTATGAAAGCCTGAACCCCCTCCCCCTTGCGGGGAGGGGTTAGGGGTGGGGGTCGAAAAGTCGGAGCTGGGGCTAGGGAGGGGAGCACGCACGGGCGTACAGGCTTGATCCTGCACTGACGGCGGATGGCGCCCCGACCCCCACCCCTAGCCCCTCCCCACAAGGGGGAGGGGGATTGGCTACCGCTCCACGAAGGCCTTCTCGATCACGTAGTGCCCCGGGCGGCTCGTGGAGCCCTCGTCGAAGCCCTTCGCCTCCAGCATGTCGACCATATCCCTCAGCATGGCCGGCGAGCCGCAGATCATGACGCGGTCGTGGGCCGGGTCGAGGGGTGGCAGGCCGAGATCCTCGCCGACCTTGCCCGAGGCGAGGAGATCCGTGACGCGGCCCTGGTGGACGAAGGCCTCGCGGGTCACGGTGGGGTAGTATTTCAGCTTCTCGCGCACGAGGTCGCCGAGATACTCGTCCTCCGGCAGGCCGTGGGTCAGGAAGTCGTTGTAGGCCTGCTCGGCCACGTGCCGGGTGCCGTGCAGGAGCACCACGGTCTCGAACCGCTCGTAGACCTCCGGGTCCTTCACCACGCTCATGAACGGCGCGAGCCCCGTGCCCGTGCCGGCGAGATAGAGCCGCTTGCCCGGCAGGAGCGCATCCTGGACCAGGGTGCCCGTGGGCTTGCGGCCCACCAGAATCTCGTCGCCGGGCTTGATATGGGCGAGCCGCGAGGTGAGGGGGCCGTTCGGCACCTTGATGGAGAAGAACTCCAGCTCCTCCTCGTGATTGGCCGAGACCATCGAATAGGCGCGCAGCAGCGGCCGTCCGTCGACCTGGAGGCCGATCATCGTGAACTGGCCGTTGAGGAAGCGGAAGGACGGGTCGCGCGTCGTCTTGAACGAGAACAGGCTGTCGGTGTGGTGCCTGACCTCGGTGACGCGTTCCACGTTCAGGTTGGACATGAGCCGGGCCCCCTGATGCCCCAGATCCTGCGGACGGGATCGTTCGTACGCGAATAATAGCCGAAACGACGGCCTTCCGCCAATCGTTCCGGCCCGGCCCTGGGAGACGGGCTCGGAATGAGGGAACTCCACCCCCCCTCATGCTGAGGAGCGCTCGTAGAGCGCGTCTCGAAGCACGCATCACGCTCGTGAGCCGGCTGGAGATCCCTGAAGCGCCCTTCGAGGCCCGGCTTACGCAGGGCGCCTCAGGACGAGGGTGAGACTGGGAGAGACAGCCGCTTCGGCCCCATCGCCAAGCGGAGTCAGCCGCGCCGCGGCGAGAGGCAGCGGGCGGCGGCGGCGACCGCGTCAGCCCAGGTTTGGGTGGCGCGGCTCATCTGGAGGAAGCCCTGCTCCAGGCCCGCGCGGGCGAGCTCGTTTTGCGCGGCGGCGAGCTCGGACGCCGTCTTGGCCCGCAGCACCCGCTCCAGGGCGTCGGCGGCGGGGCCCCGGTCGAAGGAGGCGCCGGCCCGCACGGCGTCCTGGGCGCCTTGGGCGAGCGCCGTCATGGCGTCGGCGAGGCCCACGAGATCGGGATCGGGGCGGGGCTGCTGCTCATCCCCGTGCGCTCCGGCATCGGGGCGGCCCTTGGCGGCGCCGATCCAGGCCTCGGCGCTGGCGCCCGCGGTCCCCGGGGTCTCGCCCGCGACATGCAGCTTGAACCGGACGGTCTTCTTGCTCATGCGGCCTCCCTTTGCAGGTGCAGGTCGGCGATGCCCTTGGCGAGCGCGGCGATCTCGCGGGCGGCCTCGCCTCGGGGCTGGACCTCGGGGACGGAGAGCCCTTGCGCGGCGCTCTCAGCATAGATCACGCGCTGGCGCAGGGCGGCGTCGAGGACGGGCAGGGGGAAGGAATCGAGGATCGCGCTCACGTCCCGGCCGATGGCGGTCTTGGCGATCTTGCGATTGATGACGAAGGCTGCCCGCAGGCCCGGCTTGAAGCCTTGCGCCTCGCCCACGAGCTGCACGATGTCGGCCGCCGCCCACACGTCGTAAGGAGAGGGCTGGACGGGGATCAGCACGATGTCGGAGGCGAGGATCGCCGAGCGGGCGAGCTCGTTCACCCGCGGCGCGCCGTCGATCACCACGAGGTCGTAGTTGCGGGCGAGCGCCGGCAGGTCGCGGTGGAGGCTGGGCTTCGCCATGCCCACCACGGGAAAGAGCGGGTCGCGCTCCCGCGCTGACGACCAGGCGAGCGACGACCCCTGCGGATCCGCGTCCACGAGCAGCACGCGCCGCCCCGCGCGCGCCCAATGGGCCGCGAGGTTCACGGCGATCGTGGTCTTGCCCACCCCGCCCTTCTGGTTCAGCACCCCGACGATCATGGGTCGGCCTTCCCCCGAATCACCGCGTGATAGCCGACTCGGCCCGAGTCGGCGACCCGGCTTTCGGAGGGGGTGACGGCGGTGTCCTAACCCGGAGAGGTCGTCGTCCGAACGGGTGAGCCCTGTTCTGCTCCACCTCCGCCATCACCCCCAACCCCTGCCCGCAAAGGGGATGGGAACGCGGACGCCGCTCACCCCCGCTCGTAGAGCAGGCGCGCGCGGATCGTGCCCTCGATGGCGCGGGCCTCCTCCAGGACCGCCTCGCTGTCCTCGCGGGTGCCGTCGGCCTCGATGACCACGTAGCCGATCTCGCCATCAGTCTGGAGGAACTGGGCCGCGATGTTGAGGCCGCGGCGGGCGAAGATCTCGTTGAGGCGGGTGAGGACGCCGGGCACGTTGCGGTGGACGTGGATGAAGCGGGTGCCCGTGGGGCGGCTCGGCAGCTGGGCCTGGGGGAAGTTCACGGCCCCGAAGGTGGAGCCGATGTCGGAATAGTCCACGAGCTTGCGGGCCACCTCGGCCCCGATGCGCTCCTGCGCCTCCTCCGTCGAGCCGCCGACATGGGGGGTGAGGATCACGTTGGGCAGGTTCTGTAGCGGCGAGACGAAGGGCTCGTTGTTGGAGGCGGGCTCCTGCGGGAACACGTCGACGGCGGCGCCCCGCAGATGCCCGTCGCGCAAGGCGTCGGCCAGCGCGTCGAGGTCCACCACGGTGCCGCGGCTGTTGTTGATGAGATAGGCGCCGGGCTTCATGAGCCGGATCTCGCGCGCGCCGATCATGCCCTGCGTCGCCGGGGTCTCGGGCACGTGGAGGCTCACCACGTCGGACCCGGCCAGCAGCGTGTCGAGGGAGCCCACGGGCTCCGTGTTGCCGTAGCGCAGCTTGTCGGTGTGATCGTAATAGATCACCCGCATGCCCATGGCCTCGGCGAGCGAGGAGAGCTGCGAGCCGATATTGCCGTAGCCCACGATGCCGAGCGTCTTGCCGCGCACCTCCTGGCTGTCGACCGCCGACTTGTCCCAGCCGCCCGCATGGGCCGACGTCGAGCGCGGGAACACCCGGCGCATGAGCATCACGATCTCGGCGATGGTGAGTTCGGCCACCGAGCGGGTGTTGGAGAAGGGCGCGTTGAAGACCGGGATGCCGTTGCGCCGCGCCGCCTCCAGGTCGACCTGGTTGGTGCCCACCGAGAAGCAGCCCACCGCGATCAGCCGGTCGGCGGCTTCCAGAACCTCCGCCGTGAGCTGGGTGCGCGAGCGGATGCCCAGGATATGGACGCCCCGGATCGCCTCCCGCAGCGCCTCGCCGTCGAGGCCCTTGGGCAGGCGGGTGACGTTGGTGTACCCCGCCGCGCGCAGGAGCTCGACCGCACTGTCGTTGACGCCCTCCAGCAGGAGGACGCGGATCTTGCCCTTGGAGAGGGACAGCCGTTCGGACATGGGGGCTCTCTGGCGCTGTGGCTTGCGTGGGCGCCGGGTTACCACCGGCGCCCCGCGCGGTCCAGGTTGGGGGCCGTCTACGCCGTGGCGCCCAGTCCCGTGAGCGCCTCGACCCATTGCTCCGGGGGCTGGGCGCCCGAGACCGCCCATTGCCCGTCGATGATGAAGAAGGGCACGCCGGAGATGCCGCTCTCCCCGGCCTCCGCCTCGAGCTCCGCCACCTGGCGGTCGAGGAGGTCGTCCTCCATGGCGGCCATGGCGGCGTCGCGGTCGAGGCCCGCCCCGGCGGCGATCTCGCGGAGCACCGCCGGGTCGCCGATGTCGCGCGCCTCCTCGAAATAGGCGTGAAACAGGGCCTCGACCACGGGATCGGCGTTCCCCAGCCGGGTGGCGTGGGCGATGAGCTTGTGGGCGCGGCGCGTGGAGGGCGTGCGGGTCTGGCGGCCGAAGGCGAAGGCCACGCCCTCCGCCTCGCCGAGCGCCGTCATCTGGGCGTCGAGCTGCACCGCCTTCGCGAGCCCGAACTTCGCCTCGCGATAGGCCATCCGCTCCATGCCCTCGGGCGGCATGGCGGGATTGAGCTCGTAGGGCAGCCAGGTGACCGTCGTGGTCTCCCGCAGGCCGAGCCGGTCGAGGGCGCTCTCCAGGCGCCGCTTGCCCAGATAGCACCAGGGGCAGATCACGTCCGAGAACACGGCGATGGCAAGGGCCGGCATGCGCACCTCTCAACTGGTCCCAAGGCTAGCGGGGCCGGGCGCAGGGGTGAAGCGAAAACCGGTCCGCCGACGCGATCGGTTCGGGATGGACGGCGTCCGAGAGCGCGGCTGGGACACGGGCCGGCGAGCCCCCAAACGAAAACGCCCTCCGCGGGGGAGGGCGTTGCCGGTGAGCGCAGGTGCGATCAGTTCGGGACCTTGGTCGGGGCGGGGGTGACGGCCGCGCCCTGGCGCTGGCCCCGCAGGTACTCGTAAGCCGCGATGAGCTGCTTGTCCTTGGCCGGATCCGTCGGGATGTAGGCCGAGGAGCCGCCCTTCTCGTCCTTGTCGTTCTTCAGGTGGCCGCGAAGCCCGGCTTCGCCCTTGGTCTCGTCCTTGCCCTTGAGCTCGTCCGGGATGTCCTGCGTGACCTCGCGGTCGGGATCGATGCCCTTGGCCTGGATCGAGCGGCCCGACGGCGTGTAGTAGCGCGCCGTGGTGAGGCGCACCGCGCCGTTGCCGCCGAGCGGGATGATGGTCTGCACCGAGCCCTTGCCGAAGGAGCGCGTCCCCATGACGATGGCGCGCTTGTGATCCTGGAGGGCGCCGGCCACGATCTCGGAGGCCGAGGCGGAGCCGCCGTTGATCAGCACCACCAGGGGCTTGCCCTTGGTGAGGTCGCCGCCCTTGGCGTTGAAGCGCTGGGTCTCGTCGGCGTTGCGGCCGCGGGTCGAGACGATCTCGCCGCGGTCGAGGAAGGCGTCCGAGACCATGATCGCCTGGTCGAGGAGGCCGCCCGGGTTGTTGCGCAGGTCGACCACGAAGCCCTTCAGCTTCTCGGCGCCCACCTCGTTGGTGTGGCGCTCGATGGCGGCCTTGAGGTTCTCGAAGGTCTGCTCGTTGAACTGCGTGACGCGCAGGACCACCACGTCGTCCTCGACGCGGGCGCGCACCGGACGGATGCGGATCACGTCGCGGCTGACCTTGATCTCCAGGGGCTCCTTGGCGCCCTTGCGCTGGATCTTGAGGCGCACCGCCGTGTTGACGGGGCCGCGCATCTTGTCGACGGCTTGGTTGAGGGTGAGGCCCTGGACCTGCTCGTCGTCGATGTGGGTGATGATGTCGTTCGACATCACGCCGGCCTTGGCGGCGGGGGTCTCGTCGATGGGGGCGACGACCTTGATCAGGCCCTCCTCCATCGTGACCTCGATGCCGAGGCCGCCGAACTCGCCGCGGGTCTGCACCTGCATGTCGCGGAAGCTCTTGGGATCCATGTAGCTCGAATGCGGGTCGAGCGAGGTGAGCATGCCGTTGATGGCGGACTCGACCAGCTTCGACTCGTCGGGCTTCTCGACGTAGTCCGTCCGGATCTTCTCGAAGACGTCACCGAACAGGCTGAGCTGACGGTACGTCTCCGCCGAGGCGGCGACGGCGCTCGTGCTCGACAGGAGCTGCGTCTGCGACACCAGCGCCGTGGCGCTCGCGCCCACGAACGCGCCGATCATCATGAGGGAAATCTTGCGCATTACCCGCGAACCTTTTCGCTCTGCGATTTGTGCCACCACGGCGCCGGGTCGATCGACCCGCCATCCTTACGAAACTCGACATACAGAACCGGATCGCCCGATCCCGGCGTGCCGGCGGACGCGGCCGAAGCCGTTTCCGTCCCCATCACCGCGACGGGCTCGCCTGCGAGGACGAACTGGCCGACCTCGACGTTGATCCGCTCCATCCCCGCCAGGAGGAGATAGTACCCACCCCCGGCGTTAATGATCAAGAGTCGCCCGAAGGACCGGAAGGGCCCCGCGAACGCCACCCATCCATCCGCGGGCGAAGACACGATCGCTCCTGCTCGTGTCGAAAATGAGATGCCGCGGGCCGTTCCGCCAACCCCGTCGGGCGCGCCAAATCCCCGCACCATCTCGCCCGAAACGGGTGTCGGCAGGGCGCCGCGCGCCTCCTGGAACGGGATCTTGGGGGCCAGACGCGCCGGATCGCGGAAGGCGAGCGCCGCGAAACGCTCGCGGGTCTCCTTCGATTGCGTCTCGGCGGCGCGCCTGGCCTCCTCGGCGGCCCGTTGCGCCGCCGCCACCTCGCGCTCCATGCGGTCGATCAAATCTTTGAGAGTTTGCGCCTGGGCGGCGAGATTCGCGGCTCGGTCGCGCTCGCTGCCCGCCGACTGCTCCGCCTGGACGAGGCGATCCTGGCGCGCGGCGACGAGGGCCTCCAGGCGCTGGCGCTCGCGGGCGAGATTGGCCGCCTCGCGGGTCAGGGTCTCGCGGTCGCGGGCGATGGCCTCGCGCAGGCGCACGAGCTCGGCGAGGTCGCCCGCGAGCGTCTCGGCCTCCTGGCGCAGCTCGGGCAGGACCGCGCCGAGCAGCATGGAGGTGCGAATCGCCTCCAGGATATCCTCGGGCCTCGCGAGCACGGCGGGGGGCGGGCGCCGCCCCATGCGCTGGAGCGCCGCCAGCACCTCCACGATGACCCCGCGCCGGGCCTCCAGCGAACGGCGGATCGCGGTCTCGCTGCCGGTGAGCGTCGCAAGCCGCCGCTCCAGCGCCTCGGCACGCTCCTCGGCCGAGCGCACGCGCCCGGTGGTGTCGACGAGGGCGGCGGCGAGCCGGGCCCGGTCGGTCTTGAGCTCGCCGATCTCCGCCTCCAGCGCCCGCCGTGCGTCGGCGGAAGCGGCCATCGCCTCCTCCAGCCGCTTCAGCTCGGCGGCCTTGCGCTCGCGCTCCTCGGCGGACGGGGGATCGGCGGGAGCCTGGGCGAGGGCAGGGGAGGCGAGAAGGAGAAGCGCGAGGGCGAGCGCCGCCGGGCTCCCTCCCCCCTTGCGGGGGAGGGCTGGGGTGGGGGGTGACGGCGGTGTCCGCGCACGAAGGATCGCCGGCCGATCGGCCGTGACCACGCCTCCCTCGGCCGTAGCCTTCCGGAGCTTCGCCCACCCGCCCCTCACGGCTCGCCTCCGCGGTGATAGGGGTGGCCCGTCAGGATGGTGACGGCGCGGTAGACCTGCTCCAGCACCAGGGCGCGCACGATCTGATGGGGCAAGGTGAGGGCTCCGAAGGACACCACCAGGTCTGCCCGGCGGCGAACCGATTCGTCGAGCCCGTCGGGGCCGCCGACGACGAAGGCCGCGCAGGCCCGGCCCTCGTCGCGCCAGGCGCCGAGCCGCGCCGCGAAGGCCTCGCTCGTGGGCGAGCGCCCCCGTTCGTCGAAGGCGACGAGGGCACCCGTGCCCGCCCGCGCCAGGAGGGCGCCCGCCTCCTCGGCGCGCCGGTCGGCGTCGCGCCGGGCGCGGCTTTCGGGGATCTCCACGAGGTCGAGCCCCGTGAAGCCCGCAGGGCGTCCCGTCGCGTCCAGCCGCTCGCGATAGCGCTCGACCAGATCGCGCTCGGGCCCCGCCTTGAGGCGGCCGATGGCGACGACCGTCAGCTTCACCGCGGTCGTCCCCGGGGTCAGACGGCGAGGCGCTCGTCCGGACGATCGGCGCCCCACATCTTCTCGAGGTTGTAGAAGCCGCGCACCTCGGGCCGGAAGATGTGGACGATGATGTCGCCCGCATCGATCAGCACCCAGTCGGCGGCCGGCAAGCCCTCGATGCGGGGATTGCCGAAGCCCGCATCCTTCAATCCCGAGACGACGCGCTCCGCGATCGCGGCGACGTGGCGCTGCGAGCGGCCGGAGGCGATGAGCATCGTATCGGCGATCGAGGTCTTGCCGACGAGGTCGATCTCGACCAGCTCTTCGGCCTTCATGTCCTCGATATAATAGCGGGCCGCAGCCCGGACGTCCTCGAACCGCGGAGCAGCCGCTCCGGAGTGAGGGGGAAGCGGATGGGTGCCCGCTTCGTGCGCAGACACTTGGTTCAGTGTCATGTCCTCTCGATCAAGCGGCGGGAACGTCTGCCGCCCCTCTAAGATGCGCACGATCGCCCCCGGATTCAATGCGGTCCCCCGCTTCCGGGCCGTGATTTTGCGCCCGCAGGGCCGTGGAGGACAGGTGGGAGCGCGGTCCGTGCAGGAACACCCAGGCCGGCGGCTCGCGCCCCGGCAGCCTGGGCGCGTCGCGCTCCTCCAGGCGTCGCGCCGCGAGCGCGCTCGCGGCGTGACGCCTGGAGGAGCGCGGCGCGCCCAGGCTGCCGGGGCGCGGGCCGCCGGCCTGGGTGTTCCTGCACGGACCGCGCTCCCACCTGTCCTCCACGGCCCTGCGGGCGCAAAATCACGGCC
>NZ_VUOA01000054.1 GCF_008386575.1 Salinarimonas soli
CAAGCTCGTACAAGGTCACCACGGGACCAGGGCGCACGTTGATGATCTCGCCGCGCACGCCGAAATCCTCCAGCGTCGATTCGAGCAGGGTGGCGTTCTGCTCCAGCGCGTCGGCCGAGACGGCGGCGGTGGCGGCCTTCTTGGGCTCGGCCAGCAGCGTCAGGGCGGGCAGCTCGTAATCGTCCACGTCGGCGGGGACGGGGGCGCGGCCGGTCTCGCGGGCGATCCGCTGGCCGGGCTGGGGAGCGGCGGCCGGCATGGTGACCCGGCTCGGCGCCGCCTCGGCGGCCTTCGGGGCCGGCGCGGGCGGGGGGAGGGGATCGTCGAACGCGTCGTCGAGGGGCTCGTCGAGGGGTTCCCAGGGCTCGTCGTCCTCGGGCTCGGGGACGGGCGGCAGCGCGGCGCGGCCTGCGGGCGCCGGCGCGGCGGGGCGGGGAGCCGGCTCGGGCGCGCGGGCGCGGGGCGCCACGGGGGCCGAATCGAGCACGGGCTCGCGGCGGCGCACGGGCACCGCGGCGGGCTCCTCGTAAGGCTCGCGGCGCAGGGCGCCCCGCGGGGTCGCGGGAACGAACTCGTCGTCGTCGCGGGCGGCGCGCAGCTGCTCCAGGCGCCGGCGCAGGTTGCCCTTGAAGCTCATGATCCCGTGGGCGGCGGCCCCGACGGCGAGCACGATCCAGCTCGGCTCGTCGTCCCGGGGCGCGTCGTCGTGCTCCTCGGGCTCGGGAACCCGGCTGCGGCGCACGGGAGCGGGCTCGGGCTCCTCCTCGCGCTCGTCGGCCTCCGCGAAGCCGAAGCCGCAGGCCGCGGTGACGGAGAGGATCGCGACGCCCGCGAACATGAAGCCGATGAGCGCCGTGCCGGCCCCGCCGGACGTGCCCGTGACGGTGCGGACGGCCGTGAGGAGCGCGTCGCCCACCACGCCGCCCAGGCCCGTCGGCAGGGGCCAGCGGGCGGTGGCCGGAAGCGCGCTCGCGACCGCCGTGGCGGCGCCCGAGCCCGCGACCCAGAGCGCGAAGCGCAGGCCCAGCCGCTCCAGCGGGCGCCCGCGCATGAGGCACCAGCCCCACGCCACGAGCGGGGCCAGCACCGCGATGCCCCCTAGGCCCACGAGCTGCATCAGGAGATCCGCCACCGCGGCGCCGGGATAGCCCAGCACGTTGCGCACGGGGGCCTGCGTGGCGTGGTTGAAGCTCGGATCCTCCACCGACCACGTGGCCAGGGCCGCCACGAGGGCGCCCGCGCCTCCCATGAGGCTGATGCCGAGAAGCTCGCGCGCGCGCCGGGCCAGGAAGCCGCGCAGGGCCTCCGTGACGATCTCGAAGGGCGTGGGTTGACGACGGATCGTGCGCATGGGCCGGATCGTGACGTTGGAACGAACCCCGACCCTAGGAGGGCGCGGTTAAGGGCCGATTAACCTTGCGGGACCGGGGCCGGGGTCGGAAAGGGACGCCCCGGCCCGCCGCATGAAAAAGCCCCGGCCGTGTGGCCGGGGCTCGTCTCGTCCGCCGTGCGGAAGGGATCAGTAATTGTAGGCGCGCTCGCCGTGGTCGGCGAGGTCGAGGCCCTCGCGCTCGGCCTCCTGGGTGACCCGCAGGCCCACGACGAGGTCGACGAGCTTGAAGAGGACCACCGAGCCGATGCCGGTCCAGGCGAGGGTGACGCCCACCGCCACGAGCTGCTTCCACACCTGCGTGCCGATGGAGAAGTCCGCCGCGCCGAGCCCGCCGAGCGCCGGCGAGGCCACCACGCCCGTGAGGATCGCGCCGATGAGGCCGCCGACCCCGTGGATGCCGAACACGTCGAGGGCGTCGTCGTAGCCCAGCGCGTTCTTCACCGCCGTGCAGGCGAAGTAGCAGCCCGCGCCCGCGACCAGGCCGAGCACGATCGCGCCCATGGGGCCCGAGAGGCCTGCGGCCGGGGTGATGGCAACGAGGCCCGCCACCGCGCCCGAGGCGACGCCGAGCAGTGAGGCCTTGCCCTTGGCGCTGGCCTCGACGGTCATCCAGGCGAGGCCCGCCGCGGCGGGGGCCACGATGGTGTTGAGGAGGGCGAGCGCCGCCGTGCCGGTGGCCTCGAGGTTCGAGCCCGCGTTGAAGCCGAACCAGCCCACCCACAGGAGGCAGGCGCCGATGAGGGTCATGGTCAGCGAGTGCGGGGCCATGAGGTCGCGGCCGTAGCCAAGGCGCTTGCCGATGAGGAGGGCGCCTATGAGGCCCGCGACGCCCGAGTTGATGTGCACCACGGTGCCGCCCGCGAAGTCGAGGGCGCCCAGCGTGAACAGGTACCCGTCCGAGTGCCAGACCATGTGGGCGATGGGGATGTAGACGAAGGTCACCCAGAGCACCGTGAACAGCATCACGGCCGAGAACTTGATGCGCTCGGCGAAGGCGCCGACGATCAGCGCCGGGGTGATGGCCGCGAAGGTGAGCTGGAAGGCCACGAAGGTCAGCTCGGGGATGACCACGCCCTTGGTGAAGGTGTCGGAGGTCGAGTCCGGCACGACGCCGGCGAGGAAGGCCTTGGAGAAGCCGCCCACGATCGACGTGATGCTCCCGCCCGACGTGAAGGCGAGGGAGTAGCCGTAGAGCACCCAGATGATTGCCACCACGCTGAACACGGCGAAGACCTGCATCAGGACCGAGAGCATGTTCTTGGTCCGCACCAGGCCGCCATAGAACAGGGCCAGGCCCGGAAGCGTCATGAGGATCACGAGGATGGTGGAGACCATCATCCACGTGGTGTCGCCCTTCATGGGGACGGCGGCCGCGGCGGCCGGAGCCTCGGCGGCGGGAGCGGCGGCTTGCGCCAGGGCCGGCTCGGCGGCGGCGAGGGCCAGCCCGCAGCCCGCGAGCAGGGCCGGAACGAGGAGCTTGAGCTTCATGGTGGAACTCCGATGGGGTGCTGGGGAGCGCGTCACAGCGCGTCGCCGTCGGTTTCGCCGGTGCGGATGCGGATCGCCCGCTCCAGGGGCATCACGAAGATCTTGCCGTCGCCGATCTGGCCCGTGCGGGCCGCGCCCGCGATCGCCTCGATCACGGAGGCGACGGCATCGGCCGCGACCGCGACCTCGATCTTCAGCTTCGGCAGGAAGCTCACGGCATATTCGGCGCCGCGATAGATCTCGGTGTGGCCCTTCTGCCGGCCGTAGCCCTTCACCTCGGTCACCGTCAGCCCGTGCACGCCAAGGGAGTTCAGCGCGTCGCGCACCTCTTCCAGCTTGAACGGCTTGATGATCGCCATCACGATTTTCATGGGTGTGCCCCCTTTCCCGCTCGCCGCGGTTCGATCGCACGGTCGCCGCAACCCTTGAGGGCTCGCGACACGTTCGACGTGCGCAATTCAAGCCTCGTGCCAAGTGGGGCCAGCTGGGCGATTCGGGGCCGCGGAACCCCCGAATGGGGGCCGGGCGTAGCGTGGCTCCCGGACGGGGACGGGCCCGGAGCACGATTGCACAGATTTTAAGCGGTCTTGCCCCCGCGTAATTGCCTAAACTTGAGGCAAATGCCCCGCCTGATCAGGCGAGGTCCAAGCGCTGGCGGATCAGCCCCTCCTGCGCCACCGAGGCGACGAGCCGTCCGTCGCCCGTATGGATCGACCCGCGCGAGAAGCCCCGGGCCCCCGAGGCGCTGGGGCTGTCCTGGGCGTAGAGCATCCAGTCGTCGGCCCGGAACGGGCGGTGGAACCACAGGGCGTGGTCGAGGCTCGCCGCCTGGATCGAGCGCTCGAACACGGTCCGCCCGTGCGCCGCGAGGGAGGAATCGAGCAGCGTCATGTCGGACGCGTAGGCGAGCACCGCCTGGTGCACGGCCGGGTCGTCGGGCAGGGCGCCCGTGGCGCGGATCCAGAGATTGAAGCGCGGCTCCATGGGCTCCCGGCTGGTGTAGCGGGTATATTCCACAGGGCGCAGCTCGATCGGCCGCTCGCGCTCGTAATAGGCCCGCACGGGATCCGGCATGAGCGGCAGGACGCTTTCGCGCACCTGCGCCTCGATCGGCAGGTTCTCGGGGCCCGGCACGGCGGGCATGGGGGCCGCGTGGTCGAAGCCCGGCTCGTCGACATGGAACGAGGCCGACATGGAGAAGATCGCCTGCCCGTGCTGGATCGCCACCACGCGGCGCGTCGTGAAGCTGCCCCCGTCGCGAATGCGCTCGACCTCGTAGATGATCGGCACCTTCGGGTCGCCCGGGCGCAGGAAATAGCCGTGCAGCGAATGGGCGAGCCGCCCCTCCACGGTGCGGGCGGCGGCCACCAGGGCCTGCCCGATCACCTGCCCGCCGAACACGCGCTGCCAGCCCACCTGCGGGCTGCGACCCCGGAACAGGTTGCGCTCCAGGGGCTCGAGATCGAGGATGGCGAGGAGATCGTCGACGGCGCGCGACATGCGGGGCTCTTTCGGGCTTGACGCCGGGGGGCGGGACGGGTCGCTTGCGGTTCGACCCCGTTTGGCGGCCCCCGTCAAGCGCTTCAGCCGAGAGCGAAAGCCCATGTCGAACCCCACCGACGCCGCCCCCCGCCCCGAGCCCTGGACCGTGGCGATCGCGGGCGGGGGCATCGCCGGCCTCTCCCTGGCGCTCGCCCTCAAATCCGCCCTGCCCGACGCGGTGGACGTGATCCTGTTCGATCCCGCGCTCTCGCGCGATCCCCGCGGCGACCGGCGCGCCTATGCGGTCGCGGCCGCGGCGCGGCGGATGTTCACGGCCTTGGGCGTCTGGGAGGCGGTCTCAGGCGGCGAGCAGCCCATCCTCGACATGGTGGTGACCGACAGCCGCCTCGGCGACGTCGTGCGGCCGGTCTTCCTCACCTTCGAGGGCGACGCCGGCACGGGCGAGCCCTTCGCCCACATGGTGGAGAGCGGCGCCCTCGTCGCCACCCTGCTCGACGCCTGCCGCGCCGCCGGCGTGCGGCTGGAGACGGGGAGCGTGCGGGGCTACCAGGCGGACGGGCCCTGCGTGCGCGTCGACGCCGGGGACGGGGCACCGATCAAGGCCCATCTCCTCGTCGCGGCGGATGGCGGGCGCTCGCGGCTGCGGGGCGAGGCGGGCATCGGCTGGGTGGGCTGGTCCTATCCGCAATCGGGCATCGTCGCCACCATCGGCCACGAGCGCGACCACGAGGGCCGCGCGGTCGAGCACTTCCTGCCGTCGGGCCCTTTCGCGATCCTGCCGCTCGCGCCGGGCGGCGCGCTCGGCCACCGCTCCTCCATCGTCTGGACGGAGCGCAACGAGGTCGTGCCCCACATGCTGGCGCTCTCCCCCGAGGACGCGCTCGCCGAGATCGAGCGCCGCTTCGGGCTGCAGCTCGGGCGGCTCGCCCTGGAGACGCCCCTGCGGGCCTATCCCCTGTCCTTCGGCATCGCCCGCGATTTCGTCGCCCCGCGCCTGGCGCTGCTCGGCGACGCCGCCCACGTGATCCACCCCATCGCGGGCCAGGGCCTCAATCTCGGCCTCAAGGACGTGGCGTCGCTGGCCGAGGCCGTGGTGGACGCCGCGCGGCTGGGCATGGACCCAGGCGGGGCGGACGTGCTCGAAACCTACCAGCGTGCCCGCCGCTTCGACACCCTCGCCATGGGCGTGGTCACCGACGGCCTGAACCGCCTGTTCTCCAACGACGCCACGCCGATCCGCCTCGTGCGGGATCTGGGCCTGGGCCTGGTCGACCGCCTCCCGGTGCTCAAGCGCTTCTTCATCCGGGAAGCCGCCGGCATGTCGCCCTCCACGCCCCGGCTCATGCGCGGCGAGGTGCTGTGAGGGGGAGGGCGCCGCTTCGCGTCAGGCGACCCGCCGGGGGCGGGCCCGATCCGCTCAGCGGCGCGCCCTGAGAGTCTGACCCGAAAGGTCTTGCTCCTCCCCCCCCCCTCATGCTGAGGAGCCCGCGCCAGCGGGCGTCTCGAAGCACGCACCACGCCTGCCACAGCCATCCTGTAATCCCTGGAACGCCCTTCGAGGCTCGCTCCGCTCACACCTCAGGACGAGGTAGGAGGGTGGGCCGTACTTATGAGTCAGCCTCTGAGATCGGCGACGTCGGCGGCGGCCTTCGCTCGGGGCTTCGCCTTCGCCATGATCTTGCGTGCCCCGGTGCCCCGGCGCGAGCCCGTCGACGCGAACCGCGCCGGCGTCCGGGCACGCGCCACCGTCGGGACGGGCTGGGTCACGGCGTTGGCCGCCGGTGGCGAGGCGGGCTGTGCGTCCGGCGCAAGGCCCGGGAGGGCAGCCCCGGCAAGGGCGAAGGCAAAGGCCAGCCCGTCGAAGGCCAGGGCCGGCGCGGGTACAAGCAAAATCGCTGCGATCAGGGCCATCCTCATTTTCATCGAGACCTCCACCACGATAGTCCGCTTCGTACGACCGGAGATTTCTTCCTAGGGGACCGTGCTCATGGCTCGAAACCTAAAGGATCGGTGTCCCGCGGAATTGTGAGATCACCTTGGATATTGCCGGATGGGACGAGATCCATCGCGCAGGCTTCATGCGACAACCTTGTCCGAGCCGCCCTGTGGCGTCCGTGGGGGATGTGCGCCTTCTTTGGAAGGTTCTGGAAATCAGCGAAGGACATCGCCATGGTGCGATGCCACCAGAGCGGAAAGCATTTCTTCTTCGCGCTTCAGGCGCCGGCACCGCCGGCCAATCTGATCGGGGGCGTGTTCAGCGGTTCCGCCATCCATGACGCGAGCGCCCGCCCGGTCGCATGCCGGATCCTGCTCATCCGAGACCGCGCGAGCGAACGGGCGCCGGCCGCACGGCCCACCTATATGCCGCCGTCGACGAACCTCATCGCCGGCCTGCTGGTCAGTCTCGGCTACGACCCCGAGGAGAACTGCCGCGGCCCCGCCGATCGGTTCGGGGCCTTCCTGATGGAGCGGTCGGGGGCGGGTCTGCTGGACACCCCCGCCGACGCCGTCGGGACCCTGGGCTTCGCGCTGGACAGCCTTGGGGCGATGCCGGCATAGCGTCCGCCAGCGCGGTGGAGCGATGCTCGGCCTCTCAGGCCCCGGTCCCACGCACCGCCCTCAGCGCGCCCGCGATCACCGCCTGGAGCTCGTCCACGCGGAAGGGCTTGCGCAGGATCACCGCGTCGGGGCCCGCGACGGCCTCGATGGCAGCGGTGTCGGCGTAGCCGCTCGCGAAGACGATCGGCAGGGTGGGGCGGCGCTCCCGGGCGGTTCTCGCCACCTCGGCGCCGTTCATGCCCGGCATGGCGAAGTCCACCATCATGAGGTCGGGGGTGCCGGCGTCGAGGGCGGCCAGGCCCTCCGGCCCGTCCCGCGCCTCGATCGCCCGGTAGCCGAGCGCCTCGAGGGAGGCCACGAGCATGCGGCGGATGTCGGGATCGTCGTCGACGACGAGAATTGTCGCGGTGCCCCCGCCGGGCGCGGCCGCGTCCGCCGCGGGCTCGCCGGGGCGCGGCACGGGAGCGCTCGTGCGCGGCAGGTAGAGGCGCACCGTCGTGCCCGCGCCGGGCCTGCTGTCGATGCGCACCGTCCCGCCGGCCTGGCGGGCGATGCCGTAGACCTGGGACAGGCCGAGCCCCGTGCCCTTGCCCACCCCCTTCGTGGTGAAGAACGGATCGAAGGCGCGGGCCACCACCTCGGGCGGCATGCCGGATCCCGTGTCGGCGGCCGACAGCTCGACATATTCGCCCGCCTTCAGCTCACCCTCCCCGTCGCTGCGGTGAAGCCGCGTCCCGATGACGAGGTCGCCGCCGTCCGGCATGGCGTCGCGCGCGTTGATGGCGAGGTTCAGGAGCGCCATCTCGAGCTGCGTCGGGTCGGAGAGCACCGCGCCGTCGCCCTTGAGATCGAAGCGCAGCCGCACCTGAGGGCCGAGGGTGCGGGCGAGCAGGTCGCCCATGCCCTGGACGAGGTCGGTCGCCACCAGGGGCTTGAGCTCGATGCGCTGGGCGCGCGAGAAGGCGAGGAGCTGCCCCGTGAGCTTGGCGCCGCGCTCGGCCGCCTCCAGCCCGGCCTCGGCATAGCGCCGGATCCGGTGCGGGTCGTCGGGCTTGCGGCGGATGAGATCGAAGGCACCCACCACGGCGCCGAGCAGGTTGTTGAAATCATGCGCGATGCCGCCCGTGAGCTGCCCGACCGCCTCCATCTTCTGGGCCTGGCGCAGCGCCGCCTCGGCCACGACCTGACCCGTGATGTTGCGGCTGGATCCCACAAGGCGGGTGACGCGGCCGGCGCCGTCGCGCACGGGGAAGATCGAGGTGTCCCAGTGCTGGGGCTCGCCGTTGAGCTCGTACACGTCGCGGAACTGGAGGAGCTCCCCCGTCTCGGCGACCCTCCGGTAGACCGCGACGAGCCGCTCGGCGAGGTCGGGGGGCAGGATCTCGTCGATGCGCTTGCCGCGCACGTCGTCGAGCTTGAACCCGACCCCCGCCTCATGGGCCGGGTTCAGCTCCTCGATCGTGAAGCCGCCGTCCGGCTGGACCCCGATCACGAAGAGGGCCTCTGGGGTGTTCTCGAAATAGGCCCGGTAGAGCGCGTCCGCCTCGCGCCGGGCCGCCTCCGCGGCCTGCAGCTCGGCCTGGCGCTCCCTGTCCGAGGTGACGTCGCGGGTCACCGAATAGAGCTTGCCCCCCTCCGGCACCGCCACCCAGGAGAGCCAGCGCCAGCCCCCGTCCCGCGTGCGGTAGCGGTTCTCGAACTGGAGCACGGGGCTGCCCTGCAGCACCTGGGCATAGGCGTCCGCGCTCGCATGCGCGTCGTCCGGGTGCACGAACGCGGCGTAGGGGTGCCCTTCGATCTCCGCGGTCGACCAGCCGAGCGACAGCGTCCAGGCCGGATTGACGGCGTCGAAGGTGGCCGTCGCCATGTCGATCACGGACAGGAGGTCGAGGCTGTGCCGCCAGATGAGGCCCCGCTCCCGGGTGCGCTCGACGATCTCCCGCTCGAGGTCGGCATTCAGGGCGAGGAGCGCCTCCTCGGCGAGCCGGCGGCCGTGGATGTCGACGGACGCGCCGAACCAGCGCACGATCTCCCCCGTCGCCGGGTCGCGGTAGGGTTCGGCGCGCACCAGGAACCAGCGGTGGTCGCCCGCCGCCGAGCGGATGCGATGCTCGACCATGAAGGGGGCGCCCGACCGTCTCGCCGCTTCGAACGCCGCCATCGTGGCCGCCGCGTCGTCGGGATGCACATGGCTCGCCGCCACCTCGGCCGCGGTCGTCGGCCGGTAGGGAACGCCCGTGTAATCCGACCATTGCCGGTTGAAGAACTCGACGCGGCCCTCGGCATCCGTGATCCAGACGATCTGGGGCACGGCGTCCGCCATGAGCCGGAACCGCGCCTCGCTCTCCTTCAGCTCGCGCTCGGACGCCACCCGCTCGGTGGTCTCGGCCAGAACGCACAGGACGCCCGCCGGCCGGCCGCTCTCGTCGGGCACGGGCGAGTAGCTGAGGTCCATCCACACCTGCTCGGGCCGGCCGTGCCGGTGCAGGGTGAGCTCCTGGTCGCGGTAGGCCAGCGTGCCGCCGGCGAGGCCCACCCGCATGACGTTGTCGTTGAAGCCGGCCACCTCGGGCCAGCCCTCGCGCACCTTGGCGCCGAGCAGCGCCGGATGCCGTCCGGCCGCGAACGCCGAATAGGCGTCGTTGTAGAGCATGACGCCGTCCTCGCCCCACAGCATCACCATGGGGACGGGCGAGCGCAGCAGGAGAAGGGCCGCGGTCCTGAGGCTCTGCTCCCAGGTCTCGACGGGGCCGAGCGCCGTCGCGGACCAGTCCCGCGACGCGATCAGCCGGCCGCACTCGCCGCCGGCGAGGAGGCTGTCACGGAAGGCGTCGGACAGGGGGTCGGCCACGGTCGATCCTCGGACGTGCGGCCGCGGGGGCGGGAGGGCCGTCCATGGGCCTTCCCGCGGCGTTCGTCATCGGGGCCCGCAGGGTGTCGCTGCCCCGGAAGCGGGCCGCTCAGGCCTTCTCGGCCTTCGCCCGCTCGATCCCCTCGAGGATGAGCTTGCGGGCCTCCGCGGCGTCGCGCCAGCCCACGACCTTCACCCACTTGCCGGGCTCCAGGTCCTTGTAGTGCTCGAAGAAGTGCTCGATCTGCTTGATCGTGATGTCCGGCAGGTCGGTGTAGCTCTGGACCTTGTCGTAGCGCTTGGTGAGCTTGGGCGCGGGCACGGCGATGATCTTCTCGTCCATGCCGGCCTCGTCCTCCATGAGGAGGACGCCCACGGGGCGCACGCTCATGATGGCGCCGGGCACGATGGCGCGGGTGCTGGCGATGAGCACGTCGCAGGGGTCGCCGTCCTCCGACAGCGTGTGCGGGATGAAGCCGTAATTCCCGGGATAGCGCATGGCGGTGTAGAGGAACCGGTCGACCACGAGGGTGCCGGCGGCCTTGTCCATCTCGTACTTGATGGGCTCGCCGCCGACGGGCACCTCGATGATGACGTTCACTTCGTCGGGCGGGTTCTTGCCGATCGAGATCGCGTCGATGCGCATGGGACTGCTTCTCTCTTGAAAACCAAAGGGCCGGGGTCGGCGCTTCCCTAACGGCGCGCCGGCTCCGGCACAAGCGGGACCTTCGGTTTACGTTATTCCGCGGCTTCGCGGGCGGCGCCCCGGCGCGCGGTCTCGACCGTGAAGGGGCGGGCGTGGCGCAGCGCAGGGATCCGGCCGCGGGCCTCGTCCACGAGGGCGGTGTCGATCCGCGCCAGGACCACGCCCGGCACGTCCCCCGCCTCCGCCAGCACCCGGCCCCAGGGGTCGACGATGATGGAATGGCCGAAGGTCTCGCGCCCGTCCTCGTGCGTGCCGCCCTGCGCCGCCGAGATCATGAACGAGCCCGTCTCGATGGCCCGCGCCCGGTGCAGCACGCTCCAGTGCGCCTCGCCCGTCTGCCGGGTGAAGCAGGCGGGCGCGGACAGGAACCGGGCGCCGTTCTCGGCCAGCGCGCGGTAGAGCGCGGGAAAGCGCACGTCGTAGCAGATGGTGAGGCCGAGCAGGCCCCAGGGCGTCTCGCCGAGCACCGCCCGGTCGCCGCCCGTATAGGTGTTGGACTCGCGCCAGGACTCGCCGTTGGGCAGGTCGACGTCGAAGAGGTGGACCTTGTCGTAGGTGGCGACGATGGCGCCGTCCGTATCGATGAGGACGCCGCGGTTCGCGACCTTCTCGCCCTCCCGCACGGCCACAGAGCCGATATGGACCACGATGCCGCGCTCGCGCGCCACCTCGCGCAGGGCCGCGATGGTGGGGTCCGTCTCCTGCGGGCCGACCTTCGCGAAGAGGTCGTCGCGGTTGCGCGCCACGAGGGAGGTCATCTCCGGCGTCTGGACGAACTGCGCCCCCTCGCCCGCCGCCTGGCGCACCAGGGTCACGGCGTCGTCGCGATTCTTCGACGGATCGGTGCCCGAGCGCATCTGGGCGCAGGCGGCGACGAAACTCTGGGTCATGCGGGCACTCCCGGGTGTGGCGCGTCAGGCGGCGAGCAATCTATCGAGTTCGCCGCGCGCGTCGAGGGCATGGATGTCGTCGCAGCCGCCCACGTGCCGCTCGCCGACGAAGATCTGCGGCACCGTCGAGCGCCCGTTCGCCCGCTGGATCATCTCGGTCCGCGCGCCTGCCGTCGCCTCGATGTCGATCTCGCGATAGGCGACCCCCTTGCGATCGAGGAGATCCTTGGCGGCCGAGCAATAGGGGCACCAGCCCTTGGTGTAGATGGTCACAGGGGACATAGGGGGCCTCGCGCCGGAAAGGGTCGGACGGGCGCAATATGGGGGCAGGGGGCCCACGCGGCAACGGCGCCCATCCCCCTCCCCCTTGCGGGGAGGGGTTAGGGGTGGGGGTCGGGACGCGAGAGGTCCCGGTCGAGAACAAGGCTGTACAGGCGTGCGTGCGCCCCACCTCCCCGCCAGCTCAGACTTTGCGACCCCCACCCCTGCCCCTCCCCGCAAGGGGGAGGGGTGAGGTCACGCCTCCGTCACGACCCGCGCGAAGGCGAGCACGTCCACTGCCCTCGCGCCGCCGCGCAGGAGCGCGCGGGCGGCGGCGTTGGCGGTGGCGCCGGTGGTCAGGACGTCGTCGACGAGCACCACCCGGCGGCCGTGGAGGCGGGGCTTTGCCTCCTCGGGCACCCGCAGCGCGCCCTGCAGGTTCTCCTGGCGCTGCGGGCGAGTGAGGCCGATCTGCGGCTTGGTGCGCTTCACCCGCGCCAAGAGGAAGGGATCGCAGGGCACGCCGCTGCGCGCCGAGATCACGCTCCCCAGCGCCATGGCCTGGTTGAAGCGCCGCCGCCACAGGCGCACCCGGTGCAGCGGCACGGGCACGAGCACGTCCGCCTCGGCGAGGAGCTCGGCGCCCGCCTGCGCCATGAGGCGGCCCATGGGCCCCGAGAGCTCCAGGCGGTCGTTGTATTTCAGCCGGTGGACGAGGTCGCGCGCCGCGCCCTCGTAGCGCGCCACCGCCCGCGCCCGCTCGAACACAGGCGGATCGGCGATGGCCGCGGGCGACAAGAGGGGGCCGACGCCGAGATCCGCCACGAAGGGGGTGCCCAGCCGCTCGCAATAGGGCCGCTCGATGAAGGGCACGCCGCCCCAGCAGGCCGCGCACAGGCCATGCGCCTCGCCCGTCGCCGCCCCGCAGGCGATGCAGGCGGGCGGATAGACGAGGCCGACGAGCGCCCGCAGCGCCTGCCCCGTGAGGCGGGTCGCGAGCCGAAGCGGCGCCGTCATCTCAGGCGAGCGCCACCGCGCCGAGCGCCATGGTGACCGCCGCCTGGGTCGGGTCGATCACGGGGACGCCCAGCGCCTCCTCCAGGGACCGGCGGTGGCGGGCCATGCCGGCGCAGCCCATGACGATCGCCTCCGCCCCGTCGATCTCCTTGAGCTCGCGCCCGACCGCGATCATCCGGTCGAGCGTGCCCTCGCCGGACGCGGTCTGCGCCACGGACATCTCGAGGGGACGCTCGCCGGCGAGGCGGTCCATGAGGCCCATCTGGCGCAGGTATCGCAGGTGGCGGCGGATGGACTTCTGCCGGATGGCGATGACCCCGAAGCGGTCGGCGCGGGCGAGCGCGGTGAGCACCCCGCATTCCGCGATGCCGAAGACGGGGCGGGCCGTGCCCTCGCGGCAGACATGCAGGCCCGGATCCGAGTAGCAGGCGATCACGAAGGCGTCGGCGTCCTCCGCTTCGACGAGGCGGCGCAGGGGCATCGCCACGCCGTCCACGTCGGCTTGGGACTCGATGCCGTAGGGCCCCTCGGCGAGCGTGCGGCAGACGATCTCCGGCCCGTCCGCGAAGGCGAGCGGGCGCAGGGCCTCGTCGAGGCCCCGGGTCACGGCCTCGTTGGAGTTGGGGTTCACGACGAGGATGCGGCGGCGGGACATGGGAGCTCCTGGGATCGCCCATTGAAGCGCGCCGCCGCCGGATGTCCAGACCCCCGGCAATCCTCCCTATCCACATCGTCGGGGCAGGCATGCGCTGGGGGTTTAAGCTAAACTGCCCCTGCGGAATTGACTCGCGGGGGCCACATGGTAAGGAGCCCGGCCTCGCGGGACGCGGTCGAGCGCGCCCCGAAGAGCCCTCCGCTGGACCCGAAGCGAGCCCGTGCCAGACCCAATCGCCGCCCGCGTCACCCCCTCGGACATGGCCAACGCCATCCGGGCCCTCGCCATGGACGCCGTGGAGGCCGCGAAGTCGGGACATCCCGGCCTGCCGATGGGCGCCGCCGACGTGGCGACGACGCTGTTCGCCAAATTCCTGAAATACGACGCCGCCGATCCCGCCTGGCCCGACCGCGACCGCTTCGTGTTCTCGGCCGGCCACGGCTCGATGCTGCTCTACTCGCTCCTGTTCCTGACGGGCGTGAAGCCGGTGACGCTGGACGAGCTCAAGCGCTTCCGCCAGCTCGACTCGCTCACCCCCGGCCACCCTGAGAACTTCGTCACGCCGGGCGTCGAGACCACCACGGGCCCCCTCGGCCAGGGGCTCGCCACCGCGGTGGGCATGGCCATCGCCGAGCGCATGCTCGCGGCCGAGTTCGGCGACGAGATCGTCGACCACCGCACCTATGTGCTCGCCTCCGACGGCGACCTCATGGAGGGCATCTCCCACGAGGCGATCGGGCTTGCCGGCCACCTACGGCTCAACAAGCTCACGGTGCTCTGGGACGACAACGGCATCTCCATCGACGGGCCGCTCTCGCTGTCCGACACCACGGACCAGCTCAAGCGCTTCGAGGCGTGCGGCTGGCGCGCCATGCGCGTCGACGGGCACGATCCGGCGGCGATCGCCCGGGCTCTGCGCAAGGCGCAAGCCTCCGACCGCCCGACGCTGATCGCCTGCAAGACCGTGATCGGCTTCGGCGCGCCGAAGAAGGCGGGCACCTCCAAGGCCCACGGCGAGCCGCTGGGGCCTGAGGAGCTTGCGGGCGCCAAGGCGGCGCTGGGCTGGACGCACGCGCCCTTCGAGATCCCCGACGAGATCCTGAAGGCCTGGCGCCGGGTCGGCAAGCGCGGGCGCAACGAGCGCAAGGCCTGGGAGGAGCGCGTCGCCGCGCTGGCTCCCGACCGCCGCGCCGAGCTGGAGCGCCGCCTCAAGGGCGATCTGCCGACGGGCTTCGCGGACGCCATCGCGGGCCTGAAGGGCCGTCTCGCCGCCGAGCCGGCGACGGTCGCGACACGCAAGGCGAGCGAGATGGCGCTCGAGGCCATCACCGCCGTCACCCCTGAGCTGGTCCTTGGCTCGGCCGACCTCACGCCCTCCAACAACACCAAGACCAAAGGGCTGACCGCGATCTCGCCCGGCCAATATGCCGGCCGCTACATCCATTACGGCATCCGCGAGCACGGCATGGCGGCGGCCATGAACGGCATCGTGCTCCACGGGGGCCTGCGCCCCGCCGGCGCGACCTTCATGGTCTTCACCGACTATGCCCGCCCCTCCATGCGCCTCTCCGCGCTCATGGGCGCGCCCGTCGTCTACGTGATGACGCACGATTCCATCGGCCTTGGCGAGGATGGGCCGACCCACCAGCCGGTGGAGCACCTCGCGGCGCTGCGCTCCATGCCCAACATGCGCGTCTTCCGCCCGGCGGACGCCATCGAGACGGCGGAAGCCTGGCAGCTGGCGCTCGAGCGCCGCGACGGCCCGACCACCCTGTCGCTGACCCGCCAGAACCTCGCCCCCGCGCGACGGGACGGCGGGGCGGAGAACCGCTCGGCGCAGGGCGCCTACGAGCTCTCGCCCGCCGACGGCGAGGCCGCCGCCACGATCTTCGCCTCCGGGAGCGAGGTGGAGATCGCGCTCGCCGCGCAGGCGCAGCTCAAGGAGCGCGGCGTTCCGGCCCGCGTGGTCTCGGTGCCCTCCCTCGATCTCTTCCTGGCGCAGGACGAGAGCGTGCGCCGCGCCGTCGTCGGCACCGCCCCCGTGCGGGTGGCGGTCGAGGCTGCCGTGCGCTTCGGCTGGGACGCCGTGATCGGCGACGAGGGTTCGTTCGTCGGCATGGCGAGCTTCGGGGCGAGCGCCCCATATAAGGATCTCTATCGGCACTTCGGCATTACGGCCGAGGCTGTCACGGAAGCGGTGCTGCGGCGCCATAACAGGCG
Source organism: Salinarimonas soli (assembly GCF_008386575.1). Classification (GTDB taxonomy): domain Bacteria; phylum Pseudomonadota; class Alphaproteobacteria; order Rhizobiales; family Beijerinckiaceae; genus Salinarimonas_A; species Salinarimonas_A soli. The sequence goes on from NZ_VUOA01000054.1 coordinate 15,544, forward strand.
GGGCTGAGTGCGAGCCCCCAAAGGAGCAAGAACATGACGGTGAAGGTCGCAATCAACGGGTTCGGACGCATCGGGCGCAACATCCTGCGGGCCATCGCCGAGAGCGGCCGCACCGACGTGCAGGTCGTCGCCATCAACGACCTCGGCCCCGTGGAGACGAACGCCCACCTCCTGCGCTTCGACTCGGTCCACGGCCGCTTTCCCGGCACCGTGCGCGTCGAGGGCGACACCATCGACGTCGGCACCGGCCCCATCCGCGTCACCGCCATCAAGAACCCGGCGGAGCTGCCCCACCGCGAGCTCGGCGTCGACATCGCCTTCGAGTGCACGGGCATCTTCACGTCGAAGGACAAGGCGAAGCTGCATCTCGATGCCGGCGCCAAGCGCGTCCTCGTCTCGGCCCCCGCCGACGGCGCCGACCTCACGGTGGTCTACGGCGTGAACCACGACAAGCTCAAGGCCGAGCACATGGTGGTGTCGAACGCCTCGTGCACCACGAACTGCCTCGCCCCCGTGGCCAAGGTCCTCAACGATGCGATCGGCATCGAGAAGGGCTTCATGACCACGATCCACTCCTACACGAACGACCAGCCGTCGCTCGACCAGATGCACAAGGACCTCTACCGCGCCCGCGCGGCGGCGATCTCCATGATCCCGACCTCGACGGGGGCCGCCAAGGCCGTGGGCCTCGTGCTGCCCGAGCTCAAGGGCCGGCTCGACGGCACCGCGATCCGCGTCCCCACCCCCAACGTCTCGGTGGTCGACTTCAAGTTCATCGCCAAGCGCGAGACGAGCGTGGACGAGATCAACGCGGCCATCAAGGCGGCGGCGGACGGCTCGCTCAAGGGCGTGCTGGGCTACACGGACCAGCCCAACGTCTCGATCGACTTCAACCACGACCCGCACTCGTCGATCTTCCACATCGACCAGACCAAGGTCATGGACGGCACCCTCGTGCGCGTCATGTCCTGGTACGACAACGAGTGGGGCTTCTCGAACCGGATGGCCGATACCGCCGTTGCAATGGCGAAGCTGATCTGACCCCCGGAGCGCCCGCCATGGCCGACCCTACCCCGCCGACCCGCCTGGAACCCCAGCTCGGGTCGGGACCGGGCTTCGCCGCGCCGCCCGTGGCGAGCCCGGTCGCAAGCCCCGCCATGAGCCCCGCCGCCGGCCCGGTTGCCAGCCCATTGGCCGAGCTGCGGGCCGCGGTGGAGTCGGGCGGGCCGGCCGCGGCCTCCCCGGCCGTCATCCCGCCGCCCGCCCTTCCGGGCGACCGGGTGGGCGTCGACCAGCTCTCGCGCATCGAGGACAAGGCGGCGCGGATCGAGGAGAAATATGCCCGCTCCGAGGCGCTCCTCAACCGCGTCGAGGATCGGGTCGAGAAGGCGACCGCCCGCATGGGCGAGGCGGCGCGCGGCCAGGACGTGGCGGCCCTGCGGGGCGAGGTGGCGGCGCTCGACCAGCGCCTGCGCGGCGTGCCGGGCTTCGGCACCCTCCTCCTCGTCGGCGTCCTCTCGGCCCTGATCGGCGCCGGCACCACGGTGGCGGCCCTGCGCTACGGCGTGCCGGGCGTGATGCCGCCCATCGTCAACGTTGGAGGTCAGACCCGATGAGCTTTCGCACCCTCGACGACATCGGCGACGTGAAGGGGAAGCGCGTCCTCGTACGCGTCGACCTCAACGTGCCCATGGAGGCCGGCCGCGTCTCGGACGCGACCCGCATCGAGCGGGTCCTGCCCACCCTGCGCGAGCTCGCCGGCAAGGGGGCTCGGGTCGTGCTCCTGTCGCATTTCGGCCGGCCGAAGGGCCGCGACCCGAAGGATTCGCTGAAACCCGTCGCCGAGGAGACCGCGCGCCTGCTCGGGCGTCCCGTCGCCTTCGCCGAGGATTGCGTCGGCGCCCCGGCCGAGGCGGCGGTGGGCGCCATGAGGGACGGCGACGTGCTCCTCCTCGAGAACACCCGCTTCCACGCGGGCGAGGAGGGGAACGAGGCCGCCTTCACCGACGCGCTGGCCCGGCTCGGCGACGTCTTCGTCAACGACGCCTTCTCGGCCGCCCATCGGGCGCATGCCTCGACCGTGGGCCTCGCCGAGCGGCTCCCCGCCTTCGCGGGCCGCACCATGCAGGCTGAGCTCGACGCCCTCACCAAGGGCCTGGAGCATCCCCAGCGTCCCGTGGTGGCGATCGTCGGCGGCGCCAAGGTGTCCTCCAAGATCGACCTCCTGGAGAACCTCGTCACGAAGGTGGACAGCCTCGTGATCGGCGGCGGCATGGCCAACACCTTCCTCAGCGCCATCGGCGTCGCGGTGGGCAAGTCGCTGTGCGAGCGGGATCTCGCGCCGACCGCCCAGCGCATCATCGACAAGGCCCGCGAGCACAATTGCGCCATCGTGCTCCCCGTCGACGCGGTGGTGGCGTCCCAATTCAAGGCCGACGCGCCCCACCACGAATACGGCATCGACGCCATCCCCGACGACGGCATGATCCTCGATGTCGGCTCCATGTCGGTGGACCGGGTGCGCTCCACCCTCAACGACGCCCGGACTCTCGTGTGGAACGGCCCTCTTGGCGCCTTCGAGCTCAACCCCTTCGACAAGGGCACCGTGGAGGCTGCGCGCCACGCGGCCGAGCGCACGCGGGCCGGCCACCTCGTCTCGGTGGCGGGCGGGGGCGACACGGTGGCGGCCCTCAACCATGCGGGCGTCGCCGAGGGCTTCACCTACATCTCCACCGCCGGCGGCGCCTTCCTGGAATGGATGGAGGGCAAGCCGCTGCCGGGGGTCGACGCCCTGCGCAAGGCGTGAAATCGGGCGCCCCGGTCGACAAACGGCCGGGGCGCTTCCATCTTTGACAGGATCCGCCCGCCGGTCCCGAGCAACCGCAATCGTGAGCGACAGCGTCCCGCCGTGACGCCCGAGATGCCGCAGAGCATCGGGGCGAGCCCCGCGGATCCGGACGCCCCGTCGCCCACCTCGGGACCGGCGCGGCGAACGCGTCGCGTCGGCCGGGCTCCCCGCCCGTGCCCGCGCGGCGACGAGGACCAGAACAGAAACCGGGAGAGATCGACATGGCCCGCATCACGCTTCGGCAACTTCTCGACCACGCGGCCGAGAACGATTACGGCGTGCCCGCCTTCAACATCAACAACATGGAACAGGCGCTCGCCATCATGGAGGCGGCGAACGGCGTCGACGCGCCCGTGATCATCCAGGCGTCCCGCGGCGCCCGCTCCTACGCCAACGACGTCATGCTCAAGCACATGATGGACGCGGTGACGGAGATCTACCCGCACATCCCCGTCTGCGTGCACCTCGACCACGGCAACGAGCCCGCCACCTGCATGACCGCCATCCAGGCGGGCTTCACCTCCGTCATGATGGACGGCTCGCTGAAGGCCGACGGCAAGACCCCGGGCGACTGGGACTACAACGTCGCCGTCACCCGCCAGGTCACCGAGATGGCGCATCTGGGCGGCATCTCCGTCGAGGGCGAGCTCGGCGTGCTGGGCTCCCTGGAGAGCGGCATGGGCGAGGCCGAGGACGGCCATGGCGCCGAGGGGCAGCTCTCCCACGACCAGCTGCTCACGAACCCCGACGAGGCGGTGAAGTTCGTCGCCGAGACCAAGGTCGACGCGCTCGCCATCGCCATGGGCACCTCGCACGGCGCCTACAAGTTCACCCGCAAGCCCGACGGCGCGATCCTCGCGATGCACATCATCGAGGAGATCCACGCCAAGCTGCCCAACATGCACCTCGTGATGCACGGCTCGTCGTCGGTGCCCCAGGACCTCCAGGACATCATCAACCAGTATGGCGGCAAGATGCCCCAGACCTGGGGCGTGCCCGTCGAGGAGATCCAGCGCGGCATCAAGCACGGCGTGCGCAAGATCAACATCGACACCGACAACCGCATGGCGATGACGGGTCAGATCCGGAAGATCCTCCAGGAGAACCCCGGCGAGTTCGACCCTCGCAAGTACCTCAAGCCCGCCATGGAGGCGATGACGAAGCTCTGCCGCCAGCGCCTGCAGGAGTTCAACACCGCCGGCCAGGCCTCCAAGATCAAGCGCGTCCTCACCACCGCCGAGATGGCCAAGCGCTACGCCAAGGGCGAGCTCGACCCGACCTTCTCGGGCGCGGCGAAGCAGGCGGCGGAGTAGGAGCTTCACCCTCCATGACGGGACAGAACGCAAGGGCGGCCGTGAGGCCGCCCTTTTTCATCGCCGCCCGGGCGCCTCGCACACCCGCGCCACGATCCGCCGCACGATCGGCGCGATCACGAGCACCGACGGGAAGGCGATCGCCCAGGCCGAGAGCCAGGCGGAGAGCCACAGCCCCACGAAACCCGGCGGCAGGCCGAGCGCGCGCAGGGTCGCGATCCCCGATACGATGAGGGACATGAGGCCCGACAGGAGCAGGCCGAAGAGGATGGGGGCGAAGCGGGCGGGAAGGAGTGGCATGCGGCGAGCGGCGTAGCACCGCGCGGGCGGGGCTGTCACCCCGGATAAGCGGGCGCCGCTCCCCTCTCCCGAATGGGAGAGGGGAGCGCGCCCGCTCTCCAAAGGCTTGCGCTTTCGGCCCCGTGGCGGCACATGAGGGCCGTGAGCACGTCCCAACTCTATCTCGTCACCCCGATCGTCGATCAGCCCGACGCCTTCGCCCCGCTCCTGTCGGCCGCCTGCTCGGCCGGCACGGTGGCCGCCGTGCAGTTGCGCCTTGCGGCGGCCGACGAGCGTACCCTCGTCAAGGCCTTGAAGGCGCTGTGCCCCGTGGCGCAGGAGAACGGCGCGGCCGTCCTGCTCGCCGTGGTCGGCGAGGCGCCCGTGGATCTCGATCTCGTCCTCGTGGCGGCCCGCGGCGGCGCCGACGGGGTGCATGTCGAGGCGGATCTGGAGGCGGTGCACGAGCTGCGCGGACGGCTCAAGGACGAGCGCATCCTCGGCGTCGGCGGGGTGCGATCGAAGCACGACGCCATGTCGCTCGGCGAGGAGGGGGTCGACTACCTCCTCTTCGGCGAGCCCCGCCGCGACGGCTCCCTGCCGCATCTCGACTCGGTCGAGGAGCGGGCCGCCTGGTGGGCCGAGATTTTCGAGACGCCCTGCGTCGCCTTCGCCCCGGATCTCGCGGCCGTCCCGCGCCTGGCCGCCACCCGGGCGGAGTTCGTGGCGCTCGGCGACGCCGTCTGGACCCACGAGGGCGGACCCGCGGCCGCCGTGCGGGCCGCCGCCGCGGCGCTGCGCGACGGGGCCGGCGCCTGATGCGGGCACGGCTCCTCGCCACGGCTCTCGGCTTCGCCGTCGCGCTCGCCGCCGGCAGCGTCCCCGCCCAGACCACGACCCCCGCCGCCCCGCCTCTGACGCTCCGACCAGCAGCCGGCCCGCCCGCGCCGGATGCGGATACGGCCTACGGCGCCTATCAGCGGGGCCTGTTCCTCACTGCCTTCAAGGAGGCGAGCGCCCGGCTGGAGAAGCTGCCCAACGACGCGGCCGCCATGACCCTCATCGGCGAGCTGCACCGGCAGGGCTTGGGCCTGCGCGAGGATCCCGCCCGCGCCGCCGAGTGGTTCCGCCTCGCCGCCGGTCTCGGCGACCCGAACGCCATGTTCTCGCTGGGCATCATGTCGCTCACCGGACGCGGCCAGGAACGCTCCCCCGAGCATGCCCGCGAATGGCTGGAGCAGGCCGCCGAGCGCGGCCACGCGGCGGCCTCCTACAACCTCGCCCTGCTCCTCCTGCCGAGCGACGAACCCGCCGATTTGAAGCGCGCCGTGGCGCTCCTGCGCCGGGCCGCCGAGGCCGAGGTGGCGGATGCCCAGCATGCGCTCGGCGTGCTCTATGCCAAGGGCCGCGGCGTCGAGCCCGACAAGGCGGAGGCGCTGCGCCTCTTCACCCGCGCCGCGGCGAACGGCAGCGTCGCGGGCGAGGTGGAGCGCGCCATCGCGCTGTTCAACGGCGACGGCGCGCCCGCCAGCGAGCCCGAGGCGGCCCGCCTGTTCCGCCGCGCCGCCTTCCGCGGCAACGCCATCGCCCAGAACCGCCTTGCCCGCCTCTACGTGGCGGGGCGCGGGGTGCCCAAGAACGAGATCGAGGCCGCGGCCTGGCACATCCTCGCCTCGGGCCAGGGCCTGTCCGACACCTGGCTCGACAACGCCCTGCGCAACCTTCCCGCCGCGGACCGCGCCCGCGCCGAGAAGATCGCCGCCGAGCGCTCGAGCTGATCCTCTCACGCGGCGCGGCTCGCCCCGAGCCCGTCCGCGATCTCGCCCGCCGCCCGCTCCCCCTCGGCCCAGGCGCCGCCCACCGTGCCCCATTGCTCCCGCGAGAGCGCCTCGCCGGCAAACCACAGGCGGTCGGCCACCGCGTGCTTGAGGTCGTCCCGGACGGGGAAGCCGCCCGGCGGCACCACGGCCCAGGAATTGCGGCTCCACGGATCCTCGCGCCAAGCCGACACCCCGGGGATCGCGAGATCGCGGATCGCGCGGGGGCCGAAGCGCTCCGCGAGCACAGCCCGGGCCAGGCGCCGCGCCGCGTCGGGCCCGCGATCCCCGAGGCGGTCGCGCATGGGCTGATCGAGCTCGAAATAGTGGAACGGCGTCCCGTCGATCCGGGTCAGCATCCCGGCGGGCTTCGCCGGGCCGCCCGCGAACGAGGCGATGCGGTCCGCGCCCTGGAACGGCGCGCCGGGCCAATGCAGCACCACGTGCTCGTAGGTGCCCGGCAGGAATCCGTGGATCGCAGCCCCCGTCGGGTCGGGCAGGGCCGGGTCGAAGCGGATCGCGCCCGCCTGGAGCACGCTCACCGGCGCCGTGACGATCGCGGCCCGCGCCCGCAGCGCGCCGAACGGGCCCTCGATCCGCACCCCGCGCCCCGACCAGTCGATCCGCGTCACGGGCGCCTGCAGGCGGATCGGCAGGCCCCGGGCGAGCCGGGCCACATAGGCGCCGTAGCCGCCGCGGATGAAATGGTTGTCCGCGTATTCGAGGCTCGGGAAGTCGCGGGCGCTCACCTGCGTGAGCGGACGGCCGCAGACGAGCCCGTGCACGGTGGTGACGGGCTCGCGCCAGCGCCCGAGCAGGGGGAGGTTCGCCGCCGCGGGGCCGTCGCGTGGATCGCCCGCGTGGCCTGTGAGGGTGCGGTCGGCCCGGTCGAAGGCGCGGCCGAGCGCGTCGGCCTCGGCCGCGGTCGCCATCCGCCGGCCGACCACGAGGTGCGATGCCTGCGGCGCGCGCCGCAGGGGCTCGCCGCGAGCCAGGGCCAGGGCCACGAGAGGATTGATGGGTCCGGCATGGAGCCAGTGGGCGCCAAGATCGACCGGGTGACCCCGCAGGTCCACCGTGACGGCCCGCCCGCCGACCCAGGAGCGGGCTTCCAGCACCGCGACCGTGAGGCCCCGCGCGAGCAGCGCCCGCGCCGCGCCGATCCCCGCCGCGCCGGCCCCGATGATCGCGACGTCGGGCTCGGAGGGGAGGGGAGGGGGATCGGCAGGCATGGACGAATCGGGCCTCGGGGCGGACATGGCTCTTGCACTGCGCCCGCCCGCCGCTCATGTCGAGGATGGCGCCGGGCCGGCGCTCGTCAACGGGGATATCGGCATGCTCGTTCAGGCGGCCTTCGCCGCATGGCGCCAGGTCTTCTCGGCGCCGTTCCGGGGCATCCTGTGGAAGTCGCTGGCGCTCACGGTCGCGCTCCTCGCCCTCCTCTGGTTCGGGCTCACCCGGCTCCTGGGCTACTGGCTCCAAGGGCATCCGCTGAGCACCTCCTACCCCCTCGTCGACACGATGGCGGTCTTCCTGGCGGGCGCGGGGCTCGTGGTGGCCCTGGCCTTCGTCCTGCCGGCGGTCTCGTCGGTGGTGGCGGGGTTCTTCCTCGACGACGCGGCCGAGATCGTCGAGCGCACCGACTTTCCCGGCGAGGCGCCCGGCGAGCCCATGCCGCTCGCCGCCTCGCTCCTCATGGGCCTGCGCTTCGCGGGCCTCTCGCTCCTGTGCAACCTAGCGGCGCTCGCCCTGATCTTCGTGCCCGTGGTGAACGTGGCGGCCTTCTTCGGGGTGAACGCCTACCTGCTGGGCCGGGAATATTTCGAGCTCGCGGCGGGGCGCTTCAGGCCCACGGCCCAGGCCGCCGCCATGCGCCGCTTCCATGCCGGCACCGCGTTCCTTGCGGGCGCCATGATGGCGGGGCTGCTCCTCGTGCCGCTCGCGAACCTGCTCACGCCGCTCTTCGGCATCGCCCTCATGGTTCACGTCCACAAGCGCCTCACCGCCCGGGACATCGCCCGCGGGATCCCGCAGACGGCGCAGCCTCCCTTGAGCCGCGCGGGCGCGGGGGAGTCGATCCGCCGCGGACCCGGGGGTTGATCGCGCCGGGGAAAGGGAGGAAGGTGCCCTCGTTCCCGTTTCATTCCCTTTCGTCGATGTCCCTGTCCCTTCCCCTGCGGCCTGATCGCCGGCAATCGCCCGTGGCGGCCGACGTGCAGCGCGGCGTGCGCCGCCTCTTCTCCCAGCTCGGCCATGTGAGCCTGCCGGAGTTCACCCTCGCCTCGGGCCGGCGCGCCGACGTGATCGCGCTTGGCGGAGACGGCGGGCTCACCATCGTGGAGATCAAGTCGAGCGTGGCCGATTTCCGCGCCGACCGGAAATGGCCCGACTACCGCGATTTCTGCGACCGCTTCTTCTTCGCCGTGCCCGACACCCTGCCCCGCGAGATCCTGCCCGAGGACACCGGCCTCATCGTGGCCGACTCGTTCGGCGCCGCGATCCTGCGCGAAGCCCCCGCCCATCCGCTCGCCGGCGCCCGGCGCAAGGCCGTCACCCTCCGCTTCGCCCATGCGGCTGCGGGCATCCTGCACGCCCTCGACGACCCCGGCGCCATTGCGGATGGGCGCCTATAGCGCGCGTTCCATGAACACGCTCAGCGGATCGGGCCCGTAATCCGCGAAGGGGCCGCGCTCGCGAAAGCCCATGGAGCGGTAGAGCCCGAGGGCCGCGTGGTTCGCGATCCCGGTCTCGAGGCGCAGGACCCGCACCCCCTCGTCGCGGGTGATCCCGATCAGGGCGTCGAGCACGGCCCGGGACAGGCCGCGCCCGCGCGCCTCCTCCACGACCCACATCCGCTTGATCTCCGCCCACCCGTCGTGCAGCGCGAGCGCCCCCGTGGCGAGCGGCCGGCCGCTGCCGTCGCGGGCGACGAGAAAGCGGATGCCAGGCGCCCGTAAAGCGTCCAGGGGCAGGTGGTGGTTGCTCTCGGCCGGATAGAGCGCCGCCGAGAAGGCCTCGCCGGCCCGCAGCAGCGCCCTTACGTCGGGCTGGGCCGGATCTTCGGCGCGGATCGAGAGGGCGGGGAAGGCTTGAGGCGCGTCCATGGCGGCAGGGCACCAGAGCCGGACGGGGCTGTCGAGCCAAAAGAAAAGGCGCCGCTCGCGCGACGCCCTAGGAGGTCAGCCCCGACGCCCGTCCCGCCCTAGCGCGGCGCGCGCTTGGCGAGGATGCGCTGGAGGGTGCGGCGGTGCATGTTGAGGCGGCGCGCCGTCTCGGAGACGTTGCGCCCGCACAGTTCGTAGACGCGCTGGATATGCTCCCAGCGCACCCGGTCGGCCGACATGGGGTTCTCCGGCGGCTCGGCCCGGCCGTCCTGGCGGGCATTGAGCGCGGCGTCGATCTCGTCGGCGTCGGCGGGCTTGGCCAGGTAGTCGAAGGCGCCGAGCTTCACGGCGGTCACCGCGGTGGCGATGTTGCCGTAGCCCGTGAGGATCACGCCCCGGGCCTCGGGCCGGCGCTCTTTGAGCCGGGTGATCACGTCGAGCCCGTTGCCGTCGCCGAGCCGCATATCGATCACGGCATAGGCGGGGGCCTGGGCCTCGATGGCGGCGATCCCGTCGGCGACGCTCTCGGCCACGCGCACGGCGTAGCCGCGGCCTTCCATGGCACGGGCGAGGCGGGTCGAGAACGGACGGTCGTCGTCGACGATCAGGAGGCTCCTGTCGCCCCCTTGAGCCGTGATGGCGGCCTGCATCTCAAGCATCGATGGTCTCCTTGAGGTCGATCGCGAGAGGCACCGCCCCGGTCCGCCGCCCTCGCCGATAGGATCAATATGGGTAGACAAACCCGATTTTTCATCGGGTTAGCCCCGCTTTTTCGCCGTGCGCCGGCGTCTTTTTGTCGAAGGCCTCGCGGGGCCACACCACGCGCACGACCGCCCCGCTCGCGGGCAGGGCGGCGTTGCTCACCTGGAGCTGGGCGCCCCCGCGCTCGATGAGGGTCTTGGCGATGAACAGGCCGAGCCCGTGCCCCGAGGCCTCCTCCTCGGGGCCGCGCTTGTCGTGGCCCCGCGTGGTCACGTAGGGCTCGCCGAGGCGCAGCAGCACCTCCGGCGCGAAGCCCGGCCCGTCGTCGCGCACCTCCACCGAGACCTCGTTCCCCGTCCAGGCGAGCTCGATCTCCACCGCCGTCTCGGCGAAGCCCACGGCGTTGTCGACCACGTTGTCGAGGCCGTGCACGAGGCCGGGATCGCGCCGGCAGACGGGCTCGGGGCCCTCGCCTCGGCCGCCGATGCGGATCGGCATGCCGAAATCCCGCTGCGGCGCCACCACCTCCTCCACGAGGTGGGTGAGGGTCATGGTCTCCAGGAACTCCGTCTGCTCGTCCTCCTGGCCGAGGGAGGTGAGCTTGCCCAGGATGCCCCGGCAGCGCTCCACCTGCTCGCGCAGGAGCCGCATGTCCTCCGCGGTCTCGTCGTCCTGCGGCAGGCGGCGGGCGAGCTCCTTGGCGACGAGCGCGATGGTGGCGAGCGGCGTGCCGAGCTCGTGCGCGGCCGCCGCCGCGAGCCCGTCGAGCTGGGAGATGTGCTGCTCGCGGGCGAGCACGAGCTCGGTGGCGGCGAGCGCCGCGGCGAGCTGGCGCGCCTCCTCGGCCACGCGCCAGGCATAGATCCCCGTGAAGGCGGCTCCCAGCAGGATCGCGGTCCAGACCCCCGAGACGTAGAGGAAGGGCAGCTCCAGGGGCTCGCCCGGCCGCCAGGGCAGGGGGCGGTGCACGAGGACGAGGAGCGTGGCGCAGCCCACCGCCAGCATGCCGAGCCCCAGGGTGCGCTGGGGCGTGAGCGCCGTGGCCGAGATCAGCACGGGGGCGAGGAAGAGCAGCGAGAACGGGTTCTGCAGGCCGCCCGTGAGATAGAGCAGCAGGGCGAGCTGGAGGATGTCGAAGCCGAGCAGGAAGGTGGTGGCGTCGTCGCTCAGGCGGTGGCTCGCCGGATGGCGGATCTGCAAGGTGAGGTTGACCGCCACCGACAGCGCGATGAGCAGCAGGCACGGCCCGAAGGGTAGCCGGAAGCCGAGGCCGAAATGCACCCCGGCCACGGCGGCGCATTGGCCGATGATGGCAAGCCAGCGCAGGCGGACCAGGGTGTCGAGCCGCAAGCCGCGCGAGAGGCGGCCGAGCTCCGATGGTTCGACGTCGATCACAGCGCCTACCATAGGGCGGCTGCGGCCGGGCGCAACGCGCCAAGTTTACCCAACGTCACTTTCGTCCGCCGGCTCTGCCTAAAGTCGCGGCAGCGCGCCCGCCCGCCGGGCGAAGGGCGCCCAAAAGCGCGTCAAAAATGGCACAGGGGTGAAGCTTAACGGGCCCGAAAGGAATAGCGGCGTTGCATTGTGGAATGGGAACTTTACTTTTGCCAGACCGGTTTATGAAGAACAGCCCGGTCCGCGACAACGTGGAAGAAGGGCGACCGACGATGGGGGTATCGATGGACCTCGCGTATTTTCTATATGAGACGGGCCATATGATGATGGCCCCGGCCCGGGCCGCGTCCGATGCCACGAAGGTCCTCTTCCGCAACCCCGGCAACCCCCTCGCCAATACCGCCTACGGCCGCACCGTCGCAGCCGGCTGCGAACTCTTCGAGCGCACCACGCGCCGCTACGGCAAGCCTGCCTTCGGCCTCGACACCACGCAGATCGAGGGGCAGACGGTCGCCGTCCACGAGCGAATCGTCTGGAGCCGCCCGTTCTGCCAGCTGATCCACTTCGATCGCGTGCGCGGCCCCGACGCCAAGCCCCAGCCCAAGATCCTCCTCGTCGCCCCGATGTCGGGCCACTACGCTACCCTGCTGCGCGGCACCGTCGAGGCCTTCCTGCCCACCCACGAGGTCTACATCACCGACTGGGCCGACGCCCGCATGGTGCCCCTCGTCGACGGCCGCTTCGACCTCGACGACTACATCGACTACGTCATCGAGATGACCCGCCTGCTCGGGCCCGACGTGCACCTCATGGCGGTGTGCCAGCCCTCCGTGCCCGTGCTCGCCGCGATCGCCCGCATGGAGGCCGAGAACGACCCCCGCACGCCGCTCTCCATGACCCTCATGGGCGGCCCCATCGACACCCGCCGCTCCCCCACCGCGGTGAACAAGGTGGCGATGGAGCGCGGCACCGAATGGTTCGAGCGCCATTGCATCGTGCGCGTGCCGCCCACCGCGCCCGGCTTCTGGCGCCAGGTCTATCCGGGCTTCCTGCAATTGTCGGGTTTCATGGCGATGAACCTCGACCGGCACATCAACGCCCATTGGGACATGTTCAAGCACCTCGTCCAGGGCGACGGCGACTCGGCCGAGAAGCACCGCGACTTCTACGACGAGTACCTCGCCGTCCAGGACCTCACGGCGGAGTTCTACCTCCAGACCGTCGCCGCGGTGTTCGTCGACCACGACCTGCCGCGCGGCACCATGATGCACCGGGACAAGCCCGTGGATCTCGGCGCCATCCGCCACTGCGCCATCATGGCGGTGGAGGGCGAGAAGGACGACATCTCCGGCGTCGGCCAGACGCTCGCCGCCCTCGACCTCACGCCGAACCTTCCCGACGAGAAGAAGCTCTATCACCTCCAGACCGAGGTGGGGCATTACGGCGTGTTCAACGGCTCGCGCTTCCGCAAGTCCATCGCGCCGCGGATCGCCGCCTTCATGCAGGTGCAGCAGGACGAGTTCGCCGCCGGGCGCCCGACCAAGGCGGCCCGCAAGCCGGCCCTGCGCAAGGTCGTCGGCTGAGGGAGCGGCCCGAGAGCGTCGCCCCGCTCCCCTGCCCCCTGGCGGGGGAGGCGGCGCCGTCGGCGCTCACCTCCCGGGAGCGATCGGCCGGCATGGGTTGCGGGGTTAACCGTTTCGGCCCTCACATGCCGCCATGACGTTGTCGCGATTCGCCCTGTTCCGTCGGCCCGATCCCACCGACATCACCGTCGCCCACGAGGGCGCGATCTTTCGCGTCGCCCTGCGCCGCCGCCCGGCCGCGCGCCGTCTCACCCTGCGGGTGTCGAGCGTCACGGGCGAGGCGGTCCTCACCATCCCCGAACGCACGGACGTCGCCGCCGCCAAGCGCTTCGCCGACGCCCATGGCGGCTGGATCGCGGCGCGCCTCGCCCGCGTCCCCGACCGGGTGGCGCTGGTGCCCGGCGCGCTCGTACCCCTGCGCGGTGTCGAGCACCGGATCGCGCACCGCCCCGTGGCGCTGCGCCGGGTGAGCGTCGCGACGGACGCGGGCGGCCCGATCCTCGCGGTGGCCGGAGAGACCGCCGAGGTGGCGGGCCGCGTCCGCGCGTTCCTGCAGCGCGAGGCCCGGCGCGACCTCGAGGCGGCGGTGGCGCGCTACGCCGAGGCGCTTGGGGTCAGCCCGAGCCGGATCACCCTGCGCGACACCACGAGCCGCTGGGGCTCCTGCTCGGCGCGGGGCGGGCTCAACTTCTCCTGGCGGCTCATCCTGGCGCCCCCCTTCGTGCTCGACTATCTCGCCGCCCACGAGGTGGCGCATCTGCGCGAGATGAACCATTCGCAGCGCTTCTGGCGCCTCGTCCAGGGCGCCTGCCCCGCGACCCAGGAGGCGGAGGCCTGGCTCAAGCGCCACGGCGCGGGGCTGCACCGCTACGGCTAGCCCGGCCCCGTCGCGCAGGAAGGATCCCCGCGCGCCCGCGAAATGGGCTATGAGGCAGGCCCGCGGCCGGATCCCTCCCATGCGCCTGCAGCCCGACACGCTTGCCATGACCGCCGTCCTGGCCCTCCTGACGGCGCTCGCGCCCCTCTCGACGGACATGTACCTGCCCTCGCTGCCGGCGATCGCCGGCGAATTGCGGGCCACCACGGGCGGGGCGCAGCTCACCCTGTCGGCCTTCCTCGTCGGCTTCGCGGTGGGCCAGTTCCTCTACGGCCCGCTCTCCGACAAGCTCGGGCGCCGGCCGGTCCTGCTCGCGGGGCTCGTCCTATTCGCGGCCGCGACGGTCGCCTGCACCTTCGCCCCGAGCATCGAGACCCTGGTCGGCGCCCGCTTCGTGCAGGCGCTGGGCGGTTCGGCGCCCGTGGTGCTGGCCCGCGCGGTGGTGCGCGACCTCTACGAGGGCCCCCGGGCCGGACGCGAGCTCTCCCGGATGGGCACGATCATGGGGCTCGTACCGGCGGCCGCGCCCGTGCTGGGCGGGCTCATCCACGAGGCCTTCGGCTGGCGCGCCACCTTCGCGGCGATCTTCGCCTTCGCGCTCGCCATGCTGGCGGTGGTGAGCCTCGCCCTTCCCGAGACGGTGCGGGTGCGCCAGCCAGGTCCCATCTCGTTCCTCGGGATCCTGCGGGGCTTTCGCGAGCTCCTGCGCCACCGGGCGTTCCGCGTCTATGTCGGGCTCAACGCGCTGACCTATGCGGGCCTGTTCGCCTTCATCTCCGGCTCGTCCTTCGTGCTCCAGGGCGTCTACGGGCTCGACCGGCTCCCTTACGCCTTCTCCTTCGCCTTCATGGTCTTCGGCTTCATCGGCGGCACCCTCGTGGCGCAGCGGCTGGTGGGAGGGCGCGGCCTCGACGGCGTGATCGCGCTGGGGGTCGCCTGCCAGGGCGGGGCGGGGCTCGCGATGATCGCGCTCGCCCTTGCGGGCACCGGGACCTCCCTCGAGCTCACCCTTCCGATGACGGTCTACGCGGCGGGCGTGGGGCTCACCATGCCGCAATCGCTCGCCGCCGCCATGACGCCCTTCGCCAACTGGGCCGGCGCCGCCTCCTCGCTGCTCGGCATCTGCCAGATGACCTTCGCGGCGGTCGTCGGGGTGGGGCTCGGCGCGGGCATCGGCGTCGCGCCCCTCCTCCTGCCGGGCACGATCGCGCTTCTGGGCGTGCTCGCCTTCCTCCTGTTCCACGCCTCGCGGGCGGCGCGCTCAGGCGCGTGAGGCGAGGAGGACCGCGATGGCGACGAGGCCGAGGAGCTGGAAGCCATTGAGCCAGACGCTGGTGCGGTGGAGCGTGTCGAAGGGCGCCTGCGCCGCCTTGTCGCCCGCCGTCACCCGGTCCCGCAGGCCGTTGATGCGGGGCATCAGGCCCTGGCGCGCCACGGCGAAGCCCACCGCGACGAGGCCGAGGAGCAGCCCCTCGCGCCACAGCCCGCCCGCCGCCGCGATCGCGGCCGCAACCAGCGTCGCGACGCCGAAGACGAGATAATAGACCGGAAACAGCCGCCGCAGGAACCGGCCCCCCTCCGCCACGGGCAGCGCCCGGAACACCTGGGGCGCCACGCCCCCGGCGAAGAACAGCATGCCGCCGATCACGGCGCAGACGAGGGCGAGGACGACGAGGGCGGTCAGGGGCACGGGGCGAGGCTCCGGGATGGCGCTCCCGCCGAATTAGGGCCCCTCGCCGCCCCGGAGAAGCACCCCGCGACCATCGCGCGCGGCCCTGCCCGGCGAATGGCGCCCCGGCATGAGGCCCAGGGCGCGACACCCGAGGCGCGACACGCAAGGCACGACACGCAAGGCACGACACCCTTGCCAATCCCGCCCGCGGGGGTTATGAGAGCCGACCGTCGCGCGGCCCCACCGGGCCGGCCGATCGCCGCAATAGCTCAGCTGGTAGAGCACCTCATTCGTAATGAGGGGGTCGGGGGTTCGAATCCCTCTTGCGGCACCATCACCCCTGCAGACTGAACCCCGACCCCGCTGGCGGCCGCTGATCAGGAGCCGGATCTGGTCGGCCGACCTCCGGTTCCGCCCTTCGAGACCGATGGTTCGTGAAGACGTTCCGGCTTCGCGATCGTTGCCGCCGCGCGGCTGACGCGGCAACGGGCGCACGGAGGCGATCAAGGGCAACTGGATCACCCGTGACGTCGCGCCCGGGCCCGCCGCCCCGGCCCGTTCGGGAAGGGGCGACAGGCTTTCGGCGCTCACGGTCCGCTGCCGCGCGGCGGCAACGCGGGCGAGCCGCCTTCGCCCGCCGTGACGAACCGTCCGGCTCAGGCGTAGGTCGGCGAGCCCAGCTTCGCGCGCAGAAGCTGCCGCAGCTCGCCGACATTCGAAAGCGACATGAACTCGTTGCCCGAGAACGTGACCCCGAGCGATTGCTCGAGGGCGAACATCAGGTTGAGATGCGCGATCGAGTCCCAATCGGACCGATCCGCCGCGCTGTAATCGTCGCTCAGGACGATGTCGTCGTCGTTGAATACCGTGCGAAATACCTCATGAACGGTCTCGTCCGTCGTCATGATGGATACTCCCTAAAACCCAGCCTCGATGAACGCCTGCCCAGCGGCCCAGGTTGCGACGTCGAGCGTGAAAATCCCCTCGGAAGCCTCGTCGGCAACGGCGGGCACGAAGCCCAGCCGCGGATAAAGGTCGGCGACCATTCCGTTCTTCGCGGTCGGCAGGTAGAGGCCGCGCAGGGTTCGGCACCCGCTCTCCCGGGCAAGCCCGACCGCCTCGGCCAGCATGAAACTCTCGAGGGTGCGCCCGATGACCCGGCAGCTCATCGCCCAGACATCGATCTCGAGCACGTCGCCCACGACCCGGCAGCCCATCACGCAGACGAGGCCATGGTCCGTGAACCGGTCGCGCAGGCTCGCCGCGAGCAGATGATAATCCGGGTCGGCCCTGAGCGCGGCGACCTCCGCCGGCCCGTAGCGCTTCGTGGTCAGGTTGAACTGATTGGACTTGCTCAGGAGCTGCACGACCCGGGCCGAGGACGCGTCGTCGACGGGCCGGACATGGGCCGTCATCGCGAGCGAACGGTAGAAGTCCTCGACGGTGCCCGCATCGGCGCGCAGGTTCTGGGCGTCGGCGCGGGCACGGTAGAGCCGCGTCCTCTCCGCGTCCTCCGCGGTGATGGCGGTGACCTCGAAGAAGGTGCAGCCGGCGAGCGCACGCGCGTAGCCTGAGGGGTCGGCGGGAAGGTCCAGCACCTCGACCTCGGGCACGAGCTGCCGGATGATCTCCCGCTCGGCCGGGTTGTCGTCGACGAAGACGATCGCGTCGAGGCCGATGTTCAGCTCCTGGGCCAGCCGGACGAGATTGTCGGATTTGCGATCCCAGTTCGCCGCGAAGGCCGCGAAATCCTCCAGCTTCAGGATCATCTCGGGCCGCTTGAGGAACGGCTCGCGCGCGTCCGCCGGGTTGTTCTTCGTGCAGGCCGCCAGCAGGATGCCGCGCTCCTTCAAGGCCTTCAAGGTGGCCTGGAACTGCGCGAACGCCTCACCCTCCGCGTCGCCGCCGCCGATGCGGATGCCCCCGACGCCGTCCTCCCCGATGACACCGCCCCACAGCGTATTGTCGAAATCGACCGCGATGCATTTCTTGGACAGGCCGACCGACGCCGCGATGACGGCGCTGGTCTGCTTGGCCAACATCGGCAGGGCGGCGAGCGAGCAGGCCTGGCGGCTGAGATGCCAATATTTCGGGTCGAACCAGCGCGATTTCCCGAACACGGCCGAGGCGCGGTCCACGTCCACCACGGCGGTGGTCTCCGGCGCCTCCTCGACGATGCGCCGGTTGAGCGCTCGCAGCATCGACGTCCGCGAGCCAGGCAGGCTCTCGGTGAGGTTGCCGAAGCAGCTCTCGGCCGGGGTCGCGAAATTATGCAGGACGACGCGCACGGCCCGGCGCTCCGTCAGGGTGCGCAGCAAGGCAGCCCACGATCGCGCCTCGGCGTCCACCTCCCCGGCGGGATCGGAGGAAAACTCGCCGAAGGGCACGTCGCCGGCATGGACCGCGAGCAGCACGATGTCCGGCTCGAAGGCATAGAGCCCCGAGCCGGGATCGAGGATCTCCTGCCGGAACTGCCCGTAGGTGCCCTCGCCGATCTCGAGATCGACGCCGTTGCGCCAGGCGGCGAGGCGCAGGAGCGGCGTGAACTGCCCCACGGTGTAGCTGTTGCCGATCCAGAGCCGGACCGAACGCCGGCATGGCGGCCGATGGCCCTCGCCCGCCATCCGGACCGCCAGCGCGGCGGCGGCCTGCCATTCCAGATAGCTCTCGCCGCAGTCGACCACGTCGAACAGGAGCCGCGTCGTGTCCCCGGGACGCCCCTCCTTGTAGGCGGTGCGCGCGGCCCGCAGAGCCTCCTGAGGACCGCCCGCGATCGGGGGCGGGGCGGCCTGTCCCCCGCCCTCGGCCGGCAAGCCCGCCTCGGGCCCTCGAAGAAGCGCAGGACTGCTCGTCATGGTGTCGATCTCGCCAGGATGCCGGGGGGTCATCGCGCGGGCGCCGTCGGCTTGGCCATCGGCAGGATCCGCGGCGGCGGCACCACGACGAGACTGTCGGCCGGCACGTTCATCGTGACGACGCTGTTTGGGCCGATGCGCACGTTGTCGCCGACATGGATGCGGCCGATCACGACGGCGCCGGCCCCGATGCTGACGTTCCGGCCCAAGGTCGGGGCGATCTGCCAGCTGTCGTCGCCGACGGCGCCGATGGTCACGTTCTGCCGGATGACGCAGTCGTCGCCGATGACCGCGTTGGGATGGATCACGATCCCGCCCTGATGGGCGATCTTCACGCGGCGGCCGATCTTGGCGGTGCTGTAGAGCTCGATCGTGTAGACGTTGCGCACGAAGCGATGCATGACGTTGTAGATCAGGCCCAGGATCTTGCGCGCGATCTTGCCGCGGCTGTAGCGTTCCACGCCGATGCGGTACATCAGGAGCGCCTGGAAGCCCGGCGTGCTCCATTCGCCATATTGAAGCTTGAGGTCTTCCTTCACGATCGCCCAGAAACCAAGCCCGTGGTGAACGGGCTCAGGCTTCCCCGCGACCGCCACGTGATCGGACGGAATCTGTTCGCTGGGAGCGTTCTCGACCGGCATCTGTTCGTCTCATTCAGGTTCGACGACGCTGCCTCGCTGCAATGGACATGACGGGCACGCTCACCGCGCGCGCGTTCCCGCCCGTCCCTCGACGAGGGGGCGCGGCCGAACGCGTCGGCGGCGAATGTGCATCGATTGCCCTACAGGCTTCCATCGCGAGGCAAAGCCTCGTGTCAAACGGCTGGTGATCCGGCGGATGGGCGGCCGGAAGAGCCACCTGGATTTTCACCAGGTCATTGTGATTACGAACACTCTACATGGCAGCTTCACGTAAGGCAACGCTCCCCTGTTCACAGTCCTGTCACCGTCAACACCGGTTGACGCGGCCGGTCGTCTGTTCCCGTTCCTCTCGATTACAGCGGGGCAGCGTGGAGCCGATCTGAGAGGCGCCTCTCCGGCGCTTGCGAATAGGCGCATGCCGCGCACGAAGTCGCACGCGGACGCCCGCGTCATGGGCCCGTCCGTCGTCGTTGCGCCTCAGGGAGCGTTCGCTGCTGCCCTGACGGCGTCTCCCCTCCTGGCGCGCCATCGTTGGATGGTTGATCGTGCGCCGCCGAGG
>NZ_VUOA01000055.1 GCF_008386575.1 Salinarimonas soli
TCGCGGTCCCCCTTGGCTACCCGATCGCGCTCGAAGCCTTCCGAGCCGGCATACCGGACAACGGCAATACCTTCCCGGACGGCGCCAAAATGGCGAAGGTGCACTACAATTCCACGGGCCAGGAGTTCTTCCCGGATACGGCGGTGCCGAGCACGCAGCACGACGTCGACTTTATGGTCAAGGACAGCCGGCGGTTCGCTGATGGCGGCGGGTGGGGCTACGCCGTCTTCAAGCACGACGCCAGCGCCAACACGTTCTCGCCTGGTACGCTGGACGATGTGCCGCCCCAGGGCAACGACGCGAAGTGCGGGGTCGCATGCCACACCGTCGTCGAAAACCGGGATTTCGTCTTCACACGTTATGCCAAGCGGTGACGCTGCTCCTTGCGACCAAGCTGCAGGTCGTCGCCGCATCAGGCAGCCACTAAGTGCGGCCCACATCGCGACAGACATCATGGGGGTGGACACAGGAGCCGGCGAGGTCGGAGGAGACCAAATTCTGCTGTATGGCTTGGCCCTGAAATGGGAAGCCCCGCCAGGAAGGGGACTGGCGGGGCTTAGAGCCTGATACGCAACGCGGCCTCAGG
>NZ_VUOA01000056.1 GCF_008386575.1 Salinarimonas soli
GACCCCCTCAGGAGACTGAGGCGTCCCGCTCAGCGGTAATAGATGACCCGCGCCGGCCGGTAGGCCCGCGCCGGGCGATAGCCGCGCTTGTACCAGCCGAGCCGCCGTCCGGGCAGGGCGCGATGGCCGTAGGCGCGTCCGCGCTGGACCCTGTAGGCCTTGACCTTGCCGCCCTTCCACTTCGGGCCCTTCATGAACGCGGCGGCGACGTGATCGGGGAGCGCCACGGGCGCGGCCTGCGCGAACGTGCTCGCTCCGAGAAGGAGGAGGGCGGCGACGAGAGCTGATCGGACGGGCATGGAGCCTCCCGGGTGGATCGGTACGGTTGTCTCAACCCGCTGGAAGCGGGGCCGTTCCCGTGCGGAACACGTTGCGGAAGCTTTCTGGAACTATGGTTAACCGAACTTCTGCAGGAAATTCATTGCTTTTTAAGGGTTTGCGCGCAGCTCGCGGGAGTTCTGCATCGTTAACGAGCATCGCGGCCGAATACACACTATGGCGCGAGGGTTCCGTAACGGCTATGGTTGCGGAGTTGTTAACGGATCTCCATCGATGTCAGTCGCGTCACCCCATTCCCTGCCGTCCCCCGTCGTTCCCGCCCAGCCCTTCGCCCCCCTGATGCCGCCGATTCCGGTCAACGACCGGACGCCCGCCACGTCCCATCCCCTGTTCGGCCTGCGCCAGCTCGAGGTCGTCTGGGAGGCCGAGACGGGGGCGCTTTGGACCCATATGCGTCCGAACGGCCGCCCGAGCTACAACCCGGCCCTGCTCAACGACTTCCACGCCTGGCAGGACGGGATCGCCGACTGGGCGACCGGCCGCGAAGCGGACGTGCGCTATCTCGTGCTCGCCTCGCGCTTTCCGGGCGTGTTCAGCCTCGGCGGCGACCTCAACCTCTTCGCCAAGAAGATCCGCGAGCGCGACCGCGACGCCCTGGTGCGCTACGGGCAGTCCTGCGTCCGGATCCTCCACCGCAACCTGCACGGCCTCGGGCTGCCCCTCGTCACCGTGGCGCTGGTGCAGGGCGACGCGCTCGGCGGCGGGTTCGAGTCGTTGATGTCGTTCAACGTCATCGTGGCGGAGCGCGGCGTGAAGTTCGGCCTGCCGGAGAACCTGTTCGGGCTCTTCCCCGGGATGGGGGCGGCAAGCTTCCTCACCCGCAGCCTCGGCGCCGCCAAGGCGCAGGACATGATCCTCAACGGCACGATGCACACCGCCGAGGACATGTACGAGATGGGCCTCGTCCACGTGCTGGCCGAGCCCGGCGAGGGCGAGCGGGCGGTGCGCGACTACATCAGCCGCAGCCGGCGCCGCCATAGCGCCCACCGGGCCGTCTACCAGGCCATGCGCGAGGTGAACCCGGTCACCCTGGCGGAGCTCGACGCCATCGTCGAGATCTGGGCCGACGCGTCGCTGCGCCTGCGCGAGCAGGATCTCAAGATCATGGAGCGCCTCGTCGGCGCCCAGGACCGACTGCGCCCCGCGCTCCTCATGGCGGCCGAGTAGGCGCCATCCTCAAGCCGGCGCCGGGCCGCGCGCTCAGGCGCCGGCTTGCGCGCCGACCTGAGCCGGCTCCTCGGGCGCGATCAGGGCGCAGAGCGCCTCGTTCGTCATCGGCCGGCCGAGCAGGTAGCCCTGCACCTCGCTGCAGCCCTCCCGGCGCACGAGATCGAGCTGCTCCTGCGTCTCGACGCCCTCGACGACGATGTGCATGCCGAGGTCCTTGCCCATGGCCGAGACCGCCCGCACGATCGCGAGCGCGCCCGGGTCGCGCCCGAGATCGCGGGTGAAGGACTGGTCGATCTTGATCTTCTGGAAGGGGAAGGTGCGCAGGTAGCTCAGGGACGAGAAGCCGGTGCCGAAATCGTCGAGCGACATGTGCACGCCCAGGTGCTGCAGCTGGTGCATCGCCGCGAGCGTCGCCTCGCTGTCCTGAAGGACGGCGGTCTCGGTGATCTCCAGCTCCAGGCGGGAAGCCGGCAGCCCCGTGCGGGAGAGCGCGCCGATGATGCGCATGGGCAGGTGCGGGTCCTTGAACTGGACCGGCGAGAGGTTGACCGCGACGCGCATGTCGCGCGGCCACCCCGCCGCCATGGCGCAGGCCTCGCCCACCACCCATTCCCCGATCGGGATGATGAGGCCGGTTTCCTCGGCGATCGGGATGAACTCCGCCGGCGACACGAACCCCCGGGTCGGGTGCTTCCAGCGCAGCAGCGCCTCGCAGCCCGCGAACCGGTCCGTCGAGAGGTCGACGATGGGCTGGAAATAGACCTGAAGCTCGCCGCGGGCCATGGCGTGGCGCAGGTCGAGCTCCAGGGCACGGCGCGCCTGAGCCGCCACGTCCATCTCGATCTCGAAGAAGCGCAGGGCGCCGCGGCCTGCGGCCTTGGCGGCGTAGAGGGCCATGTCGGCGCACTTGAACAGCTTGTCCCCGTCCGTGCCGTGGGCCGGGAACAGGGCGACGCCGATCGAGGCGCCGATGTCGAGGCGATGCCCGTCCACCTCGAAGGGCGCCCGCACCGCGTGCAGGATGTGCTGGGCCAGGGCCTCGACCTCGCCCCGGTCGGCGGTGGCGAACTGGAGCACCACGAACTCGTCGCCGCCAAGCCGCGCGATCATGTCGGGCGCCTCGACCACGCCCTCCAGGCGAGCCGCCACGGCCTGGAGCAGGCGGTCGCCCATGGGATGGCCGAGGGTGTCGTTGACGGTCTTGAAGTAGTCGAGGTCGATCACGTGCAGGGCGAAGGGCGCGGGCGCGTGACGGCCCTCGCCCTTCAGCGCCTCGGCGATGCGCTCGCGGAACTGCGCGCGGTTGGGCAGGCCCGTGAGCTCGTCGAAGCGCGCCATGCGGGCGATGCGCTCCTCGGCGCGCCGCCGGTCGGTCACGTCCTCGAAGATCACCACCGAGCCGCCGTCGCGCATGAGGCGGCGCGATAGGGCGAGGGTGCGCCCGTCGCCGAGCCCCACGAAGGTCTGCCCCGTCTCGCCCGACAGATCGGTGATGAGGGCCCGCATGGTCTGGCGTGGGGTCGAGCCCGGATGGTTGCCCGCCGCGATGCTGCCGCGCACGAGATCCCGCATGGTGGCCCCGGCCCGCACCATCTCCCGCGGCAGCCCCGAGAGCTCCAGGAAACGCTCGTTCCACACCACGAGGCGGCTGTCGGGGCCGAACATGCACAGGCCGTGGGAGGCGTTGTTCAGCGCGGCGTCGAACCGGTTCGCCTGCTCGGCATAGCGCGCCGCGAGCGCCGCCTTGTCGCGGGTCGTCACCAGGGCCTGGACGACGATGTCGCGGATGCTCAGCGTGATGTCGGTCATCCCGTACATGAACAGGAGGATGACGATGCCGAGCCCGAAATGCAGCGCGTCGCCATAGACGAGGAGCGCGACCGAGAGCGGGCCAGCGGCCAGCAGAAGTTGCGAGATGGCGATGAAGGGGCGGCCCGCGTTGCGCCCGGTGATGCCCGCCGCATAGCCCGCCGTTGTGGTGGCGACCACGAGATGCACGCCCAGGTCGTCGGTGCGCAGGATCGCCAGGCAGCACAGGAGGCCCAGAAGCCCCGAATACGACCAGGCCCCCACCTCGTAGATCCGCTGCCAGCGGGCCTCGAAGCCGACGACGTCGGGCCGGGCGAGACGGCGATAGGCATAGGCCGAGACGATGCGCCCGACCGCCACGAGGCAGATCGCGAAGGCGCAGACCGTCATCCAGGGATCGCCCGCGCGCTGGGAAACCATCACGCCGATCACCGCCCCCGAGACCGCGCCGACGATGAGCGAGCCGAAGGGCGCGAACAGGGACGCGACCAGCGCCGCCCGCACCTCGCGGGGGAGCTCGGCGTCGAGACGGCGAACCGTGAGCAGCTTGCGGAACATCATGGGACCACTTGGGCAGAGGACCGATGCCCGGATCGTAGACCCAAACGATTAAGAAAATTCTCGCAATAGGCGAGCGACGCTACGCCACCTTGCTACCTTAGGCCGAGCGCAACAATCCTCTAAGCTTTTGGGCGAGATCCTGCGTCTGGTAGGGCTTAGGAAGAATCTCCACGCCCTCGTCGAGTCGCACGTCCTCGCCGACATAGCCCGTGGTGAGGAGCACGCCGATGTCGGGCTGCAGACGGCGCACCTCGCGGGCGAGATCCACGCCCGTGAGCGGGCCGGGCATCGTGACGTCGGAGAAGACGAGGCGGACGACGGTGCCGCCGTCGCGCAGCTTCGTCAGCGCCTCGTCGCCGTTGGCCG
This sequence comes from Salinarimonas soli, assembly GCF_008386575.1. Taxonomy (GTDB): domain Bacteria; phylum Pseudomonadota; class Alphaproteobacteria; order Rhizobiales; family Beijerinckiaceae; genus Salinarimonas_A; species Salinarimonas_A soli. The sequence goes on from NZ_VUOA01000056.1 coordinate 4,246, forward strand.
CCTCTCTCACCGTGTAGCCGAGATTGGTGAGCGTCGAGACCGCCACCTGCCGCACGTCCGGGTCGTCCTCCACGACGAGGATGGTCTCGCCGTTGCCCTCGGGCGGCGGGACCCCGGCGGCGGCCACCTCGGCTACCCCGTCGAAGGCGCGATCGGTGCGGGGCAGGACGAGGCGGACCGTGGTACCCTCGCCGGGCTGGCTCTCGATGGTGATCCGCCCGCCCGATTGCTGGGCGAAGCCGTAGATCATGCTGAGCCCCAGGCCCGTGCCCTTGCCGCTTTCCTTCGTGGTGAAGAACGGCTCGAAGACGTGCTCCAGGACCTCTGGCGCCATGCCCTCGCCGGTGTCGGCGACCGACACCTCCACCATCTCGCTCGCCTCCTCGCCCTCGGGCGCGGTCTCGGGCCGGTTGCGCACGGCGATGGTGAGGCGCCCGCCCGTCGGCATGGCGTCGCGGGCGTTGACCGCGAGGTTGATGAGGGCGGTCTCGAACTGCGAACGGTCGACGAAGACGGGCCAGACGGCCTCCGGGATGTCGAGATCGATCTCGATGCGCTCGCCGAGCGTCCGCCGGATGAGCTCGACGATGGCCGGCACGAGGATGCGCAGGTCCGTGACCGAGGACTGGAGCGACTGGCGTCGCGAGAAGGTGAGGAGCCGGTTGGTGAGATCGGCGCAGCGCCGGGCCCCCTCCATCGCCATGTCGGCCCGGCGTTGCGCCGACTTGTTGTCGCCGAGCGAGCGCTGGAGCAGCTCGATGCTGCCCATCACCACGGCGAGCATGTTGTTGAAGTCGTGGGCGATGCCGCCCGTGAGCCGGCCGATCGCCTCCAGCTTGCTGGCATGCAGGAGCTGCTGCTCCAGCTGGCGGCGGTCAGTGTTGTCGAGCCACATGCCGAAATATTCGCGCGGGCGCCCGTCGTCGTCCCGGATCACCACGAGGTGGTCGAGGATCGTGCGCTCGGAATCGTCGGCGCAGCGCCAGCGATAGTCGAGGGTCACGGCGTCCTGCCCCGCCATGTCGAGCGCGCCGATCACCCGATCGTGGTCGTCGGGGTGGAGGCGCGTCTCCCAGAAATCGAGGCTGCGCAGGAAGTCCTCGGGCGCGAAGCCCGTGATGCGGCTGATGCTGTCGTTGGTGAAATGCAGCCGCCGGTGGTCCTCCTCCAGGGAGGCGGTGTAGAGGGCGATGGGCAGGGCGCCCAGAACCAGGGTCTGGTGCTCGTCGCGGCGGCGAAGGGCCTGCTCGGCCTTGAGCTTCTCGCCGCGCACCCGCAGGTTCTCGAGCAGAAGGCGCCGCTCCTCCTCGCCCTGGCGCCGGATTTCCTCCGTCTTGCGATAGAGGTCGACGAGTACGTCGATCTTGGACTTCAGGATCAGCGGCTCGATGGGCTTGAAGACGTAGTCCACCGCGCCGGCCGAATAGCCCCGGAAGACGTGCACGTCGTCCTTGTTGAAGGCGGTGAGGAAGATGATTGGCACCCGCGAGGAGCGGGGGCGGTTGCGGATGAGCCCCGCCACCTCGTAGCCGTCCATGCCGGGCATCTGCACGTCGAGGAGGATGACCGCGAAATCGTCCCGCAGCACGAGGCGCAGGGCCTCGGGGCCGGAGGCGGCCGTCACCACCTCGATGCCGGGGCTCGCGAGCATCTCGCGCACGGCGAGCAGGTTGCGCGGGTCGTCGTCCACGGCGAGGATCTTCGCCGTGACGGTTCCGCGCGGCTCGACACGGGCGGGGAGTTCGGGGGGGCCAGCCACCGCCGAGGCGAAGAAGTCGTTCATACGGGGTGCCCGGCCTCCCCGGACGCCGGTGCGGCGGCGGGGGGATGGGAGCGCCCGTCGCCGTTGGCCCCGCGCCGGGGGCTGCGGGCGAGCTGCACCCGCAGCACGGCCAGGAGATGGTCCATGTCGATGGGCTTGGAGACGTAGTCGTCGGCCCCCGCCTCCAGGCACTTCTCCCGGTCGCCCACCATGGCCTTGGCCGTGACGGCCACGATCGGCAGGTTGCGGTAGGCCTGGACGCGCCTCACCTCGCGCATGGTCTCGTACCCGTCCATCTCGGGCATCATGATGTCCACGAGCATCAGGTCGATGCCGGGCGTGGTGCGCAGCCGCTCGATGCCCTCGCGGCCATTCTCGGCGAAAACGACCTCAAGGCCATGCTGTTCCAGCGCCGCGGTCAGCGAGAAGATGTTGCGCATGTCGTCGTCGATCACGAGCACCTTGTGGCCCGCGAGCGCGACCCCGTCGCCCGAGGGCCGGGGGGCGAGCACGATCGGCGCCGCCTCCTCGTCCTGGATCGCCTGGTGCAGGAAGTGGGCGGTCTCCTTGAGCAGCGCATCGCTCGACGTGTCGCCCTTGAGCACCACGGTCGAGGCGATCTGGGCGAGGCGCCGCTCCTCGTCCGCCGAGAGGCTGCGCCCCGTATAGACGAGGATCGGCAGGGAATCGCCGCCCTTGGTCTTGCGGATGCGCTCGATGAGGTCGGCGCCCGGCATGTCGGGCAGGCCGAGATCCACGATGGCGCAGTCGAAGCGCCGGGCCTGGATCGCCTCCAGCGCGGAAGCCGCGGTTCCGACGCCCGTGACCTCGCGGCTCTCCGAGCCGACCAGCGCCTCGATGCTGGCGCGCTGGTTCTCGTCGTCCTCCACGAGAAGGATCGTGCGCACCGGCCGCTCGATGAAGTCGCGGGTGCGCGAGAGCGCGTCGAACAGGGATTCCCGGTCGACGGGCTTCTCCAGATAGCCGAACGCGCCGGCCCGCAGGCCCCGCTTGCGGCTGTCGTCGACGGAGATGACGTGGATCGGCACGTGGTGGGTGCGCGGATCGTTCTTGAGCAGGTCGAGCAGCGCCCAGCCGTCCATGTCGGGCAAGCCGATGTCGAGGGTGATGGCCTGGGGCTTGTAGCGATGGGCGAGCGCCAGCGCCGTCGCGCCGTCGCCCGCGGTGATCCCCCGGAAGCCCTGCTCGCGGGCAAGCTCCAGGAGCACGGAGGCGAACATGGCGTCGTCCTCGATGATGAGGACCACCCGGTCGCCCTCCACAATGCGGGCCCGGTCGTCCACGGCGCCCGCGAGCGCCATGGGGGCGCTCGGCTGACGCATGATCGCGGGACCGGCCGGCTCGAAGCCCGTCGGACGCGTCACCGGGGCGGGCTCGCCCAGGGCGGTCTCGCGGGGCACGTAGAGGGTGAAGGTGCTGCCCTCGCCCGGCCGGCTCCGCAGGACGATCTCGCCGCCGAGCAGCCGCGCGATCTCCCGGCTGATGGCGAGCCCCAGGCCCGTGCCGCCATATTTGCGGCTCGTGGTCCCGTCCGCCTGCTGGAACGCCTCGAAGACGATGCGCTGCTTGTCGTCCGGGATGCCGATGCCGGTGTCGGTGACCTCGAAGGCGATCCAGTCCGGACCGGTGCGCAGAGGCGCCCCCTCCGCCGGGCCGATCCGCAGCCGGACCCCGCCCCGTTCCGTGAACTTGAACGCGTTGGAGAGCAGGTTGCGCAGAACCTGCATCAGGCGCTTCTCGTCCGAGCGCATGACCCGCGGCATGGCGGGATCGACGTCGATGGCGAAGGCGAGCCCCTTCTCGCTCGCCATGAGTCGGAACGTGCGCTCCAGCTGCTCCACGACCTCGGGGATCGCGACCTCCGAGGTCTCGAGGGTCACCGTGCCCGACTCGATCTTGGAGAGGTCGAGGATGTCGTTGATGAGGTTGAGGAGATCCGTGCCGGCGGCATGGATGGTCTTGGCGAACTCGCGCTGCTTGTCGCTGAGGTTGCCCTCGGCGTTCTCCGTGAGGAGCTTGGAGAGGATGAGCAGGGAGTTGAGCGGGGTGCGCAGCTCGTGGCTCATATTGGCGAGGAACTGCGACTTGTAGCGGGAGGTGAGGGAGAGCTGCTCGGCCTTCTCCTCCAGGGCCGTCTTGGCGAGCGAGACCTCGCGGTTCTTGGTCTCGACCTCGCGCTTCTGGATCTCCAGGAGGCGCGCCTTCTCCTCCAGCTCATCGTTGGTCTGCTGCAGGGTGTCCTGCTGGGTGCGGAGCAGCTCCTCGGACTGGCGGAGCGTGCGGGCCTGCTCCTCCAGCTGGTCGTTCTTCGTCTTGAGCTCGTCCTGCTGGCTCTGCAGCTCGCCCGTGAGGAGCTGCGACTGCTTGAGCAGCCCTTCCGTGCGCATGTTGGCCGCGATCGTGTTGAGCACGATGCCGATCGACTCGGTGAGCTGATCGAGGAAGGACTGGTGCGTCTCCGAGAAGCGGTGGAAGGAGGCGAGCTCGATCACCGCCTTGACCTCCTGCTCGAAGAGCACGGGCAGGACGATGATGTTGAGGGGCGCCGCCTCGCCGAGCGCCGAGCCGATGGTGATGTAGTCCGCCGGCACGTTGGTGAGGAGGATCCGCTTCTTCTCGTAGGCGCACTGGCCGACCAAGCCCTCCTTCATGCGGAAGCGGTTGCCCAGATGCTTGCGCTCGGTGAAGGCGTAGGAGGCGGCGAGATCGAGCACCGGCTCGCCGTCGTGGTTCTCCACCGTGTAGAACACGCCGCGCTGCGCGCTCACGAGGGGCGCGAGCTCCGACAGGATGAGATCGGACACGGTCGCGAGATCGCGCTCCCCCTGGAGCATGCGGGTGAAGCGGGCGAGGTTCGTCTTGAGCCAGTCCTGTTCCGCGTTCTTCTGCGTCGTGTCGCGCAGGTTGCGGATCATCTCGTTGATGTTGTCCTTGAGCGCGGCGAGCTCGCCCAGGGCCTCCGCCGTGATCGAGCGGGTGAGGTCGCCCTTGGTCACGGCCGTCGCCACCTCGGCGATGGCGCGCACCTGGTTGGTGAGGTTCGCGGCGAGCTGGTTCACGTTGTCGGTGAGGTCGCGCCACAGCCCGGCGACGCCCTCCACCCGGGCCTGCCCGCCGAGCTTTCCTTCCGTGCCGACCTCCTTGGCGACGCGCGTCACCTCGGAGGCAAACGAGTTGAGCTGGTCCACCATCGTGTTGATGGTGTTCTTGAGCTCCAGCATCTCGCCCTTCACGTCCACCGTGATCTTGCGGGAGAGATCGCCCCGGGCCACGGCCGTCGTCACGTCGGCGATGTTGCGAACCTGACCCGTCAGGTTGGCGGCCATCATGTTCACGTTGTCGGTGAGGTCCTTCCAGGTGCCGGCGACCCCCTTCACCTGGGCTTGACCGCCGAGCTTGCCCTCGGACCCGACCTCGCGCGCGACGCGCGTCACCTCGGAGGCGAAGGAGTTGAGCTGGTCCACCATGGTGTTGATGGTGTCCTTCAGCTCCAGCATCTCGCCCTTCACGTCGACCGTGATCTTCTTCGACAGGTCGCCGTTCGCCACCGCCGTCGTGACATCGGCGATGTTGCGGACCTGGCCGGTGAGGTTGCCGGCCATGGAGTTCACGGAATCGGTGAGGTCCTTCCAGGTGCCGGCGACGCCGCGCACCTGCGCCTGGCCGCCGAGCTTTCCTTCCGTGCCCACCTCGCGGGCCACGCGGGTGACCTCCGAGGCGAAGGAGTTCAGCTGGTCCACCATCGTGTTGATGGTGGATTTCAGCTCCAGCACCTCGCCCTCGACCACGACGGTGATCTTCTTCGACAGATCGCCCGTGGCGACCGCGGTCACGACCTCGGCGATCTGGCGCACCTGGGTGGTGAGGTTCGCCGCCATGAGGTTCACGTTGTCGGTGAGCCCCTTCCAGACCCCGCCGACGCCCTTCACCTGGGCCTGCCCGCCGAGCTTGCCCTCGGACCCCACCTCCTTGGCGACGCGGGTCACCTCGGAGGCGAAGGAGTTGAGCTGATCGACCATCGTGTTGATGGTGTTCTTGAGCTCCAAGAGCTCGCCGCGAACGTCGACCGTGATCTTCTTCGAGAGATCACCATTGGCCACCGCCGTCGTGACGTCGGCGATGTTGCGCACCTGGCCTGTCAGGTTCGCCGCCATGAGGTTCACGTTGTCGGTGAGCCCCTTCCAGACCCCGCCGACGCCCTCCACGCGCGCCTGCCCGCCGAGCTTGCCCTCCGTGCCGACTTCCTTCGCGACGCGGGTCACCTCGGAAGCGAAGGAGTTCAGCTGGTCCACCATGGTGTTGATGGTGTTCTTCAGCTCCAAGAGCTCGCCGCGGACGTCGACCGTGATCTTCTTGGACAGATCGCCGTTCGCCACGGCGGTGGTGACGTCGGCGATGTTGCGCACCTGACCCGTCAGGTTCGCGGCCATCATGTTCACGTTGTCGGTAAGGTCGCGCCACAGGCCGGCGACGCCCGTGACCTGGGCCTGGCCGCCGAGCCGCCCTTCCGTGCCCACCTCGCGCGCCACGCGCGTCACCTCGCCGGCAAACGAGTTGAGCTGATCCACCATGGTGTTGATGGTGTTCTTCAGCTCCAGCATCTCTCCCTTGACGTTGACGGTGATCTTCTTGGAAAGGTCGCCGTTCGCCACCGCCGTGGTCACCTCGGCGATGTTGCGCACCTGGCCCGTGAGGTTCGCGGCCATCATGTTCACGTTGTCGGTGAGGTCGCGCCACAGGCCGGCGGCGCCCGGCACGAGGGCTTGGCCGCCGAGCTTGCCCTCGATGCCCACCTCGCGGGCGACGTTCGTCACCTGGTCGGCGAAGGTGGCGAGCGTGTCGATCATGCCGTTGATGGTGTCGGCGAGCGCGCCGATCTCGCCCTTGGCCTCCACGGTGAGCTTGCGGGTGAGATTGCCCTCGGCGACCGCGGTCACCACGTCGGCGATGCCGCGCACCTGGCCGGTGAGGTTCGCCGCCATCATGTTCACGTTGTCGGTGAGCCCCGCCCAGACGCCGCCGACGCCCTTGACCTGCGCCTGCCCGCCGAGCTTGCCCTCCGATCCGACCTCCTTGGCGACGCGGGTCACCTCGGAGGCAAACGAGTTGAGCTGGTCCACCATGGTGTTGATGGTGTTCTTGAGCTCCAGCATCTCCCCCTTCACGTCGACCGTGATCTTGCGGGAGAGGTCGCCGTTCGCCACCGCGGTGGTGACGTCGGCGATGTTGCGCACCTGGCCCGTGAGGTTGGCGGCCATCATGTTCACGTTGTCGGTGAGGTCCTTCCAGGTGCCGGCGACCCCCTTGACCTGCGCCTGCCCCCCGAGGCGCCCCTCGGACCCGACCTCGCGCGCCACGCGGGTCACCTCGGAGGCGAACGAGTTGAGCTGGTCCACCATGGTGTTGACCACGCGGCCGATGCGCAAGAACTCGCCGCGCAAGGGGCGGCCGTCGATCTCGAGCTGCATGGTCTGGCCCAGGTCGCCCTTGGCCACCGAGCCGATGACCCGGGCCACCTCGGCGGTGGGCTGCACGAGATCGCCGATCATGGCGTTGACCGAGTCGATGCACTCGCTCCAGCCGCCCTGGGCGGCGGCGAGCTTGCCCCGCTCGCCGATGCGGCCCTCCTTGCCGACCACGCGCCCGACCCGCTCCAGCTCCTTCACGAGGCTCTGGTTGAGGGCGGCGACATCGTTGAAGGCCTCGGCGATCTCGCCGTCGACGCCCGTCAGGTCGGAGGGAAGGCGCACGGTGAAGTCGCCCCGGCGAAACGCACGCAACGACTTCAGAAGCAGCTTCGGATCGAGCTGCGACTCGGACACTTGACTCATGGGATCCCCGGCCTGTCGGACCGGCCCCGACGGGGCCGTTGACGTGAACTGTTCTTATTCGACATCCGCCGGCCTGCGGGAGCATGCCCCGTGGCCGACGCCCTTGTGACGTCGACCTTGCGTAACGCGCCCGGCGCGTTCCGGTTCCCCTCGCGGCCGTGCCCCGGGGCGGGAGGTCAGCGGCCCTGGAGCACGAGGACCTTGGGCCGGGAGGGCAGGCCGTCCCGGGTGAGGGTGACGCTCGCGGTCCCGGCCTGCTCCACGGGCCAGCGCTCGGCGGCCTTGGCGAGGAAGCGCTGGAGGGTCGCCTGCCCGAAGAAGTGCATCGGGATCATCACGGGCGCGTTGAGCGCGGCCAGCACCTCGATCATGCCGTCCTGGCCCAGGGTGTAGGAGCCGTCGACGGGCACGAGCACCACGTCGATGCGGCCCAGCGCCCGCAGATGCTCGGGCGTGAGGGTGTGGTGCAGGTGGCCCAGATGCGCGATGCACAGGTCCGCCACCTCGACCACGAAAATCGAGTTGCCGTCATATTCCGTGGCCCCGGCATAATCCCGGATGTTGGTCGGCACGTTGCGGATGCGCGCGTCGCCCACCTGGAGATCGTGGCGGGCCGCGCCCCCGTTGGGATCCCAGCCGCGCAGGACATGGGCGATCGCGGGATCGGGCGCAGCGCTGAAATGCGTGGAATGGGCCTTGTTCATCGTCGCCACCTCGGGCGTGACGCCGGGGCGGACATAATCGTTGTAGTCGGTGGCGATCCGCACGCCGCCGGGGGTCTCGACGAGGAAGGTCGCGTGCCCCACGAAGGTGATCCGCACCTCGCTGGCGCTAAGCGAGGCGAGCCGGATGGGCAGGCTGCGGGAGGCCACCGCGCCGGGGCAGCCCTGGGCCGCAAGCGCCGGCGGAGCGAGGACGAGGGCCAGGGCACAGGCGAGACGGCGCAGGCGGGACGAGAGGGCCATGGTTCGACCTCCGCGGATCTGACCCGAGCCTAGAGGCATTCCTGCCGCAAGGGAAACGCGTCGCGCCGTCGCGCGCGGCTTCAGTCGGTCGAGGGGGCGTGAGGCTGCATGGAGAGGCTGCGGGCGACCCGCTCCAGCCGCTCGGCGGCCTTGAGGGCGGCGTCCGTGAGGCGCCGCTCCTGGAACTGGCCCCTCTCGTCCCCTGCCAGGAGGAGCTCCTTGAGCTCCGCCAGCTCGGCCTCGACCCGGCCGAGGCGCCGGCGGACGTCGACGAGGTCGTCGCCGATGCTGATCGCCGCCATCACGTGCAGGCGCATGTCGCCGATCTCGCCGAAGGCCCCGCGCATCTCCTCGATCTTGCCGTCATAGAGGGCGGCGAGGCCCTCCAGATGCGCCTCCTCGCCCTCGCCGCAGGCCATGCGGTAGGTCTTGCCTGCGATCGTCACCGTGACCTGCGGCACCCGGATTCTCCTCGATGGTTGGGCTCAATCGGTCTCGCTGGGCTCCGCGCGAGCCAGCACGTCGCGCAGCGTGTCGATCGCCCGGCCGACCCGCCGCTCCACGTCCCCAGTCGCGGCCTCGACCTGCCCCAGGCGCGAGGCGGCGCCGTCGAGCTCCATGGCGAGTCGCGCCCGGTCGTCCTGCATGATCTGCAGCTCCGTCTCCAGATCGCCCCGCCGCCGCTCCGCGTCGAGGCGGCGCGCGACCGCAGCCTCGACCAGGCCGACCGCGGCGTCGAGCCGTCGCAAGGCGTCATCGAAACCCGCCGCCATCGCCGTCCTCTGTTGCCGAACCGGCCCGATTAGGGACGCTCCCCCCGTCCCAGGTCAAGCCGGTGGGCGCAAGCCCGGGGGCTTCCGGTGGGTCGCGCCCCCGCGAATCAGAACGGCTGGCCGCGCCGGACGGGCCTGCCCGGCTCCCCGTCGCGCCCGGACCGGCCCGGCGGCTCGATCACCACGTTGAGCGTGCCGATGGCGGAGCGGCGCGTCTCCTCGACGTCGGCGCACAGGGTGTCGGGCACCACATGCAGCGCGCTGCGTCCACGGCGGGGCGGGTCGACCTCGGCGAAGCTGAACGCGTCGCCGCCGCACGTGCTGCCGACCTCGACGGCCGTCCCGCGTCCCACGGAGGGCTCGGCCGGCGCGGGCCCCGGCTCGCTCGCCAGCAGCGTCAGGGCGCCGGCGATCATGGGCCACTGGATCATCATGGGTCACCCCCTGCCGCGGTCCCCTTTCCCCGGCAAGAAGCGTGCCGGGGGAGGAGGCCGGCGCGTCAGGACATCGTTAAGCATCGCCGCCAATTCAGCCCCGGGCACGGGGAACGCTTTACCGATCGGCGACACGGGCGCCCGTAAGGTGCGGGCGCTCAGTCGACCCGAGATCATGTTCCCGCTCGTCTACGACACCGATATCGAGAGGCATGCCACGGCAGCCGAGATCGGCGCGATCCTCGCCGCCTACCGCGGGTGCGCGGAGCGGGACGGCCGCGCGCCGCTCGACGTCCTGCGCGACCGATTGAGCCCGGGGATCCAGGTGCATCTCGAGATCGTGGCGCCGAGCCCCGACGGCTACCGCTTCCTCCAGGTCGGCCCCGCCATCGTGGCGGCCTGCGGGCGCGACCTCACCGGACGGCTCCTCGCCGACGCGCCGGCCGAGATCGCCCGCCCGCTGACCTCCCTCTTCGACCGGGTCGTGGCCGACGGGCGCCCGCTCTTCACGGTCCAGCGATCCTTGGACGCCCGCGCGGTGCGGGTCTGGGACCGCCTCGTCCTGCCCGCCCGCGCCCCCGAGGGCGAGGACCGGCTCCTCGTCGCGCTCCTGCCGCGGGTGCGCCGCGAGGATCTGCTCGACGCGGTGCTGGAGGCTTCCTGCGACGGCATCATGAGCCTGCGCGCCGTGCGCGACCGGGGCGGGGAGGTGGTGGACGCGGTCATCATGAGCGCCAACGGGCGCGCCTGCGACTATGCCGGCCATCCCGTCTGGCGCCTCGTCGACGGCAGCCTGCGGGACCTCTTTCCCGGCCTGCTCGGGACGGGCTTCTGGGAGCGCTGCGTCAAGGTCGTCGAGGAGCGCACCACGGAGCGCTTCGAGATCAACCTCTCCCATGCGCGCCGGGACACCTGGCTGCGCCTCACCGTGGCGCCCCTGGAGGACGGCTTCGTCATGTCGTTCAACGACATCACGGACCTGCAATACGCCCTGTTCGAGGCCGAGGTCTCGCGCCAGGAGCTGGCGGCCGAGATCGAACAGCGCCAAGCCCTGGAGGCCGAGCTGCGCCGGCTGTCGATCACCGACGACCTCACGGGGGTTCTCAACCGGCGCGGCTTCGCCAACGCGGTGCGGGCCCAGACGGCGGTCGCGAGGCGCTACGGCCACGACCTCGCCCTGCTCGCCCTCGACATCGACCATTTCAAGCACGTCAACGACCGCTTCGGCCACGCAGCCGGCGATACGGTACTGATGGCGGTGGCGGCCCTCTTCGTGGACTCGGCGCGGGTCGACATCGACATCGTGGGCCGGGTCGGGGGCGAGGAGTTCATGGTGCTCCTGCCCCACACCGCCCTCGGCGGCGCCCTCGCCTTCGCCGAGCGCCTGAGGCGGAGCCTCGCCGACACGGACATCGCGGTTGGGGGCGAGCGGGTCCGGATCACGACGAGCATCGGGCTGCGGGCGTTCGGGCCGGGCATCAGCCCCGAGCAGATGCTCCTCGACGCCGACAAGGCGCTCTACCGGGCCAAGGCGCTCGGGCGCAACCGCACGGTGGTCTTCGAGGGCGCCGACAGCCTTGCCCCCGCGGATCCCGCCTAACCTGCCGGCTCAGGCGACGCCGAACTCCACGACGAGCGGCAGGTGGTCCGAGGCGACGCGCGCCAGGGGATCGCGGGGCACCCGCGCATCGGCGACGCTCACCCCCTCGCCCACCCAGACATGGTCGATCCGCAGCACCGGCAGGGCATTGGGATAGGTGCATTGCGGGGGCCGGGGCAGGAGGGCCTGGGCGTCCCGCATGGGCCCCTGGGCGAGCCGCTTGTAGGCCCGGCTCAGCGGCGTCGCGTTGAGATCGCCGATGAGGATGCGCGGCTCGCGGCATTCGGGATGGCCGAGCCAGTCGGGCCCGAGCAGCGCCTCGGCCTGGGCCAGGCGCTCGCGCCCCCCTAAGCCCAGATGCGTGTTGATCACCTGCACCTCGACCCCGTCGATCTCCACCGCCGCCCAGACGGCGCCGCGCGGCTCGAGCTTGCCGGCGCGGGGCAGGTGCGCGGCCTTGACGAGGCGGCACGGCCGGTCGGTGAGGAGCGCGATGCCGTAGCGGTAGCCCGCAAGGCGCAAAGCCGGGAAGAAATGGTGCTCCATGCCCAGCGCGCGGGCCACCGCCCCGACCTGGTCCCCCGTCCGGCCTGGCATGATGTCGATTTCCTGCAGGCCGATCACGTCCGCCTTGCAGGCCCGCAGCACCCGGGCGATCCGTTCGGGGGATTGGCCCCGGTCGAGGCCGACGCAGCGGCGTACGTTGTAGGTGACGATCCGGGGCATGGTCCTCCTGTCGCGTCGGCACGGCCTTGAACCGGAAACCAGGGGTTCAGGGACGGGTTCCGGCGCTGGACATGGGGGCGCCGAGCCCCCATCTGGTCGAAGCCGCCGCGCGGTGTAGCGCCGCCCCATCCGGACCCCCATGACCGACACCTCCGACATCGCCGTCATCGGCGGCGGCCCCGCGGGGCTGATCGCCGCCGAGACCCTGGCCCAGGCCGGCCGCAGCGTCACGGTCTATGACCGGATGCCGAGCGTCGGTCGAAAGCTGCTCATGGCCGGGCGGGGCGGGCTCAACATCACCCACAGCGAGGAGATCGAGCGCTTCATGCCGCGCTACGGCGCCGCCGAGGCGCGGCTTCGCGCGGCGATCGACGCCTTCCCGCCCGGCGCCCTGCGGGCCTGGACGGAGGAGCTGGGCCAGGAGACCTTCGTGGGCACGAGCGGGCGGGTGTTTCCCCGCTCGCTGAAGGCCTCGCCGCTCCTGCGCGCGTGGCTCCGCCGTCTCGATGCCGCGGGCGTCCGGATCCGCGCGCGCCACGCCTGGGAGGGGTGGAGCCCGACGGGAGACCTCGTGTTCACCCATCCCGAGGGCACGACCGTGGCGCGGCCCGCCGCGACGGTGCTGGCGCTGGGCGGCGCGTCATGGCCGCGGCTCGGCTCGGACGGAGCCTGGGTCCGCCATCTCCAGGGCGCGGACGTGCTGGTCCAGCCGCTCCTGCCCTCCAATTGCGGCGTCCTCGTCGCTTGGTCCGAGGTGTTCCGCGGCCGTTTCGAGGGCGAGCCCCTGAAGCGGATCGCGCTCTCGTTCGGCGGGCGTACGGTGCGGGGCGAGGCGGTGGTGACCCGCGGGGGGCTGGAGGGCGGCGCGGTCTATGCCCTGTCGGGTCCCTTGCGCGACGCCGTCGCCCGCGACGGCGCGGCGACGCTCAAGGTGGATCTGCGCCCGGATCTTGCCCAGGACGACCTGGCCCGCCGCCTCGGACGGCCCCGGGCGGGCCAGTCCGCCTCGACCTTCCTGCGCAAGGCGGCGGCGCTCAGCCCCGCCGGCATCGGCCTCCTGCGCGAGGGCACGGGCGGGACCCTGCCGGCGGGGGCGGACGAGCTTGCCTGCCTGATCAAGGCGGTGCCGCTGCGGGTCGAGGGCGTGCAGGCGATCGAGCGCGCGATCTCCTCGGCGGGCGGGGTGCCCTTCGAGGAGACGGACGAGCGCTTCATGCTGCGCCGCCGCCCGGGCGTGTTCGTCGCGGGCGAGATGCTCGACTGGGAGGCGCCGACGGGGGGCTACCTGCTCCAGGCCACCTTCGCGACGGGCCTTGCGGCGGCGCGCGGCGCGCTCGCCTGGCTCGACGAGCGGGCGACCTCGTGCGGCGACGTGTCCTCGGCGGGCGCGCGGGAGCCCCGGAGGAACCCGCATTGACGGCGCAGGCCCGAAGCGGCGACATCCGGGGCATCATGCAACAGGTCAGCGATCCCCTGCAGATCCTCCACGACGTGTTCGGCTACGGCTCCTTCCGCCCCGGGCAGGAGGAGATCGTGCAGACCGTCATGGCGGGCGAGAACCTGCTCGCCATCATGCCGACGGGCGCGGGCAAGTCGATCTGCTACCAGCTCCCCGCGCTCGCCCGCGACGGCCTCACCGTGGTGGTCTCGCCGCTCATCGCCCTCATGCGCGATCAGGTGGCGGCGCTGCGCAACAACGGGGTGGAGGCGGGCGCGCTCAACTCCTCCATCGACGAGGAGGAGCGCCGGCGCATCGCGTCGGGCGTGCGCGAGGGAACGCTCAAGCTCCTCTACGTGTCGCCGGAGCGCCTCGCCCACGGCAACACCATCGAGTGGCTCGCCCGCTCCAACGTGCGCCTCATGGCGATCGACGAGGCGCACTGCGTCTCGCAATGGGGCCACGACTTCCGGCCCGAATACGCCGCCATCGGCGAGGCCCGCCGCCGCCTCGACGGCGTCCAGACCGTGGCCTTCACGGCCACCGCCGACGTCGCGACCCGCGACGACATCGTGGAACGCCTGTTCGAGGCGCCGCCGCGGCTCTTCGTGCACGGCTTCGACCGGCCCAACCTCCGGCTCGCCTTCGCCGCGAAGGACAACACCCGCAAGCAGCTCCTGGCCTTCCTCGACAAGCACAAGGGCGAGAGCGGCATCATCTATTGCTCCTCGCGCAACGCCACCGAGAAGATCGCCTCCATGCTCGAGAGCGAGGGCTTCCGGGCTTTGCCCTACCACGCGGGCATGGATCAGTCCGAGCGCGACCGCAACCAGGACGTCTTCCTGCAGGAGGACGGCGTGGTGGTGGTGGCCACGGTCGCCTTCGGCATGGGGATCGACAAGCCCGACGTGCGCTTCGTGGCGCACGCCGCGATGCCCAAGAGCATCGAGGCCTATTACCAGGAGATCGGCCGCGCCGGACGCGACGGCCTCCCCGCCGACACGCTCACCCTCTACGGAATGGAGGACATGCGCCTGCGCCGCCTCCAGATCGAGGACAGCGGCATGTCCGACGAGCAAAAGCGCGTCGAGCGCCAGCGGCTCAACGCGCTGGTCTCGCTCTGCGAGGCCCCCGTCTGCCGCCGCCAGACGCTGCTCGCCTATTTCGCGGAGGAGTCGCCGCCTTGCGGCCATTGCGACCTGTGCCAGGAGGGGGCGATCTCCTTCGACGGCACGGTGGAGGCGCAGAAGATCCTCTCAGGCATCCTGCGCACGGGGGAGCGCTTCGGGGCCGAGCACATCGTCAACGTGCTCGTGGGCGAGACCACCGACATGGTGGCGCGCTGCGGCCACGACCGGCTCAAGACCTTCGGGGTCGGCGCGGACCGCGCCAAGGGCGAGTGGCGCTCGCTCATCCGCCAGGTGGTGGCGCTCGGCCTCGCGTCGGTGGACGTGGCGGGCTATGGCGGGCTCTCCGTCACGGAGCGGGGCTGGGCGGCGCTCAAGGGTGCCGAGCCCGTGCGCCTGCGCTCCGACGTGCTGCGCCTGCGCCTTGGGCGCCGGCGCAAGGGCCAGGCGGCGGAGGAGGGAACGCGGGTCGACGCGGACGATCCGCTGCTCGGCGCCCTCAAGGCGCTGCGCACCCGGCTTGCCAAGGAGGCCTCCGTGCCGGCCTACGTGATCTTCACGGACCGCACCCTGCACGAGATCGCCGCAGCGCGTCCTCTCACCGCGTCGGCGCTCGCCGAGATCCACGGGGTCGGCCGCGCCAAGATCGACCGCTACGGGGACGCGTTCCTGGAGGTCGTGGCGGAGCACGCCAGGGCGTGAGGCGTCACCCCTCTCTCAGGGAAGAGGGGAGCCGCGCTCAATAATTCACCCGGGCCCGGTTCAACCCGATCTGGTCCATGGCGGCGCGGTCGCGGGCGTTGGCGACCGTGCGCTCCGTGGTGCGCTCGCGGTCCTCGAGGATCTCGACCTTCTTGAGCTCCTCGAAGGCCTCGCCGAGCTCGGCCTTGGCCTCGTCGAGCTGCACCTTGAGGTCGTCCGCCGAGCGCCGGAGGTTGTCGCGGCGGGTGGCCGCCGCCTTGGCATAGGTCGGATAGGCGAAGTGCGCCGGATCCGAGATGCCCGCCTTCTGCTCCTCCTGCGCGATCTCGCGCTCGAGGTCGACCGACATGCGGTCGAAATCGGCGATCATCATCTCGATCTGCGCGACCCGCCGGCGCTTCTCGTCCACCTGGAAGCGCTTGAGGCGAATGAGCGTTTCACGCGACTTCATCGACACCAACTCCACGTCGCACGCGACCCCACGCCGGCGACGGGTCGGACCCGCTGCGGCTGCCGCCTGCTCCCGAACGAAGGCCCGCACCCCGGATGGGGGTGGCCCGGAAATTCCGGCCCGCGGCAAGCCTGGCGCCGTGGGATGGTGTCACCATGACCGATGGAGGTTGATCCTTCCTTACACCCGCGTCACGCAAGGTGAGCCGTCGCGGCGCGCGGCGCCGTCAGCCCGGGCCGACGATCTGGGCGAGGCGCGCATAGGCCTCCGGGATCCGGGTCGCCTCGTCCTTGGCCTGCCCGAGGAAGGCGTCGAGCTGGGGCATGAGGGCGATGGCCTCGTCCACCTCGGGCGAGGAGCCCTGGCGGTAGGCGCCGAGCCGGATCAGCTCCTCCATGTCCGAATAGGTGGCGAGCACTTGGCGGGCGCGGCGCACCACGGGCCAATAGGCCGGGTCGCAGGAGCGCGGCATGGTGCGCGAGACGGATTTGAGCACGTTGATCGCGGGGTAGCGCCCCCGCTCGGCGATCGCGCGCTCCATCACCACGTGGCCGTCGAGGATGCCGCGCACGGCGTCGGCCACGGGCTCGTTGTGGTCGTCGCCCTCGACGAGCACCGTGAAGAGCCCCGTGATGGCCCCCTCCCCCGTGCCCGGCCCCGCGCGCTCGAGAAGGCGCGGCAGCTCGTTGAAGACCGTGGGCGTGTAGCCCTTGGCGGTGGGCGGCTCGCCGGCGGCAAGGCCGATGTCGCGCTGGGCCATCGCGAAGCGCGTGATGGAATCGATCATGCACAGGACCTGCAGGCCCTGGTCGCGGAAATATTCCGCGATCGAGAGGGTGAGATAGGCGGCGTTGCGGCGCATGAGGGCCGGCTCGTCGGAGGTCGCCACCACCACCACGGAGCGGGCGAGGCCCTCGGGGCCGAGATCGTCCTGGAGGAATTCCTGCACCTCGCGCCCGCGCTCGCCCACGAGCCCGATCACCGCCACGTCGGCCGCCGTGTAGCGGGCCAGCATGGAGAGCAGCACCGACTTGCCCACGCCCGAGCCCGCGAAGATGCCCATGCGCTGCCCCGAGCACATGGTGAGGAAGGCGTTGAGCGAGCGGATCCCGAGATCGAGCGGCGGGCCGACGCGGCGGCGGGCATGGGCGGGGGGCGGATCGGCGCGGAAGGGATAGAGCGCCTGGCCCTGGGGCAGCGGCCCGGCGCCGTCGATGGGCCGCCCGAGGGCGTCGACCACGCGCCCGAGCCAGGCCTGCGCGGGGCGCACGCCCCCCGCCTCCCCCCGGACATGGGCTGCGCAGCCGCGCCGCACGCCGTCGAGCACGCCGAACGGCATGGCGAGCGCCCGCTCGCCCGAGAACCCGATCACCTCGCAGGGCACGAGGCTGCCGCGCTCCACCTCGATGTCGAGGCGCCCGCCGAGCCGCATGGCGGCCACGGGCCCCGCCACCTCGACGAGAAGGCCCCGCACCGCCGCCACCCGCCCGTAGACGTCGAACGGGTCGACGCCGTCGAGCGCGGCGAGCGCTGCGGCGAGCCGGCTCGGCGAATTCTCGTGTGGCATGAAAGCATCAACCTTTCGTTTACCGGTCTCGTTAAGACTGCATCGGCCGGGGTCTGGATCCGTCACGGAAAAAGATCAGGAAGCGAGTCGCGAGAGTCGCTTGAACCGAAATTCTAACACGCAAGTTCGAGCCGGATGGCGCTCCAATTCCTCCTGCATGCCAGCACGATTTCCCCGGCGGCGAAAGCTGCGGGTTTGTCCGCTTGCGCGCTGGAATCAGGGTTTGTTAACCATTGGTCGTTAACGTTGCGAGTCGAATGGGCAAGAGCGTCCGGGGCGATCCCGTCGCGGACGAGCGGTGCGGTTTTGCCCGCACCATCTAAGGGGCTGGGGACCTGAAATGCGCGTACTTCTCATCGAGGACGACAGCGCAACAGCGCAAAGCATCGAGCTGATGCTCAAGTCCGAGAATTTCAACGTGTACACGACCGACCTCGGTGAGGAGGGCGTCGATCTCGGCAAGCTTTACGATTACGACATCATCCTGCTCGACCTGAACCTGCCCGACATGTCGGGCTACGAGGTTCTCCGCTCCCTGCGGGTCGCCAAGGTGAAGACGCCCATCCTGATCCTGTCGGGCCTGGCGGGCATCGAGGACAAGGTGAAGGGTCTGGGCTTCGGCGCGGACGACTACCTCACCAAGCCCTTCCACAAGGACGAGCTGGTGGCGCGCATCCACGCCATCGTGCGCCGCTCCAAGGGCCACGCCCAGTCGGTCATCACCACGGGGGACCTCGTGGTCAACCTCGACACCAAGACCGTCGAGGTCTCGACCGCCCGGGTGCACCTCACGGGCAAGGAGTACCAGATGCTGGAGCTCCTCAGCCTGCGCAAGGGCACCACGCTCACCAAGGAGATGTTCCTGAACCATCTCTACGGCGGCATGGACGAGCCGGAGCTGAAGATCATCGACGTGTTCATCTGCAAGCTGCGCAAGAAGCTCGCGAACGCCTCGAACGGCAAGAACTACATCGAGACCGTCTGGGGCCGCGGCTACGTGCTGCGCGAGCCGAACGACGCCGACGAGCGTATCGCCGTCTGATCCGAGCCCTCCCCGGCCCGTCGGACCACCCGGAGGCCCCGCCCAAGGCGGGGCTTTCGCGCGTCTGGAGCGCCGTTCCGTACGCTGCCCGGGTCACGGGGGGAGCGCCTTCGGCGCGGCATCTCAGGCCTGCGCCAGCAGGCGGTGTGGGGCGCACCTCGCTCCCGCGCATGCGAACGTCCCCCCGCGGAGGCCCGCGGGAGGTCGATTCGATCCAGGAGGGACGCCGGCGCGCCCAGGTCCGTCAGGGCTCGGCGGCGCGCGCCGGCTCGCCGTCCACGGAGAAGACGAGCACGACCTGCCCCTCGGCGTTGAGGCTCAGATCCGTCTTGATGGGCAGGTCGCCGGCCAGATGCAGGAAGCCGAGGATGTTCCCGCGCGCCTCCGGCGAGAGGTGATCCTTGAAGGTGACCAGAAGGCGCTCGAACTCGACCTCCATGGTCGATCGGTCGTCGGTTTCGGCGATGATGTTCATCGTAGGTGGTTCCGTGTGATCGGTTCGTCTGGTCCGCCGGCCGGTCGCGCGGTGGATCAGGACGGGTAGCGGGGCCTGGTGGGAGCGCCGGGCGCCGCGGGAGCCCGGTCCTCGATCACCAGCAGCGGGTGGCTGATGCCGAAGGTGGCGCGCAGCTTCGGCAGGGTCTTCGGGCTCATGCCGGCGTAGTAGGAGACGATGGGCGCGCCGTCATACGTGGTGGGCAGGGCCAGCGGCTTGACCTGCCAGCCGAGCTCGAGGATGCGGCCCATCATCATGGGGTGGGACTGCACGAGCAGGCCGTCGAGCCCCAGATGCTCGGCCGCCTCGGCGACGCCGAGCCAGAAGCCCGCGGTGGTGCGGTCGATCCCCGTCGACCCGTCGCGCTTGTTCGGGTCGACCGATCCGCGCGTCCATTCGTAGATGCCGGGGCCCGTCGGCGCCTGCGCGCCCTGGAGGATCTCGGGATAGACGTGGCTTTGCAGATGCGGGCGCGTGGTCGGCAGGAGCCGGACATAGGACGCGACCTCGTCGTTCTCGACGCCGATCACGTGAACGCAGTCGGGCCCGTCGAACTGGTCGATCTCGCGCCCGTCGGGCTTGCGCAGGGCCTCCCACTTCAGACGATCGACGAAATGCCGATGCCGGAACCGGTAGGCCTTCTCCAGAAGAGCCCCGTGACGGTGATGATTGTGGCAATCAATAAGTAGCAACATGACTTCCCCCTCACGTGCGACGGGAGAAATCTGTCGCGACGACGGGAGGGGGGCCATTCCCCTGATTTTGGGGGTTGCGTCTTCGTAAACGGGACTTTCAGGCTGCGTATCGCCCGAATGTCGCAACCGGGAAGAGAGTCAATCCAGAAACAGCCGCAAGGATTGACGGGACTTCAGATGATGTGGCGGTGCCGGATAGCTTCGGCCACAGCCTGGATGCGATTCACGGCTCCGAGCTTTACAGCCGCTGATTGAAGATAGCCTGTCACCGTGTGCTCGGACAACCGTAAAATGACGGAAATCTCCCAGGCGGTCTTTCCGGCGGCGGTCCAGCGCAGGCACTCGACCTCGCGGGCCGAGAGGCGGACGGGCGGCTTGGAGGGAGCGTCCGTCCTGGCCTCGATGAGCTCCACGGCCCGGGCATGGGCGTAGATCGCGATCAGATGGAGGGCCGCCCGGGTCTCTCCGTTCCAATGAAGGCGATGGCGGGAGCTGAAGCAGACGCCCGCCGTGAAGCCCTTCACGGTGTGGATGGGGACGGTCATGCCGACCACGAGGCCGAAATCGGGGGACTCGCTCATCACCCGCGCCGCCGCGTGGTCGTCCCGGTCGTAGGGCGCCTCGTCCCACATGAAGGGCATGGTCGTGGCGCGGATCTTGCGGATCACGGGATCGACGTGAACGTAGCCGTAATCGGTGTAGCGCGAGAGCCACTCGTCGGGCCACCCGGACACCATCGCGTATTTCTCGAGCCGCTCGTCGGGACGCGCGGGCAGGCCGGTCATGAAGAAATTGTCGAATCCGAACAGATCGCCCGCCCGCCTCAGCTCGGCGGCGAGCGACACCTCGCTTGGAAGCTCCGCGAGGCGATCGATCAATTCGAATGCCTGAGCACGGATGTTCAACATGCAGTCAGTCCCCAAGCGGCGCACCCGGATCGATCCCCAAGGATTGAGACCGGACTCGACGACAGCCCCCACGACGACGGCGACCGCCGCCTCACCAATTGCATACCACTTGGGGAGGACGGCGAAAGCCCCACCCTTTGTCTATTCATGTCATAGAAGTGAATCAAACTTACCTCGTTCACATAGGTTGGTCGACGCGGCTCCGTTCGGGCATGGCCCGACCGGTGCGGCGGGCCGGGGCGCGAGCCGTTATCCCCGTTTTCACCAGACCGCTCGGCTTGCGGCCAAGCTCCATTGACTCCGCTCCTGATTAGAACAAAATAGGAACAAACAACAGGGCACACATGTTAGGCAAGGCATGGCACATGCCGGGCGCGAGCGTCTGCTGGCGGATCTGCGCCAGCGCATCGACGGCCTGGGACAACGGAAGGCGGGGCGCGCGGGCGTCCTGCCGTTCGGGGTTCCGGCCCTCGACGCGCACCTGCCGGGCGGCGGCCTGGCGCTCGGCGGGCTGCACGAGATCATGGAGGAGGGCGAGCATGGGGCTCTGGCGGCTTTGTTCGTGGCCGCCTTCCTGGCCCGGCGCCCGGGCCCGGTCCTGTGGTGCCTCGCGCGCCGCGACCTCTTCGCGCCGGCGCTCGCCTGCGTCGGCCTCCATCCCGACCGCGTCCTCTATGCCGAAACCCTGCGGGAGGCGCAGGTGCTCGCCGCCATGGAGGAGGGCCTGCGCCATGCGGGGCTCGCGGGCGTGGTGGGCGAGACGGGCCGGCTCGGCCTCACCGCCTCCCGCCGCCTGCTGCTGGCCGCGGAAGACTCCGGCGTGCCCGCCTTCGCGGTGCGCCGGACCCGCGCCGAGCCCGAGCCCAACGCCGTGCTCACCCGCTGGCGCATCGCGCCCGCTCCCTCGGGGGAGGCGTCCATTCCGGGCCTGGGACGGGCGCGCTGGCGGGTCGAGCTCCTGCGCTGCCGCGGGGCCGACCCGCGCGCCTGGATCCTGAGCGGTCCCGATGCCCAGGGTCGTCTCGCTCCACCTCCCGACCTGGCCGACCGACCGCGTGCGCCGGAACGCCGCCGCGCCGCCGCCGGCTGAGCCCCTCGTCACCGCCCGCCGGGAGGGGTCGCGCCGCGTCCTCGTGGGCGTCGACGCGGCCGCGGCCGCCTTGGGGCTACGCCCCGGCCTTACGGTCGCCCATGCCCAGGCCCTGGTGCCGGACCTGCACGTGGCCGAGGCGTCCCCGGAGGCGGAGGGCGCGGAGCTGACGCGGCTTGCCGCCTGGTGCCTGCGCTACGCACCCGTCGTGGCGGCCGATCCCCCCGACGGGATCTGGATCGACGTGACGGGCGCGGCCCATCTCGTCGGCGGGGAGGATGCCCTCCTCGACGACCTCGTGGACCGCTTCGGCCGGGCCGGGATCGCGGCCCGCGCCGCGATCGCCGACACGCCGGGCGCGGCCTGGGCGCTCGCCCGCTTCGGGCGCGTGCGCCGGGCCGACCCCTGGGACCTGCCGGGCGTGCTGGAGCCCCTGCCCGTGGCGGCCCTGCGCCTGCCCCCAGACATTGTGGACGCCCTGCGGCGCCTCGGGATCGAGCGGATCGGCGAGGTGCTCGCCCTGCCCGGCGCGCCCCTGTCGCGGCGGCTCGGCCTCGACCTGTGCCGGCGCCTCGACCAGGCCTTGGGCCATGTTCCCGAGCCCATTGCCCCCCTGGTCCCCCCCGAGACGATCCGTCGGCGGATCGCCTTCCCCGAGCCCATCGGCGCGCCCGAGACCCTGGCCCGCGTCACCGCGCGGCTGTGCGCCGATCTGTGCCGCGACCTGGAGGCGCGGGAGCTCGGCGTCCGCCGGCTCGACCTCGTCTTCGGCCGCGTCGATGGGGGCACGCGGGCCGTGCGCGTCGCCACGGCGCGCCCGAGCCGGGATCTGGCGCATCTGGCCCGCCTGCTGACCGACCGCCTGGAGGAGGTCGATCCGGGCTTCGGCATCGAGGAGGCGGTGCTCGCGGCCACCCGCGTCGAGCCGCTGCCGCCGGGGCAATTGGGCGTGCGCGGGATCGACGAGGCCGACGCTCCCCTCGATCTCGGCCCCCTGGTCGACGTCCTGGCGGCGCGGCTCGGCCCGGCGCGGGTCTATCGCCAGGCTCCCGTCGAGAGCGACATCCCTGAGCGCTCGGTTACCCGCGTGGCGCCCCTCGCGCCTCCCACCGGCACGGGCTGGCCCGGCGGGCTCGGGCGGCCGGTGCGCCTCATCGATCCGCCCGAGCCCGTCCGGGTCACGGCGCTCCTGCCCGACAACCCGCCTGCCGCCTTCACCTGGCGATCCCTGCGCCGCAAGGTGGTGTGCTCCGACGGGCCCGAGCGGGTGCTCGGCGAATGGTGGCGCTCGGCCGACGAGGCCTCGTCGTTTCGCGACTATTACCGGGTCGAGGACGAGCGCGGCCAGCGCTACTGGATCTTCCGCGACGCCCCCTCCGACCAGGGCGGGCGCTGGTTCCTGCACGGGCTGTTCGGATGAGGGCGCGCGCGATCGGACGTGGCGGCGCTCCTCTCCCCGCCGTGAGGGGAGAGGGCCGAGGCCCCCCTCACCGGGGGCCGAGGCGAAGGCGGCAGCCCGAGGGTGAGGAGGCGTCTCAAGGAGAGGTTCGCCCGGATAGACCCCCTCACCCCCGCTCACCTTCGGTTCGCTCGCTCCGGCTGCCGGTCCGCAGCCGGAGCCCTCTCCCCGCCCGCGGGAAGAGGCGGGGTCCCCCATGACCTACGCCGAGCTTCAGGTCACCACCCACTTCTCGTTCCTGCGCGGCGCGTCCTCGCCCGACGAGCTGTTCGCCGCTGCCGCCGCCCTCGGCATCACGGCGCTCGGCGTCGTCGACCGGGGCTCGGTGGCGGGGCTGGTGCGGGCCCACGAGGCCGCGCGTGCCACGGGGGTGCGCCTCGTGGCGGGCGCGCGCCTCGACATCGAGGACGGGGCGCCGCTCCTCGTCTATCCCACCGACCGGGCCTCCTATGGCCGGCTCACCCGCCTGCTGAGCCTTGGCAAGGCGCGGGCCGGCAAGGGCGCCTGCCGGCTCGGCCTGGCGGACGTGGCGGCCTGGGGCGAGGGTATGATCGCGGTTCTCGTGCCGGGCCGCATCGGCGAGGCCCTGCCCCGCGAGCTCGCCCACCTGCGCGAGGCTTTCGGCGACCGGGCCTATTGCGCGCTCACCCGGCGCTTCCGCCAGAACGACGCCGCCCGGCTGCACGCGATCGACGAGATGGCTCGCGCGGCCCGGGTGCCGGGCGTCGCCACGAACGACGTGCTCTATCACGCGGCGGAGCGGCGCATGCTCCAGGACGTGGTCACCTGCATCCGCGAGGGCTGCACCATCGACGACGCGGGCTTTCGCCGCGAGCGCTTCGCCGACCGCTTCCTGAAAGCTCCCGCCGAGATGGAGCGTCTCTTTGCCCGCCATCCCGACGCCATCCGCCGCACGGGCGAGATCGTCGCCCGCTGCCGCTTCTCCCTCGACGAGCTGCGCTACCAATATCCGCAGGAGGTGGCCGAGCCCGGGCTCAGCGCCATGGACACCCTGGAGCGCCTGTCCCTGGAGGGCGCGCGCGAGCGCTATCCGCAAGGCGTGCCGGAGCGCGTGATGGCGCAGCTGCGCCACGAGCTGGAGCTCATCCGCCGCCTCGACTACGCCTCCTATTTCCTCACCGTCCACGCCATCGTGCGCTTCGCCCGCTCGCGGGAGATCCTGTGCCAGGGCCGGGGCTCGGCGGCCAATTCCATCGTCTGCTATTGCCTCGGGATCACCTCCATCGATCCCGTGGAGCAGGGCCTGCTCTTCGAGCGCTTCGTCTCGGAGGCCCGCAACGAGCCCCCCGACATCGACGTCGACTTCGAGCACGAGCGGCGCGAGGAGGTGATCCAGTGGGTCTACGACACCTACGGCCGCCACCGCGCCGCGCTCTGCGCCACCGTGATCCGCTACCGCTCGCGGGGCGCCGTGCGCGAGGTGGGCAAGGTGATGGGCCTGCCCGAGGACGTGACGGCGGCGCTCTCGGGCCTGGTCTGGGGCTGGTCGACGGAGGGGGTGGGCGAGCGCGAGGCAAAATCCCTCAACCTCAACCTGAACGACCGTCGGCTCCAATTGACGCTTCAGCTCGCCCGCGAGCTCATCGGCACCCCGCGCCACCTCTCCCAGCATCCCGGCGGCTTCGTGCTGACCCAGGATCGCCTCGACGAGCTCGTGCCCATCGAGCCCGCCTCCATGGCCGACCGCCAGGTGATCGAATGGGACAAGGACGACATCGACAGCCTCAAGTTCATGAAGGTCGACGTGCTGGGATTGGGGATGCTCGGCTGCATGCGCCGGGCCTTCGATCTCCTGGAGGCACATCGCGGCATCCGGCACGACCTCGCCACCATCCCCATCGACGACGAGCCCACCTACCGGATGATCCGGCGCGCCGACACGCTGGGCACCTTTCAGATCGAGTCCCGCGCCCAGATGGCCATGCTGCCCCGCATGAAGCCGAGGAACCTGTACGACCTCACGATCCAGGTGGCGATCGTGCGGCCCGGGCCTATCCAGGGCGACATGGTGCACCCCTATCTGCGCCGCCGGGAGGGCCGGGAGCAGGTGACCTACCCGAAGCCCGAGCTGGAGGCGGTGCTCGGGCGAACGCTCGGCGTGCCGCTCTTCCAGGAGCAGGCCATGAAGGTGGCGATCGTGGCGGCGGGCTTCACGGCGACGGAGGCCGACGAGTTGCGCCGCTCCATGGCCACCTTCAAGTTCACGGGCGGGGTCAACCGGTTCCGGGACAAGCTCGTCGCCGGCATGATCAGCAACGGCTACCCGCCGGATTTCGCCGAGCGCACCTTCCGCCAGCTCGAGGGCTTCGGTTCCTACGGCTTCCCCGAAAGCCACGCGGCGAGCTTCGCCAAGATCGCCTATGCCTCCTCCTGGATGAAGTGCCACCATCCGGACGTGTTCTGCTGCGCGCTCCTCAATGCCCAGCCCATGGGCTTCTACGCTCCCGCCCAGATCGTGCGCGACGCCTGCGCCCACGGGGTCGAGATCCGCGCGATCGACGTGAACCAGTCCCGCTGGGACTGCACCCTGGAGGAGACGGGCGGCCGCCTGCTCGCCGTGCGCCTCGGCCTTCGCATGGCCAAGGGGCTCGCCAACGCGGACGGGGCGCGGCTCGTGGCGGTGCGGGGGGCAAGCCCTCCCGGCGATGCGCCGGCATCGGCGCCACAGGACGAGCGGGCGCGTTCCTGGCCGGGCCGTGGCGGCGCTGTCGCGCCGCACCCCCCTCTCCATCTCTCCCCCGCAAGGGGGGAGAGGGATCACCGGCACCCGTCGCATCACCCCTTGGATCATGGTCGAGACGGGCACGCCCCTCTCCCCCCTTGCGGGGGAGATGCCCCGCAGGGGCAGAGGGGGGTCGGCGAGGCGCATGCCTCGCCGCGCGACGGCACAAGCCAGCGATCGCCCGACGGGCACGATCACCACCGGCCCGGAGAGCCCTTCGACTCGATCGAGGCGCTCAAGCGGCGTACGGGGCTGCCCGTCGCGGCCCTGGAGCGGCTCGCCGACGCGGACGCCTTCGGCTCGCTCGGGCTGTCCCGGCGCGACGCCCTGTGGGCGATCCGGGGGCTGTCGGGTGCGCCCCTGCCCCTGTTCGAGGCGGCGGACGCGCGGGAGGCCGCGATCCTCCCCGAGCTCGACGAGCCCGCCGTGGCCCTCACCCCCATGACCCCGGGGCGGGAGGTGGTGGAGGACTACCGGGCTCAAGGCCTGAGCCTCAGGGCCCATCCCCTCGCCTTCCTGCGCGGCGACCTCGCCCGGCAGCGCATGCGCCCCTGCCAGGATCTCGCCGCCACCCGGGACGGGCGCTGGATCACGGTGGCGGGGCTCGTCCTCGTGCGCCAGAAGCCGGGCTCGGCCAAGGGCGTGATGTTCATCACCCTGGAGGACGAGACCGATATCGCCAACGTCATCGTCTGGCCGCAACTGTTCGAGCGCCGGCGGCGCCTGATCCTCTCGGCCGCCATGATGGGCGTGCGGGGCCGGGTGCAGCGCGAGGGCGAGGTGATCCACCTCGTCGCCCACGACCTCGCCGACCTGTCGGACCTCCTGCGAGGGGTCGGCGACCGCAACGACGCCTTCCCCCTGTCCCATGGCCGGGGGGACGAGGCGCGGGGCGGCACCGGCGCCGACCCGCGCGGGGGCTTGGGCCGCAAGGCGCGGGAGATCTACATCCCCGATCTCCACATCGACAGCCTCAAGGTGCGCACGCGGGATTTCCGCTGAGGCGGAACCCGCACCAAAGCCCCGGCTTTGTCGGGCATGCCCCTTCTCGACGATGCCGGCGCCATCCGCGATCTCCTGTCCCGCACCCGCACCATCGCGGTGGTGGGCGCAAGCACGGATCCCGGCCGCCCGAGCCACGGCATCAGCCTCTATCTCGCCCGCGCAGGCTACCGGGTCATCCCCGTCAACCCCACGCTCATGGGGCGGAGCCTTGCGGGCGAGCCGTTCCGGGCCTCGCTCGCCGCGATCCAAGAGCCCGTCGACATCGTCGACGTGTTTCGCCGCCCCGACGCGGTGCCGGCCCTCGTGGAGGAGGCGGTCGCGGCGGGCGCGCCCGCGCTCTGGCTCCAGCTCGGCGTCGGCCACCCGGACGCCGTCCGCAGGGCCGTCGCGGCGGGGCTCGCCGTGGTGGCGGAGCGCTGCATCAGCGTCGATCACCGCCGGCTGATGGGCTGAGCCCAGGGTCACCCTGGGATCGGCGCGGGAGCCGCCGCAAATCCGTTGACGCCCCACGCGGTCGCGGCTATAAGCCCGCGCTCACGGGTCTGCACCGGCATGGCCGGAGGACTCACGGGTTCAGCAACAACACGGCCGATCCCCTCGCGCGCCAGCCCCTCCGGGGCTCGCCGGGGCGGCATTATGGAAGCGAGGGTTTAGCCATGGCCAACACCAGGTCGGCCAAGAAGATGACGCGCAAGATCGCGCGCCGGACCGAGGTCAACAAGATGCGCCGCTCGCGCATGCGCACCTTCCTGCGCAAGGTCGAGGAGGCGCTCACCGCCGGCAACGGCACCGAGGCCGCCGAGGCGCTGCGCGCCGCCGAGCCGGAGATCATGCGGGCGGCCCAGAAGGGCATCGTCCACAAGAACACGGCGTCGCGGAAGGTTTCGCGCCTCGCGGTGCGGGTGAAGGCGCTCAACGCCTGATCGACCCCTCCAGGTTCGACGATACGCAAGCCCGGCCTCGTGCCGGGCTTTGTCGTGTCTAGGGCCGCCGGAGGTGAGTCACCGGCCTGCCACGCATTCCCTCCAGCTTGATCGTTTTCCTTTCGTTCCCGTTGACTCAACACCTCTTTTGCCGGGTGAAAACCGGCACCCGCGCGCCTGCGACCGCGCAGCCAAACTCCTTTGAAATCATGGGGTTAAGCCCCAAAGGATTTGGGCCCCTCAGAATCTTGGCCGGAGCGCTCCGGAATCGCGGAACGGTCTCGCTTGGCTCGGCGTTTTGAGTCGCGATTTCGGGGCCGATGGCGGGGTGTTCAAAATGTTAAGACCGGCAGTGGCTTACTGGTTTGCGGCGCTTCCGTGGCAGGCGATCGGGACCGCTCCGGTCACGGCGCGGCGACTCGTTTCGGTTGCGCCACCCACAGGCCCTGTGTAAGGTCACTCCACTTCGACGGCCCCGCCGCGAAGTCATCCTAAGACGATCGAGCGTGTTGGCCTCCTTCACGGGGATTGGGCGGTGTATATCGACGTTGCGATGAACTACAAAAAAAGGCGGGCTCTGCCGTAGCGTGAGGATGATCTTTTAATCATCGCTTCTACCACGCTGACGATTTCGGAGATCACAGACAAGACGACGGCAACAACATCGGCCTGAGCCGATGACGGTGGACTATTGTGTCGACCTGGGGGCGATCCCTCCGGGACCTGGGAGGCCCTGGGGGCAGAGCCGATCCACAGGTTTCGAGCGGCGCGTGTGCAGGAGCGGCGGAGGTGTTGAGTATGTATCGAGGCGGCGACGTGAGCGAAGGCCAGAATGGCGCGGGACTGTCGGGGGCGGACGGGATCGGGTCGGGAGCCGAGCGGCAGGGACAGGTGGACACCTGGGCGCGCGTGAAGCGGCGCCTGCGGGCCGAGCTCGGCGAGGACGTCTATACGAGCTGGTTCGCCCGTCTCGAGATCGACGCCGTGGCCGACGGCTGCGCGCGCCTCACGGTGCCGACGCGCTTCCTCAAGAGCTGGATCGAGGCGCACTACGTCGACCGCGTGCTCTCCATCTACCGCGCCGAGGATGCCTCGGTGGAGCGCATCGGCCTCGGCGTGCGCGGCGCCGGCCCTCGCGAGCCCGCCACCTCCCCCGCCCGCAAGGCCGACGAGGGCGCGCCCGCCCGGCCCGAGCCCATGGCGGCCGCGGCGCTTCTCCAGCGCCCCGCCGATGCCG
Organism: Salinarimonas soli; assembly: GCF_008386575.1. Classification (GTDB taxonomy): domain Bacteria; phylum Pseudomonadota; class Alphaproteobacteria; order Rhizobiales; family Beijerinckiaceae; genus Salinarimonas_A; species Salinarimonas_A soli. Next base: position 33,241 of record NZ_VUOA01000056.1, read on the forward strand.
ACCGCGAGCCCGGCGACCTCTCCGGCGCCCCGCTCGACACCCGCCTCACCTTCCGCACCTTCGTGAGCGGCCGCTCCAACGCGCTGGCGCTCGCCGCCGCCGAGCGCATCGCCCGCAACGAGGGCGGCGCCCTCTACAACCCGCTCTATCTCCACGCGGGCGTCGGCCTGGGCAAGACCCACCTGCTGCACGCCATCGGCCACGAGGTGCGCGAGGCGGGCCGCCGCGCCATCTATCTCACCGCCGATCGCTTCATGTACGGTTTCGTCGCCTCCCTGAAGGCGCAGACCGCCCACACCTTCAAGGAGCGCCTGCGGGGCATCGACCTGCTCGTGGTCGACGACGTTCAGTTCATCCAGGGCCGCACGATCCAGCAGGAGTTCGGGCACACCCTCAACGCCCTCATCGACGCAGGCCGCCAGGTCGTCGTGGCGGCCGACCGCCCCCCGGCGGAGCTGGAGAGCCTCGACGAGCGCGTGCGCTCGCGGCTCGCCGGCGGCCTCGTGGTGGAGGTCGGCGCCCTCGACGAGCAGCTGCGGGTCTCGATCCTCACCACCCGCATCCAGGCCGTGCAGGCCGCCCACCCGACCTTCGAGGTGAGCCCCGCTGTCGTCTCGTACGTGGCCCGCTCGGTCACCGCCAACGGGCGCGACCTGGAGGGCGCCGTGAACCGCCTCTTGGCGCATGCCACGCTGACGGGCGCCCCCGTGACCCTGGAGACCGCCGAGAGCGCCATCCGCGACCTCGTGCGCAACCGCGAGCCCAAGCGCGTCAAGATCGAGGACATCCAGAAGCTCGTCGCCTCGCGCTACAACGTCTCGCGCTCCGACATCCTCTCCGAGCGCCGCACGGCCGCCGTGGTGCGCCCGCGCCAGATCGCGATGTACCTGTCCAAGGTGCTCACCCTGCGCTCGCTGCCTGAGATCGGCCGCCGCTTCGGCGGACGCGACCACACCACCGTGCTCCACGCGGTGCGCAAGATCGAGAAGGCGCTGGGCGAGGACAACGCGCTCTCCGAGGAGGTCGAGCTCCTCAAGCGCATGCTGCAGGATTGAAGTCCACTCCCCTCCCCCTTGCGGGGAGGGGCCGGGGGTGGGGGTCGGGACGCGAGAGGTCCCGGTCCCGAAAAGGGCTGTACGCGCGTGCGTGCTCCCCCTTCCGATCTCCAGCTCCGACTTTCCGACCCCACCCCTGCCCCCTCCCCACAAGGCTCAGGGGAACTCATCCGCGGCCTTGCGTTCCGGCGGCGCACCCGCCAAAGTGCCGGGCCCGCCAGAAGCGGTGCTCGGCCCCGACCGGACCCGGTCCAGAACGCGGCGAGCATCCCGCCGGCATGCCCTTTGACCTCTAATTCACGTCCGGACCGACCCATGAGAGTGACAGTCGAGCGAGCCGCCCTGCTGAAGGCGCTCGGCCACGTGCATCGCGTCGTCGAGCGGCGCAACACGATCCCGATCCTCTCCAACGTGCTGCTGCGCGCCGACGCCTCGGGCCTCGGCCTCAAGGCCACCGACCTCGACATGGAGGTGACCGAGACGGTTGCGGCCGACGTGCCCCAGCCCGGCGCCACCACGGTCCCGGCCCACGTGATCTACGACATCGTGCGCAAGCTCGCGGACGGATCCCAGATCTCCCTCGAGACGAGCGCCGACGGCGCGCAGATGCAGATCCGCGCGGGCCGCTCGCGCTTCATGCTCCAGGCACTGCCCGAGACCGACTTCCCCGATCTCGCCGCGGGCGAGATGCCCCACGCCTTCACCCTGCCGGCGGGCGACCTCAAGCGCCTCATCGACAAGACCCAGTTCGCGATCTCCACCGAGGAGACGCGCTACTATCTCAACGGCATCTTCCTGCACGCGGTGGACGGCGGCGGGAGCGGCGGGCTCCTGCGGGCGGTCGCGACCGACGGGCACCGCCTCGCCCGCGTCGAGCTGCCCGCGCCGCAAGGCGCGCTCGGCATGCCCGGCGTCATCGTGCCCCGCAAGGCCGTGGCCGAGATCCAGAAGCTCGTCGACGACGGCGCCGAGGAGGTCCGCGTGGAGCTCTCCTCCGCCAAGGTGCGCCTCACCTTCGCGGGCGTGGTGCTCACCTCGAAGCTCATCGACGGCACCTTCCCCGACTACCAGCGCGTGATCCCCACGGGCAACGACAAGCGCCTCGTCGTCGACCGGGACGTGTTCGCCAAGGCGGTGGACCGCGTCTCCACCATCTCGTCGGAGCGCGGGCGGGCCGTGAAGCTCGCCGTGACCGAGGGGCGCATGACGCTCTCCGTCAACAACCCGGATTCGGGCAGCGCCACGGAGGAGCTGGAGGTCGATTACGAGGCGAGCGGCCTCGATATCGGCTTCAACGCGCGCTACCTCCTCGACATCACGAACCAGCTCGACGGCGACACCGCCACCTTCATGCTCGCCGATCCCGGCTCCCCGACGCTGATCCAGGACCGGGAGGGCGCGCCCGCCCTCTACGTCCTGATGCCCATGCGGGTGTGACGCGGACCGCCCCTTGCCCGAAGGCGCCAACGGCCCCCGCATCGTCCGGCTCGTCCTGCAGGATTTCCGCTCCTATCGCACCCTCGACCTCGCGACGGGGGCAGGCGTCGTGGCGTTGGTGGGCGAGAACGGCGCGGGCAAGACGAACCTGCTCGAGGCCCTCTCCCTCTTCACGCCGGGCCGGGGCCTGCGCCGCGCCGACCTCGCCGACATGGCCCGCGACCGCAACGGCGCCTTCGCGGTCTCGGTCTCCCTGGAGGGCGCCTTCGGCGAGCATCGCCTCGGCACGGGGCTGGTGCCGCCGACGCCCGAGGGGCGCACGAGCCGGATCTGCCGCATCGACGGGGCCGGCGCCTCCTCGCCGGCCGCCTTCGCCGAATACCTGCGCGTGGTCTGGCTCACCCCCGATCTCGACGCCCTGTTTCGCGGTCCTGCGGGCGACCGCCGCCGTTTCCTCGACCGCCTCGTGCTCGCGGTCGACGCCGAGCACGGCGCGCGGGTGAACGCCCTGGATCGGGCCCTGCGCTCGCGCAACCGGGTGCTGGAGGACGATTTCTCCGACGACCTTTGGCTCGATTCCATCGAGCGGGAGGTGGCGGAGCTCGGCGTCGCGGTGGCCGCCGCCCGGCGCGAGACGGTGGAGCGCCTGCGGGTCCTCGTCGACGCCACCCGCGACGACGCCTCGCCCTTCCCCTTCGCCCGCATCGCGCTCCAGGGAGAGCTCGACGAGCTCGTCGCCTCGCTTGCCGCCGTCGATGCCGAGGACCGCTACCGCGCGATCCTGCGCGAGAGCCGCGCCCGGGACCGGGCGGCGGGCCGCACCCTCGTGGGCCCGCAGGCCTCCGACCTCGTGGTCCGCCACGGCCCCAAGGACATCCCCGCCGACACCGCCTCCACGGGGGAGCAGAAGGCGCTGCTCATCGGCCTGGTGTTGGCCCATGCGCGCCTCGTCTCCGCCATGACGGGCCTTGCCCCCCTCGTCCTCCTCGACGAGGTCGCGGCCCATCTCGATCCCCGCCGGCGCGCCGCCCTCTTCGAGACGCTCGCCCGGCTCGGCGGCCAGGTCTGGATGACGGGCGCCGACCCGGCGCTGTTCGCCGAGCTCGGCGACGCCGCCGACCTCCTCCAGGTCACGCCGGGCGCCGTGGCGCGGCTTTAAGCTGTCTGAGAGACTGGCCGGGAACGACGCTCCCTTCCCCCTCATGCTGAGGAGCGCTCGAAGAGCGCGTCTCGAAGCACGCACCACGCTCCCACAGCCCTCCGGGGATCCCTGGAGCGCCCTTCGAGGCCCGCCTCCGGCGGGCACCTCAGGACGAGGGTGAAGGGTAGGCCATACTTATGAGCCAGCCTCTCAGTACGAGGTGGGAGGGTGGGCCCTCCGTCCTGCCAGCCACTCACGCCTGCCGCGTGCTGGCGCAGATCCGGCGCAGGGCGGCCCATTCCTCCGGGGTGAGGAGGGGCGCGCCGTCGGTCGGGTTCGGCCCGCCGCGCAGGGCGTCACGGCGCAGGGTGCCGCCCGGGTGGGTGCGCAGGAAGGCGGGCCCGCCGCCCTCCTCCCCCTCCATCCGGGCCATCAGGTCGCCGAGCGGGATCGCCGGGCGCCCGAGCCCTGCGAGCAGGCGTGCCGCATAGGCGTCCGCCTCCGCCTCGACCCCGCGGCTATACGAGGTGTCCACGAGGGTCTGGCCGAGCGCGACGAGCACGCCCGCACCTCCGACATCGCCGAACAGGAGGCCGAGCAGGTAGCCCGTGCCGCCTACCTGGATCATCCGCTTGAGCCCGTCCCGGTGCGCCACGTGCCCGATCTCGTGGGCCAACACCCCGGCGACCTCGTCGGGCGTCCTCGCCTCCTGCAGCATGCCGTCGAGGAGGACGATTCGCCCGCCGGGCAGCGCGACGGCGTTGCGCGTCCGGGCGGGCAGCACCACGATCCGGGGCGGCTCGGGCAGGTTCGCGGCCCTCGCCAGCTGCTCGGCGAGCCGGTCCAGGGCCCGCAGGCCCATCTCGTCGGCGCAGACCGTGCCGCCGCCGCCGAGCAGCGCCCGCACCCTGCCCTCCACGGCGTCGCCGAGCCGACGCTCCATCGCGGGCGGGACGAGGGCCGCGGCGTAACCTGCCGCGAGCGGGACGAGATAGACGACCGTGACGAGGATGGACGCCGCCGCGGCGGCCGACCAGAGGAGGATGCGGCCGACGGGTGCCCGGTCCGCGTCCGCGCGGGCGTGAAGGCGCGGGCAGCGCCGGGCGATCTCCGCCGCGAGCCCCGCATCCGCGATCTCGATCCGCGCCAGAGCGTCGTCCACGCTGCCGATGGTCAGCCCGTCCCCGGTGGTCTCCTCCCGGCGGATCGCCTCATAGGGCCAGAGGAGCACCTCCTCCCCCTCCTCGACGGCGCGAAGGCCCCCGGGCTCCAAGAGGATCGCGACGTCGCGACGGCGGGCCGTGCGGCCGTCATAACAAGCCCCGCGACCGGCTTGCGTCATAGCCCGCCCGACAGGTCGAGGGCGTCGGCGAGGCCCGCGCCGACGCTGCCGGCGGGCGCCCCCGCAGCCGCTGCCGTGTCGAGGACGCCGACCCCCGAGGCGGTCGTGGTGTCGGCCACCGCCTGCCAGACCCCCCGGTCGACATAGAAGCGCTTGAGGACGCCGAAGCCCAGAAGCATGGCGAGGTAGACCAGCGCGATGACCGCGAAGCCTAGGACGAGGCCGGGGGTGAACTGATCCTTCGGCGTGTCGCCGAGCACCGCGACCGTGATCCCGAGCACGATGCCGGCCGCGATGAGGAAGCCTTGGATGATCAGGGCCGCCTTGAGGTAGATCCAGAACACGCCGCCTGCGGTCAACCGGCTCTCGAAGCGAAGGGCTCCGAACCGCGTGCCCTCCACCTGCCAGCGAAGATGCACGCCCATCAGGAGCGGATAAAGCACCATGGCCGCCAGAACCGCCACGCCCGCGCCGGCGGGAAGCGCCGCGGAGGGTTGTTCGGCGGTCGCGAAGGCGAGCGCCGCGGCAAGACCCACCGCCGCGAGCCCGACGAGCCAATAGACCGCACCGCGCCGGAAAAGGTTCGCGCCCGTGCCCGTGAAGCCGCCCTTCAGCGTGCCGAAGGAGGTATGCGCCATCTTGTAGCGCTCGAGGCTCGCAGCGCGCCAGGGATAGGCGAGCCCGAGGCTCGCGACGACGGCGACGTCCCACAGGATGGCGCGAACCGCATAGGCGAGCCCCGATCCGTCCATCCAGAAGCGCAGGCCGCGAAACTGCGTTCGCGAGACCTTGTAGGCGCGGGCGCGATAGAGCGCGAAATGGCCGAAGAACCAGAAGACGAGGAAGAGCGGCACGCTTGCGAAGGCCTGCCAGGCTTCCGCCACCAGGCCTACGATCGCATAGGCCACGTAGGCCGGCACGAGCAGAGCTGTCGCGACGAGGAAGCCCACCAGCAGCTCCCTGGGCTGCCCCGTATAGGCGAACGGCACGCCGCCGAGGCTCGTGCGGGACCACAGGTGGCGCCGCATTTCGGTCAGGAGCCAGAAGCGATAGAAGCCGAAGGTCGGCAGCTGCAACAGGGCGCCGCGGATCAGGATCCTGAAGAACGCGCCCCGCTCGTTCCGGAACGCCGCGGCGGCATCGATCGGCGGCGGCACGGCGGGCATGTGGTTCACGGCGCTCTCTCCTGGATTGCACAATCCTATGGCGGGGAAGCTTGGCCGTCCATCCTGGGCGCGAGATGTCTTGACGCTAGGGTTGACGCACCGGCATCGGGCTCGCCGATGCGCGATCGCAGGCCGCGACGACGGCGTCTCGGCGCCTTCTCGCGTGAAGTCCGCCGCCGACTGGGCTATAAGCGGTCCGTCTCCCGGAGCCCCCCTATGGACCCAGCCGGCCTCATCGTCTTCGCCACCGCCCTCCTGATCGCGGCCGCCTCGCCGGGACCGGGGATCGCGGCCATCGTGGCGCGGGTTCTCGGCCGGGGGACGCAAGGGGCCTTCGCCTTCGCGGCGGGGGTCGCGGTGGGCGACGTGGTGTGGCTCACCGTGGCGATCCTTGGCCTCGCCGCCCTGGCCCAAGCCTTCCACGGCCTGTTCCTCGCCATCAAGTATGCGGGCTGCGCCTATCTCCTGTATCTCGGCTGGCGGCTCTGGACGGCGCCCGCGGCGGCGCGGGAGATCGCGGCCGACACCCGGCGCGAGCACCCCGTGACCCTCTTCATCGCGGGCCTCGCCGTGACGCTCGGCAATCCGAAGGTCGTGGTGTTCTACCTCGCGCTGCTGCCCACCCTGCTCGATCTCGCCCGGGTGACGCCTCTGGGCTACGCCGAGCTCGTGGCGGTGACGCTCGGCGTGCTCGGCCTGGTGTTCGGCGCCTACATGGCGCTCGCGGCCCGCGCCCGCCACCTGTTCACGAGCCCCGGCGCCATCCGTGCCGTGAACCGTGCGACGGGCGCCGTGATGGCCGGCGCCGCGGTCGCGATGGCGACGCGCTAGGCGCGCGTGACCCAACCGGCACGGCCTTGGATTAATTTGAGAAATCCGCGCGCGCGTCCACGCGCGAGGGTGAAATCCCGGCGTCCAGTGCTTACATAGAACGTTGACGAATCATGGCGCTTGGCGCCCCGCGCGCGTGCGATGCGCGCCACGAAGGACCCCGACATGGCCGAACCTGCCCGCAAGAACGAACATGCCTACGACGCCGAGTCCATTAAGGTCCTCAAGGGCCTCGACGCGGTCCGCAAGCGTCCGGGCATGTATATCGGCGACACGGACGACGGCTCGGGCCTGCACCACATGGTGTACGAGGTCGTCGACAACTCGATCGACGAGGCGCTCGCCGGCCACGCCACCGAGGTGATCGTCACGCTCAACGCCGACGGCTCCTGCACGGTGGGCGACAACGGGCGCGGCATCCCCACGGGCATCCACCCGGAGGAGGGCGTCTCGGCGGCCGAGGTCATCATGACCCAGCTGCACGCAGGGGGAAAGTTCAACAACACGGCCGAGAGCGGCAACGCCTACAAGGTCTCGGGCGGCCTGCACGGCGTGGGCGTGTCGGTGGTGAACGCGCTGTCCTCGTTCCTGCGCCTGCGCATCTGGCGCGACGGCCGGGAGCACATGATGGAGTTCCGCCACGGCGTGCCCGTGGCGCCGCTCGCGGTGGTGGCCGAGGCGCCGGGCCGGCGGGGCACGGAGGTGACCTTCCTCCCCTCCCCTGAGACCTTCACCATGGTGGAGTTCGACTACGCCACCCTGGAGCACCGGCTGCGCGAGCTCGCCTTCCTGAACTCAGGGGTTCGCATCATCCTCACCGACGCGCGCCACGCCGACGTGAAGCGCGAGGAGCTCATGTACGAGGGCGGCACGGAGGCCTTCGTGCGCTATCTCGACCGGGCCAAGACGCCGCTGGTGCAAAAGCCGATCATGCTGCGCGCCGAGAAGGACGGCATCGGCGTCGAGGTGGCCCTGTGGTGGAACGATTCCTACCACGAGACCGTGCTCTGCTTCACGAACAACATCCCCCAGCGCGACGGCGGCACGCATATGGCGGGCTTTCGCGGCGCGCTGACGCGCCAGGTCACGGGCTATGCCGACAGCTCGGGCCTGACGAAGAAGGAGAAGGTGTCGCTCACCGGCGACGATTGCCGCGAGGGCCTCACCGCCGTCGTCTCCGTGAAGGTGCCCGACCCGAAGTTCTCCTCGCAGACGAAGGACAAGCTCGTCTCCTCCGAGGTGCGCCCGGCCGTCGAGAACGTGGTCAACGAGGCGCTCTCGACCTGGCTCGAGGAGCACCCGGCGGAGGCCAAGGTGATCGTGGGCAAGGTCGCCATGGCGGCGGCTGCCCGCGAGGCGGCGCGCAAGGCCCGCGAGATGACCCGAAAGGACGCGCTCGGCGTCAACTCCCTGCCCGGCAAGCTCGCCGATTGCCAGGAGCGCGACCCGGCCAAGGCCGAGCTGTTCCTGGTGGAGGGCGACTCCGCCGGCGGCTCGGCGAAGCAGGGCCGCGCCCGCGAGTTCCAGGCCGTGCTGCCCTTGCGCGGAAAGATCCTCAACGTGGAGCGCGCGCGCCTCGACAAGATGCTGTCCTCCCAGGAGATCGGCACGCTGATCACGGCGCTCGGCGCCGGCATCGGCCGGGAGGGCTCGCACGCCTTCAACCCGGACAAGCTGCGCTACCACAAGATCATCATCATGACGGACGCGGACGTCGACGGCGCCCACATCCGCACCCTGCTGCTGACCTTCTTCTTCCGGCAGATGCCGGAGCTGATCGACCGCGGCCACCTCTTCATCGCCCAGCCGCCCCTCTACAAGGTGACCCGGGGCAAGACCTCGCTCTACGCCAAGGACGAGCGGGCCTTGGAGGATTTCCTCATCGAGACCGGCACGGACAGCGCCGCCCTGCGGCTTGCCACCGGCACCGAGTTCGGCTCCGAGCAGCTGAAGAAGCTCGTCGAGGAGGCCCGCGCCATCCGCGGCCTGCTCGGCGGCCTCCACAGCCGCTACGACCGCGCCGTGGTGGAGCAGGCCGCGATCGCCGGCGCGCTTCGCCCCGATCTCGTGGCCGACGAGGCGCAGGCCCAGGCGACCGCCGACGAGGTGGCGCGCCGCCTCGACGTCATCGCCGAGGAGACCGAGCGCGGCTGGACGGGCGAGGTGCGCGAGGGCGGCTACGTCTTCACCCGCACGGTGCGGGGCGTGCGCCAGGCGGCGATCCTCGACGCCTCGCTGCTCGCGAGCCAGGAGGCCCGTCGCCTCGACGAGCACGCGAGCCCCCTCCAGGAGGTCTACGACAAGCCGGCCCACCTCGTGCGCCGGGGCGACGAGACCACCATCTTCGGCCCCGTGGCCCTGTTCGACGCCGTCACCGCCTTCGGCCGCAAGGGCCTCACCCTCCAGCGCTACAAGGGCTTGGGCGAGATGAACCCCGACCAGCTCTGGGAAACGACGCTGGACCGCGACAACCGCTCCCTCCTCCAGGTCAAGGTGAAGGACACCACCGACGCCGACGACCTCTTCGTCAAGCTCATGGGCGACGTGGTGGAGCCGCGGCGGGAGTTCATTCAGGACAATGCGCTGAGCGTGGCGAACTTGGATGTGTGAGGACTGCGTCGTGTGATTTACCAGATAAGTTGGACTCTACGCGCGAGTAGTTGGAGTCGATTGTCACAGAAGGTGGACTCTCGCGCGCAGAACCAAGAGTGCAAGGCTCAGACTTTTCGTGACCGGGCCTGTCAGTAACGCACGGCGGGGCTGATCGAGCCCGCCAGTCGAGCGCCTGCATTGTAAGGCAGGTAAGGGCTCGACCTTGGCCCGAGTACGTCGATCTCCGCTGGGGTTCATCGAGGGGGTGATGCCTGCTCCTTGAGTGGCAGGTGCCTTGCACCAGCCCAGCGGAGCTTCCCCTCAGCTCCACCAGGTCCTCTCTCGTTTTATAATCCTGATGAAAATCAGGCACTTAGCGTGGAGCGGATTTGATCTGCGTACCCACGCCCGTACCCAGATCTCGTCCCCGTAATCCACAACGCCCGAGGCGTTGGATCCGGCATCCGATCCTTGCTTCGCCCGACATCACCCGCGAGCGCCGGCGGGGTCGCCCTGTGTCATACCTGGTGCCCAAGCAAATTCGCGAGCACGCGGGGCATGCGTAGGTCGGCGTCCGTCGGGTTCTCGTCGTCCGTGTCCCATACCGCCGATAAGCCGGCGTAGGCGAGCGCCCATAGAAGCAAGCGTTCACGGTCAAGGCGGGCAGCCTCCGAAATGATGGCCGCCTGTCGGACGAGGCGGACGGGATCCCGCGTCGACGGGAGCTCCGGGTTGCACAGGAGGCTGGCGAAGTCGTAGGTTTGCTCGCCCCGAAGCCCCTTGGGATCGATGGCGAGCCAGCCCCGGCCTTCCCCGAAATCGAGCACGTTACCGTGGTGCATGTCGCCGTGCAGCACGCCGACCTCGCGGGGCGAAGCGAGGAGCGTTCGGGCAGCCTCGGCACATCTCCCCAGGACGCCGCCATGGCGCGCGGCCGCGGGCCAAAGTTCGGCGAACCAGATGTCGAGCGGTACCAGGTCCGGGAGGGGGCGGTCCCTGGGCGTATGCAGGCGTGCCGCCACCCGACAGGCGATCCGGCTTGCATCATCATCCTGGTTGCCCATTGCCAGGGCGAGCAGGGAGCGGCCGCCTTTGGCACGCTCCAGCAGGATGGCCTCGCCCTCATGAGCAAGGACACTTGCGGCACCGTCGCCGTTCCACCAGGCCATGAGTGCCGCGCCGGCCCGCTCCTCGGGCGAGATCGCCACCTTCAGCATGGCTGGACGACCTCTCGCCAGAACGGGAAGGAGGCGGCTGCTTTGTGTCGTTATGGCCAGGCCGTCCGGGGTGAGATGCCAGCGGACAAGATGCTGGGCGAAGGGCTCGGCGGAGACGGCGTCGTGAGACATTCGGCCGTAGAGCGATGCCTTTCTTACCGGATATCACGCTTGAGGGCGTGAGCAAGGGGCCTGGCCTCTGTCCTGTCATGCGGTCCGGTGTGGATGCGGGCCAGCACCGGCCCGCCTAGATGAGCCCCCTACGAACCAGGGAGAGCGCCCATGAACTCCGGCCATCTCACCAAGCTCATCCGCATTCTCGGCATGCTCGGGTCTGACCATCCGGCGGAGAGGGCTGCCGCCGCCCTAGCGGCGCATCGGCTGGTCCGCAGCCAGGGCACAACGTGACATGCCCTGCTCAGGCCGCCGCAGCCCGTCCCAGGCCAGGTCGTGGTCCGAACCGTCTACGAGTGGGGCGTCGACCATGCCCGAGCCGCCGAGGCGCGCCTCCGCCAAGTCCGGGACGAGAACGAGCGCCTGCGCCGGGATCTCCAACGCATCCGGGGGCGAATGGCCTAAGTCTCCGGCCTGCATGGTAGCGGGTTGTGGGTAGCGTTACCCGTAACTCGCTACCCACCGAGTCGTCCCGTCTCCGCCGCGGACACAGCGGAATGGCTGGGGTGCCCGCGGAGCTACCTCTCAAGCTGGCCGCAATGGGATCACCTTTGCAGTGGGCCGCGCGGCGGCCGTGACCTCCGACACCGCAACCAGAAGAGCCGCAGGCTCGTAGGGCTTGGACAGCAACCGGAAGCCTTCGCGCTGTGCCTTGGCGCTTTCGGAGCTGTAGCCGGTGGCGAGCAAGATGGGCAGATCGGGCCATCGACGCCGGATGATGCGGGCCAGCTCGACGCCGTCGATCCCGCCCGGCATCACCAGATCCGAGAACACCAGGTCGACGTTTGCATCGACCGTGAGACGGTCCAGCGCGTCCCGTCCCGTCGTAGCCGCCACGACCTCGTGCCCGGCCTCCTGCAGTAGCTCGGTCGCGAGTTCCGCCACCTGCTTGTTGTCCTCGACGAGCAGGATGCGAAGTGCCTGTCCGCGCTCCATAGAGGCCATTGGAGCTGTCGCCGACAGCATCGGGGCTGGTCGGGACGCTCGCGGGAGCATGATCATGAGCGTCGTCCCGCGCCCCGGCTCGCTCATGATGTCGACCGAGCCACCCGACTGCTGCACGAAGCCGTAGACCTGGGCAAGCCCGAGCCCCGTGCCCTTGCCGGTCTCCTTCGTGGTGAAGAACGGCTCGAAGACGCGCGGCAGGTCCTCCGGCGCGATACCCGTGCCGGTGTCGGTCACCTGGATGGTGACACCCTCGGCCCCGTTGGCCTCCTGCGACACCCGGTTCTGGGCACGGACGCGGAACGCGCCGCCGCCCGGCATGGCGTCGCGCGCGTTCACGGCAAGGTTGATGAGCGCGGATTGCAGCTGGGTCGGGTCGACCTGAACGGGCCACAGCCCCTCGGCGACGTCGATCTCCAGAGCGATGTTCCCGCGCAATGACTGGGCGAGAAGTCCGTCCATGCGTCCGAAAAGCGCGGCGAGGTCGACGACCTCCGGCTTGAGCGGCTGGCGGCGCGAGAACGCCAGGAGCTGGCCCGTGAGCCGGCGTCCCTGCTCGACGGCCGCGAGGGCATTCTCAATCATACGCGGCGCCCGCTCGGGCTTGGCCCGCCGGAGCATGTCGAGGTTGCCCATCACGACGGTCAGGAGGTTGTTGAAGTCGTGCGCAATGCCACCGGTGAGCTGGCCCACGGTCTCCATGCGTTCGGACCGGCGGAGGCGCTCCTCCATCCGGCGCTGCTCGGTGAGGTCCATCGAGGTCGCGAAGATTTTGGCAACCCGTCCGTCCCGATCCACGAGCGGCGCCAGCACCGTCCGGCGCACGACCTCTCCGACGGGTGCCCGGATGACAGCCTCGTACTCGACGAGGGTTCGGGTCGTAACGCACTCGCGGTAGCGCTCCAAGAGGAAGGGCGCTTGCGCCGGGAACAGCTCGGTCGCCTGACGCCCGATGAATGCCTCGCGCTGGAAGCCGAGAGAGCGCAGCACGGCCGGGTTGGCGTCCTCGTAGATGAAGGCGCCGTCGGGCCTCACGTCGATGAGGGTCAGATCGAGAGGAGAATGCTCGAACAGGGCGCTGTAGCGGTCCCGCCCCGCCTTGATCTCGGCCTCGGCCTCCCGCGCATCGGTGATGTCGCGGTTCGAGCCCAGGATACGCACGATCCGGCCCGTGGCGTCCCGGATCGGCACGAGCGTCACGGCCCAGACGCCACGACGCGCCGCGAAGGCGAACGAGCGCTCGTAGGAGATCGGCTCGCCGGCGGCGAGACACTCGCGCAGCCGCCCTTCAATCAGCGGCAGCAGGGCCGGGGGCACCACCTCGGCAAGCGGCAACCCCCGGGCTTCCTCGGCGGGCTTGCCCATCAGGATCTCGATGGCCGGGTTGTAGGTCTCGACGAGGAGCTCCGCGTCCGAGGTGACCTGGACGACGAACAGGCCGTCAGTGTTGAACCGGAACACGCTCGAATAGAGCGCCTCGCGGTCGGCCAGCACCGCCTGACTGTCCTGTAGGCTCGCATTGGCCAGCGCGAGATCCCGAGTGCGCTCGGCTACGCGAGCCTCCAGCGTGGCGTTCGCCTCCTTGAGCGCTGCCGCGGCTTGGCCGCGTTCCGCCTCGCGCTGGCCGACGGCCGCGCAGGCGTCCTGGAAGGCGCGCCGGAGAGCCGCCGTCTCCTGGGTATCGGGCACAGACCCAGCAGGGGACGCCGGCGCCCAGTCTCCGTGGGCGAGCGCCTCGGCATCGGCCACCAGGGCCTCGACTGGGCGGGCGATCCGCCGGGCGACGTGGACTGCCAGCGCCGCCCCGAGGATGCCCAGAAGCCCGGCAGCGCCGGCGAGGTATAAGGCAAGCTGCTTGATCCCTGCCGAGAGTTCCGCCCGGGGAACGGCTAGGATCGTCGTCCACCCCGAAGCCGGGGATCGGGAGAGCGCCAGCACCGTCTCGACACCGGTGAGATTGACGCTTTCGAACACGCCCTGGCTGACGCCGGCCTTGATGCGTTCGAGGTTGTCACCCGTAGCGGGCCGGCCCACGAATCGCTGGTGATCGGGGGATCTCGCCACGACCGCTCCGTTGCGGTCGACGATGGCGCCGACCCACCCGTTCGGGAGTGCCTGATCGGCTAGGATCCGGGCCACCGTGTCGGCCTGCATGATGACGGAAAGGTGGCGCTGGCGGCCACCGCCCACATCGACCAGGATGTCGACTGAAACGGTCGGCTGCTTTGCCACCGTGCCCGTGAACAGGTTGCTGATCCGGATCTGTCCAGGCTCAACGCCCTGCCGGTAAGCCGTTCCGGGGCTGGGAAGGGTGCTGCCGGGCGGCAGGCGGGTGTTGACGATTTGGTGGCCGTCCTCCTCGACCACGACCCAGGCTCCCGGGATCCGGACGGCCTCCCGGGCCAGCGTATCGAAGCCGGCATAGTTGCCCATCCGGAGCATGGGGGACGCGGACAGTGACCAGAGCAGGGCCTCGGCCTGCCCGAGCTGCCGGTCGACGGTGAGGGACAGGGCGCGAGCTGTCTCCTGAAGGTGCTTCTCCACCTCCAGCCGGCCGTGGCGGTAGCCGGCGTAGAGCATTAGGGCAGACGCGCAGAGGGCCGGGACGAGGATCGCCAGCGCGAGCAGGACGAGGCGCGACCGTAGGGAGGGCAGTCGGGCTGGTTGGCTCAAGGGGATCCGTTCCTCACCTGCGAGACATAGCGCCACCCGGGTCGTTCGACCATGCGTCACACCTTGCAATCGAGAAAACGGTCACTGGCCCTGCACCACCGCCTCGACAGTGCAAGTCACCCCCTCCGGATCGAAGGCGAGGCGTACCTCGCCGTTCAGGTCCTGAGCGAGAAGGCGCTCGATTAACCGGGACCCGAAGCCCCGCCGCTCTGGGGGGCGGACCGGCGGGCCGCCCCGCTCCGTCCACGTGAGCTTCAGCTGCGTCCCCTGCTCGTCGACGGACCAGGTGATCGAGACGCGACCGGTCGGCGTGGAGAGCGCGCCGTACTTGGCGGCGTTCGTGCACAGCTCGCCCAGCGCCAGGGCGAGAGACACGCTCATATTCGGCGGCAGGATGATGTCCGGCCCTGCGACCACGACGCGGTCGGTCCCGGTCTCGGCGTACGGCGCAAGAGCCTGGTCAACGATCTCCCGAAGCGACGCACCGGTCCAGTTCCGCCGTGTGAGGAGGTCGTTGGCGCGTGACAGAGCGAGGAGACGCACCTCGAAGGCTTGGCTCGGCCCGCCCTCGGTCCCGTCACGGAAGCTCTGGCGCGCCAATGCCTGCACGGTCGCGAGCGTGTTCTTCACGCGGTGGTTCAGCTCATTGATGAGCAGGTCCTGGCGGCTCTCCGCCCGCTTGCGCTCGGTCACGTCAAGGACGACGCCGATGACTCGCTCCGGCGCCTGCGCTACCGAGAGGATGATTTCAGCCCGCAGCATAAGCCACCGGACGTCGCCGTCTGGCCAGACATAGCGGTATTCCGCCTCGAAGAAACGGTCGCCCCGTTGCAGGGCCGCAGTGCCGATCTCCTGCAGGCGCTCCTGCTCCCCGGGGTAGTACCGGGCCCGCATTTCGCTGGCCGTTGGAGTCGCTTCGGGCGGAAAGCCCAGCAGGCGGTTCAGCTCGGGCGAGCCCTGCACCGAGTCGGTCGCGACGTCGTACTCCCACACCGCCATCCGGCCAGCCTCGACGGCAAGAACAAGCCGGCGCTCGCTCGCGCGGACGGCTTCCTCCGCCTGCTTTCGTTCGGTGATGTCCTGGATAGTGCCGACGTAGCGCACGGCCCGCTCGAACTCGCCAACCTTCGAGAACACGGCCTCACCATGGGCCAGAAGCCAGCGGACCTGACCGTCGCTCGGGCGGATGATGCGGTACTCGTACGGGCGCCTGTCACGCTGCTCGGGGTCCGTGGCCCGTCGAGCCTGGGCCGAC
This sequence comes from Salinarimonas soli, assembly GCF_008386575.1. Lineage (GTDB taxonomy): Bacteria > Pseudomonadota > Alphaproteobacteria > Rhizobiales > Beijerinckiaceae > Salinarimonas_A > Salinarimonas_A soli. The sequence goes on from NZ_VUOA01000056.1 coordinate 49,069, forward strand.
GTTTCAGGATAGTCGTCCGGGTGGGTCGCGTCCCGGACCTGCTCGAAGGTGACGGGCAGGCCGGGCGAAAAGCCGTACACGGCCTTGGCCCGCTCCGAATACACCATCTCGTTCGTGACGAGGTTCCAGTCCCACACACCGATCTCGGCCGCGGTCGTGGCGATCTCCAAGCGTGCCTGGCTCTGGCGAAGCGCCTCCTCCGTTCGTCGAACCGGGGTGATGTTGCGGAACGAGATCGCCAGGCCGGACCGGTAGCGCGACACCCGGAACAGCACAACGCTATCGGCGCGGGCGATGGAGGCGGTCTCGAACACGTCGGCAACGCCGGTTTCGAGCACCTGCCGAAAACGCCGGTCGAACTCGCCGCCGACCTGGCCCGGGAATAGGTCCCAGATGCAACGGCCCAACACCTCGGCCCGCTTGAGGCCGAAGTGCTCCTCCGCGGCCCGGTTGAACAGGGTGACGCAAAAGTCAGCGTCGAGGGCGTAGAACGGGTCAAGCAGCCCATCGACCAGGGCAGCCGCGTCGTCACCTACATCGAAGGCATGTACCTCCGATGTGCTCGCGAGTACCTTTCCTAGAGAAATCACGGCTGCTGGTGTTGTCATTCGCGCTGTCTGCTCGTACCGGATCTAAACCATAGCTTACCCATGCCGCTTGGCTATAAGCGGATCAACCCCGCGCGGGGCCGTTGAGCGCCCTGGGGACAGCCCTGCCGCTCGTCCGTCAGCGGCGGGAAGCGCCTCGCACGACGGCTCCCCCGCGACGGCCCCTAGCCCTTCGTTCCCGTCCTTTGGCTCGGACTACCAGTCAAGGCATCCTCGTTGTGAGCCGCTGACGCCAGCACTCCGTCGAGAGCTCCTGCAAGTTCCTGCAGGTCGTAGGGCTTTCGCAGGAGGGTGAACCCCTCTGCAACGGCTTCATCGGCAACCGCGGAATAGCCCGTCACCAGAAGGATCGGCAACCCAGGATGCCGGGCGCGCACCTCGCGGGCAAGGTCGAGGCCCGTGACGCCGCCGGGCATGACAACGTCCGACACCATCACCACGTACGAGCCGGATCCGAGGCGCTCCAGCGCCCTGCCGGCATCCGGGACCACGTCGATCTCGAACCCTAGGTCGCGCAGGTGGCCAGCGCTCACTTCCGCAACGTCGCTATTATCCTCGACCAGGAGCGCCCGCCCACGCCCTACGCTGGGGGTTATGGGCTTCGACACCGGGGCATGCTCGGTCGTCTCAAGGCAACGGGGCAGGACAAGCCTGAAGGTAGTTCGTCCCGGGCGGCTCTCGACCGTGATCTCTCCCGCCGACTGCTGGGCGAAGCCATAGACCTGGGACAGCCCGAGGCCCGTGCCCTTGCCGACGTCCTTAGTCGTGAAGAACGGTTCGAAGATCCGCGGCAGAACTTCGGGTGGGATGCCCGCGCCCGTGTCGGACACGGTGAGCGCGACCCGGTCGCCTGTTCCGCCAGGTTGGTTGCGAGCCGAAATCTCGATGCGTCCGCCTCTGGGCATTGCATCCCTGGCGTTCATCGCCAGGTTCAGCACCGCGATCTCGAACTCTCCCGGATCGACCCGCACCCGCCATAGATCCTCTGGGGCGTCGACGACGAGCTCGATGTCGCCGCGGAGCGAACTCCGCAGCATGTCGCTCATGCCGGACAGCGCATCGGGCAGGCTGACGACCTGCGGCGCCAGCGCCTGCCGGCGCGAGAAGACGAGGAGCTGTCGCGTGAGCCCTTCCGCGCGCTTGGCAGCGGCGCCGATCATGTCGAGGGTGCGCCGCTGGCGCGGGTCGACGAGGTCGCGTCGCAGCCGGTCGACGCCGCCGCTCACCACCATCAGCAGGTTGTTGAAGTCGTGGGCGATGCCGCCCGTCATCTGCCCGACCGCTTCCAGGCGCTGGGCCTGCTGGAGCGCTCCCTCGGCCGCCTCGCGCCGGGCTGCCTCCTCGTACAGGGTGCGGGTGCGCCGGAGTGCCAACCAGCTGATCCCGATCAGGACGAGAGTGGCGGGCAGGCCGAACGCGAGCTGGCTCGCCAGGGCGGACAGCCACTCGGCGCGGATCGTCGCCGTCGAGATGCCGGCCTGGACATAAACGGGGTAGCCCGGGAGCTTGCGGTAGACGAACCTGCGCTCAATCCTATCGACCTGGGACGTGGCATCGAACGTGCCGCCCTCGGGCTGGGTCCGGATAGATCGGGCGAAGACGGAGTTGGCGTCGAGGCGAACCGGCCTGTCGTCGGGGGACGGGTAGCGGGCCAGGAACTCGCCGTCCGCCCGGACCAAGGCAAACTGGTCGGCAATCGAGCCGGCGAGGCGGGCGTAGAACTCCTTGATCGCAGATGGATACACAGCGGCGGCGGTCACACCCGTAAACCGCCCGTCCGGGCTATGCCGGCGTCTGCTGACGTTGAAAAACAGGTTGCCCGTGACGCGCGAGACGAGGACCTGGTCGATGTAGGTGCCGATGTCGCGCTCGACATGGGCCGTGTAATAGCCGCGGTCGGTCACGTCGGTCCGCGGCACGGGCGAGACGACGCTGGTGACCAGCGCGCGTCCGTCCGCGTCGAAGATCCAGACCGACTGGATCTGGCGTAGGGACTCCGAGATCTGCCTCAGGCGCGCGCCGATGCGCGCCTCGTCGCGCCTGATATCCTCGTCTGAGAGCCCCCGCACGATCTCGTCGGTCTCGGCAAGGCTGCGCTCGACCGTCTCGAAGACGCGCAGCGCGTGCTCCTGGAGCACCTCGACGGCGCGCCCGAGACGGTCCTCGGCGTTGCGCAGGGCAGCCGCATGGTTGAACCAGGCCGCGTAGGCGAACAGGGCCATGGGCACCAGGATGGTGGCCGCCAGGAGCAGGCGCATGAGCCCGACGGCGCGGGCGTGCTCCGGACGTAGCGCGCGCTTCTGGTCAGGCATCACGGAACCAGCCGGACGCGAACGCCACACGGGGGCGCTGCCTGCGCCCGGGTACTCGTTGCGCGCGGAACGGTGTGCAAGCGGGATCATCCTTGTCGTGGGTCGGCCCCGTCCGGACGGGCCGGCGCCAGTGCGCGCGGCATGCAGCGCGGGTCGCCACGAACCTAACGGATCGGATCGATCACGGGTAGATGCCCGCGAGGTCCGGGACGGTAGAACCAGTGTTTGGTCACGGCGTTAGCCTGGGGTACTCGGCCTGGAGGCACGCCACTTGGACATCGTCACCGTCGTCGGCTACCTCGCGGCGTTATGCTCGACCACGAGCTTCGCGCCGCAGGCCTGGCGCATCGTGAAAACCCGCGACACAAGCGCCATCTCCTCCAAGATGTACATCATCACGGTTGTTGGCTTCGCCCTGTGGCTCGCCTACGGGATCATAAAAGGCGAGTGGCCGCTCACCCTGACCAACGGGATCTGCCTTGCGCTCTCGGCCTTCATCCTCGTTATGAAGCTCCTGCCCCAGCGCAAGAAGGAGCAGATCGCGGACACGTTGGGCCCTTCGGCGTCGTAGGCGAGGCTGAACCAGCAAGCTCGATGCATCACAGGTGGAAGCGGCCCACCAGTCGCTTTAGTCGTTCCGGCAGCGGCTCTCGGACCAGACCCCCGTATGATCTCCTAAGCATCTCGCCAAAAGCAGAGAGAAGCCCACGGTGGAGAGCGGCGGGCTCGGTGCCGGAAGATCGGAAACCAGGATCGTCGCCGTTTGTCATGTCCATACCCACCAGGGCGCCGTCTGAGCCGGCACTGAGGTGGGAACACCGCTGGTCTACTCCTGTTCCTGGGCGTCATGACGTCCGCCGGGAAGTGCACGCCGACGGTTCGGCCTGCATTGCGGCCAAACCGCCCGAGCGGGACATTGGCTTATATCCGCCGCTCCCCTGGCCACAGGGCTTGGGAACGGTCTTCGACGGCGTGGCGTTGGAGCGAGCCCAGGGATGATCTGCATCCCCGATCCCGGTTTCGTCCATGCACTTGAACCTGTCCCGGCTTGACCGCTTGCGTCGGGCTCATCCGGCACCGACGCGCGACGTGGATCTGAGGGACGAGCTCGTCGCCTTCCTGCCTTCGCTGCGGGCCTTCGCGATCTCGTTGTGCGGCAATCCGGACGTGGCCGACGACCTCGTTCAGGACACGGTGGAACGAGCCTGGCGGGCCCGGGACCGCTTCGAGCCTGGGACCAACGTCCATGCCTGGCTCTTCACAATCTTGCGCAACGCGTTCCTCTCGCGGTGCCGGAAGGCGGGGCGGGAGATCGACGACCCGGAGGGCATCCATGCGGGGCGGATCGCCACGCCCGCGGCCCAGGAGGCGTGGCTCGACCTCGCCGACCTACGTCGGGCGCTCGCGGAGCTCTCGGTTGAGCTGAGGGAAGCCATCCTGCTGGTCGGCGCGGAGGGCCTCTCTTACCAAGAAGCGGCGGAGATCATGGGATGCCCGCTCGGGACGGCGAAGAGCAGGGTCTGCCGCGCCCGTGCCCACTTGGCTGCGATCCTGGGTGTCGTCCCTATCGAAGAGGTGGGCCCAGGCACCGCCCTGTGCGCAGCGTGAGAACGCGGTTCCAAGAAGCCTGAAACGCTTGGGCCCGGTGCTGGGCGGTGTCAGGCAAGAACCGGCATTAGCCAGAGACCGGGGACGAGTGCCTCCGGAGAGCGGAGGAGCGCTCAAGGTCGGCGGCACGTAGGTGGTGTGAACCGATCCGTGACACCGGTGCGTTGGAGCACTCGACGGGCCTCAGGTCCAAAGCGAGCCACTTTCCTACGGCCAAGGCTCCTGCTAGACGCACTGCTCCAACCTGGAGGTCTCCTGACGTTATCCACTGACGAGCGCGGCCCGACGCCAGCCCCGACCGGTGCCCCCCGCGCGCCCTGGCCCTCATCCCTCGTCAGCAAATACACGCAGGAGCCAACCATGCCGGTCGGTCCCAATCCGCTTTCCGTCTACCCCATCCCGTCGCAGCCCTCGATGGTGTTCCTCAAGGCCACCGTCTCGAACCCCCAAATCGAGGTCGGCGACTACACCTACTACCACTCCTTTGACGACCCGCTCTCGTTCGAGCAGAACGTGCGCTACGCCTTCCCCTTCATCGGCGACCGGCTCGTCATCGGCCGCTTTTGCTCCGTCGCGCACGGGGCGACGTTCATCCTGAACGGGGGCAACCACCTCACCGACACGGTGTCCTCGTACCCGCTCGGCATCTTCGGGCAGGGCTGGGAGCACGCACTTCCTGATGCTTGGCCAAACCGGGGTGGCATCACCATCGGGCACGATGTCTGGATCGGCTTCGAAGCGACGATCATGCCGGGCGTCACGGTCGGGCATGGAGCCGTGATCGCGGCCAAGAGCGTCGTTACCGCGGACGTGCCGCCCTACGCGGTCGTCGCCGGCAACCCCGCTCGTGTCATTCGCTTCCGGCACTCCGAGGCGGAGATCGCTACCCTGCTCGGTATCGCCTGGTGGAACTGGCCCATCGAGCGGGTCAGCGAATGCGCTCGGGTGATCGCAACCGGCAGCGTCACGGACCTGGAACGCTGGGTATCGACGGAATGTGACCGATGAGAGCCGCGTTACACCTACGTCCCTATTTATCTAAGGACCGGGAGGCCTGCCTCGCCATTTGGGAGGCCGCATCTCGGCAGGGACATCCATTCCTAGGCGCGGATGTGCTGGCGCGCCAGCGTGCGCTCGTGGGTGACGTGTACCTGCCTCGGGCCCGGACCGTCGTGGCGGAGCACGACGGTCGGATCCTCGGCTTCATCGGCCTCATCGACGCTTTCATCGGCGGCCTCTTCGTCGATCCTCAGGCTCACGGCACAGGCATCGGGGGCCAACTTGTCCTGCACGCGGCGGACCTCAAGGGTGAGATCGCAGTCGAGGTCTACGAGGCGAACCAGGGCGCACGGGCATTCTATGCGCGCCTGGGCTTCATCGCCGTGGGCCGCAGGGAGGTCGACGACGAGGGGCTCCCGCACCCTCTCATTCGCATGATCCGCCGCGCCGACGCCCCAATCCCCTCAACCGTGCTTGAGTTTGAAGGCGAGGATGGTGCCCGCAAGACACAAGGTGATGCTGTTGGCCACGATGAGCGGCATCTCGCCCTTGTGGACGCCGTAGGTGAGCCAGAGCGCGAGACCCGTCACCAGGACGAGGAACATCTTGAGCGAGATGTCCTTGGTAGTCCGGGTGCGCCAGACCTTTAGGACCTGCGGGACGTAAGCGGAGGTCGTGCACAGCGCGGCCGCGTAGCCGGCATAGTCGAGGAGGGCCATTGCTCTTGCTTATTTTGAGGGGAAGAAACTACTTAACCCAATCCTCGATTGTTCAGTTTCAGCTGAGCTGAAAAGAAAGCCAAAGGATCGCCTCCTCAACGTCCGTTTGTCACCGGTCGTCGAGGCGGCTCACTCTGTTCCTGCGTTGGGGGTCGGGCGAGGAGCGCGGGCTCGATGCCGGCGGACGAGCTGGCGGATGCCCTCAACACGTCGAGCGAGCTCATAGCGCGGTCCTCCGTACTGCGCCCCAGATAAGCCCGGTGGCGAGAGACAGCATCATGGTCCCGACCAGGAGGTCGAGCACGCGCCAACCGACGGGCCTGGCGAACAAAGGCGCCAGCACCCTAGCCCCGTAGCCCAGGGCCGCGAACCAGGCCGCGCTCGCGAGCGCGGCCCCAGCGATGAAGACGGGCTGGGCGGCCGGTGGGTGCGAGGCGCCGACGGACCCCACAAGGAGGACCGTATCGAGGTAGACGTGCGGGT
>NZ_VUOA01000057.1 GCF_008386575.1 Salinarimonas soli
GAGACTCGGATCGCGGACCGCGCGACGATAGTCGGAGGGCGTCGTGTTCCGGTGCTTGAGGAAGAGGCGGGCGAGCACCTGGTTGGACGAGTACCCGACCCTGAGCGCGATCTCGGTGACGGGCAGGTCCGTGGTCTCGAGGAGCTCGCACGCCCTCTCCAGTCGCAGGCGGGTCAGGTAGACCCGGGGCGGCACGCCGACGCTCTCCTTGAACATGCGGGCGAAGTGGAACGGCGAGAGCCGCGCCTCGGCGGCGGGCTCGTCGGGGCTGATGTCCTCTGCCAGCCGCTCCTGCATCAGCTCCAGGCTGGGGCGCTTCGCCCAGGGCGCAAGGCCCCCC
>NZ_VUOA01000058.1 GCF_008386575.1 Salinarimonas soli
CGCCTTCTTGACGGCATCGATGTTCCTGGCGACCTGCGTCGTCTGCCCGAGGGCGATCTGCGCCAGGTGGCGGACGAGCTGCGGGCCGAGCTCATCGACGTGGTCTCGCGCACCGGCGGGCATCTGGGGGCAGGCTTAGGCGTCGTCGAGCTGACCCTCGCGCTCCACTACGTGTTCGACACCCCCAAGGACCGCCTGATCTGGGACGTCGGCCACCAGGCCTACCCCCACAAGATCCTCACAGGACGCCGAGCCCGCATGCGCTCGCTTCGCCAGGGCGGCGGCCTGTCGGGCTTCACCAAGCGCGCCGAGAGCCCCTACGATCCCTTCGGCGCCGCCCACTCCTCCACCTCCATCTCGGCGGGCCTGGGCATGGCCGTCGCCCGGGACCTGAGCGGGGGCGACAACAGCGTCGTGGCCGTGATCGGCGACGGCGCCATGTCGGCCGGCATGGCCTACGAGGCCATGAACAACGCCGGCGCCCTCCAGTCCCGCCTCGTCGTCATCCTCAACGACAACGACATGTCCATCGCGCCGCCTGTGGGCGCCATGTCGGCGTACCTCGCCCGCCTCGTGTCGGGGGGCACCTACCGCACGCTTCGCGAGACCGCCAAGCACGTCGCCCGCCGCCTGCCCTCGTTCCTCTACGAGAAGGCGGCCCGCGCCGAGGAATACGCCCGCGGGCTCCTCACCGGCGGCACGCTGTTCGAGGAGCTCGGCTTCTACTATGTGGGCCCGATCGACGGCCACAACCTCGACCACCTCCTGCCCGTGCTGAAGAACGTGCGCGACGCGCGCACCGGGCCCATCCTGGTCCATGTCGTGACCCAGAAGGGCAAGGGCTACCCGCCCGCCGAGGCCTCGGCCGACAAGTACCACGGGGTCGGCACCTTCGACGTGATCACGGGCACGCTGGCCAAACCGAAGGCCAACGCGCCGGCCTATACCCGCGTGTTCGCGGATGCCCTGATCCGCGAGGCGGCGGACGATCCGAAGATCGTGGCGGTCACGGCCGCCATGCCGTCGGGCACGGGGCTCGACGCGTTCGGGGCCTTGTATCCGGACCGCACCTTCGATGTGGGCATCGCCGAGCAGCATGCCGTGACCTTCGCGGCGGGGCTGGCGTGCGAGGGCTACAAGCCGTTCTGCGCCATCTACTCGACGTTCCTGCAGCGGGCCTACGACCAGGTGGTGCACGACGTGGCGCTGCAGGGCCTGCCGGTGCGCTTTGCGCTCGACCGGGCGGGGCTGGTGGGGGCGGACGGGCCGACGCATGCGGGGGCGTTCGACGTGGCCTACTTGGGCTGCCTGCCGAACATGGTGGTGATGGCCGCTGCCGACGAGGCGGAGCTCGTCCACATGGTGGCGACCGCCGCGGCGTATGACGCGGGCCCGATCGCGTTCCGCTATCCGCGCGGCGAGGGGGTCGGGGTCGAGATGCCGGCGCGGGGCGAGGTGCTGGCGATCGGGCGGGGTCGCGTGCTGCGGGAGGGGACGCGGGTGGCGCTGCTGTCCTTGGGGACGCGGCTGTCCGAGGCGCTGAAGGCGGCGGAGGAGCTCGAGGCGCGGGGCTTGTCGACGAGCGTGGCGGACGCGCGCTTTGCCAAGCCGCTGGACGAAGCCTTGGTGCTGCGGCTTGCGCGCGAGCACGAGGTGCTGCTCACGATCGAGGAGGGGTCGATCGGGGGCTTTGGCTCGCAGGTGCTGCACTGCCTGGCGGAGCACGGGGTGCTGGGGCGGGGGGTGAAGGTGCGCAGCCTCGTGCTGCCCGACGCCTACCAGGACCACGACAAGCCCGAGCGGATGTACGCCCAGGCCGGCCTGGACGCGGCCGGCATCGTCGCCAAGGTGTTCGAGACC
>NZ_VUOA01000059.1 GCF_008386575.1 Salinarimonas soli
CGCTTGACCCCCTGGGTACCTGCGGGAGCAGAATGCCCGGGTCAGGGGCTGATTCAGCCCCTGACGGGAGGAAACAATCATGATCTCACGTCGACTTCTCCTCGGTCTGCTTGGAGCTGGAGCGCTCACGCTTGGGGGGCTCTCCGCGCCCGCGACGAGGGCCTTGTCGCCTGATGCACGAACCGCAAAGCTGGATGAGACTCTCCGGAGCCTCGTGGAAGGTCGCAGTACCCCTGGCGTCGCCGTGCTGATCCTGCAGGACGGAAATCCGGTCTATAGGCGCAGCATGGGCGTGCGTGAGGCAGGGGGCACGACGCCGATCGGCGAGAACGACATGTTCCGCCTCGCCTCCATGACAAAGGCCGTCACGTCGGTCGCAACCATGATCCTCGTGGAGGAGGGCAAGATCGGTCTCGACGACCCCGTGACGCGCTTCCTGCCTGAGTTCGCGAACCTCCGCGTGCGCGGAGCTGACGGAGCCGAGACGGCCGCAACGAGGCCTCCCACCGTGCGCGAGCTCCTGACCCACACGGCCGGGCTCTCCTACAACTTCATCAACAACCCTCAGGTCGTGAATGCGTACCGAGAGGCACGCGTGACCGACGGGTTGGATCAGCCAGACGTGACGACAGCCGAAGCGATGCGCCGCCTCGCCTCGGCTCCGCTCGGCTATCAGCCTGGAACGAGCTGGCAGTACTCGCTCGCGACCGATGTACTTGGCGCAGTGATCGAGAAGGTAACAGGCGGCTCGCTTGGCTCGTTCATCACCGAGCGGATCGCGAAGCCACTGCGGATTGAGAGCTGGGTCTTCTACGCACCCGAGACGGCCCGTGACCGCTTTGTGCCGGTCACCCGCCCAGAGCAGGGGACGGGGCAACTTGGGACTGGCTATGTTCCTGTGAAGGCAACAGAGGGTGTGCCGTACCCAGCTACGAAGGGAACAGCCAACCTCGATCCAAACCGCGTCTTCTCGCAGGCCGCTTACAACTCGGGCGGCGCTGGGATGAGCGGCACGATCGGCGACTACGCACGGTTCGCGCAGATGCTCCTGAACGAAGGCGAACTAGACGGGGCTCGTGTGCTGCGGGCCGAGACGGTTCGACAGATGACCCAGAACGCGACCGGCAGCATGCCTACTCTGCGTGGCCCAGGGTGGGGTCATAACCTCTGCTGCGGTCTTGTGACTGATCCGACGGCGGCCAAGACGCAGCTTCCGGTTGGTAGCTACGGCTGGGGCGGCATCTATGGGACGCAGTTCTGGGTGGATCCGACAAACCGGGTGGTCGGCGTAGTGATGACCCAGACGGCCGTTATCGGTTCTGGGCCGATCGCCAACCCTGTCCGTGAGGCCTTCTACGCGGTGGATTGAAGCTGCTG
>NZ_VUOA01000006.1 GCF_008386575.1 Salinarimonas soli
CGTCGCCAAGGTGTTCGAGACCTTGGGACGCGAGGAGGGCCAGCAGGGCCAGCGGATCCGCGGGCGATGAGCCCCGCGGGGCCGGGCGCCGCCGAGGCCCCCGCCAAGGTCAACCTCTACCTCAAGGTGGTCGGGCGGCGCCCCGACGGCTACCACCTTCTCGATTCCCTCGCCGTCTTCGCCGACCCCGCCGACCGCCTCGCGGCGGAGCCGGCAGACGATCTCAGCCTCGTGGTGGACGGCCCCTTCGCGGGCCGCGCCGGGCCGGTCGAGAGCAACCTCGTGCTCAAGGCCGCCCGGCTCCTGCGGGAGCATGCGCGGTCTGGCATGGGCGCGCGGCTGCGGCTCACGAAGCTCATCCCCGTCGAGGCGGGGCTCGGCGGCGGGTCCTCGGACGCCGCCGCGGCCCTGCGCCTCCTCGATGCCCTGTGGGAGACGGGTTTCGACGAGGCGCGCCTGCGCGAGATGGGGGCCAGGCTCGGCGCGGACGTGCCCGTCTGCGTCGCGGGACGGCCCACCCTCATGGCCGGGATCGGCGAGGCGCTGACGCCCGCCCCTGCCCTGCCCCCGCTCGCGATCCTTCTCGTCAATCCCGGCGTCGCCACCGCCACGCCCGCGGTATTCCGCGCCTATGCGGCCCTCGAGCGCGGGCCCGCGCCGCCGCCCCTCGCAGGCCCGATCCGCGACGTCGAGCATCTCGCCGAAGAACTCCGCCTGCGCGGCAACGACCTCCTCCCGGCGGCCTGTACGGTCGCGCCCGTGGTAGGCGAGGTGGTGGCGGAGCTGGAGCGCCTGCCGGGCGCCGTCCACGCCTCCATGAGCGGCAGCGGCGCCACGGGCTTCGCGCTGTTTCGCGACACCGCGGCGGCCCGGACCGCCGCCGAGACTCTCGCCGAGCGGCGTCCCGGCTGGTGGAGCCATGCGGGCGCCGTGCGGGCATAGGATACCGCCATGGCGAAGTACGATTTCGACGCCCCCCGCCTCTTCCTCGACGCCCCGCTCAGGCTCGGCGCCCGCGTCGCCTTGGACCGGGCCCAGGCCAACTACCTCCTCAACGTGCTGCGCCTGCGCGAGGGCGGATCCGTGCTCGTCTTCAACGGGCGCGACGGCGAGTGGCGGGCCGAGGTGGCGCCGGACGGGCGCAAGAGCGCCGACCTCGTCACGACCGAGCAGACCCGCCCGCAGGAGGCCGGCCCCGACGTGGTCTACGCCTTCGCGCCGCTCAAGCACGCGCGCCTCGACTACATGGTCCAGAAGGCCGTCGAGATGGGGGCAAGCCGCCTCCAGCCCGTGATCACCCGGCGGACCCAGGCCCAGCGGGTGAACCTGGAGCGCATGCGCGCCAACGCCATCGAGGCCGCCGAGCAATGCGGGATCCTGGCGCTGCCCGAGATCGCGGCGGAGGCGCCCATGGAGCGGGTCCTGGCGGAGCTGGAGCCGGACCGTGATCTCGTGTTCTGCGACGAGGAGGCGCCCGTCGGCGATCCCGTCCGGGCCCTGCGGCAAGGGAGCCGGAACCCGGCCGCGAAGGTGGCCGTTATCGTGGGCCCCGAGGGGGGCTTCACGGATGAGGAGCGAGCGCTTGCCCTGCGCCACCCACGCGTCGTTCGCGTGTCCCTTGGACCGCGGATCCTGCGCGCCGACACGGCTGCGGTGGCCGTTCTCGCCCTCGTCCAGACCGCGCTCGGCGACTGGCGCTAGACGCGCCCGCGAGACCGGCCGCTGGGTGAGGCTGCGACGACGCTAGCGGCCCTCACGCGCTTCATCCCACACGGCTTCGAGTGAGCGCTCCCGACCGGGAGCGCCAAGGGTACACCATGGTGCAAGAGTTCACCTTCGGCATCGAGGAAGAGTACTTCCTGAGCGATGCCAGGCGGCGCGACACCGCCCGCAACGGCACCCGCGGCTTCATCGAGGCCGCGCAGGACGCCTTCCCCGACGAGGTGCATCCCGAGCTGCTCGAATCGCAGGTCGAGATCGCGACCCGGCCGCTCTCCACCTGCCAGGAGGCGCGCGACACCCTGCAGCGGCTGCGCGGCGGCCTCTCCCGGCTTGCCCGCGAGCATGACCTCCTGCTGACCGCCGTGGGCACTCACCCCATCGCGGCCTGGACCCGCCAACGCGCCACCCCGCAGCGGCGCTACGGCAAGGTGATGCACGACCTCCAGATGGTGGGAAGCCGCCACGTCGTGTCGGGCCTCCACGTCCACGTGGCGCTCGGCGAGCTCGACGACCGCATCGACGTGATGAACCGCATCCTGCCTTTCCTGCCGCTGCTGCTCGCGCTCTCCACCTCCTCGCCCTTCTGGCAGGGCCAGCGCACGGGGCTGATGAGCTACCGCTCGGCGGCCGCCCAGGAGCTGCCGCGCTCAGGCCTGCCCGACCTGTTCGGCAGCGCCGCCGAGTACCAGCGCTACGTCGACACGCTCGTCGAGGCCCGGGCGATCGAGAACTCGAGCTTCCTGTGGTGGGTGATCCGCCCGTCCCTGAAGCATCCGACGCTGGAATTGCGGGTGGCGGACGTGTGCACCCGGGCCGAGGACGCGCTCGCCATCGCGGCGCTCTACCGCTGCCTCGTGCGCCACCTCGCCCGCTCGCCGGGGGTCAATCGCGGGCTCGACGGCGCCTCGCGGGCGATCGTGCTGGAGAACCATTGGCGCGCCCAGCGCTACGGCATCCACGGCAGCTTCGTCGACGAGGCCACCCGCAGCGCGAAGCCCGTCGCGGCCGTGCTGGACGAGACCCTCGCCCTCGTGGCCGAGGACGCCGCCGCCATGGGCTGCGACGCCTCGCTCGCCGTCGCCCGCGACATCCTGCACCGCGGCACCAGCGCCGACCGCCAGCTCGCCCTCTTCACCGACGCCACCGGCCGCGGCGCCACACCCCGCGACGCCCTGTGCGAGGTGATGGATTGGATCGGGGCGGAGACAGCGGGCGGGTCGGCGCGGCATTAAGGGCTAGCGTTGGAGAGGACTAACGCTGGATGACGGACTCCCCGTGTCATCCCCGGCCGGAGCGCGCTTGTCGCGCGGAGGGGAAGGGGATCTAGCGTAAGCGATGCTGCCGCGCAGCGGCTCACTTCGGCCCGCAAAGGGCCCTCGACGGGCATCAAGCGTCGCTTCGCGACAAGAGTTGCGCTGGATCCCCTTCCCTTCCGCCCTGACGGGCTCCAGCCGGGGATGACAGCCGTTGGCGCGTCACCCCCCGTCCCGCACGATCCCCACCGGCAGCCGCACCACCCGCGCCCTGGCGGGCTCCGCCACCCGGCTGCGGTGGACGAGGTCGCCGGGGCGGAGGCGCGGGCCGTGGAGGCGCCCCTCCAGGAGGGCGGGCAGCCGCTCGCGCCAGGGGCGGGCGAGGCGGCCGATGGGGAGGCCGGTGCCGGACGCGGTGAGGGTGAAGCGGTCGAGGGCGCGAATCCAGCCATCAGCAGGCATGTCGCCGTCGCGCAGGCACAGGAGCCAGTCGCGCCGCGCGATCCCCGCCGCGGCGGTCCAGGGGTCGTCGCCCGGCCCGATCACCACGAGGGCCGCGCCGGTCGCATCGGCGACCCGGGCCACGTCCTCGTCGTCCCGCCGGGCGATCACCACGGCATCGCCGACGAGCCCCTCGGCGACGCCGGGGACGAGGTGGGACAAGGTGACGGCGAGCGCTTCGACGCCGCGCTCAACGAGAACGAGACCTGTGATCATGGGCGCATCATAACGCGACCCGGGCGCGTGATCTCGCAAGTGCGAAAAGAAAATTGCGGACAGCCGACTCCACGGCCGCGCTTGTTCCTGATATGTTCGCGCTCCCGCCCTGGAGAGCGCCCGATGTCCCCTCCCCGACAGCCCCTGCCCCACCGCGGCCGCGGCGCGGTGTCGAGCCCGCACGCGCGCTTCGAGCCGCTGGCGCGGGAGGGCTTCGACGACGGCTGGGACATCGCCGAGGAGGCGCCGCCGCTTGCCACCGACGTTGCCATGGAGGCGGCCCGCTCCATCATCAGCCGCAACGATTCGCCCGACATCGGCTTCGACCGCTCAATCAACCCGTACCGGGGCTGCGAGCACGGCTGCGTCTACTGCTTCGCCCGCCCGACGCACGCCTATCTGGGGCTCTCGCCGGGGCTCGATTTCGAGACGAAGCTCTTCGCCAAGCCCAACGCCGCCGAGCTCCTGACCCGCGAGCTCTCGGCGCCGGGCTACGTGCCCCAGGCCATCGCGCTCGGCGCCAACACGGACCCCTACCAGCCGATCGAGCGCCGCCTGCGGATCACGCGCGAGGTGCTGGAGGTGCTCTCAAAGTCGGGGCACCCGGTGGGGATCGTCACGAAGGGCGCGATGGTGACCCGCGACCTCGACCTCCTGGGGCCCATGGGACGGGCCGGGACAGCCAAGGTCGCCGTCTCTGTCACCACCCTCGACCCTGTGCTGGCGCGCCGGATGGAGCCCCGCGCCAGCGCGCCGCGCAAGCGCCTGGAGGCGATCCGGGCGCTCTCGGAGGCGGGCGTGCCGGTCCTCGTGCTCGCGGCGCCGCTGATCCCCGGCATCAACGACCACGAGCTGGAAGCGATCCTGGAGGCGGCCCACGCAGCCGGGGCGCGCGAGGCGGGCTACGTGGTGCTGCGCCTGCCGCACGAGCTCAAGGAGATCGTGCGCGACTGGCTCGTCGAGTATTATCCGGGCAAGGCGGAGCGGGTGTTCGCGATCCTGCGCGAGATGCGCGGCGGCCGGGACTACGATGCGGCTTTCGGCACCCGCCTCACCGGCACCGGCCCCTACGCCACGCTGACCGCCCGCCGCTTCGAGACGGCCCTGCGGCGGCTGGGCATGGCGCGTCGCGGGGGGTTGCGGCTGCGCACCGACCTTTTCGTGCCGCCGGTGCGTGGGGCACCGGGGCAGTTGAGCTTGTTTTGAGGGGGGACTCCCCTCTCAAACCAGCCAAACTCCCAACCCGCTGTCCCACTCTCACCCCCGTCCTGAGGTGCCCGCCGCAGGCGGGCCTCGAAGGGCGCTCCACGGATCGCCAGTCAGCTGTGGAGGCGTGGTGCGTGCTTCGAGACGCCCGCTGGCGCGGGCTCCTCAGCATGAGGGGGCGGGGAGATACCTGGATGCGCGTGGTACCCCCTCACCCCCGGCCCCTCCCCCATGGGAGAGGGGAGTCGCGCCCCTCAGGCCTGGCTCGCCACCTTGCCGCCGATCGCCGCTTGGGCGGCGGCGAGGCGCGCGATCGGGACGCGGTAGGGGGAGCAGGAGACGTAGTCGAGGCCCAGTGACTGGCAGAAGCGGATCGAGGCCGGGTCGCCGCCGTGCTCGCCGCAGATGCCGAGCTTGATGCCGTTGCGGGTCCGCCTGCCGCGCTCGGCGGCAAGCGAGACGAGCTCGCCCACGCCCTCCTGGTCCAGCGTCACGAACGGGTCCGCCTCGATGATCCCCTTCTGGACATAGGGGCCGAGGAAGGAGGCCGCGTCGTCGCGGGAGATGCCGAGCGTGGTCTGGGTGAGGTCGTTGGTGCCGAACGAGAAGAACTCCGCGCTCTCGGCGATGTCGCCCGCCCGAAGAGCGGCGCGGGGCAGCTCGATCATGGTGCCGACCTGGTACTCGATCTGCGTGCCCGTCTCCGTCATGACGGCCTGCGCCATGGCATCGATGCGCGCCTTCACGAGGTCGAGCTCGGCCTTCGTCATGACGAGGGGCACCATGACCTCCGGCGTCACGGGCGCGCCCGTGGCCTTCGCGGCCTCGGCCGCCGCCTCGAAGATGGCGCGGGCCTGCATCTCGGCGATCTCGGGATAGAGGATCGCGAGCCGGCAGCCGCGGAAGCCCAGCATCGGGTTGAACTCGTGCAGCTCCTGGGCGCGGCGCTTGAGCTTCTCGGCGCTCGTCCCCATGGCGCCCGCCACCTCCGCGATCTCCTCCTCCGTGTGGGGCAGGAACTCGTGGAGCGGCGGGTCGAGGAGGCGGATCGTGACGGGGAGCCCGCTCATGATCGTGAAGAGCTCGACGAAGTCCGCCCGCTGGTAGGGCAGCAGCTTGGCGAGCGCCGTGCGGCGCCCCGCCTCGTCCTCGGCGAGGATCATCTCGCGCACGGCGACGATGCGGTCGCCCTCGAAGAACATGTGCTCGGTGCGGCACAGGCCGATGCCCTCGGCGCCGAAGGTGCGGGCGGTTCGGGCGTCGAGCGGCGTCTCGGCATTGGCGCGGATCTTCATGCGCCGCGCCTTGTCGGCCCAGCCCATGAGGGTCGCGAACTCGCCCGAAAGCTCGGGCTCCTGCATCTTCACCTGGCCGAGCAGAACCTGGCCCATCGAGCCGTCGATGGTGAGGATCTCGCCCTTGGCGACCGTGCGTCCGCCCACCGTCATGGTCTGGTTGGCGTAGTCGATCCGGATGGTGCCGGCGCCCGAGACGCAGGGCTTGCCCATGCCGCGCGCCACCACGGCGGCGTGCGAGGTCATGCCGCCGCGGGTGGTGAGGATGCCCTCCGCCGCGTGCATGCCGTGGATGTCCTCAGGGCTGGTCTCGATGCGCACCAGGATGCACTTGCGCCCCGCCTTCCGGGCGGCTTCCGCGTCCTCGGAATTGAACACCACCTCGCCGGCGGCGGCGCCAGGGGAGGCCGGCAGGCCGGTGGCGAGGATGGTGCGGTCGGCCTTGGGGTCGATGGTCGGGTGGAGGAGCTGGTCGAGGGAGGCGGGATCGACGCGGCCGACGGCCTCCGCCTCGCTGATCAGGCCCTCGCTCGCGAGCTCCACCGCGATGCGCAGGGCGGCCTTCGCCGTGCGCTTGCCGCTGCGGGTCTGGAGCATCCAGAGCTTCCCCGCCTCGATGGTGAACTCCATGTCCTGCATGTCGCGGTAGTGCCGCTCCAGGATGCCGTAGATGCGCACGAGCTCGCCATAGGCCTCCGGCATCTCGGCTTCCATGGAGGGCTTCGTGGAGCCGGCCGCGATGCGGGCGCGTTCCGTGATGTCCTGCGGCGTGCGGATGCCCGCCACCACGTCCTCGCCCTGGGCGTTGATGAGGAACTCGCCGTAGAGCTCGCTCTCGCCCGTGGAGGGGTTGCGGGTGAAGGCCACGCCCGTGGCCGAGGTCTCGCCCATGTTGCCGAAGACCATGGCCTGGACGTTGACGGCGGTGCCCCAGCTCGCGGGGATGGCGTGCAGCTCGCGGTACTTGATGGCGCGGTTGTTCATCCACGAGCCGAACACGGCGCCGATGGCGCCCCAGAGCTGCTCCTGCGGATCCTGCGGGAAGGGCCGGCCGAGATGGCGCTCGACGATGCCCTTGTACTGGCCGATGAGGGTCTTCCAGTCGGCGGCCGTGAGGTCCGTGTCGAGGGTGTAGCCCTTGCGGTCCTTGTAGCCGTCGAGCACCTCCTCGAAATGGTGGTGGTCGATCTCGAGCACCACGTTCGAGTACATGGTGATGAAGCGGCGGTAGCTGTCATAGGCGAAGCGCTCGTCGCCCGCGGCCCTCGCCAGCGCCTCGACGGTGCCGTCGTTGAGGCCGAGATTGAGGACCGTATCCATCATGCCCGGCATGGAGGCGCGGGCGCCCGAGCGCACGGAGACGAGGAGCGGGTTCGCCGGATCGCCGAAGGCGCGGCCCGTCAGGCGCCCAACAGTGTCGAGCGCCGCGCGCACCTGGCCCTCGAGCTCAGGGGGGTAGGACTGGCCGTGGTCGTAGTAATAGGTGCAGACCTCGGTGGTGATTGTGAAGCCCGGCGGGACGGGAAGCCCGAGGTTCGACATCTCGGCGAGGTTCGCGCCCTTGCCGCCGAGCAGATTGCGCATGCCGGCCTCGCCCTCGGCCTGACCGTCGCCGAAGGTGTACACCCACTTCGTCATCGCTGTCCCCAAATGCTCAGCCGTTCAAGCCGCCCACGGGCGGGTTCATGGCTTGGCCCAAGCCAAGCGCTTTTGCAACAGCGGCAGAACAGCCAAGTTCCCTTACGGGAGCATGTTCGTCCGGCAGTTGCGGTGCGCCGCGATACGTGACGCGGCGTCGGGTTCTCAGGCCATCGTGCCCGCGACGAGGCGCAGGCGCGGCGGCTCGGGCATGGCGCGGGGAGCGTCCGACGGGCCGCTGGCGGCGAGCCCCGAGCGTGGCATCGGCGCCGCGCGGGACACCACGGGAAGCGGGTCGACGGGATCGAAGCGGAAGGGCTCGGGGTTCAAGACGCCCGTGCGGTAGAACTCGTCGATGCGATCCTGCACCTTGCGCGGCACCACGGCGCTGAGGCGCGGCCCGCCGGGGGCCGGTGCAAGGATTGCGGCGCCCGTCGGCGCGACCCGCATGTCGGCCGGGATGGGCGGCCAGTCGCCGACCGGGCGGCGCTCGGCGAGAAGCCGCTCGGCGCGGCTCGGCTCGACCGGCGCGGGCGGCGCGACGGGGGCCGGGTTGCGCGAGCCGGCGGGCGAGACGCGGGGCGCGCCGGTGCCGGCCACCGGCCGGTCGTCGGCGATCAGGGGATTGGGGACGAGACCCGGCGTCGCGAAGGCCTGGGGCGTGATGGGCTGGCGAGGCGTCCGCCCCGGCACGAGCCCGGCCGCGTCGGGGCGCTGCGGAACCGGCGCCTGACGCGCGGGCGCCTCGCGCCGGGGCGTTGCGGGACGCACGGGCTCGGGGGCGACGAGGCGGGAGGCACGGCGGCTGGCGTCCAGCGCTTCCTGCTCGCGGATCGCCTGCTTGAGGCGGGCCTGCGCGCCCGTGTCGGGCTCGCGGGGCTGCTCGCGGTTGCGGCCGTCGTTCTGGCGCGGATCGAGGGTCGGCGCCTCGGTCCGGGCTTTCAGGAACGCCGCGAGATCGCGCTGCGTCTCCTCGAGCGTCTTCTCCAGAACACGCTCGATGGCCGCTCGGTTATTGACGTTGACAGGAGGGGACGACACGCAACGCTCCCACGGATCCGCTCATCCGTATAACGCTCAAGGTAGCCGAGCGGCTATGCGGTTTGGAGAGGGCATGCAGGGGAAACTGTGATCGGCGTAAATTTTTAGATTTAACGGCGAGAGCGGAGAGCGCTGTAGACAGAGGTTTACGTTATAAGGGCCACAGGCGATCGGGCCTGTTTGCTGGATAGAATAACGCACCGTTCGGCCAACTCCGACCGGTGCATTAAGTCTCCTTGATCATATATCTCGGACGCAAAGGAGGCCCTCAGGTCCGCAGACGGCCGCCCCGCTTGACGTAGACCGTCGTGCCGACGGGCACGCGGTCGTGCAGGTCGCGGACGTCCTCGTTGAGCATGCGGACGCAGCCCGACGAGACGGCCTCGCCGATGGACCAGGGCTCGTTCGTGCCGTGGATGCGGAACAGGATGTCCCGGCCGCCCTGGTAGAGGTAGAGGGCGCGGGCCCCGAGCGGGTTGCCGATGCCGCCCTCCATGAAGCGTGGCAGGGTCCGGTTGAGGCTCACCATCGTCGTGGTGGGGCTCCAGGCCGGCCACACGGACTTGCGCCCGACGGTCGCGACGCCGCGCCACGAGAAGCCCTGGCGGCCCACGCCGACGCCGTAGCGCAGCGCCTTGCCCTCGGGCTGGACGAGATAGAGGAAGCGCCGGTCGATATCGACCACGATGGAGCCCGGTGCCTCGCCGCCGTCATAGGCCACGACCTGGCGGTTGAACTCGGGGCGCAGCCGCGTGCGGTCCACTTTCGGGATCGGGTGCGGGCTGTCGGGGATCACCTCGCCCGTATACCATCCCGAGAGATCGTCCTCGGCCGTGACGGCGGTCTGGGCCTGCTGCACCGTGTTGCAGGCGGCGACCGGGGCGCCCAGGAGAGCGGCGATGAGGATGCGTCGAGAGATCATGAGCCTTGCTTACGAATCGATCATGCGAGACCCAGCACTAGCAGGCGGGGACCGCAAGCGGTGTCGCATCCCCGCCACAGGCTGGGATCTTATCGGCAGTTGTCCGGATCACGCTCGCGCGAGACGGCGGCCCGCGGCTCGACCCGCGCGATGCTCGCAGCGGGGCCGGGAATGCTCGCCTCGCCAGAAAAGGTAGCGTTGTCGTGGCACGACAACTCGTGGAACCCTTCGTTTTCGCCAAGTACCCCAGTAACCTCACCCCCGCGAAAACCCATCCTTTAGATTTCCCGGGCAGTATGGAGGCTCATTCATCCCTCCGTTGCAGGTGAAATGTCTTACTCGGCTTGGGTGATCGGCCTGGCCTTCGTGCTTCTCGTGATCGCCCTCGTCGAGTGGCTGTCGCGGGACGAGGAGCCTTTGGGCTGGGCCCGGCCGCTCGAGCGCTGGAAGGACAAGCGGTCCCGCCGCTCCCAGCCGGACGCGGACGGCTGACACCCTTGCGCCGGAACCCGCCCTCGCGGCGGGACGTTGGCGACCCGGTTCCCCGGAGTGACGCCATGCCCCTACGCCTCGCCGCCCTCGCCCTGATCGCCTCGACCGCGCTCGCCGCGGCGCAGGGCACGGTGCCGCCGCAGACCCCGCTTCCGGGGGTCGCTCCGGGTGCCACGCCGAACGCCACCCTGCCCGCCGCGCCCGGGAGCCCGCCGGCCTCGACGGCTGTCGACATCTCGGCGTCGCGTCCCGAGAACCTGCCCTTGATGGAGGGCCGCCCCGCCGCGACGCAAGCCGTGCCGGGCCCGAACGATCCCGGCGCGATCCCGCCGAGCCCGGCGCCGCGCCCTTGAAGGTCGGACCGCCCTACATCATCGGCTGCGGGCTCGTCGGGTTCGAGGGGATCTCCGGCGGCGCCGTCGGCGGAACCCCGACGGGCTCCGAGGGGACCGGCGCCTGCTCGGGCACGGGCGAGGGCACACCGATCGGCACGTCGCGCTGAGGCGCCTCGCTCGGCGTTCCCGGCCGGGCCGGCGCCGGGTTCGGATCGGCGGGCGTGGGGTCCGGGAAGGCTTGCGTCTGCAGGGTCTGGCTCACGGATGCTCTCCTGGTCACCGATATTTGGGGTCAACAGGGGGCGGGAAGCCCGGTTCCGGCGCCGTCGCGGGCGGCGGGGCCTGCCCTAGCCCCGTCCCTGGACAAAAAGACCGCCGATCCCCACATGATGGGGTCAGGCAACCGGACCGAGCATGGCCGCCATCTCCCTCTCCGTCGACGGCGACAAGATCCAGATCTCGTTTCAGAAGGACGAGCAGACCACGGCCGTCGTCATGGATGCGGGCTCGGCCCGCACGCTCGCGGCCGCGCTGACGCAGCTCGTCGAGGTCATGGCGCAGGCCGGCGACGCTCCCTTGGCCGACGAGGACGCCGGCGAGCTCGAAGGCGACATCGAGGACGTGACCTCGCCCACCATCGACATCGGCGTCGACGAGGAGGGCCAGCCCATCCTGGCGCTTCAGGCCGGGGCCCGGGAGCCCATGCTGCTGCGCCTGCAGGACGACGAGGCGCGCCACGTCGCCGAAAGCCTGCTTTCCATCCTGGAAAGCCCCCGCGACGTCCGCCAGAGCCGCGGCGGGCACTGACGGGGGGAGCCCCCCGCCGATCCAATCCTCACCCTCGTCCTGAGGTGCCCTGCGGAGCAGGGCCTCGAAGGGCGCTCCGCGGATCTCCCTCCCGCTTACAAGCGTGGTGCGTGCTTCGAGACGGCCTGCTTCGCAGGCCTCCTCAGCATGAGGGCGGTGGAGAGAGGCGACCCTGCCCTACCCCCCAAACGAAAACGGCCGGCGTGGCGCCGGCCGTCCTCTTGCATATCGCGTCCGCCCGTGGGCGTCAGACCTGCTGGATGCCCGAGAGGCTCCAGGAGGCGCCCGGCTCGCGCCGGAAGGTCCAGACCTCGGTGGCCTCGGTGAGGCGCGTGGGGTCGCCCTCGATCACCCGGCCTGTGGCCCGCTCGGTCACGCCCTCGCGCAGCTGGTAGCGCATGGCGACCGTGGCGTAGTCGACGCCGTTCTCCCGCCAGGCTTCCGCGAGATCGCCCTGGAGGAGCTTCACGTCGGTGACGTGGGCCTTGACCCCGCGGCGGCCGTCGTCGGAGAGCTCGCCCTCGAAATAGGACGCCATCTCCGGCGTGGTGAGCGTGCGCAGCGTGCCCACGTCGCCCCGGTCATAGGCCGCCTGGACGGCCACGAGGTTGCGCTCGAAGGCCTCGAAATCCGCCGGCAGCACCTGGAGCGGCGCCTGCGCGGCGGGGCCGCCCATGGGACCCGGGCGCGTGCCCGCGGCGGCGCCCATGGCCCCCATGGGGCCGAGGCCTGAGCGCTGGGCGCCCATCGGGCCAGGTCCGCCCGTCGGGCCACCCATGCCGCCCAGGGCGGAGCGCTGCTGGGCCGCGAAGGAGGGCTCCTGCCGGCGGCGGAAGAACCGCAGCGCCAGCATGATGAGCCCGCCGATCAGGAGCACCTGCAGCACGAAGCCGAGGATCGAGGCGAGGCCGCCGAGGCCCCCGAAGAAGCCCGCGCCGAACAGCGCGCCGAGCAGGCCCGCGCCGAGGAGACCCGCGAAGAAGCCGCCGCCGAAGCGCGGACGCGCCGCCTGGGTGCCCAGGTTGCCGGGCGCGCCGGGCTGCCGGAAACCAGGCTGGGCCGGACCGGGCTGCGTGATCGTGCGGTCGAACGGACGGGCCTGGGTCGGCGCCGTCGGCGTCGAGGGGGGAGCCTGATAGGTGCGTCCGCCGCGGGAGCCGAACGAGCCGGAGCGGCCCGCGCGGGCGTCGGCGACGTCGGCCGCAGCGAGCGAGAGGATCGCGGCGAGCGCGACCATCGCAAAGGAGCGGCGAGAAGCGTGGTTCAACATATCCGTTCACCTGTCGGGGAATGCCGCGACGCGCCGGGGCCTGACGCCTTGGCGCGGGGCCGCTGCCCCATGATCCTTATATGGGAAACCACGCACGAAAATGCGAGGGGTTCCCCGGGAACAAGCGTGAGCGGACGGAATTGCCGTCAACGGCCGATTTACGCGGCCGCGGCGACCGGCTGGGCAGCGAGCGCGGGACGCACCGGCGCGGGAGCCGTCGCCGCGCGCTGGAGGAGCGCCGCGACGTCGGCGGGCGACGCTGTCCGCTCGATCACCAGGGCCTCGCGGGCGCGGTGATGGGCCTTGAACTCGTCGACGAGCACAGCGGCGCAGACCATCGTGTGGGGGATGACACCCACGACCAGACGGTCGATTCGCGCGCGATCCATGCGCAGGCGGGAGAAGCCCTCCTCCCCGCTCGCGGCCTCGACCACGGCGTAGCCCGCAGCGCCGAGATAGGCGGAGAGAAGCTCGCGCTTCATCCGGTCGCCCTCCACGATCAGAACCCGTTCCCGCCTCACGTGCCCGCTCCATCTGCGTTTGGAGCCGGCACGCTCGTCCGTCATGGTTAACAAAAGGTTAAGGCGGGCCCGCCCCGTCAGAGATCGGACCCGCCTGTGGCGGACGGGGCTCAGCGCCCGGTCTTGTGCTTCATCTCGTCGATGCGCTTCGACGCCTCGGCCTTGTCGAGCTCCGGGTCGTAGGCCTTCGGGTCATGGGCCTGCTCGGAGAGGGTCTTCAGGTAGGAGGCCTGCGCCCCCGTCATCGGCTCGTGGCCGGTGACCCAATCCTCCGGGTCCTTCACCTGGTTCGTGTTGGGATCCGGGTTCACCTTCGGGTTCTCGACCTCGACTGGGTCCTTGTGGCGGCTCTTCGCGTTCTGCTGGGCCATGAGGGGCTTCCTTGTTCGCTAAATGTTCTCCTCTGGAAACGCCCCATCGGCGGCCGGGTTCCGGCCCTCCCGCGTGACAAGAGCGGCGACACCCGCCAAGGTCTCGGCAACAAGGATTTCAGGGGAAACGCATCATGAGGGACGTCGTCGGCGCCATCGATCAGGGCACCACGAGCACGCGCTTCATCGTCTTCGACGGCGACGGCGCCATCGTCGCCATGGCGCAGCGCGAGCACGCCCAGGTCTATCCGCGCCCGGGCCTCGTCGAGCACGACGGCGAGGAGATCTGGCGCAACACCGAGGCGGTGATCGCGGAGGCGCTTGCGAAGGCGGGGATCGCGGGGAGCGACCTCAAGGCCGTCGGCATCACCAACCAGCGCGAGACCACGCTCCTATGGGACCGGCGCACGGGCGCACCGCTCCACAACGCCCTCGTCTGGCAGGACACCCGAGTCGACGCCATGGTGGCGGAGCTTGCGCGCGAGGGCGGCAAGGACCGCCTTCGCGCCACGACCGGCCTGCCGCTCGCGAGCTACTTCTCGGGCCTCAAGCTGCGCTGGCTCCTCGACAACGTGCCGGGCGCCCGCGAGCGGGCGGAGAGCGGCGACGCCCTGTTCGGCACGGTGGACGCGTTCCTGCTCTGGCGCCTCACGGGCCGCCACGTGACGGACGTGACGAACGCGAGCCGCACCCAGCTTATGGATCTCGCGACGCTCGAATGGGACCCCGCCATCCTCGACCTGTTCGGCATCCCGGCCACCTGCCTGCCGGAGATCGTCTCCTCGAGCGAGGTCTACGGGGAGGCCGTGTCGGGGCCGCTGAAGGGCGTGCCCATCGCCGGGATCCTGGGTGACCAGCAGGCGGCGCTCGTGGGCCAGGCGTGCTTCCGTCCCGGCGAGGCGAAGAACACCTACGGCACCGGCTGCTTCATGCTCATGAACACGGGCGAGACGCCGTTCCCCTCGAAGGCGGGCCTCGTCACCACCCTCGCCTACCGCTTCGGCGCCGCCCGGCCCGTCTATGCCCTGGAGGGCTCGATCGCGATCGCGGGGGCGCTCGTGCAATGGCTGCGCGACAATCTCGGTCTTATTGAGCACAGCGCCGACATCGAGGCGCTCGCGGCCTCCGTGCCGCACAATGGCGGTGTCGTGATCGTGCCGGCCTTCTCGGGGCTCTACGCGCCCTACTGGAACGAGGCGGCGCGCGGGCTCATCGGCGGCCTCACCCGCTATGCGGGCCGAGGCGAGATCGCCCGCGCCGCCCTGGAGGCCACCGCCTTCCAGACCCGCGACGTGCTGGAGGCCATGGCGCAGGATTCCGGCATCCGCCTCACGGAATTGCGGGTCGACGGCGGCATGACGGTGAACGGCCTGCTCATGCAGGTGCAGTCCGACCTCCTGGATCTCCCCGTCGTGCGCCCGAAGGTGACGGAGACCACGGCGCTCGGCGCGGCCTATGCGGCGGGGCTTGCGGTCGGCGTCTGGTCGGGGACGGACGAGCTCGCCGCGAACTGGGCCGTCGACCGCCGCTGGACGCCCTCGCTGCCCGCCGACGAGCGCGAGCGCCAGGTGGCGCTCTGGGCCAAGGCCGTCGGCCGGTCCCTGGACTGGACCGGCTGAGGCCGCCTCAGCCGACGATGAGGCTCCAGAGGAAGCGGACGCAGACGAGCAGGAGGAAGATCCCGAACGCCACCTCCAGGCGGCGCTTCGACAGGGTGTGGGCGAACCGCGCGCCGATGGGCGCCGTCCAGATGCTGGTCGGCACGAAGAGCGCGAAGCCGATGAGGGAGACATAGCCCACCGCAAGGGGGAACTGGAGCGCCGCCACATCCGGGTAGGCGGCGGCCTTGGGCCAGCCCGCATAGAGATAGCCGATGGCGCCGGGGATCGAGATGAGGACGCCGAGCCCCGACGACGTCGCGACCGCCTGGTGGATCGGGCGGCCGTAGAAGGTCATGAACAGGTTGGAGAGCTGCCCGCCGCCGATGCCCATGAGGGCCGAGAGCAGGCCGATGACGAGGCCGTAGAGCGTCATGATGGGCCCCGTCGGCATCTCCGTGCCGAAGCGCCACGAGTCGCGGGCGAAGAGGAGCCGCACCGCCGAGATGCCCGCCACCGCGACGAACACCCCCTTGAACAGGTCCGCGGGGGCGTAGCGCGCGACGAGGCTGCCGAGGATCACACCCGCCACCACGGGGATCGCCCATTGCCGCAGCACCGACATGTCCACCTTGCCCTTCGCCCGGTGGGCGTTGAACGAGCGGATCGAGGTGGGGATGATGACGGCGAGCGAGGTGCCCACGCAGAGCGGCATGCGCACCTCGTCGGGCACGCCCACCGCGCGGAAGAGCTCGTAGAGCGCCGGCACCACCACGGCGCCGCCGCCCACCCCGAACACCCCCGCGAGAAGCCCCGTCGCGGCGCCTGCCGCGAGCAGCGCGACCGCGAGGAAAGCGACGTCCGAGTACGGGATTCCGAAGATCATGGGGCGCCCTTGCGCGGGAGGGGCGCCCTCTTTGCGTCAGGCGGCGGGCCGGAGCAAGGCTGCTCCATGCATAGGCCCGATGCGCGGGCGCGGGCGCCCGAGCCGGCTCCGCGCGTATCGAGGGACGCTGCCGCAGCTCTCTGGGGACCCTGCAACATCCTTCGAGGCTCACCTACAGCTGAGCACCTCGGGACGAGGGCTAAGCCCTCCCGCCGTTGTCCTCAGCCCTCGACGCGGGCGGCCCGGCGCTTGCGGGCATAGGCGACGAGCTCCTCGTCGGGCCCCTCGGGCAGCTTGATCTCCACCACCACGTAGAGGTCGCCCGTGCCCTCCTTGGAGGGGAGGCCCTTGCCGCGCAGGCGGAAGGTGCGGCCCGAGCTCGTCATGGGCGGCACGGTCATCGCGACCTCGCCGTCGAGGGTCGAGACGCGCACGTTGGCGCCGAGCACCGCCTCGTCGAGGGCGATGGGCAGCCGCAGCCGCAGGTTCGAGCCCTCCACCGTGAAGCGTGGATGGGGCGCGATGCGGATGGTGAGCATGGCGTCGCCCGGCTCGCCGAAGGGGCTCGCCTCGCCTAGGCCCCGCACGCGGATCACCTGCCCGTCGGTGACGGCCTTCGGAATGCTCACGTCGACGGAGCGGCCGGTGGGCAGGTCGAGGCGCTTCTTGGCGCCCTGCGCGATCTCCTCAACGGTGACCGTGAGGGTGACCGACACGTCCCCTCCCCGTCCCGTGGTGCGCGAGCGGGTGCCGCCGGTCGCTCCCGCTCCGCCGCCGCCGGCACGCTGCTCGGCGGCGCGGAACGCCTCGCCGAAGATCTGGGAGAAGATGTCGTCGCCCCCGGGACCCGTGCCCGCCCCGGCGCCCGGTCCCGCGCCGCCCTTGCGCCCGCCGAAGCCGAACCCGAAGCCGCCCCGGCCCATGCCCTCGCCGCGCCCGCCGGAGAAGCCCTCGAAGCCCCGGAAGCGCGGCTTGCCGTCCCCGTCGATCTCGCCGCGGTCGAACTGCGCGCGCTTGGCCGCGTCGCCGAGGATCTCGTAGGCCTGGTTCACCTCCGAGAAGCGCGCAGTCGCCTTAGGGTCGTCCTGGTTCTGGTCGGGATGGTAGGCCTTGGCGAGCCGGCGGAACGCCTTCTTGATCTCGGCCTCGCTGGCCGATTTGGGCACGCCGAGCACGTCGTAGGGGTCACGCATGGGCCATCATCCGGTGCCGCGGGGGTTCGTGCGCCCAGGGTTCTCCCGGGCATGAGCGGCTCCCGCTCATATGGGTGGGGTGTTGCCGAGCGGCAACAACGGGACGACGCGATTTGACGTCCAGGTTAAAGGGACAGGCTTGCGCGAGGGTTTCAAGCCCTCATGCCGGCAAAGGAGCGCTCAGGCGGGCTTGCGCCAGGGCTTCACGTCCTGGACCGTCCATTCCTCGCCCGAGGGGCGGCAGGCCGAGCCCTGGAGCCATTTGGTCTCGTCCTGCCCGCCGAGCGAGGCGATGAAGGCGCGGCAGACGAGGTCGTTCTTCACGAAGGGCGAGCCCACGGGGGCGAAGGTGCCCTTGAGCAGCGTGTCGGGATTGTCCCAGTTCACCACGGCGCCATTGCCCTGCGGGTCGAGGGCCACCGCCATCGCGGCCTTGGCGCGGCGCCAGTCCTCGGTGCCGAGATCGGGCGAGAGCGGCGAGATGGAGCGGGGCGTCGTGGAGCCCGTCACGTCGCGGTCGGCGCCGATGGAGGTGATGGGCATGGTCACCGAGCAGCCGCCGAGCACGAGGCCGGCATATCCGGCAAGACACGCGAGTGCGACGCGCGCGCCGTCGACTCGCGCCGCCGCGATCCTGTACACCCGTCGCGACAGGGCCTGCCTCACGCGCCGCTCCACCCGATACTCCATGACCACACGAGGGGATAAAACCGTGAATGGGTTAAAAGCCGGTGACTTCACCGAGGCCGAGGAGCCGTTCGCCCTCTTTCGCGACTGGCTCGGGGAGGCTACCGCGTCCGAGCCCAACGACCCCAACGCCATGGCTCTCGCCACTGTCGACGAGACGGGGCTGCCCAACGTGCGCATGGTGCTGCTCAAGGGCTTCGACGAGACGGGGTTCGTCTTCTACACGAACACGGAATCGAACAAGGGCCGCGAGCTGCTCGGCCAGGGCAAGGCGGCGATCTGCCTGCACTGGAAGTCCCTGCGCCGGCAGGTGCGGGCCCGGGGCCCCGTCACGGTCGTGGACGACGCCGAGGCCGACGCCTATTTCCAGAGCCGCCCCCGCGACAGCCGCATCGGCGCCTGGGCGAGCCGCCAGTCGCGCCCCTTGGAGAGCCGGTTCGCCCTGGAGAAGGCAGTGGCGGTGCACGCGACGCGCTTTGCCGTGGGCGACGTGCCGCGCCCGCCGCACTGGACGGGGTTCCGTATCGCGCCGGTGAGCATCGAGTTCTGGCAGGACCGCCCCTTCCGCCTCCACGACCGCGCCGTGTTCACGCGCGGGAGCGAGGGCTGGAGCCGGGAGATGCTTTATCCTTGAGGCGATCGGGGACGGGGACGGGCGCGGCTCCCTCCCCTTTCATCACACTCCCCACCCCCTCATGCTGAGGAGCGCTCGGAGAGCGCCTCTCGAAGCACGCAGGACGGGGCCACAGTTCCCCGGAGCCCTCTGGGGCATCCTTCGAGGCCCACGCCGTGGGCGCCTCAGAGCCTGCCCCCGCGGAGGCAGGGGGCGAGGTTGGAGCATAGCCCCCTCGTCTCACGCGTAGATCGGCCGTCCGATGCGGGCCATCATGCGCAGCGCCTCGACCGTGAGGCGCAGGTGGTCGGGCGAGGGCTCGATGCTGATGCGCTGGCGCAGCACCGTCATGGCCGAGCGCCAGAGCGGACCGCCTTCGAGACTCTCCACGAGGCCGCCCGTGAAGTCGGGGTCCTTCGCGCCGTCGAGAAGGGCTGCGGTCTCCTCGGGCGAGAGCAGGAGGCGCGCGGCCAGGACCACGTCCTCCTCCCAGGGCAGGGCCCACCGCGCGGAGGGCGTGCGCTCCGCGCCGCCCAAGCGATAGAGGTCGAGGACGAGGCCGCCCTCCCCTCGATGAAGCGCGATGCGGTTGAGGTCCGGATCGCTCCAGTTGCCCCAGCGCCACGAGCCGAGAATGCGCGCGCGCTGGCCCGGCGCCAGCACCATGGCCGCCGTGCCCGTCCGGTGGAGGGGTGCGTCCGGTGGAGGCGTCGCGAAGCCGAGCGCCAGGGCCTCCTCGCGCGCCTCCGGCAGCAGGGTGGCGGGAAGCGTGACCCCCGCGATCCGCTGGGCGATGTAGCGCTCCAGGGGCTCGCGGGCGAGCCCGAGACGGCGCCCGTCGTCGAAGAACTGGAGATAGGCGGCGGCCGGGCCGTCCACGCTGCTGCGGCCGGTGAGAAGGCCGTTCTCGAAATGGAGCGCGGTGCCCGTGAACAGGCCGGATTCGGTAGCCTCCGTGAAGAAGGCCTCCGGATCGACGAGGTGACGGCGCTCGTCGAGCGCCGCCTTGAGGCGAAGGCGTGCGATCCCGCCGATGGCGGCGGGATCGAGACGCGTGAGATCGAGGGGGCCCATCTCGTCACCTCTCGCTTGGCGGGGATCCGGCGCGGGAGCCGGACCGCCGGATCACTGGAGCTTGTTGCCGCGGAAGACGCTCACGCCGTTGCGCGAGGCGTTGCCATTGCAGCTGCACTGCGGTCCGCAGCACCGGGGGCAGCCCTCGCCGGCTCCGGACGCGCCGTCGACGTCCGATCCGGTCGCGCCGACCTCGCCGCAGCCGCCGGCCTCGCCGACGCCCGACGAGGAGCCGCAGCCGCCCGCGGCGTCCAGGGAGTCCGAGCCGAAATCGTAGCCCCCGTCCATGCCGCCGCACGAGCCCGACGAGCCCACCGCCCCGGCGCCGCCGGCCTGGCTGGGCATCAGGATCCCGTTGTCGGAGCCGTTCGCGCCGCCGCAGGCATTCGTGGCGCCGGCATCGCCGATGCCGCCTGCCCCGCCCGCGCCGCCGCAGCCTGTGGCGCTGCCCGCCGCGCCGCAGCCGCCCGCCTCGCCGGCCGCTCCGCCGCCCGCTCCCTCGCCGACCCTCTGGCCGGACTGGAGAAGCTGAAGCATGCCCATCAGAATGTCGTTGAACGACAGGCCGGCCTTGCCGTCGAGGCTGGCCCACTGGCTCGTGTCGATGTTCTGTTGATTAGCCCCGATCTGCATAGGAACTCTCCGGCACAAACAGAAAACGTGATATCCGCATCACAGGTTTTAACTCGGCGATAACACTATCTAAGTCAAACACATTTGAACAACGAAGTTTGTTGTTAATTGAGGTAATATATCATTTCAAGATATTGAATATGCTGAACCGATGGTTAAGCTTGGCCGCCGCATAACATCGGCTTAGGCATGGACGGTCGGGGGCTGGCGTCGTAGGGTCCCGCCGCACCCCAGCGGAGAGCGCAGCCTTGCCAACGAGCCAGTCGTCCAACCAGAGACGCCGCGTGATGCTCCTCACGGGCGCGAGCCGCGGCATCGGGCATGCCACGGTCAAGCGGTTCTCGGCCGCGGGCTGGCGCGTCATCACGGCCTCCCGCCACGCCTTCCCCGAGAACTGCCCCTGGGAGATGGGGCCGGAGGACCACCTCCAGGTCGACCTCTCGGATTCCGAGGACACCCGCCGCGCCATCGAGGACGTGAAGAGCCGTCTCGAGGTGGAGGGGAGCCAGCTCCACGCCCTCGTGAACAATGCCGGCATCTCGCCCAAAGGCCCCGGCGGCTCCCGCCTCAGCGCCATCGAGACCGCGCACCGCGACTGGCTGCACGTGTTCCAGGTGAACTTCTTCGCGTCCATCATGCTGGCGCGGGGCCTGTGCGAGGAGCTCACCCGGGCCAAGGGCTCCGTGGTGAACGTGACCTCCATCGCGGGCTCGCGGGTCCACCCCTTCGCGGGCGCGGCCTATTCCACGTCGAAGGCGGCGCTGGCCGCGCTCACCCGCGAGATGGCGGCGGATTTCGGTCCTCTGGGCGTGCGCGTCAACGCGATCTCGCCGGGCGAGATCGACACCTCCATCCTCTCGCCGGGCACCGAGCGGCTCGTGGAGCAGATCCCGCAGCGGCGCCTCGGCACCCCGGACGAGGTGGCGAAGGCGATCTACTTCCTGTGCACCGACATGAGCTCCTACGTGAACGGAGCCGAGCTGCACATCAATGGCGGCCAGCATGTCTGACCTGCGCCGGGGGCTCGCGGCCCTCGCGCTCGTGCTGGCGGGGCCCGCCGCAGCCGCCGAGGTGGCCGTGCTTCCGCTCCCCTTTGCGGTCGAGGAGTTCCGCGGGCCCGGCAGCTATCTGGCCCGCATCGCGCCGACCGCCGATCCGGCGCTCCGGCGCCCCGGTCGCGAGGGCCCCGTGGCGCTCGCCTGGGGCGCGGGCGGCGCGGCGGCGCTGACGCTCGCGGACGGCGAGGTTTCGGTGATTCCGCTGCGCGGCAATCCGTCGGGGCTCGGCGAGCGCCCGGCCGACGCGATCCCCCATGCCCGCCAGGCCGCCGAGGGGCCGATCAAGGCCTATCTCGCCTCGCCGCGCACGGATTACGGCCACGGCGTCCTGGGCGATTCCGTCGAGGCAGGCACCCTCGTCATCGAGGAGCGCCGCCCCGTCCAGGCGGGTCCGGGCGTGCAGAAGGTGCCTGTCACGGTGACGCGCCTGGAGGCCGGGCCCGACGCGGTCTTCGAGGACCTGGAGCCGCGCCTGGCCGATCTCGACGGGGACGGCGTGCCCGAGATCCTCGTCGTACGCTCCTCGAAGAGCGCGGGCGCCGCCCTCGTGATTGCGGGACGGCGCGAGGGCGTCTGGCGCATGGTCGCCGAGACGCCCGCGATCGGGACGTCGAACCGCTGGCTCAATCCCGGGCCGGTGGCCGACTTCGACCGCAACGGCAAGCCCGACATCGTGGTGGTGCGCACGCCCCACATCGACGGGGTCCTCCAGGTCTGGACCTGGGACGGGGGCGGCCTGCGCCTCCTGCACGAGAAGGCGGGCTACTCGACCCATGCTCAAGGCTCGACGGCCCTCGACAACGCGGCCGCTGCCGATCTCGACGGCGACGGCACGCCGGAGATCGTGGCCCCGACCCTCGACCGGCGCGCCATCGCGATCCTCTCGGTGGGCCGCGGCATCGACGAGCGCGCCCGGATCCCCCTCCCCGCCCCCACCGGCCGCGGCCTCGCGGTGCTTGGCACGGGGCGCGGGGCGCGGATCGTGGTGGCGCTGGAGGACGGGCGCGTGGCGGTGGTGAAGCCTTGAGGGAGTGGTGAGGGACGTTTCGCTTCGGCGGTGATCGCCGGGCGGGGCGCACGCGTCGTGCGGAGCGGAATGCGATCCAGCGCAATGTCGATGCCGCGAAGCGGCTCGGGATGGCCCTCAAAGGCCCGTGACGGGCATTATGCGTCGCTTCGCGACAAGAGTGGTGCTGGATCCCCTTCCCCTCCAGCAGCTCACGCTGCTTCCGGCCGGGGATGACACGGGGAGCGTGCCACGTCTGTCATCCCCGGCCGGAGGCGGCTTGTCCGCCGGAGTGGAAGGGGATCCAGCACGGCTTGCTGCGCCGAAGGCGCACTCTATGCCCGGCCAGGGCCCTTGGTCGGCCAGCGCGGGTCGCCGCGCCGCATGCAAGCGCGCCTTCCCTACGCGAGCGTGCCCGCCCCTCAGCTCGTGATGTACTCGCGAAGCGCCTGCTGCTCCGTCTCCACCTCGGCGAGGCGGCGCTTGACGATGTCGCCGATGGAGACAATGCCGATGAGGCGTCCGCCCTGCACCACGGGCACGTGGCGGAACTTGCCGCGGGTCATGAGCTCCATAACCTCGACGATGACGATGTCGGGCGTGCAGGTCACCACCTCGGCGGTCATGTGCCGCGAGACGGGATGGTCGAGGGCCGCCGCGCCGCCCCGGGCGAGCGCCCGGACGATGTCGCGCTCCGAGAGGATCCCGGCCACGGCCCGGCTCCCCTCCGAGACGATCACGGCGCCGATGCGGCGCTCGGCGAGGAGGTGCGCGGCTTCGGCCAGCGTGCGATCGGGCGCGATGGTGACGACGTCGCCTCCCTTCTCGGCCAGGATGTGCTGAACGCTCATGGTTCCCTCCAAGGCCGGGCTCTTGCCGCCGCGGGGCGGGCGGCCCGGCTCGTCAGGGGAGTGTGCCGTCACCCGGGCCCGCTTTCAAGCGAGGGGCTCACCCCCGGTCGGCCTCGTCCCGGTCCGGCACCCCGACGGCGTCCCGCAGCGGGTCGAGCAGGGGAAAGAGCGCGAGGCCCGCCAGGAGCCCGCCGATATGAGCCTGCCACGCGATGGCGCCGCCCGCGATGCCGAGAGGCCCGGCGAGGAGCCCCACCGCGATGTCGACGGCAAGCCACACGCCCAGGAAGCCGAGGACGCGAGGATTGCCAGCGATGGCCCGCAGCGTCTGGCGCGGGCGCTCATGCGGCTCCAGGGGGATCCAGGGCGGCACGGGCGTGAACACGAACCACGCCGCCGCGGCGACGAGCCCCGAGACGCCGCCCGACGCCCCGATCATCGGCACCACGGCGTAGGGGTCGGCGAGGAAATGCGCGCCCGCCCCCGCCAGGACGGCGGCGAGGGTGAGGCCGAGGAACCGGGCCGGCCCGAGGCGGCGCGCCACCGGGGTGCCGAAGGCGACGAGCCAGACGGCGTTCGAGAGGAGATGGGCCCAGGAGGCGTGCAGAAGCCCGTAGGTGGCGGCGGTCCAGACCTTCGCCTCCCCGTCCGCCAGCACGATGGAGGCGAGCCCGGCGAGGTCCCTCGCCTCCTCGGCGCCGCGCGTCGCGAGCTCGGTCGCGACCGCGTCGAGGCCGCCCGACCCGAAGGCGAGGCTCCAGCGCGCGGGCACGAAGGCGAGCTCCAGGAGCAGGCGGAAATCCGTCTCAGGGGAGAGAAGCCCACGCCCGACATGGATCGCGGCCAGGAGGCCCGCCGTGAGGATCACCACGCCGGGCAGGTTGAACATGGGCTCCCGGCCGGGGGAGTACGGGCGCTCGCTCATGCCACGACGATGGGTGGCGCGGGGGCATCCGGCAAGGCTGCGCGGCGTCGCGGGGCAAAAAAGAAGGGGAGAGCGCAGCCTGCACCCTCCCCTTTGACGTCGAGCGTCGCTCCCTCGCCCGCTTGAAGCAGGCGGAGCCGATGACGTTGCGCTCTCGTGTCGAGTCCGCCGGCGGGAACCAGACCCTGATCCGCTCCCGCCTCAACCGTGGCCCGATCACCATGGCCGAGGCCACCCGGCCGGGCAACGTCAACCATCCGTTAAGGTTAACTAATGGTTTCCGGAAACAACCCGGTGGGGTTCGGCATAACCCCTGCTCCACGGCACCCGACTCGGTGTCTGATTGGCCCGATGCGGCCGGAAGCGTCCCGAACCGGGACAGCCGGCCGCGGACGGCCTTTACGTTGGTGCAAGCATGAAACACGCCTCCACCCGGATGATCTTCTCCTACTGGGATGCCCTGCGCGGCGAGCGCGCGGCCCCGGACCGGGGCGAGATCGAGCCCGGGGAGATCCGCCACGTCCTGGCCGACACGTTCATCCTGGAGATCGGGGCCGACCGCACGGCGGAGTTCCGCCTGGCCGGCACGCGGCTGTGCGCCCTGTTCGGCCGCGAGCTGAAAGGCGCGCGCTTCGTCGACCTGTGGCCGGAGCACGCGGGCCCCGGGATCCGGCGGCATGTCGGGACGGTGATCGACGAGACGGCGGGCCTCGTCATCGGCCTCCTCGGCACCACGGAATCGGGCGACACGGTCGATCTGGAGATGGTGCTCCTGCCGCTGCGCCACCGGGGCAAGCCGCATGCGCGGGTGCTGGGCGCCCTCTCGCCCGCCACGATCCCCGCCTGGCTCGGCTTCAGCCCCGTCACCTCGCTCGCCACCGTGTCCCTGCGGGTGATCTGGCCCTCGGGCCGGTCCGAGGGCCCGAGCTTCGGCCGGGGCGATCCGCAGGACCGCCGCAGGCGCTTCGTGGTCCACGAAGGCGGCCGCTCGGTCGCGGGGGACTGACCCTGCGCGGTTCGGTTAAGAGCGAGGGACGGGGCTAAGGCAACGTTAACGGGGGCCTCGTAGAGTCGCTTCGTTCGCCCCAGACGAGTTCCGATGGAAGCCCTCGCCGATCACGTCAGACCACGCCTGCTGCGCATCGCCGACAAGCGTCGCCATGCGCGCGTGGCCGTGGCGCTGCTGGGACGCTACATGCTCCCCGACCGGCAGGAATATCCGTGCCAGACGGTGGACATCTCGCCGGGCGGCGCGCTCCTCGTGGCGCCCGTGCAGGGCCGGATCGGCGACCGCGTCGTGGTCTATCTCGAGCATCTGGGGCGCGTCGAAGGCCAGATCGCCCGGCTCGTGGACCGGGGCTTCGCGATCGCCATCGCGGCGACGCCCCGCAAGCGCGACAAGCTCGCCTCGCAGCTCACCTGGCTCGCCAACCGCCACGCGCTCGGCCTGCCCGAGGACCGGCGCCACGAGCGCATCGTGCCCCGCAACCCCGTCGTCGAGATGCGGATCGAGAACGGCCCCGCCGCGATGGTGCGCCTCATCGACGTCTCGCTGTCGGGCGCCGGCGTCGCCCTCGACCCGTTGCCGCCGCTCGGCGTCGCCGTGACGCTCGGGCGCACGCCGTGCAAGGTGGTGCGCCACTTCCAGGGCGGCGTCGCGGTCGAGTTCCTCCTGCCGCTCTCGCCCGACCGCTTCGACGAATCGATCGTCCTCTGAGCGTCCGGCCCGGACCTATTTAATCCTGTCTCCCTCATGCTGAGGTGGCCTGCCTAGCAGGCCCTCGGAGCACGCACCACGCCTGCCACAGCCCCCCAGGAGAGCCCTGGAGCGCCCTTCGAGGCTCGCTCCGCTCCGCCTCAGGACGAGGGGAAAGATGGGTCCTACGACGAGGCGGCCACTCAGGTTTTTCTGCACTTCCCAACCGGACTCCGCCCGCGGCAAACCCGCGGCGTCAACGGTCGCGAAACCTCCCCTACCGGGATGCCCACAGCGATCCGAACAATTCGACACAAATCGGGAAGCGGCCGTTCGGCGTGACTTTCATGTGATCCGGCAAGGACTTGGGATCGATAAAATTGCTCCTATCGCGGCAAGCGCCCGGCGAAGGGATCGGGGCGAAGGTCTTCCACGGACAGGGAGACTTCATCCATGCACTCGATCCGCACCTGGCTTCGCCTCGCGATCGCGATCGCCGGCCTCGGCATCCTCTCGGGCACTGCGGGCGCCCAGACCTTCGCGGCCTTGCCCGCCGCGGTGCCGGCCGCCGTCACCGGCGAGGCCAAGCCCGTGGCGGCCTGGGTCGAGTGGTGTCGCCGCATGCCCGCCGACTGCGCCGTGAACCCCGCCGAGCCCGCCACCGTGACGCTCACCGCCACGACCTGGCGCACCATCGTCTCGGTGAACCGCACGGTGAACCGGAAGATCCAGCCGCTCACGGACCAGGAGCACTGGGGCGTCCTCGATTCGTGGGACCTGCCCACGGACGGCTACGGCGATTGCGAGGACTACCAGCTCCTTAAACGCCGGCTCCTCGTCGAGGCTGGCCTTCCCCGCCGCGCCCTGCGCATGACCGTGGTGGTGGACGAGAAGGGCGAGGGCCACGCGGTGCTCATGGTGCGCACCGACCGCGGCGACTACGTGCTCGACAACAAGACCGACACGATCCTGCCCTGGCACCAGACCGGCTACACCTACGTGAAGCGCGAGGGCCACGACTCGACGGCCTGGGTCTCCCTCGGCGGCGCCCGCTCGCCCACCGTCACGGCGAATCGCTGAGGCCTGATTCGAACGCGAACCCCGGTCGCATCCCCTCCCCGTCCCACGATAGGGGTTCGCCCGAAGCCGGCCGCGAGGCCGGCTTCGTCGCGCCGGAGCCCGGCCCATAGGGGCTGCCCCTCATACGGCGGAGCGCCGGGCCGCCGAAACGCCGAACTTGGAGCCTTCGCTGTGTTGCATGGAACCAACGCCGCCCCAGTGTCGTTAACGATGGTTTAACTCCGGACTTGCGCCTAAGAATCCTGCCGTGCCACCTTGGTTAAAACAACATTAAGCCAGGGTTTGCGGGGCATGTTGAAAAGTCATTTCGGGTCGGCACTTCTGCGCGTTTCCTCGATGACGTCCCGCTTGGCGGGCGCGAGGAGCCTTGGGGCGGCATGCCTCTTCGCCTTCGGGCTCCTGACCGGCGCCACGGCGCAGGCGCAGACCCTAGCGTCCCTGCCCCCGGCGGGCAACGTGGTTCAGGCCACCGGGTCGGCGCGTCCGGTCGCGGCCTGGAACAAGTTCTGCGACCGCTTCCCCAAGGAATGCGCCGTCGACATCCGCGAGCCCGCGGTGATCACCCTCACCCCGCAGCTCTGGCAGCTGATCTCCGCCGTGAACCGCAAGGTGAACCGCGAGATCCGCCCGATGACCGACAAGGACCATTGGGGCGTGGTCGATTCGTGGGACTTCCCCACCGACGGCATCGGCGATTGCGAGGACTACCAGCTCCTCAAGCGCAAGCTCCTGGTCGAGCGCGGCCTGCCCCGCCGGGCCCTGCGCATGACCGTGGTGATCGACGAGCTCAACGAGGGCCACGCGGTCCTGATGGTCCGCACCGACCGGGGCGACTTCATCCTCGACAACAAGACCAACGCGGTCCTGCCCTGGCAGCAGACGGGCTACGTCTACGTGAAGCGCGAGGGCCACGACGGCACCGCGTGGGTTTCGCTGGGCGGCGTCACGACCCAGCCCGTGACCACCGCCAACTACGAGTGATCGAGAGGGCCTGGGCCGCCACGGCGGCCCGCTCGTTCCAAGCGTGCGCCGCCGCTGCGCGGCGGCTGACTCCTGGGTCCCGGATCTGCGCCCCATCGCGTGGGGCTTGTCCGAGAACGTGGGGGTGAGGTTCCGCAGACCTCTGGACCTTTCTCCACCATTTTCCCGCACAAGAGGGGCGGAGCCGCAGGCGAAGCGGATCGCAGATCCGGGACGCAGCGCAAGAAGCCGCGCCGCCGGGCGCTCCTTAGCCCCGCCTTCCAGCCCCCTCACCCCGTCATCGCAAACGAAAAAGGCCCGGATCGCGTGGGCGAGAGCACCACGCGATCCGGGCCTGATGTAAGGCCCTGAACCGGAGGCTCAGTCGACCCGCAGGTCGATGGCCTTGGTCTTGCCGGAGCGGGGATCGGTCTCGACCACGAAGGAGAGAACCTGGCCCTCCGCGAGGTCGCGCATCCCGGCCCGCTCGAGCGCCGTGGCGTGGACGAACACGTCCGTGCCGCCGCCCTCGGGCGCGATGAAGCCGAAGCCCTTGGTGGGGTTGTACCACTTCACGGAGCCCGACTGGCGCTCGCCCGTCGCACCGCCGCCACCGCCGCCGAAGCGGTCGGGACGGGGGCCGCGCGGAGCGCCGTAGCGATCACCGCCGCCGCCGCCGAAACGGTCGCCGCCGCCGAAGCGGTCGCCGCCGCCGCCACCGCCGAACCGATCGCCACCGCCGCCGAAGCGGTCGGGACGGGCGGCCGGGCGGAACGCCGGCTCGGCCTGGGCCGTGCTCAGGTCGACCTCGACGATGTCCGTCACCTGCGGGCCCTTCTGGCCTTGAGCGACGCGGACCCGCAGCCGGGCGCCTGGCGGCAGCTCGGTGTGGCCTGCCAGACGAACCGCCTCGGCGTGCATGAACACGTCGGGCGTGCCGTCAGCCGGAGCGACGAAGCCGAACCCCTTGGTGGGGTTGTACCACTTCACGACGGCCTCGACCTCGGGGCCGCCCTGCATCGGAGGCCGCGAGGGGCCGCGCGGCGCGGGAGTCGACGGCCACGCCGGGGCTTCGGGCGCGGGTGCGCCCCAGGCATCGTCGGGCTGACGGCGCCGGCTGCCCCGGTCGCGATCGCGCCGGCTCGGAAAATCGTCATCTTGATAGCGGCTCATCTTATGCTCGTCGCAAATGCAGGCGTGCCTTGGTCCAGGACCGGTCGGGTTCGCGCGGTCGCCGCGGGGGCGACAGGTTAGTCGGAAGCGTGGCCGACAGACCTCTCGACGTGAGAAAGCCCACCGGTCCGTGACGCCTCTTGGACGTCACGGCGGGGGCACTGTAACAGCTTCGATAACGTCGCGCGAGGGTGCAACTGCAAACTCTGCGTAAGTTTGCACGCCTTTGACTTGCGGGAGCTTAAGACGAGGCGGCGGGCCCCTCCCCGGGAGGGTCGGCGGGCGCGTACCCAGCCGGGTTTCCCGCAGACGGATACGCCCGTCCGGCCTATTCGGCGGGGGTGAGCCGCACGGCCGCCGGGGACAGGCCGGCGTCCGCCGGATCTTCCTCGGCGAGCGGCGGCAGCGCGCGCCCGGCCAGGGCCGCCGCGAGGCGCTCCTCGTCGAGCTCGCCCTCCCAGCGCGCCACCACGACGGTGGCGACCGCGTTGCCGATGAAGTTGGTGAGCGCCCGGCACTCCGACATGAAGCGGTCGATGCCGAGGATCAGCGCCATGCCGACCACGGGCACCGCCGGCACCACCGAGAGGGTGGCGGCGAGGGTCACGAAGCCCGAGCCCGTCACCCCCGCGGCGCCCTTCGACGAGAGCATCGCGACGAGGAGGAGGAGCACCTGGTCGCCGAGCGAGAGCGGCGTGTCGGTGGCCTGCGCGATGAAGAGCGCCGCCATCGTCATGTAGATGTTGGTGCCGTCGAGGTTGAACGAGTAGCCGGTCGGCACCACGAGGCCCACCACCGACTTCGAGCAGCCCGCCCGTTCCATCTTCTCGATGAGCGAGGGCAGCGCCGTCTCGGACGACGAGGTGCCGAGCACCAGGAGGAGCTCCTCCTTGATGTAGCGCACGAGCTTCACCACCGAGAAGCCGTTGTACCAGCCGACCACGCCCAGCACGCCGAAGACGAAGATCGCTGAGGTCAGGTAGAAGGTCGCGACGAGCAGGAAGAGGTTCGCGATCGAGCCGATGCCGTACTTGCCGATGGTGAAGGCCATGGCCCCGAAGGCGCCGATGGGGGCCACCTTCATGATGATGCCAACCACCCCGAAGATCGCCTGCGAGACCCCCTTGATGAGGTCGTAGACGGGCTTGCCCTTCGGGCCCATAAGGGCGAGGCCGAAGCCGAACAGCACCGAGAAGAACAGCACCTGCAGGATCTCGCCCGAGGCGAAGGCGCCGACCACGGTGGTCGGGATGATGTTCATCAGGAAGTCGACAACGCCCGTCTCGTGGGCCTTGGCGGTGTAGGTCGCGACCGACTTGGGATCGAGCGCGCTTGCGTTGATGTGCAGGCCCGAGCCCGGATGCACCACGTTGGCGACGATCAGGCCGACGATGAGGGCGAGCGTCGAGAACGTGAGGAAGTAGGTGAGAGACTTCAGCCCGACGCGGCCGACCTTCTCGAGGTTGGTCATCCCGGCGATGCCGGTGACCACGGTGCAGAAGATCACCGGGGCGATGATCATCTTCACGAGCTTGATGAAGGCGTCGCCAAGCGGCTTCATGTCCGCGCCGAGCGCCGGATAGAAGTGGCCGAGCGCGATGCCGATCGCCACGGCGATCAGGACCTGGACGTAGAGCACCTTGTAAAAGGGCGTGCGCGCCTTGTGCGCGTGAACGGGCGCGTGCATGCGGCCGGCTCCTGATGAGGGGCCTCGGGCCCGGGAGGTGGAGCCGTCTTTTCACCTAAAAACCAGGTATAAATCAATTACGTACTCGTACGGGCGATCTCTCGGCGATACTTGGCGGCACAGGCATTTGCGGGCGCATTCCCCTAAGGTATGACCGGCCCGAACGGCTCTTGCACGGGATCGCGCGGTCTGCGACCGTGGCCTATGCCCGGGCCCCTCGACACCTTCGCCACGGATCTCTTCGCCGGCCGCGCCGTGCTCGTCACCGGGGGCACCAGCGGCATCGGGCTCGCCTGCGCCCTCGCCTTCCGGGGCCTCGGGGCCGCGGTCACGGCCACGGGGGCGACGCCCGCCGAGCGCGAGGCGGCGGCGGCCGATCCGGCCCATGCAGGGATTACTTTCGCGAGCCTCGACGTTCGCGATGGTTCGGCGGTCGAGGCGCTCGTCGGCGGCTTGGACCGCCTCGACGTGGTGGTCACGGCGGCGGGGATGATCCGCCGCGACGCCGAGCACGACCCGTCGGTGTTCGAGGAGGTGATCGCGGTGAACCTCTCGGGCACGATGCGGGTCTGCGCGGCGACCCGGCCGGCGCTCGCGCGCTCGCGCGGCTGCATCGTGACGGTCGCATCCATGCTGACCTTCTTCGGCGCGCCCCGCGCTCCCGCCTACAGCGCCTCGAAGGGCGGCGTCGGGCAGCTCACGAAGAGCCTCGCGGGGGCTTATGCGGCGGACGGCGTCCGCGTGAACGCGGTCGCGCCGGGCTGGATCCGCACCCCGCTGACCCGCGCCCTCCAGGACGACCCCGCCCGCAGCGATCCCATCCTGGCGCGCACGCCCATGGGCCGGTGGGGCACGCCCGAGGAGGTGGCCGACGCCGTGCTCTTCCTTGCCTCGCCCGCCGCCCGCTTCGTCACCGGCGCCGTCCTCGCCGTGGACGGCGGCTACCTGACCGTCTGACCCCGGAGTCCGTCATGAGCAGCGAACCCGCCTTCTTCAACGAGAAATGGATCCCCTACCGCCATCCCCAGCCCGCGGACTCGCCGCCCGAGCTCGTCATCCCGGACGCGGTCCCCAAGGACGAGCGGGTCTGGGTGCCGCTGGAGGAGAACGTTTGGTTCCGCCCGCTCCTGCTTGCCGCCTCGCGGGGCTATTGGGTGAACCTGCTGCGCGTGCGCAAGGCGGGCGTGCTCTCCCGCCACCGCCACCCCCAGCCCGTCCACGCCTTCGTGATCAAGGGCGAGTGGCGCTACCTGGAGCACGACTGGGTCGCCACGGAGGGCTCCTACGCCTACGAGGCGCCGGGCGAGACCCACACTCTCGTGGTCGATCCGCATGTCGAGGAGATGATCACCCTGTTCCAGGTCAACGGCGCGATGATCTATGTCGACCCGGACGGGAAGACGCTCGGCTACGACGACGTCTTCACCCGCATCGAGAAGTGCCGGGCCCATTACGCGGCCGTGGGGCTCGGCGCAGACTACGCGGACCGGTTCATCCGCTAGGGGCGATCGCATGCCGGTGTTCGTGGCCTTGCTGCGCGCCGTCAACGTGGGCGGGACGGGCAAGCTCCCCATGAGCGACCTCGCGGCCCTGTGCGAGCGCGCGGGCTTCGAGGGGGTGCGGACCTATATCGCGAGCGGCAACGTGGTCTTCCGCAGCGCCGGGTCCGAGGCCGGGGTCAAGGCCGCCCTGGAGAGCGCGTTGCTGGCCTATGCCGGCAAGCCCGTGGGCGTCCTGGTGCGGGATGCGGCCGAGATGGCTGGGGTGGCGGCGGGGAACCCGTTCCCGGACGCCGATCCGAGCCGCACGGTCTCGATCTTCCTCGACGAGCCCCCTCCCCCGGGCGCCTTGGCGCAGGTCACGGGGCGGGACGGCGAGGAGCTGCGGCTCGGGGCGCGCGAGATCTATGTCCATTACGGCGCCGGCATGGGCCGCTCCCGTCTGCGCATCCCCGCCGCGGAGCACGGCACGGCGCGCAACATGAACACGGTGGCGCGGCTCGCGCTGATGGCGGGGGAGATCTGAGGGGGGTGCCTCATCCCATTCTCACCCTCGTCCTGAGGTGCCCCGCAACGCGGGGCCTCGAAGGGCGTTCCAGCGGTCTCCGGAGGGCTGTGGCCCCGTGGTGCGTGCTTCGAGGCTCGCGCCGCTCACGCCTTAGCATGAGGGGGTGGGGAGCACTCTGGATCCCCGTGGTCCCCCCCTCACCCCCTGGCACTTCGCGCCTCCCCTCTCCCCATGGGAGAGGGGAGGCACCCAGGACTTCATCGGGGGAGCCTCGAAGGGCGTTGCAGGGCCCCCGGATGGCTATGGCAGCGTTCTGCGTGCTTCGAGACGGCCTGCTCCGCAGGCCTCCTCAGCATGAGGGTGGCGGACATGGCTAGATCCCACTCTCCAACCTCGTCCTCCCAGCCGCCCCCCTTCCCTACTCGGCGAGCACCCGCGTCGGCGGGAACACCACCTCGACGAGGGTGCCCTCGCTCTTCGTCGAGGAGATCTGCAGCGTGCCGCGATTGGCCTCGACAAGGGCCTTGGTGAGCGGCAGGCCCAAGCCCGTGCCGCCGCCGCGCCGGGCGGTGGAGAGCTGGCGGAAGGGCTCGAGCGCCGCCTCGATCTCGCCCTCGGTCATGCCGATGCCGGTGTCCCGCACCCGGAACGCCACCTCGCCCCGGTCGGTGAGCGCCGTCGAGACGATCACCTGGCCGCCCGCATCCGTGAACTTCACGGCGTTGGAGAGGAGGTTCATGATCACCTGGCGCACCGAGCGCTCGTCCGCCACCACAGGGGGCAGCTTGCCGGCGAAGCTCGTGCGCAGGACGATGCGCGCCCGCGCGGCCTCCGGCTGCATGAGGCTCACGCAGGCGGTGACGAGCTCGCCGAGGCTCACGCTCGTGAAGGAGAGCTCCATGCGCCCCGCCTCCACCTTCGCGAGATCGAGGAGGGTGTTGACCACGGCCGTCACGTGGGTGCCCGAGCTGTGGATGTCGCGCAGGTAGTCGCGGTAGCGTTCGTTGCCCACGGGCCCGAACCGCTCCTCGAGCATCACCTCGGTGAAGCCGATGATGGCGTTGAGGGGCGTGCGGATCTCGTGGCTGATCTTGGCCAGGAAGTCCGACTTCTGCGCGTTGGCGTCCTCGGCGGCGCGCTTGGCGGCCAGGAGTTCGTCCTCGGCTTTCTTGAAGGCCGTGATGTCGCGCAGCACCGCGCAGAACTTGCGGTCGAGGCCGTCATTGACCCGGCCCATGGTCATGAAGAGCGGGATGACCCCGCCCTGGCGCACCCGGCCGAGCACCTCGCGCCCGTCGTTGAGAAGGCTCGCGACGCCGTTGGCGCGCAGCCCCTCCAGGTAGTCGAGGCCGACCACGTGGCTTTCGGGCGCCAGCAGGGCCGTGAAGGACTCGCCCGAGACCTCGTTCTGCTCGAAGCCGAACAGCGCCTCCGCGGAGCGGTTGAGGGAGAGGATCCGCCCGACGTCGTCGAGCACCACCACGCCGTCGGTCGCGGTGTCGAGGATCGAGGCGAGCTCGCGCACCCGGCCGTCACGGGCGCGAAGGTCCGCCTCCAGAGCCTTCAGGCGGAAGCCCG
Organism: Salinarimonas soli; assembly: GCF_008386575.1. Classification (GTDB taxonomy): domain Bacteria; phylum Pseudomonadota; class Alphaproteobacteria; order Rhizobiales; family Beijerinckiaceae; genus Salinarimonas_A; species Salinarimonas_A soli. The sequence goes on from NZ_VUOA01000006.1 coordinate 34,296, forward strand.
GGTCGCTGTCGGGCAGCTTGCGCACGAGCATGAGGCCCGCGGGCCCGTCCTCCCAGTCCACGGGCGCGTGCCGGATCTCGGCCGCGAAGGTTTCGCCGGAGCGGGTCGTGAGCGGCACGGGCGCGGGGGTCTCGACGTCGGCGCGGGCCAGGACCCCGGCTCGGCCGCGAAACAGGCGCGCGAGGCCGCCGTCCGCGACGAGATCCGCCGCCCCCTCGTAGCCCGCGAGGTCGAGGAGGGCGCGGTTGGCGTAGATGAAATCCTCGCCGCGATGGACGAGCACGCCCACGGGCATCCGGGCCAGCACCTGCGTCGCCGACGGCTCCAGGGGCGGGAGGCCGGGGGGCTGAGGGGGCGACGGCTCCTCCTCAGTGCTCGGGGCCTCGGGGCTCTCCTCCTCGTCCTCGAAGCGGGCGCCGAGCGCGCGGGCGATCTCGCGGAAGGCGTTGCGCTCCGCGGCCGACAGGCGAAGCGTCGTGGTGCCGCCGGACGCGGGCTTCTGCGGCGCGGGCGGGCCCGCCGGGGGTTCGGGCGCAACCTCAGGCTCGGCGGACGCCGCCGCCGGGACCGGAGCGGGAAGCGCCTCGGCCGTGACGGGCTCAGGCGCGGGTTCGGGCTCGGCGGACGTGGCCGCGGGCATCGGAGCGGGCGGCTCCTCGGCCAGGACGGGCCTCTCGGCAGCCGGCATCGCAGGAGCCGCCGCCTCGGGCTCCGTTGCCGGCTCGGGCTGCGGGTCGGCCGCGACAGGGAACTCCTCGGCGACCGGGCCGCCGAGCGGCACGTCGGTCTCCCAGACCATGAGGAAGTCGGCTGAGATCCGCCCCGCCATGGACGAGAAGGTCGCGACCGGCTCGTCGCGGTCGTTGGCGGGCTCGGGGGCCGGCATGTCGAGAACGGTCGCGGGGGTATGGACCAGCTCGACCGCGGCGTCGGTCACGGGCTCGGATGCCTCGTGGACCGGGGCGCGCGCCGCGACCGGCTCCTCGGGCGCGGCCAACGGCTGCGCACGCCCCTCGGCCGGACGGGCGAGCATCGGTTCGGCTGCCGGAGCCCTGTCCGGGGCCGCGGAGGGCGGGCGGGCCATGACGGCACCGGCCCGGATCAGGCCGAAGCCGCGGAAGCCGAGAAGGCCACGCTCGCGGTCGCGGATCGTGAGACCCGCAAGATCGACAGGCACGGCATGATCGCCTGTCCCGATGCGCCACAGGACGGTGCGCCCGCTCCAGGTCTCGCCCCGGGCGAAGTGCTCGGCCACGATCCCGCCCGGGTCCTCGACGAAGCGGCCGATCTCGGCCCAGGTCCGTCCGACGATGTCGGCCGCCTCCGGACCGACGATCTCGGCGAGCGCGCCCGATACGGCAACGAAGCGCCCCGCGGCGTCGGCCTGCCAAAGGAAGCGGACGGTGCCCCGGGCGCGGACGCTGTCCAGGGGATCGACGGCGGGAGGCGCCTCCGGCTGCCGGTCCGATGCCGGCGGCTCGGGCTCGGGTTCCTCCAGGTCGAGGTCGGGAATGGGCTCCACGGGGAGCGCGTCGGAGGTCTCGGCCGGCGGCTCGTCCTGGCCCAGGAAGGCCGCCGCCTCTGTGGCGGGCTGATCGGGAACGGCGGGCTCGGGAGCGGCCAGCACCTCCACGGCCGGCGCCGGGATGGCTGGGCGCGCCCGCGCGGACAGAGCGGGGAGCGCGCCGACGAAGGCGGTGATCAGCACCTCCTCGCCCGAGGGCAGGGCGGCGAGGCGGCAGGCGCAGGTGGCGAAGGGCACGAGCGGGCTTCGGTCGAAGCGCAGCTTCTCGAGGCGCGAGCCCGCGCGGGGAGCGAGGCCGCCGGCGAGGGCGCGCAGGCGGGAGGCGGCGGGGACGGCCGCGGCGAGCGCGCCGTCCGGGTCCCGCGCGAGCGCGTCGGCGAGGCCTTGCGCCGGGCCCGACGCCCAGATCGGACGGCTTCCCGTGCCGTCCCAGACGAGCACCGCGCACCCCGCGCGCAGTAGCGGCGCGAAGGACGGGTCTCCTGCCCACCCCTCCACGGCCGCCCCGATGTCCTCACGCCAACGCACCATGGTCCCCGGTCTGAACGCGCCTCTCGGCAGGATTGCTTAAGGGAGAATTAATCCAAGCCGCCCGGCGATGCACGCAGCCTTCGCGGTTGCGGCGCGTTTCCATTCCATCAACCTTAATGCCAATATAGGAGTTGGTTGATTTTGCATCGCACAATATGATATTGCGATGCACAATATAGCTGCAGGCCAAGACAGGAGGAGAGGTCCCATGACTGACGAGAAGCGAGGCTACGAGATCCCCACCGAGATGCGCGACTTCGCCGAGAAGAGCGTCGAGCAGGCCCGCAAGGCCATGGACGGCTTCATCGGTGCCGCCCAGCGCGCCATGGACACGTTCGACGGCTCCGCCAACCCGGTGCAGACCAGCGCCGTCGACCTGAGCCGCCGGTCGCTGGCGCTCGCCGAGCAGAACCTCGGCGCCGCCTTCGAGCACGCCCAGCGCCTCGTGCGGGCGAAGGATCCGGCTGAGGCCATGCGCCTCCAGGCCGAGTTCGTGCAGAGCCAGTTCCAGGCGATGCAGTCCCAGATGCGCGAGTTCGGTGGTCTGATGCAGAACGCCGCCGGCCAGGCCGCCAAGACGGCCCAGAGCGCCGCCGAGTCCGTGACCCCGCGGGGCGGCAAGAAGAGCTGAGGCCTCGGCTCGCGCTGCGGCGGGCGGGGTGATGGATGGAGACGGTGATGAACGACGTGAAGGTGAAACCCGCTCGCGGCAAGGGCCGGACGAAGGCCCCAAGCCCCGCGCCGGCGCCCGAGGCACGGCCGGCTGCGAAGGCGGCCCGGACGGTACGCAAGGCGAAGCCCGCGCCCGTCTCCGAGCCGGCCCTGTTCGACGCCCCCGCCCAGCCCGCCCCCAAGGTGCCCGCGAGGGCTCCGGCCAAGGCCGCCGCCAAGGCGGTGGCCCAGCCCAAGGCCGCCGTCGCGGTCGAGACGCCGGCCGCCCCTCCCCCGCCCTCGCTGGTCGAGACCGTCGTGGTCCCGATCGCGGCGCTCAGCCTCTCGGGTGACGGGCCCGTTCCGCAGGCGCTCTTCAACCCCATGAAGGCCGTGCTCGGCACCCGCGACCCGCGGGCGCTGTACGCCCGGGCGCAGGAGACGGGCGACACCCTGCGCAACGCCATGAGCGAGAGCGCCACAGCGACGAGCCGCGGCCTGGTGGAGCTCAACAGCCAGATGCTCGACCTCGTGCGGGCCCACAGCGACGCCACCCTGTCGCTGTGGCGCTCGGCCCTTGCGGCAGGCTCGATGTCGGAGGCGATCCGCGTCCAGACCAGCGGCGTGCGCCAGGTCTACGAGGCCTCCGCGGGCCACTGGAAGAGCATCGCCGAGACCGCCGGCCGCACCGCCGAAGCCGCCATGCGGCCCATGCAGTCGGCCCTCAAGCGGGGCTGATGCCCTCGACCTGAGCGTTCCCAAGGGCCGCCCGCAGGGGCGGCCTTCGTCGTTCAGGCGGCCCCCGCCGCCATGCGCTGGAGCATCAGGGCGATGGCGGTGAGCACGAAGCCCGTCCACCACAGGGGCGAGCGGATGGTCTTGTCCGCGCCCTCCCGCGGCGCCACGGCCCGTCCGGAGAGACGCTGGAAGGACGGCCACAGGAAGCAGGCGAGCCCCGCGAGGGCCAAGGCGAAGGCCAGGATCGTGAGGGTCTGGGGCGACAGATTCTGCGGTGGCATGGATCCCTCGGGGTGCGCAGGGCTCATAGCACAAGAGGTGCCGGAAAGCCGAGAGTGCGCCGCCGCACAATGACCAAACCCCATCGGGCGTAGAGGAAGCGGCGTCGATCCGACAGGAGACCGCACCATGCGCCGCTACGACCTCTGGTTCCTCATCCTTGCCGCCGCCTGCCTCATCGTCGGGGTGGTCATGGGCATCGCCATGGGCGTCGTCCACGATTTCCGCCTCGGTCCCGTCCATGCCCATCTCAACCTGCTGGGCTGGGCCTCGCTCGCCCTGTTCGGCCTCACCTACCGGGCCTATCCGGCGCTGGGCGCCTCGCGCATTGCGGGCTTCCACTTCGCGGCGGCCGCGCTCGGCGCCGTGACGCTCCCGGCCGGCATCACGCTGTCGATCCTCGCCGAGAACCCGGGCCTCGCGATCGCCGCCTCCTTCGTGTGGCTCGCCGCCGCCCTCCTGTTCCTCGCCAACCTCGTGGCGATGGCCCTCTCCGGCGCCAGGAGCCCGCAGGGCGTATCCTCGCCCGCCGCGGCCTGAGATAGACCGCTTGCCCCATCCTCTACCCTCGTCCTGAGGTGCGACCCCGGACCTGGTCCGGGGGAGCCTCGAAGGGCGCTCCAGGGATTTCCCTCCGGCTCACGAGCGTCTTGCGTGCTTCGAAACGCCCGCTAGCGCGGGCTCCTCAGCATGAGGGGGGAATTGGAGCTCCCTTCAGCCCGAGAAGCGCTCTGACGACCGGTCCGCCGCCTCTCGCGCCACGGGGGGCGGCGCCCCATCTTGGGCGCTCCGACAGACAAGGATGGACGCCCGCCATGACCGCAGCCGCCCCGCACGACGTCGTCGCCTTCTGGAGCGAGGCCGGGCCGGACCGCTGGTTCTCGCCGGACGACGCCTTCGATGCCGCGATCCGCGAGCGCTTCCTCGCGACCTACGAGGCGGCGGCCCGGGGCGATCTCAACGAGTGGGAGCTGACGCCCGAGGGCGCGCTCGCCATCGTCCTCGTGCTCGACCAGTTCCCGCGCAACATGTTCCGGGGCACCCGGCGCGTCTATGCCACCGACGACACGGCGCTTCTCGCCGCGGAACGCGCCATCGACCGGGGTCACGACCGGGCGGTCGACCCCTCCCTACAGCGCTTCTTCTACCTGCCCTTCATGCATGCCGAAGATCTGGCGATGCAGGACCGCTCGGTCGCGCTGAACGAGGCACTGGGCGACGCCGAATGCGTGACTTACGCCCACCATCACCGGGACATCGTCGCCCGGTTCGGCCGCTTCCCCCACCGCAACGCGCTCCTCGGCCGCGAGACGACGCCCGAGGAGGCGGCCTACCTGGAGGCGGACGGCTTCCAGGGCTGAGCCTACATGCCCTCGGCGCCACGGCTCATCGCCGCGATGCCCGTGCGCGACACCTCGACGAGGCCCACCGAGGTCATGAGCCCGATGAAGCGCTCGACCTCGTCCGTGGTGCCGGTGAGCTCGAAGATGAAGGATTGGAGCGTCGCGTCGAGGGTGCGGGCCCCGAAGGCGGAGGCGAGCCGCATGGCCTCGACCCGCTGCTCGCCCTTGCCGGCCACCTTGCACAGGACGAGCTCGCGCTCGATCGCCTCGCCCTGAACCGTAAGGTCCGTGACCCGGTGGACGGGGACGAGGCGCCCGAGCTGGCTCTTGATCTGCTCGATGACCGCCGGCGTGCCCGTGGTGACGATGGTGAGGCGCGAGATGTGCTTCTCGTGCTCCGTCTCGGAGACCGTGAGGCTCTCGATGTTGTAGCCGCGCCCCGAGAACAGGCCGGCGATGCGGGCGAGCACGCCGGGCTCGTTGTCGACGATCACCGCGAGCGTGTGGCGGGCGGCGGTCTCGATGCGGGTGGGATCGGGATAGTGCGTGTTCATGACGGACATCGGGCTCTCAGGGGTTGCGGCGGCGCAAGGTGGCGGTGGGCTCCTCGTCGACCTCGTCGTGGGCGACCACCCATTCCTCGTCGAGGGCGGCCTCGAGCCACTCGCGGAAGGCGGGGAGCCCTAGGATCGTGTCCATATAGGCGCGGGACACGGGATCGACGGGGATCGCGTAGGTGTCGAGGCGGGTGACCACGGGGGCGTACATGGCGTCGGCCGCCGAGAAGGCGCCGAAGAGGAAGGGCCCGCCCGCGCCGAAGCGCTCGCGCGCCTCGCGCCAGATCGCGGTCACGCGAGCGACATCCCGGGCCACCGCCTCGCCCCGGTCGCGGGTCGCGTAGCGCTTGCCGAGATTCATGGGGCACGCGGAGCGCAAGGCCGAGAAGCCCGCGTGCATCTCGGCCGAGACCGAGCGCGCCATGGCCCGCGCCGCCGGATCCGAGGGCCATACGCCGAGGTCGGGCCGCGTGTCGGCGACGTGCTCCATGATCGCGACCGACTCCCAGACGCTGAACCCGTCCTCCACGAGCACGGGCACCTTGCCGCCGGGCGAATGGGCCAGGATCCGCTCCCTGGTGTCGGGCCGGTCGAGCGGGATCAGGACCTCCTCGAACGGGATCCCGAGCTGGCGCAGCAGCAGCCAGGGGCGCAGCGACCAGGAGGAATAGAGCTTGTTGGCGATGACGAGGGTGGGCATGGGGGGCTAGCGCTCCTCCCCTCTCCCGGATGGGAGAGGGGCCGGGGGTGAGGGTGGCACGCCGGGAGGTTGGTGGGACCTCGCCGCCATGGCAATGTGATGGAGCACCACGTCGAGATCGTCGAGCACCATCGCGTTCGGAACGCGTATGAGCCTCAATCCGTGCGCCTCGACCTCGCGGGTCCGTCGGGCGTCATAGTCCGCTTCCCATGCGTGACCGCGCCCATCGAGCTCCACGACGAGACGGCGTTCCACGCAGACGAAGTCCAGGGTGTAGGTCAGAAGCGGAACCTGGCGGCGGACCTTGAGGCCGTCCAGCCGCCGCCCCCGCAACGCCTGCCAGAGCAGGTCTTCCGCCGAGGTTGCCTGACGGCGGAGCGTGCGGGCGAACTGGCGCTGATGCGTCGTCAAGGTCGCGGTCCCCTGGTTCAGCGCGCCACCCTCACCCCCGGCCCCTCTCCCATCCGGGAGAGGGGAGATCCGCTCATCACACCAGCATCTTGCCCGCGTCGTCGATGACCGAGCCGATGTCCGCGCCCGTCTCGCCGAGATAGTCGTTGAGGAGCATCTCGTTGTGGGCCTTGCCCGACGGGATCATCGGGAAGCAGTTCTCGGCCTGGTCGACCACGCAGTCGAAGATCACCGGGCGGTCGACGGAGATCATCTCCTTGATCGCGCCGTCGAGGTCGCCGGGCTTCTCGCAGCGGATGCCCACCCCGCCATAGGCCTCGGCGAGCTTCACGAAGTCCGGCAGGGACTCGGAATAGCTCTCCGAGTAGCGGCCGCCATGCAGGAGCTCCTGCCACTGGCGCACCATGCCCATGTACTGGTTGTTGAGGATGAAGATCTTGACCGGCAGGCGGTACTGCACGGCGGTCGACATCTCCTGCATGTTCATGAGGATCGAGGCCTCGCCCGCGATGTCGACCACCAGCGCGTCGCGATGGGCGAGCTGGACGCCGATGGCGGCGGGCAGGCCGTAGCCCATGGTGCCGAGGCCCCCGGAGGTCATCCAGCGGTTGGGCTCCTCGAAGCGGTAGTACTGCGCGGCCCACATCTGGTGCTGGCCGACCTCCGTGGTGATGAAGGTCTTGCGGTCCTTGGTGAGCTCGTAGAGCCGCTGCACCGCGTATTGTGGCTTGATCGTCTCGGACGAGTTGCGGAAGCCGAGGCAGTTGCGCCGGCGCCAGCCCTCGATCTTGCCCCACCAATCCTTGATGGCGCCTTTGTCGACCTGCGGGGCGCTGGAGCGCCACAGGCGGACCATGTCCTCAAGCACGTGGGCGCAATCGCCGATGATCGGGATGTCGACCTTCACGGTCTTGTTGATGGAGGACGGGTCGATGTCGACGTGGATGCGCCGGGAGCCGGGCGAGAACGCGTCGATGCGCCCGGTGATCCGGTCGTCGAAGCGCGCCCCGATATTGATCATCACGTCGCAGCCATGCATGGCGAGGTTCGCCTCGTAGGTGCCGTGCATGCCGAGCATCCCGAGGAATTGCGGATCGGAGCCCGGATAGGCGCCGAGCCCCATGAGCGTCGAGGTGATGGGAAAGCCCGTGAGCTGCACGAGCTCGCGCAGCAGGGCCGCCGCGTGGGGCCCCGCGTTGATCACGCCGCCACCGGTGTAGAACACGGGGCGCTTGGCCGACGCCATGAGCGCGATGGCGGCCTTGATCTTCTCGATGTCGCCCTTCACCGCCGGCCGGTAGGTCTTGTGCTGGTTGTCCCGGGGGCGGGCATAGGCACCCGTCTTGAACTGGATGTCCTTGGGCAGGTCGACGACCACGGGCCCCGGGCGCCCGCTCGCCGCCACGTGGAACGCCTCGTGCAGGATGCGCGGCAGGTCCTCGATGCTCTTCACGAGGTAGTTGTGCTTCGTGCAGTGGCGCGTGATGCCCACCGTGTCGCATTCCTGGAAGGCGTCGGTGCCGATGAGGTGGGTGGGCACCTGGCCCGTGATGCACACGAGCGGGACCGAGTCGAGCATCGCGTCGGTGAGGCCCGTCACGGCGTTGGTGGCGCCTGGGCCCGAGGTCACGAGAACGACGCCGACCTTGCCCGTCGAGCGGGCATAGCCCTCGGCGGCGTGGACCGCGCCCTGCTCGTGGCGCACGAGGATGTGGCGCACCTTCCCCTGGTGGAAGATGGCGTCGTAGATGGGAAGCACCGCGCCGCCCGGATAGCCGAAGATGTGCTCGACGCCCTGATCCTGGAGGGCGCGGACGACCATCTCGGCCCCGGTCATCATCTCGCTCATGGCCTTCAAAGCTCCGTTGGGGTCTGGCTGTCTGGTCGGCGTATGTCGGTGGCGTGCAGGCAATAAAAAAAGGCCCTCTGAGGGGCCCATGCGCCATCTCCGGAGTTGCAGGGCGCTAGCCCTGCTCCGTCGATGGCGCTCGAAGTACGAGAATAAGCTTGCGCATAGCCGCCGCATTCCGGTGTGAAAGTTGCGCGACGCTAGACGATCGGGCCATGCGGGTCAAGCGGGCGAAGGGTTCGTTTTCGGGGCTGGCTGCCGGTTCGAGACCGCCTCAAAGCGTCCCAGCGCGCCCTTGGCGGGCCGCCCGCGGCGGCGCTTCACCTCCCGCTCGAAGGCGATGAAATGCTCCAGCTCGCCCGCGCGGTTGAACAGGGGCTCGATGTCCACCTGGCAGAGATATTGCTCGCCCGACTTGCGGTAGTTCACCACGCAGCCGGAGAACGGCTTGCCCTCGCGCAGCGCCCGGGCGAGCGTGCGCAGGACGAGGCGGTTGGTTCGGGCGCCCTGGAGCATGCGCGGGCTGCGCCCCACCACCTCGTGTGCCTCGTAGCCCGTCATGCGGCAGAAGGCGGGGTTCACGTAAAGGATCGTGGGGCCGGGCTCGCCAAGGCTCGTGTCGGTGAGCACGATCGCGGTGTCGTTCGCCTCGGCGAGCGTTCGGATCAAGTCCTCAACCGTCATTACGTCCTCCTCGACACGACACGCCATCGCCGCGAGCACGGAACGGGCTTTCCTCAACGCCAGCGGGCCCAAGACCCGCGCCCGAAACCGTTCAGGCGTCAGTTGTCGCGATGGATATGCGAGGTGACCCTTCGTCAGTCCAGCGCAAAGACCGGGGTTTGTCGCCTCGAGAACCATGAAACGCGCTAGACCTGCGGCTCAGCACGGCCTCCAGGCGAGCCCTGCCACCTCCTCGGGCGACAGCCAGCGCCATCCGGGCATCTGGTGGCGAAACCAGGTGAATTGCCGCTTCGCGTAGCGCCTGGTGTCCCCCTGCCCCCGGACGATCGCCGCCTCCAGGCCCGTCTCGCCGCGCAGGTGACTGAGGAGCCCCGGCACGCCGTGCGCACGCATGACGGGGAGCATGGGATCGAGCCCCCGCGCGCCAAGTGCCGCCACCTCGTCCAGGGCCCCCTGCCCCACCATGGCGACGAAGCGCGCGTCGATGCGCCGGCGCAGCACCTCGCGGTCGGGGCTGAGGAAGAGCCGCGTCGTGGGCACGCCGGCGAGCGGGCCCGGGATCCGCCGGCCCTGGAACGCCACGAGCGAGCCGCCCGTCGCGGCGTGGACCTCGAGCGCCCGCAGGACCCGCAGCCGGTCGCTCGGGCGCAGATCTCCGCCGGTCGCGGGATCGAGGCGCATGAGCCGCGCGTGGAGCTCCGGCGTCTCGACCCCCTCGGCCTCGCCGCGCACCCTCTCGCGCACCTCGTCCGGCACGGGCGGGATGTCGGAAAGGCCCTCCAGCAGCGCCCGGAAATAGAGCCCCGTGCCGCCGACGAAGACGAGCGGGAGACCGCCCGCCTCCCCGATGAGCCGCGCGGCGTCCTCCATGTAGCGCGCCACGGAATAGTTCACGGCGCCGTCCACGTGGCCATAGAGCCGGTGGGGCGCCTGAGCCTCCTCCTCGGGCGTCGGCCGGGCGCTGAGCACCCGCAGGTCGCGGTAGACCTGCATGGAATCCGCGTTCACGACGAGGGCGCCGGTCTCCCGGGCCAGCCGCAGCGCCAGCGCCGACTTGCCGGACGCGGTCGGCCCTGCGATGAGAACCACCCGTCCGCCGCCCTGATCGTCCGTGCCATGCCCCATGTCGTCTGCCTGACCTGCGCTCCCGCCCGTCCCATTCTCGACGAGGCCCTCGTCGCCCACATCGCGGCCCTCGTGCCCGGCGCCGGAGCGCCGCGTTGGCTGCGCCGCGGGGTCGCCGCCGAGATCCCGGTCCCGGAGGCGGACCCGATTCCGTTGGGCCGCACCCTGCGTGACGCCATCGCCCCTGCGGCGGTCGACGTCAACGTCGTCCCCCTCGCCCATCGCCGCAAGCGCCTCCTCCTCGCCGACATGGACTCGACCATGATCGAGCAGGAATGCATCGACGAGCTCGCCGATTTCGTGGGGCTGAAAGCCGAGGTGGCCGCGATCACCGAGCGCGCCATGCGGGGCGAGATCGCCTTCGAGCCGGCACTTCGCGAGCGCGTGGCGCTTCTCAAGGGCCTGCGATTGAGCGTGGTGGACGAGATCATCGCCGAGCGCATCCGGATCATGAGCGGCGCCCGGGAGCTTGTGACCGGCATGAAGGCCTGGGGCGCCTATGCCTGCCTCGTCTCAGGCGGCTTCACACTGTTCACCGGTCCCATCGCGGCGCGGATCGGCTTCGACGAGAACCGGGCGAACCGGCTCTTGACCGACGGCGACCGGCTCGCAGGCTTGGTCGAGGAGCCCATCCTGGGCCGCGAGGCGAAGCGCGCGAGCCTCATCGAGATCCGCGACCGGCTGGGCTTGAGCGCCGAGGAGACCCTCGCCGTGGGCGACGGGGCGAACGATCTGGCGATGATCGGCGAGGCGGGCCTCGGCGTCGCCTACCGGGCGAAGCCCGCCGTCGCCGACGCGGCGGGGGCGCGGATCGAGCATGGGGATCTCACGGCGCTCCTCTACCTGCAGGGCCACTCGGTCGAGCATTGATAACTTTTACTCATAATATGTAGTTTATTTACATTTATCCGCATGTAAGCTATGCGCTCATCCGCTTGCAGCGGAGACAGCCATGACCCTTGCGATCACGAACGCTTCCCGATCCCAGACCCCGGTCGACGACCGCGGCGCGAGCCTGTTCGCCCAGGCCGTGAACCAGCAGCGCGCCAATCCCGGCATGCCGCAGCCGACCGTCACCGTGACCGGCGGCGCCGCGACGACGGGCGCCATCAATACGCAGACGGCGGGGGTGAACGTCACGGTGCCCCTCGACGCGGACGGGACGCGTGTGAACGTCACGGCCACCACCACGGCCAATGACGGCCGCAACGGCGCGGGCCAGCCCGTCTCGAACCTCGTCCAGGGTGCGACGACGAGCGTCTCGGCGCCGATGGGCGGCGTGACGGTCACCGGGAGCGTGTCCGTGGAGGACAACCGCAACAACCTCAACGGCCGCACCACGCAGGGCGCCGGCGCGCGGGTGAGCGTGAGCGACACGATCCCCCTCGACGCCCGGACGAACCTTAACCTCACGGGCAGCGTCGGCATCAACGCGAGCACGCCGCAGGGCGGGGCGACCTCCCTCGTCGCGCAGCCCCGGGTGAGCGTCGGCGTCACCCACAAGGCGTCGGACCGGCTCTCCGTCGGCGCGCAGGTGAATGTCGGCGGCAATATCCCCCTCAACGAGGCGGGCGCGGCGGGTGTCGCGGCGGCCGGTAACGAGGTCGTCGTGACGGGTCAGGTGAACGCGAGCGTCCAGGTCGCCCCGAACGTCCGGCTCATCGGCTCCGTGACCCATGGTCTCACCGGCGCGGACGCGCCCTCGACAAACCCCGCCGGCAGCGCCTTCTCGCCGGGCGCCGGCCAGACCGTGCTCCAGGGCGGCGTGCAAATCACCCTGCCCTAGAAACGCGAAACGCCCGGCCGCGGGGCCGGGCGTTCGCATCCGTCGGGGCTGGAGCCCCGGCGCGATCACTCGATGGTGACGGCGACGAAGCGAACCTCGCCCTGCGTGTTGGCGACGAGGAGGAGGGCCGAGCGGCGTCCCTCCTTCTTCAGCGCCTCGACGCGGCGGGCCATGTCGGCGGGGGAGTTCACCGCCTCCTGGCCCACCTCGACGATCACCTCGCCGGCCTGGATGCGCTTGTCGGCTGCGTTGGAATTGGGCTCCACCCGCGTGACGACCACGCCCTTCACCGTGTCCTTGATGTTGTAGCGCTTGCGCAGCTCCTCCGTGACGCCGGAGAGCTCGAGGCCGAGCACGCGGCGCGTGGCGTTGGGGGATTCCGGCGCGTTGCCGGCGGGCGGATTGACGCTCGCCTGGCGCGTCGCCTCGCCCTCCTCCAGGCGGCCGAGGGTGACGCTGCGCTTGAGCTCCTGGCCCTTGCGCACCACCGTGACCTCGACGCTCTTGCCCACGGGGGTGGACGCGACGATGCGCGGCAGATCGCGGGAATCCTTCACCTCGCGGCCGTCGAAGCGGACGATCACGTCGCCGACCTCGAGCCCCGCGGGCTTCGCCGGGCCCTTGTCGTCGATGCCGGCCACCAGAGCGCCGCGGGCCGAGCCCAGCGCAAGGGCCTCGGCGGTCGACTCGTCCACGTTCTGGATGCGCACGCCGAGCCAGCCGCGGCGGGTCTCGCCGAACTGGCGCAGCTGGTCGATCACGGGCGCCGCCGTCGAGGCCGGCACGGCGAAGCCGATGCCGACCGAGCCGCCGGTGGGCGACAGGATCGCCGTGTTGATGCCGATGACCTCGCCCGCCATGTTGAAGAGCGGACCGCCCGAGTTGCCCTTGTTGATGGACGCGTCGGTCTGGATGTAGTTGTCGTAGGGTCCGGAATCGATGTTGCGGCCCCGGGCCGAGATGATGCCGGCGGTGACCGAGCCGCCGAGGCCGAACGGGTTGCCGATGGCGAGCACCCAGTCGCCTGGGCGGATCGCCTCGGCGTCGCCGAAGGGCACGGCGGGGAGCGGCTTGTCGGACTTCACGCGCAGCACCGCGAGGTCGACCTTCGTGTCCTTGCCGATCACCTCGGCCTTGAGGCGGGTGCCGTCGGCGAAGATCACGGTGATGTCGTTGGCATCGCCGATCACGTGGTTGTTCGTCACCACGATCCCCGACGGGTCGATGACGAAGCCGGAGCCGAGCGAGTTCGAGCGGCGCTGCTGCTGCTGGGGCGGCTGCGGCGTGCGGTTCCCCTCGGCGCCGGGGCCGCCCTGGCCGCCCTGCCCGCCTTGGCCACGCCGGTTGAAGAACTCCTCGAAGAGGTCCTCGAAGGGCGTGCCGGGGGGCAGCTGCGGCAGGGTGCGGCCGCGAGCCTCGACGGTGGTCGCGGCCGAGATGTTCACCACGGCGGGCGAGAGCCGCTCGGCCAGATCCGCGAAGGACATGGGCGCGTTGCGTGGGGGCTGCGCGGGCGCGGGCAGCGGCGCGATGGTTTGGGCGGGCGTCACCATTGCGGGCGGCTGCGTGCCCTGCGAGGCTGCCGGGAGAGGCAGCAGAGCGCTCGACGCCAGGGCGGCGATGGCCGCCGTCCGCGCGAGCGCTTTCACCACTTGAGCCATATCGGTCCTCTTCGGATGGGGGCAGATCCGCCCGGTATCGCGTGTTTCATGTGTCAAATAGGGCGGAAGCGGGGCTTTGCCATGCACGGGCATGCCTCAGATGCCGCCACGCGCGACCCACAGCAGCACAACGCCCGCCACCGCCGAACCGATCCCGACCAGACGCATCCGGTCGGCGGGACTTTGCGCCGCATCGATCATGGCACGGCGCACAGCCTCCGGGAAGGCCGCAAACAGGAGGCCCTCGACCGCGAGAACGAGGCCGAGGGCTGCCAGCAGATCCTTCATCGCCGCCTATTGCGGCACGACCGGCCGTGCGGCCGGAGGCCCGGCTTCAGGCCCCGCCGAGGCGGAGGGGCCTGCGGGCGGCGCGGGCGGGGGAACCGCGCCCGCCTGGGGGCCGGGCCGGGGCGGCGCCGGAGGCGGGGGCGTCGCCGGTCGGGTGCCGCCTGCGTTGCCGCGACCCATCGGATCGTTGAAGTAGCGCAGGAAGTCGGAGTTCGGCGACAGCACCAGGCGGGTGTCGCCGGGGCGGAAGCCTGTCTCGTAGGCCTGCATCGAGCGGTAGAACGAGAAGAAGTCGGGGTCGCGCTGGAAGGCTTCCGCGAGGATGCGGTTGCGCTCGGCGTCGCCCTGGCCGCGCAGTTCCTCGGAGCGCTGCGTCGCCTCGGCCACGATCACGGTCGACTCGCGGTCGGCGCGGGCCCGGATGGTCTGGGCTTCGCGCTGGCCGTTCGCCCGCAGGTCCGCGGCCTCGCGCTGGCGCTCGGTGCGCATCCGGTTGTAGACGGCCTCGCTGTTCTGCGGCGGCAGGTCGACGCGGGTGAGGCGCACGTCCACCACCTCGATGCCCAGGCCCCGCGCCTGGCGGTTCACGCTGTCCTGGATTTCGTTCATGAGCTCGCCGCGCCGCGTGCGGATGATGTCCGTCGTGGTGGCGTTGGCGAGCACGTTGCGCAGCGCGGAATTCGTGAAGCTGGTGAGGCGCGCGCCCGCGTTCTGGACGTTGTTCACGGCCTGGAAGAAGCGCAGCGGGTCGGTGATCTTGTAGCGGGCGAAGGCGTCTACCTCCAGGTTCTGACGGTCCGTGGAGAGGATCGTCTGGACCGGCAGGTCGAGGTCGAGCACCCGCTTGTCGACGTTGAGCACCGTCTCGATCAGCGGCGCCTTGAAGTAGAGGCCCGGCTGCGAGATCACCTTCTGGACCGCGCCGAAGCGCAGCACGATGGCGTACTGGGTCTGGTAGACCGTGAAGAGGGAGGCGAAGAGGAGCAGCGCCAGGAGACCGGCGACGATCAGCCCGCCCATGCGGATCGCGGAATTGTTCATCGGGCGGCTCCCTGGCCCTGCTGGGTCCCGGCCTGCGGGGGACGGCGCTGGAGTTCGTTCAGCGGGAGGAAGGGCACCACGCCCGACCCGTTCTGGGCGCTCGGATCGATCAGGACCTTGTCGGTGCCGCCGAAGACGCGCTCCATGGTCTCGAGGAAGAGCCGCTGGCGGGTCACGTCGGGCGCCTTGCGGTACTCGTCGTAGACCTGGTTGAAGCGGCTCGCCTGGCCGGTGGCGTCGGCGAAGGCGCGCTCGCGATAGGCTTCCGCCTGCTGCACGATCTGGGACGCCTGGCCCCGAGCTTCCGGCACCACGCGGCTGGCATAGGTCTCGGCCTCGTTCTGGAGGCGGACCGCGTCCTGCTGCGCCGCGTTGACGTCGAAGAACGCCTCGCGCACCTGGGCCGGCGGCACCGCCGCCTGGAGCTGGACCACGTTGATCCGCACGCCCGCGCCATAGGCGTCGAGGGCGCCCTGGGTGATCGCCTGCACCTCCTGGGCGATGCTGCCCTGCTCGGTGGTGAGGATGTTCTGGATCTGGCGGCGGCCGATGACCTCGCGCATGGCGCTCTCGGCCACGGACTTGATGGTGCCGTCCGGGTTCTGGAGGTTGAAGACGTAGTTGTTGGCGCGGGCGGCGTCGATCTGCCACTGCACGTCGAAGTCGATGTCCACGATGTTGCCGTCGCCGGTGAGCATCAGGCTCTCCTCGAGGACGTCGCGGTTGCCGCCCCGTGGGCCGCCGCCGGAGCGGTAGCCGACCTCGGTGCGCTGCACAGTCGTCACGCTGGGCTTGATCACCTGGCCGATCGGATAGGGCCAGTTGTAGCGCAGGCCCTCGCTCGACTGGCCGATGAAGCGGCCGAAGCGCAGGTTCAGGCCGACCTCGTTGGGCCGCACGGTATAGATGCCCGTGGCGAGCCACAGGAGAGCGCCGAGGAGGAGGAGCGCGACGAGGCCCTTACCGCCCATGGAGCCGCCGGGCATGATGTCCCGGATGCGGTCCTGGCCGCGGCGGAGGATGTCCTCCAGATCGGGCGGGTTGCCGCCCGGGCCGCCGCCCTGGGGACCGTTGCCCCAAGGCCCGCCGGGGCCGCGACCGCCCCCGCCGCCGCCCCAGGGACCACCGCCCCCGCCGCCGCCGCTCTGATTGCTCCAAGGCATCTTGAGCCTTCCCTTGAGAATGTTCGTGAGGTCGTTGTGACCGTTTCAGGGATCGTTGTGAAGTGCGACCCGCCTGTACCGGGGCAATTGGGGTGGCGCCACGGTTTCGTCAACAGGATGCGGCGGGCCGCCGCCGCCGGAGATCGATGAAGGTGAACGGATGATCGTCGTGGGGGCCCGCGGGATGGCTCTCGCGCCAGGTTTCGACGAAGTCGGCGGGATCGTAATCTGGAAAGCTGACGTCGCCCTCAGGCTCCGCGTGGACGAGGGTGAGGTGGAGGCGGTCGGCCAGCGGCAGCGCCGCGCGATAGAGCTCGGCGCCGCCCACGACCGGGATCTCGTCCGCCCCCATCCGGCCGGCGATCTCGTCCGCGAGGCGCATGGCTCCGGGGAGGTCATGGGCGACGTGCACGCCCGGCGCCGCGAAGGCCGGGTCGCGGGTGAGCACCACCGTCTCGCGGCCGGGCAGCGGCTTGCCGATGGAGGCGTAGGTCTTGCGGCCCATGACGATCGGCTTGCCGAGCGTGAGCGCCCGGAAGCGCTTGAGGTCGGCGCGCTGGTGCCAGGCGAGCCCGTTGTCGCGGCCGATGACGCCGTTCTCGGCCACCGCCACGACGATGGCGAGCGGGCGGCTCACGCGCGCCCCGCGAGCCGCGCCAGCGCCTCGCCCGTCACCCGCTGCACGGTCCATTCCTCCATCGGCTCAGCGCCGAGCGAGCGGTAGAAGGCGAGCGCGGGCTCGTTCCAGTCGAGCACCCACCATTCGAGCCGCGCGAGCCCCTCGTCGAGGCAGCGTTGCGCCAGGCTCTCCAGCAGCGCCCGCCCGATCCCCCTCCCCCGGTGCGCGGGCCTCACGAAGAGGTCCTCCAGATAGATCCCGTGCCGCCCGCGAAAGGTGGAGAAGTTGTAGAACCAGAGCGCGAAGCCCGCGGGCTCCCCGTCCCACTCCGCTATGCTGCAGAAGGCGCGCGGATGGGGCGAGAACAGCGCGCGGTCGAGGTCCGCCTCGGTGGCGTCGACCTCGTGGGCGAGGCGCTCGTACTCGGCGAGCTCGCGCACGAAGGAGAGGACGAGCCCGGCCTCGCCGGGGCGGGCGGGCCGAAGATGGAGCGTCATGCCATGGTCCTGCTGTCGCAGATCAGGATGGTCTCGCGCAGCCATTCCCCGTCGACCAGGCAGCGCAGGAGGCAGTCGGCCACGTCGGAGCGGCTGATCGGGCCCGCGACGAGGCCCGTGAGATCCGTGTGGACACCGTAGCGGCGCCGGGGCGGCTCGTCGATGAGGAAGCCTGGCCGGACGATCGTCCAATCGAGGTCCGAGGCCCGCACGATCGCCTCCTGCCGGTCCTTGTCGGCATAGAGCGCGCCGACCGCGAGTGGCAGGAGCAGCCGGTCGTAGAGCGCCCCGCCGTGCCCCCAGCTGTCGCCCGCGCCGATGCCCGTCACCACGGCAAGGCGGCGTACGCCCTCGGCGCGCATGGCGTCGATGAGGGAGGTCGTCCCGCGCGAGATCCAGTCGACGCGCTTCAGGAAGGCGGGGCCGAACCCGTGGCCGCCCGCGCACCAGGCCACGGCGTCGGCGCCCTCCACGGCCCGGCGCGCCACCTCCGGATCCTCGATCGTGCCCTGGACATGGATGAGGTCGGGGCTGAGCGAAGCCGGCAGGCTACGCCCGACCGCCGTCACGGCGTGACCGGCCGCTCTCGCCTGGTTGGTCAGGGCGAGCCCGACGCCGAGCGTCGCCCCGATGACGGAAATGCGCATGAACCGTCCCCGGCCGTGGTCTCAAGGATCACGAACGCCGATTCGGCCCCGAAGCTCAATGCCCCAGCGGCGGGCCGCCGGTCTCCTCTCCCCCGTCCCGATGATGGGGGAGAGGATATCGTCCGTCGCGGGCGGCCTCTCAGGAATGGTGGCCGGCGAACGCGGCCCGGTCCGGCGTGGTGCGGGTCATGAGGCCGGCGCCGATCTCGGCGAGACCGATGACCAGATGCGGCAGGTAGACGCGGTCCGAGAAGCCGAAGAGCCAAGGCGAGACGGCGAGCAGGGCCCCCGCCGCGACGTCGCCCGCAAGGTGCGTCGGCATCGGGATCAGCTTCGCGATCGAGAGCTCGTAATCCGTCACGAGGCTCAACCCGATGATCGCGACGCCCATGATCATCGGAAGGTACTGCGCCGCGCCGCCGACGCGCGAGAAACCGAACAGATAGGGCGAGATGAGCAGGAGAAGCCCCGTCGCGTAGTCGAGCATGCCGTGGATACGGGTCGGAATGATGCGCATGGCTGTTTTCCTATGTGGATTTGAGACTTTCAATCCACTGAACAGCAAAACGTTCCGCCGCCTACTGCAAGGCTTGACTGAATACTTGCAAATTAACTTGAGTTAAGATCGATGCAACCGAACAGGGCTCCCGCCGTTGAGTCGGCGAACGGACGGAGGCGGCGCGATGGTGGGTTTCGACAAGGCGGCACTGGAGCGTCTGATGGCGCTTGGCCGTCGTCGCGGCCATCTCACGACGGGCGACCTGGAGGCGGAGCTTCCGGTGAACGCGATGGATCCCGACGAGATTGCCCTCGTCATCGTGCACCTGGAGGAAGCCGGGATCCCGGTCGAGGTCGACGCCGCGCTGCTGACGGGCGGCGCCCGGCCTGCAGCCCTGCGACCGGACGAGCCCTCCATCATCCTGCCCGCGCGCGAGATCGCCGTTCCGCCCGCCGGTCCCGCGAGCGACACCGCCGCCGCGGCGCCCGTGCGCGCTCCGGCCGGCGCCGTGGACGAGGGGCGCGCCGGGGGTGGGCATACGCATTGGGTCGTCGCCATGGGCGGCCTGCTCGCCGTCGCCGTGCTGATCGCGATCCTCGTCGTGGCCAACTCAGCCTGAGCGAGCATCCGGCCCGACGTCACGCAACTGAGCATCGAGCAACACGCCGAACTGTATTCCTTTAACCTACGTTATCATCTTGCGCTGCTGTGCGGCATCTTGGCGTTTGCTGACGGCTGGGTCGTTTTTTACCCTCCGTTCATCGCCGCGCCTCACACTCGCGCGCGGTCACGAACGAGGGGCAGGTCGCTGCATGCTTACCTTTCGCCTGAACGAGTCCGAGGCCACCACGATCATGGTGGCGTTGCGCGAGCTCCAGGAGCGTATGGAATCGCTCCCCGCCGACATCCAGGACCTCACCGAGGGCAACCTCCTCGACGAGCTCGGCATCGACGATCTGTGCCACCGGATGCGGGGCGTGCTCGCAGGCGAGCCCGAAGCCTCGATCGCCGCGTGAGGCGAACGCGGGGGCCGGTTCGCGGGTTGAGGGGGCCATGAGAGAGAGCCCCATCGCCTGGACCCGCCCCGAGATCGCCGGCATCCCCACCCGCCGCGTCGTCGGCCATGTGGGTGAGGTGGAGGTCGGCGCGGTCGAGTTCGACGCCACGAACCGCCTCTGGCTCTGGTCGAGCCCGCTTGCCGAGGACGCGTGGGGCTGGGCGCCCTCGGAGGATGGGGCCAAGCAGGCGCTTGACTTGTGGCTGCGCGCCTGGCTCGCCCCCTTCCGCCCGTTCTTTCAGCCTTGACGCGGCCGCCCGCCGCGGGCACCGACGGCGTCATGGAATTCGATCCCGTCGACGCCCTCGAGAGCCCTTCCGTCCAGCGCAACCGCGAGCCGATCCTCGCAGTCCTGCGCGGGGTGCTCCCGCCCACGGGCCTCGTCCTGGAGGTCGCGAGCGGCACGGGGGAGCACGCGGTGCACCTGGCCGGCGCCCTCCCCGGCCTCCGCTGGCAGCCGACCGACGCCGATCCCGCCGCGCTGCGCAGCATCGCGGCTCATCGCGCCAGGGCCGGGCTGCCGAACCTTCTCCCCCCGATTCCGCTCGACGCGGCGGGCGCTTGGCCGGCGGATCTGCGGGCCGACGCGGTGGTCTCGATCAACATGATCCATATCGCCCCCTGGGCCGCCACCCACGGCCTCATGGCGGGTGCGGCCGCGGTGCTGCCGCCGGGCGGGGTCCTGTATCTCTACGGCCCGTTCCGCGAGGACGGCGTGGCGACCGCGGAGAGCAACGAGGCCTTCGATCTCGACCTGCGGGCCCGCGACCCCGCCTGGGGCCTGCGCGACCTCGACGCGGTCGCGGGCCTCGCGGAGCGCCACGGCCTTGCGCTCGCCGAGCGCATCGCCATGCCGGCCAACAACTTGAGCGTGGTGTTCCGCCGGGCGGGTGGCTGAGAGGTCGTTTCCCCACACTCACCCTCATCCTGAGGCGCGACCCCGGACTTGGTCCGGTGGAGCCTCGAAGGGCGCTCCAGGAATCTCCCTCCGGCTCACGAGCGTCCTGCGTGCTTCGAGACGGCCTGCCCCGCAGGCCTCCTCAGCATGAGGCGGGTGGAGAACCCCCTACCCTGCCGCTCCCATCCGCTCACAGCGGGACGCGCCGTGGCCCGCGCGGGCCAGGCGCTCGGCGAGCGCGGGGAGGATGATCGCCGCTTCATCCGCCAGCGGCCAGGGCGGGTTGATCACGACGAGGCCGCAGCCGTTGAGGCGGTTCGGGTTATCGGGGCTGTCCACCAGAAGCTCGAGGCGCAGCACCGGGCGCGGGGCATCAGCGAGGGGCATCAGAGCGTGGTCCACGGCGCGGGTGTCCTTGATCGGGTACCAGCCCGCGAAGATCCCCGTCGGCCACTTGCGCAGAGCCTTCAGGAGCTCGGCCGGGAGGCGCTCCATCTCGCCCGGGGTCTCAAAGGGCGGATCGACGAGGACGAGGCCGCGCCGCTCGCGGGGCGGGATCAGGGCATGGAGCGCCGTCCAGCCGTCGAGATGCATCACCTTGACGTTCGTGGCGCTCATGAAGCGCTCGGCAAGCTTCGCATGGTCGGTGGGGTGGAGCTCGACCGCGACGGCGCGGTCGGCCGGCCGCAGCATCTCGCGGGCGACCGCCGGCGAACCCGGATAGGCGTCGGCGCCGTGGCGCGCCCGCACCGCCGCAAGCACCGCACGATAGGGCGTGATCAGCGCCTCGACGTCGGGGGCGAAGGGCGCGTCGAGCCGGCCCACGCCCTCGCCCCATTCGCCCGTGCGCCTCGCCTGCTCGCTCTGGAGATCGTAGAGGCCGATACCCGCATGGGTGTCGATCACCCGGAAGGGCGTGTCCTTGCGCTTGAGGTAGTCGATGAGGCGCGCGAGCAGCACGTGCTTCATGACGTCGGCGAAGTTGCCGGCGTGAAAGGCGTGCCGGTAGTTCATGGGACGCTCCGGATGGAAAACGGGGCGACCGGCCCCGGCGGGCGGGTGAGCCCGGTGCCCGCCCTCAACGCACGGGGTCGACGTGCAGGTCCCCGCCCCGGCAGCCGTCCCGGTCGACCTCGCGGCAGGCCACGAAACCTTTCAGGGTGCGGTCGAGGCAGATGCGGACCTCCTGGAGGGCGCCGCGCCGGCAGGCAACCGCCATCATGTCGGGGCGAAGGCCTGGATTGGCGGCCGCGAAGGCGCGCTCGATCTCGACGGGCGCGATGGTCAGGGGCTCGCGGGCGTCGCGGAAGCGGTCCGGGATCGTCACCCGGTCGCGCGCCTGGCCCGCGGCGCGAAAGTAGGAGAGCGGATCGAGGCCGGAGCAGGTGCCGTGCTTGCGCCATTGATGGCGGGCGAGCCCCTCGCTCGGCAGCACCCGGCGGGCCTCGTCGAGGGCGACCCGGGTGGGCGTCCGCTCGGCGCCGCAGGCGGTCGGGTAGCCCCGCTCGTTCTGCGGCCACAGGCCGTGCACCACGAAGCCGAGGCCGCTGCCCGGCGCGCATTGATCGCGATCCCGGCGCCCGCCCTCCGACGCGCAGAACCCAGGCGACCAGGACAGGGCCAGGACGTAGAAGTCGAAGGAGCCGGGCTCGGCTCCCCGCGTCTCACCAGAGGCCGGCGCCGCGGCGAGCAGCGCCGCCACCGCGAGGGCCGCTGCCCTCACGGGCGCTTCATCCGGCAGCCCGGGGCGTCAGCCCAGTGCCGGTCGAGGCCGTGGACGCACCACGTCACGCCCCAGCCGAAGCCCGCGAAGCCGAGATCCTCGCGCACCACGTAGTCGATGCGGCGCTTGCGCCCGTCGTTCACGTGGGCGACCGCCGTGCAGAAGCGGCGGGGGATGAGGTCGAGGCCGTCCGGGCGCCAGGCGACGGGGTTGATCTGCTCGTAGGCCACGAGCCGCAGACCCTCGGTCCAGAACTTGTCCTCGCGGCTCGCGAAGGCGGCCGTGATGTTCTCCAGGACGCTCGGGTCCTGGCAGGCCGGGATGTTGGCGTCCCAGGGCAGGATGCGCCGCTCGGCCGGCACCACGTCGCGCGCCTGGACCGCGCTGGCGGCCACGAGGGCCAGGAGGGAGAGAAGCGCAACACGCCGCATGGCTGATCCGTTCGATAGGTTTGCCGCGACGATGGCGGCGGTGTCCCGGAAGGTCAAGGTCGATGCCACGCCCGCGGGCACGAGAGAGCCCGAGTGTGGCAAAGCTGTCGCGACGGCAGGCCGCCGGTCAGTAGAGGGGCACCCCCGTCCCGAGCTGCGGCGAGCCGGACGCCTCCCGCGTCCCGCCGCCGAGCGGCATCGGGGCCCCCATCGGCGCGGGTCCAGGCGAGCGGCCCGGCATCGGCGTGAAGCGGGGCTCCGCCGACGAGGCCATGGCGCGGGCCGGGGACGGCCCGGGGCCCTGCGACACGGGCCCGAGGGTCTCGGCGTCGGGCTCCTCCTCGGAGAACTCGGGCTCCGCCGCGGGCTGCTGGACCCAGCCGGGTTTGGGCTGCGGGCGCGGCGCGGGCCGCGACCAGTCGGCGGGGGGCTGGAACCGGCCGTGGCTCATCACGGCGGCCGCCGTGGGTTCGGTCAGACGGGGCGAGAACTTCAGCACGGGCTTGCAGATCCGGCGCGTGCCCCGCGCGTCGTGGCGGGCGAGGTCGAGATGGAAGTGGTCGTAGTGGAACATGTCGGCGCCCGGGCCAAGCACGGTCGTGAAGTGCCGGCAGGCGCCCACGAACACCTCGCGCAGAAACTCCTGCTCCTCCGGCTGCCCCCGCCAGCCCTTCACCACGGTGATCTCGCGACCGTCGGCGAACACGAAGGCGGAGATGTCCACCGCGTTGCCGAAGGCGTGCTCGGACAGGCGCGCGCCGCGCTGGTTGTTGCGCGGGCGGCAGTTGTAGGAGCCCGACTTCATCTCCACCACGGGCTGGCCGAAATAGAGCGCGGCGGCGGGCTGGACGGTGTCGTCGAGCCAGGTGTCCACCTTCGGGATGATGGGGCAGCCGAGCGTCGCCTGCCGGCTGAGGCCCACGGTGCCGCCCGCGAAGGCCGCGACGCGGAACGGATAGGTGATGCCGCAGGTGCCCGGTCCGTCGATGGGCGAGGTGCGCGACATATAGGCGGAGTTCGTCACCTGGCGGGCGGCGAGGCAGGCCTCCTCGGCCTGCGTTCGCCACGCCTCGCGCTGCTCGCCCTTGAACAGGCCGCACCCCGTGAGACCGAAGCCCACGACAACGAGAACCGAGAAGGCAACACCACGACGCAACATGCCCCTCAAATGCGCAGCCCGCGGTAAAGACGGCGTCAACCCTGATCGGCCCGGATTGCCCCGATTCGGAGCACGGCGCCGTCCTTCGCCTCGCGACGGGGCGGCGCCCGCATGCTAGACCAGCCCATCACCGCGACGAGCCCGGCTCGCGCCGCCAGGGGCGGCCGTGGCCCGCGCCCCAGGGGATCCCCTCCCCGCTGCCCGAGGCTCCCATGCAGTCGCTCATCGAGATCCGCCGCCGCATCGAGGCCGGCTCGCTCACGCCCGAGGCCGCGATCCGCGCCTCCCTGGAGGCGGTCGCCGCCGGCGACGACGCGATCCGGGCTTTCGTGCACCTCGACCCCACGGCGGGGCCGGGCCGCGAGGGACCGCTCCAGGGGATCGCGGTGGGGGTGAAGGACATCGTCGACGTGGCGGGCCAGCCGACGGGCATGGGCTCCCCGATCTATGACGGCTGGCGCCCCTTCGCCGACGCGCCCGTGACGAGCCTCCTGCGCCGGGCAGGCGCTACGCCTGTCGGCAAGACCTCCACCACGGCGTTCGCCTATATCGACCCCACCCCGACCCGGAACCCGCGTAATCCCGCCCACACGCCGGGGGGCTCCTCGTCGGGGTCGGCGGCGGCGGTGGCGGCCGGGATGGTACCCCTCGCGATCGGCACGCAGACCGGCGGCTCGGTGATCCGCCCCGCCTCGTTCTGCGGCGTCGCGGCGATCAAGCCCTCCTACCGCATGCTGCCCGCGATCGGCGTGAAGTGCTTCTCCTGGAGCCTCGACACGGTCGGCCTCTTCGCGGCGGGCGTCGCCGACGTGGCCTACGGGCTTGCCGCGCTCACCGGCCGGGGCGAGCTCCTGCCCCAGGGCGAGCCCGGGGCCCCGCGCATCGGCGTCGTGGTCCAGGACTTCGCGGGCGAGGCCGATCCGGCGATCCTTCAGGCGGTCGAGCAGGCGGCCGCCGCGGCGGAGGCGGAGGGCGCGCGGGTCACTCGGGTGAACCTGCCGCCGATCTTCGCCGCCGCCTTCGCGGCCCATGCCACGATCCAGGACTTCGAGGCCGCGCAGGCGCTCGCCTTCGAGCAAGACCGCCACCGCGACGCGCTGCCCCCGCTGCTACGCGGTCTCCTCGACGCCGCGGCGGGGATCGAGCCCGGGGCCTACGACGCGGCGCGCTCCACCGCCAACCGCGCCCGGGGCGCCCTGCGCGACGTGTTCCTCGATGTCGACGTGCTCCTCACGGTCTCGGCGCCGGGCCCCGCGCCCGAGACCCTCGCCTCCACGGGAACCTCCGCCTTCAACCGGCTCTGGACCCTCATGGGCACCCCGTGCGTGAACGTGCCGGGCCTCGCGGATGCCCGGGGCCTGCCGCTCGGCGTGCAAGTCGTGGCGCCGTTCGGGGCGGATGCGCTGGCGCTTTCGGCGGCGCGTTTCGTCGAGAGCGCGTTGAGGGACGCGTGAGACCGTGCGGACGAAAAATTTTTCGCCTCGGCAAAACAGAGGCTTAACCCATGATTAACCAAGAACGACATGCCGCTGCGGCGCTTGTCGCATCTTCGCCCACTTGTCGACACGCCAGGGCCTGCTAATCTCTGCGTCAGGTCCTTCGCAGGGGAGGTGTTGCATGGGCCTCGTGAGCAGATACAATTTGGCTCCGAAGCTGAACGTCGCCGCGGTCTGTGCCGCCCTGGTCTTCATGGGCGCCATCGTGGCGGGAGTGTTCTGATTTCAAAGTATTGACCGCCGGACCCGACGGCCCGGCAGTTTTCGAGACCCGACACTTCCGCCGCCGGAGCGCACCTCCGGCGGTTTTTTCTTGGGGGCGGCGCTAGTAGTCCGCCGCGTCGCTCCG
This sequence comes from Salinarimonas soli, assembly GCF_008386575.1. Lineage (GTDB taxonomy): Bacteria > Pseudomonadota > Alphaproteobacteria > Rhizobiales > Beijerinckiaceae > Salinarimonas_A > Salinarimonas_A soli. Next base: position 60,003 of record NZ_VUOA01000006.1, read on the forward strand.
CGCGGGCCCGGCCGCCCGGTACAGCGCCTCGTCGGGTTGGAGCGCGGCGGTGCCGGGGTCGCGGAAGCGGTTCACGATGGGGTAGCGCCGGTCGCGCCCGAAATTGCGCCGCGTCACCTTCACGCCGGGCGCGGATTGGCGGCGCTTGTACTCGGCGAGGTAGAGAAGCCGCTCGATCTTGCGCACAGTGTCGGGATCGTGGCCGCGCGCCACCACGTCCGAGACCCGCATCTCCAGCTCCACGAGGCATTCCAGGATGTCGTCGAGAACCTCGTAGGGCGGCAGCGAGTCCTGGTCCTTCTGGTCCTCGCGCAGTTCCGCCGAGGGCGCCTTGGTGATGATGCGCTCCGGGATCACCTCGCCGTCCGGCCCGAGCGCCCCCCGCGGCTTCCAGCGGTTGCGTAGCGCACACAGGCGGTAGACCTCCATCTTGTAGAGGTCCTTGATCGGGTTGAAGCCCCCGTTCATGTCGCCGTAGAGCGTCGCGTAGCCCACCGACATCTCGGACTTGTTGCCCGTGGTGACCACCATGGGCCCGAACTTGTTCGACACCGACATGAGAAGCGTGCCCCGCGCGCGGCTCTGCACGTTCTCCTCGGTGATGTCCCGGGGTTTGCCCGCAAAGAGCGGCGCGAGGCACGCCTCCAGGCCCTCGACGGCGGGCGCGATGGGCATCACGTCGTAGCGCACGCCCAGCCGCCGGGCGCAGTCCTGCGCGTCGTCGAGGGAATCGGACGAGGTGTAGCGGTAGGGCAGCATGATGCAATGGACCCGCTCAGGGCCCAGGGCATCCACCGCCATGGCGGCGCATAGGGCCGAGTCGATGCCGCCCGAGAGGCCCAGGACCACGCCGGGGAAGCGGTTCTTGTCCACGTAATCCCGCAGGCCCAGCATGCAGGCCGCGTAGTCGGCGGGCTCGCCGTCCTCCACGACGGCCTTCGGCGCCTCGACGCAGGTCCAGCCCGCCCCGCGCCGCTCCCAGCGGGTGAGCGCGATGCTCTCGACGAAGGCGGGCATCTGGACGGTAAGCGAGCAATCGGCGTCGAGCGCGAAGGAGGCGCCGTCGAAGACGAGCTCGTCCTGGCCGCCCACCTGGTTGAGATAGACGAGCGGCAGGCCCGATTCGGTGACCCGGGCGGCGGCGATGTTGAGCCGCTCGTCCGTCTTGCCACCCCAATAGGGCGAGGCGTTGGGTACCAGCAGGATCTCGGCGCCGGTCTCGGCGAGACACTCGACCACCTCCTCCTTCCAGATGTCCTCGCAGACGGGAATGCCGATCCGCACGCCGCGCACCGACACGGGCCCCGGCAGGGGGCCGGGCACGAAGACGCGCTTCTCGTCGAAGACGCCGTAATTGGGCAGGTCGACCTTGTGGCGCACCGCCTGGATCACGCCGCCGTCGAGAAGGGCATAGGTGTTGTGGAGATCCCCGTTCTCGGCCCAGGGCAGGCCGATGAGGACCGCCGGCCCACCATCCGCCGTCTCCCGGGCGAGCACCTCGCAGGCGGCGCGGCAGGTATCCTGGAAAGCAGGCTTCAACACGAGGTCCTCGGGCGGATAGCCCGCCAGGAACAGCTCGGAGAACATGACGAGGTCCGCCCCGAGCCCCGCCCCCTCGGCCCGGGCCCGCCGGGCCCGCTCTAGGTTTCCGTCGACATCGCCGACGGTGGGGTTGAGCTGCGCCAGGGCGATGGAGAGGGTGTCGCGGGTCATGATCCCGATGTAACGCCGGACAGGCCCGCAGCGCAACGCATGGCGCTCCCCGTCCTAGTCCACCCGCACGGCCTTGCGGGCGAGCACGACCTGCCCCTCCGGCGCGTCCATGACGTAGCGGACCTCGTAGGCGCCGGGCTCGTCGGGCACGTCGAGGGTGGCGGGCGATCCCTCGCCGGCCTCGCGATAGGTTCCGGAATCGCCGTCGCTCCGGCCGGCCCGCACCAGGGTCACGAAGTCCCTCTCCCATTTCGGCCCGGTGAAGGCGACGGCGAGCGTGCCGCCCCGGCGCACGCGGTCGGGCGCCGAGACGGTCGCCGCGGCGGGCGCGACCTCGAGCGGCGCCGAGGCCAGGACCCGCGACCCGTCCGCCGTGCCCAGCACGTAGCGCAGCTCGTAGCTCCCCGGCTTGCCGGGAACGCGCAAGCTCGCCCTGCCCTCCTCCGACCAGCTCTCGTAGGCTCCGGCCATGAAGGCCTCCTGCCCGGAGCCCTTGGGCACGATCCCGACGAAGGTATCGCTGCTGCCCTGCGGGCCCTTGTAGGCGACCTCGATCGTGCCCCCGGCGACGGCGCGGGCGGGGCCGCTCACCGTGGCGGAGGCGGCGGCGACCTCGACCGGCACGGCGGCGAGAACCCGCTGGCTCAGGCCCATGACGTAGCGGACCTCGTAGCGTCCGGGCTTGCCGGGCATGCGCAGGGTGACGTGATCGCCCTCCGCGCTCTGCCACGTGACGGAGGCGGGCGACGCATTGCCGGCGGCGGGGGCCACGAGCTCGATCCAGTCCTCGGCCGCCTTGGGACCCGTGAACTCGACCCGGATCTCGTCCCCCATTCCGGCCCTGGCGGGGGCCCTCAACGTCGCGCTCACGGCAGTCACGGTGAGCGGCGTCCGGGCCAGCACCGATCCGGTGGCGCCGTGGACATAGGTGACCTCGTAGGCGCCGGCCTCCCCCGGCGCCCGCACGGCGAGCGGGTTACCCTCGCGCAGGTCCGCCCACGACGGCGTCTCGAGCGCCTCGCCGTCGCGGCGGACGACCGCCACGTAGTCGTTCTCGGCGGCGGGTCCGCTCCAGCGCACCCGGGCCGTGCCGGCCGCCGGCACGGTTGGCGTCAGGACGGCGAGATCCGCCTTCGGGAGCGTACCGGCGAGCGGAACCTGGATCCGGTCCGGCGCGCCCGCCTTCACCTCGACCTCGACGGCTCCGGTGCGCGTCGTGGTGGCGGCGGAGACGCGGTAGAGGCCGGGGCTGAGGAGAACCGGCCCGGCGACGCCGGAGGCGGCCGGCAGCTCCTCGCCCCGCCGCTGGAGCGTGAAGCTCGCGCCCGGAACCGGCTTGCCGCCGGGCCCGTCGGTGGCCTCCAACGCGATGGTGCGCGCGGGTACCACCGCTTTCGCCTTCGCGCCCGCCACGGCGCGCAGGGCACCGGCGAGATCGGCGGCGCCGGAGGCCGCGACGAAGGTGCCGCCCGTGCGCTCGGCGATGCAGGCGACGCTCGCCCGCTCCCGGGCGGTGCGCAGGTCGAAGCCGATGACGTGGGCCACGATGCCGCCGTTGCGGCGCTTGATCTCGTCGGCGAGCGCGCAAGGATCGCCGCCGCAGGTCTCGACGCCGTCCGTCACGATGACCACGGCGCCGCCTTTCGCATCCAGCGAGCCCGCGGCCTGGCGCAGGGCGGCGGTGATGGGCGTCTTGCCCCGGGGCACGAGGCCGTCGGCGATGGCCTTCACCCGGGCGGGGTCGACCGCCGTCAGGGGCTGGAGCGTCTCGATGTCGGCGCAGTCCGTGGGCCGGCGGTGGCCATAGGCCACGACGCCGAGCCGGCCCGAGCGGGGCAGCACCCCGGCGAACGATGCCACCGCCTCCCGCGCGATCTCTATCTTCGGGCGCCCGTCGACCCGGCCCCACATGGAGTTCGAGGCGTCGATGACGAGGACGGTGGCGGGCGCGCCTTGGGCGAGCGCGGTGGACGAGGCGAGGATCCCGCCCAGGAGGGCGGGCGCGAGGCGAAGCATGGATTTCATTCCCCGGGAGCCGATCTTGCGCCGGCCCCGCAAGGGCTAAACGGAGGGAACCGGGGCTTGCGTGCGCCCGCGCACGTCCGGCCGCCGTCAGGCCTTCTCGATCTCGCCGCTCGGCGCCTCGCCGCGCTCCTCCAGGCGGCCGCGGGCCTTGTCCTTGATGCGCCGCGCCATCTCGGGGCTGCGGTCCATGAGGTGACGCAAGTCGTGCTCGCCGAGCGCAAGCAGCTTGCAGTCGGCGGCCGCGACGATGGTGGCGGTGCGCTCGCCGCCACGCAGCACGGCGATCTCGCCGAAGAAGTCGCCCGGCCCCATCCGCCGCTCGCCCTCCGGCATGCGCACCTCGACCTCGCCCGTGACGATGAAATAGATCGCGTCCGCCGCCTCGCCCCGGCGCACGATGATCTCGTCCTTCTCGCAGGAGCGGGCGCGCAGGAAGCGCATGATCTCGGCGACCTCGCTGGCGTCCAGCGCCGCGAAGAGGGGCACCTTCGCCACCATGCTCCAGGTCACCACGAAGTCGCGCTGGTGGATCTCCTTCTGGAACGCGCTCGCCACGATGCCGACGGGCAGGGCTAGCATGATGATGCCCATCACCGCAGTGAGAGACGCTATGATCCGGCCGAGCGCCGTGATCGGCGTCACGTCGCCGTAGCCGACCGTGGTGAGGGTGACGATGGCCCAGTACATGGCGTCGGGGATCGTGCCGAGCTTGTCGGGCTGGGCGTCGTGCTCGGCGTAGTGCATCGCGGCGGCGCAGACGAGCATGGTGCCGAGCAAGAGCACGCCGCAGCCGACGAGGGCGCGCCGCTCGCCGTAGATGGCGTCGAGCAGGCTCTGCACGCCCGGCGAGTAGCGGGCGAGCTTCAGGAAGCGGAACAGGCGCAGGATCAGGAGCGACTTGAGATCGCCCGCGTCCATGACGAGCGCGAGGTAAAACGGCAGGATTGCGACGAAGTCGATGATCGCCTGAGGCTGGCGCACGAAGTTCAGGCGCGCCCGCCATTCGGGCCGGTTACGCCAGGGCGCGTGCTCCGGGGAGCACCAGAACCGGAGGAGATATTCCACCGTGAAGATCGCGACGGTGCCGATCTCGGCGGCGACGAACCAGGCGGGCCAGGCCTCCGCCATCCACGGCACGGTCTCCAGAACGACCGCCGCCACGCTGACCAGCACGAAGGCGATCAGCGCCATATCGACGAAGAAGGCCGCGCGGTCCTCCGAGCCGGGCTCGAGAAGCTCGTAGACCCGGCGCCGGAGCGACCGCTCGTTACCCCGTTTCACGGCCCCTCACGCGGTGGCGAGGGCCGCCTCGACGGCTTCGAGCGCGGCCTGCGCGTCGGCGCCGTTGGGGCCGCCGGCCTGCGCCATGTCGCGCCGCCCGCCGCCGCCCTTGCCGCCGAGCTTCTCGGCGCCGGCCCGCACGAGGCTGACCGCGTCGAAGCGTGCCGTGAGGTCCTCGGTGACGCCGACCACGATGCCCGCCTTGCCGTCGTCGGCAACGCCCACGATGGCGACGACGCCCGAGCCTAGGCGCTTCTTGCCCTCGTCGGCGAGGCTCTTCAGGTCCTTCATCTCGATGCCCGACACGGCGCGGGCCATGAGCTTGATGCCGGAGATGGTGCGCACGGGATCCTCGCCCGTGCCGCCGCCGCCCATGGCGAGCTTGCGGCGGGCCTCGGCGAGGTCGCGCTCCAGGCGCCGGCGATCCTCGATCAGGGCGGCGAGCCGCTCGCCCGCCTCGTCCACGGGGGCCTTCAGCAGGCCCGCCACGTCGCGCAGGCGGCGGCTCTCCGCCGAGAGATGGCGGCGCGCCGCGTCGCCGGTCAGCGCCTCCAGGCGGCGCACGCCCGCCGCCACCGCGCTCTCGCCGACGATGGCGATGAGGCCGATGTCGCCCGTGCGCGACACGTGCGTGCCGCCGCACAGCTCGATCGAGTAGGCCTTGCCGGCGCGCTCGCCGCCGCGATGCGTGCCCATGGACACCACGCGCACCTCGTCGCCGTACTTCTCGCCGAAGAGCGCCCGCGCGCCGGATTCGATCGCCTCGTCCACGGCCATGAGCTTCGTGACCACGGGCTCGTTCTGGAGCACGAGCTTGTTGGCGAGATCCTCCACCTGCGCCAGCTCCTCCTCCGTGAGGGGCTTGGGGTGGCTGAAATCGAATCGCAGGCGCTCGGGCGCCACGAGTGAGCCCTTCTGCGCCACGTGGTCGCCGAGCACGAGCCGCAGGGCCTCGTGCAGGAGGTGGGTGGCCGAGTGGTTCGCCCGCACCGTGCCGCGCCGCTCGTGATCGACGGCGAGCTCCACGGCCTGGCCCGGCAGCAGCGTTCCCTCCTCCACGGTGACGTGGTGGACGAAGAGGTCGCCGAGCCGCTTCTCGGTGGCCGTGACCCGTGCCCGCAGGCCGCCCCCGGTGACGAGGCCCGTGTCGCCGGCCTGGCCGCCCGACTCGCCGTAGAACGGGGTCTGGTTGAATACGGCGAGCCCCGTCTCGCCCGCCGCGATCGCCTCGGCCTCGCGGCCGTCGCGGACGAGGGCGGTGACGACGCCCTCCGCCGTCTCGGTGTCGTAGCCCAGGAACTCCGTGGCGCCGACCCGCTCGCGGATGGCGAACCAGACGGTCTCCGTCGCGGCCTCGCCGGAGCCGGCCCAGGCGGCACGCGCCTTCGCCTTCTGCTGCTGCATGGCCTCGGTGAAGCCGTCCGTGTCGACGCCGATGCCCCGCGCCTTCAGGGCGTCCTGGGTGAGGTCGAGGGGGAAGCCGAACGTGTCGTAGAGGGTGAAGGCGGTCTCGCCCGACAGCTTCGCGCCCTCCCGCAGGTCGCGGGTCTCCTCGTCCAGGATGGCAAGGCCGCGCTCCAACGTCTTGCGGAAGCGCGTCTCTTCCAGGCGAAGCGTCTCGGTGATCAAGGGCTCGGCGCGCACCAGCTCCGGATAGGCCTGCCCCATCTCCCGCACCAGGGCGGGCACGAGGCGGAACATCAAGGGATCCCTGGATCCAAGGAGCTGTGCGTGACGCATGGCGCGTCGCATGATGCGGCGCAGGACGTAGCCGCGGCCCTCGTTGGAGGGAAGCACCCCGTCGGCGACGAGGAAGGACGAGGCGCGCAGGTGGTCCGCGATCACCCGGTGCGAGGCCTTTCGCGCGCCTTCCGGCGCCACGCCGGTGGCGTGCGCGATGGCGTCGATGAGGGTGCGGAACAGGTCCGTGTCGTAGTTCGAATGCACCCCCTGCATGATCGCCGCCATGCGCTCCAAGCCCATGCCGGTGTCGATGGAGGGCTTGGGCAGCGGGATCCGGGTGCCGGGCTCCACCTGCTCGTACTGCATGAAGACGAGGTTCCAGAACTCCAGGAACCGGTCGCCGTCCTCGTCCGGCGAGCCCGGAGGCCCGCCCTGGAGCTTGTCGCCCTGGTCGATGAAGATCTCCGAGCACGGGCCACAGGGGCCCGTGTCGCCCATCTGCCAGAAATTGTCGGAGGTCGGGATGCGGATGATCTTCGAGTCCGAGAAGCCGGCGATCTTCTTCCAGAGTTCCACCGCCTCGTCGTCGTCATGGTAGACGGTGACCAGCAGCCGGTCCTTGGGCAGCCCGTATTCCTTCGTGATGAGGCCCCAGGCGAGCTCGATGGCGAGCGCCTTGAAGTAGGGCGAGGCGTTCGCCTCCCCCGGCATCGCGCCGAAGGAGAAGTTGCCCATCATCTCGAAGAAGGTGTGATGGCGGGCCGTGTAGCCGACATTGTCGAGATCGTTGTGCTTGCCGCCGGCGCGCACGCATTTCTGGGCCGTGGTGGCGCGGGCATAGGGGCGCTTCTCGACGCCCGTGAAGACGTTCTTGAACTGCACCATGCCGGCGTTCGTGAACATCAGGGTCGGGTCGTTGCGCGGCACGAGCGGGCTCGACGCCACGACCTCGTGACCGTTCTTGGCGAAGTAGTTCAGGAAGGCCGACCGGATCTCGTTGACGCCGCTCATCGTGAAAGCACCCCGTGGCCCGCCCCGCGGCGCGCCGTTTCATCTGTGGTCAAGGGGGTTTAATGGGGTGGCCGAGCGATGTCGAGAAGGGGGCTGCTCGGCTCTTTCGCATCGGGACGAACACCCTCGCCGCCGAGATGGTCTCGCCTCTTGCGTGCCTTGCATGACGTCACATCTTCTGATCAATATGCGCTGCCAAGCTCTGTGACAATTCCCTCTCGTGAGCCTCATCCACAACGAGCGAACGAAGCTGTCCGCGACCGCGTTGAACGGGGTGGCGATCGCATGCATCGTGGCCGGGTTCATCACCCCGCTCGCGGCGGCTTCGTTCGGGGTTCAAGGCCCGCTTCACGTCGGCGTTCCGGCAACGCTGCTCGCGGCCCTCGGTTGGCTCGGCGCAGGGCTCACCCTACATTTCGCGGCGAGGCGGATCCTCGGGAGGCTGGAGGAATGAACACGTACCTCGTTCTGATCGGCCCTGTCCTGGCGCTCGGCGCCGGGCTCGCCATCTATGCGATGGCGGGCGGATTCCGCTCACGGTGAGGCGGCGCGCCCCTCCCAGCGCAAAAAGCCCCCGACCTCGCGGGCGGGGGCTCCAGGTCTCGTCCGGCTCGCCGGCTCAATCGTCCCGGTGGACCCGCTCGTTGCGCTCGTGGCGCTCCTGGGCCTCCAGCGACAGGGTCGCGATGGGGCGGGCCTCCAGGCGCTTGAGGGAGATCGGCTCGCCGGTCTCCTCGCAATAGCCGTAGGAGCCATCCTCGAGGCGGGCGAGCGCCGCGTCGATCTTGGCGATCAGCTTGCGCTGGCGGTCGCGAGCCCTGAGCTCGATCGCCCGGTCGGTCTCCGAGGAGGCCCGGTCCGCGAGGTCGGGATGGTTCTCGTTCTCGCTCTGGAGCGTGGCGAGCGTCTCGCTGGACTCGCGGATGATATCCGCCTTCCACTGGTGCAGCTTGCGGCGGAAGTATTCCCGCTGGCGCTCGTTCATGAATGGTTCGTCGTCGGTCGGCCGATAGCTCTCGTCGATCGTGATCTTCGACATGCTGACCCTTATCGTCATCGCCGTCCCCCCGAACAGGCCGCAAGCATTGGCTCGTCGGCGCCTCTATAGCGGTAAGGCAGGGGGCCGACAATCGCCCGCGCAAGCTCGGCGCAGGGGCATCTTCGCACAATTCATCGGGGACGCGGCAGGAAGGTCACACCGGAACGCGGGCCGTTGGAATCACGGCTGACGCTTTCCTAACCCGCCGCGCGCCGCCCGCTTGACGTCCGCCGCGCCGGGGGTCCAATGGCGCCCTCGCGAGGAAGTCAGATGCCCCCCCTCTTCGTCCTGCCGTTCCCGGCCATCGACCCGATCGCGCTGGAGATCGGCCCGCTCGCCATCCGCTGGTACGCCCTGGCCTACATCACGGGCCTCGTCGGCGGCTGGTGGATCGCGCGCCGGCTTGCCGCGATCGACGCCTATTGGAACGGCCTCAAGCGACCGAGCCCCGAGGAGCTCGACGACCTCGTGGTCTGGGTGGCGCTGGGCGTCGTGCTCGGCGGGCGGATCGGCTACGTCCTGTTCTACAACTTCGCCGCCTATGCCTCGCGGCCCTGGGAGGCGCTCGCGATCTGGCACGGGGGCATGTCGTTCCACGGCGGCTTCCTCGGCGCCGTGCTCGCCATCGTGCTTTTCGCGCGTCGGAGGGGGTTCAACCCCCTGAGCATGCTCGACCTCGCCGCCGTGGTGACGCCGATCGGGATCTTCTTCGGGCGCATCGCCAACTTCATCAACGGCGAGCTCTGGGGAAGGCCCGCGCCCGACTTTCCCCTCGCCTTCGTCTTTCCCCATGGCGGGCCCCTCCCCCGCCACCCGAGCCAGCTCTACGAGGCTCTCGCCGAGGGCTTGATCCTGTTCCTGGTGCTCGTGATCTCGGTGCGGCGCTTCGGCTTCCGGCGGCCGGGCCTCATCGGCGGCATCTTCGTGCTCGGCTACGCGCTCGCCCGCATCGTCTGCGAGTTCTTCCGCGAGCCCGACGCCCAGCTCGGCTTCCTGTTCGGCGCCTCGGTCGACGCGCTGCGGGGCGGCATCACCATGGGCATGCTGCTCTCGATCCCGATGGCCCTCGTCGGCCTGTGCGCCATCGTGCTCGCCCTGCGCGGGGTCACGCGCCCGCGCGCCGTCGCGGGCCAGGGCGCGGCGTGAGCCGGCTCGCGGAGGAGATCCGCGAGCGCATCGCGCTCGACGGGCCGATGCCGGTGGAGCGCTACATGGCGCTGTGCCTCGCCCATCCGGTGCACGGCTACTACGTGACCCGCGATCCCCTCGGGGCCGCGGGCGACTTCACGACGGCGCCCGAGATCAGCCAGATGTTCGGCGAGCTCGTCGGCCTGTGGGCCGCGGGTGTCTGGAGCGACATGGGGGCGCCTGCGACGGTGCGCCTCGTGGAGCTCGGCCCGGGGCGCGGCACCCTCATGCGCGACGCCCTGCGCGCCGCCCGCGTCCTGCCGGCCTTCCTGGCTGCCGTCCGGGTCCACCTCGTCGAGACGAGCCCCGCCCTGCGGGCCCGCCAGGGCGAGGCGCTCGCGGGCGTGGAGGTTGCCTGGCACGAGCGCCTGGAGGAGGTGCCCGAGGGCCCCGCCATCGTCGTCGCCAACGAGTTCTTCGACGCACTTCCCGTGCGCCAGTTCGTGCGGGCCGGCGGGGCCTGGCGCGAGCGGCTCGTGGGCTTGACGGACGACGGCGCCCTCGCCTTCGGCCTCGCACCGGAGCCCGAGCGGACCATCGATCGATCCGGGCCCGAGGGCGCCGTGCTGGAATGGCCCGCGATCGGCCTCGACATCGCCCGCGCGCTCGCCGCGCGGCTTGCGGCCCAAGGCGGCGCGGCGCTCGCCATCGATTACGGCCACCTGGAGAGCGGCTTCGGCGACACGCTCCAGGCCCTGCGCCGCCACGCCCCCGCCGATCCCCTCGCGGATCCGGGCGAGGCGGACCTCACCACGCATGTGGATTTCGCCGCCCTCGCCCGAGCGGCCCGCGCGGGCGGTACCGCCGTGCACGGGCCCGTCACGCAGGGCGCCTTCCTGCGGGCGCTCGGCATCGAGGCCCGGGCCGCGATCCTCAAGCGCCGCGCCACGCCGGCCCAGGCGGAGGCCATCGACGCCGCGCTCGCTCGTCTCGTGGGCACGGGGCCGGAGGCGATGGGCGGCCTGTTCAAGGCCATCGGCTTCGCCCACCCTGCCCTGCCCCCGCTGCCGGGCTTCCCGCCGGCCTGAAGGAGAGACCATGCTCATCGAAGCGCCCGCCCTCAGCCGCATCCCCGGCCTGCGCCACGCCTTCTTCACCCGGCAGGGCGGCGTCTCGGGCGGGATCTACGCCTCGCTCAACGGCGGCCTGGGCTCGGACGACGATCCCGCGAACGTGGTCGAGAACCGCCGCCGCATGGCCGAGCGCCTCGCCGTCGCGCCCGACGCCCTCGTGAGCCTCTACCAGATCCACTCCGCGGACGCGGTCGTCGTCGAACGGCCCTGGACCTACGAGGCCCGCCCGAAGGCCGACGCCATGGTGACCCGCACCCCAGGGATCGCGCTCGGCATCGGCACCGCCGATTGCGGCCCGATCCTCTTCGCCGACGCGGAGGCGGGCGTGGTCGGCGCGGCGCATTCGGGCTGGAAGGGCGCGTTCACTGGGGTCGCGGAGGCGACGCTCAAGGCCATGGAGGGGCTTGGGGCCGACCGGGGGCGGGTCGTCGCGGTGCTCGGCCCGACGATCGGCGCCGGGGCCTACGAGGTGGGTCCGGAGTTCGTCGGGCGCTTCCGCGACGCGGGCGTCGCGACGGAGCGCTTCTTCAAGCCGTCCGCCCGCGAGGGCCATGCCATGTTCGACCTGCCCGCCTTCATCGGCGAGCGGATGCGGGAGGCGGGCGTCGGCACCTTCGTCGATCTGGGCCTGTGCACCTATTCGGACGAGGAGCGCTTCTTCAGCTACCGGCGCACCACGCACCGGGGCGAGCCCGATTACGGGCGCCTCATCGCGGCCATCGCGCTCACTCCCTGACGCCGACCACGTCGGGGGTCTCCCAGGCGAGATGCTGGCCGCCGTCGAGCGCCAGCATCTGGCCCGTGACGCTGGGCGCGCGTGCGAAGAACAGGACCGCGTCGGCCACCTCGTCGGGACTCGACGAGCGCCGCAGCGGCAAGGCCTCGTATTGGCGCCGGAAGTCCTCGTCACCCTGGCGCACGCTGGTCAGCGTCGGCCCCGGGCCGATGGCGTTCACCCGTACCCGGGGGGCGAGAGCCTGGGCCATGGTGCGGGTCGCGGTCAGGAGCGCGGACTTGGCGAGCGTGTAGGAGAAGAACAGCGGCGTCGGCTTCCAGACCCGCTGGTCGATGATGTTGACCACGAGGTTGTCGACGCCCGCGGGCGCCTGCGCCGCGAAGGCTTGGGTCAGGAAGGCGGGCGCGCGCAGGTTCACGGCCATGTGGCGGTCGAAGCGCTCGGGCGCGAGGGTGCCGACCTCGTCGGGCTCGAACTCGGAGGCGTTGTTCACGAGAAGCGTGAGCGGCCCGAGCGCGGCCGCCGCCTCCGGTACCAGCCGCGCCACGTCGTCGGCGCTCGCCAGATCGCCCTGGACCACCGCGGCCCGCCCGCCGGCCTCGCGGAGCGCCGCCGCCAGCGCCTCGCCCTCGTGGCGCGAGCTCCGGCAATGGATCGCCACAGCGTAGCCCTCGGCCGCGAGCCGTTCCACGATCCGCCGCCCGATCCGAACGGCGCCGCCCGTGACCAAAGCCGCCTTCGCCATCCCGCCCTCGCCGCTCCATGGGTCCCCTGCCCCGCATGAGGATACGCGCGAGCCGGGCCGGCGGATGCGCGCTCATGCCGATGGTGCGCATCCCCTTGAGAGACGTGCTCTCACACGCTGGCCCATGGTTGGGATCGCTTCTCCAACCCCGTCCTCAGATTCTGCCCCCAAGTCCGGCCGATGCTCCAACCTCGTCCTCGGGTGCGGGCGAAGCGAGCCTCGAAGGGCGTTCCAGGAATCACAGGACGGCTGTGGAGGCGTGGTGCGTGCTTCGAGGCTCCGCTTCGCTGCGCATCTCAGCATGAGGGGGACGGGAGCGGGCCCTTTCGGGTCAGCCTCTCAGGCGCCACGTGGAGCGACGCCTTGAAGAGCGCTCCAATGGTTTGTGGATGGCTGTGGCGAGGTGCTGCGTGCTTCGAGACGGCTTGCCACGCAGGCCTCCTCGGCATGAGGGGCTTGGATGGCGTGGGGCGCCTTTCCTGGCCGGGGTCTCAGGACGCCCACACCCTCGGATCGGCTGGAGTCTGCCGCGAGACGAGGTGGTGCCCGGTCTCGGGAAACGGCCGGACCGCCGTGTCCAGGTTGTCGAGAACCAGGTCTCCCCGGGTGGTTCGCACGACCAATACGAGGTGGCCCTCGTTGCGCGCCGTCGTCACCACCGCGAGGAGCAAGGCACCAGGCGGGTAGCCCTGCGCCAGGAGGCGATGCCGCTTCGTGACGGCATAGTCGTTGCAATCGCCCCGCGTGGGCGCGATGGACCACCGCTCCGGCCCCGATCCAGGCGCCCTGACCTGAGGGATGATCTGAGCGTTGACCGCCGCGTTCACGAGCGCCAAGCGCTGGCTCAGATCCTCGGACCAGACGAGAGGTTTGGTGCGTTGATCGCGGCCGGCGCGGCAATCCGCGGGGTTCTCCATGCAGAACCGGACGAAGGCGAGAGGCGCCAGGGTCGGCTCGCCACCGCGAGCCGAGGCTTGTCCCGCCGAGGCGGCAAGCAGAGCAATAGCTTTCATCAGCGGCGCGGTGACGCGACGTCTTGGCATGGGCGGTCCTCGTCTGAAGATGCCCCTACGTAAAGGCGTGCGCGCAATCGATCCATTCGGAAGGCAACGATCCGCTGAAAGCCGGATGGGATGATCCGCTGCCCCGGGCGGCCGTTGCGAGGTGGGACGAGCCCTCGGCCCGAATCCGCCCCTCAGGTCGGCGGGCGTGTGGCGGCGTAGGCCGGGACCCGGGACTCGAAATCGGCGAGCCACGCCACGAGGCGGGAATGCTCGGACCGCCAGCGGCCCGCGAAGCGCAGGTCGAGATAGCCCAGCGCGCAGGCGATCGTGATCTCGCCCACCGTGATCCGCCCGCCCAGCGCCGCGTGGGCTGTCTCGAGGGCCTGGAGCGCCCGCTCGACCTTGCCGGCCTGGTGGTCGAGCCAGGCCTGCACGCGCATCTCCTCGGGGCGGAAGCGGCCCTCGTAGACCTGGGCCAGCGCCGCGTCCATCAGCCCGTCGCCGAGCGCCTGGAGCCGCAACGCGGCGAAGCGCTCCGGGCCGGAGACGGGGATCACCCCGCCCCCGCCCGCGAGCGCGTCGAGATATTCGACGATGACGCGGGAATCGAACAGGGTCTCCCCCGTCTCCAGGACGAGGGTCGGGATCTTGCCCAGCGGGTTTTGCGTGCGCAGCACGTCGTTAGGGTCGAGGGTATCGGCCGTGACGATCCGGATGCGGTCGGTGAGCCCCAGCAGGGCGGCGGCGATCTTGACCTTTCGCCCGAACGGCGAGGCGGGCGAGGAGCGCAGGACGAGCATGGGAATCCCCCAATTTGTGCGCCCCCTTGTCGCCCATGCCTATCGAATGGGCAATGGGGTGGCGTTCACGAGTCGGGGCAAGGGTCCTGCGTGAAGCGCCAGGAGGTCACGTTGAGGTCCATGACGCAGCGCGCCATGCGCGGCCCCTCGGGCGAGCGCAGGCAGACCTGCTCGCCCATGCCGAACTGGCGCCCCTGCGCCCGGCAATAGCACTCGGCGTGGGGGTCGGCCTGGGCCGTGCGGGCCCGCGAGGCGATGGGCTCCGCGCCGAGGGCCGGGGCCGAGAGGACGGCGAGCGCCGCCGCGAGGCAAAGACCGCGTGCGGACATCGGAACCCTCCCGTGGGCGTGGGACGGCTCCGATGGTGTTGCCGACGGCGGCCCGCGTCAAGCGGCGCTCAGGCCGCCTGCCGGTCGGGCTCCGGCGCCGTGCCGGGCTGCGGGGGAGCCTTGTGCACCACGGGCACGGCGGGCGCACCCTCCCATTCCGAGTGCGGCGGGATCGATTCGCCCTTCATCACCACGGTGAGCGGCATCAGGCGGGCATAGCGGCCGATATTGCTGTCGTAGAGCACGGTCGCGTTCGCGCCCACGAAGACGCCCGCCTCCAGCCGCACCCGGCCCACCTTCATGACCCGGTCCTCGTAGAGGTGGGTCTGGAGCGCGGACTGGCCGTTGATCGTGCAGAAGTCCCCCACCTCGACGCAGTCGAACTCCGTGATGTCGGTGGTGAGCATCACGACGCCCTGGCCGAACTTGGCGCCGAAGAGGCGGAGGAACCAGGGCAGGAACGGGGTGCCCGTGAGGTGCTCCAGCAGCACCTTGCCGCCGAGCCCCCAATAGAGCACCGCGATGGCCTCGGTGCGCATGGCCCACCACGACCACATCGGCTTCATCAGGGGCTTGTAGGCGCCCATGAAGATCCATTTCACGGCCGCGACCACGAGGGTCTGGATTACGGCGATGATGACGCTCGCCGCCATGAACAGGACGGCGAGGCCCAGGAAGTTGCGCTGCTCGATCATGGGGGAGAAGAACACTTCCACCGCGAGGATGCCCAGGGTGATGAAGAGCATCGACGCGAAGGAGGTGTGGAGCGCCTCGAACACGGCGCGCCCGAGCTTCCAGCGCCAGGACGGCTCGTAGGTCCAGCTCGATCCCAGGTCCACCTTCTGTCGGGTCGGCAGCTTGATGGGCGGCGAGCCGAACCAGGTGTCGCCCGGCGACAGGCGCTCGTTCGCGGGCGGCTTCGACTTGATGCCGATGAGCACCCCGTCGGGGATGTCGGCGCCCGGCGGCACGACCGCGTCGTTGCCCACGAACACCCGCTCGCCCGTGCGCACGGGCTCCAGGGTCATCCAGCCCCGGCGGATCTCCTCCTCGCCGTAGACGACCTCGTCGGCGATGAAGTTCTTCGCGCCGATATGCGAGATGTCGTAGCGCCCGGCGAGGTTCGTCGAGATCTCCGCCCCGTGGCCGATCTTGGCGCCCATGATGCGGTACCAGGAGCGCATGTAGATCGTGGCGAAGAGGGAGGTGAGCGTCTCGAGCGTCACCTCGGTGGCGAGCGCCACCGTCCATTTGCGGATGTAGAACGCGCTGAAGATGGAGTAGCGCCCCGACTTGACCCGCGGCAGCACGACCCAGCGCGCGCCCGCGATCAGGAGCACGGTCAGCGCCACCATCACGAGGGCCGCGGGCCAGGCGAGCAGGGGCAGGTACCAGAGATAGCTCACGGTCGTGTAGGCCGAGATCGCCTCGTCGATCTTGTCGAAGAGGTAGAAGGCCGGGAAGATCGGCAGCAGGCTCACCGGCGGGATGCAGACGAGGGCGATGGCGTAATAGAGGTTCAGGATCCGCCGGCGCGCCGGGGAGGCCTGGGCGGGCTCCGGCAGCGCGTCGACGTCCACCGTGCCCACCTCGCGCCCGGGAGACCCGTCCCACTTCGTGGCGGAGGGGATCCGGGTGTTCTCTGGGATCGCGGTCAGGTCGGCGATCTCGGCGTGGTCGCCCACGACGACGCCGCTGGAGAGCACCACGGAGGTGCCGATATAGGCGTCGTTGCCGATCTCGATCGTGCCGATGACGAGCTCGTTGCCGATCACCTCCGCGTTGGCGAGCTTGAACTTGCCGCCCGTCGCGACGCGGTCCCCGATCACGAGGAGGTCGATGGCGCCGGCGTCGAAGTCGGAGATGATGCAGTCGCGGCCGACCTTGGCGCCCAACATCCGCATGACGAGCGGCATGGCCGGCGAGGCCTGGAGCCATTTGATGTGCAGCAGCGGCTGGAGGTGCTTCACGAGCCACCAGCGGAAATAATAGCTGCCCCAAAGGGGATAGCGCCCGGGCTTCGTGCGCCCGAGGATCACCCATTTGGCGCCGACCGCGATGAGCCCCGTCACGAGCACGATGCCGAGATAGACGAGGATCAGCGACAGCATCTCGGCGAAGAAGCCGAGCTCGCCGCCGGTGATGAGGATGTAGGTGACGAAGATCCCGAGCCACTGCACCGTGTTCAGGGTCAGGATGAAGGGCAGCGCCACGGCCTGCGCGAGCCCGCACAGGAAGCGGCGGCGCAAGGGGGGCGGCTCGAAGGAGAGGTCCCGCTGGACCGTCTCGGTTCCGGCGCCGCCCGTGCGCTCGATGAGGTCGTCCGCCATGGCGCGCAGCGTGCGCCTGGCATAGACGTCCTGGAGCGTGATCGAGGCCAGGGCCGGCACCTCGCGCACCGCGCCCACGAAGCGGGCGGCGAGCAGGGAATGACCGCCGAGATCCATGAAGAAATCGGCCTCGAAGGGAATGCCCTGGTTGCCGAAGACGCGCTTGGCGGCCACGAGGAGCGCCGCCTCGGTCTCGTTGCGGGGCATCTCCTGCTCGTCGCCCGTGTCGCCCACCGCGAGGGTCACGGCCCGGAGCGCCTTGCGGTCCACCTTGCCCGAGGACAGGCGGGGCAGGACGTCCACGACCTCGAAGTGGTTGGGCACCATGTAGGGCGGCAGCTGGTCGCGCAGGTCGCCGCGCAGCTTCATCTTGTCGAGCGGCCGGCCGGTCTCGCCGACGAGGAACGCCACGAGGCGGTCGATCCCCTCGTCCTGGCGCAGCACCACGGCGGCTTGGGCGACGCCCGCCTGCGCGGCGAGCTTCGCCTCGATCTCGCCGAGCTCCACGCGAAAGCCCCGGATCTTCACCTGGTCGTCGATGCGCCCATGGAAGACGATGTTGCCCTCGTCGTCGAGGCTCACCGCGTCGCCGGAGCGGTAGAGGATCGGATCGCGCCCGTCGCCCGGAAAGGGGTTCGCCACGAACTTCTCGGCCGTGAGCTCCGGCCGCTTGAGATAGCCCTGGGCCACGCCTGGGCCGCCGATGAGGAGCTCGCCCTGACGGCCGGGGGGCACGGGCGCCAGCGCCTCGTCGACCACGTAGCAGGTATAGTTCGGGATCGGCCGCCCGATGGTGACGCGCTCGCCCGGGCGCATCTCGGCGACCGTCGCGACCACGGTGGCCTCGGTGGGTCCGTAGGTGTTGAAGAGCCGGCGCCCGGGGGTCGCCCAGCGCTCCACGAGCGGCTGGGGCAGCGCCTCGCCGCCCAGCAGGATCAGGCGCACGCCGGGCATGTCCCGGGTGATCATGGCGAGCAGGGTCGGCACCGTGTCGAGGACGGTGACGCCCGCCTCGGCGATGAGGTCGGGCAGGCGCTCGGCGTCGCCCATCATGGCCGGGGTCGCGACGAACAGCGTCGCGCCCACCAGAT
The DNA here is from genome assembly GCF_008386575.1 of Salinarimonas soli. Taxonomy (GTDB): domain Bacteria; phylum Pseudomonadota; class Alphaproteobacteria; order Rhizobiales; family Beijerinckiaceae; genus Salinarimonas_A; species Salinarimonas_A soli. Next base: position 78,051 of record NZ_VUOA01000006.1, read on the forward strand.
AGGGGACCCAGATCTCCTCCATGGAGAGATCGAAGGCCACCGAAGCCCCCTGGAACACGACGTCGTCGGGCTGGAAGCCGTAGACGTGGTTCGCCGAGCGCAGGAAGTGGCAGATATTCCGGTGGCTGATGACGATGCCCTTCGGCGTGCCCGTCGAGCCGGAGGTGTAGATCATGTAGGCCGGGTGATCCGGCGCGAGCCCCGCCGCCCGCGCGGGCAAGGGCTCGCCATCTGTCGCAAGCCCTGGCCCGGTGAGCACCGGGCGTCCGATCTCGGCCGCCTTCGGGGCAAGTTCCTCGCTGGTCAGCAGCGCCTTCGCGTCCGCGTCGTCGAGGCAGACGGCGATGCGGTCGACGGGGGCGTCCGCGTCGAAGGGGAGCCAGGCGGCGCCCGTCTTGGTGATGGCGATCTGGGCGACGAGGAGATCGGCGCCGCGGGGCATCCACAGGCCCACCACGCCGCCCGGCCCGATGCCGCGGGCCAGGAGGCCGCGGGCGATGGCGTCGGCCCGGGCGTTCACGTCGGCATAGGTGAGGGTCCGGCCGGCGAACACGAGAGCCGGGTGGGCGGGCCTCGACGCGACGCTGGCGGCGAAGATCTCGCCGAGCACCTCGTCGCGCAGCAGCTCCTCGCGCCGCTCGCCCGCGAGGCGCACGTCCTGAACCGGACGAGCGCCCTCGAGCTGGACGCCCCCGCTCTCGCTGAATCCATTCATTCCCGAAAACCTCGCTCGCCCCACCGTCCCCGGAGCGATCCGCGCGTCGCGACGCGCCGACCGTCCCGCCGTCCCCCCGCCGCGTGGTTCTACCGTGGGCTGCACCGTCCCGGTTCGGCGGGAGCGCCTCGGCTTGTTCGTTGTTTGCGGCGGCCGCCTTGTATCACGTTACATGGGGGCGCTGAACAGGAATTGAACGGGGCCATTCCCCGGAGTTACGCCGTTGGTGGCGCAACTTAGCCGTTATTCCCAGGTGAAATGGCCGTCCGCGATGACGAGGACGCGGCCCTGCCAGATGTCGAGGCCGGCGGCCTGCCGGGGCGACACGTTGCACAGCATCGCGAGCAGAACCCGGGCGACGCCGCCGTGGGAGACGAGAACCGTCTCGCGCGTCAGGGCGTCGATCGCGGGCCGCACGCGCTCCAGGAGCATGGCGTAGCTCTCGCCGCCGGGGGGCACGTAGTCCCATTTGCGCCGCTCGCGCTCGGACGCCGCGGCCGCGTCGCGGGCCCGCACCTCGGGCCAGGTGAGGCCCTCCCAGGAGCCGAAGGTGATCTCCTTCAGCCGCTCGTCGAGGCCATAGGCCTCGGGCGCGAGGCCGATGACGGCGCGCAGGCGCTCCATGGTCTCGCGGGTGCGCCCCAGCGGGCTCGCCACGAAGTCGAGATCGCCGATCCCGGGCACGAGACGCGCCAGGGTGGTGCCGACCCGGTCCGCCTGCTCGCGGCCGACAGCGTTCAGGGGGATGTCGTGCTGCCCCTGCAGGCGCCCTTCCGCGTTCCAGTCGGTCTCGCCGTGACGGACGAAGAGGATGCGAGGCCGCGTCACGGGCGCCTCACTCCCGATCGAGGGAGAGATCCGGCGCCTCGGGGTTCTTCATCCCGACCACGTGGTAGCCGGAATCGACGTGGAGGATCTCGCCCGTGATGCCACGCGCCATATCGGAGACGAGGAACGCCGCCGTCTCGCCGACCTCCTCGATGGTCACGGTCCGGCGCAGGGGCGAGTTGTACTCGTTCCACTTGAGGATGTAGCGGAAATCGCCGATGCCGGAGGCGGCGAGCGTCTTGATCGGGCCCGCCGAGATCGCGTTGACGCGGATGTTCCCGGGGCCGAGATCGGCCGCGAGGTAGCGCACGCTCGCCTCCAGCGCCGCCTTGGCGACCCCCATGACGTTGTAGTGCGGCATCCACTTCTCGGCGCCGTAATAGGTGAGCGTGAGGAGCGAGCCGCCGTCCTTCATCAGCCGCTCGGCGCGCTGCGCCACCGCCGTGAAGGAATAGCAAGAGATCAAGAGCGACTTGGTGAAGTTGCCCTCGGTGGTCTCGATGTAGCGGCCCGTGAGCTCGTCCTTGTCGGAGAAGGCGATGGCGTGGACCACGAAGTCGAGGCGGCCCCATTGGCGCTCGATCTCCGCGAACACCGCGTCGATGCTCGCCGCGTCCGTCACGTCGCAGTGGCCGACCACGAGGCCGTCGACGCTTTTGGCAAGCGGCTCGACGCGCTTGCGAAGCGCGTCACCCTGATAGGTGAAGGCGAGCTCGGCCCCTTGGGCCCGCGCGGCCGCCGCGATGCCCCAGGCGATGGAGCGGTTGTTCGCCAGCCCCATGATGAGCCCGCGCTTGCCCGCGAGAATTCCCGAAGCCGTCGCGTCCGCCATGGAGCACCTAGAAGTGAAGAGATCGTGAAGGATGGCCCGTGGGGCGGGCGCTTCTTTAACCGACGCGGGGGCGGACGGGAAGGGTCATCGACACGATGCCCGCGCACCGTCTCTAATCCGCAACCCCGTCGCGGCCCTGGATCGCCATGAGCGTGGCGGTGAGAAGCGCCACGGGCTTGCGCCGCCCAGCCGATTCGGCCTCGACCTCGGCTTGCGCCACCACGATGGAGCGCCCGGCCCGGACCACCCGCCCGGTGGCGAAGAGGCGCTCGCCGGCGGCGGGCGCGAGCAGGTTGATCTTGAACTCGACCGTGAGCACGCCCGCCTCCGCCGGCATGACGGTGAGGCCCGCATAGCCCGCGGCCGAATCGGCGATGGATGACACGGCGCCCGCATGGACAAAGCCGTGCTGCTGCGACACGCGCGGCGTCACGTCGAGGACGATCTCGACCTCGCCGGGGCGGACGGTTGCAAGCCTCGCCCCGATGGTCTCCATCAGGCCCTGGCGGGCGAAGCTGCGGGCGACGCGCTCCGCAAAATCCGGGGTGCCCGGCATCACGCCGCGTCCTCCAGGGCACCGCCCGCCCGGCGCACATGAGCGACCGCGTCGCTCAAGGTCTCGAGCCCCGCGCCTGGCCGCACGGCCTCGGTCGCGAGATGGCGCCGGAAGGCGCGGGCGCCGGGGCGGCCCGTGAACAGGCCGAGGATGTGGCGGGTCATGGAGGCGAGCCGCACGCCCTCCGCGAGGCGCGCCGCCACATAGGGCTCGAAGGCCTCCAACGCCGCGAACGCGTCCGCGTGCGGCGGCGCCTCGCCGAACAGCGCGTCGACCCCGAGCAGGATCTCCGGGTCGTGATAGGCCGCGCGCCCGACCATCACGCCGTCCACGTGGGCGAGCTGCTCGCGCACGTCCGCGATCGTCTTGATGCCGCCGTTGATCGCGATCGGCAGGCCCGGATGGGCGCGCTTGAGGCGGTGGACGCGGTCGTAGTCGAGGGGCGGGATGTCCCGGTTCTCCTTCGGCGACAGCCCCTGGAGCCAGGCCTTGCGGGCATGCACCACGAGCCCGTCGACGCCCGCTGCGATCACGGTCTCGGCAAGCCGCCCAAGCGCCTCCTCCGGGTCCTGCTCGTCGACCCCGATGCGGCACTTCACCGTGACCGGCACCGACACGGCCCGCTTCATCGCCGCCACGCCCTCGGCCACGAGGTCGGGCTCGCGCATGAGGCACGCCCCGAAGCGCCCGTCCTGCACCCGGTCGGACGGGCAGCCGACGTTGAGGTTCACCTCGTCGTAGCCGAACCCTTCCGCGATCCGCGCGGCCTGCGCCAGCTCGCGGGGATCCGACCCGCCGAGCTGCACGGCGAGGGGGTGCTCCTCGCCTGAGAACCCGAGCAGCCGCTCGCGCGGCCCATGGATCACGGCGCCTGTGGTGACCATCTCGGTATAGAGCCGCGCGCGCCGCGACAGCAGGCGATGGAAGAACCGGCAATGCCGGTCCGTCCAATCCATCATCGGGGCGACGGAGAAGCGGATGTCCTGTGGCGTCATGGGGGTGAAATAGTCCGCCCTGGGCTCACGCGCAAACCGCCCCTCAAGGCTCCACGCCCCGGCGCTTGAGGAAGGCGCGCATCTGTGTGATCTCGGTTTCCTGGGCCCTGATCACCTCCTCGGCGAGCCTGCGGGTCTCGGGCTCCTTGGAGTGCTCCAGCACCACCCGCGCCATCGCGACGGCGCTCTCATGGTGCGGGATCATGTTGCGCATGAAGTCCACCTCCACGTCGTTTGTGTAGCGGATGTCCATCTCCCGGTGCATGCGGGCATTGATATCGCGAAAGGCCGTGGTGGCGGGGGTATCGGGCTGCGTAGCGGCGGCGTTGGCGGGCGGCGTATGATGCATGCCGCCGTGCATGCCGCCTTGGTCGGCGCCCTGGCTCCCGGGGCCCATCCGGCCGTGATCCATCGGCGCGGCCGGCCCGGCGGCGGGAGCCTGGCCCATCGGCATGCCCCCGTGCTGCATCTGCGCCATCGCACCGGGCGCGGGGGGCTGGCCCATGGGCATGGTGCCCATCATGCCCTGGCGCTGGTTGCCCATCATGCCGCCACAGCACGAGCAGCCGCCCGCCGTGGACTGGCCGGGCTGCATCGTCCCGCACATCATGGCGCCAGGCTGCGCGCCTTGCGGGCGCGGGGTCGTCGGGCCGGCCTGGGGGGTGGCTTGAGGCTCGGCTGCCGGCGCCTGCGCGAGGGCTGGGCCGGGGAGAACCGTGAACGCCAGAAGGGCGAGAGCTGAGATCCGCATGACAGGGCTCCTGATTACGGGTTGACGAAGCGGGCCTGGACGGCGTGGCCGTCCGCCAGGGTGGCCGAGACCACCACGCGGGCGCCGCTTCCCAGGGGCTGGGCGAGCGCGCCTACGAGCCGGTTGGGCTCGGCGGGCTGGAGGGGAACGGTGACGGTCTTGCCGCCGTCCTGGACGAGGGCGCGGGCGCCCTTCGTGCCCGCCGAGGCGAGCGGCTTGTCGGAGGCGTCCGAGAGGAACAGGACGAGCTCGGCGCCCCTGGCGATCATCTCGACGTGATGGCCGGCGGCGTCCACCACCGGGCCGCCATTGGGGCCCTTCGCCATCTCGTGCGCCAGCGCTACGCCGGACGCGAGGCTCAAGGCCAGGGTGAGAACGAGGTGCTTCATTGGGGGTGTCTCCCTTGTCGATGCATCAGAAGGCTTCCGCCGGGGCGAGCGCCCCTCCCCGGCCCGCGCGCGCCGCGAGGATGCGCTCCAGAGGCTTGCGGCCGAAGGCGAGGAACAGGACGGGGGTGAGGAAGGTGTCGAGCAGGGTGGCCGAGACGAGGCCGCCGAAGATCGTCACCGCGACTGGATGCAGGATCTCGCGCCCCGGCTGGTCGGCACCGAACAGGAGCGGCACGAGGGCGAGCCCCGCCGAGAGCGCCGTCATGAGCACCGGCGTCAGGCGCTCCAGGCTGCCCCGGATCACGAGATCGCGCCCGAAGCGCTCGCCCTCGAACAGCACGAGGTTGATGTAGTGGCTGATCTTCAGGATGCCGTTGCGGGCCGAGATGCCGGCGAGCGTGATGAAGCCCACCATGCTGGCAACCGAGAGCGGCTGCCCCGCGAGCCAGAGCGCGATCACGCTGCCGATGAGGGCGAGCGGGATGTTGCCCATGACGATGAGGGACAGGGCCAACGACCCGTAGCGGGTGTAGAGCACGACGAAGATCATCGCGAGGGACACCATCGCCAGGAGCCCGATCCGGACCGTCGCCTCCTCCTGCGCCTGGAACGTGCCCTCCAGCCGGGTGACGTAGCCCTGCGGCAGGGCGGTCTCGGCGACGATGCGGCGGATGTCGGCGATGATGGCCGTCATGTCCCGCTCCCCGTCCGTGTTGCCGTAGACAGCGATGCGGCGTGCTCCGTTCTCGCGCTGGATCTGGTTGGGGCCGTCCGTCTCCGCGACGGCCGCGATCATGCGCAGCGGCACGTGTCCCGTGGGGGTCGCGACGAGCAGGTCCTCCAGGCCCGTCGTGGAGCGGTTCTGGTCGGACAGGCGCATCACCACGTCGAAGCGGCGGTTGCCCTCCACGATCTGCGACACCGTGCGCCCGTTGGACAGGGTGCCCAGCGCCTGCGTCACGGCCGCCGGCGTGAGCCCATAGAGCGCCGCCTTCTCGTAGTCGACGTCGATGCGCAGCTGCGGGATGCGCACGAGCTTCTCGACCTGGAGGTCGACGAGGCCCGGCACCGCCGAGAGGCGCTCGCGCAGCGTCTCGGCCAACGTGCGGATCGTGTCGAGATCCTCGCCATAAACCTTCAGCGCGATCTGGGCCCGCACGCCCGAGAGCATGTGGTCGAGGCGGTGGCCGATGGGCTGGCCGATATTGACGGAGACCGGCAGCATGGAGAGCGCCGCCCGGATGTCGGCATAGACCGCTTCCTTCGTACGCTCGGAGCGGTGCAGGTCGATGTCGAGCTCCGACGAGTGGACGCCTTCCGCGTGCTCGTCGAGCTCCGCCCGGCCCGTGCGCCGCCCCACCGACTTCACCTCCGGCACCCCGAGCACGAGGCGCTCCGCGAGGAGCCCGAGGCGGTGGCTCTCGGCCAGGGCGATGCCGGGATTGTACTGGAGGGAGACCACGAGGGTGCCCTCGTTGAAGGGCGGCAGGAAGGTGCGCGGCAGGAGCGTGGCGGCATAGACCGCCCCGCCGATCCCGAGCGCCACGACGGCGAACAGGGCGCCGCGCCGGTCGAACGCCCAGCGCAGCAGCGCCGCGTTGCCGCGTTTCAGATGCCGCACAAGGGGGCTGTCGGGCTGGTGCGCCTTCGTGCCTTTCGACAGGAGATAGTAGGACAGCACCGGCGTCACCGTGATCGAGACCACGAGCGAGGCGAGGATCGAGACGATGTAGGCGATGCCGAGCGGCGCGAACAGGCGCCCCTCGATGCCCGACAGGGCGAAGAGCGGGATGAACACGAGGACGATGATCATCGTCGCGTAGACGATCCCGGAGCGCACCTCCTGCGAGGCGAGCGCGATCACCTCCAGGACGGGGCGCGGATCGGGCCGCTCCCGGTTCTCCTTGAGGCGGCGCAGGATGTTTTCGACGTCCACCACGGCGTCGTCGACGAGCTCGCCGATCGCGATGGCAAGCCCGCCCAGCGTCATCGTGTTGATGCTGAGCCCGAAGAGGTGGAACACGAGCACCGTCGCGAGGATCGAGATCGGGATCGCGGTGAGCGAGATCGCGGTGGCCCGCACGTTCATGAGGAACAGGACGAGGATCACCGCCACCACGGCGGCGGCCTCCATGAGCACCTGCTTCACGTTGCCCACCGACGTCTCGATGAACGTCGCCTGCCGGAACTGCACGTTGGTGGCCGAGACGCCGGGGGGCAGGGTCTTCTGGATCTCCGCGAGCGCCCCTTCCACCTTGCGGGTCAGCGACACGGTGTCGGCGTCGGGCTGCTTCTGGACGCCGACGATCACGGCGGGACGCCCCTGGAAGCCCGCGTCGCCCCGCTTCACCCGGGGCGCAAACTCCACCTGCGCCACCTGATGGAGCAGGATGGGCTGGCCCAGGCGGTGGATCACCACCGTGTTGCGTAGGTCCTCCAGGCGGCGGGTGAGGCCCACGTTGCGGATGAGATATTCGCGCCCGTGCTGGTCGACGAAGCCGCCGCCCGTATTGGTGCCGAAGCGCGTGACCGCGGCCTCGATCTGCTCGTGGGTGACGTCGAGGGCCTGGAGCGCCGCGAGGTTCGGCGTCACCCGGTACTGGCGCACCTCGCCGCCGATGGGGATCACCTGCGAGACGCCCGCGATGTTGAGAAGCTGCGGCCGGATCGTGAAGTCGGCGATCTCGCGTACCTCCATCGGCGAGGCGGTCTCGGCGGTGATCGCGATGAGCATGATCTCGCCCATGATCGAGGTCACCGGCCCCATCTGCGGGCTCACCCCGCGCGGCATCGCCTCCCGCACGAGCGCCAGGCGCTCGGCCACGAGCTGGCGCGAGCGGTAGATGTCGGTGCCCCAGTCGAACTCGACATAGACGATGGAGAGGCCGACGCCCGAGACCGAGCGCACCCGCAGCACGCCGGGCATGCCGTTCATGGCGGTCTCGAGCGGGTAGGTGACGAGCTGCTCGACCTCCTGGGGCGCGAGCCCCTCGGCCTCCGTCATGAGGGTGACGGTGGGGCGGTTGAGATCGGGGAAGACGTCCACGGGCACGCGCGGGAGCACGTAGGCGCCGTAGGCCATGAGCACCATCGCGGCCATGAGGACGAAGAGACGATGGCGCAGGCTCGCCGAGACCAGGAGGTTGAACATGGCGCCCTCACCGGATCTGGTTGATGAGGCCGGCGCCGCGGATCACGATCCGCTCGCCCTCGCCGAGCCCGGCCCGCACCACGACGCGGGTGGCGTCGAAGGGCTCGGTCCGCACCGCCCGCGCCTCGAAGCGCTCCGGATCGGTGTAGCGCCAGACCACCGCGTCGCCGCTGCCCGAGCGGACGATCGCGTCGCGGGGAAGGATGATCCCCGTGACGGGCGCCCCGTTGCGGGCCGTGACCGTGACGGGCTGGCCCACCCCGAGGTTGGCAGGCGGGTCCTCGATCGCGAACTGGACCACGGTGGCCTGCTGCTGGAGAGCGCGGCCGAAGCCCTGGAAGGCGAGCCGCAGGGGCGTGCCGTCGGCGGCCGCGGCGCTCGCCGCCGTGACCCCGGCCGGATCGACCTCGCCGTAGACGAGGGCCTCGATCCACAGGCCCTTGGGATCGAGGATCTGGAACACGACGTCCTGCGAGGCGACCACCTGCCCTGCCACCACGCGGGCGCCGGAGATCACCCCGTCGATGGGCGCGCGCAGGACCTCCGGCTCGATCCGGGTCTGGCGGACGATCTCCCGGCGGCGCCTCAGGCCTGCGAGCTCCGTCTCGGCGTCGGTGAGCTGGCTCGGGGGCGCGATGCCCCGGTCGGCCAGCTGACGGAAGCGCTGGAGCTTGGCCTCCACCATGGCGATCTGCTGCTCGATCTCGCCCGTGCGCTCGGAGATGGTGGTCCGGTCGGCCTGCGCGACGGCGCCCTCCACCAGGGCCAGGACGTCGCCGCGCTTGACGGCCTGCCCGAGGCGCGGCAGCCCCGTCTCGGGCGGCAGGATGCGGCCGCCATTGATGCTCTGGACGAGCCCGGAGCGGTTCGGGTCGGCGATCACGCGGCCGATGAGGTTGATGCCGCGCTGCGCCGCCTCGGGCCTGGTGATCGTGGTGCGCACCTCGAGGAGGCGCTGGCTGGGCTTGGGCAGGAACACCGTGCCGTCGGACAGGCGGCGCGGGGTATCGCCGGCGGGAAAGGCCGCCTTCGCCTCCGAGCCGTGATCGTGGCCCTCGTGCGCGAAGGCGTAGGCGGTGGAGGCGACGAGCACGATGAGGGCGAGGCCGGCCGCGGGTGCGAGCTTGCCCCGGCTTCGCGCCGCGAGCCCGAGGACGAAGCCCAGGGCAAGCGCGAGGCCCGCCAGGACGAAGGGCGCCGGGATGTCGCGGTTGGCAAGCCGCAGGTTCGGCATCGCCGCGAGGCCCTCCAGCGCCGACGCGCGTGGGGCAGCAGGCGCGGCCGCCACGGGCTTGCGGGGCAGCTCCAGCGTCCCGATCAGGAGATCGTCGCCCGCCGGCCCTGTGATCGAGAAGACGAGCTCCAGCGGCCCCTCGCCGGCGAGCTTCGCGGACGCGACCGTGTAGGTGCCGTCGGGCGCGGGCGCCGCCTCCACCTCCTCGTCGCCCAGCGTGACGGCGATGCGGGCGTCGGTGATGGGCTCGTTCGTGGCGAAGCGGTCGAGATACACCGCGAGCCGGCCGCCGCGCAGGATGCCGACGAGCTCGAAGGCGTCGGAATGAACCGCGGCCCGCGGGCTCGACGCCGCGGGAGCCGCCGGCACGGGCGCGCCGTGGTCGTGCCCCTCATGGGCGAACGAGGGGGGTGCGGACGGGGCGAGAAGGCAGAGGCCGAGGGCCAGCGCCTGGAGGAGACGGGACAGCATGGGGGAACCCGGAACGAGAGCACGGCATCGCGAGCGACGCGGCCTCGTGACCGGTCGCCCCTAGGCGGCGATGTCGGTGGTTCGCGGCGGCCTTATCAGGCCGCCCGGCTCGACGCCGGGGTCGAGGCGCGACACGCCCTCGCCGATCCGCTCCGGGACCATGGGGGCGGAGCCCGTGTCGGGCGCGACGGGGGCGAGCACCAGGGCGCACAGGCCCGTGCAGCAGGGCGAGCCCTTGCCGTCGCCCTTGCTGTCGGCCTTGGCGCCCGAGCCGTCGTCAGGCGCCGCATGGGCGTGATGGTGCCCATGGCCGTGGTCATCCCCGTCATGGTGGGCATGATGAGCGCTCGCGGCGCAGTCGATCGAGACCTGCCCTCCCGTATGGTGCGCCGCCAGCGCGCCCCCATGGAGCACGAACGACGTCACGGCCACGAGCATGAGGCTCGCGACGAGACGGCGAAGGTGGGTCCAGGCACGGATCAAGCGGGCATCCGGGGTTCGGTCGAGCGCGCGACGACGGGCCGTTTCCAGCCCGCCGGCGCGGGTGGAGACATGGCGCGGGCGCCGGGCCCCGTCAAGGAGGGGCGATCCGGGGTCTCGGAACAGCCTTGCCAAATGGGATCCGCCGATGCGACCTCTTCGGCCGTTCATGGCTGGCCGGCCCCATGCAGATCTCGATCCAGACCCTCGGCACCCGGGGTGACGTGCAGCCCTATCTCGCGCTGGGTCTCGGTCTGGCGCGGGCAGGCCACGACGTGGTGCTCGCCGCCCCGGCTCGGTTCGAGGCTTTCGTGATGGGTCACGGTCTCGCCTTCGCGCCGCTGCCAGACGATCTCCTCGACCTCATGGACGCGCCCGAGGGCCGCGCCGCCATGGCGGGGCGCGTGAACCCCCTCGCCATGACGCGCCTCGTCCGGCGCATCAGGCCGATGATGCGGGGCCTGTTCGAGGCGCAATGGGCCGCGGCGGGGGGCGCGGAGGCGATCCTCTACCATCCGAAGGCCGTCGCGAGCACGGCCATCGCCGAGCGGCTGCGGATCCCGGCGCTCCTCGGCTTCCCGCTGCCGGGCATGACCCCGACGCGCGCCTTCCCGAGCCCGATGCTGCCCTTCGCCGATCTCGGCCCCCTCAACGCGCTCAGCCACCGCCTCTTCCTGCGCTACGGCGACCGCCTGTTCGCCAAGCCCCTGGCGCGCTTTCGCGAAGAGGTGCTCGGATTGAGCGGGCCTGCGGGGCCCGGTGCCGTGCCGGTGGCGCGGCTTTACGGGGTGAGCCCCGTCGTGGTGCCCCGGCCCGGCGACTGGGACGCGGACTCGCACCTCACAGGCTATTGGTTCCTCGACGAAGCGCCCGGCTGGCGCCCGGATCCGGCCCTGGCGGCCTTCCTGGAGGCAGGCCCGGCGCTGGTCTATGTGGGTTTCGGCAGCATCCCCTCCCTCGACCCCGCCGCGACGACCGCCCTTGTGATCGAGGCCCTGGCGCGAGCGGGCTTGCGCGGCGTCCTCGCGACCGGCTGGGGCGGGCTGGCGCAGGCGGACGCCGCCCACGTCCACATGCTCGACGCGGCGCCCCATGCGGGGCTGTTCCCGCTCATGGCGGCGGTGGTTCACCACGGGGGCGCGGGCACCACGGCGGCGGGCCTGCGTGCCGGACGGCCGAGCCTGATCCTGCCGTTCTTCGGCGACCAGCCGTTCTGGGGCCGGCAGGTCGCGCGCCTCGGCGCCGGCCCGGCTCCGATCCCGCAGGCGGGGCTCACGGTCGAGAACCTGGCCCGGGCTTTGGGCGAGGTGGCCCGCGACCCGGGGATGGCGCGCCGCGCCGGGGCCATCGGCGTGCGCGTCCGGGCCGAGGACGGCGTCGGCCGCGCGGTCGCGCTGATCGAGCGCTACGCGGCGCGCTGACCCGTCAGACCCACCCGCCGTCGACAATGACGTTCTGGGCCGTCATGGCGCCGGCCTCGTCGGAGGCGAGGAACAGGGCAACCCGGGCGATGTCGTCAGGCACGAGCTTGCGCTTGAGGCACTGGCGCGCCATCAGCTCCCGCTCGCCGTCCTCCGTGAGCCAGAGGTCGATCTGGCGCTGGGTCATGATCCAGCCCGGCACGATGGCGTTGACCCGGATGTTCCGGGGCCCGAGCTCCCGCGCCAGCGCCCGGGTCAGCCCTGCCACCGCGGACTTCGCGGTCTTGTAGGCCGCGAAGTCGTCGGGCGAGACGAGCCACGAGACGGAGCCGAGATTTACGACCACCCCGCCCCCCGCCGCCTCCATGTCGGGGAGCACGGCTTGCGTCGAGAAGAACTGGTGGTCGATGTTGGTGGCGAAGCGTTCGCGCCAATATTCAGGCGTCACGTCCTCGATCCGGTGGCGATCGTCGCGGGCCGCGTTGTTGACGAGCACGGTGATCGGCCCCAGCCGCTCCCGCACCCGCCCGATCGCGGCGCGCAGGGCCTCGATGTCGCGCAGGTCCACGGCCTCGAAATGAGCCGCCTCGCCGAGACGGGCCGCGAGCGCCCGGCCCGCCGCCTCGTCGAGATCGAGGAAGCCCACCCGGGCGCCCTGGCCCGCGAAGGCGGTGACGATCGCCTCGCCGATGCCGCTCGCCCCGCCGGTCACGAGGACGGTGCGGCCCTTCAGGGACTCGTACATCGCCATCGTCACAGCTCCGTCCAGGCGGCGTCCGCCTTCGAGGAGGCCACCGCCGCCTCGATGAAGCGCACGCCCCGCACGCCGTCATGGACGGTGGGCACCTGCCCCGACAGCTCGCTCGGGGGCCTGCCCTCGATCCGCGCCGTGATCTGCTCGGCGATGTCGGTGTAGAGCTGGGCGAAGCCTTCGAGGTACCCCTCCGGGTGTCCCGCCGGGATGCGGGTCGCGGCGGCCGCCACCTCGTTGGCGCCGGCTCCGCCCCGCCGGATGAGCCGTGGCGGCTCGCCGAGGGGCGCGTGGACGAGGCGGTTCGGGGTCTCCTGCTCCCATTCCAGGGCGCCGGTCTCACCATAGACGCGAAGGCGCAGGCCGTTCTCGTTGCCCGGCGCCACCTGGCTGCACCAGAGCATGCCGCGCGCGCCGCCCCGGAAGCGCAGCATCATGTGGGCGTTGTCGTCGAGGGGGCGGCCGTCGACGAAGGTATGGAGCTCGGCCGCGAGCGCCCGCACCTCGTCGCCCACCACGAACTCGGCGAGGTTGAAGGCGTGGCTGCCGATGTCGCCCACCGCGCCCGCGGGGCCGGAGCGCTTCGGGTCGGTTCGCCACGCGGCCTGCTTCTGTCCCGTCTCCTCGAGCCGCGTGGATAGCCACTCCTGGGCATATTCCACCTGCACGACCCGCACCCGGCCGATGGCGTCGGACGCCACCATGGCGCGGGCCTGCCGCACGAGCGGATAGCCCGTGTAGTTGTGCGTCACCGCGAAGATCACGCCGCGCTCGTCGGCCAGCCGCGCCAGCTCCTCGGCCTCCGCCCGCGTCGTGGTGAGAGGCTTGTCGCAGATGACGTGGATGCCCGCCTCTAGGAAGGCGCGGGCCGCCGCCGCATGGGCGTCGTTCGGGGTCACGATGGAGACCGCGTCGATGCGATCCGCGCGCGCCCGCTCGGCGCGGGCCATCGCCTCGGCCCCGTCATAGATCCGGTCCGGCCGCAGCAGGAGGTCGGCGCCCGACGCCCGCCCGCGCTCGGGGTCGGAGGAGAGCGCCCCCGCCACGAGCTCCCAGCGGTCGTCGAGACGGGCCGCGATGCGGTGCACGGCGCCGATGAAGGCGCCGCGCCCGCCGCCCACCATGCCGAGCCGCAGCCGGCGCCCGAGGCCGGCGCTCTTCGATCCCTCGATGCTCATGGATGCCCCCTCCCGCTCACTCGGCCGCCTGGCGGGAGCCCGCGGGCTCCAGCCCCAGCATCCGCCGGTTCGCCGCCTCGTCCGTGCCCCCGCCCGCGAAATCGTCGAAAGCCTTTTCGGTGCGGCGGATGATGTGGTCGCGGATGAAGGCTGCGCCCTCGCGCGCGCCGTCCTCCGGATGCTTGAGGGCGCATTCCCATTCGAGCACCGCCCACGAACCGTAATCGTATTGCGCGAGCTTCGAGAAGATTCCCGCGAAGTCGACCTGCCCGTCCCCGAGCGAGCGGAAGCGGCCGGCGCGGCTCACCCAGGATTCGTAGCCGCCATAGACGCCGATGCGCCCATCGGGGTTCAGCTCCGCGTCCTTCACGTGGAAGGCCTTGATGCGCTCGTGGTAGAGGTCGATGAAGGCGAGATAGTCGAGCCCCTGGAGCAGGAAGTGGCTCGGGTCGTAGTTGATGCAGGCGCGGGCGTGCCCGCCGACCGCGTCGACGAAGCGCTCGAAGGTGGCGCCGTCGTGGATGTCCTCGCCCGGGTGGATTTCATAGCAGACGTCCACGCCCACCTCGTCGAACGCGTCGAGGATGGGGCGCCAGCGCCGGCCGAGCTCCGCGAAAGCCGTCTCGATGAGCCCCGCCGGGCGCTGCGGCCAGGGATAGACATAGGGCCAGGCGAGCGCGCCGGAGAAGGTGACGTGGGCGCCGAGCCCCAGCCGCCGGGAGGCACGGGCGGCAAGGCGCATCTGCTCGATCGCCCATTCGGTGCGCGCCTCCGGGTTGCCGCGCACATGCGGCGCCGCGAACCCGTCGAAGGCCTCGTCATAGGCTGGGTGGACGGCGACGAGCTGGCCTTGCAGGTGCGTTGAGAGCTCGGTGATCGCGATGCCGTGGCGGCCGGCGATCCCCTTCACCTCGTCGCAATAGGCGTCGCTCTCGGCGGCCTTCGCGAGGTCGAACAGGCGCGCGTCCCAGGAGGGCACCTGGACGCCCTCGTAGCCGAGCGACGCCGCCCAGGCGCAGATGGAATCGAGCGAGTTGAAGGGCGCCTCGTCGCCCGCGAACTGGGCGAGGAAGATCGCGGGACCTTTCATGGTGGGCATGGACGGCCTCCGGGGATAGCTGAACTCCCCTCTCCCGGATGGAAGAGGGGTTGGGGGTGAGGGTGGCGCGTTGAAACCAGACGTCCTCGACCTCTCCGCTTGTCATGGCCGGGCTTGACCCGGCCATCCAGTCGACGCGTGGGCCTGGGTCCCCGGCCTCATCCTGAGCCTGTCGAAGGACAAGCCCGGGGATGACGGTGATGGGGCGGTGAGGTGGTGCGCCCCTCCCGGCCGNNCACCCCCGGCCCCTCTCCCATGCGGGAGAGGGGAGACGCGGAGCAGCGCCTCAGAACGGCGAGTTGGGGAAGTAGTGCTCCTTCGCGTTCTCCTTCGTGATCAGCTGGGCGTTGAGCACGTAGGTGCCGCGCATGGGGGCGTTGGAGTAGAAGTGCGCCGCCGTGACGCCCATGGCGGTGGAGATCATGGAGGGCGGGTAGGAGACGTCAGCGGGGATCATCTTGTCGCCGTCCATGACGCGCTTGATCATCTCCTTCATGCCGGCGCCGCCGAGCACGAACTTGACGTCCTCGCGCTTGGACTGGCGGATCGCCTCCATGACGCCGAGGGCCATGTCGTCGTCGGAGGCCCAGACCGCATCAATCTTCGGGTGCTTCTGGAGGAAGTCCTGCATCACCCGGAAGGCGTCGTCCCGGTTCCAGTTGGCGTATTGCTTGTCGATCACCTTGACGCCCGAGCCCTCGAGCGCCTTCTCGAAGTTCGAGACCCGCTCCTCGTCGATCACGGTCGGGATGCCGCGGAAGACCACGACGTTGCCGGATTTTAGGTTGTCGACGAAGTACTTGCCGGCGACGCGGCCGAATTCCGGGTTGTTGCCCGCGACATAGACGTCCTGGATCGCCGGGTCCTTGAGTCCGCGGTCCACGACCGTGATGAAGGTGCCGCGCTTCTTGACCTCGCGGACGGGGTTCGTCAGCTCGTCGGAGTTGAAGGGCAGCACCACGAGGGCGTCGACCTTCTGGGTCATGAGGTCCTCGAGCGCGTTGGCCTGCGCCGCGCCGTTCGGCGAGGTCTTCACGATCACCTTCAGCCCCGGATAGCCCTTCTCCAGGAGCTTCGCGGTCTCCTCGGCGTGGTAGACCACGCCGCCCGTCCAGCCGTGGGTCGCGGCGGGGATCGAGACGGCGACCGTCACTGACTTCTGCTGCGCGAGCGCCGCGCCGGCGCTGAGCGCCAGGGCCGCAAGGCCCAATCCGATCGTCTTCTTCATCGTGTCCTCCCATACGTGAGCCGGATTGCCAGAGGACCGGCCGGCTCTTCTCCGGTGACCGGGCGGACGGCGTCCGCCGGCCGAAGGCGTCACCGCCTGCGCTGCAGGCTTCGCTGCACCAGCATGGCGACGATGATGATCGCGCCCTGAACCGCGCCCACGAGGTATTCGGAGACGAGGGACGAGAGCACCATGATGTTGGCGACAAGCTCCAGGATCACGGCACCCACCACGGTGCCCCAGATCCGGCCCGTGCCGCCCTTCAGCGCCGTGCCGCCGATCACCACGGCGGTGATGGCCTGGAGCTCCCAGAGGAGGCCGGTCGTGGGGGTGGCGGAGCCGAGCCGCGGCACGTAGACGAGCACCGCGATGCCGACGCACAGGCCCTGGATCGCGTAGGCCAGGATCCGCACGCGATCGATCGGCACACCCGAATAGCGCGCCACATCCTCGTTGGAGCCGAGCGCCACGATGTGACGCCCGAACGCCGTCTTGTAGAGCACGACGGCGCCGACGAGCGCGACCGCGAGGAAGACGACGATCGGGATCGGGATGCCGAGCAGCGTGCCGAAATAGACCGGGCGATAGGCCTCGCGCAGCTCGAAGCTGCGCATCGTAATGGTGCCGCCCGCTGCGAGCCATACGATGAGGGCGCGGAAGATCCCCATGGTGCCGAGCGTCACGATGAAGGGCTCGATCCGGCCATAGGTGACCACGAGCCCGTTCGCGAGCCCGCACAGCACGCTCAGGATCAGAGCTATCCCGACGCCCGCGACGAGGGCGCCCGTCGGCGAGGTGCCGACGATGCCGGAGAGCGCCGCGAGGAAGCCCGGCGTGGCCGCGCCCGGCGCTCCCACCGCGTTCATGACGAAGATCATCACCCCCGCCACGAGCGCCGCCATGGACCCGACCGATAGGTCAAGCCCGGCCGACGCGATCACGAAGGTGGCGCCCACCGCGATGATGGCGATGAAGGCCGAGCGCGTCGCCACGTTGACGAGGTTGTCGTAGGTCAGGAACCGGTCGCTCACCAGCGCGCCGAGCAGCAGGAGGGCTGCGAGCGCGATGAAGGGCGAGAGCGCCGTGAGGTCGGGCATCGTCCAGCGGCGGGCCGGTGCGGTGGCGAGCGCGGTGTCGGTCATGCGTGTCCGGCGCGGGGCGCCGCTCCGTGGGTGGATCGGCCGGCGGCGATGCGGGCGGCGTCGTCCTCGTGGACGCCGGTCGCCAGGAACACGATGGCGTCCTCGGTGAGGTCCGCCCCGCCGACCTCGCCCGCGAGCCCTCCGTTGCGCATCACGAGCACGCGGTGGCACAGGCCGATGAGCTCGGGCATCTCGGAGGAGATCACCACCACCGAGCGCCCCTGCGCGCTCAAGCCGGCGATGAAGCGGTAGATCTGCTCCTTGGTGCCGATGTCGACGCCCCGGGTGGGCTCGTCGATGATCACGATGCGGGGCTCCAGGAGCATGATCTTGGCCAGGAGCAGCTTCTGCTGGTTGCCGCCCGAGAGCTGCGAGGCGAGGAGGTCGGGGCGCCGCGCCCGGATGTCGAACTCGCGGATGGCGCCGCTTAAGGCGCGCTCCTCGGCGCCGACGTCGATGATCGGCCCGCGGGTGAAGCGGTCGAGGGCCGCGAGGGTCAGGTTGGCGCGCAAGGACTGGCCGAGCAGGAGCCCCCTGCCCTTCCGGTCCTCGCTCACATAGGCGACACCCGCCGCGAAGGCCTGGGCGGCGTCGCGAAAGCGCATGGCGCGCCCGTCCACCTCGACCGCGCCCGAGAAAGGCCGGAGCCCCATGAGGCCCTCGAACAGCTCGGTGCGGCCCGCGCCCACGAGCCCGCCGAAGCCGAGGATCTCGCCCCGGCGCAGACTGAACGACACCCCGTCCACGAAGCCCGGCACCCGCGCGTCCCGCACGGCGAGCACCGGATCGCCGCCCGCGAGCGGGGGCTTCTCGGGATAGAGCTTCGACATGTCCCGCCCCACCATGAGGCGGGCCATCTCGATGGGCTCGAGCCCCGCGATCTCGCGGGTCGCGACGAGGCGGCCGTCGCGCAGCACCGTGACCCGGTCGGCGATGGCCTTCACCTCGGGAAGGCGGTGGGAGATGTAGAGCACCGCCGTGCCGGAGGCGCGCAGGCGGCGGATCACGGCGAACAGCTTGTCGGCCTCGATGGGCGTCAGGACGGCGGTGGGCTCGTCGAAGATCACCACGCGGTGGGGCACGAGGAGTGCGCGGGCGATCTGCACGAACTGGCGCTCGGCGATGGAGAGCCGGCGGACGAGGGTGTCGGGCGCGAGCGTGGAGCCGAGCTCCGCCAGGGCCTCGGCGGCGCGCCGGCGCATGGCGGCGTCGTCCACGAAGGGGCCGCGACGTACCTCACGCCCGAGGAACAGGTTCTGGGCGATCGTGAGGTCGTCGGCGAGCAGGATCTCCTGGTGGATCAGGACGATGCCGCGATGCTCAGCGTCGACGGGACCGCTCAGGGTGACGGGCTCGCCGTCGAGCACCAGGCCGCCCTTCGTCGGCGGCAGGTGCCCCGAGAGGACCCGCATGAGCGTGGACTTGCCCGCGCCGTTCTCGCCGATGACGGCGTGAACCTCGCCCGGGTCGAGGCTCAGCACGACGTCGCTCAGGACCTCGACGGGCCCGAACGATTTCGACACGCGATCCGCACGCAGAACAGGCGCCATGGGCACCCCGCGAAAGACTTGAAGTTGGAACGAACGTGACGGCGAACGGCGTCAGCCGATGGGAGTCGGGTCGGTCATGGCTTTCCTCCTCTGGGCGCCGCCCTCTTGCCGGGGCGTTCGTCTCATCGTTTCGGTGACGATGTAAACGATTACAAAAATGAGTTTGTTGCCAGTGCGGAGTTCTGTCAAATGGAAAGATGAGCCGTCCCCCCCTCCCCTCCGAGAGCCCGCCCTCCGCCCCGCCTGAGCAACCCCAGCGGGCGGCGCGCATCGAGGACGTGGCGCGGATCGCAGGCGTCTCGACGGCCACCGTGAGCCGTGCCTTGAGCGACCCCGAGCGGGTATCGCCCAAGGCACGGGCGCGGGTCATGGAGGCGGTGGCGCAGGTGGGCTACCTGCCGAATCAGGCGGCACGCTCCCTGCGCTCGCAGAAGAGCCGGATGGTGCTTGTCGTGCTGCCGGACCTGTCCAACGTGTTCTTCTCCCGCATTCTCCAGGGCATCGAGGACGTGCTGTTCGAGGCGGGCTACGGCATGATCATCGGCAATCTCGACGGATCGCCGGAGAAGGAGGCGCGATTCGCCGCCTTCATGGCGACCGGCCTCGTCGACGGCGCGATCCTGCTCAACGGCCACCTCGTGGGCCAGACCCGCGACGGGCAGGGCAGCCCGGCCCCTCTCTCGGTGCCGCTGGTCGCCCTGTGCGAGGCCATTCCCCACGCCGGCATCCCCCAGATCGAGATCGACAACCGGGGCGCCGCCCGGGCCGCCACGCTCTACCTCGCCCGCCAGGGTCACGGCCGGATCGCCTATGTGACGGGCCCTGCCGGAAACAGCCTGGAGCGCGAACGATTCGCGGGCTACCGCGACGGGCTGGAGCAATCAGGCCTCCCCTTCGACGCGGAGCTCGTGGTGCCGGGCGACTACACCCTCGCCTCGGGCGCGGCCGCGGCGGAGGCGCTGCTGCGGCTCAAGCGCAGGCCCGGCGCGGTCTTCTGCTCCAGCGACGAGATGGCGATCGGCCTCGTGGGAGGCCTCGCGGCGGAGGGGATCGAGGTTCCGGACGGGATGTCCGTGGTGGGCTTCGACGACATCGAGTTCGCGGCCATGGCCCGCCCGTCCCTCACCACGATCCACCAGCCCCGGCGCGAGCTCGGACGCACGGGCGCGCGCGTGCTTCTCGATCTCCTGGCGGGCCGCAGGGCTCCCGCTCACGTGCGGCTCGAGACGAAGCTCGTCGAACGCCTGAGCACCAGGCCCGCGGGCGGGCGAAGCGTCACGGGATCGGGCTGACCGCTGGCGGGACCGCCGCCCGGTCGTCATGGACTCGAGACCACGAGGGGCGATGGACCTGGCCGCAGCCACCTCTCGCCTACCGCCCTCCATCATGACAAAAGGAACGCACCAGGAGCGATTCGGCGCGCCAGCCCACCCTTCGAAAGTGTCCCATGAGCCCGGCCGACGATGCCGCCTCGGCGCCGCCGACACCCGGTCCCCGGGTGGTGACGACGGCGCTCGGGATCACGCAGATCCTCGGCTTCGGCTCGACTTATTACCTGCCGGCGGTTCTGGCGAAACCTATCGCCGCGGACACGGGCTGGCCCTTGTCCCTCGTGGTCGGCGCGTTCTCGTTCGGGCTTCTCGTGTCGGGCCTCGTGTCGCCCCATGTCGGGCGGACCATCGACCGTTTCGGCGGGCGCCCGGTCCTGGCGGCGAGCTCATGCCTCATCGCCGCCGGCCAGGCGACGCTGGGCCTCGCGGGCGCGCTTCCCGTCTACGTCCTGGGCTGGCTCATCCTCGGCGCCGGCATGGGGGCGGGCCTTTACGACGCTGCGTTCGCCACCCTGGGCCGCCTCTACGGCGAGGCGGCGCGGCGCGCGATCATCGGCGTGACGCTGTGGGGCGGGCTTGCCAGCACGGTCTGCTGGCCGCTCAGCGCCTATCTGGTCGAGACGCTCGGCTGGCGCGGCGCGTGCCTCGTCTATGCCGCCATCCAGCTCACGGTCTCCCTGCCGATCCACTGGCTGCTCGTGCCGCGGCGGGTTCCCGTCGTGGAGCACGCGCGCGACACGCAGGCGGACGAGGTGCGGATCGACCGCTGGCGGCGGCGCGCCCTCGTCCTTCTCGGCGGCGGCCTGGTGATCGGGTCGGTGATCACCTCCGTGATCGCCGTCCACCTGCTCACCCTGCTCCAGGCCCGCGGCCTGGATCTCGCCACCGCGGTGGCGCTCGGCGCCCTCGTGGGTCCCGCGCAGGTGGCCTCCCGCATGGTCGAGATGACGGTGGGGATCCGCCTCCACCCGCTCTGGACCATGACCGCGTCGGTCGTGCTCATGACGCTCGGCCTCCTGCTCCTCGCCGTCATCCCGCAGGCCGGGATCGCGCTCGTGCTCTATGGCGCCGGCAACGGCGTCTATTCCATTGCGCGCGGGACGGTGCCGCTCGCCCTGTTCGGCCGCAGGGGATACGGCGCGCTCATCGGGCGGCTCGCCATGCCTGCGCTGCTCGCGGCCGCCCTCTCTCCCTCGCTCGGGGCGTACCTCATCGAGATCGGCGGACCGGGCGCGCTGCTCGGGGTCCTCGTGGCCGCGTCGGCGCTCAACGTCGTTCTCGTGCTCGCCTTGCGCGTGACCGCGAAACGGATCGCGCCCGTCGAGGTATCACCTTGAGCCTGGAGCCCGCGCCGCGTGCAAAACGGCCTTTCGCGATCCTGCCGGAGCGTATTCGATTCACATACCTTTAGGTGATTTGCGTCAAATTGAGCTGAGTCGAACGCTCAATTGGCGAGCCCCCATGATCGAGCAGCTGGCCGTCCTCGCTTCCAGTGCGTCACCCGACCACCGGCGGGCTCTTCTTCATGCGGTAACCGACCTCTTCCTCGTGGACGTGGACCCGAGCGAGACGGTGAAGGAGGACTACGCCCGCATCGCGACCCACTCCCTCGACGGGCTCAAATCGCAGGACCGCGTGAGCTACGCCGAGCGCGTCGCCGCGAGCCCGACCCTGCCGCGGACGGTCGCGACCCGCCTCGCGAGCGACGACGACGCGGGCGTGGCGCGGCTCGTCCTGACGCTCTCGCCGGTTCTCACCGACGCGGACCTGGCCTCCATCGCCGTCACGCATTCCCAGGCTCACCTTGCGGCCATCGCCGAGCGCGCGACGCTGTCGGAGACCGTGACCGAGGTGCTCGTGGAGCGCGGCGATGCGCAGGTCCTGCGCACCGTCAGCGGCAACGAGGGCGCGGCCTTCTCCGACAGCGGCCTCTCGCGGCTCATGGAGCGCGGCGCGTCCGACGGGCAGATCGCCCGCAACCTCCAGGATCGGGCCTCGCGCCTGCCCGCCGAGCAGGCCCAGCGCGTGCTCCGGATCGCGCAGGCCACCGCTCAGGCGAGCGCCGTCGGGGCGCAGCCCCTGGCGCGGCAGGCCCGCGAGCGGCGGCTCGAAGTGCGCCTTCTCCTCGCCGACCTGCGGGACGGCCGCACCACCATCGACGAGGTGCTGCTCACCCTCGCCGAGCAGGACCGCGCCTTCGACCTCGCCCAGGCCCTGGGCTCGGTGGCCGACATCACGAGCGCCCAGGTGCTGCGTGCCCTGCTCCAGCACGACGTCACGGGCATTGCCGTGGCGTGCCGGGCCGCGGGAGCCACGCAGGCGGGCTTTGCCGGGATCCTGACCCTGCGCGCCCAGCGCCTGGGCCTCTCGGCCCAGCGCATCCAGACGGAGCGGGCAGCCTATGCCGCCGTGACGCCCGAACTCTCGGAACGGGCCATGCGGTTCCTGAAGGTGCGCACGAAGCTCTAGGCGGCTCTCCTAAAGCGGCGCCTGGAGCGAGGCGACGCGCCCCACGAGGCCCACGAGCTCCGACTGGCGGCTCGTCTGCGTCTTGGCGAACACGTTGGCGAGCTGGGTTCGCGTGGTCGAATGGGCGACGCCCAGCGCATCCGCCGCCTCCTTCAGCGACAGGCCCCGTCGCAACTGGTCGACGAGGCGCGTCTCCGCCGCCGTGAGGTCGTAGAGCGAGGCGAGAAGCGTGCCGAGCGGACGGTCGGTGGTGTCGCCGACGCCGACGAGCGCCACGAGGCTCGTCCCCGGGCTCGCGTCGGCAAGGGCATGCGCGCCGGGCAGCGGGCAGACGAGGAGCCGCAGGGGCGGCTTGGGATCGGGCCTCGGAACCGCGATGCCCATGGCGCCGCAAGGTTCGTGACCGGCCTTCCCGCGCCCCAGGCGACGGTCGTGGCCGAAGACCGCCGCGATGCAGGCGTTGAGCCGGCCCTCGTCGGCGGCCCGGGGCAGGGAGAGGCGGCCGCCGCGAAGGCTCAGGGCGCCCTGCCGGGAGAGAGCCCGCGCGGCCTCGTTGGCCAGGACCACCTGGCCGCCGCCGTTGCAGAGGATCACCGGATTGTCGAGGGACTCCACGAAGGCTGCCGCTCCTTGAGCGACGCCGGCCGCCTGCCGCAGCGCCTTGTGGATGTGGAAGCTGCGCCGGAAATGCGGGAGGAGGAGCGAGAACCGGTCGGCATGCACGGCCGTGAACGGCCCCGCCGCGCGCGAGCGCATGACGGTCAGGGTCGCGATCGTCGTCTCGTCGCGCACCACCACGGCGGCGATCTGCCGGCGGATCTCGAGGGGATCGAGGAAGTCGCGGACGATGGGCGAGGCGTCGAAGCCGGGCGGTTCCATCTCGTGGTCGAGCCAGACCCTGCCCTCGCTTGCCAGGAACAGCTTGCGCCGCGGATCGGTGGCGCCGTGGGCGGCGAGGAAGTCCGTCAGATCCGCCTCGTCCCGATTGGGCGTGAGCGCGTAGTAATAGTCGCCGTCCCACCGCGAGCGGGTGTGGTCGCCGACCACGACCTGCCCCACCTCGGCGTCGAGATAGGTGCAGATGGGCCCGAGCAGGCCCGGCCATTCGCGCGGATCCCCCGATCCCGCATAGAGGGCATCGATGATGTCGCTCAGGCGGCTCTCGGAGACGGACGACATGGGCTCACCTCGCACCTGTAGGACCGGTGCGGGGTCGCATGCGGTGGCGCAATCACCTGACGCGTCGCTCGGCAATGACATGACATCCCCCGGGCGCGGAGCGCGACGGCGCTCGGCGCGGCAGAACGCGTGGGCAACTAGTCGAGCAAGACGGAAATTACCGAGGCCCTGCGGCGGCCGCGGCCCGGCACCGCGCGGGCGAAGCGATGACCTGCAGTCGCTCTTCCCCTACGAGATGTCATGGCCGGCCCTCCCCCGAGTCGCCTCAAGCCAGTGAGTGTAGATAATGGACTGTTTTCGGCAAGGCCAAAAACAGTCCAAAATGCGCAAAGCTTGAGCGCGTTTTGCCGGGACGATCGATCGGGCTCGCGCCCGCACGCTCAGGCGCGCGCGCGGGCGCGGGCCAGGAAAGCGTCGAGAGCCGCCGTCGTCGGCAGGTGGTCGAGCACGCCAAGGCTCCGGCAGACCAGGGCGCCGCAGGCCGCCCCCCGGACCAGGCACTCCTCGAGCGGCAGCCCCCGGACCAGCCCCGAGGCGAAGCCGGCCGTGAAGGCGTCGCCCGCCCCAAGTGTGTCGACCGCCTCGACGGGGAAGGCGGGCCGGCGCACGGGCGGGGCGTTGCGCCGATAGGCGACCGCGCCCTCCTCGCCCAGCGTCACGGCTACGATGTCCGGCCCCCGCTCCAGGAGGGCCCGGGCCATCCCCTCGAGCCCGTCGCCCGCCCCGAGCGCCCCCGCCATCTCGGCAGCCTCGACTCGGTTGAGCACGAGGACGGAGGTGAGCGCGAGGATGTCCGGGGCGACGGGCCGGTAGGGCGAGGGGTTGAGCAGGGTCCGGCCGCCGGCCGCACGGGCGACACGGAAGGCTTCGCGGACGGGCTCGTCGGGGATCTCGAACTGGGCGAGCACGAGATCGGCCCGCCGCAGGGCCGAGGCGGCAGATTCCACGCAGGCCGCCGAGAGCAGGCGATTCGCGCCCATGTGGACGGCAAGGCAGTTCTCGCCAGTGGCGTCCGTGAAGCCCACGCCGCCGCCGGTCGCGCCGGGAAAGCACCGCAGCATCGAGGATCTCAGGCCCGCGCGCGCGAAGGCGGCGGGGGCCACCTGCCCGAAGAGGTCGTCGCCGACCGCGAAGATTCCGTCCACGGCGAGCCCCAGGCGGCGGACCCCGACGGCGAGGTTCAGCCCCTTCCCGCCGGGCTCAACCGTGAAGGCCTCGGCCCCGAGCGACTCGCCCGGACGTGGCAAACGCCCAACTTTCGCGCTACATGCGACCACGAAGCTGCCGAGGATGAAGACAGAGCCTGTCTCTTCCGTGCTAAGGTCCGTCTCGTGAGCGAGCGACATCGGTCAATGGCCTCCCGAGTTCCCGGAGACCAGGATAGTTCTAACCCGGTCCGGCCCGAGGCCCAAGAGCCTAGGGCGAGCGAGCCGGACAGACCACGCCTGGAAACCCTCCTGCGGCTTCGCGCCGACACGGCGATGCCGATCTATCAGCAGCTCGAGGAGCAGATCGCCGAGCTGATCGGCGACGGCCGCCTGCCGACCGGGACCGTGCTACCCGCCGAGCGCCAGCTCGCCGACGCGCTCGGCCTCAGCCGGGTGACGGTCCAGCGCGCCTACAACGCGTTGCGCCAGCGCAGCCTCGTGCTGGCGCAGGGGCGGCGCGGCTCGGTGGTCCAGGGGCTCGGACCCCGGCTGCATCCCGGCATGGACCGGCTCAAGGGCTTCACGGAGGAGATGCGGCTCCTGGGCAAGACAGCCTCGTCGCGGATCCTGGAGCGCAGCATCGTGAGCGACCGCTCCATCGCCTCGATCTTCGGCCTGGCCTCCCAGGCCCGCTTCCTCAAGCTCGTGCGGGTTCGCTGCGGCGACGGGGTGCCGCTCTCGCGGGAGACGGGCTGGTACAACCTCACGGCGGCGCCGGCGCTGGAGACGGCGGACCTGTCGGGCTCCGTCTACGGCTTCCTGGCGGAGACCTGCGGCAAGCCCCTCGTCTATGCCGACCAGACCATCGAGGCGGCGTTCCCGAACGAGCAGGAATGCGAGATCTTCGGCTTCTCGCATCCGATCCCCTGCCTCCTGCTCAAGCGGTCGAGCTACACCCATCGCGAGGTGATGATGGAATATGTCGAGGGCCTGTTCCGCGGCGATGCCTACAGCTACCGCCTGCGGCTGGGCACCTGACCGGAATCGACGCGGCACCTAATCCGGGCGCCGCCCGTGGAGCCCGCCCACCGAGGGGTGGAGCCGGCGCAGGGCCGCGATCTCGATCTCGGCATGGGTCCAGCCGGCCTGGAGGGAGCGGACGCTCTCCACCACCTCGGAGACCCGGTAGGGTTTGCGCAGGAACAGGCTGTCGCCATAGGCCCGCGGACGGCTCGCCGTGTCGCCGGAGGCGAAGATCACGGGGCGCAGGGGATAGGTGAAGCGGAACTCGTCCGCGACCCGCCAGCCGTCGATGGGCCCCGGCAGGCGGATGTCGGTGAAGAGCCAGTCGATCTGCCCGACCCGCTCGCGCAAGACCGCGAGCGCGTCCTCGCCGGACGCGGCCTCGAGGACGCGAAAGCCCGCCTCGGACAGCTCCTCGCTCACCACCTGGCGGAGGAGATCCGAGTCTTCCACGAACAGCACGGTTGGCAACAACTTACGCACGGCCACGCCTCCTGGGTGGCGCACCCTGCTGGCCCTACCCCAGCGTCAGTCAAGCGGGGCAGTACGTAAGCGAATCACCCGACGAGGAGGACGACCCCAGCCAGAGCGACCGCGCCGCCCGCCGCCCGGGCGAGCCAGGGCGAGACGAGACGGCCCGAGGCGAGGCCGAGCCCCACGCCGGCGGCGTGCAGGATCGCCGTGGCGAGGACGAAGCCCGCCACGTAGGACCCGGCGCCCGCCCCGGCCGGCAGCTCGGCCCCGTGGGCATGCCCATGGAAGAGCGCGAAGGCGCCGCAGATCGCGGCGCCGGCCGCGAGCGTGAGCGGCAGGCGCAGGGCGACGAGGGTGCCGAGGACGAGGACCGAGAGCCCGATGCCGATCTCGCCCCCGGGCGCCGCGACCCCGGCGAGCGCCAGGAGCGCCGCCGCGACCATGAGCCCGACGAAGGCGAGCGGCCAGGCCCAGACGGCCCGCCCGCCGTTGAGCCCCGCCCACGCTCCCACCGCCGCCATGGCGAGGACGTGGTCGAGCCCCAGCAAGGGATGGCTCACGCCCGCCAAGAAACTGTGCGTCGCGCCCACGCCCGTATGGGCGAGGGCGGGCGAGGCGGCGGCGGTCAGGAGAGCGAGGGCGAGCGTCGTGGCCTTCATGGCGTGGTCCCCAGTGCTGGTGTCCGATGGATGCGGATGCGCGCGCTCATGCAGCCTTGGCCGCAAGGCCTCCGGCGCGCTCGACGAAGCGCGCCACCTCGTCGACCCCCTCGCCCGAGCGGACGTTGGTGAACACGAAGGGCCGCTGGCCGCGCATCCGGCGCGCGTCGCGGTCCATCACGGCGAGGTCGGCTCCGACATGCGGCGCGAGGTCGACCTTGTTGATCACGAGGAGGTCGGAGCGGGTGATGCCGGGGCCGCCCTTGCGGGGGATCTTCTCGCCGCCCGACACGTCGATGACGTAGATCGTGAGATCGGCGAGCTCCGGCGAGAAGGTCGCCGCGAGATTGTCGCCGCCCGATTCCAGCAGGATCAGGTCGAGGGCGGGAAAGCGCCGGCTCATCGTCTCGATCGCCGCGAGGTTGATCGAGCAGTCCTCCCGGATGGCGGTGTGCGGGCAGCCGCCCGTCTCCACCCCCATGATCCGCTCCTCGGGCAGGGCGCCCGCGACGGTGAGGAGGCGCGCATCCTCCTTGGTGTAGATGTCGTTCGTGATGGCGCAGAGGTCGTAGACGTCGCGGAAGCGCTTGCACAGGGCTTCCATCAGGGCCGTCTTGCCGGAGCCGACGGGCCCGCCGATGCCGACGCGCAGGGGGCCGTGGGGGGAGCGGGTCATCTTGTCATTCCATCCTGCCGACGTCACGCTAGGCTGAAGCGACCGTGCCGCGCAATCCTGCGGGGCAGTCGCCTCGGAGGCCGTCATGACGTTCAGCATCCGCCACGGGCTCGTGGCCTTGACCCTGATCTTGGCGACGGCCGCCGTCCCGGCGCAAGCCCAAACGGGAGGCAGCCGCGAGGAGGCGCTCTCGCAGGAGATCATGGCGTTCCAGGTGAAGCAGATCGACATCGACGCCTTGACTCAAGCATCGCTCGATCAGATCGTGCAGAACCTCAGGATCGCGGACCCGAAGGTACGGGCCGACCTCCTGAGCCTCGCCCCGGTCCTGAAGGAGGAGTTCCAGCCGATCCTCGACAGCATCGTGAAGGCCATGGCGGGCTTCTTCCGTGACAACTTCACGGTCGAGGAGCTGATGCAGCTGCGCGCCTTCTACGCCAGCCCGGTCGGGATGAAGATGACCGTCAAGGGCTCGGAGTTCGGCACCCGTATGGGCGGCGCCCTCCATCTCGCCATGCAGGAACGCGGTCCCGCGATCGTGGAGCGGATCAAGGTGGAGATGGAGAAGCGGGGGCACCGGCTCTAGAAGCCCGTCAGCTCCGAAACAGCCGCGTGTACTGCGTCTCGTGCCGCAGGGACGCTAGATCGGAGCGGAAAGTGGAGCCGCCGAGGTCGTCCAGGGTCGCCGCCCCGGCCTCTCCGGCAGCGGCGACGAGGGCCGGCAGAAGCGCCGCCGTGATCCGCTGCCCGTCGGTCTGGCCCACCACGCCGAGGCGCACGGCGGCCGAGACGAGGTTGGCCGCGAAGGCGAGCGCGTAGGCCTGCAGCGTCTGCGTGAGCGGCAGGCCATGGCCCGCCGCCGCGACGCCCACTGCCACGGGGTAGGCCGCGTCGCCCCCGGTGGCGCGGGCAAAGGCCTCGACCGCCGCGCAGGGCCAGCTCTTGCCGATGGCGAGGAGAAAGGCGGAACCCTGGGTCACCGTCTCGAGGCGGCGCTCGGCGGAGGGCGACAGCGCGAGGCTGAGCTCGGCCACCTCGGCGAGCGTGCCCTCGTCTCCCGCGACGACGGCCCGATAGGCCGCCGCGAGCAGGATCGCGTCGTTGCGCAAGGCCCCATGGGCGACGAGATCGGACAGCCAGCCCTCCAGGGCCGCCGCGTCCCCGAGGTCGCCCGCCTCGAAGGCCCATTCCAGCCCATGGCTATAGGCGAAGGCCCCGACCGGGAAGGCCGGGGACAGCCAGACCATGAGGGGCAGATGGGCCGGGTGCATCAATGGCCGTGCTTGTGCCCGTGGTCGTGGTGATCGTGCCCGCAGCCGCAGCCCGGCCCGTGATCATGACCGGCATGGGCATGCGAATGGCTGTGCGCCTCCGCGTGCGGATGGGTATGGGCCTCGGCATGGGCGTGCGAATGAGAGTGGGCGTGCGCGTGGGCATGCTCATGCCCGTGCTCGTGATGCGCATGCGCGTGATGGCCGTGATCGTGCCCGCAATCGGGGCCGCATTCGTGGTCGTAGGCGCCGCGCTCGGGGTGGAAGGCGCGCGAGACCGCGCTCGCCGTGCCGCCCTGCCCCCGCACCATCTCGGCGAGCACGTGGTCGTCCTCGATATAGATCGCGTCGGCAGCAATCTCGGCGGGGGTGTGGCGGTTGCCGATGTGCCAGGCGAGCCGCATGAGACGCAGCGGGTTCTCGGCCCGGATCTCCAGGAGACGTTGCGGGGCGGCCTTCACCTGCACGAGGCGCCCGTCCTCCAGCTTTACCGCGTCGCCCTCGGCGAGCACGGTCGCCTTGTCGAGATCGAGCAGGAAGTCGAGACCGCCGTCGCCCCGAAGCGCGAAGCGGCGGCGGCTGCGCCCCTCGTGGTCGAGGG
Source organism: Salinarimonas soli (assembly GCF_008386575.1). Taxonomy (GTDB): domain Bacteria; phylum Pseudomonadota; class Alphaproteobacteria; order Rhizobiales; family Beijerinckiaceae; genus Salinarimonas_A; species Salinarimonas_A soli. Next base: position 107,653 of record NZ_VUOA01000006.1, read on the forward strand.
TGACCGTGTCGACGACCCGGTCCGCCTTCACGGCGGCTTTGCGGACGATGGCTGTGGCGCGGAGCATGGGGGCCTCTCGTGATGCGTGGGCGAGTGATAGCAGCGCCGCGCCCGGGGGGAAACCGCCGTGCCGCTAACGCGACGCGCCTGGTCGGAGCAGACGCTGGCGGACGGTCAGCCCGACGTTCCACCCGACACAGACGGCGAGCGCCGCGAGGAGCGCCAGGACCGAGCCGAGGGGGACGACAGCGACGTGGAGCACGACGAGAGAGGTGGTGAAGCCGATCATGCCCGGCAAGCCGTTCGCCATCACGCTCGCCGTGGCCGGGCCGCCGATCCGGGGGTGGAGCACCGCCGCGAGGCTCGTGAGCACCACGGGCACCAGGGCCGCCATGCCGGCCGCCTTCGGCCCGATCAGGCGCCCGACCACCACGACGGTCGCGACGAGGCACATGACGCCCACCGCCCGCGCCGGCACGGCCCACCAGGGTTTCGCCGCCGGCCCGCGCCCCGAGGAGCGCCCGAGAAAGCGGCGGGCGGCGAGAAGCGCACCGCCATAGGCCGCCACGTTGAGCGCGATGCCCGCCGGCAGGGACCAGTCGAACCGCGTGATCGTCCAGGCCGTGACGAGCCAGGCCGCCAGCGCCCCCGCGATGCTCGCCGCCACCCCGTGCCGCTGCGCCAGGGCGGCGTAGAGCACGATGAAGAGCGCCGTCGCGGCGTTCGCCGCGAGGCTCACGAGGCTGCTCGCCTCGACGAAGGCGGGGCCATGCTCGTAGGCGAGGAAGGCGTAGGACGGCCCCGCCGAGATGGGGAGGGTCGCGATCATGGCGCCGAGGAACGGACCCGCCCGCTCGACGACGAGGGAGGCCGCCACGACGATGAGGGCGCTCGTCACCATCTTCAGGGCGAGCGCGATGAGGAAGGGGTCTGCCATGCGCCCTGACCGAGGACGGCCGAAGCCGCGCGGGTTCCTCCTAGAACAGGAAGTAACGCTGCGCCATGGGCAACTCCTTTGCCGGCTCGCAAACCAGCAGCTCGCCGTTTGCAGTGACGGCATAGGTCTCCGGGTCCACCTGGATGTCGGGGGTGGCGCCGTTATGGATCATGCTGGCCTTGCCGATGCCTGCGCGCACATTCTCCACCGCCACCATCTCGCGGGCGACGCCGAGCCGCTCACGCAGCCCGTTCGCGACCGCGGCGCGGGACACGAAGGTGAGCGAGGTGGCGGTCCGCGCCCGCCCGAAGGCGCCGAACATCGGGCGGTAGTGCACGGGCTGGGGCGTGGGGATCGAGGCGTTGGGATCGCCCATGGGGGCCGCCGCGATGGCGCCGCCCTTGATGATCATGTCGGGCTTCACCCCGAAGAAGGCCGGGGACCAGAGCACGAGGTCGGCGAGCTTGCCGGGCTCCACCGAGCCGATATGGCGCGAGACGCCGTGCGCGATGGCGGGATTGATGGTGTATTTCGCGACGTAGCGCTTCACCCGGAAATTGTCGGCGTCCGTACCCCGGTCCTCCGGCAGGCTGCCGCGCTGAGCCTTCATCTTGTGCGCCGTCTGCCAGGTGCGGGTGATCACCTCGCCGACACGGCCCATGGCCTGGCTGTCGGACGACATCATCGAGAGCGCGCCGATGTCGTGAAGGATGTCCTCAGCGGCGATCGTCTCCTTGCGGATCCGGCTTTCCGCGAAGGCGAGGTCCTCGGGGATGGAGGGGTCGAGGTGGTGGCACACCATGAGCATGTCGAGATGCTCGTCCAGCGTGTTCACCGTGAAGGGCCGCGTCGGGTTGGTGGACGAGGGCAGGACGTTGGGGAGCCCCGCCACCTTGATGATGTCGGGCGCGTGCCCGCCGCCCGCGCCCTCCGTGTGGAAGGCGTGGATGGTGCGGCCTTTGAAGGCGCGGATCGTGTCCTCAACGAAGCCCGACTCGTTGAGCGTGTCCGTGTGGATCATCACCTGGATGTCGTGGTCGTCGGCGACCGAGAGGCAGTTGTCGATGGCGGCGGGCGTGGTGCCCCAATCCTCGTGGAGCTTCATGGCGCAGGCGCCGGCCTCGATCATCTCGACGAGGCCCCCGGGGAGCGAGGCGTTACCCTTGCCGGCGAAGCCGAGGTTCATCGGGAAGGAATCGGCGGCGCGGATCATCATCTCCAGATGCCACGGCCCCGGGGTGCACGTGGTGGCGGACGTGCCCGCCGCCGGGCCCGTGCCGCCGCCGAGCATGGAGGTGAGCCCCGACATCAGGGCTTCCTCGATCTGCTGCGGGCAGATGAAGTGGATATGCGCGTCGAAGCCCCCCGCCGTGAGGATCTTCCCCTCCCCCGCAATCACCTCCGTGCCCGGCCCCACGACGATGTCGACGCCCGGCTGGATGTCCGGGTTGCCCGCCTTGCCGATCCGGTGGATGCGCCCCTCTTTCAGGCCCACATCCGCCTTCACGATCCCCCAATGGTCGACGATGAGGGCGTTGGTGATCACCGTGTCGACGGCGCCCTCCGCATTCGTGACCTGGCTCTGGCCCATCCCGTCCCGGATCACCTTGCCGCCGCCGAACTTCACCTCCTCGCCATAGGTGGTGAGATCCCGCTCGACCACGATCACGAGATCGGTGTCCGCAAGCCGCACCCGATCGCCCACGGTGGGGCCGAACATGTCGGCATAGGCCTGGCGGGGAAAGCGGAAGGGCATGGGGGTTCTCCGTCAGGGTTTGGCGGGCAGGTCGGTCAGCGTGAAATGCTCGTCGCGGTCGGCGTGCATGACATAGGCCCAGCGCACGCCCTCCTCGCGGGCGTTGACCTCGCTCATGCCGGGCAGGACCTCCAGCGGAACGGCGGCCTCGACGGCGCGGCCGGTGCGCCTGTGGCGGATGACGACCCGGGCGAGCAGGCCGTAGCCTGCAGGCTCGGGCGCGATGCGGAGCGTGCGCTGACCGGGCGACGCGGCGGTCGCGACGGTGATGCCATCGACGATGCAGGCGCACGGCGCCGCAGGGGAGTCGAAATAGGTGACGTCCACCTCCCGCGGCCCGGCCCCGAGACGCTCGGCGGCGTCCGTCCCGATGCGGATCCCGAGAGCGACCAGCGTCCCGAAGCCGCCATGCACCCGCTTGCCCGCCGCGATCAGTTCCTCGCGGGTCTGGGGCGGGATGCGGTCGAAGGAGGGGTCGTGGGCGTGGGCCGCCGTGCCGATGAGCGTGGCCACAAGAGCTGTGATCAATGCCGTTCTCACAGCGAAAGCCCTTCGAACATACCGGTTTTCACGGCCTCCTTGTCGATGCTCACGGTCGGAGCGGCGCCCACCTCTGCATTCAGTTCGGCGATCAAGCAGTCGGCGAAACCGACCGAGCTGATTCGATAGCGATTCAACGCTCGCGCTACGATGTCCGAACGCTCGAGGACGAGACTGTCCGAGGTGAGGAGGCCCTCGATCATGGCAGCCATTCGCTCGCGGTCGAAGCCGCTCGCCTTTCGAACACTCCACGCGAGTTCCGCCAGGACGACGACGTTTACGTAGCCGGGCCGCTCAGGCGAGAGTTCCGTTTCAAGAAAACGCGCGGCAGGCTCCGACCAGACGGGATCGTCCTGCAAGATGAACCGGATCAGAAGATTTGTGTCGATACCGATCATCGGGCCGGGCGCTTCCCGCCGGGACCATTCTCCTCCCAGACGGCTTCCGCGATCGCGTCGTCGACGTCGAGACGTTCCGGTTGCGGTCCGAACAGGCCGCGCAGATGCGCAACGCCGCGTTTCTTGGCGCGCACCACCACCTCGCCGGTATCCGACTCGACGAACTCCACCACGCCCCCGGGCTCAAGCCCGATCTTGCGGCGGACTTCCGCCGGGATCGTCGCCTGCCCTTTCTGCGAGGTCCTAGCCTGGTAGCGCGCCATGCCGATCTCCCTACCTCCGTCCGACTGCCCTACCCTATCACAAGGCCCCCATCACCTTCCCCTGGAACCCGTACACCGTCCGCGTCCCGCTCAGCGCCACGAGCGTCACGTCCCGGCTCTGCCCCGGCTCGAAGCGAACCGCCGTGCCGGCGGGGATGTCGAGGCGCATGCCGCGGGCCTTGTCGCGGTCGAAGGCAAGCGCCGCGTTCGTCTCGAAGAAGTGGTAGTGGGAGCCCACCTGAATCGGCCGGTCGCCCGTGTTGGCGACCGTGAGGGTCACGGTCTCGCGGCCCTCGTTGAGGACGAGGTCGCCCTCCCCCACGCTCACCTCGCCCGGCGTGAGCGCGCCCGTGGCGCCGCGGATCGGGTGGTGGACCGTGACGAGCTTCGTGCCGTCGGGAAACGTCGCCTCCACCTGCACGTCGTGGATCATCTCGGCGATGCCGTCCATGACCTGGTCGGCCGTCACGACGTGGGCGCCGGCCTCCATAAGATCGGCCACCGAGCGCCCGTCGCGGGCGCCCTCGACCACAAAATCGGTGATGAGGGCGATGGCCTCGGGGTAGTTGAGCTTCACGCCGCGCTCCAGGCGGCGGCGGGCCACCATGGCGGCCATGGCGACGAGGAGCTTGTCCTTTTCCCGGGGGGTGAGCTGCATGGGAGGCCTCAGGTCTGCCAGGAGCGCGGCATCGGCGCGCCGCGGAAGGATTGCAGGACGCGGGCGAGATCCGCCCTCAGCGCCGCCGCGTCGTGATGGAGGAAGCGGGCGACGAGAAGCCCGTTCCAGGCGCTCGCTCCGCATTCGCTGGCGGCGCCCTCCAGCCTCTCGCGCAGGGCGTCGAGCCGCGCCTCGGCATCAGGCGCGACATGGAGCAGGACCGCCATGGCACGGGCGCCCGCACCGATCGCGGGCCGCGCCAATGCTGCGGCGACGTCGCCCTCCAGGCGCACGTCCTCGGCGAGGACGAGGCGCCCGCCCCGGCGGATGCGCCAGCGGTCGCGGAACGCCGCGTCGACGAGCGTTTCCCCCATAGCGGTGCGGCCGAAGACGGTGCTCTCCATGAGGGTGAGGGACGCGGACGGGCTCATGGCGACGTCGAGGGTGCGGGCGAAGCGCGCCCGGTCGAACAGGATCTGCTCCTGCGGCAGCCAGTCGAGCCGGCTGCCCGCCTCAAGATCGAGGCGGATCGCCACCTCGACGTCTGCGCCGCGCGACCGGTAGATCTTCTCGGCGGCCTGGGTCGTGAGGGTCGCGCCCGCGCCCTCCCCCACCCGGACGTCGATGCCGAGCCGGTCGCCGCCGGTCATGCCGCCGCCCGTGTTGATGAGCACGCCCTCGAGGCCGAGGACGGAGCGGGGAAATCGCACCCGGTAGCCGCCGCTCTCGGCGACCCGCATGGCGGCGGAGCCGCGGAGGCTGCGCTCGACCTCGATCCGCACGCCGCCCTGGGCCCGCACGAAGGCGGGCAGCGGCAGGCCAGGGACGGCGGGAGAGGTCATCAGCATCGGGGCGCAGGATCGCGCTGGCGCGCGCGAGGCGCAAGCGGCCTTGGCGCGTCGGCCTGCCCGAAACATAGGCAGACGCGCCGTCAGCGGAGCGCGGCACGCCGGAACCGGCGTGCCGGCAGGGTCAGCGGGCGCCCAGGCCCGCGAGGCGTGAGGCGGCCTCGGCGTCGCCGCGGGCCTGCGCCTGCCGGTAATAGTCCCGCGCCTTCTCGGGCGAGCCCTTGATGCCACGGGCGCCCCAGCGCTGGAGCACGCGCGGATCATACGTCTCCGCGAGGCGGAACGAGGCGCGGGCGCTGCCGCCGTCCGCCGCCCGCTCAAGGAAGAGACGGGCCGCGCTGATGTCGCCCTGCTCAAGCAGCGTCTCGGCGCGCTTCAAGGCCCGCTCGGCCTCCGCCGACGAGACCCGGGGCGCGGCGTCGACCGGGGCGGCCCGCTCGGGCGCGGGCGCCGGACGTTCCGGAACGGGCACGGGCGCAGGCGCGGGACGCTCCACGGCGGGGGGCGGCTCTGGCACGATCCGCGGCGGCTCCAGGCGCGCGACCTCCCGGGGCGCTGGCTCAGGGGGAGGAGCCGGCGCCGCGACCGGGGCCGCCACGGGCGCGGCGATCGCGACCGCCGGGTCGGCGGAGGCGGTCATGGTCTCGCGCAGGGCCCCCGTCACCACGGCCGGGCGGGCGTCGATCGTCTCGGCGAGCGACCGGGCCTCGGCCTTCGGCTCGCTCTTGAGTGCGACGGGTGAGCGGGTCGCGGGCGCCATCACCGCCACCTCGGGCGCGGGAGGCGCGACAAGGAGGTAGGCCGCGCCTCCGAGCACCGCGAGGCCGAGGCCCAGCGTCGCCACGAGCGGCACGATGGACTTGCGCCGCCGCATCAGCGGGTTCTGGCCGCGCAGGTCGTTCGCCGGGCGCGGGTGGGAAAGGAAGCGCGGCATCGACTCGATGTCGAGGTCGGCCTCGCTCTCCCACTCACCCTGGGGATCGGGCCGGGCGCTCACCGGGTCGCCCTCGCGCCGGCGCGGCTGTTCTGCCAGGCCACGAATTCCTCGAAGAGCTTCTGGCGCTCGGTGGGGCTCGCCTTCACGTCACGGGACTCCAGGAAGGCCTCGAAGGCGGGATCGGGTTTCTTGGCGGCCGCGGAGGTGGAGCGGTCAATCCAGTCCTGCGCGCCCTTGAAGCGCTTCCAGCCCGGCACCGTGGCGGCGAGGTTCACCTCCTGCCACTTCGGATGGCGGCCGGGCTTCAGGAACTCGTCGAAGCGCGAGAAGAACGCCTCGACGAAGCGTTGGACGCGCTTGTTGCGCTCCGTGCCCTCGGGCCAGCCATAGACGGCGAGGATGCTGCCCACCGCGAGCGTGTCGACGGCGCCGCCGCGCTCGATGAGACCCGGATAGTCCTTGTCGGCGAGACGCGCCGGCAGGTAGAGCTCGGAGAGCGACTCCTCGAAGGGGATCGAGAGGAGCTTGAAGCGGCCGTCGCTCTTGAACTCCGCCACGGCGCGAACCGGGCGGCCCGAGACGAACACGGCGGCGTCGATCTCGCCCGAGGCGAGCTTCTCGAAGGCCGCGCCCTGGTCCACCGTCTCGAAGGCGGGCTTCACCCCGAGGCGCTCGAACACGATGCGCGAGGTGAGGTTCGTGCCGCTGCCCGCCACGTCGATGTTCACCTTGCGGCCGCCGAGCTGGCGGATGTCGCCGATGTCGCGCCGGGCGATGACGTGGATCTCCTCGTTGTAGAGGCGGGCGATGTATTCGAGCTGGCGCTTGCCCTCGCCGGCCTCGGCGCCCAGCGACTCGCGGGCGTCCATCTGGACGATGCCGATGTCCACCCCCTTGAGGAAGAGCAGGTCGCGGATGTTCTGGGCCGAGCCGCGGCCGATGATCGGCAGGACGCGAAGGTTCTCGCCGTTGTCGAGGACGTTGGCCATCTCGGCGGCGATGCGCACATAGGTGCCGTTCACGCCGCCCGAGATCACCGACACGACGCCGGCATTCATCTTGTCGGCGGACTGCGTGGCCGCCTGAGCGGGCTTGGCGGGGCGGGCGGAGGTTTGGGCTTGCGCCACGCCAAAACCGGACCACGTGGCGAGCGCGGTCAGGGCGACGACCAGGACATGTCTCATCGAAATTCCCCCGTCGGATCGAAGCTTTGCAGCCCGCGTCTTGGTTGGGCCTGCTTCAACCACAAATTCGCAATCGGAACGAGGGGACGTTACGTCAATCCCCATGGTTATTCTGTGGCAATTTCCCCGGCCGATTATGGCGCGGGTCTTTGGTTCCGATTTGAATATGTGGCAGGCTGTCGCAGGCGCATGCTCCAACCGCAAAAGCAGTAGTTGTCCGTAAAGGGGTTTTCGGATGGGGCGCCACGCTAGTATGCGACCCGGTCCGCCTTCCTCAGCCAATCGGCGAAGACGCCGCCAGCCTCGTCGCTCGGGGCGTGGGTCATGGGGATCAGGCGGTCGTGGGGCTGCTTGGGGATCTCGTCGTAGATGAGCTTGTCATCGAAGCCGATCGCCGCCGCGTCGTCGCGGGTGTTGGCGTAGACGATGCGCGAGACGCGAGCCCAATAGGCGGAGGCGAGGCACATGGGGCAGGGCTCGCAGCTGGTGTAGAGCGTCGCGCCATCAAGCGAGAAGTCGCCCGCTGCTTGGCACGCCTGGCGGATCGCCACCACCTCGGCATGGGCGGTGGGGTCCTTGGCTGACGTGACCTGGTTCCAGCCCTCGGCCAGCACGCGCCCGTCGCGCACCACCACGGCGCCGAACGGCCCGCCCTCCCCCTGCTCCATGTGCTGGCGGGAGAGCGCGACGGCATGGGCGAGGTGACGGCGGTCGTCGGGAGAGAGATCGGTCATGCGGGGGTTCTAGCGGGTTCGGCGGCCTCGGGCGAGGGGTGCCGCGATCCGGTCCCCCGCTCGCGCGCGATCAGAAGCTGCGCCGCGATGGAGGCCGCGATGATAGCGGGCTCCTTGCCCTCGATTCCCGGCACGCCGATGGGGCAGGCCAGCGCCGCGATGCGCTCCGGGGGGATTGCAAGCTCGCGCAGGCGCCGCTCGAAGCGGGCGCGCTTGGTGGCGCTGCCGATGAGGCCGACGAAGGGGAGATCGGGCCGCTTCAACGCGTCCGCCGTGATGGCGAGGTCGAGGGCGTGCTCGTGGGTCATCACGAGCACGAAGGCGCCCGGGGGAGCGGCGGCGATCTCAGGCGCGGGATCGCGGGGGCTCACGGGCGTCACGGTGCCCGGCATCGCGGCCGGGAAGGCGTTCGCACGAGAGTCGATCCAGCGGATCCGGAAAGGGAGCGGCGCGAGGGCCAGCACAAGGGCGCGGCCCACATGGCCGGCGCCGAACAGCAGAAGAGTCGTCCGATCCTCCCCAAGCCGCTCCGTCCAGACGGGCGGGCCCCTCTCCCCGCGCGCGGGGAGAGGGGCGAAGCCCCCCTCGTCGGGGGCCGAGGCGAGGGCGGCAGCCCGAGGGTGAGGGGGCCTGGACGGACGAGCTCCATTCTGAGGCGCCCCCTCACCCCCGCCCTGCGGGCTTGCTCCGCCCCCGGCGAGGGGGGCGGAACCCTCTCCCCGCGCGCGGGGAGAGGTGATCGCGGCGACCGTTCGAGCCACCCTCCCCTGCTCGTCGAGGCGGCAGGCCACCTCGAACGATCCCTCGGCCTCCCCTGCCGCCAAGGTGTCGACCTGCGCCAGATCCCGCGCATCGAACGTCTCGATCAGGAGCCGCACCCGTCCGCCGCAGCATTGGCCGAGATCGGGCCCCAGCGCGTGGTCGGTGAAACGGGCCGGGCCGCGTCCGGCCTCGAGCGCGCGCCGGGCGAGGTCGAGCGCCTCCCATTCGAAGCGGCCGCCGCCGATAGTGCCGTGAAAGGCGCCGTCCGGGCGCACGACCATGCGGGCCCCGGCGTCGCGGGGCGCCGAGCCCCGCGCCTCGTGGACCCCCACCAGCGCCGCGGCGCCATGGGCGCGCACGATCTCGGCCAGGCGGCCCCAGACGATCACCCCAGCGGCCTTCCGCGCATGGCCTCGCAGGCGCGCAGCACCGCCTCCGGGGTGGCGGGCGCGTCGAGCGGCACGGGGCGGGTCGGGTCGAGGGCCCGCACCGCGTCGGTGAGCGCGCAGAACACGCTGTTCGCCAGCATGATCGGCGGCTCTCCCACCGCCTTGGAGCGGTAGATCGTCTCCTCGCGGTTGGTGTTGGGATAGAGCGCGACGCGGAAGTCGGCGGGCACGTCCGAGGCGACGGGGATCTTGTAGGTGGAGGGCGCGTGCGTCCGCAGCCGCCCCTCCCCGTCGAAGACGAGCTCCTCCGTGGTGAGCCAGCCCATGCCCTGCACGAACCCGCCCTCGATCTGACCGATGTCGATCGCCGGGTTCAGGGACCGGCCGCAATCGTGCAGGATGTCGACCCGGGTCACCCGGTACTCGCCCGTGAGCGTGTCGACCGCGACCTCGGCGCAGGCCGCCCCATAGGCGAAGTAGAGGAAGGGCCGGCCGGTGCCCTTCGCCCGGTCCCAGGTGATCTTCGGCGTCTTGTAGAAGCCGGCTTCCGAGAGCTGGACCCGCGACTGCACGCAGCGCTTCGCGAGCTCGCCGAAATCGAGGCTCTCGTTGCCCGCGAAGACCCGGTCGTCGCGGAACACGACCTCGTCCTCGGGCACCCCGAAGGTCTCCGCCGCATGGGCTGCCATCCGCCGCCGGATCGCGCCCGCCGCGATGCGGGCCGCCATGCCGTTGAGGTCGGTGCCCGAGGACGCGGCGGTGGGGGCGGTGTTGGGGACCTTGGCGGTGGTCGTGGCGGTGATGCGCACGCGCTCGATGGCGATGCCGAACTCCTCGGCCACCACCTGCGCCACCTTGAGATAGAGCCCCTGCCCCATCTCGGTGCCGCCGTGGTTCAGGTGCACGGAGCCGTCCTGGTAGACGTGGACGAGGGCGCCGGCCTGGTTGAGGTGGGTCAGCGTGAAGCTGATGCCGAACTTCACGGGCGTCAGCGCGAGTCCCCGCTTGATCACGGGCGAACCCGCGTTGAAGGCGCGGATCGCCTCCCGGCGCGTGCGATAGTCGCTGGAGCGCTCCAGGCTCCGCATCAGGGCCGGCAGGGTGTCGGTCTCCTCGACGCTCATGCCATAGGGCGTCACGTCGCGGCCGGGCGCATAGAGGTTGGCGTAGCGCACGTCGAGGGGGTCGCGGCCCATGGCCCAGGCGACCTGGTCCAGGACGTGCTCGATCACGAGCATGCCCTGCGGCCCGCCGAAACCGCGGAAAGCCGTGTTCGACACCGTGTTGGTCTTCAGCCGTTTCGAGCCGATGCGCACGTCCGGCATGAAATAGGCGTTGTCGGAGTGGAACATCGTCCGGTCGACCACGCCGTTCGACAGGTCGGCCGAGTAGCCGCAGCGGGCCAGGTGATCGACCTCGTAGCCGAGGATGCGCCCGGTCTCGTCGGTGCCGATCCGCCAGTCGGAGCGGAAGTCGTGGCGCTTGCCCGTGAGCTTGAAGTCGTCGTCGCGGTCGAGGCGCAGCTTGCACGGCCGGCCGGTGATGCGGGCGGCGAGCGCGGCCGTCGCCGCCCACTGCGTCGCCTGGCTCTCCTTGCCGCCGAAGCCCCCGCCCATGCGCCGCACCTCGCAGGTCACGAAGGCGTCGGGGATGTCGAGCACGCGGGCCACCACGTGCTGCACCTCCGTGGGGTGCTGCGTCGAGGAATAGACGTGGACGTCGCCCTCCTCGCCCGGAATCGCGAGCGCCACCTGGCCTTCGAGATAGAAGTGCTCCTGGCCGCCGACCCGCAGCGAGCCCTCCAGCCGCACGGGCGCGCCCGCGATGACCGAGGCGGCGTCGCCGCGACCGAAGGAATAGTCAGGCAGGACGCTCTCGCCCCGCTCCAGCGCGTCCTCCACCGTGACCCTCGGCGCCTCGTGCAGGGTCTCGACGCGGGCGAGCGTCGCGGCCCGGCGTGCCGCGTCCCGGGTGGTGGCCACCACCGCGAACAGGGCCTGGCCGTGGAAGCTGATCTCGTCGGCGGCGAACATCGGATCGTCGCCGAAGGCGGGCGACACGTCGTTCTTGCCGGGGATGTCGGCGGCGGTGAGCACCCGCACCACGCCCGGCGCGGCGCGCACCGCGTCGAGATCGAGGGCGACGAGCCGGCCCCGGGCGCGGGGCGACTGGCCGATGGCGACGTGGAGCGTGCCCTCGGGCTCGCGGATGTCGTCGATATATTGCGCGAGCCCCGTAACGTGGCGCTTGGCCGAATCGTGGGGCAAGGGCTGGCGGACATGGCGCAGGGGCGCCTCGTCGGGGGGAAGCGGGGTGGCCGGCAGGGGCTTCGACATCTCGTTCACGCGATCACTCCGCAGCCTGGAGCGCGGGACGTTCGCCGACGAGGCGGGTCTCGTCGGTGCGGCCGGTGGCGAGCTCGTGGAGTGCCTTGGCGAGGAGGTTGCGGGCGACCGTGCGGCGATAGGCGGCCGAGGCGCGGTGGTCGTCGAGGGGCTGGAAATCCGCAGCCAGCGCCGCGAAGGCCGGCTCCCATGAGGCGGGATCGTCGAGGGAGACGCCGACGAGCATGGCCTCCGTCTCCGGCGCGCGCTTCGGGGTCGCCGCCATGCCGCCATAAGCGACGCGCGCCGACGCGATGCGGCGACCGACGAGGGCCAGGCGGAAGGCGCCCATGACGGCGGAGATGTCCTCGTCGAAGCGCTTGGAGACCTTGAAGCAGCGGAACGCGTCGCCTGCGCCGAGACGGTTCACGCTGACCCGCCGGACGAACTCGCCGGGCTCCCGGTCCTGCTTGCGATAGGCGAGGAAGAACTCCTCCAGAGGCAGCGCACGGACGCGGTCCCCCTTGCGCAGCTCCAGCGCAGCGCCGAGCGCGATGAGGGCCGGCGCGAGGTCGCCGATGGGCGAGCCGTTGGCGATGTTGCCGCCGACCGTCCCCGACGCCCGCACCTGGACCGAGCCGAAGCGGCGCATCAGCTCGCCCATGTCAGGGTCGAGGGCGCCTAAGGAGGCGTGCGCGGCGCTGTGGGTCGCGGTGGCGCCAATGGTCAGGGCCTCCGGGCCCGCCTCGATTGCATCGAGCCCGGCGACGCGCCCGAGCCAGATCACTTTGTCGATGGCGGCCATGCCCTTGGTGATCCACAGGCCGACATCCGTGCAGCCGGCGACGAGCGTGGCGTCCGGATGGCGGGCATAGAGTGCGGCGAGTGCGTCCTCGCTCGCGGGCGCGGCGAAAAAGCGGGTGTCGTCGCCGACGAAGATGTCGGCTCCGTCGGCGATCCCCTCCAGGTCGGCCCGGATGGTCTCGCTCTCGGCGAGAAAGCGGTCGGCGGGCGGGCCCTCGCAGGCCGCGAGCGCGGCATCGACGATGGGGCGGTAACCCGTACAGCGGCACAGGTTGCCCGCCAGGCAATCGTTGACGGCCTCGCGCGTCACGGGGCGCTCCGCCTCGCGATAGAGGGTATAGAGGCTCATGACGATGCCTGGCGTGCAGAAGCCGCACTGGGAGCCGTGATGCTCGACCATGGCAGCCTGGACCGGGTGCAGCACGCCGTCGGCCGCGAGGTCCTCCACGCTCACCACGTCGGCGCCGTCGACCTGGCCGAGCAGGAGAATGCAAGCGTTGACAGGCTCGTAGACCACGCGCCCGTCGCGCACCCGGCCGAGCGCCACGGTGCAGGCGCCGCAATCGCCCTCGGCGCAGCCCTCCTTGGTGCCGACGCTGCGCTCGGTGAGCCTGAGATAATCCAGAAGAAGCGTCCGAGGGGAAAAGTCCCGCACCTCGACGATACGTCCGCGCCGGCGAAACCTGATCGCCTGCCTCATGATGTCCCCGCCTGCCCTCAAGGCCCCTCCCGGGCCGATCTGCGGGCTAACATGGCGGGATTTTGTGCATTCGCCAACGGGCGTGATGGCGCGGGGGGCTATTCGGACCCCGTTCTGGCCCGGAACGTAGGATCCCGCTCCCCGCGTGGCAGGGAGCGGGAAGGTCGGTCGTCAGGCCGCGACGCGCGCCAGGAAGCGCTCGACCTCGGCTTCCAGGCGGCCCGCCACGCCGTCCAGCGAGTGCGCGGCGTCGCTCACCGCGTGGGCGGCCTCCGTGGTGCGCTGGGCGGCGTCCGCGACAGTGGAGAGGTCGCGGGCCATGGAGTCGGTGCCGTGCGCGGCCTCCGAGACGTTGCGGGAGATCTCAGCCGTGGCGGCGCCCTGTTGCTGCATGGCGGCCGCGATCGCGCCCGTGGCGCCGTTGATGTCGCGCACCCGCTCGGTGATCTGGCGGATGGCGCCCACCGCGCCGCCCGTGGAGGACTGCACCTGGCCGATCTGGCGGGCGATCTCCTCGGTCGCCTTGGCGGTCTGGGTCGCCAGCGTCTTCACCTCGGAGGCGACGACCGCGAAGCCCTTGCCGGCCTCACCAGCGCGCGCCGCCTCGATGGTGGCGTTGAGCGCCAGCAGGTTCGTCTGGTCGGCGATGGAGCGGATGAGCTCCACCACGTCGCCGATGCGCTGGGCCGACTCGGCAAGCCCAGTGATCTCCTGGCTCGCGGCGGTGGCGTCGCTCAGGCCCCGCTCGGCGAGGTCCTTCGCGCGGTCGAGCTGCGCCCCGATCTCGGCGATGGAGGCCGAGAGCTCCTCGGCGGCGCTCGCCACGGTGGCGACGTTGGCGGAGGTCTCCTGCGAGCCCTGCGAGGCGGCCGCGACCGCGCCGCTCGCCTCGACGGAGAGGCCCGTGAGCGACTCGGCCCGGCGCGCCATGCCGGCGGCGCCCTGGGTGAGATCGCCGAGGGCAAGGCGGACGGCTTCGCGGAAGGAGGTCACGGCGCCGTCGAGGGCTTCGCGGCGGCGACGCTCGCCGGCGGCCGAGCCCTGGCGCTCCTCTTCCAGCATCCGGGCGTGGGCGCTGGTCTCGCGCAGGGTCTCGAGGGCGCGGGCCACCTGGCCGATCTCGTCGCCGCGCTCGCGGTAGAGGATCTCGCCGTCGAGGTCGCCCCGGGCGAGATCCGCCACGCGGGCCGACATCACCGTGAGCGGCCGGGCCATGCGGAGCGCCATGACGCACGCCGCGAGGCACGCGACGAGGATGATCGCGCCCGCGGCCAGCGCGATGGCGAGCAGCGCCGAGTGCTTGGCGGCGGCGAGCTCCTCGCTCGGCAGGCCGACGAAGAGGACGCCCGACACCTGGCCCGCCGTGAAGACGGGCTGGTAGATCGTGTAATAGGCGCGCCCGAATAGGGTCGCGGCGCCGGCAAAGGTCTCGCCGCGCCGCAGCACGGCCTGCGCCGGGTGATCGGCGGCAAGCTGGGTGCCCACCGCGCGCTCGCCGTTCTCCTTCTTCACGTTGGTGGAGCGGCGGACGAACTGGCTCTTCTCCTTGTCGAAGGTGAAGATCGTCGCCACGCCGCCGCCGAGCGCCACGGCCCGGTCGACCACCGTGTGGTCCTCGAAGGCGGCGAGGGACGGGCTCTCGACCCGGCCGACATTCATGCCGTTCAGGGGCACCTTGGCACCGGAGACCCGGTCGCCGAATGTGATGGCGAGGGCGCGCAGCAGCGCGGTGGCGTTCTCCTGCTCGTTCGCCTCGATCTGGCGGCCCATCTCGCGGGCGGCCATGAGGCCCGTGCCGGTCGCGGCGGCGATCACGGCGAAGGCGACGAGGGCGACGATCTTCTGGACGAGGCTGAGCTTGCGCAACATGTCTGACCTGCGGGGGGAGCGACTTCTGAAACGTTACTTAGACGAGAAAGCTGAATCATTCGTATTGCAGGTGACGTAACGTCATGTACCGCGCCTGAATGCGCAGGACGGTGCGGCCTCTTCTTGAGGATCTCTGAATTTCAAAGCTCGAATGACTTGGCGAAACGTCTGTTTCTACACCCGACGGCAGGACCGGCGGTTGCAGATCGACCTTACTCGGCGTGGGCCAGGAAGGTTTCGACCTCCGTCCGCCCCGGCGCGCCGTCGCGCCCACCGAAACGGGTGCACTTGAGGGCCGCCGCCGCGCTCGCGAAGCGGATCGCCTCTGCCTCGTCCGCGCCCTCAGCGAGGCGCACCGTGAAGGCGCCGTGCCAGGTGTCGCCGGCACCGAGCGTGTCGACCACGGGTACCCGGAAGGCCGGGCGATGCGCGATCTCCCCGTCCCGCCACCAGAACACGCCCTCGTCGCCGTTGGTGACGGCGATCCAGGTGCCGGGCCTGGGCCCGAACGCGCGCAGCGCCCGGCGAGCGTCGCCCTCCCCCGTGAGGTCACGCAGGCCCTGGAGGCTGAAGGCGACGTGGGTCGCGAGGTCCACGAGCCCCGGCACGACGGTTGGGGCCCGGTCACCGTCGAGCACGGCCGGCTTCCCGGCCGCCCGCGCGAGCCGGAAGAGATGCGCCGAGCCCTCCTGCCAGCGGGTGTCGCCGAGAACCCCGTCGATCCCGGCGGGAAGCGTGGAGGGGAGCCAGTCGGTGTCGCGCGGCAGGGCCGGATCGGCGTGGGAGATGATCATGCGCTCGCCCGCCCCGTCGACGAGGATCGCGGAGAGGGGCGAGCGGTGACCCGGGAGGAGACGGAGGCCGTCCGTGTCCACGCCCTCGCGGGACAGCCCCTCGCGGATCTGATGCCCGATCGGGTCGTCGCCGAGGGTGGCGAAGAGCCCGACCCGCGCGCCCAGCCGCGCCATGGCGACCGCAGCGTTCGCCGCCGTGCCCCCGCCCGTGACGGCGAGATCCGTCGCCCGGTACTTCTCGGCCCGCGAGGGCATCGCGTCGAGCCGGAAGATCTGATCGAGGGTGGCGATGCCGGCGCAGAGGATGTTTGGCATGGGGGCGTCGTGGGATCTTTGGGGCCTCGCGATCTTGGCACGGGTCGAGGCCCGCGCACCATCCGCCCGTCGAGGCGGGAGCGCCGCCCCTAGACTTCCAGCCACTCCCGGCGCACCCCGTCGTTCGCCCGCAGCTCCGCCGGGGTGCCCTCGAAGACGATGCGGCCGTGGCCCATGACGTAGACGCGGTGCGAGATGTCGAGGGCGATGGAGAGCTTCTGCTCGACGAGGAGGATCGCGACGCCCGCCCGCGCGATCTCGGCGATGAGGTCGCCGACCTGGCGGACGATGAGCGGCGCCAGGCCCTCGGTGGGCTCGTCGATCATCATGAGGTCGGGGTCGCCCATGAGGGTGCGGCAGATGGTGAGCATCTGCTTCTCGCCCCCGGAGAGCACGCCGGCCGGGCTGTCGGCGCGCCGGGCGAGGTTGGGGAACATGTCGAGCATCTGCTCCAGGCGCCATTTGCCCGGACGACGCGGGTTCTTGACTCCGAGCTGGAGGTTCTGGCGCACCGTGAGGTAGGGAAACACGTCCCGGTGCTCGGGCACGTAGCCGAGGCCCAGCCGTGCGATGCGGTGGTTCGGCAGGCCGGCGATCCAGTGGCCCTTGAAGCGGATGGCGCCGCGCGGCGGCACCTCGCCCATCACGGCCTTGACGAGGGTCGAGCGGCCCACCCCGTTGCGCCCGAGCAGGCTCACCACCTCGCCCGCGCCCACATCGAGATCCACGCCCTGGAGGATGTGGCTCTTGCCGTAATAGGCGTGGAGGTCGCGGATCTCCAGCATGGCCTCCCCGGAAGCGCGCCTTGCGGGCGGCGTCGCGATGGTGTCGGCGAGTGCGCTCATGCCGCCTCCTCGCCGAGATAGGCCTCGCGCACCCGCGGGTCGCCGCGGATCTCGGCCGGGGTGCCGGTGGCGATGACCTCGCCATAGACGAGAACCGAGATGCGGTCGGCGAGCCCGAACACCACGCCCATGTCGTGCTCCACGATGAGGAGCGTGCGCCCCTCCGTGACCCGGCGGATGAGGTCGACGGCCCGGTCCGTTTCAGCCCGGCTCATGCCGGCGGTGGGCTCGTCGAGAAGGATGACCCGCGCGCCGCCCGCGATGGTGACGCCGATCTCCAGGGCGCGCTGGTCGGCATAGGACAGGAGCCCGGCCGGGGTCTCGCGGGCATGATCCAGGCCGATGAGGTGCAGCACCTCACGCGAGCGCTCGGCCGCGTCCTTGAGGGCGGCGGCCGAGCGCCAGAGCGTGTAGCGGTAGCCGAGGCTCCACAGCACGGCGCAGCGCAGGTTCTCGTAGACGCTCATGTTGTGGAAGATGTTCGTGACCTGGAAGGAGCGCGACAGCCCCCGCCGGTTGATCTCGTAGGGCGGCCGGCCGGAGATGCGCTCGCCGCCCAGCATCACCTCGCCGGAGGTGGGCGGGAAGGCGCCGGAGATCAGGTTGAACAGGGTCGACTTGCCGGCGCCGTTCGGGCCGATGACGGCGTGGCGCTCGCCCGCCGGCACCGCGAGGTCGACGCCGCGGATGATGTCGGCCGACCCGAAGCTCTTGCGCAGGGCCCGCAGCTCGAGATCGCTCATGCGGGTCTCGCCGTGTCGCCGTCGTGTCCGCGCCGCGTCAGAAGGCGCAAGAGCCCGGCGCCGAGGCTCACCAGCGCAATGCCAATGATCCAGCCCATGGCGTCGCCCGGCCGGAGCGTCAGCCCCGCGAGCCGGAGCGCCCCGCCGCCATGGGCCCGGAACGCAAGCTCCACCAGGAGGACGATGCCCGCCGCGAGCACCGCGAAGGCGAGCGCGCCGGAGGCCCAGGCGGGCGCGCGCTCGCGCCAGTCGCCCCGCCGCACCGCCCTTGCGCCGCCCTCCACCATGGAGGCGAGGCCGCCGGGGGCGAACATCACGAGGCCCATGAAGAGCAGGCCGACATAAAGCTGCCAACCCTCGGTGTAGTCCGAGAGCATGGATTGCATGAGCACGATGAGGACTGCGCCGAGGATCGGGCCATAGAAGGCGCCCAAGCCCCCGATGAAGGCCATGAGCAGCACGTTGCCCGACGTCAGCGCGCCGAAGATCTGAGGGGTGAGGATCTCGTAGTTCACCGCCGCCATCCCGCCCGCGAGCCCCGCGAACCCTGAGGCCACCATGAACACGAGATAGCGCACCCGCTGCGGATCGTAGCCGATGAAGGGCACCCGGTCGGGATTGTCGCGCACGGCGAGCGACAGGCGCCCGAGCGGCGTGCGGGTGAAGGCCCACATGGCGAGCGCCGCGGCGAAGACCCAGAAGGCGATGAACCAATAGACGCCGCCCTGCGGCCCGAGATCGAGCCCGAACAGCATCGGCCCCACCACCCGGTCGCCCTTGATCCCCTCCTCGCCGCCGAACACGGTGACGAACATCAGCCCCGCCGCCGCGATGAGCTCGCCGATGCCGAGCGTGATCATGGCGAAGGGCGTGCCCGCGCGGCGGCAGATCGGCCAGCCCAAAACCGCGCCGGCAAGCAGGCCCGCCGCGAAGCCGACGAGGGGCAGGAGGAAGACGGGGACGGGCAGCGCCAGCTTGTCGATCGCCACCATCATGTGCATGGCCGCGAAGCCGCCAAGCCCGAACCACACCGCATGGCCGAAGGAGAGCATCCCGCCCTGGCCGAGCAGCATGTTGTAGGACAGGGCGAAGACCACGTTGATGCCGATGGCGTTCATGATCGTGAAGCCCGTGCGCGACGGGAACACGAAGGGCAGCGCGAGGAGGATCGCGGCGCCAAGGAGCCAGGGCGCCACCGCCGCGAGCGGCGAGGAGCGGACCCCGACGGGGCGCATGGCGGGGAGCGCGCGGTCGATCGCCGTCATGTCTCGCGCGCTCCCATGAGGCCGCGGGGGCGGAAGATCAGGATGAGGACGAGGAGCAGGAAGGGCAGCATCGGGGCGATCTGCGCGAGCGTGATCCCCGTGAGCTCGCCGTGCGGCGCCACCGGAATGCCCACGAGGCGCAGCAGGTCGCCGATGGAGGCGCCGACCGCGATGGCGAAGGTCTGGAGCATGCCGATGAGGAGCGAGGCCACGAAGGCCCCCGTGAGCGAGCCCATGCCGCCGACCACCACCACGACGAAGACGATGGGCCCGAGCGAGTGCGCCATTCCGGGCTCGGTGACGAGGATCGCCCCGCCGATGACGCCCGCGAGGCCTGCAAGCGCGCAGCCGATGCCGAACACGGTCATGAAGATGAGCGGCACGTTGTGCCCGAGATGCCCGACCATGTGAGGATGGGTCAGGGCCGCCTGGATCATCAGCCCCGCCCGCGTGCGCTTCAAGAGCAGCCAGAGCACCCCGAACATCAGGAGCGCGACCACCATCATGAAGACGCGGAAGGCCGGATAGGTGGTCTCGAACAGGGTGAAGATCGGCTGCGAGAGCACGTCCGGCACCCGGTAGGGCACCGGCTGCTTGCCCCAGAACAGCTTCACGATCTCCTCGATGAGGTAGGCGAGCCCGAAGGTGAACAGGAGCTCGGCCACGTGGCCGTTGGCGTGGACGGGGCGCAGGCCGTAGCGCTCTACCAGGGCGCCCGCGACGCCGACCAGGACGGGGGCGAGGAACAAAGCCGGCCAGAACCCGATCTGCCCGCCCATGGCATAGGCGAGATAGGCGCCCAGCATGTAGAAGCTCGCATGGGCGAAGTTGAGCACGCCCATCATCGAGAAGATGAGGGTGAGCCCGCTCGACAGCATGAACAGGAGCAGCCCGTAGAGGAGCCCGTTCAAAAGGGAGAAGACGACGACTTCCATCCAGGACGCCTCCAGGGCCGTTCGTCGGGCGGTGCGGCGTCGCGGGTCGCGACGCCGCCCCGGTCGGCCGTCTCAGCTCGGGCGTTCCATCTTGCAGGTGGTGGGCGTGCGGGTCGCGTCGGCCTCAATGCGGTAATCCGTCTTGAAACCGAGAGTGGTGCCCTCGACGGTGCGCGCCACCTTGTCGGAGAGGGTGGAGATGAAGAGCGGCTGGAGGAGCTGGTGGTTGTCGGTCCGCATGGTGACCGTGCCGAGCTCCGTCTTGTGCTCGAGGCCAGACAGGGCCGCGGCCACCGCCGTCGCGTCGGTGGAGCCCGCCTTGTCGGCGGCGGCCTTCAGCATCTCCATCAGCGTCTTGGCGCGCCAATAATAGAGGTCGTAGCTCGTCTTCTTCTCGAAGTCGTCCATCAGCGCCGCGGGGGCGCCCTCGACGTTCTCGTGGAACTCGGTGATCTGCTTCACGCGGTCCACCGCGGAAGAGCCCATGGCGGTGGGGGCGCCGAGCCCGCCGCCGTAATAGGTGAGGATCGGCACGTTGAAGTTCGCGTCCGCCGCGGCCTTCACGAGAAGGCTCATGTCGGGGCCCCAATTGCCCGTGATCACGAGGTCGGTGCCCGCCGCCCGCATCTTCGCGACATAAGGAGAGAAGTCCTTCACCTTGCCCAAGGGGTGCAGCTCGTCGCCGACGATCTTCACGTCGGGGCGCTTCTTGGCGATCATCGAGCGGGCCGCGGCGGCGACCGCCTTCCCGAAGGAATAATCCTGGCCGATGATGTAGACGTTCTTGATCGCCTTCTGCTCGGCGAGCCAGTTGGTGAGCGCCTCCATCTTCATGTCGGCGTCCGCGTCGAAGCGGAAATGCCAGTAGCTGCAGCCGTCATTGGTGAAGACCGGGTCGACGGCGGCGTAGTTGAGGAAGAGCACCCGCTGGTCCGGGTTGCGGCGGTTGTGCTTGTTCACCGCGTCGACGAGGGCGGCCGCCACCGAGGAGCCGTTGCCCTGGAGAATGAAGCGGGCGCCCTGGTCGACCGCCTTCTGGAACTGGATGAGGCTCTCCTTGGCGTCGACCTTGTTGTCGAGGCCGATGATCTCGACCTTCTTGCCGCCCGCGATCCCGCCCGCCTCGTTGATTTTGTTCGCCATGTACTCGAAGTGCTTCAGGCCCTGGTCGCCGACATTGGCGAAGGGGCCGGAGAGCGGGTCGATATAGGCGATCTTGACCGTCTGGGCGTGCGCCGCAAACGCGGTCATGACGCCGACGGATGCGGCAGCCGCGATGATCTTCGTCCACATGCTAGCCTCCCTTGGGGGATCGGATTGACGTTTCCTCTGGTCGTCGCGCCGTTGTCGGCGTCGTATCGTGCGAGCGTAGCGTGTTCCGGGGCAGCCGGGGAGGACCGCTCGCGCCCCTCCCGGCCTTTTCTCACAGCACCTCGAAGAGCCCCGCGGCTCCCATCCCGCCGCCCACGCACATGGTGCAGACGACGTACCTGGCGCCGCGCCGCTTGCCCTCGATGAGGGCGTGGCCCACGAGCCGGGCGCCCGACATGCCGTAGGGGTGGCCGATGGAGATGGCGCCGCCGTTCACGTTGTAGCGCTCGGGATCGATGCCGAGCCGGTCGCGGCAATAGAGCGCCTGGACCGCGAAGGCCTCGTTGAGCTCCCACAGGCCGATGTCGTCGACTGTCAGCCCGTGCCGCTCCAGGAGCTTCGGCACGGCGAAGACGGGGCCGATGCCCATCTCGTCGGGGTCGCAGCCCGCCACCGCGATGCCGCGATAGGCGCCGAGCGGCTGGAGCCCGCGGCGCTCAGCCTCCCGGACCTCCATGAGGAGCGAGGCGGAGGCGCCGTCGGAGAGCTGGCTCGCGTTGCCGGCCGTGACGTGGCGCCCCTCCTTCACCCGCAAGCCGTCCCGAAACACGGGCTTGAGGGCGGCGAGGCTCTCGTAGGTGGTCGAGGGCCGGTTGCCCTCGTCGCGCTCCAGCGTCACCGCCTGCTCGACGATCTCCCCTGTGTCCTTGTTCTGGACCCGCATCGTGGTGGGCAGCGGCACGATCTCGGCGTCGAAGCGCCCCGCCTGCTGGGCGATGGCCGTGCGCTGCTGGCTCTGGAAGGCGTACTCGTCCTGCGCCTCGCGGGTGATGCCATAGCGCTCGGCTACCGTCTCGGCGGTCTCCAGCATCGACATGTAGAGGTCGGGGCGGTGCTCCTGGAGCCAGGGGTCGCGGGCGCGCCAGCCGTTCTGGTGCTCGTTCTGCACGAGGGAAATCGATTCGAGCCCCCCGCCTACCACGATGCCCATGCCGTCATGGACGATCTGCTTCGCGGCGGTGGCGATCGCCATCATGCCCGACGCGCATTGCCGGTCGATCGACATGCCCGCCACGGTGGGCGGCAGGCCCGCCCGCAGCGCCGCCTGGCGGGCGACGTTGAAGCCCGTGGTGCCCTGCTGGAGCGCCGCGCCGAGCACCACGTCCTCCACCTCGCCGGGCTCGACGCCCGCCCGGCGCACGGCCTCGGCCACCACGTGGCCGCCGAGCGTCTGCCCCTGCGTGTCGTTGAAGGCGCCCCGATAGGCCTTGCCGATCGGCGTGCGCGCCGTCGAGACGATCACCGCTTCCCGCATCACGCGCTCTCCTTGTTGCTGAGGCCTAGGGCGATCCCCTCCGCCCGGGCCGCCATGGCGACGAACTTGTCTGTCTGGGCGAAGGCGTTGGGCAGCGCCTCGGCGCCCTCCATTCCCGCGATCTCGGCAAAGCGCGCCGCGATGGTCTCAGGGGTCCGCTCGGCCTCCGGCACGTAGACGCCCGGCGTCTCCATGATCCGCGTCACCGCGAAGGCGCCCGCGCCCGCGCACAGGATCGTGCGGGAGGGTGCCTCCTCGCTTACGAGGTAGAGCACGCCCGGCGTGATCGCCTCCGGCGCCATGAGGGCGAGCCGGTCGGGCGGGATGAGGTCCTGCGTCATGCGGGTCGCGGCCGTGGGGGCAAGCGTGTTGACCCGGATGCCGTATTTCTCGCCCTCCTGGTGCAGCACGTTCATGAGCCCGACCACGCCCGCCTTTGCGGCCCCGTAATTCGCCTGGCCGAAATTGCCGTAGAGCCCTGAGGAGGACGATGTCATCACGATGCGGCCGTAGCCTTGCGCACGCATGGTCTCCCACACGGCCTTGCAGCCGTTCACCGCGCCTATGAGGTGCACCTCGATCACGGCCCGGAAGTCGTCGAGGCTCATCTTGGCGAAGGTCTTGTCGCGCAGGATACCGGCATTGTTGATCAGGATGTCGACCCGCCCCCACTTGGCCTTGGCACGTTCCACCATGGCCTGCACCTGATCGAACTCCGCGACGTTCGCCCCGTCGGCGATCGCTTCGCCGCCCGCTGCGCGGATCTCCTCCACCACGGCGCGCGCGGCCTCCGATGAGCCTCCCGTCCCGTCGCGGGCGCCACCCAGATCGTTCACCACCACCCTCGCGCCCCGGGCCGCGAGGCCTAAGGCATGGGAGCGCCCCAGGCCGTTGCCGGCCCCCGTCACGATGGCGACCCGGTCGTCGAAGCGGATACTCATGGGGTGTCGGTCCCTCCCAGGATGCTCAAGGTGAGCCAGTCGGCGGCCAGCGCGGGCTTCTCGGCTCCCTCGATCTCGACGCTGACCCGGTGGCGCAGCATGATCTCGGCCGCGGAGCGGCGGGTCACCTCGATCAACGTGAAGCGCGCCCGCACCCGCGAGCCGGCCCGTACGGGCGAGAGGAAGCGGATGCGGTCGAAGCCGTAATTGATCCCCATGGTCCGCCCCTCCACCTCCGGCAGCGCCTCGTAGGCCATGGCCGAGAGGAGCGAGAGGGTGAGGAAGCCGTGGGCGATGGTGCCGCCGAAGGGCGTCTCGGCGGCGGCCCGCTCGGGGTCGAGGTGGATGAACTGGTGATCGTTCGTCACCTCCGCGAAGGCGTCGATCATCCCCTGGTTCACGCCGTGCCAGCCCGACAGCCCGGCCTCCTCGCCGATGCGGCCCTCGAGCGCCTCCACGGAAAGGACGGGTTTGGGGGGCAGCGTCATGCCTCCTCCCCGCCGAACAGGTCGTGGCCGGTCTCGACGCCGATGCCGCCGTCGATGGGCAGGATCGCGCCCGTCGTGTAGGCGCCGCCCCGGCCGCACAGGAACAGGAGCGCTCCCGCGATGTCGTCGGGCCGGCCGATGCGCCCCAGCGGCACGCCGGCGGAGACCCGGGCGCGGCGCTCCTCGTCCTCCGTGGCGAAGGCCATCATCCGGCTCTGGAAGGGGCCGGGCGCGAAAGCGTTCACGGTGATCCGGTCGCCCGCGAGCTCCTTGGCCAGGATGCGGGTGAGATGATGCACAGCGGCCTTGGAGGCGGCGTAGGAATAGGCCCCGTCGCCGAGCGGCTGCGCGCCCATCACGGAGCCTAGGTTGATCACCCGGGCCGGATCGTCGTCGGACGCGGCGGCGCGCAGCAGCGGGAGCAGGCGCTGCGTCAGCGTGAAGAGGCCCGCGACGTTGACCGAGAACACGCCCTCCCAGGCCTTGTGCGGGAAGGTGTCGAGAGGCTGGCCCCAGGTCTTGCCGGCATTGTTGACGAGGATGTGGAGCCGGTCGCCCCGCGCCCGCACGGCATCGACCAGCGCCGCGACGCCGGCGTCCGTGCCGACGTCGCCCGCGAACCCGTCCGCGCGGCCCGGTGCCCCGAGCCCGTTGAGCTCGGCCGCCACCGCCTCGCAGGCGTCGCCTTTGCGCGAGGCGATGAGCACGTGGCCGCCCGCCCGCACCAAAGCCTCGGCGATCATGCGTCCGATGCCGGTGGCGCCGCCCGTGACGAGGGCCGTCTTGCCTGCCACGGAAAAGAGGCCTTCGAGATAGGTCATGGCCGCCCCGCTAGAAGCAGCGCAGGCGCGCGATGCGCCCGGCATGGAAGGAGGCGTCGCCGAGCCACTCGCCGGCGACCCGGGCGCGTTTCATGAACAGGCCGATATCGACCGCGTCCGTCATGCCGATCCCGCCATGCATCTGCACCGCCTCGGCGACCGCGAGCCGCGCCACCTCCCCCGCCTTCGCCTTGGCGAGGCTGACGAGGAAGCCGGCGCCCGTCGGGTCCCGGTCGAGGGCTTGGCCCCCCGCGAGCACGGCGGATTTCGCGACCTCGATCTCGCAATAGAGATGCGCCGCCCGGTGCTGCAGCGCCTGGAAGGAGCCGATCGGCCGGCCGAACTGCGTGCGCTCGCGCAGGTAACCGAGCGTGCGGGCGAAGCTCTCCTGCGCGATGCCCGACATCTCGGCCGCAAGCCCCGCGCGCCCGGCGCCGAGCACCGTCTCCAGCAGCTCGAAGGCGCCGCCGACAGGGCCGAGCGCGTCCGCCTCGTCGACCTGCACGCCGTCGAGGGTCAGGCGGGCGGCGTTGCGGCTGTCGACCATGAGCGTCCGCTCGATGTCGAGGCCCTGCGCCCGCGCGTCCACGACGAAAAGCGAGAGGCCCTCCGCCTCGCCCGGCTCCCCGCCGGTGCGGGCCGCGACGATGATCGCGTCGGCGCCGACGGCGTCGGCCACGAAGGTCTTGTGCCCGTCGAGGCGAAAGCCGTTGCACGAGGCCTGCGCCCGGAGCGCTGTGCCGGCGGGATCGTGCTTGCGGGCCTCGTCCACGGCGACCGCGATCACCGCCTCGCCCGCCGCGATGGCCGGCAGCCAGCGCGCCTGCTGGCCCGGGCCGCCGCCGCGCCGGATCGCGGTCGCGGCCATGATGGCGGTGGAGATGTAGGGCGAGGCGGCAAGCGTGCGGCCCATCTCCTGACAGACGAGGCCCGCCCCCATATGGCCGAAATCGAGGCCCCCGTGCTCCTCGGGGATAAGGATCCCCGTCCAGCCGAGCTCCGCCATCGCCCGCCACAGGTCACGGCTGTAACCCAGCTCGTCCCGGGCATCGCGCAAGGCGCGCAGCTGGGAGACGGGCGCGGATTCGGACAGGAACCCCCGCGCCGCCTCCTGGAGCATCCCCTGCTCCTCGGTGAGGGTCAGCATGCGCCCCTCTCCGTCAACGCGAGCCCCCCTCCCCCTTGCGGGGAGGGGTTGGGGGTGGGGGTCGCAAAGTCGGAGCTGGGGATCGGGAGTTGGAGCACGCACGTCCGTACAGGCTTCATCCTGAAACGACGCAGGTTGGCGTCCCGACCCCCACCCCTAACCCCTCCCCGCAAGGGGGAGGGGAACGCGCGTGTCGCTCTCATCTCACGCCCCCGGCAGCTCGAGGATGGCCTTGGCGATGATGCCGAGCATCACCTCCGAGGTGCCGCCCTCGATGGAATTGCCCTTCGCGCGCAGCCAGTCGCGGGCGAGACGCCCGCCGCCGGAGCGCTCGCCCTCCCATTCGAGCCCGTCCGAGCCTGCAGCCCGGAGCATCAGCTCGGTGCGGCGCTTGTTGAGCTCGGTGCCGTAATATTTGAGCATCGCGGAGCGGGCGCCGATCCCCTGCCCGCCCGCCGCCTCGTCGCGGAGGCGATCCATCGTCAGCGCGAAAGCGAGGGTGTCGATCTCGGCCCGCATCACGTCGGCGCGCAGCAGCGGATCGGAGATCCCCTCCCCGTCCGAACCCGCGAGCTCCGCCACGACCTCGCCGATGGGCCGGGTGCCGAGCAGGCCGCCGGCCCCGCCGCCGATCATCTCGCGCTCATGGGTTAGCAGGTACTTGGCGATGTCCCAGCCCCGGTTCAGCTCGCCGACGAGGTTCTCCTTGGGCACCCGAACGTCGTCGAAGAACGTCTCGCAGAACGGCGACTTGCCGGAAATGAGGCGAATGGGCCGGGTCGAGACCCCGGGCGTCGCCATGTCGAACAGCACGAAGGAGATGCCCCGGTGCTTCGGCGCCGCCGGATCGGTGCGCACGAGGCAGAAGATCCAGTCCGCCTGGTCGGCATAGCTCGTCCAGACCTTCTGGCCGTTCACCACCCAGTGGTCGCCCCGGTCCTCGGCCCGGGTCTGGAGCGAGGCGAGGTCCGAGCCGGCATTGGGTTCCGAATAGCCCTGGCACCAGCGGATCTCGCCGCGCGCGATGCGAGGCAGGTGCTCGCGCTTCTGCGCCTCGTTGCCGAATTTCAGGAGGGCGGGCCCGAGCATCCAGATGCCGAAGCTCTCCAGCGGCGAGCGGGCCCCGATGCGGGCCATCTCCTCGCGCAGCACCCGCTCCTCGTCCCGCGAGAGCCCGGCGCCGCCATACGCCTTGGGCCAGGTCGGCACCGTGAAGCCGCGCTCGGCCATGCGCTCGAGCCAGACCCGCTCCGCCTCCGAGCGGAACGCCCAGCGCCGGCCGCCCCAGACGATGTCCTCCTCGCCGCGCGTGAGCTCGCGCATGGGGGCTGGGCAGTGGGCGTCGAGCCAGAGGCGGACCTCGTGGCGAAAGGCGTCGAGCTCGCTCACGCGGCTCCCTCCCGTTCCGTCCCCTGTCGGCCTCTCACGGGCCTTGAGTCGGCGCTTTCCGCACCGGCATGAGGGCGAGTATGCAAAACCGTTGCGCCCTGTCCAGCGGCGGGCGACAACGGGGAACGCGGCTCTCCCGGCATCGCCCATGCAGCCCGCAGGCGCCCCTCGACCGGGCTCAAAGCCGCGGTGCATCGGCGTCACGAGGTGGGGAGCCAGGCACGACACGCGAGCGGGGGCGGAACATGAAACGCAAGGTCATCATCACCTGCGCCGTCACGGGGTCGATCCACACGCCCTCCATGTCGCCGCACCTGCCCGTCACGGCGGAGGAGATCGCGGAGGCCGCCATCGGGGCGGCGGAAGCGGGCGCCGCGATCGTCCATCTCCACGCCCGCGATCCGCGCGACGGGCGGCCCGACCAGAGCATGGAGCTGTTCGCGCCGTTCCTTCAGGTCATCAAGCAGCGCTCGAACTGCGTGATCAACATCACCACGGGCGGCGCCGCGACGATGAGCGTCGAGGAACGCGCCCGCCCCGCCACGATGTTCAAGCCGGAGGTGGCGTCCCTCAACATGGGCTCGATGAATTTTGGGCTCTATCCCATGCTGGAGCGCTTCCAGGACCTGCGGCACGACTGGGAGCGGCCCTACCTGGAGGGCTCGCGCGACCGCATCTTCAAGAACACCTTCGCCGACATCGAGCACATCCTCACCGCGTGCGCCGAGAACGGCACCCGCTTCGAGATCGAGTGCTACGACATCGGCCACCTCTACACGCTTGCCCACTTCGTCGACCGCGGCCTCGTGAAGCCGCCGCTCTTCGTCCAGAGCGTGTTCGGGATTTTGGGCGGCATCGGCGCCCACCCGGAGGACGTCGCCCACATGAAGCGCACGGCCGACCGGCTCTTCGGCGACGCCTATCGCTGGTCGGTGCTGGGCGCGGGCCGAAACCAGATGACGATCGCCGCGCTCTCCGCCGCCATGGGCGGCAACGTGCGGGTGGGACTGGAGGACTCGCTCTGGGCCGGCAAGGGGCGGCTCGCCACCTCAAACGCCGAGCAGGTCCGCATCGTGCGCGGGATCATCGAGGGCTTAGGGCTCGAGATCGCCACGCCCGACGAGGCGCGGGCGATCCTGGAGCTGAAAGGCGGCGACCGGGTCGGGTTCTAGCCGCCCGACTCCCCTCCCCCTTGTGGGGAGGGGCCGGGGGTGGGGGTCGGGACGCGAGAGATCCCGGGGAAAGATAGGGCTGTACGGGCGTGCGTGCTCCCGTCTCCGTCTCCAGCTCCGACTTTTCGACCCCCACCCCCAACCCCTCCCCGCAAGGGGGAGGGGAGACCGTCCCTCACCGCCCCTGCAGCGGCCCGATCTCGGCCATCGCCCGCTTCAGGGCAAGCAGCCTCAGATCCCGGTCGCGGAAGAGCTCGGCCGGGTCGCGGTCGCCCCAGTCGAAGAAGCCCTGCCGCGCCATCACCCCCGTGCGCCCCGAGTCGCACAGGCTGTCGAGGGTCTCGCAACGGGTCGCGGGCGGCGGCGGGGCGTAGCTTGCGTTGGCGAGGGCGTGGCGCAGGAGCGGCAGCCCGGTGAAGTCGGCCTTGGCCAGATGGCCGAGGATGGGGATGCGCAGCGACAGGCCATGGATGATCGCGTCGTCGATCTCGCGGGGCGTCGCGATCCCCTCGTCGAGCAGCCGGTACACCTCGGCGCTGATCGCCGACTGGATGCGGTTCGCGACATAGCCCGGGATGAAGCGCTTGAGGACGATGGGCACCTGGCCGAGGCCCAGGACGAGGTCGCGCACCCGCTCGACCACGGCGGGATCCGTCTCGGGGCCCGGCACCACGTCGACGAGGTCGACGATGTAGGGCGGCGTGTACCAGTGCGCCACGAGGGCGCGGCGCTGGCGGCCTGCCGGGATCAGCGGGAAGACGTCGAGATAGCTCGTGTTGCTGGCGAGGATCGTCTCCGCCGGGCAGATCCGGTCGAGCTCGGCGAAGAGCGCGGCCTTCAGGTCCGGCCGCTCGGTGATCGCCTCGATGACGAGATCGGCGCCCCGTACCGTCTCGGCGAGGTCCGGCGAGACCCGCACCGCCGCCGCGAGGCGCTCCGGCGTCCAGGCGGGATCCACCGCGCCCGCCTCGCGTAAGGTCGACAGCGCCGAGGCCATGAGACCCGGCAGGCGCTCCAGGGTCTCGCCGCTGTTGTCCGTGATGCGGACCCCGTGCCCCTTCAGCGCGAAGACGAGCGCGATGCCGTGCCCCATGAGCCCCGCGCCCGCGATCGCCACCTCGATCCTGTCCATGGTCCGTCCTCCGCCACGTTGTCGGGCGGGAGGCTAGCGCCGGCGGACCGCGCTGGCCATGGGCGGCCCGCTCACGCGGACCGCGAAAACGCGAACGGCCCGCGTGAGCGGGCCGCCTTAGGTCGCGTCGGGATGGGGCGAGGGTCAGTCGCCGCTCGCGATCCCGCCCTGGCTCTTGAGCGCGTTCTCGCAGCGGTCGACATGCTTCTCGGCGCGCTGCTCCACGTCGGACTTGGTCTGGCAGGGCTGATCGACGTCCTGCTTGCAGAATTGGCATACCATGGCGTGAGCCTCCTGTTGCTTTCGCTTGAGAGGCCAACGTGAGGCGCGGGGCGGGGTTCCAGGGCCAATCGGTCGCGGCGTCGCCCGCAAACGGAGCCGTTTTCGGCCGCGCAAGGGGGCTCGCCGGTCGATATTTGTGACGAAGCGAGGCGCTAGCGGACGCCCGACACCGGCGCCGTCCGCAGGGCCGCGTAGGCTCCCGGCACCGCCTCGATCGCCTGGGCGAGCGTCAGCCCCGTGCCGAGAAGCCAGCGCACGTCCGGGCTCGTCACGTACCACAGGCCCGAGCGCCCCTGGCGCGCCTCGAGACGGATGCTGCGTCCGTCGAGCGTCGCGAACGCGACCGCCTTGTCCAACTTGGCCATCGACCTCCCCCGTCGAGGGCCGGTCTGTTACAGCATCGCGGCGCGTCGCGCGAGGGGGGTGGACACAGGCCGGACATGCATTCCTGAAATGCGGCCGCGCCCGGGCGCGCGACCGCGTCCTTCGCGATCACGGGCCCGGGCGGGCGGCTCCAAGGCGGAGCCGGCATGGTCTTGGCGCGGCGGGGGTCCGGGAGACGTGGACCGGCCCGCCCCGGCCTTCAGTGACGATCGGCGCCGGTCGGGGCCTTGGGATCGTCGCGCATCTTCTGGGCGCGGATGATCGTGCGGGCATATTGCTCCCACACGGAACGCAGGCCCGACAGGTTCGTCGAGAGCGCCTCGGAGACGGTCTCGAGATCCTCGAGCGCGCGCTGGCTGCGCACGAACTGCGCCGCGAGGTCGCCCGAGATGTCGCCGTCCTTCGTGGTGTCGAGCACGGACTTCAGGGAGCGGCCGCTCTCCTGGGCCTCGGTCGCGATGCGGTTCAGAGCCTCGTAGAGACGATCGCGCTCGGCCTCGGCGGTCTCGACGTGCAGGCGCTGCTGGTTGAGCAGGCGCACGGTCGAGCGCCACTCGCGGCTGCGCTGGTCGAGCTCGTCGTTCACGCCCCGGAAACCGCCGGAGATGCGGCGGGGCAGACGCGGCGAAGCGTCGCCGGCGGGCTCGACGGCGAGGGCCTGGGCGGCGACGGCCGTTCCGGGGTCGCGGGCCGCATTGGTCTTGGCGACCTCGTTCCGGATAACCGCACCCAAATCGGTGCTCAGATCCTCAATCACCTTGGTCATCATCATCCCTTTCTCCCGGCGCCGGAGTCTGACTCATCGCCTCCGGGCCGTCAGATTGCACATATTCTTCCCTGACGCGAATCGATTGCTAATCTTTGGTTAAATCGTGGCAGCCGCGACGGCCGAATCCAGCCCGGGTTTCTTGTCAACAGCGACCTTGGAAGCCTGGCTGCTGCGCCTTCCGTTAGGGGCGTGACGCGGCTGCAACAACCCGCAAATCCGCTGTGATCCGTATCTTCGCGCACGCCAGTTCGAGGGTATCCCATGTTATGCCGCGAGCATGGAAAATGCCTCTGATTCGCAGACCTTCACTCACCGGCTGACGGCCCTCGAAGCCCTTGCCGGGACGCTCGATTCGCGAGCCGATTCGCTGTCGCTCTTCGCGGGCGATTGCGATCATTGGGGGCTTGCTTCGGACGCCGTCGAGGCCCGTCTGCGAGCCCGCGGTCACCGGGTCGACGCCATGATGAGCCGGGCGCGCGCGGCGGCCCTCCGGGCCCTGCTCGGCGACTTCGGCGGCATCGAGGTCTGAGCGCGAATCAGCCGAAGTATTCCCGCACCCGGCGCGTGTGGAGAGGAAACGCCGTCTCGACGGGCGCCTCGATCACGAGCACTTGCGAGACCTCCGCATCGTGGCTGAACCGGCCCGGATGCGGAACCGCCGGGCTGCGGCAGAACAGAAGGTTTTGGCGCCGGTCCGGGGTCGTGTCGATTCCGACCACCTCCAGGCGCCCCGGATCGACGATGACCCCCGTCTCCTCCCGCACCTCCGCGGCGCCCGCCTCCTGCCAGGTCTGGCCGAGCATCTGGTAGCCGCCGGGGAGCGCCAGCCGGCCCTGGCCCTGCCCAGGCAGCGCGCGCCGGATCATCAGGAGGCCACGCCCGATCGGTACCAGCACCACGACGACGGTCGGCGTGTTGTGATAGATGGGTTCGCTCAACGTCACCCTCCTCTCCATCAGGCCCGCCCGATGCCGCATCCGGACGCCATCGCCCGCACGATCCTGGAGACGCACGACGCCCGCCGCGGGATCCCGCCTCTGACCGAATCGCTCCCTGCCTTCGACCTTGCGGCGGCGTACCGGGTGACGGCGCAGGTGAGGCACCTGCGCGAGGCGCGGGGCGAGCGCGTGGTCGGGCGCAAGATCGGGTTCACGAACCGCACGATCTGGGACCAGTACGGCGTCCACGCGCCGATCTGGGGCTACGTCTACGACACGACCCTCCACCGCCTCGACGCGCCGCTCCCGCTCGATGCATATGTCGAGCCGCGGATCGAGCCCGAGATCGTCTTTCGCCTCGCCCGCGCGCCGGAGCCGGGCATGAGCGATCCGGCGCTGCTCGCCTGCATCGCCACCGTGTCGCACGGCTTCGAGATCGTGCAGTCGCTCTTCCCCGGCTGGCGCTTCGCGGCCCCCGACACCGTGGCGGCCTTCGGGCTCCACGGCGCCCTGCTGATGGGTCCGGAGGTGGAGATCGCCTCCCGGCCCGGCGAGGCCTGGCTCGGGGGGCTCGCGGGCTTCACCATCGAGCTGCGCCGCAACGGCGCGCCGGCCGACCGTGGCACCTCGGCCAACGTGCTCGACGGCGGCCCGCTCGCGGCGCTGCGCCACCTCGTGGACCTGCTCGCGGCCGATCCGGGCTCCCCGCCCCTTAGGCCCGGCGAGGTGGTCTCCACCGGCACGCTGACCCGTGCTCTTCCCGTGACGCCGGGCGAGACCTGGAGCACCGCCATCGACGGGGTGCCGCTGCCGGGGGTGACGCTGACCCTCGCCTGACCGGGCGCTCAACCGGGGCGAAAAGCCCGTAGCGCCTCGTCGAGCCGGCGCCACGCCGCCTCGTCCGGCGGCAGGCCGAATCGCAGGCGGTCCGGCCGGCCCTGGAAGCGGCGCGTCCATAGGCCATGGCGGCCGAGATGGTCGAAGAGCGCCGGCGCAAGCGGGGTCTCGATCAGCCGATACAGCGTCGTGCCGCAGGAGCCGACGCCGGCTGTGCGCGCGAGAAGCGCGTGGAGGCGGTCGCGGTCCCCTCCCCTCGCCCGCGCGGTCTCCTCCAGCCAAGCGCCGTCCCGCAGGGCGCGCGCCCCGATCTCGATGGCAGGGCCCGACACGGCCCAGGGCCCGAGCGCGGTGCGGATCCTCTCAATGAGGGGAGCGCTCGCGACGGCAAAGCCGAGCCGCACGCCGGCCAGGCCAAAGGTCTTGCCGAAAGAGCGCAGAACGACAGCTCCGTCAGGGAGATGCGGGATGATGCTCAAGTCCCGCTCGAAATCAGCGAAGGCCTCGTCGACCACAAGAAGGCCGCCGCGGGCCTGGAGCTTCGCGGCAGTGGCGGCCAGCGCCTCCGGGTCGAGGCGGCGGCCGTCCGGGTTGTTCGGGTTCACGGCGACGGCTGCATCGGCGCCGTGCGCCGCCGCGAGCTCGTCCACCTCCACCACCTCGTGCCCGGCCGCCGCCCAGGCGCGGGCATGCTCGGCATAGGTCGGACCGAGGATGGCGACTCGGCCAGGCGCCCGCAGGTGGGGCAGCACGCTGATGAGCACCTGCGTGCCCGGGGCCGCCACGACAGTTTCAGGCATGCGGGCGCCGTAAGCCGCCGCCGCCGCGCGCTCGAGCTCCGCGACGTCGCCGGGCGCGGGCAGGCGCTCGAAGAGGCGGGGCGTGAGTTCCGGCACGGGATAGGGTACGGGGTTGATGCCCGTGGAGAGATCGATCCAGGGCTCGGGCGCCCCGGGAAAGAGCGCCCGCGCCTCGTCCAGATCGCCCCCGTGCCAGATCCGCGTCTCACCCATATCGTCCCGCCGATGCTCCCGCCCGACACCCTGACCCTCTTGGTCCTCGCGCTCCTCGCCGAGGCGGCCGTGGGCTATCCGGCCCGCGTGTACACGTGGATCGGCCATCCCGTCACCTGGATCGGCGCCGGCATCGCCCTCCTCGATCGCGACCTCAACCGGGAGGCCTGGAGCGCCCCGCGCCGCCGGGCCGCGGGCGTGGCGGCGCTGGCGATCCTGCTCGCCGTCACGGGTCTCGCGGGGCTCGCGATCACGGCGGTCCTGGCGCCGTTCGGGCTCGTCGGCCTCACGATCGCCGCGGTGCTGGCCAGCACGCTCCTCGCCCAGCGCAGCCTTCACGAGCACGTGGCCGCCGTGTCGGCCGGCCTGCGGGCGGGCGGCCTTGAGGGCGGGCGGGCGGCGGTGTCGATGATCGTGGGGCGCAACCCGAGGACCCTCGACGAGGCGGGCGTGTGCCGCGCCGCGATCGAGAGCCTGGCGGAAAACTTCTCCGACGGGATCGTGGCGCCCGCCTTCTGGATCGGCGCGGGGGGGCTCACGGGCGGCCTCCTCTACAAGGCCGCCAACACCGCCGACAGCATGATCGGCCACCGCACGCCCCGGCACGAGGCCTTCGGCTGGGCCGCCGCGCGCTTCGACGACCTCGTGAACCTCCCCGCCTCGCGCCTCACCGCGCTGCTTCTCGTCGCCGCCGCCGCGATCCACCGGGACGCCTCGGCGGGGGAGGCGTGGCGCGCCGTGCGCCGGGACGCGCGCCATCACCGCTCGCCCAACGCGGGCTGGCCCGAGGCCGCCATGGCGGGGGCGCTGGGCTTGAGGCTCGCGGGACCGCGCGTCTATGGCGAGACGCGCGTCGAGGACCGCTGGATGGGCGACGGGAGCCCTGAGGCGTCTGCTGCCGACATCGACCGGGCGCTCGCCCTCTACCGCACGGCCTGCGGGCTGCTCCTAGGCCTTGCCGTCGCGCTGGCGGGCGTCGCGTGGCTCATCTGGCGCTGAGCGCGAGGAATCGGTCGCAATCGAGGTGGGCTTCCAGATGAAGGGCCAAGCGGTCGAGGATGTCCTCCACGAGGCTCTCATAGGCGAGATCGCCGCCCGTGGCGCCGAGAACGTTAAGCCAACGCGTCCGCTGCCGGTCGTCGGCGAAGAGGCCGTGCAGGTAGGTGCCCACGACCCGCCCGTCCGCCGACACGGCCCCGTCGAGGCGCCCGTCGGACAGGCGGGCGAAGGGTCGGGCGGCGCCCTCCCCTGTCGTCTCACCGATATGCATCTCGTAGCCCGCGAGCGGGGTGTCGTCTGGAAGCGAGCACCCCGTCACGGCCTTGAGCCGCTTGTCGTCGGTGAGGATCGTGTCGACCTCGAGCACGCCCAAACCCTCCACCGAGCGCCCCGCCGGCCCCTCGATCCCGTGCGGATCGGCGATGCGCCGCCCGAGCATCTGGTAGCCGCCGCACAGGCCTAGAACCCGCCCGCCCCGGCGCAGATGGCCCTTGAGATCGATGTCCCACCCCTGCTCTCGGAAGAAGGCGAGGTCGTCGATGGTGGTCTTGGAGCCGGGCAGGAGCACGAGCGACGCCTCCGCCGGGATCGGCATGCCGGGCTCGACCAGCACCACCGAGACGCCGGGCTCCTCGCGCAACGGATCGAGATCGTCGAAATTGGCGATGCGAGGCGTCACCGGTACGGCGATCACCACGCCTCCCGACCGGCCCTCGCGCCGCAAGCCTAGGCCATCCTCCGCCGGCAGCCGCGCCGCGTCGGAGAAGTGGGGCACGAGGCCCAAGGCCGGCCAGCCCGTGCGCTCGGCGATGAGCCGCATCCCGTCCTCAAAGAGCGACGGGTCGCCCCTGAAGCGGTTGACCACGAAGCCGCGGATCATGCCTGCGTCCGCCTCGTCGAGCACCACGCGGGTGCCGACCAGGCTCGCGATGACGCCGCCCCGGTCGATGTCGCCGACGAGCACCACGGGGACGTCGCAGGCGCGGGCGAAGCCCATATTGGCGATGTCGCCGGCCCGCAGGTTCACCTCCGACGCCGAGCCAGCACCCTCCACGAGGACGAGATCGGCTTCGCCCGAGAGCCGCGCGAAGCTGTCCTGCACCGCCGCCATCAGGCGCGGCTTCCAGGATTGGTATTCCCGCGCCCGGGCCGTGCCGGCCATGCGCCCCTGCACCACCACCTGCGAGCCGACCTCGCTCTGAGGCTTGAGCAGCACCGGGTTCATGTGGACGCTGGGGGGAACGCCCGCAGCCCGCGCCTGGAGCGCCTGCGCCCGGCCGATCTCGCCGCCATCCGCCGTCACCGCGGCGTTGTTCGACATGTTCTGCGGCTTGAACGGGCGCACGGCGAGGCCCCGGCGCGCGAAGACGCGGCACAGGCCCGCCACCATGAGCGACTTGCCCACGTTGGAGCCCGTGCCCTGGATCATGAGCGCGCGGGTCGGCATCAGAACTCGATTCCCTCCTGCGCCTTCACGCCCGCCGCGAAATGGTGCTTCACGAGGGTCATCTCGGTGACGAGGTCGGCGGCCTCGATCAGCTCCGGCTTCGCGTTGCGGCCCGTCACCACGACGTGGAGATCGGGGCGCCGCGCGCGCAGGGCCGCCACCACGTCGGCGAGCGGCAGGTAGTCGTAGCGCAGCGCGATGTTGAGCTCATCCAGCACCACGAGGCGGATGTCGTCGCGGGCCATCAGCTCCCCGGCCTTGCCCCAGGCGCGCTCCGCCGCCGCCACGTCGCGGGCGCGGTCCTGCGTCTCCCAGGTGAAGCCCTCGCCCATGGTGTGCCACTCGATCTGGTCGGCGAAGCGCTCCAGCGCCAGGCGCTCGCCGGTCTCCCACGCGCCCTTCACGAACTGCACCACGCCGACGCGAAAACCGCGGCCGAGCGCCCGCAGCATCAACCCGAAGGCCGCCGTGGACTTGCCCTTGCCGGGGCCGGTGTTGACGATAAGGAGCCCCTTCTCTAGCGTCTTCGAGGCCACCTCCCGGTCCTGGACGGCCTTGCGCTTGATCATCTTGGCGCGGTGGCGCGCGGCGTCGTCGCTCTCGGTCATGGATCCTACTTCACCGTCAGGGGGAGGCCGGCCACGATCAGGAGCACCCGGTCGGCCCGCGCGGCAAGCCGCTGGTGCAGGATGCCGGCATGGTCGCGAAAGCGGCGGGCGAGCGCGTTGTCGGGCA
This sequence comes from Salinarimonas soli, assembly GCF_008386575.1. Lineage (GTDB taxonomy): Bacteria > Pseudomonadota > Alphaproteobacteria > Rhizobiales > Beijerinckiaceae > Salinarimonas_A > Salinarimonas_A soli. Next base: position 144,773 of record NZ_VUOA01000006.1, read on the forward strand.
CGATGCCGAGGCCCACCTCGTTCGACACGAGCACGAGGGGCCCCGCCGCCGCCGCGCAGGCCTCCTCCAGCTCATTGACGGCCGCCGGCACGTCGCGCTCGGCGAGCATCACGTTGGTGAGCCACAGCGTGAGGCAATCCACGAGCATGGGCCGCCCGGGTTCCGCCTTCCGGATGGCGCCTGCGAGGTCAAGCGGCGCATCGACGGTGATCCAGCCCTCCGGCCGCCGCTCGCGATGGAGCGCGATCCGCGCGCGCATCTCGTCGTCGAAGGCCTGCGCGGTCGCGATATAAAGCCACGGCGCGGGGTGCGCCTGCACGAGCGCCTCCGCATGCCGGCTCTTGCCGGAGCGCGCGCCGCCGAGCACCAGGGTGAGGCGGGCTGAAGTAGGGATGTCGGGGTGGCTGGTCATCGTGGACCCCCTATAGCGCCGCGCCGCCCCCGCCGCCACGCCCCTTCGGCGGGTCACGGCGGCCGGGGACGGCGCCAGAAAGGTTGCCGCCCCCTTCCACACCCGCTATCGTCCCCCGCGACGGTGCCCCGGAGACGGGGTGAAAAGGGAATGCGGTGAGACACCGCGGCTGCCCCCGCAACTGTAAGCGGCGAGCCCGCGCCCGAACGGCCACTGGGGAGACCCGGGAAGGCAGGGGCGATGGGCACTGACCCGCGAGCCAGGAGACCTGCCGTCGCGCCGCTTCTGTCGAGCCCTCCGGACGGGGATTTCCGGGGGCGACTGTGGTCGAGCTCGCTCGACTCCGCTCGTGGAAGCTTTTTGGCCCGAAAGGGCCGCCCGACGGAGTACGCGATGCCCCTGCGAGCCCACACGACCCGCCTCCTCACGCTGTCCGTCGCCGGCCTCCTCGCCGCGACCCCGGCCTTCGCGCACCATCCGACCGGCGGGCAGCTGCCCACGACGGTGGTCCAGGGCTTCCTCTCGGGGCTCGGCCATCCCCTGATCGGCCTCGATCACTTCGCGGCGCTCATCGGCGTCGGGCTGCTCGCGGCGCGCTTCCCCCGCGGCCTCGCCCTCCCCTTCGTCTGGGTCGCCGCCATGGCCATGGGCACGGGCCTGCACGCGGCGGGCATCGGCCTGCCCTTCGCCGAGGTGCTCGTCGCGCTCGCGGTGGTCGCCATCGGCCTTGCGGCGGCGCGCCAGGTGACCCTGCCGCTCGGGGCGACGGCGCTCCTCTTCGCGGTCGGCGGCCTCACCCACGGCCATGCGCTCGCCGAATCCATCATCGGAGCGCGCACGGGCCCGCTCACGGCCTATCTCGTCGGCCTCGTCCTGATCCAGGCCGCCGTCGCGACGGGCGTGGCGCTCGCCGCGCGCCGCATCGCCGGGGCCACGCCGGTGGCGGCCCATGACCGCCTGCGCTTCGCGGGCTTCGGCGTCGCGGCGACGGGCCTCGGCGCGCTCGCCCTGCCGCTCCTCGGCTGATCCGGCCCCGGACATGTCCGATTCCGAGATCTGCCTGCACGTCTGCGTCACCTGCCGCATGGCGGGCGTCGCGGACGAGGGCGCGCCGCGTCCTGGCGCGGTGCTGCACGGGGCGCTGGCGGAAGCGCTTGGCCAGGAGGGCGCGCCCGCCGTGCGCCTCGAGGCGGTGGAGTGCCTCTCCGTCTGCAAGCGGCCCTGCACCGTCGCGGTGTCGGGGCCGGGGCGCTGGACCTACATCTACGGCGACCTCGACCCTGGCAGCGCCGTCGAGACCATCCTGGAGGGCGTGCGCCTTTACGCCGCCACGCCCGACGGCCTCGTGCCCTGGCGCCAGCGCCCGGAAGCTTTCCGCAAGGGCGTCGTCGCCCGCATCCCGCCCTTCAAGACGAGCAGCGCGGCGTAAAAGCGCCCGAGACAGGCCCCATGAGCACGCTTGCCAAAACTCCCTGCACGGTCGTCACCGGCTTCCTCGGCGCGGGAAAGACCACGCTGGTCCGCCATCTCCTGGAGAACGCGGGCGGGCGGCGCCTCGCCGTGCTCGTGAACGAGTTCGGCGATCTCGGCTTCGACGGCTCCTTCATCGAGGGATGCGGCATCGAGGGTTGCACCCAGGACGACATCGTCGAGCTGCCCAACGGCTGCATCTGCTGCACCGTGGCGGACGATTTCGTGCCCGCGCTCACGAAGCTCCTCGACCGGCCGAACCCGCCCGAGCACATCCTCATCGAGACCTCGGGGCTCGCGCTGCCGAAACCCCTCGTCAACGCCTTCAACTGGCCCGCCATCCGCTCGCGGGTGACGGTGGACGGCGTGGTGGCGGTGGTGGACGGTCCCGCCGTGGCGGCGGGACTCTTCGCCGACGATCCGGAGGCCCTGGCCGCCCAGCGCGCCGCCGACCAGTCGGTGGACCACGACAACCCGCTGGAGGAGGTGTTCGAGGACCAGCTGCTCTGCGCCGACCTCATCCTCCTCAACAAGACCGACGCGATGGACGAGTCGGAGCGCGCCCGCGTGCTGGCCGACATCCGCGAGCACCTGCCCCGAGCCGTGAAGGTCGTCGAAACGGCCCATGGCCGGGTGGAGCCCCGGGTGCTGCTGGGCCTCGGCGCCGCCGCCGAGACCGATCTCGAGGCCCGCCCCTCGCACCACGACGGCGAGGACGATCACGACCACGACGATTTCGAGAGCGTCTCGATCCCCGTCGGCGCGGTCGCCGATCCGGGCGCGCTGGCGATCCGGGTGGAGCGCGCGGCGGAAGCCGCGGGCGTGCTGCGGATCAAGGGCTTCGCGCCCGTGGAGGGCAAGCCCATGCGCCTCGTGGTGCAGGGAGTCGGCCGGCGCGTGGCGCATCACTTCGACCGGCCCTGGCGGGCGGGCGAGGCGCGCGACGGGCGCATGGTGGTGATCGGCCTCAAGGGGTTCGACCGGGGCGCCGTCGAGGCGGCCCTTCGCGGCGGCTAGGATGCACCTCCTCCCGGTCACGACGGTCTCCCTCGACGAGGGGGCGGAGGCGGTGGACCTCCGCCAGCCCCCGGGCGACGTCGTGGCGCTCTCCTTCGCCGACAGCGATCTCTCGGCGCTCGCGGCCGCGCGGGAGGCGCTGCCCCCGGGCGCGCCCTCCTTGCGCCTCGCGTCCCTGCGCCGCCTGCGCCATCCGCTCTCCGTGGACCTCTACGTGGAGGGCACGGCGGCGCGGGCGCGGTTCGTGCTCGTGCGCTGCCTCGGCGGGCTCGACTACTGGCGCTACGGCCTGGAGCGGCTGCACGCCGCCTGCCGGGCGAACGGCGTGACCCTCGCCGTGCTGCCGGGCGACGACAGGCCCGATCCGCGCCTGCCCGATTACGCCACGGTGCCGGCCGCGTTCTGCGACGAGCTGGAGGCCTACTTCCGCGCGGGCGGCGTCGAGAACATGGGGCGGCTGCTGGCCCGCATCGCGGCCGAGATCGGCATGGAGGGGGGCCCCGTCCTCCCGCCCCGCACCGTCCCCCGCGCCTTCGCCTGGACGCCCGAGGGCGGCCCGGACGATGCCGTTCAGGTGCTGGCGGGCCTCGATCCCGCTCGCCCCCTCGCCCATCTCCTCGTCTACCGCTCCTCCTTGCTCGCGGGCGACACGGCCACCGCAGGCGCGTTGTGCGAAGCCCTGCAGGCGCGGGGCATCGAGCCCCTGGTGCTCGCCGTGTCGAGCCTCAAGGACCCGGCGGCTGTGTCCGTGGTGGCTGAGGCCGCGGCGGCGCGGCGGCCCGACATCGTGCTCACCACCACAGCCTTCGCGGCGCGCGACGATTCGGGCTTCGTCCTCGATGCCGCCGCCTGCCCCGTGCTCCAGGTGATCCCCGTGGGCGTCTCCCGCGAGGCGTGGGAGGCCTCCCCGCGCGGCCTCTCGGCGGCCGACCTCGCCATGCAGGTCGCTCTGCCTGAATTCGACGGGCGCATCGGCGCGGGGCCGATCTCGTTCAAAGCCGAGGCGGAGCCCGACCCGGCGCTCGCCTTCGCCCGCCGCGTCCAGGCCCCGGACCTGGAGGGCGTCGTCGCGGCGGCGGATCTCGCGGCGGCGTGGGTACGACTTGCCCGGACACCGCGCCCCGAGCGGCGCATGGCGCTGGTCCTCTCCGACTATCCGGCGCGCGGGGGCCGGGCGGGCTTCGCCGTGGGCCTCGACACGCCCGCGAGCGTCAGCGCGATCCTCGGTACGCTCGCGGACGCGGGCTACGACGTCACCCGCGATATCGATCCTGCCGACCTCATGCCCCGCCTCATGGGCGCCGCACCGAGCCTCGCGGTGCCCCTCGGGGCCTACCGGGCCTGGCTCGACACGCTCGGCGAGCCGCAGCGCGCGGAGCTTCACGCCCGCTGGGGGGCGCCGGAGGCCGACCCCGCCTTCCAGGAGAGCGCCTTTCATTTCCGCTCGCTCAAGGCGGGCCGCGTTCTCGTGGCGCTCCAGCCCGACCGGGGGCACGGGGGCGACCGCAAGGCGCGCTACCACGACGGCGACCTGCCGCCGTGCCACGGCTATCTCGCGTTCTATCTCGCCCTTCGGGGCCTCGAGCGGGTGGACGCGCTCATCCATCTGGGTACCCACGGCACCACGGAATGGCTGCCGGGCAAAGCCGTGGCGCTCTCCGCCGCCTGCTGGCCGAGGCTCGCGACCGGCTCGCTGCCGGTGGTCTATCCCTTCATCGTGGATGATCCCGGCGAGGCCGCGCCCGCCAAGCGCCGCCTTGGCGCGGTGACCCTCGGCCACCTCACCCCCGCCGTGATGGAGACCGGCCTCCAGGGCGAGGCGGCGGCCCTGCGCGAGCTCGTGGAGGAATATTCGCAAGCCGGCGTCCTCGACCCCCGCCGGGCCGAGCTCGTCGCCGCCGAGATCCGGGAGCGCGCCCGCGCCTCCGGTCTCGACCGGGCCTGCGGCGTGGACGAGGGCACCCCCATGGACGAGGCGCTGACCCGTCTCGACGCCCATCTGTGCGATCTCGGCGAGACGACCGCGCGCGACGGGCTGCACGTGTTCGGGCAGGCGCGCCCCGGCTTCCAGGCCTGTGGGGAGGCCGAGCGGGCGGGCCTTCTGGCCGCCCTGGACGGCCGCTTCGTGCCCCCCGGTCCCGCCGGATCGCCGAGCCGGGGGCGCCTCGACGTGCTCCCCACCGGCCGCAACCTCGCGACCCTCGACCCCCGCGCCATCCCGACCCGCGCCGCCACGGAACTCGGCCGGCGCGCCGCGGCGGAGGTGGTGCGTCGCCACCTGCAAGAAGAAGGCGACTGGCCGCGCCGGGTCGTCATGGACCTGTGGGCCTCGCCGACGCTGCGCTCGGGCGGCGAGGACATCGCCCACGCCATGGCACTCATGGGCGTGCGCCCCGTCTGGGATCACGCCTCGACCCGGGTGACGGGCTTCGAGATCGTGCCGCAGCCCCTCCTGGAGGGCCCGCGCGCCGACGTGACGATCCGGGTGTCGGGCGCCTTTCGCGACGCGTTCCCCGAGCAGATCGCCCTCCTCGACGCCGCCGCCCGCGCGGTGGCGGCACTGAACGAGGACGACGAGTGGAACGAGCCCGCCGCCGCCCGCCGCCGGGGCGAGAGCGCGGCGCGGATCTTCGGCGGGGCGCCGGGCACCTACGGGGCGGGCGTCTCGGCTCGCGCGCTCGACGGCGACTGGAGCGGGCGCGGCGATCTCGGGCAGACCTATCTCGCTTCCGTCACCCACGCCTATGGGGCCGGCGGCGAGGCGCGGGCCGATGCGAGCTTCCCCGAGCGCGTCGGCGGAGCGCAGGCCTTCGTCCACGTGACCGACGTGGCCGAGCGCGACATCCTCGACGGCGACGCGGTGGCGGACGCCTTCGGGGGCTTTGCCGCGGCGGCGGAGGCGCTCGGGGCCTGCCCCGCCCTCTACAGCCTCGACACGAGCCGCCCCGACTCCATGCGGGCCCGCACCCTGCGCGAGGACGTGGACCGGCTGGTGCGCGGCAGGCTCTCCCATCCCCGCTGGATCGAGGGGCAGCTGCGCCACGGCTGGCGCGGGGCGGCCGAGATCGCGCAAGGCGTGGACGCGCTCTACGCTTTCGCAGCCACGACGCGCGAGGTCGGCGACGCCGCGTTCGATCTCGTCTTCACCGCGCTCATCGGCGACGAGTCCGTTCGCGACCGCTTGGCGCAAGCCAATCCCGCCGCCGCCCACGCGATCCGCGAGCGCCTGGCGGACGCGCGGCGTCGAGGCCTGTGGACGAGCCGGCTCAACTCCGTCGCGGCATGCCTCGATGATGTCCTGCCGGAGGCGGCCGAATGAGCGCGCCCCTGCCGCAGGCGCCCCGGGTGCGGGGCTGGTGCCCCGGCGTGCGCCGGCCCATGGAGACCGGCGACGGGCTCCTGGTGCGCGTCCACCCGCCGGGCGGCGTGCTCGGGGCGGACGAGGCGCGTCTCGTGGCGGAGGCTGCGCGCACCTTCGGCAACGGGCTTCTCGACGTGACGGCCCGGGGCAATCTCCAGATCCGGGGCGTGCGACCGGCGACCTACCCCGCCCTCCTAGCGCGCCTCGACGAGGCGGGCCTCGTGGAGCCCGAGGGCGACGGCCCCAACCGGCTCACCCTCGTCTCGCCCTTCAGCGGCATCGATCCCGCCGAGCGCCTCGACGCCCGCCCCCTCGCGGCAGCCGTGGAGGAGGCGGCGGACGTGCGCGACCTGCCGGGCAAGGTGTTCGTCGCGGTCGACGGCGGCGGGATCATGCCGCTCGTGGGCTCGGGCGCCGACATCGTTCTCACCGCCGTGGCCGGTCCCACCCCGATCGCGGTCGGCCTCGCCGCGCCGGAGGGCCCGCGCTGGATCGGCGCGACCCGGGCCGGGGACGCGCCCGAAGTCGTCCGCGCGCTGCTGCAGGGCTTCGCGGCCCTGCGGCGCGACGGGCGCACGGGGGTCGGACGGATCCGCGATCTGGACGAGGCCCAACGGGCGGTGCTCGCCGCCCGCGTGGCCCTGGCGCCCAGGGACGCGCCCCCGCTCCGCCCCGCCTGCCCCCGCACAGGGCTGGTGCCCTCCCACGGCGGCACGCTCGCGCTTCTCGCCGCTCTCGCTTTCGGCCGCTGCAACGCGGATCAGCTCGCCCGCGCCGCGGACTGGAGCCGGGCTCATGGCTCCGGCGAGATCCGTCCGTCGCCGAGCCGGGGCCTGGTCCTGCCGGGTATCCCGGATCCGGGCATTATCCTCCGCGAGGCCGAGGCCGCGGGCTTCATCGTCGATCCCGCCGATCCCCGCCTCGCCGTCTCGGCCTGCCCCGGCGCGCCCTCCTGCGGCGCCGGGCGGGTGCCAGCGCCGAGCGATGCTGCGCCTCTGGCGGAGGCCGCGTCGCACCTCCTCGCGGCGGGGCTCTCGCTTCACGTGTCGGGCTGCCCGAAGGGCTGCGCCCATCCGGGCCGGGCGGATGTCACCCTCGTGGGGCAGGAGGACGGTTGCTATGGCCTCGTGCCAGGGGGTACGGCCCGCGATCCGGCGGTCCTCCGCCTCTCCCTCGACGAGGTGATGACCCGTCTTCGCGAAGCTCCGACGCCCGGTGAGCTCGCCCGCGCCCTCCGGGAGCCCGCGCTATGACCGAGCGCCTCGATTACGTCCGCGAGGGCGCCGAGATTTATCGCCGCTCCTTCGCGATCATTCGCGCCGAGGCCGACCTCTCGCGCTTTCACGGCACGGCGGAGCGGGTCGTCGTGCGCATGATCCACGCCTGCGGCATGACGGACCTGCCCCGCGACGTGGAGATGTCGCCCGATTTCGCCGAGACGGCCGAGGCCGCGCTCAGGGCCGGCGCCCCGATCCTGTGCGACGCCAAGATGGTGGCGAACGGGGTCACGCGGGCGCGCCTGCCCGCCGGCAACGACGTGATCTGCACCCTCGACGACCCGCGCGTGCCGGGGCTCGCCGCGCAGATGGGCAACACCCGCTCCGCCGCCGCGCTCGACTTGTGGCGCGAGCGGCTGGCGGGCGCCCTCGTGGTGGTGGGCAACGCGCCCACCGCGCTCTTCCGGCTCCTCGAGATGATGAACGAGGGCGCACCTAAGCCCGCGGCCGTGATCGGCATCCCGGTGGGCTTCATCGGCGCCGCCGAGTCCAAGGAGGCGCTCGCCCGCGACGGCCGGGTGCCCTTCGTGGTGGTGCACGGGCGGCGGGGCGGCTCGGCGATGGCGGCGGCAGCCGTCAACGCGCTTGCCAACCCGGTGGAGTAGGGCGCGCGATGAGCGACGCGATCCGCCTCTTCGGGTTAGGGTTAGGCCCCGGCAACCCGGACCTCATGACCGTGCGGGCCCGCGGCATCCTGGAGCGCGCCGACCGGCTCGCCCACTTCTGCAAGAAGGGGCGGCGCGGCAACGCCCGCACCATCGCGGACGCGGTTCTCGGCGCGGACCCGGCCCGCGAGATCGCCATGGTCTATCCCGTCACCACGGAGATCCCCGCCGACCATCCGGACTACGCGGCGGCGCTGAACCCCTTCTACGAGGACTGCGCCGCCCGCCTCCTCGCCGAGGCCGAGGCGGGGCGGATCGTGGCGGTGCTCTGCGAGGGCGACCCGTTCTTCTACGGCTCGTTCATGCATCTGTGGCGGCGCCTGCGCGACCGGGTGGCGATCGAGGTCGTGCCCGCCGTGACGGGGATGTCCGGCGCCTGGACGCGCGCGGACGCGCCCATCACCTGGGGCGACGACGTGCTCACGGTCCTGCCCGCGACGCTGCCGGGCAACGATCTCGCCCGGCGCCTCGCGGCCACCGACGCCGCCGTGATCATGAAGCTCGGCCGGCACCTCCCGAAGGTGCGCGCGGCGCTGGGCGAGGCAGGCCTCCTGGAACGCGCCATCTACGTCGAGCGCGCCACCATGGCAGGCGAGCGCGTGGTGCCGCTGTCGGACCTGCCGGAGGACGAGGACGCACCCTACTTCTCCATGATCATCGTGCCAGGCTCAGGGAGGCGCGTATGACAGGCGTCCTCACCGTGGTGGGCCTAGGCCCCGGCGACGCGCGCTGGCTCACGCCCGCGGCCTCGGCGGCGCTCGCGGAGGCGACGGATCTCGTCGGCTACGGCCCCTATCTCGACCGCGCGCCAGAGCGGCCCGGCCAGCGGCGGCATGCGTCCGACAACCGGGTCGAGATCGACCGGGCGCGCTTCGCCCTCGATCTCGCAGCGGCGGGAAACCGGGTGGCGGTGGTGTCGGGCGGCGATCCGGGCGTCTTCGCCATGGCGGCGGCCGTCTTCGAGGCACTGGAGGGCGGCGACCCGGCGTGGCGCGCCATCAATATCCGCGTGGAGCCCGGCGTCACGGCGATGCTTGCCGCCGCGGCCCGGGTCGGCGCGCCGCTCGGGGGCGATTTCTGCGCCATGTCGCTCTCCGACAACCTCAAGCCATGGGAGGTGATCGAGACGCGGCTTCGCGCGGCGCTCGGTGCGGATTTCGTCGTGGCGCTCTACAACCCGATCTCGAAGGCGCGCCCCTGGCAGCTCGGCCGCGCGCTGGCGCTCGCGGCCGAGTTCCGCCATCCCGCGACCCCCGTGATCATGGCCCGCGCGGTGGGGCGGGCGGACGAGGGCGTCCGCGTCGTGCCGCTGGCGCAAGCCGACGCGGCCTCGGCCGACATGTCGACCCTCGTCATGATCGGCGCCAGCACCACGCGGCTCATCGAACGCGAGGGCGCCGCGCCTTACGTCTACACGCCCCGCGTTTACGGGGTGCGCCCGTGACGCTCATCGAGCCAAGCCAGCGCCTCGGTGACAGCCGCCACCTCCGTGACGCCCGCCGGTTTCTCCGGCCGGGCGACGAGCACCACGGGGATGTCCAGCGCCCGGGCCGCCGCGATCTTCGGATAGGTGGCGCCGCCGCCGGAATTCTTGGTGACGAGCACGTCGATGCGGTGCGTTTGCATCAGGGCGCGCTCCGCCGCCTCGTCGAAGGGGGCGCGGTCGCGGATGGCGATGACGTTCGGCACCGGCAGGGCGTCGTCGATGGGCTCGATGGTGCGCACCACGTAGGCATGCTGCGGGGCCGCCGCGAAGGGGCGCAGCTCCAGGCGCCCGACCGTGAGGAAAGCCCGCCGCGGCGCCTCGCCCAGGGCCCGCACGGCGTCCGCCATGGTTGCGACCTCGCGCCAGCGATCGCCGGCCTGCGGCCTCCAGGGCGGACGGCGCAGCGCCAGCAGAAGCACGCCAGCGTCGTCGCAGGCCTTGGCCGCGTTGTGGGACATCACCGCCGCAAACGGGTGCGTCGCGTCGATGACGGCTTCCATCCGCTCATCGCGCAGGAACCGCGCGAGCCCCTCCGGGCCGCCGAAGCCGCCGATGCGGGTCGGGATCGGCAGGTGGCGCGGCTCGCTGGTGCGGCCGGCAAGCGACAGCAGCGGCTGAAAGCGGCCCTGCCCGGCGAGCGCCCTCGCGAGCCCCGAGGCTTCCGTGGTGCCGCCCAGAATAAGGATGCGCATGAACGCCTTGTCGCCGAAAGCTGACGTGGAGTCGAGCGCCGCCCGCCCCTGGCTCGCCATCGTGGGCGTGGGCGAGGACGGGCGCGCGGGGCTTTCCCCCGCCGCGCTCCGCGCTCTGGAGACCGCGACCTTGGTGGTGGGCGGCGCGCGGCATCTCGCGCTCGTCGCGCCGATCGCGGCGCCGACGCTCGCTTGGCCCTCCCCGATCGCGGACGGCTACGGCGCGATCCTGGCCCGGCGCGGCGAGGCCGTGTGCGTGCTCGCCACGGGGGACCCGTTCAATCATGGCGTCGGCGCGGAGCTCGCCCGCCTGATCCCGGCGGACGAGATCGTGTGCCATCCGGGGCCGTCCGCCTTCACGCTCGCCGCCGCCCGCATGGGCTGGTCGCTGCCCGAATGCGCCTGCGTGAGCCTGCACGGGCGGGCCCTGGAGCGGATCATCCCCCTGCTCCAGCCCGGTGCCCGCCTCCTCGCCCTGTCCTGGGACGGCACGACGCCCGCGCGGCTGGCCGCGCTGCTGGACGAGCGCGGCATGGGCGGGTCGAAGCTCACCGTGCTGGAGGCCATGGGCGGGCCGCGCGAGCGGGTGCGGACGGCGGACGCGGCGGGCTTCGCCCTCGGAGACGTCGACCCGCTCAACACGATCGCGCTCCAGGTCGAGGCGCCTCTGACGGCGCGCGTCGTAACCCTCGCGCCGGGGCTCGACGATGCCTGGTTCGCCAATGACGGCCAGCTCACGAAATCGGAGATGCGTGCCATGACGCTGGCCGCCCTGGCGCCGCGCGCCGGCGAGCTCCTATGGGACGTCGGCGCGGGGGCGGGATCGGTCGCCATCGAATGGTGCCTGAGCCATCCCCGCAATCGCTGCCTTGCGATCGAGGAGCGGGCCGAGCGCGCCGAGCGGGCGCGGGGCAACGCCCTCCAGCTCGGCGCGGTCGGCGTGGAGGTCCGCGTCGGCCAAGCGCCGGGGGCCCTGGCCGATCTCCCTCCGCCTGACGCCGTGTTCATCGGCGGGGGCGCGCACGAGGCGGGGGTGTTCGAGGCCTGCTGGGGCGCCCTGAAACCCGGCGGACGGCTCGTGATCAACGCCGTCACCCTGGAGACGGAGGCGCGGCTCGCCGCGCTCCATGGCGCCTATGGCGGCCTCATGCGACGCATCGCGCTCTCGCGCCTGGAGCGGGTCGGCTCCATGCACGGCTGGCGGGCCGCGATGCCTGTGACGCAATGGCTGGTGACGAAGCCATGATCGTGGCGGGCGTAGGATTCAGGGGCGGCGCGGGCGCGGACGAGATCGTCGCGCTCGTGGAGCGCGCGCTCGCGCTCGCCGCAGCGCCGCGCGGCGACCTCGCCCGCCTCGCCACGGTGCAGGCGCTCGCCGACGCACCCGCCTTCCAGGATGCCGCCCGCCGCCTCGCGGCGGCGGGCCTGGGCGTCGACGAGATTGCGTTGCAAGGAGCCGACGCGCGGGTGCTGACCCGCTCGGAGCGCTCGCTCAAAGCCCACGGCGTCGGCTCGGTGGCGGAAGCCGCGGCCCTCGCTGCCGCCGGCTTCGGGAGCACGCTCCTTCTGGCACGCATCTCCTCTCCCGCCGCCACCTGCGCGCTCGCACGGGGGAACCTCCCGTGACCGTGCATTTCATCGGCGCCGGTCCGGGCGCCCCCGATCTCATCACCGTGCGGGGCCGGGCGCTCATCGAGCGCTGCCCCGTCTGCCTCTATGCGGGTTCCATCGTTCCGTCCGACATCTTGGCCTGGTGCCCGCCCGGCGCCCGGCGCATCGACACGGCTCCCCTCGACCTCGACGCCATCGTGGCGGAGTTCGTTCGGGCGCACGAGGCCGGGGAGGACGTGGCGCGGCTCCATTCGGGGGACCTCTCGGTGTGGAGCGCCATGGGCGAGCAGCTGCGCCGCCTCGACGCGCTCGGCATTCCCTACACGATCACGCCGGGCGTCCCCTCCTTCGCGGCGGCCGCTGCAGCGCTCGGGCGCGAGCTCACCGTACCGGAGGTGGCGCAGTCGGTGGTGCTCACCCGCACCACGGGCCGCGCCTCAGCGATGCCCGAGACCGAGACGCTCACGGCCTTTGCCGCGACCCGGGCGACGCTCGCGATCCATCTCTCGATCCACGTGGTGGAGCGGGTCGCCGAGGAGCTGATCCCCGCGTACGGCGCCGATTGCCCCGCCGCCGTGGTCTGGCGCGCCTCGTGGCCCGACGAGCGGGTGATCCGGGGAACGCTCGGCACGCTGGCGGGGCTGGTGCGGGCGGAAGGGTTGGAGCGCACGGCGCTGATCCTGGTGGGCCGTGCGCTCGACGCGGGTAGCTTCCGCGACAGCGCCCTCTACTCGACGGATTACGACCGGCGCTTCCGCCCCCGCGCCGGAGGACCCTCCGATGGGTGAGACCCTATCCGATCGGATGCAGCGGCACCCGGCCCTGGAGAGCCCCGGCCCGGTCGAACACAGCCACCTCGAGGGCTGTGTCCGTGCCGGCGAGCGCCTTGGCCGCCGTGCGCCAGGCGTGCTGGGCCACCACGTCGGCGAGCGGCAGGCCGAGGCGCGCGGCGCTCTCCAGCACCTCCAGCGCCGTGTTGGCGCCCCGCGCCGCCGCGACCGCGTCCGGGTCGCCCCCGGCCTCCCGCAGGCGCTCGGCGAGCCAGTCGAGATCCACGGCGCCCGCCCGGGAATGGAGGTCGAGCATGCCTTGGCCGAGCTTCGCCATCTTGGCGATGCCTCCCGCCACCGTGACCCGGGGCACGGGGTTGCGGCGCAGATATTTCAACATGCCGCCCGCGAAATCGCCCATGTCGATGAGCGCGTGATCGGGCAGCCCGTGCAGGGCCTGGACGGCGGCCTCCGAGGTGGAGCCCGTGGCGCCCGCCACATGATCAAGCCCCACCGCGCGGGCCACGTCGATGCCGCGATGGATGGAGTGGATCCAGGCCGCGCAGGAATAGGGCACGACGACACCCGTGGTGCCGAGCACGGAGAGCCCGCCCACGATGCCGAGGCGCCCGTTGAGGGTGCGCCGGGCGATCTCCTCACCGCCGGGGATGGAGATCTCCACCACCACGTCGCGAGGGCCGCCGATGGCGCTCGCCGCCTCCTCCAGGTTCTCGCGGATCATCTGGCGGGGCATCGGGTTGATGGCGGGCTCGCCGGGCGGCAGGGGGAGGCCCGGGCGCGTCACCGTTCCGACGCCAGGGCCCGCCCGGAAGCTGACCCCGGTTCCCGGCGCGCCGGCCCGCACGGTCGCGATCACAAGGGCGCCGTGGGTGACGTCCGGATCGTCGCCTGCGTCCTTCACCACGCCGGCCCGCGCGCCCGCGGGCGCGGCCTCCGTTTGCGCGAGCGCGAAGGCAGGCCGCGCGCCGCCGGGGAGCACGATCTCGACGGGGTCCGGGAACTCCCCCGTGCGCCAGCCGAGATACGCCGCCTTGGCGGCCGCCGTGGCGCAGGCGCCCGTGGTCCAGCCGCGGCGCAACTCTCCGGGGGGTTTTTCGCTCTCCATTCCCCCACATATAGTCGGCCCGTCGCCGCAGGTCATGGCCGGAGGCTCGCTTGACCCCGCTTTCGCGGTATTCCCCCCCGTTCGCGCCCGGCACCGTGTGGCTGGTGGGCGCGGGTCCCGGCGATCCCGGGCTCCTGACGATCCATGCCCTCAACGCGCTCGCCGCCGCCGACGTGGTGGTCCACGACGCGCTGGTGGACTCGTCCGTCCTGTCGCTCACCCGGGAGGGCGCGGTGCTCGAATTCGCGGGCAAGCGCGGCGGCCAGCCCTCGGCGGCGCAGGCCGACATCTCGGAGCGGCTGATCGCGCTCGCGCGACGGGGCCTGCGGGTCCTGCGCCTGAAAGGAGGCGACCCCTTCGTGTTCGGGCGCGGGGGCGAGGAGGCGCTGGCGCTCGCCGAGGCGGGGATCCCGTTCCGCATCATCCCCGGCGTGTCGAGCGGTCTCGCCTCGCTCGCCATTCACGGCGTGCCGGCCACGACGCGGGACACCAACCACGCCGTCATCCTCGCCACGGGCCATTGCGCGGCGGACGGCTCCACGGACTGGGCCGCGCTCGCCCGCACGGGCGCACCGCTCGTCCTCTACATGGCGGTGACAAACCTTCCTGAGATCGTCGAGGCCCTGATCGGCGGCGGCCTCCCCGGCGCGACCCCCGTCCTCGTGGTGCACGGGGCGACCACCGCCCGGGAGCGTGTGGTCGAGGCGACGTTGGAGCGGCTGCCGGCGCTCGCACGCGAGGGCGCGATCCGCTCCCCCGCCGTGGTGGCGGTCGGCGCTATCGCGGCGTTCCGCTCCGCCATCGCCAACCACCTCCTGGAGTTCGGCGCGGAGGCCGCCCAATGAGCGGCGCGCCGGGCCTCCTCGTCGCGGCCCCGAGGTCCGGCTCAGGCAAGACCACGATCGTGCTGGGCCTCCAGCGCGCGCTGGCGCGACGGGGGCTTCGGGTGGCGGGCGTCAAATGTGGGCCGGACTATATCGACCCCGCCTTCCACGCCGCCGCCACGGGGCGCCCGAGCCTCAACCTCGACAGCTTCGCCATGAGCCCGCCGCTGCTGGCGGGCCTCGCGGGCGAGGCGGCGCGCGACGCCGATCTCGTCATCGCGGAGGGCTCCATGGGGCTCTTCGACGGCATCCGGACCGAGCCCGGGCGCACGGGGGCGAGCGCCGATGTTGCGGCGGCGCTCGGCTGGCCGGTGGTGCTGGTCCTCGACGTGTCGGGCCACGCCCAGTCGGCGG
Organism: Salinarimonas soli; assembly: GCF_008386575.1. Classification (GTDB taxonomy): domain Bacteria; phylum Pseudomonadota; class Alphaproteobacteria; order Rhizobiales; family Beijerinckiaceae; genus Salinarimonas_A; species Salinarimonas_A soli. The sequence continues at coordinate 159,898 of NZ_VUOA01000006.1, forward strand.
CCGCCGTGGCCCTGGGCTGCGCATCCTATGATCCCCGGATCCAGGTCGCGGGCGTGATCCTCAACAAGGTCGCGAGCGAGCGCCACCGGGGTCTCGTGGAGGACGGCCTGCGGCGGGTCGGGATTCCCGTGCTCGGCGCCTTGGCGCGCGACACGGCGCTGACGCTGCCTGAGCGCCACCTCGGCCTCGTCCAGGCCGTCGAGACGACGGGGCTCCAGGCGCATCTCGACCGGCTCGCCGACGCGGTCGAGCAAGCGGTCGACCTCGATGCCGTCGTGGCGCTCGGACGTCCGACACCCGGCGCGGCGGGCGAGGCCTCCGGCGCGCTCGCCCCGCCAGGGCGGCGCATCGCGCTGGCCTCCGACGCGGCCTTCTCCTTCGTCTATCCCCACGTGCTCGCCCATTGGCGGCGGATGGGCGCCGAGGTCCGGCCCTTCTCGCCCCTCGCCGACGAGGCGCCGCCCGCCGATTGCGACGCCTGCTGGCTGCCCGGCGGCTATCCCGAGCTGCATGCGGGCCGCATCGCGGGCGCGGCGCGGTTCCTGGAGGGCCTGCAGGCGTTCGCCGCCACGCGCCCCGTCCATGGCGAGTGCGGCGGCTACATGGTGCTCGGGCGGAGCCTCCAGCACGCGGACGGGACGGTGCACGACATGGCGGGGCTCCTGCCCGTGGAGACGAGCTTCGCCCGGCGCCGGATGCATCTGGGCTACCGGGTGGCGCGCCTCCTCCATGACGGCGCCCTCGGCCCCGCCGGCACCGCCCTCGTGGGTCACGAGTTCCACTACGCGAGCGTCACCAGTCCCGATCCCGAACGGGGCGAGGCCCTCGCCGAGGTGACGGACGGCGAGGGCAAGCCGCTGGGCACCGCCGGGCACCGGCTGGGATTCGTCACCGGCAGCTTCTTTCACGCCATCGCCCTGCGCTGACGAGGGGGTCCGCCATGACCACGATCTATGTCGACGCCGATGCCTGCCCCGTGAAGGACGAGGTCTACCGGGTGGCCGAGCGCTACGGGCTTGCCGTGTTCGTGGTCTCGAACAGCTGGATCCGGGTGCCGCGCGTGTCCTGGATCACCCTGACGGTCGTGGAGGCGGGGGCGGACGCAGCCGACGACTGGATCGCCGAGCGGGCCGTCGTTGGCGACGTGGTGATCACGGCCGACATCCCCCTCGCCGAGCGCTCGCTCAAGGCGGGCGCGCAGGCGCTCCATCCCAACGGCAAGGCGTTCACGGCGCAGAACATCGGCAGCGCGCTGGCCTCGCGCAGCATCGGCGAGCACCTGCGCTCGATGGGGGAGATCACCCGCGGCCCTGCGCCCTTCACGGCGGCGGACCGCTCGCGCTTCCTGCAGGCGCTCGACGCGGCGGTGGGCCGCGCCCGGCGCGCATAGAGTTTGTCAGGCCCGTTCCCGCTCGGAGAGGCGGGCGAGAACGAGGCCGTCGTCGAGGCTGTCGCGGGCCCGGAGCCGCCACTCGGCGACGAGCGCCTCTCGCCCGGCCCCGCATAGCCGCTCGACCGCCTCCAGCAGGACGCCAAGGACCGCCCCGCGGTCGCCGTCCACCGCGGCGAGCACGCCGCTGCGCTCCACCAAGAGGCCGAGCTCCATCAGCCCGCGGGCGCGCCCGGTCGGCTCCTCGGCGCCCGGCACCTCAGGCCGCCTTCGCGGTGAAGAGATCGTCGTCCGAGGCCGCCTCGAGGGATTGTCCGGACACGATGCCCGCCGCCGCGATCAGATCGAAATAGCTGGTCTCCAGCTCCGCGAGCGTTTCCTCCGACGGGTCGGGGATTTCGCGGGCGTGGCGCGCCACGGCCTCCTGATGCCGCTCCAAGGCGGCCGCCAGATCGCGGCAGGCCTGGACGAGGCTGCCTTCGGGCGCCGGGCGGGTCTGGTCGTGAGCCGTCATGAACGCTCCCTCTCGCTGCATCTCGTCAGGGCTACAAACGCAAACGGCCACGCTTTCGTTGCAGCCCAGCGTCACGAATCCCGCCTCACCTAGCGGAAACAGGTGGGATTCGTCCTCTGGAATTCGCCTGATTTGCCCGAAGCGGCCGCAAACCTTAAACCGCACCCCAGACGCCGGCGCCTCGACGCGCCGCACCCACGATCTGGAGAACGATATGCTGCGGCTCGCCGCCCCCCTGGCTCTCGCCCTCGCGCTCGGCTCGACAGCGGCGAACGCCGCCCCCAGTCCCTTCCGCGACTTCTTCAGCATGTTCGAGCAGCAGGCGGTGCCGCGTCAGGTGGTGGCGTTCAACGGCCGCTACGCTCCGGGCACCGTGGTGGTCTCCACGAGCCAGCGCCGGCTCTATTACGTTCTGGGTAACGGCCAGGCGGTCCAGTACGGCGTCGGCGTCGGCCGCGAGGGCTTCGCCTGGTCGGGCGCCAAGACCGTGACCATGAAGAAGGAATGGCCGGACTGGCGCCCGCCGTCCCAGATGCTCAAGCGCCGCCCCGACCTGCCCCGCTACATGGCAGGCGGGTCCGACAACCCGCTCGGCTCGCGCGCCCTCTATCTCGGCTCCTCGCTCTACCGCATCCACGGCTCCAACGAGCCTGAGACGATCGGCGCCGCCGTGTCGTCGGGGTGCATCCGCATGACGAACCGCGACGTGCAGGACCTCTACGACCGGGTGCGCGTCGGCACGAAGGTCGTGGTGATCCGCTAGATGGCGCACGGCCCCGGTCGAACGGGCCGGGGCCTGGGGCGTTGACCCACGCGGCAGATGGAACGGGCAGGCCGCTCCCCTATGTCATTGTGAAGCAGTCGTGCGCGTTTCCCGGTCGGACGTTTCGGACATCACCCGCAGCATCGCGGTCCTCGAGGAGAAGATCGACGAGATCGCCCTCGAGAGCGGGGTCGAGGGCCATCGTTGCGTCGACGTGGAAGGCGCGCTCGGCGCGCTCCCCTTTCCGGCGCGGCGCCGAGCGAGCCTCATGCTCCAAGCCGCCCAGGCCCAGGCGGAGGCCAGCGCCAATCGCGCCATGCTCACAGCCGCCTCCTACATGCTGGCGCTCGCCCAGGAGGTCTGGACGGCCCGCGCCGACAACGACGACGGCTTCCCGATGCCCAGCGCCGGCCTCCCGCGCGGCATGCGGCGGAACTGACGCGCCGAGCGACCGGGATCGGGCGCCCGGGAGAGCGCCCGCCCCGTCTCGCCGGTTCAGGCGACGGTCAGGCCGACATCCACGTTGCCGCGGGTGGCGTTCGAATAGGGGCACACGTGGTGCGCCTTCTCGACCAGCGCCTGCGCCTGGGCGCGTTCGATCCCGGGCAGCGAGACCGTGAGGTCCGCCGTAATGCCGAAGCCGCCCTCGGAGCGCGGGCCGATGCCCACCTTCGCGGTCACGGTGGCGTCGTTGGGAACGCGCACCTTCTCCTGCCCGGCCACGAACTTCAGGGCGCCGAGGAAACAGGCCGCGTAGCCCGCCGCGAAGAGCTGCTCCGGGTTGTTGCCGTCGCCGCCCGCCCCGCCGAGCTCCTTCGGTGTCGTGAGCCGAACGTCCAGCGCGCCGTCGGCGGTGGTGGACCGGCCGTCACGGCCGCCATTGGCGGTGGCTTGCGTGGTGTATTTCACGTCGACGGACATCGGCTCTCTCCTGATCGCTGCTTCGGACCGCCGGCCATCCGGCCGGCACGCGATTTATATAACGCGTTATTAAATCGTGCGCAATATAAATCGACCCGAGCAAGGGCATGCCGGCGCTCGCTGGGATGGGTTATGTCAGTGCAACCGGCGCCGTGCGCCGGCCACGCGCGGAGCGGGTGTCGGTACCGCGCCGTCGGCGGAGAGCGCGTCGAGCTTCGCCTGGAGCGCGGGCAGCATCGGGTGATTCGCGTCGAGCCGACGCAGGCGCTCCATGGCCGACGCGAGGTCGTAAGCCTGTCCGCCATCCGCAAGCTGATCGGCCGCGGCGTAGACAGCTTCGATGTAGTTCAGGACAGTATCGTCTCGTTCTGGCACGTCGGCACTCGCGGCAACGGGTCCGAATCGAACCCTTGCAAGGCAAAGAACCGCCCCGCACGTGAGGAGCCTGTCCCTGATATCCCAAGGGCAGTCAAGTTCGGTGCCACGCGCAAGGATGGCTCTTTCGTCGGATGCTGTCGTCAACCATGAGCGTGTGGACCGCCGACTTGCCGGCTTTGCGTCGACAGCTCGACATCCGCATGATGACTTGACCGTTACGCGCGGGCGCCGGGAGAGCGGAGGGACCGGTGCCCCTCGCGACAGGTCGTCGCGGGCGGGGACTGCCGATACCCGACTTAACATACTTTAATTTGAGGTCTGGCCGCTCGGGCTCCTATGGTCCCTCTCACAGGGGAATAGCCGATGAGCGGTGACGGGGACGTGGGATCGAGCAGAGCGCGTCGCCTGCGCCGCAGCGCCGAGGAGACGCGCACCGCCGCGCAGGACACCCGGCCGCGATACCGCCGGCTGCAGAAGCAGGCGCTCGCCGACCAATACGAGAAGCTCGCCGAGAAACTGGAGGCGTCCGCCTCCCACGAGCCGGACTGACGCGCCGGTCGGCACCGGCTCTCCTCCATCTGGCGGATGCCCCAGCGGAACGAACGCCCCTACCCTTTCCGGTGAGATTTCCTCGCATCCCGGAGAGCGGCCATGATGGGCACCGACGCGCTGGACCTGATCGGCTTCGCGGCGGCCGGGATGACCGTGATCACCTTCGCGCAAAAACGCATGCTGCCCATGCGCCTGTCGGCGGTAGGCGCCAACGTGCTGTTCATCGCCTATGGCTTCGCGGGCGGCTTCTACCCGATCCTGCTCCTCCACCTCGTCCTGATCCCCATCAACCTCACGCGCCTCCTCGGGACGCTGCGGCGCAGCGCCCGCCTGCCCTCGCCGCAGGCGCCGCTCATGGAGGATTGGCGGCCGGACGACGCGCGGCGCCCGGCGACGCCTTGAGCGCCGCCCTCGCGCCCACCGCGGCCGCGGGCTAAGGTCCTGCCACCGCGCACGACCCGAGACCGCCGATGCCCTCTCGCTTGACCCTCCGGGGCCTTGCCGATCTCCCGCAGGAGGTCGCCCGGCCATCCTACGATCACGGGGCCCTGCGGCCGGGGATCCTCCATCTCGGCGTGGGCAACTTCCACCGCGCCCATCAGGCGGTCTATCTCGACGACCTGTTCAATGCCGGGCGCGACCACGACTGGGCGGTCATCGGCGCGGGCCTGCGCCCCGCCGACCGGGCCATGCGGGACGCGCTGGCGGGCCAGGACTGGCTCACGACCGTGGTGGAGCTCGAACCCAAGGCGAGGCGGGCGCGGGTCGTGGGCTCCATGATCGATTTCCTGCCCGTCGCCGAGAATGGACAGGCGATCGTGGCGGCCCTCGACGATCCCGCCATCCGCATCGTCTCGCTTACCATCACCGAGGGCGGCTATTGCATCGACCCGGCGACGGGCGCCTTCGATCCAACCCATCCCGAGATCCGCCACGACGCCGCGCACCTGGACGCGCCGCGCGGCGCCTTCGGCGTGCTGGTCGCTGCCCTGCAGCGGCGGCGGGAGCGCGGCCTCGATCCGTTCACGGTCCTGTCCTGCGACAACCTTCCGGAGAACGGGCACGCCGCCCATGACGCGGTGGCGGGGCTCGCCGACCTCGTCGATCCCGCCCTCGGCGAGCACGTGCGCCGGTCCGTCGCCTTTCCGAATGGGATGGTCGACCGGATCACGCCCGCCACCACGGACCGCGAGCGCGCCCGGGTCGCGGCGGAGTTCGGGATCGCGGATGCCTGGCCCGTCACCTGCGAGCCCTTCCGGCAATGGGTGATCGAGGATCGCTTCCCGGCCGGGCGCCCGCGCCTGGAGGAGGCAGGCGTCACCTTCACGCCGGACGTCGCGGCCTACGAGCTCATGAAGATCCGCATCCTCAACGGCGGCCATGCGGCGCTGGCCTACCCGGCGGCGCTCCTCGGCCTCAGCCTCGTCCACGAGGCCATGGCCGACCCGCTCGTGCGGGGATTCCTCGACCGTCTGGAGACGGAGGAGATCATCCCCTGCGTCCCGCCTGTGCCGGGGGTGGATCTGGCGGCCTATTGGGAGGCGGTGGCGCGCCGCTTCGAGAACCCGGAGATCGGCGACACCGTCGCCCGCCTCGCCATGGACGGCTCGAACCGGCAGCCGAAATTCATCCTGCCCTCCACCCGCGACCGGCTCGCCTCGGGCGCAGGCGTGACGGGCCTCGCCCTCGTCTCGGCCCTGTGGTGCCGGGCCTGCGCCGGCACCACCGATGCGGGCGAGCCGCTGGCGGTCGAGGACGCGCGGGCCGAGCGCCTTCGCGCCGCCGCCTGGGCCGCACGTAACGATCCCCGGGCGTTCCTCAGCTTGCGCGAGGTGTTCGGGGACTTGGAGGAGGCGCCCCCCTTCCGCGCCGCCTTCGGGCAAGCCCTCGGGGGCCTGTGGCGCGACGGGGTGCGGGCGACGCTCGCGCGGTACGTGAACGACGGCGTCTAAATCGCTGCGCCGTCGACGAGACGCTCCTCGTCGAGGCTCGCCCGAACCGCACGCGACGCCCGCTGGAGGCCGAGCCCCGCGCGGTCCCGGGGGTGGGGCGTCTCGATGCGGTGGGTGGCGACGATGCGGCCGGGGCTGCCGGCCAGAACGACGATCCGGTCCGCCAGATAGGCGGCCTCCTCGATGTCGTGGGTGACGAAGAGGATGGTCCGCCCCGTGGCGGCCCGCACGCAGATGAGCTCGTCCTGGAGCGCCTCCCGGGTGATGGCGTCGAGGGCCGAGAACGGCTCGTCCATGAGGAGCACGTCGGGCTCGACCGCGAGCGCCCGGGCCAACGCGACCCGCTGGCGCTGGCCGCCCGACAGCTGGAACGGCCAGCGCTCGGCGAGGTCCGCGAGGCCCACGACCTCCAGCGCGGCGCGGGCACGGCTGCGGCGCTCGGTGCGGGACAGGCGCATCTTCTCCAGGCCGAAGGCGGCGTTGTCGATCACCCGGCGCCAGGGCAGCAGCCGCGCGTCCTGGAACACCAGCGCCACGGCGCGCCGCCCGGGCTGCGCCGGCGCGATCTCGACCGTGCCGCCATCCCCCGTCGCCAAGCCCGCCAGGACCCGCAGCAGGGTCGACTTGCCCACGCCCGAGGGGCCGACGAGGGCCACGAACTCGCCGCGGCCGACATCGAGGTCGAGGCCTTCCAGCACCCTCGTGGTCCGGCCCTCGCGATTGAAGGCGAGCGAGAGATCGCGGATCGTGATCACGCTTTCCATCGCAGCCACCATCCCTGAAGGGCCATGAACGCGCTGTCGAGGAGGCCGTAGAGCGCCGCCATGGTGAGCATGTAGACCACGACGATGTCGGTCGCGAGGAGGGTCGAGGCCTGCATCATCCGCTGGCCGAGGCCGGCGACCCCGAAGATCTCGGCCGCCACCACCGCCATCCAGGCCTGGCCGATGGCGGTGCGCACGCCCACCAGGATGCCCGGCGTCGCGGCGGGCAGGAGCACCTTGACGAGGCGCTCCGGTCCGGAGCGGAAACCGAAGGCCTCCGCCACCTCGACGAGGTCTCGGTCGACGGCGCGGATGGCGCCGTGGGTGGCGAAGAACACGATCCAGAACACCCCGATCGCGATGATGAACAAAGCCGCCGAGGGGCTGACCCCAAACCAGATGATCGCGAACGGGACCCAGGCGAGGCCGGGCACCGGTCGCAGGACCCGCACGATCCAGGACGTGGCCCGCTCCGCCGCCCGAACCATGCCCGTCATGATCCCGAGCGCGACGCCGAGCCCGACGCCCGTGAGGAGCCCCGCCACGTAGTGCCCGAGGCTGTTGCCGATCGCGATCGTCCACTGGCCCGAGCGCCACTCGCGGAGGAACGCGGCGGGGATCTCGGAGGGCGGCGGCAGGAACGCCGCGTTCACGAGCCCCGCCCGCGGCACGGCCTCCCACAGCGCCAGGAAGGCGACGAGCCCTGCGAGCGGCAGGACGAACGCGTCGAGCGTGCCGGTTCGTCTCACCGGGCGACCGCGCGCTCGTAGAGGCGGGTGTCGAACAGGCCGTCGAGGGGCACCTCCTTGTCGAGGGCGCCGATCGAGACCTGATAGCGCTGCATGGCGGCGGTCGCCTCGACGATGACGCGCGGGTCGGCGACGAAGCGGGAGGCGGGCGAGGTGAGCGCGGCGCGCAAGGTCGCCGCATCGACGAGGCCGCGGCCGAGCGACGCCTCGAGCTGCGGCGCCACCCGGTCCGGCGCCTCCAGAATGCCTGCCACGGCCCGTACCGCCGCCGTCACGAGCCCCTGGGCGCCCTCCGGGTTACGCTGGAGAAAGGCTTGCGTGAGCGCGATCACCGTGCCGGGCTGGCTCGGGAACATCTCGCCGCCGAGCGCGAGGAGGCGGATGGACGGGTCACGACGGGTCACGATGGTGACCGCGGGCTCGCGCATCACGCCGCCCTCCACCGCGCCGACCGCGATCGCCTGCTGGGTGGCGTCGATACCCATGGGCACGACCGTCACGTCCGCCTTGTCGGCCTTCACCACCTCCCACAGCCAGTGCTGGAGCGTGGTGTTGGGCACGGAGCCGAGCGGCTGGGTGGCGAGCCGCGCGGGCGCCCCGGCGGAGGCGCGATAGCGCCGGAAGGCCTCCGCCTTCGGCAGGTTCGGCTCGAAGAAGCGGGCGAGCTTGCCGCCTGCGACGAAGACGTTCTCCTCCACCGCAGTGGCCGCCACGACCTTCACGTCGATGCCCCGGGAGCGGGCGACGCCGAGCGGCGCGACGCCCGCCACATAGACGTCGAGGGTGCCCGAGGCGAGCGCCTGGATCATGTTGGGCCCGGACTCGAAGGTGGTGATCGTCGGAGCGAGCCCCGCCGCCTTGAGCCAGCCCTCTCGCTCGGCCAGGTAGATCGGCGCCGCCGCGAGAATCGGGATCACGCCGATGCGCATCGGCACGGCTGCGGCTTGCGCCCGCACGGCGGGGGCAGCCAGGGCAACGAGGCCTCCGGCGACGAGGGAGCGGCGTGACATCCACATGGCGAGGGGTCCGGTTCGGGCGAGGTCGATAGGCCTGAGATAGAAAATGTTTCTCGGGAGCCGCAATCTCGTGCCGGAAATAAGAACCCTGTTCTACCGGGAACGCCCGCCGCGACAACCGGCTTTCGTCCAGCTGGCATGATGGAGAACCGCGTTCCCTCGTGCCGGCGCGCCGTCCGCCCTGCCCGCCTTTGCGGAGTCTTTACGCCTGCGTGCAACCCTGCGCTCGGGGTTCGGGCCAGGGGGTTGTAGTGGGCGTCGGGACAGTTGCAGGGCCGGTGATCGGGCATGTGGCCGCGACCACGGGCGTCCGGCTCGTCGTTGAGCTCCGCGCCAGCGGAACCGCCGCCCTCAGCGTGGGCGAGATGGTCGGGATCCCGCTGCCCGAGACCACCGTCATCGGCATCGCGACGGAGCTGTCCGGCCAGGGGACGCCCGCCACCTGCATCGTCAACCTGCTAGGCGAGATCCGCGACGACGGGCGGCACGGGCCGACGCTCATCCGGGGCGCCGCTCAGCTCCCGAGGCTCGGCCAGGCCGTGCTCGCGCTCACGCGGGAGGAGCTCGCCTCGCTCTTCAGCCTGCCCGGCGCGACGGGCATGCGCATCGGCGACCTGCACCAGAACGCGGCGATCGGCGCCTATGCCCGCATCGACGACCTGATCACCAAGCACTTCGCCGTCCTGGGCTCGACGGGCGCCGGCAAGTCGAGCGGCATTTCCGTGCTGGTGGGCGCGATCCTCGACGCCAAGCCCGATCTGCGGGTGTTCTTCATCGACCCTCACAACGAGTACGGCTCCTGCTTCCACCCCCGCGCCGACGTGCTGCGGCCCGCCAATCTCCGCCTGCCCTTCTGGCTGTTCAGCTTCGAGGAATTCGTCGACGTGCTGTTCCGGGGCCGCCCGGGGGTCGACGAGGAGATCGACATCCTGGCCGAGCTCATCCCCGCCGCGAAGGCCGCCTTCGCGGCCTCGCGCGCGTCGCACGACCGCTCGGCCCTCAAGCGCATGGACGCGAAGGCGGCCGGCATCGGCCCCGACACGCCGATCCCCTACCGCCTGGCCGACCTCGTGGCGCTCATCGAGGAGCGGCGCGGCAAGCTCGAGAACCGGGCGCTGGTGTTCAACTACACCCGCCTCCTCAACCGGATCGAGACGGTTCGCCTCGACACCCGCTACGCCTTCATGTTCGACAACGCGAATGTCGGCGGCGACACCATGGTCGACGTCATCGGCGAGATCTTCAAATATCCGGGCCGGGGCAAGACCGTCACCGTGATGCAGCTCGCGGGCTTCCCCTCCGAGGTGGTGGACTCGGTGGTGTCGGTCCTGTGCCGCATGGCCTTCGAGATCGGCCTGTGGAGCGACGGCGCGCTCCCCATGCTCCTCGTCTGCGAGGAGGCGCACCGCTACGCGCCCGCCGATCGCGGCCTCGGCTTCGGTCCCACCCGCAAGGCGCTCTCCCGGATCGCGAAGGAGGGGCGCAAATACGGCATCTATCTCGGCCTCGTGACGCAGCGCCCGGCCGAGCTCGACCCGACGATCCTGTCCCAGTGCAGCACCGTCTTCGCCATGCGCCTGATGAACGACCGCGACCAGGCCATCCTGCGCGCGGCGGTGTCGGAGGCCGCGGGCGGGCTCCTCGGCTTCCTGCCGTCGCTGGGCACCCGCGAGGCCTTCGGCTTCGGCGAGGGCATGCCGCTGCCCATGCGCATCCGCTTCTCCGAGCTCCCCGCCGCCCGCATCCCGCGCAGCGAGGCGACCGGCCTGGACCACGCAGCCGGCGCGGCCATCGACCGCACCTACATCGCCGGCATGGTCGAGCGCTGGCGCGGCGGCGGCGTGCGCCCCCTGGGGCTCGACGAGGGCCCGACGGCACCGATCGGCGAGAGGCCGACCGCGCCCCTCATGCCCGCGCAGGAGCGCCCGCCCGTGCTCGACGACGGCGTCCTCGCGCCCGGGGCGCGCCCCTGGTACCCCTCCATCCGCTCCGGCTCGCGCTGACGGATCGCCGGGGCCCGCCTTGACGGCGGCGGGGGAGCGGACATCTCACCCCCTCCGCCCGCCCCAAGGGTCCCATCGCGAGCGACGCGCCATGCCCGGCTATCTCCCCTTCGCCGACGCCCTGAAGCTGCCGGCGTTCTGCTGCGAGAATTGCGGCTTCTGGCAGCGCCGGTCCGACCGCCCCCGCGACTGCCCCATGTGCGCCGACGCCCGGCACGTGATGCCGCAGGGCCCGTTCGAGTTCCTGGACGTCGCCGAGAAGCAGGCCCGTTCGCCCATGCACTGGACCGAGGTCGAGAGCGGCGTCTGGCGCTTCTGGAACGACCCCGTCACGGGGATTGGGCCGAGCGCCTACCTGATTGCCGGGCCTGACGGGAATCTCCTGTTCGAGGGCGGCGCGGTGTTCTCGCTCGAGGCGCTGGCGCACATCGAGGCGCTCGGCGGCGTCGCGGTGGCATCCGCCTCGCATCCCCACAGCTACGGCGCCCTGTTCCAGATCCAGGACCGGTTCGACCCGGAGGTGGCGCTCCACCCGGGCGACCTCGCCTGGACGGGCGCGCTGCGCGTCACATGGCCCTTCGACGACAGCCTGGAGGCGATGCCGGGCCTCACGCTCCATCTCACCGCGGGCCATTTCGACGGGCACGCCGTCCTCCACGACGCCCGCAGGCGGATCTTGTTCTGCGGCGACGCCCTCAAGTTCGAGCTCGACCCCGCGAACCCGCGCCGCGCCCTCACCATCTCGGCCCACAAGGCTTTCGTGCGCGGGGTGCCGCTCACCCCCAACGAGCTGCGCCGCTATCGCGCGGTATTCGCCGCCCTCGACTTCGAGCAGACCTGGACACCCTTCGAGCAGGCGGCGAACAGCGGGCGGCGGGAGGTCCTGGCCCTCATCGATTCGATGCTCGCGACCCGGCCCCACGCGGCGCCGGTCCCCTTGAGCAGCCTGGGCTGACCGCGCGGCCCGCGCGACACGCGGTCGCGCGGCAGAGGCGGACGCAGCGCGGCCGGAGCGGCCGCACTTCCAACAAGTCGTTGCAACATCTTGATTTTCCGCCTTCATGAGGTGCGTCGGGCCGTTCGGTCGCAGAGGTCGGCTGCTCTTGCCGCCCCGCAACGGTCGCGCCTCTAAAACTTTGCCGGGTCGTTCCACGGCCGGTGCTACGGAAGGCTCCTATGTTCCTGACCTCGTCGCAGCCGAGCGCGCTCGCCGCGCGCCGTGCCCTTCTCCTCGTGCCCTCCCTGCTCGGCGCGCTCGGCGTCGCCTGGCTCTCGATCGAGATCTACGGGCGGGCCGAACGGGGCGTGCTCGACGCCGTCCTCGTGGCGCTCTTCGTGCCGCTCATGGCGTGGGAATGCTTCGTGGTCTGGCAGCTGGTGCTCGGCTTCAGCGCCTGGGCCGCCTCGCGCGGGGCCATGACGGCCCTGGAGCGGCGCGCGCTGAGCCTCGCGCCGGTCGCCACGGGCCGCAGCCGCACGGCGGTGCTCATCCCGATCTTCGTCGAGGACGCCGAGGCGGTCTTCGCGGGCGTGCGGGTCATGGCCCGCTCCCTGCGCGCCACCGGCCGCGCTGACGACATGGCGATCCATGTCCTGAGCGACACGGGCGACCCCGGCATCGCCGCCGAGGAGGAGCAGGCGCTTGCCGCGTACCTCGCCTGGGCGGGAGACCAGGAGGGCCTGCCGCCCGTCCATTACCGCCGCCGCACGCGCAACGAGGGCCGCAAGGCCGGCAACATCGCCGAGTGGATGGAGCGCGCGGGCGATGCCTTCGACTTCATGATCGTGCTCGACGCCGACAGCCTCATGTCCGGCCGCACCATGCGCCGCCTCGTGCGGCTCATGGAGGAGATGCCCGACGCCGGCATCATCCAGACCGTGAGCTACGCCACGGGGCGCCAGACCCTCTTCGCCCGCATCCAGCAATTCGCCGTGCGCCTCTATGCGCCGCTCGCCCTGCGCGGGCTCGAGTTCTGGCAGGGGCCGGACGGGAACTATTGGGGGCACAACGCCATCATCCGGATCGCGCCCTTCCGCGAGCACTGCAAGCTGCCCGTGCTCCCGGGCAAGCCGCCCTTCGGCGGCGAGATCCTCTGCCACGATATCGTCGAGGCGGCGCTCATGCGCCGGGCGGGCTACGGCGTCCACCTCCTGCCCGACATCGACGGGACCTGGGAGGAGATGCCCACCAACGTCATCGACCTCATGGGCCGCGAGCGGCGCTGGTGCCAGGGCAACCTCCAGCACGCGGGCGTCCTGCGCATGCCGGGGCTCAAGCCCGCGAGCCGCGCCCATATCCTGCTCGGCATCGGCGGGTATCTCACGGCCCCGCTCTGGTGGGCCTTCCTGCTCGTCGGCGCCGTGCGGGCCGTGACGGCGGACGAGGGCGGGGGCCTCGGCGTGCTCGCCTACGGCCTCACCGAGACCGGCTGGGCCGCGACCGCGCTGGTCACCGTCGCGGCGCTCCTCATCGGTCTCCCCCGCGTCCTCAACCTCGCCCGCGCCCTCATCGAGGCGCCGGCCCGGCGGGGCTTCGGGGGCGTGCGGCGGCTCCTCGCGGGAGCGACGATCGAGCAGGTGCTCTGGGTGCTGCTCGGGCCCGTCCTCTCCCTCGTGAATTCCGGCTTCGTCCTCACCACCCTCATGGGCCGCGTCGTCGCCTGGGATTCGCAGCCGCGCACCGACCGGCTCGTGCCCCTGTCCGAGGCCTGGGCGCGGCTCGGCTGGACGGTCTGGGTGGGGCTTGCCCTCGCGGCCGCGGCGCTCACGGTGGGCGGCTGGTACGGGCTCTGGATGGCGCCCACCGCGCTCGGCCTCATCCTGGCGCCCGTGATCGCCTCGCTCCTGAGCCGGGTCGACCTCGGGGTCGCGTCCCGGCGCCTGGGCCTCTTCCTCACGGCCGACGACACCTGCGCGGCGCCGGAGCTCCAGGACCTGCGCCGCTTCACCGGCCCCGGCGCCGCGCCGGCCTGGGACGGGGACGCAACTATGTCGCAGGGCGCTCCCCTCGAGGGCGCGGAGGAGCGCCCCTGAGCGGCGCGACGGATTTAACCTGCGCTAAGATGTTGAATGAACGTACGAAGCTCCAGCCTCGGCGGCGCGCGCCCCTGAGCGCCGGCGGGTCGGGCTGTCCCATTCTGCGACAGCCTGCCACGGCCACGCTGGGCAACTGACGCAAGGGAAGCCGCGTTCGAGCCGCGGACCAGAACAGGCCCCGCCGCAAGTGGGCCGATCTCTGCGAGCTTCAGGAGCAACCCGTGATTCAGGCCAATCCGAAAGACCGTCTCGGCGTCGCGATCGTCGGGATGGGGGGCGCCGTCGCGACCACCGCCATCGCCGGAATCGAGATGATCAAATCCGGCGCCAATCGCTTCGACGGTCTGCCCCTGGCCGACGTGGCCGTGCCCGGCCTCTCCCATTACCGCGACCTCGTCTTCGGCGGCTGGGACCTCAATGGCGAGGACCTGGGCTCCGCCGCGCAGGAGCACGGCGTGCTCTCCCGCGACGAGCTGAACGATGGCGCCTCCGCCCTCAAGTCCATGCGCCCCTGGGCGGCGGTGGGCAACGAGCGCTTCTGCCGCAACATCCAGGGCCGGCACCTCATCGCGGCGAAATCGCACCGCGAGGCCGTCGAGATTATCGCCGCCGACCTGGCGCGCTTTCGCAAGGAGTCGGATGCCGAGCGCGTCGTGATGCTCAACCTCGCCTCTACCGAGGTGTGGCCCGACCTCTCCCTGCCGGTGCTCGCCACCGTGGAGGCGTTCGAGCGCGGGCTCGACGAGAACGATCCCGCCATCGGTCCCGCCATGCTCTACGCCTACGCGGCCATCACGAGCGGCGTGCCTTACGCGAACTTCACCCCGAGCGTCGCGGCGGACGTGCCGGCGCTCATCGAGCTCGCCAAGCGCCGCAACGTCGGCGTCGCCGGCAAGGACGGCAAGACGGGCCAGACCTTCATGAAGACCGTAATCGCGCCGGCCCTGCGCGCCCGTTCGCTCCACGTCGACGGCTGGTTCTCCACCAACATCCTCGGCAACCGCGACGGCCTCGCCCTCGACGATCCGGCCTCCCTGCAATCGAAGCTCAACACCAAGGGCTGCGTGCTGGAGCAGATCCTGGGTTACCCCGTCGAGGACCACCTCGTCGATATCCGCTATTACCGCCCGCGCGGCGACGACAAGGAAGCCTGGGACAACATCGACATCACCGGGTTCCTCGGCAAGCGCATGCAGATCAAGGTGAACTTCCTGTGCAAGGACTCGATCCTGGCGGCGCCGCTCGCCATCGAGATCGCCCGCGTCATGGGACTTGCCGACCGGCGCGGCGAGGGCGGCGTGCAGGAGCAGCTCGGCGTGTTCTTCAAGGCCCCGATGGTGGCGAACGGGCACCCGCCGGAGCATGCCTTCCACGTCCAGGAGCAGATGCTGGCCGACTGGCTCAACAAGCACTGAGGGGCCCGCCATGGGCGCCTCGCCCGGTCTCGTCCCGCTCCTGAAGGAGCTCGGCGACCTCAAGCGCATCCGCTCCGCCGGGGCCCCCGGCTCCATCGCCGAGCGCCGCTTCCGCGCGGCGTGGGGTGCCCTCGTGGCGGGCGCCGACCCGGCGGTCGTCATGGAGGCCACCAACGCCGCCTGCCTCGCCGCCGCGCGCCTCGGCGATCTCGATGGGCCGACGCTGCGGTTGCTGGGGCTCACGTTCGAGGAGAGCGTGTCGGTGCTGGAGGGGGCGCTCGCCGAGGTGAGCGCGCCCCTCTCCTCTCCGGGCGGGCGGGGAGAGGCGTTGATCGCCCGCCTGCGCGCAGCTCTCGCCCGCGAGCTCCCTGTCGGCGCCCCGCCGCCATTCGTCGAGGCGCTGGCCCGGCAGCCCCGCGCGGGCGTCACCTGCCCCGGCAAGTCGCGCATCATGCTGGAGCCGCCGGAGAACCATGCCGAGCACTGCCTGATGGTGGCGGTCTACGGCGTGATCCTCTCGCCGTTCTACGACGCCGACCCGGAGACCGTCTTCCTGGTGGGCCTCGCCCACCATCTCCACAACGCGGCGATGCCGGATTCAGGCTTCACGGGCGAGATGCTGCTCGGCGACCATCTAGAGCCCGTGATGGCCCGCGCCACCGCCCGGGCGCTCGACGAGCTGCCGCCCGCCTTGCGCGCGACCGTCGAGCGCGCCCGCGCGATCCTGCCCGACGCCGACACGCCCGAGGGGCGAGCCTTCCACGCCGCCGACGTGGCCGATCGCGTCCTCCAGATCGCGCAGCACCTCGCGGCTGCGAGCCTCACCATGGACGTCGTCCTCGACGATATGGAGCTCGTCCACGATGGCCCCGTGAAGGCCTTCCACGACGGCGTGCTGCGGGAGCTCGGCCTGGCATGAGCGCCCTCCTCTGCCCCGTCAGCGGCGCGCCCCTGCGCCAGGAGGGCCCGCACGCGCTGGCTGGCCCCGCCGGCCGCTGGCCCGTCGTCGACGGCATCCCCTATCTGCGGGTCGGGCGTGAGGCGTTGGTCCGGGACACGCTTGCCGCCCTCGACCGCGGCGATACGGAATCAGCCCTTCTCCTCCTGCTCGCCGACCAGGACGATTGGTGGACCGGCCCCGCCCCCGACGAGGCGGACCTGCGTCGTCTGGTGCGAGAGCGCTCGCGTCTCACCCTGCGCGACGCGCTGACCCTCCTCGCCTTCGGCCGCGTCGGCGACTACTTCGTCCACCGCTGGAGCGACCCGACCTACCTGGCGGGCCTCGCCCTTCTGGAGGCGCACCGGGGCGAGGAGCGGACCGCCTTCGAGCTTGCCTGCGGCATCGGGCATTACCTGCGCGAGCTGCAATTGCGCGGCCTGGAGGCTGGCGGCGCGGACGTGGTCTTCGCCAAGCTCTGGATCGCGCGCCACTGGGTGCTCCCCCGCCCCGCCGCTCTCGTCTGCTTCGATGCCGGCGCCCCCTGGCCCGTGCGCCCGCGCGCCGACCTCGCCCTGTGCCACGACGCCCTCTAC
Source organism: Salinarimonas soli (assembly GCF_008386575.1). GTDB lineage: Bacteria > Pseudomonadota > Alphaproteobacteria > Rhizobiales > Beijerinckiaceae > Salinarimonas_A > Salinarimonas_A soli. The sequence goes on from NZ_VUOA01000006.1 coordinate 176,884, forward strand.
TTCCTCGAGCCGAAACCTGAGATCGTGGAGCGCCTGCGCGAGATCGCGGGCGAGACGGGCTGGTTTGCCGTGGGCCACGTCCACAACCGCGAGAATCCCGGCTTCTCGGCCGGCGCCGCGATGACGGCCGCGGAGGTGGCGGTTCTCCTGCCGGACGCGGTGGCCTATGACGACGCCGAGCTCACCCGCGCCCTCGTCGAGGCCCGCGCACCCCGGCCTCGACCGCTGGGAGAGCTGCGCGCCGTCGAGGCCTTCGCCCTCGCGGCCGGGCCTGGCCTGAAGCGGGAGCCGCGCGCCCTCACGGGCGGCCTCATCCTGCCGCCGGATGGCGCTCCCCTCGTGCGCAACCCGCTCTACCGCGATGGCCCCCGAGGTCCGGAGATCGCCTGGCCGTCCGAGCGCTACAAGGCCGAATACGCGGCGAGCGCCACCTATCCGCCCCGCCCGCAGGCCCCGGCTCGCGCGGTGGCGGGGCCCGCCGTGGAGGCGCTCGCGCGCCGGCGCGAGCTCGTCGCCCTGCCGGAGCGGTGGTAGCCCATGGTGGCGTGGGGCATCATCGGGTTCGGCTGGGTCGCCCGCGATTTCGTCGCGCCCGCGATCCGCGATGCCGGCCACCGCCTCGCCGCGGTCTGCGATCCCGATCCGGCCGCCCGCGCGGCGGGCGAGCGCCTCGGCGCGCGGGCTTACGCGACCGCCGACGAGCTGTGCGCGGACGAGAGCGTCGAGGCCGTCTATGTCGCGACGCCGAACCACCTGCACCGCGCTGGCGTCGAGGCGGCGGCGCGGGCGGGCCGGGCCGTGCTCTGCGAGAAGCCCATGGCGGCGGGCCTCGACGACGCGGAGGCGATGGTGCGCACCGTGGAGCGGGCCGGCATCCTCTACGGCACCGCCTTCGATCAGCGCCACCACCCCGCCCACCGCGCCATCAGGGCCGCCCTGCGCGAGGGCGCGGTGGGGGCGGTGACGGCGGTCCGCATCGTCTATGCCTGCTGGCTCGGGCCGGACTGGGGCGCGGGCGACAACTGGCGCATTGACGGGGCCAAGGCCGGCGGCGGCGCCCTCATGGACCTCGCCCCGCACGGCCTCGACCTCGCCTCCTTCCTGACGGACTCAAGCATCGAGGCCGTCGCGGCGCTCACCCAGACGCGCATCCAGCCCTACGCCGTCGACGACGGCGCGGTCCTGATCGCGCGCCTCTCCGGCGGGCCGCTGCTCACCCTGCATGTCGCCTACAACCATCCCGAGACGCTGCCCCGCCGCCGCCTGGAGATCGTCGGCGACCAGGGCCTCATCGTCGCCGAGAACACGATGGGCCAGGACCCGGGCGGCAGGGTCACCCTCACCGACGCCCGCACGGGCTCCTCCCGCCCCCTCCCCGTGCCGGGCGCCGAGCGCTCGCCCTTCCTGGAGCAGATCCTCGCTTTCGGGCACGCCCTGCGCTCGGGCGACCACCGCGCCTTCGACGCCACCCGCGACCTTCACGGCATGCGCTGCCTGATGGCGGCCTACGGATCCGAGCCGACCGCCGTTCCGGTGCGGCCGAAGGGATGGCACCGATCGACCTCCTCCCCCACGGAGACCGCCCCATGACGAAGCGCAGCACCCAGGACCTCCCCGCGGATCTCCCCGACGCGGCGCTCGCCTATCTCGAGGCCCTGCCGCCCGGCCGCGTCGTCGCCTTCCCCATGACGCCCCTCGACCGCACGGGGGTGCCGGCCTGGAAGGCGGCGCTCTTCCTGGAGGACCCGCGCTTTCCCGGCGCCATGCCGTCCGGCTACGGCTACGGCGCGACGGACGGCGAGGCGATCGTCGGCGCGCTCGCCGAGATCGCCGAGATGATCGGCCCGACCCTGGCGATGGTGGACCGTCCCCGGATCCTTGGATCCTATGACGCGCTGGTACGCGAGCGCGGCGCGGGCGCCGTCGCAGACCCGCTGACCCTGTGCCTGCCCGCCGGCAGCCCCGTGGGGCGCGACACGCCGCTCGCCTGGACGGAAGGGTTTCGCGTCGGCACGGGCGAGCCGGTGCTGATCCCCCTCGACGTCGCGGCCTGCGACGTGTTCGAGCTGCCGCCGGGCTACACGCCCTTCACGACCCTCATCACCAACGGCCTCGGCGCCGGCCCCGATCTCGACTGGGCCATCGCCCACGGCCTCCTCGAATGCCTCCAGCGCGACGGCAACGGCCTCCTGTTCCGTGCCCTTGATCAAGGCGTGACCCTCGACCTGCCCGAAAGCCTGGAGCCCGCCACCCGGGCGCTGCTCGCCCGCCTCGACGAGCTCGGCATCGAGGTCCTGCCGAAATTCGCCACCGACGAGTTCGGGCTCACCAACCTCTACGTGGTGGGCTACGACCGGGCGGCCGACGAGCCGCATACCGCCATCATGCTCTCGGGCTGCGGCGAGGCCTGCGATCCGGACCGGGACCGGGCGCTGCGCAAGGCGCTGCTTGAGTTCTGCTCGGCGCGGGTGCGCAAGGCTTATGGCCACGGGCCGCTCACAGGCGCGCTCCAGGTCGCGCCGCCGCGCTACGTGGAGGACTTCCTCACCCGCGCGCTGCCGAGCCTGGAGGGCGAGGAGACCCGGGCGCTGCGGGCGATGATGGACTGGGCCCGCATGGACGGCCCGACCCTCCGCCGCCACCTCTCCGACACCGTGTTCTCGCGCCGCACCTCGAAGTCCTTCGCGAGCCTGCCGAGGACCGCCCTGGAGGACACCCGCGAGCGCGGGCGCTTCGCCCGGGAGCGCCTGGCGGCGGCCGGTATCGACGTGCTCGCCGTCGACTGCTCGCTGCCGGGGGTCGGCGTCGCCAAGGTGGTGGCCCCGACGCTCGAGGTCGAGACCATGAGCTACCACCGCATCGGCGAGCGCAACGCCCGCAAGCTCATCGAGCGCGACCACCCGCTCATCCGCTTCGGCGAGCCCACCGACGCCCTCCGCCCCGTGCGCCTGACGCCCGATGCGGTGGAGCGCCTGGGCGGGCAGCCCCTGTTCGACACGGCCCTTGCCGACCGCATCGTCGGCCCCCTCTACCCCCTCTACCGCGAGCCCGAGGCGCATCACGTCGCGTATCGGCTGGGTCAGGTTCCGGCGCTGCGGAGGAGCGCGTGACCTTGCCCGCCGGTCTGTTGATCAAGAGCCCGCAGCTCGTGGCTTCAACCGCAACGCTGTCATCCCCGGCCGGAGCGCGCTTGTCGCACGCAGGGGAAGGGGATCCAGCCGCAGCAATTCTGCCGCGCAGCGGCTCATTCTGGCCCGTCAGGAGCCCTCGACGGGCCAGACGTGCGCCGACGGCGCAGCAAGCAGCGCAGGATCCCCGTCCCCTGCGCTGGCCGACGCCGGCTCCGGCCGAGGATGACGGCCATCACGCGAAGAGCCCAATCCCACGGAGGAGCCCATGACCCGCCTCAGGTTCGCCTACAACACCAACGGAACGGCCAATCACCGGCTCGACGATGCGCTCTCGCTCATCGCGGATTCGGGCTATGACGGCGTCGCCCTCACCCTCGACCACCAGCATTTCGACCCGTTCGAGCCCGATTGCGCGGCCCGCGCCGAGCGCTTGGCCCGCCGCCTCGACGGGCTCAGCCTCGGCAGCGTGATCGAGACCGGCGCCCGCTACCTCCTCGACCCGCGTGCCAAGCACGAGCCGACGCTCCTCACCCGCGATCCCGCCGGCCGCGCGCGGCGCGTTGACTTCCTCTGCCGCGCCGTCGACATCGCCGCGACGCTGGGCTCCGAGGCGGTGTCGTTCTGGGCCGGCGTGCCCAAGGCGGGGGTGGGCCGCGACGAGGCCTGGAGCTGGCTGCGGCAGGGCCTGGAGGCCGTCTGCCGCCACGCGGAGGACCGGGGCGTCACGGTGGCGCTGGAGCCGGAGCCCGGCATGCTGGTCGAGACCGTGGACGACTACGCGACGGTCGCCCGCGACCTGCCGAACCTGACGCTCGCGCTCGATCTCGGCCATTGCCTCGTGACGGGCGAGCGCGACCCGGCCGCCGCGGCCCGCGAGTTCGATGGGCGCATCGGCACCGTGTCGATCGAGGACATGAAGCGGGGCGAGCACATCCATCTGGCCTTCGGTGAGGGCGACATGGACATCCCCGGCATCCTCGACGCCCTGGAGGAGATCGCGTTCGAGCGCCTCGTCTGCGTCGAGCTCTCCCGCGACAGCCACCGAGCAGACACCATGGTGCCCCAGGCGCTACGCTATCTCCGCTCCTGCCGCGTCGAGGTGGAGCGGACCGCGAGCCTCGCCCTCTCGGCCGGAGCCTGAGCCATGCGCGTCTGCTTCGTGAGCCGCCGCTTCTTCCCCGCCATCTCAGGGATGAGCGTCTACGCCATCAACTTGCTGCGCCAGCTCGTGGCGCACGGCATCGACGTCACGATGATCAGCCAGTACCGCGGCGACGAGCGTGGCATGCGCGTCTATGGCGGCGGCCCGCCCCCGCCCGTGGAGGGCGTGCGCGTCATCGGCCTGGAGGCGCACGGCGAGCAGAACGGGGGCGACTTCGAGCGCGACGTCGACGCCATGGTGGAGACGATCGTGGCCGAGCACGAACGCGCGCCCTTCGACATCCTGCATGCCCAATACGGCTATCCCAACGGCTGGGCCGCGTTGCTCGCGGCGCGCCGCATCGGCGTGCCCGTGGTGGTCTCGATCCAGGGCGGGGACGGGCATTGGGTGGGCTCGTGCTGCGAGACGCACCGCCTCGCCCTCACGCGCGTCCTCGACCACGCCAACGCCCTCCTCATCGGCGGCGAGAGCTTCATCGGCGAGGTCACGGAACGCCTCGGCACCCCGCGCGAGCGCTTCACGATCGTGCCCGGCGCCGTCGACACGGGTACCTTCCATCCCGCCGACGACTGGAGCCCCGGCCGGGCCCGCGACCCCGTGCGCCTGTTCTACCATGGCCGCGTCGACCGCCGGAAAGGCGTGCTCGACATGCTCGACGCGCTCGCCCTCCTGCGCGACCGCGGCACGCCCTTCGCCTGCGCGATCTCCGGCATCGGCCCCGACGTGGACCCCGCCCGCGAGCGTGCCTCTGCCCTGCACCTGACGCCCCATGTCGAGTTCACGGGCTACGCGGCCTATGGCGACGTGCCGGCGCTCTATCGCGGGGCGGACGTGTTCGTGTCACCGACCTACGCTGAAGGGTTCTCCAACACGATCCTGGAGGCGATGGCGTCGGGGCTGCCCGTCGTCGCCTGCCGCACGGTGGGCGTGGTGGATTGCCTGCGCGACGGGGAGAACGGGCTTCTGATCGAGCCCGGCGACATCGCGGCCCAGGCCGACGCGCTGGAGCGGATCATCCGGGACGAGCCCCTTCGCGCCCGCCTTGCCGCGGCCGCCCTCGACGAGTGCCGCCGGGTCTATTCCTGGGAGGCAGTGGGCGCGCAGATCGTGGGCCTCTATGCCTCGCTCCGCGGGGCCCGACCTGACCTCTCCTTCGAGCCCGAGGTGCCCATCCACCCCTGCCGCTTCCGGGCCGAGCCGCACCTCCTGTGATGCCGACCGCCCTCGCCCTCTCGCCCCATCTCGACGATGCGGCCTTCTCCTGCGGAGGGACCCTCGCGGCCCTGAGCGACACCGGGTGGCGGGTCGTGATCGCGACAATGTTCACCGCGAGCGTGCCCGACCCGGGGGGCTTCGCGCTTGCCTGCCAGCTCGACAAGGGCCTCGGCCCGGAGGTCGACTACATGGCGCTGCGCCGCGCCGAGGACGCCCGCGCCGCCGCCATCCTCGGTGCCGAGGCGCTGTGGCTCCCGTTCCCGGAGGCGCCCCACCGCGGCTACCATTCGGCTCCCGCCCTCTTCGCGCCGCCGCTCGCCGCCGACCGCGTCGAGGAAGCCCTCGCGCCCGCGTTCCGCGAACTCTTCGACGGTCTCGCGCCGGACCTGATCCTCGCGCCCCAGGCCGTCGGCGGGCATGTCGATCATGTGGCGGCGGTGCGGGCCCTGCGGCGGGTCGACCCGCCTGCGCCGGTCCTCTGGTGGCGCGACTATCCCTACGTCGCGCGGGCTGCGACCCCGCCCGAGCCGTTCGGGGAGGCCTTCGCCGCGCTCGACGAGATCGTGGTCCCGCTCGGACCGGATGCGCTCACCCGGCGCTGCCGGGCCTCCCTCGCCTATGCCTCCCAGATCGGCTTCCAGTTCGGCGGCGCCGAGAGCGCCGCGAGCGCCTTCGCGCGGAGCGGCGCAGCCGAGACCTTCAGGTCGGCGAGCGGCCGGGCGGTTCTGGGGGGCCTTGTGACGGCGCGCGAAGCGCAACGGGCGTGAGGGAGAGCCCTCAGCCCCGCCTCTCGGCGCTCTGGAGGAGACGGTCGGCTACCATGCCGCCCATGCAGCCGAGCATCCCGCCCGCGGCCTTGACGACCGCGTCCTTGATCACGCCGTGCCGGCCGGGCGCGAGATGCTGAAGAAGCTCCAGGCTGACCGTAGCGCCAAGGAGCAGGACGACCACGAGGAGCCGGTGGCGCGGATAGGCGAGCCAGAACGCGCCGCCCAGCATCGCGAAGGCGAGGAACCGCTCTCGATTGGGCGACAGGCCGGTTTCCGGCCGCAGCTCGATCGGCGAGAGCGTCGACAGGAGCACCAGCCCGAAGAGGAGCCAGGCGAGCCAGCACAGGAGTCGCGTCAAGCGGAACTCGGTCATGGGATCGTCAGGTCCGTCGTGGGGCGGGGTCAGGCGCCGGCTTCGGCGAGGGAACGCAGGCTCTCCCGCATGCGCCGCGCCCGCCGGGCGAGGGCCGGGATGCGATCCAGGGTCGCCGCGATGTCGTCGAGCCTCGCGCCCAGCGCCTCGTCTCGGGCCGCAGCCCCGGGCGGGAGCGACGTGAGCAGCGCATCGGCCAGGAGGCCGATCAGCCGCTCGAAGCGTGCCGCGCCGGCAGCGTCGGGGCCGGCCCAGGCAGGCGCCGCGCCCCACCAGAGCACGTCCGCCAAGCGGGCCGGATCCGTCGCCCCGAAGATGTCGGAGGCCACGTTCTCCACGGCCGTGAGCAGGGCCGCCTTGGCGCTCTGGCCGGCCGCCTCGGGCCCGAGCGCCGCGCGCAAGGCGCCGAGCTCCGCCTGGAGGACGCCCTCGCCCGCGTGCCGAACCTGGACCCGGAGCATGGTGCCGGTCTCGTCGAGCGCGGCCGTCGGCGCCTCGAACGCGTTCACCAGGGGATGGTGGTCGTAGTCGCCGCTCCAGTCGAACTGCCCGCGGAAGAACTGCTCGTCATAGCCCTTCGGCACGCCGAGGAACCGGACGGCGGCGTCCGAGCCGGACCGCTCGATCTCGTCGAGCGCCAGCTCCAGCGTGTTGACCGGCCATCCGAGATCGGCGGCGGCCCAGAAGGTGTCGGGCTCGTGGCGGCCTGCGAGGGCCAGGGCGTTGACGAGGAGGTGCGTCGCCTGCCCGAGATTCTGGAGGTTGAAGTGGCGGTCGGCCCCATGAAGGCTGACGATGCCGGATCGGATCCCGTCCGCGATGTCCCTGCTGACGACGCCGTTCTCCAGGATGTGGGTGAAGCGGGTCATGGCGAAGGCGGTGGGGCCGCCCTGGCGCGCGGCTGCCATCCACTGGGCCTCGGCGAGCTTCTTCGTGCCCGTATAGACGTGGTCGGTGATGTAGGCGAAGCACTTGCCCGTCGACGAGTAGACGGCCTGGGCCACCCCATGGCGGCGGCACGCCTCGATCACGTTGCCCGTCCCGAAGACGTTCGTGTCGATTGCCTCCCGCACCACGAGCTCGGCGCGCCCGGGCTCGCGGATGCCCGCGAGGTGGAACACCACCTCGGGCCGGAACCGGGCGAAGGCGGCATCGAGGGCGTCAGGATCGCGGATGTCGGCGCGAATGCCCGTTCCCGGCCCATGATGCGCCGCGATGTCGAGGTTGACGAGCGCGGCGGGCCCGAAGCCCTGGAGGAGCGTGCGCAGGCGCGTGCCCACGCAGCCCGAGCCGCCCGTCACCAGCACGCGGCGCCCCGCGAGCCTTGCGCGCGCCGCCTCCTCGTGCAGCGCGACGGTCCGCGTCATCGCGAGATGCATGGGGCTCTCGTCGAGGCACCCCTCGGCCCGCTTGGCGCGGATCAGCTCCCGCGTCGCCGCCCGAAGCGCCTGGATGACGCCCTCGTCCGGCACGGAGCCTGGCGGAGCCAGGGTCTGGATCCGCCGGATGAGGTCGGCGCTGGACTGAAGCTGCATGGTGCCCTCTTGACGCTTGCGGCGTTGCCGCGCCTCGGCTGCGCGAGGTTTCTAGGTGTTCCGCCCGACCCAGGCCGAGAAGCCGCGGTCGAGATTGAGGAGGCGGGAGGCCTCGTAGCCGGCCGCGACGAGCTCGCGGATCACGGCGCTGCTGCGCATGCCCGACTGGCAATAGACCACCACGTCCCGGTCCCGCGGGATCGCGGCAAGGCTCGTGCCCTCGCGGGCCGCGCCCTCGTGCAGCACCGCCTGCACGGCCTGGTCGATGTCGGGCTTCGAGAGCTGGAGCGCTCCGGGGATCGTTCCCCCGGCCCATTCGGGCGGGTTGCGCACGTCGAGGAGCAGGATGGGCTCTCCGGCGTCGAGGCGGGTCTGCAGCTCGTCGGCGCTGAGGCTGCCCCCCACCGTCGGGGCGGAGCACACCATGCGGGTCTCGCGCAGCACGATGTCCTCGGGCCGGCCTGAGCAGCAGGGGCAGCCTGACGCCTTCATCAAGTCCACGGTCTGGAAGCTCAGGTCGAGCCCGTCATAGACGAGGAGCCGGCCGATCAGGGGCTCGCCGAGGCCCGACAGGAGCTTGATCGCCTCGGTCGCCTGGAGCGCTCCGATGACGCCGGGCAGCACCCCGAGCACCCCGGCCTCGGCGCAATTGGGCGCGAGCTCGGACGGGGGCGGCTCGGGGAAGACGCAGCGGTAGCAGGGCCCCCGGCTGGCGTCGAACACGCTGACCTGCCCATCGAAGCGCAGCACGCCGCCGAACACGTTCGGCTTGCCGAGCTTGGCGCAGGCGTCGTTCACGAGGTAGCGGGTCGGGAAGTTGTCCGTCCCGTCGACCACCACGTCGTAGCCCGCGATGATCTCCAGGGCGTTCTCGACCGTGAGGAACACGTCGTGGCGCTCGACGACCACGTCGGGATTGAGATCGCGCATCCGCTGCGCGGCGCTCTCGGTCTTCTGGCGCCCCAGCGTGGAATGGCCGTGCGCGATCTGCCGCTGGAGGTTCGTCTCTTCGACCACGTCCGGATCGACGAGGCCGATGCGGCCGACGCCCGCGGCGGCGAGGTAGAGCGCGGTCGGACTGCCGAGGCCGCCCGCGCCGACGAGCAGCACGCTTCCGGCCTTGAGGCGGCGCTGCCGCTCCAGCCCGAACTCCGGCAGCACGAGATGGCGGCCGAAGCGGCGCATCTCGCTGGGGCTCAACTCCGGCAGATCCTGGACCGCCATCGGATCAACCCCCGGCGATGCTGGACAGGATACGGATCTGGTCGCCCGATTCGACGGGCGTCTCGAGCCCGTTCAGCAGCCGGATGTCCTGGCCGTTCTTCGACACGAAGACGAAGCTGCGCAGCTTATCGGCGGCGAAGAGGTGGCAATGAAGGCCTTGAGCCGTGGCGGCGAGATTCGTCAGCACCGCAGACACGGTCTCGCCCGGCACGGCAATCGTGGAGCGCTGGTCGACATACCGTCGAAGCGAACTGGGGAGGTAAACGGTCGCCATATCATCACCTTACGTCACGCAACTGCTAAGCTTGGCTACAACGGTGTCAACCCTGCCCGGTTCCTTGCCCGTTCAGGTAGTCGTGGGCAGCGGCCCCCATCGGATCGACGCATGGCGGGTAGCAAAGCTCGTGCCGTCTGGGACCGGGGAGACGCGCTGCGCCGAGGCGCGGGCCCGCGCGCCTACGCATCGGCGCCCGGCGCCCGGGGTCCGGCCCTGGCGCGCCTTGGGAACAGCGGGATCTTTACCGTGAGTTCACGTCGCCCGTGGATCATCCCCCGTCCACACGAGCCGGGACTGCGCGAGCGGGTTCGGAGCCCTCGATGGGACAGGGGCGGTCGGGTCGCCTGAGCCGGATTGGATCAGGCTGCGCCATGGCTCCACCAGACGAACCATTCCGGGACGGGGCCGAGCGGCCCGCGTCCCCTGGAGAGCGCATGACGCGACGAGAGCAAGGCGCCATCGATCCCGTCGCCCGGGAGCGGCTGAGGCAGGCCAACGACCAGATCCTGGCGGCCCATTCGCGGGCCCGGGACTTCGAGGAGCGCTACGAGATCCTCCAGCTGCATGTGGTCCGGCGGGCGGCGGACCTTGCCGCCGCCGAGGCTCGCGCCGACGCGGCTGAGCTCCGCCTGCGCGAGTCCCTGAAGGTGCTCGGCCCTCCCCTTGCGGCGCGCCTGAGGCGCTGAGGCGCCATCGCGGCGACCGACCCGCCTGAAATCCGGGCATGCTCAGCCGGGCACGGGCGGTGCAAATATTCGAAAGCCTACAGGCGCCCTCGCGCCCCCGAACGGTGGGCCGCGTCCCGCGTTGAGAGTACCTCAATGCGAGAGGTGCCCCATGCGTCGGCCCAGCCGTCAGTCCCTCACCGCCATCGCACGCCGCAGCCGCGACAGCATCGCGGACGTCTGGGGCGAGCGCACGCCCTTCCACGGCGAGGGACAATGGGCCGAGAGGGTCGACGAGCTCCTGACGGCGGAGCCGGACCGCTGGGTGCAATCCGCCTGCACGCTGTGCTCCAACGGCTGCGCCCTCGACATCGGCGTGAAGGAGGGACGCATCGTGGGCGTGCGCGGGCGCGCCGTCGACCGGGTCAACCGCGGCCGGCTCGGCCCCAAGGGCCTGCATGGCTGGCAGGCCATGGCGAGCGCCGACCGCCTCACCAAGCCCCTGATCCGCACCCGCTCGGGCTTTCGCGAGGCGAGCTGGGACGAGGCCATGGACCTCATCGTCGCGCGCTCGAAGGAGCTCGTGGAGCGCTACACGGCATCCTCGATCGGCTTCTACACCACGGGCCAGCTCATGCTGGAGGAGTATTACACGCTCGGCGTGATCGGGAAGGCGGGCCTCGGCACGCCGCACATGGACGGCAACACGCGGCTGTGCACCGCCACGGCCGCGGCCTCGCTGAAGGAGACCTTCGGCGCCGACGGCCAGCCCGGGGGTTATTCGGACGTCGACACCACGGACTGCATCCTCCATGTCGGCCACAACATCGCCGAGACCGACACGGTGCTGTGGATGAAGGTGCTCGACCGCCGCCGCGGGCCGAACCCGCCCCGGATGATCGCGATCGACATGCGCGAGACCGCGACCACCCGGGAGGCGGACATCCACCTCGCGCCGAAGCCCGGCACCAACATGGCCGTGATGAACGGGCTCCTGAACCTCGTGATCGAGGGCGGCGCCGTCGACCGCGCCTTCGTCGAGGGCCGGACCATGGGCTTCGAGAGCCTACGCGAGGTCGTGTCCGAATATCCGCCCGAGCGGGTCGAGGCGATCTCGGGCGTGCCCGCGGCCGATCTTCGGGCGGCGGCGCGGATCCTGTGCGAGGCCAAGTCGCTGGTCTCCACGGTGCTCCAGGGCGTCTACCAGTCCATGCAGGCCACCGCCGTGGCATGCCAGGTGAACAACCTCAACCTCGTGCGCGGCATGATCGGGCGCCCGGGCTGCGGCATCCTGCAGATGAACGGCCAGCCCACCGCGCAGAACAACCGCGAATGCGGCGCCGACGGCGACCTGCCGGGCTTTCGCAACTGGGACAATCCGGACCATGTCGCCGAGCTCGCGCGGCTGTGGAACGTGGACGTCGACACGATCCCGCACTGGGCGCCGCCGACCCACGCGATGCAGATCTTTCACTACGCCGAGCAGAGCTCGATCCGCATGCTCTGGATCCAGGCGACCAACCCGGCCGTGTCGCTGCCCGACCTCGCGCGGGTGCGCGCGATCCTCCAGAACCCGAACCTGTTCGTGGTCGCCCAGGACATCTTCCCCACCGAGACCACGGCACTTGCCGACGTGGTGCTGCCCGCCGCGGGCTGGGGCGAGAAGACGGGCACGTTCACGAATGTCGACCGCACGGTCCACATCGCCCTCAAGGCCGTCGAGCCCCCGGGCGAGGCGCGTTCCGACCTCGACATCTTCCTCGACTACGCCCGGCGCATGGACTTCCGCGACCGGGACGGGGCGCCCCTGATCAAGTGGCACGATCCCGAGAGCGCCTTCGAGGCCTGGAAGGCGTGCTCGGCCGGGCGGCCCTGCGATTATACGGGCCTGACCTACGCCAAGCTCACGGGCGGCTCCGGGATCCCATGGCCGTGCAACGAGCGGCGCCCCGAGGGCACGAAGCGCCTCTACGAGGACCACGTCTTCCCCTCCGCCTTTGAGACCTGCGAGAGCTTCGGCCACGACCTCGTCACCGGCGGCGTGGTCACGCCCGAGGAGTACAAGGCACGCGACCCGCGGGGCAAGGCGATCCTCAAGGCCGCGCATTACCACCCGCCGCACGAGACGCCCGACGAGGCCTACCCGTTCTGGCTCTCCACCGGCCGCCTCGTCTATCACTTCCACACCCGAACCCGGACCGACCGCTCGCAGGCGCTGCACGAGGCGGCGCCCGAGGCCTATGTCCAGATGAACGCAGACGACGCGGCGCGGCTCGGGATCGCGGAGGGCGACTGGGTGCGGGTCGACTCCCGCCGGGGCCGCATCGAGGTGCCCGCCCGCATCGGCGACATCGCGCCGGGCCGGGTCTTCGTGCCGTTCCATTACGGCTATTTCGACGATCCCGGCCGCATGCGGGCGGCGAACGAGCTCACCCTGTTCGAGTGGGACCCGGTCTCGAAGCAGCCGCACTTCAAATATGCCGCCGTGTCGCTCGAGCGCATCGACGCGCCCGCCACGAGCCAGCCCGACACGGCGCCGTCCCTCGTCTCGGACGCGATCGAGAGCGCCCGCCATCTCGCCGACGCCGCGGTCGCGATGGTGAAGCCCGCTCGCGCGCATGTGCGCGACTATCTGGGGCTCATGGACGGCAGCGAGCGGGCGCTGGCCGACGCGCTCGACAAGGTGGCCGAGGCGCATCCCCGCGAGCCCGACATCCGCAACGAGTGCCATTTGCTGGCGGAGTGGTCACGAAGCGAGCTCGACGCGATCGCCGGCCTCATCGCCCGCTACGGCGAGGCCCGGGAGGCGGAGCCGAAGCGTTTGGGGAAGGCGGTGTCGCCGCAGGGCAAGGCCTCCGGCTTCGGGCTCGTGCGCGATCTGCACGATTGCTGGCTTCTCGCCAACGAGACCCACATGTCGCTCGTGGTGCTCGACCAGGCCGCGAAGGGGCTCCGTGACGAGGAGATGATGGGGCTCGTCGAGCGCATGGACGCCCAGAACAAGCGCCAGCGCACCTGGCTTCTCACCCGCATCAAGCAGGCCGCGCCCCAGGCGCTCAACGTGCCGAGCTGATCATGCCGGCGGGCGAGGCGTCAGGCCGCCAACCGCGTCGTCTCGGGACGCTCGTGGGCCTGGGCGAGGTCGAGCCGCAGGAGGCGGATGGTCCCGCGCAAGGTCGCCTCGTCCCCTTCGCTGCGCTCCGGGTCGGCGAGGTGCTGCTCCAGGGCGACCTCGGCGCCGTCGAGCAGGCTCTCGAGGCGGTCGACCCACAGGTCGGCCGGGCTCTTCGGACGCATGATCTCTGGCATGGCGATCTCCTCCCCCTGAATTGGCTGTTTCGTGCCATCTCACCCACGGGGATGGCAATTCCGTAAGGACGCGGAGCCCGCCCGCATCCCGGCCTTGGATGCGCTCAGGCCTGCTGGACGCTGATGCCGTTCAGCCGGTCGAGCTCCTCGGCGGAGCACCGGCCGGAGAACCGCTCGACCATGGAGGCGCGGAAGGCCTCGAAGGTGGTGATCCGGCGATAGGCGATGAGGCACTCGGCGGCGAGCCAGAGCGAGATCAGCGCGAAGGGCAGGCTCAGGATGCGGTCGGGCACGAATTTCAGGCCAGGAAGCATCGCGAGCACGCCGCTGATCAGCTGCCCGAAGCTGTCGGACACGGCAATCACGATGAAGCGCGAGAGGAAGTACATGTTCGCCATCTCGGGATCGCGGCGCAGGGCGGCGATATGCTGGACGACGAGCTCGGCCTGCTCGGGCGTGCGGGGCCGGAGCGACGCCCACCACCGCCGGGCCTCCGCCCAGGAGCGCGGACCGACCGCGACGACGGTGAAGACGAGGGCAGCGACGAGCGAGATCGAAAAACCGATCGCCATGAGGTGAAAGGGTATGTCGGCGCGTTCCATGGTCTCCCCCGGGCTGATGGCGCCAGAGATGCCCGCTTTTGACGGCCAAACCGTGGCACCCGGGCCGTAGGGAGTGAAAGGCCCCCGTCAGCCCTATCCACCGGCCGGCTTCGGCTCCAGGCACCCGGCAGCCGCGATCCCGGCCGCGGCGCCCATGGCGCCAAGGCCGAACAGCCACGCAAAGGCCTCCAGGGACGGGGCGGGCCCGAGCGTCGCGCCGAGCAGCGCGATCCCGAGCGCGAAGCCGCCCTGGCGCATCACCACGGTGACGGCCGAGGCCATGCCGGCCTGCTCGGGCGGCGCCAGGGCCACGACGGCGCCGGAGAGCTGCGGATGGGCCAGGGCCGCGCCGACGCCGAGCAGGACCATCCCGGCGAGGACCAAGGACGCCGAGCCGGCTCCGCCCGCCGCTGCCGCGAGGACGAGCGCTCCCGCGCCCGTCACGGCGAGCGCGCCTGCGAAGAACCGCCTGAAGCCCCACGCCGCCGCGAGGGGGCCACCGCGGGCCGGCAGGACGAGCATCGGCAGCGTGGCGGCAAGGAGCGCGAGGCCGACCGTGTCGTCGCCCCAGCCGAAAGCGGCGCGCAGGAACATCGGGAGATAGACGAGGACGGCCCAATAGGAGACCGACAGGGCGACCAGCAGCCCCGCGACGGCCGCCATGGCGGGACGCGCGAACACGGCCGGATCGAGGACCGGATGGCGGCAGCGCCGCTGCCTCACGACGAAAAGCGCACCCGCCGCAAGGCAGGCCGCGACCCCGCCGACCGCCCAGGCGGGGTGCTCGCAAAGATGCAGGAGGGCCTCGATCAGGGCGCCGAGCGCCAGGGTGAGGAGGACGATGCCGAGTGCGTCGATGGAGCGCTCGCCCCCGGCGCGGGCCTCGGGCACGAGGCGGGGCACGGCGGCGGCGATCAGGAGGCAGAGCGGGATGTTCACGAGAAAGATCCAGCGCCAGCCGAGCGTGCCGGCGATCAACCCGCCGAGGCTCGGGCCCGCTGCCATGGCGATCCCCGACACGACGCCGACGAGGCCGAAGGCCCGCGCCCGCTCCCGCGCGCCGGGATAGACGGTGGAGACCAGCGCGATGGCGCCGGTGACGACGAAGGCCGCCCCGAACCCCTGCGCGCCCCGGGCAAGCCAGAGCCACGGCCCGTTTCCCGCCAGGCCGCAGGCCAGGGAGGCCGCGAGGAAGACGAGGTTTCCGGCGAGCAGGGCCCGGCGCCGGCCGCAGCGGTCGGCGAGCGCGCCTGCCGCGAGCAGGGTGCCCGTGAAGACGAGGCTGTAGGCGTCCATGACCCATGCGTAGCCCGCCGTGCCGAAGCCGAGATCGCGCCCGATCGCCGGCAGGGCCACGATGACGGCCGTGACGTCGAACTGCGTGAGGAAGGCACCGAGCCCCAGGGCCAGGGCCGGGAGGCTCGCCCCGGCCGGCGCGTCCGCGATCTCGCCCGCTGCCTCGTTCGTCCCCGCCATGATCACCCCCGTCGACCGAAGGCCAGTCTGGGCGCGTAGGCTTCCTCCGTCGATGCGGCCGGGTTCACGCCCGCATGAATTTGGTTCATAGTCCGCCGATGCGCACCCTCCCCCCGTTCGACGGTCTCGTGGCGTTCGAAGCCGTCGTCCGGCACGGGTCGGCGACGCGGGCAGCGGTGGAGCTCGACATCACCCAGAGCGCGGTGAGCCACCGCCTGCGCCGGCTGGAGGCGTTCTTCAGCACGCCCCTCCTCGTGCGCGCAGGCACCCGGCTCGGGCCCTCCCCGGCTGGCGTTGCTCTCGCGGCGGAGCTGGACGGGCTCTTCGAGGAGTTGTCGAGCCTTCGAGCCCGGTGCCGGGCCGCCGCGGGCACGGGCGTCCTCAAGGTGGCCGTCGGGGCCGCCCTGGCCGATCTCTGGCTCGTGCGCCGCCTGCCGGCTTTCGCCGCGGCCTATCCCGGGGTCGCGGTGGAGCTCGTCGTTCTCGCCTCCGAGCCGGAGGCCCGGCGCGCCGACGCCGACGTGCAGATCCGCTGGCTTCCCCCCGACGCCGCCCGCAACGCCTCGACGCAGCGCGTCCTGTTCGTCGAGAGCGTGTTTCCCGTCTGCGCGCCGGATCACCTTCCCGGGGGTCGGCCCCTCGACGACCCCGGCGCCCTCCTCCGGCTGCCGCTCCTCCACAAGGGGCTCGGGCGGCCGGAGACGGGGGCCGAGTGGCTGTGGCGGACCTGGTTCGAGCGCCTCGGCCTCGGGTCGGAGCCTCCTGCGGGCTTGCGCTTCGAGACGCTCGGGACCGCGATCGCCGCCGCGCTCCAGGGCGCTGGGGCCGTGATCGCCCGCTCCCTCCTCGTCCACGACGCCTTGCATGAGGGGCGCCTGTCGCGGGTCCTCGACCCGAGCCTCGATATGCGCTCCTCGAAGGCCCACGTGGTGCGCTGGCCGCCCGCGCTGATCGGCGACGCCCGCGTCTCAGCCTTCGTCACATGGCTCGTCGGGCAGGCCGAGATCACGGGTGGGGCGCACCCGTCCTAACCGCCGAACCGCTCCGTGCGGATCGAGGCCGGATCGAGGCCGAGGCCGACGAGGAGGGTCGTGACGCTCTCCACGAAGGGATTCGCGCCGCAGACGAAGGTGAGGCGGGGTCGCGCGCCGAGGCCCGTGATCGCGTCAGCCAGCAGCGCGGCGTCGATCCGCCGCCCCGTGTCCTGCGGGCGGCGCGGGGTGTCGCGCGACAGGGCTGCGAGGAGGCGGAACGCCGCGTCGTCCTCGTCGAGCGCCAGGAGCTCGCCGCGAAAGAGCACGTCGTCCCAGAGCCGCGCCGCGTGGACGAGGCAGGCCGGCACGGCGCTGCGCGCCGCCACCCGGTGGCGGAGGATCGACATCAGCGGGGCCACGCCCGACCCGCCGCCGACCAGGAGGAGCGGCCCGCCGTCGGCCGCGTCCCAGACGAAATGGCCGCCGAACGGGCCGCGGATGTCGACAGCGTCCCCGGGCTCCGCGATGTCCAGGAGATAGGGCGAGACCTCGCCGTCCTCGAGCCGCTCCACCGCGAGCTCGTAGACCCCCTCCGTCTCGGGCGCCGAGGCGACCGAGTAGCTGCGCTGCGCCGCGTATCCGTCGGGCGCGGTCAGGCGGATGTCGAGATGCTGGCCGGCCTGGAACGGGCGCCAGCGCTCGGGCCGCAGGACGATGCTCTTCACCCGCGCCGAGAGAGGCGTCAGGGCCTCGATCGTCGCGGTCTGCCACGCGACGTGGGCGGCCTCCTCGGGGGCGTCCACCCTCAATCGCCCCGGAAGCGCTGCTCGCGCCAGGGGTCGCCATGGATGTGGTAGCCCCGCAGCTCCCAGAACCCGGGCTCGTCGCGCTCCGTGAACTGCAGCCCGTTCACCCACTTGGCCGACTTCCAGAAATAGAGATGCGGCACGAGGAGCCGGGCCGGGCCGCCGTGCTCAGGCGTGAGCGGCTTGCCCTCGTAGTGCGTCGCCACCATCGCCTTCCCGTCCAGGAGGTCCGCCGCCGGCACGTTGGTGGAGTAGCCGTCGTAGGAATGGGCGAGCATGAACGGCGTCGCGGGCTCGATCCCGGCATCCGCCAGGAGATCGTCCACCGTGACCCCGGCCCAGGGCGTGTTCAGCTTCGACCATTTGGTCACGCAATGGATGTCGCGGGTCATCTTGGTCTGCGGCAGCGCCTGGAACTCCGCCCAGCTCCACTTCTTGATCGGGCGCGGACCGGATTTCAGCGTGAACGCCCAGTCCGCTGTCGCGATCCGGGGCGTCGGCCCGGCCGAGAGGACGGGAAAGCCGTCGGTGAGCGACTGCCCCGGCGGGATCCGGTCGGCGAGCTCCGCCGGGGGCCGCCTGCCTTCGAAACCTCGTGTCGCCATGGTGTGGGTTCCTTCTCGTGGCGGAGCGGATGCAACTCCCCTCTCCCGGATGGGAGAGGGGAGGCCCGCCTCACCCCTTCAGCTTCGCGGCGATCTGGGCCACGTGGCGGCCCTGGAAGCGGGCGCCGTCGAGCTCGTTCGCCGAGGGCTGGCGCTGGCCCTGGCCGCCGGCGATGGTCGTGGCGCCGTAGGGCGCGCCGCCCGTGATCTCGTCGATGGTCATCTGGCCCTGGAACGAATAGGGCAGGCCCACGATCACCATGCCGAAATGCATCAGGTTTGTGATGCCCGCAAACAGCGTCGTCTCCTGCCCGCCATGCTGGGTGGCGGTCGAGGTGAACACCGAGCCCACCTTGCCCGTGAGCGCGCCCGACGCCCAGACCGAGCCGGCCTGATCCCAGAAGTTCGCCATCTGCGAGGCCATGCGGCCGTAGCGGGTGGGCACGCCGACGATGATGGCGTCGTAGTCGGGCAGCTCGGCGACCGTGGCGATCGGGGCTTGCTGGTCGAGCTTGAAATGGGCGTTGCGGGCCACGTCCTCGGGCACGAGCTCAGGGACGCGCTTGACCGCCACCTCGGCGCCGGCCTGGCGCGCGCCCTCGGCCACCGCGTGCGCCATGGTCTCGATATGGCCGTAGGTCGAGTAGTACAGGATCAGAACCTTCGTCATCATGTGCTCCTGGGCGTGCCCCTGGCTCGGGCGTGGTCGGTCGGGAATGTGTGGCCCATCATCGCCCCCGTCCAGGCCGGCCGCTTGCATGGAGCGACCAAGGCTTGTCGGGTCCGCGCGGGCGGATCACCGGTCTTCCGGAAAGACGAGCTGCCGGCCGCCCGAATCCGCGACGAAGATCGCCAGCAGCTTCGCCGGTTCCGTGGCGCTGGCGTTGCGCGAGACCCGATGCCGGGCGCCCGGCATCTCGGTCCAGCTCTCGCCGGCTCGGTAGACGCGGGGCGCCTCGTCGTCGACGGCGCTCACGACCTCGCCCGAGAGCACGTAGGCGTAGATGAACGCCGTGTCCGGATGGCGGTGGGCCGGCGAGGCGCCGCCCGGCGGATACACCACCTCCGCGGCGATCATCGCCTTGCCGGGAACGTTGGGGAGGTCGCGGGTGAAGATCGGCGTCGATGTCTCGCGCGGCGCCTCCGGGTCGTGCGCCTGCGCCGGGAGGGCGAGGCCGAAGGCGAGCGCGGCGGCGAGGACGAACCGTGTCATGGCGATGCTCCCTGTGGACGAACCGCTCAAGCGGCCCCTGCTGGGCCCGCGCCGAAGGCGACCGCGAGGCGGTTGTAGGCGTTCATCAGCCCGATCGCGATGGTGAGGTCGGCGAGCTCCTTCGGCGCGAAGACCGCGGCGGCGGCCTGGTACGCGGCCTCCGGAACCCCCGTCCCCGCGATGCGGGTCACGGTCTCGGCCCAGGCGAGCGCGGCGCGCTCCCTGTCGTCGAAATAGGACCCGCTCTCCCGCCAGACCGGCACGAGAAAGAGCTTCTCGACGGGCATTCCCTCGCCCATGAGGGCGCGGGAATGCATGTCGACGCAATAGGAGCAGCCGTTGATCTGCGAGACGCGCAGATAGACGAGCTCCACGAGGCGCTTGGGCAGCCCGCTCTGGGCCACGTAGCCGTGGGCGCCGCCGAGCGCCCTCATGCCGTGGGGCGAGACGTCGTTGTAGTTCAGGCGCAGCGACATGGCGGGCATCTCCCCTCGGGGCGCGTCGCCGGACGCTCGGCGTCGGACGCATCCTCATCCTGGGGCCGGGCTCGCCCGAAAGCCCGTGAGGCGTCGGGAGGCGCCGTGAGACGTTGCGCGGTTCAGCGCGGCGCGCCATCCGCGCCGAAACGCCCGAACAGGATGTCCGGCGCGCTCGTGTTGTGGCGGGAGGGCACGAGGCGGCCGGTCCACAGATCCGTGGCTTTGCCGCCGCGATAAGCCATGACGGGCTCCTCGCGCCAGCCCGGCGCGCCCGGCTCGCGGGCGGCGATCCGGGCCACGTCGGCGTTGAACTCCGTGACGTACATCGAGCGCAGCGCCGCGAACGGCCGGTCGCCCACGGGCTCGTCGAAGGCCACGTCGAGGGCGAGCCGGTCGCGGTCGAGGGCGCCGATCCGGATCGTCGCGCCGCCGCCGCGGGCGAAGCGCAGGCGAAAGGCTTTGGCGGCCGGATCGAAGTCGATGGAGGCGAGATTCACCACCGGGCGGCCGGCGTCCTCCACGGGGCCGATGAGCACCGAGGAACCGTAGGCGCTCCAGCCGAGATAGGCCGGCGGCAGGGGCCGCAGGCGCCAATAGCCGTCGCCCGGATAGATCACGAGCACCTCCTCGGCGCGCTCGTTGCGGCGCACCCAGAGCTGCACCACGTGCAGCCCGCGCTCGACCCGGTCGCCGACCCGGAACGGCACGTCGTTGGGCCGCCAGAAATTCGCGAAGGTGTAGCCCGTGAGCCAGGTCTCCACGTCCTCGTAGAAGGTCACGCGCCGGGGCGGCTTCACCTCCGTGGTCGCGGGGGTCAGCTCCGTCCCGCAGGCCGTGAAGTCCGGCGCGAAGCGGTCCTCGCGCAGGATCCCGATATAGGCCGGATGCGCCGCCTCGACCCGGAAGGCGCGGGCCTGCGGCGAGGCGAAGGTCAGGGTCACGTTGTCCTTCTCGGCGCAGAGCACCGGCTCGGACCGGTTCTGGACGTCCACCGCGAGGTTTTCGGCGCGGGCGGGGGTGAAGGCGAGGAGGGCGAGGAGAGTGATGAGGGTCGGACGCCGAAAGGTTCGCACGTCGTCCCCGCCGCACCGACCGTCATCCCCGGGCTTGACCCGGGGACCCAGTCCCACGCGTCGAGGGGATGGCCGGGTCAAGCCCGGCCACGACAGGGGAGGTGTCAGAGCGAACCTCACCATCTGACCACCCTCACCCCCTGGCACTCCGTGCATCCCTCTCCGCTCCGGGAGAGGGGGGCTAGTCAGCCAAAACCGCATACACATCCCCTGAATTCGCCTCGTGCGGCAGGCCCGCGAGGTGCGCCGCCATGGTGTCCCGGTCCACCGGGGTCCCGAAGGTGAGCCGCTGGCTCTCGCCGAGCGCCACGTCGAAGCGGTAGGGTCCGAGCGCTGCCAGACGATCGAGGCATTCGGCGGCGACCGCGCGGGCGATGGTGGTGAACTCGAAGGAGAGGGCCGGGAGCGGCGTCGAGAGGCCCGCGAGCACCGCGGCCTCGAAGCCCTCCACGTCGATCTTGACGAAGGCTGGCCGGCCGAAGCGGGCGATCAGCGCGTCGAGGGTCAGGCATGGCACGGTGACGCTCCGGTCCCAGGCCTGCCCCTCCCACCCGGCGGCGCCGTCGGCGGCACGCACGAAGGCGTCGGAGGCGGTCGAGACCGTCGGATTGGCGCTGTTGACGCGAAGCTCCACGCTGCCCTCCGCCGCGCCGGCCGCGGCCTCGATCAGCGTCACCTGCCCGTCGCGGCCATGGATGAGGCGCAGCGCCCGCATCGGGGCGGGCTGCGGCTCCAGGGCCACGACGCGGGCGCCCAGCCGCCGAAAGGAGGAGATCCGGTCGCCGACATGGGCGCCGATGTCGAAGGCGAGGTCGCCCGGCCGCAGGAAGCCCGCATAGAGCGCGTCCATCGCGTCGCGCTGCGCGCCCGGCCCATGATAGAGGCGCAGCGAGCGGCCGACCGCCGCCGCCGAGCCCTTCGGGAGCGCGCCCATCAGCCGGCCCTCACGGCGGCGAGCTCGGGCGGCATGTCGATCTCCTCAGGGACGGCGCAAAGCCCCCACCGGGTCAGCCGCTCGCCCATGGCGGGCGAGGCGGTGAGCACCGTGAAGGGGATCGCCACGAGGTAGCCGAGCGTCAGGGGCAGGCTCCACAGGAGCGCGGCCGGCGAGAGGACGGCAAGGCCGAGGCCCACCGCGAGGCCGAACAAGGTCGGCCCCCACAGGCCCCGGGCCGCGTCGCCCCAGGCGATGCCGTACGCGTCCCGCGTCTGCCCGTCCCACGCGATGGAGCGGCCGACCAGGAGCCCGCCCATGAACAGGGTTAGCCGGAACGTCGTCACCGCGCCGACGAGGAAGGAGAAGGCGATCTCGACCGCAGCGCCCGCGAGGAAGCGCCCCGCGCCGCCATAGCGCCGCACCCCGCCAGGGGTGAGGAGCACGTCGGCGAGGCCGGCGAGCTTAGGCGAGAGATACATCAGGAGGTAGGCGACGTAGAGCGCCGCCGCGAGCGCCCCGGGGAAGGCCGCCGGATCCTCCCCGTCGAGGAGTTTCAGCGGCGCGAGCGCCACGAGGAGCGTCATGGCGGGCACGCCGAGGAACATCAGGATCGCCCAGACGAGCTGGAAGCGGCTCATCGGCAGGAGCCCCGGCAGGTCGAGGAGGCGCAGATATTGCAGGTTGCCCTGGCACCAGCGCAGGTCGCGGACGGAGAAGTCGAACAGGGTCGGCGGGTTTTCCTCGTAGCTCCCGTTCTCGAGAGGCAGCACGCGCACCTCGTAGCCCGCCTTGCGCATCAGCGTCGCCTCGACCTGGTCGTGCGAGAGCACCGCGCCCCCGAGCGGCGGTCCGCCGGGTAGGACCGGCAGATGGCAATGCTCCTTGAAGGGCGCGATGCGCACGAGCGCGTTGTGGCCCCAGAACGGCCCGCACTCGCCGATCCACCAGGCGGAGCCGAACGTGTAGGCCCGCATCCCCGCCCGCATGCCAAACTGGAAGATCCGGGCGAACGCGCTGCGGGACGGCGCGCCCACCACGAGGCTTTGCAGGATGCCGAGCCGCGGGTGGGCCTGCATCATGCGCACGAGGCGTACGATCGCGTCCCTCGTCATGAGGCTGTCGGCGTCGAGGGGCAGCATGAGGTCGTGGCCGTCGCCCCAGCGCTCGAGGAAGTCGCGCACGTTGCCGGCCTTGAAGCCCTCGTTGGTGGCACGGCGGCGATAGACGATCCGCTCAGGATCGGACGTCGAGCGCCGCCACGTCTCGACGGCGGTCTCCTCGGCGGCCGCGACCTCGGGCCGCGACGTGTCGCTGAGGATGAAGTACGCGAAAGCGTGGCCGTGGCCCGCCGCGTCGAGGCTCTCCTTCACGACGCGCAGGCGCGCC
Source organism: Salinarimonas soli (assembly GCF_008386575.1). Taxonomy (GTDB): domain Bacteria; phylum Pseudomonadota; class Alphaproteobacteria; order Rhizobiales; family Beijerinckiaceae; genus Salinarimonas_A; species Salinarimonas_A soli. Next base: position 200,096 of record NZ_VUOA01000006.1, read on the forward strand.
ATGGCCCGGGCCGGGTCCTCGTTGCGCAGGGTCATGAGCACGGCCGTGGAGAGGCGCAGCGGCTCGTCCGCATCGCCCGCCCGCGCGAAGGGCGCCACGCGCTGGAGCCCGTCCGCCGCGCCGTGGAGGAGCCACAGGCCGAACGCCGCGTTCCAGAAGCCGAGCACCGTCCAAGGCGCGGCGACGGCGACGCAGGCGAGGATCAGGAGATCGACGATGCTCCAGCCGCCCGCGCCGAGCACGACGGCAAGGCCCGCCATGAGCGCCGCGTAGGTCGAGAGGTTCAGGGCGATGACGACGAGACGCCGACGCCGCAGCTCCGCCATGGTCTGGAGCCCCGCCGGCGTCGTATGGGACGGCAGGGGCCCGGCGGGCTCCACGAGGGAAGCGGGGCTTGGCATGTCGGTCATGGGATGTCCGAGGCGGCGGGACGGCGGGGGACCGGGGCGGTGACCCGCGCGCTCTGGTACGTGGCTCGCGGCCGGGCGGACCTGCGCGACGTCGCGCTGCCGCCGCCTGCGACGGACGAGGCGGAGGTGCGGACCCTGTGGACCGGCGTGAGCCGCGGCACCGAGCGCCTCGTGTTCAACGGCCTCGTGTCCGGCCCCGAGCGCGAGCGGATGCGCGCGCCGCTTCAGGAAGGCGAATTCCCGTTTCCCGTCAAGTATGGCTATTGCGCCGTCGGGATCGTCGAGGCAGGCCCGCCGGAGCTCCTGCGCCGCACCGTCTTCTGCCTCCACCCGCACCAGGAACGCTTCAACGCGCCGGTCACGATGCTGGCCCCCGTGCCCAAGGGGGTGCCCGCCCGCCGTGCCGTGCTCGCCGCCAACATGGAGACGGCGCTGAACGCCCTGTGGGACGCGGGCGCGGGGCCGGGGGACCGCATCGCCATCGTCGGTGCGGGCGTCGTGGGCCTCCTCGTCGCCGCGCTCGCCGCCGGCATGCCGGGAGCGGAGGTCACTGTGGTGGACGTCGACCCGGCGCGCGAGGCGGTCGCGCGCGCGCTCGGCTGCGACTTCCGCCCCCCCGCCGAGGCGCCGGGCGGCGCCGATCTCGTGGTCCATGCGAGCGCGAGCGCGGCGGGTCTTGCCCTCGCGCTCGCCTGCGCCGGCACCGAGGCCACCGTGCTGGAGATGTCCTGGTACGGGAGCGAGGCCGTGGCGACGCCGCTCGGCCTTGCCTTCCACAGCGAGCGCCTGCGCCTGGTCTCGTCCCAGGTCGGGCGGGTGTCGCCCTCGCGCCGGATACGCTGGAGCCACGGCCGCCGCCTCGCCAAGGCGCTGGCGCTCCTCGCCGATCCGCGTCTCGACGCGCTGATCACCGAGGAGGTGCCCTTCGCCGATCTCGCCGGCGCCCTCCCCCGCCTCCTCGCCCCCGGCGCCCCGGGGCTGTGCACCGCCGTGCGCTACGGATAGACCGTCGCGGCCCGGAACGCCGCTCGCATCGCCCCCAAGGAGATCCCCATGTACGCCGTCGAGGTCCGCGACCACATCATGATCGCCCACAGCTTCAAGGGCGCGCTGTTCGGCCCGGCGCAGGGGCTGCACGGGGCGACCTTCGTGGTCGACGTCGCCTTCTTCCGTCCCGAGCTCACCGCCGACGCGGTCGTGGTCGATATCGGCCGCGCCCACGAGGCGCTGAAGGCGACTCTCGGCCCTCTCAACTACCGCAACCTCGACGAGGTGCCCGCCTTCGCGGGGCAGAACACCACGACGGAGTTCCTGTGCCGGCACATCTTCGACGCCATGGCGGCGGCGGCCCGCGAGGGGCGCCTGGGGCCGGGCTCGGAGGGCGTGAGCCGGATCCGGGTGAGCCTGCACGAGTCGCACGTCGCCCGCGCCTGGTACGAGGCGGAGCTCGCCCGTGGCTGAGGTGGCCTTCGCGATCCCGGGCGACCTCGCGAGCCCCACGGGCGGCTACGTCTACGACCGCGAGGTGCTGGCCCGCCTGCCGGATCTCGGCGTGAGGGCGCATCACCTCCCCCTCCCCGACTCCTTCCCGGAGCCTTCGGAAGCGGACCTCGCCGAGACGGCGCGGCGGCTCGCGGAGGCGCCCGCGGGCGCCGTCCTCCTCGTCGACGGGCTCGCCTTCGGCGCCCTCCCCCCGGCCCTCGTGGCGGGGCTGGAGCGCCCGATCGTCGCCCTCGTCCACCATCCCCTCGGGCTTGAGCCGGGGCTTGCGCCCGGGCGCGCGGCGGCGCTTCTGGCAAGCGAGCGGGCGGCCCTCGTCCACGCGCCTCGCGTCGTGGTCACGAGCCGCGCGACGGCGCGCATCCTCGTCGAGGATTTCGGGTTGCCGATGGCGCGGGTCACCATCGCCGAGCCCGGCACTGAGCCTGCGCCGCGCGCCCACGGCACCGGCAGCCCGGTCGGGCTCCTTGCCGTCGGCGCGGTCTCGCCGCGCAAGGGGTTCCGGGTGCTTGTCGAGGCCCTGAGCGGCGTTCGCGATCTCGACTGGCGGCTCACCATCGCGGGCGCCCTCGACCGGGCGCCGGACGAGGCGGCGGCCCTGCGCGCCGCGATCCGCGCCGCCGGCCTCGGCGAGCGTGTGACCCTCGCGGGCAATATCGAGCGCGCCGACCTCGACGCGCTCTACGCCGCCGCCGACGTGATGGTCTCGCCCTCCCTCTTCGAGGGATACGGCATGGCGCTCGCCGAGGCCCTCGCCCGGGGCCTGCCCCTTGTCGCCTCGACAGGCGGCGCGGCGGGCGACACGGTGCCGGACGAAGCCGCCCTGAAGGTGCCGCCCGGGGATGCGGGCGCGCTGGCGGAGGCCTTGCGGTTGATGATCGAGGACGAGGCCCTGCGCCGCGCCCGCGCCGATGCGGCCTGGGCGGCGGGCCAGGCGCTCCCGCGCTGGAGCGACACCGCCCGGCTGATCGCCAACGTCATCCGGGAGGTTGCCCCGTGAGCGGCTTCTCCCCCGCTTGGCTGGCGCTCCGCGAGCCTGTGGACCACCGCTCGCGTAACGGCGCGCTCGCCGCCTCTTTAAGCGCGGCGCTCGCGGACCGCGCTCCGCTGAGCGTGGTCGATCTCGGCGCCGGAACCGGCTCGAACCTGCGGGCGCTGGCACCGGGGCTCGGGCTCTTCCAGTCCTGGCGCCTCGTCGACCATGACCCGGCCTTGATCGAGGCTGCCCGGGCGCGCCTCTCCGCCTGGGCCGACGAGGCGCACGAGGACGGCGCCACCCTGCGGCTTCTCAAGAACGGGCGGCGGATCGAGGTGGCGTTCATGCGCGCCGACCTTGCGGCGAATGTCGAGGCTGCGCTGGGCGAGGCGCCCGATCTCGTCACGGCCGCGGCCCTCTTCGACCTCGCCTCCCCGGCCTGGATCGCCCGCGTGGCCGGCGCGGTGGCGGCGCGCCGGGCGGCGTTCCACACCGCGCTCACCTATGACGGCACTGAAGTCTGGCACCCGCCGCATCCGGCGGATGCCGCCATGCTCGCCGCCTTCCACGCTCACCAGCGCCGCGACAAGGGCTTCGGCCCGGCCGCCGGGCCCGAGGCGACGGCGGCGCTCGCGAAAGCCTTCGCGGCGCAGGGCTACCGCATCGAGACAGGGCCCAGCCCGTGGCGGGTCGGGCCGGACGAGGCTGCCCTCATCGCCGCCCTCGCCGATGGCGCGGCGGGCGCGGTGCGCGAGACGGGGCTCGTGCCCGAGGCGACGATCGCCGGCTGGCTCGCGGTTCGTCGCTCAGGCGCGGCCTGCACGGTGGGGCACGTCGACCTCCTGGCGCTGCCCGGCCGCTGAGCCGGGCAGCATGCGCCTCAAGGTCTCGTCGCGGCGCCCGAGATGATGGTGCAGCGCCGCCGCGATGTGGATCGCGACCACGGCCGCGAGCGAGAGGGCGAGCACGTCGTGCACGGCGAGGATGGGCTTTGCCGCCTCGATGCCGCCCCCGACGGGAAGCGTCACCGGCACGGTCCAGAACAGGTTCACGGGCGGGCAGCAGGCCGAGACGCCCGACCAGCCCACGAGCGGCACGGCGACGAGAAGGGCGTAGAGGGCGAGATGCGAGGCATGCGCCGCCGCCCGCTGCCAGCCCGGCAGCCCGGCCACTAGGGGCGGCGCGCCGCGCCTCCACCGCAGGGCCAGGCGCACGACGGTGAGGCTCAGGACGATGACGCCGATCGACTTGTGGATCTCGTAGAGCGCGTTCCTCGCCGCGCCCTCCCCGATGGCGGTCATGGTGAGGCCGATCCCCACCATCGCCAGCACGAGGGCGGCGATCGTCCAGTGCAGCGCTTTCTGGGCGCCGGAATAATGCGCGGGCCTGGGTCGTGCCATCGCTGCCTCCGTTCCGTGCCGGCCGGCTCTCAGGCCTCCCAGGGCGCGAGGGCCGACAGAGGTTCCGACGGAAGCCGTCCCGCCGAGAGATCGCAATCGAAGAGGACGTTGCCGTCGGCGAGCAGATGGGCCCGCGCGCGCGGCCGCAGGGCCTGCGAGAGCGGGCCGATCGGCGCGAGGTCGAGCCCGTTGCGGCCCGAGCCGAGGATGAGGGGCGCGACGAGAACGTGCAGCCGGTCGACGAGCCCGGCATCCATGAAGGCCGAGATCGTGCGCGCGCCGCCCTCCACGAGGATGCGCCGGAAGCCGCAGGCGCCAAGCGCCCGCAGGATCGCGCGCGGCGGGATGACGCCGCCGTCCGCCTCGATCGCGATGCAATCGGCGCCTTGCGCCACGGGCGCGCCTGGGCGGGTGATGACGATGCGTGGAACCCCGTCGTCCGCGAGCACCCGGGCATCGCACGGCAGGCGGCCGGACGGATCGAGGATCACGCGGGCGGGGCTGCGGCCGGGCACGCGGCGCACGGTGAGGAGCGGATCGTCCGCCACCACCGTCCCGATGCCGACCAGCACCGCGTCGACCCGGGCCCGGATCGCGTGAAGGTGATCGAGCGCCGCGCCGCCATTGATGTATTTGGAATCGCCCGTCGGCGTCGCGATCCGGCCGTCCAGGGACTGGCCGAGCTGCGCGATGACGAAGGGCTGCTCCGCCGTGCCGCAGGGAAATGGATCGAAAGGGTGAGACAACGTTTCATCCGCCGTTCCGTTCCATACGTACACCAAAATGCGCTTCCCACCAACGACGCCGGCGTTAATGTCGGGAACCGTAGGCGGGGAGCCCCCGAGGCTTAATCCGGCTCGACGGGACGAGGCGCCGATGAGAGGCGCCGTGCTCCGCGTTTGCG
>NZ_VUOA01000060.1 GCF_008386575.1 Salinarimonas soli
TCCGGCTCGCTGGGCGCACGCCATCGACGTCGTGGACCACTGGTCGGGACAATTGCATGGTTAGAACCGCGACTGCATCGGGGGCAGGGAGGAACCCCGAAGCTTAGCCGTCGTTGAGTCCCCGTTCAATCAGTTGGAGTACTCACATGTCCGCGAAGCAGAAGACGCTCTACGATCTGTTCCTTCATACGCTGAAGGACATCTACTACGCCGAAAAGAAGATCCTGAAGAACCTTCGCAAGATGATCAAGGCTGCGAAGGGCGAGGAGCTCCGGCAGGCATTCGAGACCCATCGCGAGGAGACGGAAAGCCAGATTGAGCGTCTGGAGCAGGTGTTCGAAATGCTCGGGAAGCGCGCCTCCGGCGTCACCTGTGAGGCCATCAACGGAATCATCGAGGAAGGCGAGGGCATGATAGAGGACTTCGGTGACAGCGAGGTCGCCGACGTGGCGCTCGTCGCTGCCGCCCAGGCCATCGAACACTACGAGATCGTGCGCTACGGGACGCTCAAAACCTACGCGGAAGAGCTCGGGATGAAGGACGCTGCGAAGCTCATCGACCAGAACCTCCAGGAGGAGAGGAAGACCGATACCCTGCTCACCGAGGTCGCGGAAACGCGCGCGAACAAGAAGGCCACTTGAGCGAAGTGCCCGGACGTCGGCGGGTTGATCGCGTCGGGTGGTGATTGGCCTCTGGCCACATCGTTGATGGAATGGGCCCCCGCTCCGGGGCGACCGGGTCATGGGTGCGAGGCACCTCGGGCTCCGGCGACCACGGGCGGGGGCTGATTGAAAACGCCAGTCGGGCGCCTGCATCGTCAAGCAGACGCGGGCATGGACGCCGACCGGAGTACATCCGCCCTGGCCGGGGCGCATCGAGAGGGCTGGTGACGCCCGCCGTTTCAAAGGCTGCGAATGTCCGCTTTCGATGTTTGTGCGCCGGAAGCTGCCATTCCGCCTCCGGCCAACATCGGCCATTCGGGGCCAATCAGATTGTCCCCAGGCGGGCGTCACGGTGGACTGCGCGAGGGTCGCGCGAGGGTCCGTGAGAAGCTGCGTTCGACCCGCTGTCGTCATTCCCAGTTCAACGATGTTGCTGTCCCTGTTGCACGACGCAAGTTCCCTGTTCGCATCAGCAGGGAATTCCTGGCGTAAGTGCCTGACGTAGCGAGCGCTCTGGGAGCCGAGAGAGGGTGTAAATGGCCTGATTTCGACAGAAGTCCCTGTTTTCTCCCAGAGAACAGGGATCTCGGCAGAGAGCGGTTCGCACCCGACTCCGTCCACCGCCAGTTCTCTCTGACAAATCATTCTCCGCGCCTGAGCCGGGCGGCTATAAGCCTTTGGTGCGGGCCGTTTTTGGCCTGGGGCTCTGGACTACCCAGGCGCACGACGACGCCAAAACGCTCTCCATGTGGGCCATTCTCTCCGGAGCTCTGGACCGCGGCCGTTTAGTACGAGTTTGCGGAGCCCGTTTCGTTCAACGACTTAGGTGCGATCGCATCGGCGCTGAGTTCGATGTCGCGCTTGGATGCGAGAGAACCCGGCGCCGAACGAGCCACGCCTCGCTCAGTAGCAATAGGCATGGCAAAGCCTCAGGATGAAGCAGAAGAGGTACTGGGCCGAATGTCCGGGGTTGGCCGGGAGCGGGAGGTCTGAAACGTGGCAACGCGCTTCAGAACTGAATTCGCGGATGCCACGACCTACAACTAGAAGCCGACCTAGCGCACTCAACCCGTGCAGGCCCTCCTCTCGGCTGCTATATTGCTAGGTGTTCGCAATTACAGGACGAGACTGAGAGTGGGCGGAGCAAGCACACAGAAGCCATCCTGGCGGCATCACTTCATCCCCGAATTCTACCTCAAGCGCTGGTCTCTCGGCGGGACCAAACTTGTCCAATTCAGCAGGCCATACGGATCGACGGTCAAGCCTAAGACGCTCTCTCCTAGGGAGACAGGCTTTCAGGACAAACTGTACACTCTCGCCGGACTGGATCCTGAACTCGCTCAAGCACTTGAAGAGCAATATTTCCAGAAGATCGATGGTGCCGCGGCTGACGCCCTGGCGCGTCTTCACGCCAAACCCGGATCGGAACTGACAAAGCGGGAGCGTGTGGGGTGGACGCAGTTCCTGGTCTCACTTTGGACGCGCAACCCGGAGGAGGTCGAAGCTACGAAGCAGGTCTATGCGGCCAATTGGACGAAAACGACGCCCAAAATGGAGGAGGCCTATTTCTCGGCGAAAAGGCCTAATGATCCCCCCACCTTCGCGGAATACTTAGCGACGGTGTCAAAGGAATTCGTGGAACGGAATGCTATGCTCGCACTAGCCAACCGGGGCAAGCCGCTACATAGCACACTCCACATCGCGAACATGAAATGGGGCAGTCTGAAGACTCCATTTTGGACTGAGGCGTTGCTAACGTCGGACCGGCCTATCATCCGCTACGGTGGATTAGCGATCGATGACGCCTACATTGTTATGCCGATACGCCCGAAGCACATCTTTTTTTCTGTGAATACCCCGTACGCAGGCCGCGCTCTTATTGAGCAAGAACCATCCAAGCTGGTTGCTGAGATGAACAAGCAAGTAACCCAGCAGGCCCATTGGTTCGTGTATGCCACCACGGATAGACCTCTTGTGTTCGTCCAGGAGCATATGTCGCAGAAACCGGCGCCTATCATCGCCAAAAAAATCAAGCTCTTCCCTAGCGGCCATCGTATAAACCCAAGAGCACTAAGGCGGGGCGAGCAGCTGCGGGAGTACTACCGAGACATCCCAATTTAGGCCTAGAGGCGCGTCGCTCTTGCACTGTCAGGTGCTACAGGCGGTTGCGTGCACTCCTGGCCACGCGTTCTCCCTGATGATTTACCCGCTCGCCGCTCAAGGCGGACAAGAAAGCTGGCCGCGGCACATCCGCTTCCGGGAACGGCAACCTAGCTATCTGGATGGCCGCAATCGCCGCGGAGCAGAACGGGCGCTCTTGGCCGAAAGCGGACCAGCAGCTTTCGGCCTCCACATAGTGAAAGCGGACAGTTGGCTCTGCCGGGTGAAACCTTGAGCGTCAAATAAGCGTGCGAACGCACGTTCGCAGAGTACAGTTCCCTCCAGCGGTCCGGCCAGCGTCAGCAGCTTCAATCCACCGCG
>NZ_VUOA01000062.1 GCF_008386575.1 Salinarimonas soli
CCTCGGCGGCGCACGATCAACCCTCACACAATGGCGCGCCAGGAGAATATCGGTCGCCGAGGCCACGACGGGACGCGCCTGATCCCCTTGATCGCACCCGAATCGCACCGAGGGAACCCTGCCGCAGCGGCAACGTTTGGTTTATAGCTGCGTGGAGGTGTGTTGGTGCCGAGCCAGGTTGGTTGGTACGTGCAGGACTGGGCCCATGCCTGGCAGCCTCGTCTGTTTCTTCGTTCGTTGGCCTGTCCGGCGCGTGTCCTGCGCCGCCCCATGCCCTCCGGCATCGTGAGCCGCAACGGCCAGCGCTGCCTTCCGATCTCGCCCCCCTAGCCCTCGTCACGATCTCCCGCCGAGCCGCGCCGGCAGCAAGGCCGGTCGAGCAACCTGTTTCGAGATCGCACGATGAGACACCCTGATCAGCTTTCGGGGGGCCGCAAGGAGCACCCCATCGTCATCGTGACCGCTGGGGACGCAGGCTATGCCCTTCCCATGACGGTCGCGCTTCACTCCGCCCTGACGGCCCTCGACCAGACCCGCGCGGTCAAGGTCTTCGTGATCGGCCACGAGATCGATCCCGGGCACCAGGCCCGCGCCACGGCGGCGCTGCGGGGCGCCCATCCCCACGTCGAGGTGGGGTGGCTCCGGGCCGACCAGAGCAGCTTCTCGGGGCTGCCCACCTCGCACTGGCACAGCCCGGCCATGTATCTGCGCCTGCTCATCCCGAGCCTCCTGCCGGCCGAGTTCGAGCGGGTCCTCTACATCGACGGCGACGTGGTGGTCTCCCGGGACCTGTCGCCGCTCTGGAGCCTCGGCATGAACGGCCATCCGGTGATGGCGGTGGAGAATTTCAGCGACCCCACCCTGGACGCCGCGATTCCGGGCCTCGTCTCGGCCCTCGGGCTCGACGGGGCCGCGCCCTACTTCAACTCGGGCGTCATGCTCATCGACGTTCCGCTCTGGCGGGAGCTGTCCATCGTCGAGCGCACCCTGGAGGTGCTCGGGCGGCATCCGGACAAGATCAGCTTCGGCGACCAGGACGCCCTCAACGCCGCGATCGCGGGGGACTGGGGGGCGCTCGACCCGAGCTACAACGTCCAGCTCCACACCGTCGCCGATTTCGGCCACAGGCGCTGGAGCCCGCGCGAGCGGCGGCGCCAGCAGCGGGCGCTCCTGTCTGCCCCGACCATCCTGCACTATACCGGTCCGCGCAAGCCCTGGCAGGTGCGCTATCGTGGGCGCAAGGCGGGCGGATTCCTCGCCGCCGCGGCCCGCAGCGGCTGGTTCGGGGGCTTGGGCCAGGCCTGGGGCTTCGGTCTCGGGGCGGGGCAGATGGCGTTTCGCGCCGCCGCCGCGATGGCCGCCACCCTCCCGGTCGGGACGTGACGCTTAAACCCCCGCTGCCGCGGCCGGGAACGGCCAGCGGCGGGGGCCCTCTGGCTCAGGCCCGCCGGGGCATCGGGCGAGGGTAGCGGGGCGCCGGAGCGGGCTCCTCATGGCTGGTGCGGACCCGCAGACGGATGCGCTTGCCCACGATCACGGCCAGGGCGCAGAACAGGATCCAGTTCAGGCTGTTGCGGGCCAGGATGCTCGATTCCGTGATGTTGCTTAGCGCGAAGAACAGGGTGAACACGACCGGGAACGAGCACGGGAAGCTGGATCGGTCGTGGAACAGCAGGATCAGGCCTCGCACCAGGATGCTCAGGAACACGAGGCTCACGAGCACCACGAGCACGATGCCGCCGTTGAGCAGTGTCTCCAAGAGCCCGTTATGCGAGTAGAAGGGCAGGAAGAACAGGACCTGGTGGATCCGCTTCACGGCGTTCGTGGTCGGGATCCAGAACGCCTCGTAGCCGTAGCCGAGCCAGGGGGCTTGGTTGACGCTCTCCCAGGAGAGCGCCCAGATCGGAAGGCGGCCCGAGATGTCGCCGCTCTTGCCGAACTGGGCCCACAGCTCGCCCAGGCCGTCGCCCGTGATGTAGGGCAGGAGCAGCAGGATCACGAAGACGAGGCCGGTCATGGCGGCGAGCCCCGCGACCCACGGCCCGATCTGGGCGATGCGGGTCCAGGCGAGCATGGCCAGCATGGCGACGAAGGTGAGGACGCCCGTGGTCGACATCGCCTTCGCGAGGAGCAGCAGAAGCACGGGGATCGCCGCCAGCAGCATGAGCCGGGTCAGGCCGCGGACGCTCGGCAGGCCGTAGATGATGAGGATCGTGCCGATGGCGGCCGTGGCGCCCAGGCCGTTCTTGTGCCCCAGCAGGCCCTTCCAGGCTCCGGGCCATTCGGCGCCCGTATGGGTGCCGATCGAGGGCACGGCCACCGCCGTGATGAGCGATGCGAAGCCGATGAGGGCATAGGTCACCGCGAGGATGCGGGTGAGGGCCTCGATGGTGAAGCGGCTGCCGAGATAGATGCCGAACACGCTCGTCCCGAACAGGGCCACGCCCCGCCGCAGGGTCTCGTCGGAGCTTGCCGACCAGCCTATGGAGAGAAGCGGGAACACCGCCAGGATCAGGACGAGGGGAGCGGCCGCGATGGCGTCCGCCGCCTGGCGCGCCCGCGCGGCGAGAAGCGCCAGGGCGCAGCCATAGATCGCCAGGAAGGCGCCCTGGACCCACGCCGGGGTGCCGGCGGCCTGGCTGGCCATCTCACCGCCGGGGGTCCCTAAGGCCTGAAGCACGCCGCTGCCGAAGACGAAGCAGGCGCCGATCGCGAAGGCGTTCTCGGCGAACGCGTACGAGACGCGGATGTGGCCGCGCTCCTGCCTGGCGCCATAGGGGCGCAACGGCGCGCGGCGATGGTGCGGGAAGCCTGGGTGCGCGATCGTTCTCATGCCGGGCGGCCCGTCTGGGCGCGGCGACGGCGGCCGGAGCGCGTGGCCGCGGGGGCGCTCGTGCCGGCGGCGGCACCGAAACGTTGGCTGTGGAGCGTCATGGGAGCAGGGCTACGCAACACGGGTCGGATCGCCATCTTGGCGGCTCGTACAAACGCCGTCGAGCCCGAAACGTTCCCTGCCGGAGAGGCCGGATCTCTCGCGGCGGGACCTGCGACGATACGCTCGGCCGCTCTCGGGCGCGGCCCGGGCGTTCTCCTCCCAACCCGCACGACAGCCCTGGGAGCCCCCCATCGCCACCGACCTGCCCGAGCTCCCGCCCGACGCCTTCGCCAAGGTCGATCCGTCGCCCGATACGCGCTTCTACGCGCAGCCGCGCTTCGTCACCCATATCGACGACGCGGCGATCGCGGCCGTGACGGCGCTCTATCGCGGCCTGTTCCCGCCGGGCGGCGCGGTGCTCGACCTGATGTCGAGCTGGGTGAGCCATCTGCCCCCCGAGATCGCCTATCGCGAGGTCGTCGGCCACGGCCTGAACGCGAGCGAGCTTGCCGCCAATCCGCGGCTGACGCGCTCCTTCGTGCAGGATCTCAACGCCGATCCCGCCCTGCCGCTCGCGGACGGGAGCATGGATGCGGCCGGCTGCTGCGTCTCCGTGCAGTATCTGCAGGCGCCCGTGGACGTGTTCCGGGAGGTGCGGCGGGTGCTCGCGGCGGGAGCGCCATTCGCGGTCACCTTCTCGAACCGCTGCTTCCCGACGAAGGCCGTCGCCATCTGGCAGGCGCTCACGGGCGACGATCAGGCCCGGCTCGTGGGGCTCTATCTCGACCGCGCCGGCTTCACGGGCGTGGAGATGAGGCTCCTCATCCGCCGGGGCGGCGGCGGGGATCCGCTCTGGGCCGTGATCGGTCGGGGGTAGGCGACGCGGCGGCTGATCACCCCCGCCCGCGTTCCGACCGCGTCGGGCCCACGAGGTGCTCGATGAAATTGCGCAGCTCGGCGGTGCGCCGCCGCACGTCCGTCACCTCCTCGTCGAGGCCGAGGCGCCAGGCGAGGTCGCGCCGGTCGGGCTCGCGGTGCAGGGCCTCGACCTGAGCCGCATAGGTCTCGACGTCCTCCCCGGAGCGGGCGAGACCGTCCTGGATCAGGTCGTCGGCCTGCCGGCGCAAGGCGCCGGCGACCTCCGCGAGGCTGATCTCGGGGTGGTACTGCACGCCCCAGAACAGGCCGGCGCCGTGCCGGATCTCCGCCGCCTGAACCCTGGTCAGCCGGTTCGCGGCCAGCAGGACGGCTCCGGGCGGCAGCGCCTCGACCTCGTCCGTGTGCACGGCGGGCGCATCGTAGGGCGACGGCCGGCCGCGCAGGAGGGGGTGGCCGGCCCCTGAATCGGTGGGGGTGATGCGGCGCGCGAACCCCGCCTCCCGGCCCCGGGCGCCCGGGCGAACCCGGCCGCCGGCCGCGACCGTCGCGAGCTGGAGCCCCGCGCAGGACCCGAACGAAGGGGTGCCGGAGGCGAAGACCGCCTGCATGAAGCCGACCTCGCGCCGGGTCTCGGGGGTCTCTTGGTAGAGGTGCAGCGGCGATCCGGTGAGGAACACGGCATCGTAGCCCGCGAGCGCCTCTCCGCTCGGCAGCTCGGCGCCCGCGTCGGCGGGCTTCACGCGGGTGCAGCGGGCGCCGGGGACGAGGGCCTCCAGAACCTTGAGATAGGTTTCGCCCGAGGAGCGGCCGACGCTCTCGCGGCGCGCCTCGCGCGCTTGCCGCGGCTCGCTCTCGGCGACGAGAAAGCGCATGGGCGCGCTCATGCCAGGGAGGCCCCGCGGCGCTCGAGGCTGGGCGTATGGGCTGCCGCGTCGGCGGCGTGGTCGGGCAAGGCCATGTCCAGGGCGGTCCAGGGGCGGGGAGGGCTCTGAACGTGGGAGGGCGGCCCCGGGTTCCGGGTTCAAGCCTGCCCTCCCGCATCCCGCGCCGGATTAGGGGTGGGCGGCGTCGGTCGGCGTGTAGCCCGCGCCGGCGATGAGAACCCGCACCGCCTTGCGGTCATGGGTGCCGGTCACCTCGACGGTTTTCGACGCCGGGTCGGCCGAGACGATCGCACCGGGAATTCCGGCCTGGATCGCTTTCGCGATGCGGGCCGATTTCAGAAGCTGGCCCGGAAGCGCTTACGCCTGTCCCCCCTCATGCTCAGGAGCGTGCGCCAGCAGGCGTCTCGAAGCACGCAGCACCTCGCCACAGCCATCCTGACATCCCTGGAACACCCTTCGAGGCCGGGCTGACGCAGGGTACCTCAGAGGCTGGCCCATGAGTTCGACCCACCCTTCACCCTCGTCCTGAGGTGCGAGCGGAGCGAGCCTCGAAGGGCGCTCCAGGGATCTCCGGACGGCTGCGGAAGTGTGGTGCGTGCTTCGAGACGACCTGCTTCGTAGGCCTCCTCAGCATGAGGGGAGACCGCTGGGTCGGCGTGGTAACGCCTCACCCCCGGCCCCTCTCCCCATGGGAGGGCGGAGTCACCCCGGAACAAGGGCCTCCGGTAGCTGTGGTCGGCTCATGCGTGCTTCGAGACGGCCCTTTGGGCTGCCGGGGCATTAGGAGGTTTGGAGCGCTCGTCCGTCCGCCTCAGCCCGTCACCGGTTCAGCCACCAGAGCGCCCCGTTGAGCACCGTCGCGTAGCCGACCCAGGCGGCGTAGGGCACGAGGAGCCACGCCGCGGGGGCGTCGAGGGGGCGGAACAGGCGGATGGTGAGCAGGATCGAGGCGAGCAGCGGCAGGATGACGACGAACCCCGCCGCGGGGCTGTTGAGCCCGAAGAAGGCGAAGGACCAGGCGGTGTTGAGCCCGAGCTGGAGCGCGTAGGCGCGCAGCGCCCCCGCCCGGCCCGGCGTGCCCGGCGGCACCGAGAGGATCCGGTAGGCCGCGATCGCGATCATGGCGAAGAGCACGGTCCAGACGGGGCCGAAGACCCAGTTGGGCGGGTTGAAGGACGGGCGGACGAGGGCCGCGTACCAGCCCGCGAGGTTCGCGCGCGTCACGAGGCCGCCGAGCAGCGAGGCGAGGATCACCGGCCCGACGGCGAGCGCCACGCGGCGGGGCACCGAGGGCTTTATTTTGCGCATGGCAGGTGTGCTGACATGGGTCATGGGCTTTCCCGCCGGCCTGGTCTCTGATTGAACACGCCTCACAGATAGTTCGGAGAGTTCAGATGTCGACGCCCCCCGCCCGTTGGACGAAGCGGACGCTCGCCGCGCAGGCCATGGGAACGACCGATCCGGCCACCCGCGCGGTGGTGCCGCCGATCCACGTCTCCACCACCTATCTGCGCGACCCCGACAACGCCTATTCCTCGGGCTACGTCTATGGCCGCCCCGACAACGCGACCGTGCGCGAGGCCGAGGCGGTCATCGCCATGCTGGAGGAGGCGCCCTCGGCGCTGCTCTTCGGCTCCGGCATGGCCGCCGCCACCGCCGTGTTCATGGCGCTCTCGCCGGGCGACCACGTCGTGGCGCCCAGGGTCATGTACTGGGCCCTGCGCAGCTGGCTCATGACGGAGGCGACCCGCTGGGGCCTGGAGGTGGATTTCGTCGAGACGGACGACCTCGACGCGCTTCGGGCCGCCGTGCGGCCGGGGCGCACGAAGCTCGTCTGGCTGGAGACGCCCTCGAACCCGCTCTGGACGATCACCGACATCGCGGCCGCCGCCGAGATCGCGCATGCGGCAGGCGCGCGGCTCGCGGTGGACTCCACCTGCGCCTCGCCGATCCACACCCGTCCCCTGTCGCTCGGCGCCGACGTGGTGATGCACGCGGCGACGAAGATCCTCAACGGCCACACGGACGTGGTGGCAGGCGCCCTCGCCGGCCGCGTCCAGGACGAATTCTGGGCCCGGATCGTGTCGATCCGCAAGGCGGGCGGGGCGATCCTCGGCCCGTTCGAGGCCTTCCTGCTCCTGCGGGGCCTGCGCACCCTGCCGCTGCGCGCCGCGGCCCAGGCCCGCACGGCGCAGGCGCTCGCCGAGCGCCTGTCGGGGCATGCGCATGTGGCGCGGGTGCTCTATCCGGGGCTGCCGCAGCATCCGGGCCACGACGTCGCGGCGCGCCAGATGGAGGGCGGCTTCGGCTACATGCTCTCGATCCAGGTCTCCGGAGGCGAGGCGGCGGCGATCGCGGCGGCCGCCCGGGTGGGCCTGTGGAAGCGCGCGACCTCGCTTGGCGGGGTGGAGAGCCTCATCGAGCACCGCGCCTCCATCGAGGGCGCCGGCACGCCCTGCCCGCCGGATCTCCTGCGCCTCTCGGCGGGCATCGAGGATCCGGACGACCTCTTCACCGACCTCGACGAGGCCCTGCGGGCGGCGCACGCCTGAGGGGTTGGTCTACTCGCCAACCTCGTCCTGAGGCGCCCGCCGCAGGCGGGCCTCGAAGGGCGATCCAGGGATCTCCGGACGGCTGTGGCAAGCGTCCTGCGTGCTTCGAGACGCCCGCTGCGCGGGCTCCTCAGCATGAGGGGCGTGGGGAGGGCAGCGCCCCTAATGCCCCGGCATGGTGAGGACGAGGGGGCCGTTGCGGGTCGCGACGACCGTGTGCTCGTACTGCACTGTGAGCGCCCGGGGCTCGCTGTAGAGGGTCCAGGGGTCGTCGCCGCTCTCGGCGAAATCCGCGCCGAGCGACAGGAAGGGCTCGACGGTGAAGACCAGGCCCTCCGTCATGATCCGGCGCTCGGCGGCGTCGGGCCAGGTCGCGATCTCGGTGGGCTCCTCGTGCAGCGAGAGGCCGACCCCGTGGCTCGCGAGGTTGCGCACGAGCGTGTAGCCGTTCTTGCGCGCGAAGGCGCCGACCGCCCGGCCGATGCCGGCGATCGGCTTGCCGGCCCCCACCTGGCGAAGCCCCGTCCACATCGCCCGGCGCCCGTCGCGGCACAGCCGCTCGACGGCGCGCGTCACGGGCGGCACGGCGAAGGAGGCGCCGGTATCGGCGAAATAGCCCCCCTTCTCGGCCGAGACGTCGATGTTGACGAGGTCGCCCGGCGCGATCCGGCGGGCGCCCGGGATGCCGTGCGCGATCTCCTCGTTGACGCTGATGCAGGTGGCGCCGGGAAAGGCGTAGAGCATCTCGGGCGCGGGCCTGGCGCCGGCGGCCTCCAGGAAGCCCCGCCCGAGGCGGTCGAGCTCCAGGGTGGTCACGCCGGGCTCGATGGCCCGGCCCATGGCCTCCAGCGCGTCGGCGACGATGCGCCCGATCGCCTTGAGCCCCGCCAGCTCGTCCTCGCTCGACACCGTCATGCCGCGTTCCCCGCTCACCGCCGGGGTGCCCGGCCGGGCAGCATCGAACCACGAAGCCCCCGCCCCGGCAATGCGAGGCCTATTGGCAGAGCTTGAAGCCCCGCTTCCTGGCGCGCAGGTCGAGGTGGAGGTGGTCGGCGTGGGAGGCGTCGGAGCCCGGGCCGAGAACGGTTGCGAAGTAGTCGCAGGCGCGGGAGCGCACGGCGTCCTGGAAGCGGCGGTTCGGGCTGCCGTCCGGGTGGAAGGTCACGGTCAGGGCGGGCTTGCCCTCGAACTCGAAGGCCATCACGTCGACGGCGTTGGCGAAGGCGTGCTCGCTGAGCTTCGCCCCGCTCTGGCGGTTCTGGCCGCGGCATTCGTAGGACGTGCCGATGGCGAGGCGCTTCGGCGCGGCGTCGAGATGCTCCCGGGCGGCTGGCGCCACGGCCTCTGCCGCCCAGCGCGCCAGGGCCTCGGCCATGGGGCAGACCATGGTGGAGGGGGCGGAGAGCGACAGGGAGGACGAGAGCGCCGTGACCCGCAGGGGCTCGGCCTCCCCCGTGCCGCAGGCCCCGGCCGCGATGGCCGGCCGGGTCTCGAAGACGACGCCGAGCGCCTTGAGCCGGTCGAGGCAGGGCCCGGACGGATCCGCGGCGGCCTTGGGTGCGGGTGACGCGAAGCCCGGCGGCAACGGCGGGCCATAGGCCTCGGCCCGGGGCTCGGGGGTGTCCCCGGCGGCTCCCGGCAGGTCGGCGGGGCGGGCGGGGGGCGCGGGATGCTCCACGGGTCGAGGCGCCGCCGCAAGCGGCGTCGCGGCCAGGACGGCGCCGGCCAGAGCGGCCAGGAGGCGGGCGGACGGGGGCATCACGGGTTTTAAACGTGGCCCTAGGGCCGGCGTTCCGGTCGGGGCTTGCCCGATGGCGTCCGGGGCGCCCCCCTCTCCCAGGGGGAGAGGGGCCGGGGGTGAGGGGGTACCACCTGACACCAGTGGTCTCCCTACCCCCTCATGCTGAGGAGCGCTCGTCGAGCGCGTCTCGAAGCACGCACCACCTCGCCACAGCCGGAGGGAGATCCCTGGACCGCCCTTCGAGGCCCCGCGTTGCGGGGCGCCTCAGGACGAGGGGGAGGGAGGCCCCCCAATGGACCAGCCTCTCAGAGCCTGCCCCCGCGAAGGCGGGGACGAGGGTGGAGCGTGGGATCGGCGACCCGCTCCGGTCAGGCCTGCATCGCCAGATGATGCAGCACGATGCCGCTCGTGGTGGCGACGTTGAGGCTGTCGAAATCGCCCGTCATGGGGATGCGCACGGTCTCGACGCGGCCCAGGATGGCGTCGGGCAGGCCCGGCCCCTCGGTGCCGAGCAGCACCCCCATCCGCGCCGTGCGGCGCACCTCGGAGAGGCTCCGCCGTCCCCCGGGGCTGAGCGCCAGGATCGTGAAGCCGTGGCGGGCGAGGCCTTCCAGCAGCGCGTCGGGGGAGGCGGCGCGGGCGAAGGGCGTCACGAGGGCGGCGCCGACGGAGACGCGGATCGCCTTGCGGTAGAGCGGATCGCAGGTGGCGGGATCGACGAGCACCGCGTCGGCCCCGAAGGCGGCGGCGTTACGGAAGATGCCGCCGACATTGTCGTGGTTCGCGATGCCCACCAGCCCCGCCACGAGGGCGCGCGGGGGCAGGCCCTCCAAAAGCGCGTCGAGGGAGGGCTCCTCGCCCCGCACCCCGACGCCGAGCACGCCCCGGTGGATGGAGAAGCCCGCGACGCCGTCCATCACGGCCTGCGAGACCGCATAGACGGGACAGTCGGCGGGCAGGTCCGCCACGAGGTCGCCTAAGGCCTCCAGGCGGCGCTCGCTCACGAGCAGCGATTGCAGGGGGAAGCGCCCGCGCCGGACCAGCAGGCGCAGCACCACCTCGCCCTCGGCCATGAACAGGCCCTGGCGGCCGACGAGGTCGCGCTCGCGCACCGCCCGGTAGGGGGCAAGGCGCGGGTCGTCCGGATCGTCGATCGCGACGACTGGCATTCAGGGCTCGCCGTCGGGCTCGTAGGCCCGGCCGAGGGCCAGCATCTCGGGGGTCCCGATCACGGCGTTGAGGGCGTCGAAATCGAACATCCGGCTGGCGAAGGGGGCGGAGGTGCCGTGCACATGCAGGGTGCGGTAGAAGTCCTGCGCGGCGCGGGCCACGACGCGCACGATGGCGCCGGGGAAGATCACGAGGGAGAAGCCAAGCGTGTCCAGCTCCGACGCGCCGGTGAGCGGGGTGCGCCCGCCCTCCACCATGTTGGCCATGAGCGGCACGGTGCCCTGGAGGGCGTCCGCCACGGTTTTCAGCTCGTCGCGGGTCTTCGGGGCCTCCACGAAGAGGAGGTCGGCGCCGGCCTCGGCATAGAGGCGCGCGCGCTCGATGGCGCGCTCGAACCCTTCCACGGCGGCGGCGTCGGTGCGGGCGATGACGAGGGTGTCGCGGGTGCGCGCGTCGAGGGCTGCCTTGATCTTGCCCGTCATCTCGGCGGCAGGGATCACGCCCTTGTCGGCGAGGTGCCCGCAGCGCTTCGGATAGGTCTGGTCCTCGAGCTGGATCGCGCTCGCCCCCGCGCGCTCGAACATCCGCATGGTGCGCTGGACGTTGAGCGCGTTGCCGTAGCCCGTGTCGGCGTCGACCACGAGATGGACGCCCACCCGGTCGCGGATCAGCGACACGGTGTCGGCCACCTCCGCCATGGAGACGAGGCCGATGTCGGGCCGGCCGAGCCGGGTATAGGCGATCCCCGCCCCCGACACATAGGCCGCCTCGAACCCCGCCTCCTCCACCAGGGAGGCGGTGAGCGCGTCGTAGCAGCCGGGCGCGACGAGGATGCCGGGACGGGTCAGGCGTTCGCGAAGCGACATGGGGGCCTCAGGAGAGCGAAACTCCCCTCTCCNNGGGGTGAGGGGGTACGACGGCAGACCAGCGATCTCCCGCCCCGCCGATCCCAGCCCGAACCCTCACCTCCAGGAGCGCCAAGATGGCGCGTCGCGAAGGACGAGATCCAGGGATGGGAACGCCGGGGAGACGCCCGGTTGGGGTCGGGTGACGGCTCCCGGAGCGTGCCTTGGGACGACCCCGCGGGCCGCCCCCGTATGAAGGGGAGGGTTGGAGGCTTGGGGTGGGAGATCGCTGGATCGGCGTCGTACCCCCTCAGCCCCGGCCCCTCTCCCAATGGGAGAGGGGGGATCGGTCGCGTGTCTCCGGTCATAGCCCCAGATACGCCTTCTCCAGCGCCGCATCGCCCTTCAGGCGCTCGGCTGGGCCCTCCATCACCACGTGGCCGTTCTCGATCACGTAGGCGCGGCCCGCGAGCTCCAGGGACTGGACGACGTTCTGCTCCACGAGCATGACGGCGGGGCCGTCGGCGGCGATGCGGCGGATGAGGGTGAAGAGCTCCTCCACGAGGAGCGGCGAAAGGCCGAGGCTCGGCTCGTCGAGGATGACGAGGCGGGGCTCGCCCATCAGGCCCCGACCGATGGCGAGCATCTGCTGCTCGCCGCCCGACAGGGTGCCGGCGAACTGGCGCTCGCGTTCCTTGAGGCGGGGGAAGGTGGCGAAGACCCGGTCCAGGTTGGCGGCGCGGTTCGGCTTGGCGCGGCGGTAGCTGCCGAGCTCCAGGTTCTCGCGCACGCTCAAATTGGGGAAGATCTTGCGGCCCTCGGGCACGTGGATGAGGCCCGCCGCCACGATCGAGGCGGCGGACGCCCCGTCGATGCGCCGGCCCTCGAAGCGGATCTCGCCGCTCATCGGCCGCACGAGGCCCGACAGCGCCTTGTTGAGGGTGGTCTTGCCGACCCCGTTGGCGCCGAGCACCGCCACGACCTCGCGGGCGCCCACCTCCAGCGACACGCCGCGCAGGATCGGCACCCCGCCATAGCCCGCGACGAGATCCCTGACCTCAAGCATGCCCGGCGCTCCGGGCCTGCAGGCGCGCCGCGGCGCCGTGCCCGAGATAGGCCTCGACGACGGCCGGGTCGCGGGCGATCTCGGCGGGGGTGCCGGTGGCGATGACGCGGCCCTGCGCGAGGACGAAGATGCGCTCGCACAGGCTCATCACCGCCTGCATGACGTGCTCGACGATGAGGATCGTGACGCCCCCGTCGCGGATGGCACGGATGACGGGGATCATGTCGCGAATCTCGGAGGGGTTGAGGCCCGCCAGCACCTCGTCGAGGAGGAGGAGCCGCGGGTCGGTGGCGAGCGCCCGGGCGAGCTCCAGGCGCTTGCGGCCCGCCACCGTGAGGCTCCCTGCCGGCTGGTCGAGCATGGGCCCCAATCCCACCTGCCGGGCGACGCGCTCGGCATGGGCCATGGCGTCGGCGCGGGAGCGGTGGCGCAGATAGGCGCCCACCGCCACGTTCTCGCAGACGGTGAGCGAGGCGAAGGGCTGCACGATCTGGAAGGTGCGGGCGATGCCGGCGCGGGCCCGCACATGCGCCTCGTGCGCCGTGACGTCGGCGCCCTGGAAGGTGACCCGCCCGGCGGTGAGGCGCTCGAAGCCCGCGATGAGGGTGAACAACGTGGTCTTGCCCGCGCCGTTGGGGCCGATGAGCCCCGTGATCGAGCCCTCCGCCACGTCGAGGCTCGCCCCGTCGACGGCGACGAGGCCGCCGAAGCGCTTCGTCGCGCCCTCCACCTGCAGCAGGCTCATGGCAAGGCCTCCGGGGCGGAGCGGGGCGCGGCCGCGGGACGGCGCAAGCGGCCGCGCAGGCGGCGCAAGAGGCCCATGGCGCCGTCGGGCGCGAAGGCCACCATGACGATGAGCAGCACGCCGAAGATCACGAGGTCGATCCCCGGCAGGCCGCCCGTATAGCCCTTGGTGAGCTCCGACAGGCCGTGCAGCGCCACCGCCCCCACGAGGGGCCCGAACATCGTGCCGAGGCCGCCGATGATGGGGGCGAGCAGCGCCTCGACCGAGATCCAGGCCCCGTAGGCGATGTTGGCGTCGATATAGAGGAAATATTGCGCGTAGAAGCAGCCCGCCGCCGCGGTCACGGCCGCCGACAGGGTCATGGTGGCGAGCTTCACCCGCAGGACGTCGACGCCGAGCGCGCGTGCCGCCGCCTCGTTCTCGCGCACCGCCACGAGATGGGCGCCGAAGCGCGAGCGCTCGATGGCGCGGGTGAGCACCAGCACCCCCGCCACGAGGGCGAGCGCGATCCAGTAGAACACGGCCCGGCTCTCGAACTGGAAGTTCTCCGGGCGGACATCGAGGCGGATGAGCTTGCCCGCCGCGCCCCCGGTGAAGGCGGAGGCGTTGGCGAGGATGCGCAGCACCTCGGCGAAGGCAAGCGTCACGAGGGCAAAATAGGAGCCCCGCAGCCCCGAGCGGAAGCTCAAGAACCCGATGCCGAACCCGACGACAGCCCCCGCCGCGACCCCGGCCACGAGGCCCAGATAGGGGTTGAGGCCGAAGCCCGCCTGGAGGAGCGCGGTCGCGTAGGCGCCCGTGCCGAAGAACGCCGCGTGCCCGAACGAGAACTGGCCGCCATAGCCCGCGAGCAGGTTCCAGCCCTGCGCGGCGAGCGCGATGACGAGGGTGAAGACGAGGAAGTTCAGCACCGTGTTGGCGCTGACCGCGAGGGGCACGAGGGCGAGAAGGCCGACGACGATCGCGATGGGGAGGAGGTCGCGGGGGGTCATGGGCGCGCCTCCCTCCCCTCTCCCGGATGGGAGAGGGGCCGGGGGTGAGGGTGGCACGCTGCGGGGTTCGCGCCACCTGCCCGGCCAATTAAGAGATGGACTTGGTCATTCTGCTCCCATCGATGACCGAACGGCAGGGTTGGGCTCATGCATGACGAGCGGCGGCGTCGAGAGAACCTCCCCCTCTGGCCACCCTCACCCCCGCCCCTTCTCCCCCCCCGGGGAGGGGGGGGTTCCTCCCCCCTCCAGCCTATGCTCCCTACAAGCCCCGGGGGCCCCACATCTACACCAAGAGGAAGGA
>NZ_VUOA01000063.1 GCF_008386575.1 Salinarimonas soli
CCCCCGGCCCCTCTCCCATCGGGGAGAGGGGAGAGCCCCTACTTCGTCCCGCCCCCCAGCGTGTGCACGTAGACCGTCAGCGCCTTGATGGTCGCCTCGTCGAGGCGGCCGGTCCAGGCGGGCATGACGCCGCCGCGGCCGTTGGTGAGGGTCTCGACGACCGCGGCCTTCTCCGAGCCGTAGAGCCAGATGCCGTCGGTGAGGTTGGGGGCGCCCATCTCCTTG
>NZ_VUOA01000064.1 GCF_008386575.1 Salinarimonas soli
CACTCCGCGGCCCCTGGATGGGCGGTCATCGGAACGGGCGACGTCACAGGAGACGGCGTCGACGACATCCTGCTTAGGCGGACCAGCGATGGCGCCGTGGCTACGTGGATCATGAGCGACGGACAGTTCCAAGCTGGGCAATATCTGCAGGCGAATTCCAGCGGTACCCTTGCAGCCGTGTTGGACCTGAACGGCGATCACCGGGCTGAGCTCATCTGGGCCGACCCGGGCTCCTCAGGGCTCACGACCTGGCAGGTCTCTCAGGCGGGTGCGATGTCGGTCTCGACTTCGGCCCATATGACCGCGCTGTCAGCCCCCGTTGTCGCGGT
>NZ_VUOA01000065.1 GCF_008386575.1 Salinarimonas soli
TCGCAAACGCGGAGCACGGCGCACCGCGCCGACGTCCTTCAAGATAATCCCTGATACGCTTGCCGCCTATGGGCGGACCATACCATCGAAGGTGTTGGTTAGATGATCGTTTTGGCATCCGGACAGACCCTGAGGGCAAGCCCGGTATCCTTTTCGCGGGGATCGCGGCTCAAGCGCGGGGCCGCAAGGCGGCGGAGAGCCGCGCGCCGGGGCGGCCGTCGATGACCGCGAGGCCGAGGCCGATCAGCGCCATGCCGGCGAGATGCCGCGGCTCCAGGCGCTCGCCGAGCACCACGGCTCCGAGCAGGATCGCGCTCACGGGGATGAGGAAGGTCACGATGGCCGCGTTGGTGGCGCCCGCGCTCGCGAGCACCCGGAAGAACAGGATATAGGCGAGCGCCGTCGACAGGAGCGCCAGGGAGACGAGGGCCAGCAGCGCGCCCGCGCCGGGCATGGGCAGGGTCCAGGGCGGCGCCACGAGAAGCGCCACGGGCGCCAGCATGAGGCTCGACGCGCTCACCTGCCCCGCCGCGGTGGCGAGCGGGGGGATACCGAGGCGCCGGAAGCGGCGCCCGAACACCCCCGCGAAGGCATAGGACAGGGCGGCGGCGAGCACCGCGAGCTGCGCCGCGACATCGACGCCGAGATCCCGCAGGGCGTCCGCCCCCACCATGACCGCGACGCCGCAGAAGCCCACCGCGACACCCGCGAGCCGGCTGCCGCGCATTCGCTCGTCCTGGGTCAGCCAATGGGCGACGATCACGGTGAAAAGCGGCGTCGTGGCGTTCAGGATCGCGGCGAGGCCCGAGGCGATGTGGGCCTGCCCCCAGGCGATGAGGGTGAAGGGGATCGCGTTGTTGAGAAGCCCCATGCCGAGGAACGCGGCCCAGGCCGCCCGGTGATGCGGGAACGGCGTGCCCGTGAGGCGCAGCACCCCGTGCAGGGCCAGCGCCGCGATCATCACCCGGGCGGTCACGAGGAGCACCGGCGGGATCTCACGCACCGCCACGCCCACGAACAGGAACGATCCGCCCCACAAGACCGAGAGCACGGCCACGAGCGCCCAGTCCCGCGGTCCCATGACGGCGTCGATGGCGGGATTCGGCTGGGGCATGGGGCGGCTCCTCTTGAAGGGGATGCCGGCATAGACCAGGCCGCCGCCGGACGCGCCACCCGGTTCCTGCGCCGTCCCATTTCGGGGCGGCGTTAACCATTCATTAGGGCTTCCAGATTACAAACGACCTCGTCCAGTCTTCTGGATGTCGAGTGGCTCCTGTCACTCTGTTTGACGCCTCCCTGTTTAATCACTTCGCGGCCGCCTTCGGGCGGCTTTTTTTTGCGCGCGCGGGCGAACGAACCCGAGCGCGGCCAAGGCGTTGCATGCTTGACCGGTCGAGGACCGGGAGGAGCGCCGCCGGGGGTCTCGGCGGCCCAGTCGAGGAGTGCATCCCATGCGCAAGTTCGTTCTCATCGCCCTCGCGTGCCTCGGCACCGCGGCCTGCAACCAGGTCACCACCGGCTCCGTCGCGGGCGGCACGGCCGGCGCGGTCACGGGCGCCGCGGTCGCGGGCCCCGTCGGCGCCCTCGTGGGCGGCACGGTCGGCGCCACGGCGGGCGCCGCCACTGGCGCGGTCTCGGGCGTCGCCACCACCGTCGCGGGCCAGCCCGGCATGTGCTACGCCACCGACCGCGCGGGCAACATCCGCGTCAACCGGGCGGGCGAGCCCGTGATGGTCCGCTGCTGACGCGCCCTCGCGCGAGCGATCGGGGCCCGCCGTCACGGCGGGCCTCCCTCGTGCGGCCTTGCCCCGCCTCGCGGCGCCGTGCGATCCAGGGTGCCCCAGCAGCGAGGCCCCCATGCAAGACCTCCCCCACGAGATGCGCGCCGTGGTGGCGCGCGCGCCCGGCAAGCCCGACGTCCTGGAGGTCCAGGCCCGGCCCGTGCCCCGGCCGGGAGCTGGCGAGATCCTGGTGCGGGTGCGCGCCGCCGGGGTGAATCGCCCGGACGTGCTCCAGCGCCTCGGAGGCTACCCGCCGCCGCCCGGCGCGCCCGACATCCTAGGCCTCGAGATCGCGGGCGAGGTGGTTGCGTCCGGCGAGGGCGCGTCGCGCTTTCCCGTCGGCACCCCCGTCATGGCCCTCGTGCCCGGCGGCGGCTATGCCGAATACGCGGTGGCCCACGAGAGCAACGCTCTGCCGGTGCCGGCGGGCATCCCCCTCGTCGAGGCCGGCGCGATCCCGGAGACCTACTTCACCGTCTGGACCAACGTGTTCGAGCGCGGGCGCCTCGCGTCGGGCGAGTGGTTCCTCGTCCATGGCGGCACGTCGGGCATCGGCACCACGGCGATCCAGCTCGCCAAGGCCTTCGGGGCGCGGGTGATCGCGACGGCGGGCTCGGATGCGAAGTGCGAGGCCTGCCGGGGGCTCGGGGCGGACGTCGCCGTCAACTATGCCGCGCAGGATTTCGTCGAGGCGGTGAAGGAGGCCACGGGCGGACGCGGGGCCGACCTCATCCTCGACATGGTGGGCGGCGACTACATCGCCCGCAACCACGAGGCCGCGGCGGTCGAGGGCCGGATCGTGCAGATCGCCTTCCTCAAGAGCCCCAAGGTGGAGCTCGACATGCGCAAGCTCATGGTCAAGCGCCTCACCCACACGGGCTCGACCCTGCGCCCCCGCTCGGTGCCCGAGAAGGCGCTCATCGCGCGGGCGCTGGAGGAGCGCGTCTGGCCGCTCCTCGCCGCGGGCCGCTGCCGCCCGGTGATGGACTCCACCTTCCCGCTCGCCGAGGCCGCCGCGGCGCATGCCCGGATGGAATCGAGCGCCCATGTGGGCAAGATCGTGCTGACGGTGGATTAGGCCGCGAGCCGCTCGAAGCGCCAAGCGACGGTCGTGCGCTCCCCCGCCTTGAGGCGCAGCACGATCTGCTCGCAGCGCCGTCCCCCGTCGGTCATGGCGAAGAAGACGCTTTCCTCGATGGCGGGCGCGACGCCCTGCGCCTCGAACCGCCAGGTCTCGCGGCCGGGCAAGGCGAGCAGGACCGCGCGGCCGTCCTCGGCGAGGCTCGGGCGCACGAAGGGATGGATGTGGAAGCGGACGGCAATGTCGTCGGGCCCGGCCGCGCCGGGATCGCGCACGAACTCGTCCTCGCCCTCCAGGCGCGTGCCGCCGGCCGCGAGCTTCAGGCGGCGGTTGTGGACGATCCCCGCCGCGCGGCGGTAGCCGTCGTGGGAGGCGCGGACCTCCGGGCCGTCGTCGCCCTCGCGGCGCTCGGCCGTCACGGCAGGCCCCCACAGCATCATGGGGCCGAGCCGCCGCCGGAGCGCCGCGGCGAGCCAGCGGCCCGGGCCCCATCCGACGGGAGCGAGGAAATCCGCGCAGGACAGGGTGCCGACGGTCGCCGTCGAGTGGGCCGCCGTGGCGCGGGCGGCCTGGCGCAGGTCCGGCCGGTTGCCGTTGGGCGCGCCGCAATTGACGACGATGCGCTGCGTGCCGCTGGAGAGCTCGAAGGCGAGCGGACCCGCATGGGCCAGGGCCGACTGGTCGGGCGGCGGCGCCCCGCCGACATCGGCGATCACGAGGGTCGCGCCGCCCTGCAGGCGCTCGTAGCCCGAGAAGGGGGCGTGGCGCATGGGGTTGGCGCGCTGCTCGTCGTAGATCAGCAGGGTGGCGATGTGGTCGGCCGCCGTGACGCCCATGCCGTTGACGAGGGCGAGCGCCCCGTCCGCGTGGCGCAGCATGCGCAGCATCGGCAGCATGCGGTCGATGGCCCGCAGGAGCGCGTCCGGGGGGTCGAGGCCGCGGGTCACGTAGGTCTGGCGCAGCGGCAGGAGGTCAAGGAGGAGGTCGACGAGAACCTTGGGGCTGCGGCTCGCATGCCCCCCGTCGGCGAGGATCTGGCGCTCGATCTCGCGCACGAGGCGGCGGGTGGCGCGCCGCAGGAGCGGCTCGGCGTCGTCGAAGGAGAGGCCCGCATAGGCGAGCCCGATCGCCGCGATCAGGCGTTCCAGGGGCACCCGGCTCTCCGTCGAGGCTCGGTCGAGGAGCCCGACGTCGCGCCCGAGCGCCCGCATGAAGCGCTCGTAGAAGGCGTGGTCGGCGCCGTCGAGCACCAGGGGCGACTGGCTCAGGAAGGTGACCACCCGGCGCGTCGTGACCGCCACGCGCCGGGCGAGCGCCGTGCGCGGCCGGCTGATGAAGTCGTCGACGAGGGCGCGGCCGTTGGCCCGCGACAGCGCCGTGTCGGTGGCCCGCAGGTGGCGCAGCCAGCCGAAGCCGCACAGGGCCTCGCCCCAGTCCTCGGAGGGCGGCTCGAAATCGAAAGGCGTGCGCCCGCCCGTGGCGAGCGCGCGGCCGGCGAACACGAAGTAGCCTGCATAGATGTCGTCGGCGACGGTGGGGTCGGCGGTGCGCAGGTCCGGGGGCGCAATGAGGAGGCGCGCAGGCGTACGGTTCCACATGGGCGTGCGGCCGAGCGCCCGGGCCGCGAGCGCGCGCATCGACCAGGCCGCTTCCCGCAAGCCCAGTCGATGGATCTGCCCGCGATCAGCCCTGTGCACGCGTCACCCTTCGGCCACCGGCAAGCGTGGTTGGCCCATGAATTCATCTGCGATCATCGTTAACGCACCGTTACGTCCGGACGACGCCGAAGGAAAGGGCGCGCGGGCCCGCCATGCCCCGGGACCCGGGTGACAGATCGCCCGGGAGGGCGCAAACAGGGGGCCCGCCATGGGACTCGTGCCGACGATGACCTTCCTCCCCGACGCCTCCGTCCTCCTCGCCTTCTCGCTCGCGAGCTTCGTCCTGTTCATCACGCCGGGGCCGGACATGAGCCTGTTCCTCGCCAAGACCATGGCGGGCGGGCGCCGGGCCGGGATGGCCTCGATGCTCGGCGCCATGGCGGGCTGCTGCGGCCACACGCTGCTTGCCGCGCTGGGCCTCTCGGCGCTCCTCGCCGCGTCAGCTGCGGCCTTCACGGCGCTGAAGGTGGTGGGCGCGCTCTATCTCCTGTGGCTCGCGGTCGACGCGATCCGGCGCGGCTCGGCCCTCAACCTGCGCGCGGAGCGCGGGGGCGAGGTCTCGTTCTGGGGCACGTTCTGGCTCGGCTGCGGGGTGAACCTCACCAACCCGAAGGTGGTGCTGTTCTTCGTGACCTTCCTGCCGCAATTCATCCAGGCGGGAGACCCCGACGCGGCGGGCAAGCTCCTCTTCCTCGGGATCTATTTCGTCGCCTTCACGACCCCCTTCTGCGCCCTCCTGATCCTCGGCGCCGAGCGGGTGATCGCGCTCCTGCGCTCCCGCCCCCGGGTCATGCGCACCATCGACTACGCGTTCGCGGGCCTGTTCGGCGTCTTCGCGCTCAAGATCCTGACGACGCAGGGACGGTGAGCGCCCCCGCTTGTCATGGCCGGGCTTGACCCGGCCATCCAGTCGACGCGTGGGCCTGGGTCCCCGGGTCAAGCCCGGCGATGACGGTGGGAGCACGGATCCGTGCTGCGACCTTCCCGGCGTTCACCCTCACCCCCGGCCCCTCTCCCCTTCGGGAGAGGGGGGTGGGGCGGGGCCGGCGCTGCGGCCGGCGATGAGCCAGTAGACGAGCCCCGCGACAGCGCCCGAGAGGAAGAGGAGCGCGGTCAGCCGGCCCTCGGCGCCGGCGAGGCCCGCGAGGGTGCCGCGCGAGCGCATGAGCCAGGGCAGGAGCGCCGTGGTGAGGCCGCAGGCGCCCCCGTACCAGATGAAGGAGCGCGTGCCGACCACCTCGCCGATGAGCGCCGTGAAGGCGGGCGGCGCGACGACGATCGTCATGGTCAGGGCCCACACGCCATAGGCCACGGAGCCCGCCAGGAGTTCCGGCGCGCCGCCCTGGCTTGCCTCCGTGAACAGGGCGTCGAGGAAGGCGAGACCGCCCGACAGGAGCAGCTCGCGCGCCGCGGGCTCGGCCAGCGCGCCGAGCACGAGGACCACGGCGCCCGCCGGCACCGCGAAGGCGATGCCGAGCACCAGCATGAAGAGGCGGGCGATGGAGCGCACCGGCGGGGGCCTCAGCCCTCGTCGGAGCCGAGCGCGTAGACGCCCTCCGCCCCGATGCCGGCCTCGAGCATGAGGCGGGCGCGGGCGCGCAGCTTCTCGGTCTCGGATTTGAGCTGCCCGCAGGCCGCCAGGATGTCGCGGCCGCGCGGCGTGCGCACGGGCGAGGCGTAGCCGGCGCGGAACACGATCTCGGAGAAGCGCTCGATCCGCTCCCAGTCCGAGCACTCGTATTTCGAGCCGGGCCAGGGATTGAACGGGATCAGGTTGATCTTGGCCGGAACGCCCTTGAGAAGCCGCACCAGCTCGCGGGCATCGGCGTCCGAGTCGTTCACGCCTTTCAGCATCACGTATTCGAAGGTGATGCGCCGGGCATTGGAGAGGCCCGGATAGGACCGGCAGGCCTCCACCAGCTGGGCGATGGGGTACTTGCGGTTCAAGGGCACGAGCTCGTCGCGCAAGGGATCGCGCACCGCATGCAGCGAGATCGCCAGCATGGTGTTGGCCTCGGCGCCAAGCCGCTCGATCTGCGGCACCACGCCGGAGGTCGAGACCGTGATGCGGCGGCGCGAGAGGCCCAGCCCCTCGTTGTCCGACAGGACGCCGATCGCCGCCACCACGTTGTCCGTGTTGTAGAGCGGCTCGCCCATGCCCATGAACACGATGTTCGAGACGAAGCGCCCGCCGTCGGTGGGCACGAAGGCGCCCTCGGGCGGGCTCGCGTCGGGCCAGTCGCCGAGGCAGTCGCGGGCCACCACGAGCTGCGCCACGATCTCGGCGGAGGAGAGGTTGCGCACGAGCTTCTGCGTGCCCGTGTGGCAGAACGAGCAGGTGAGCGTGCAGCCGACCTGGCTCGAGACGCACAGGGTGCCGCGGTCCACCTCGGGGATGTAGACGCACTCGATCTCGGCGCCCCGGTCGAAGGGACCCGTCGAAGCCATGCGGATGAGCCACTTGCGGGTGCCGTCCTTCGACACCTGCTCGGAGACCACCTGCGGCCGCTCCAGGGTGAAGGCCTCGGCGAGCGACGCGCGCATGGCCTTGCCGACATTGGTCATGTCGGCGAAGTCGCGCACGCCGCGGACATAGATCCACTGCCAGAGCTGGTTCACCCGCATCTTGAGCTCGCGCTCGGGCACGCCGATGGCGGCCAGCCGCTCCTTGAGCTCCTCGCGGGTGAGGCCGACGAGGGAGGGGCGCCCGGCCGCGGGCGCCACGGCCGTCAGCTCGGCCGACTTCTCGATGCCGGCGAGGCGGGCGTCGCCGGGAACCGGGACGGCGTTGGGATTGCGTGTGGCGATGTCGAGCGCCGTCGCCATGGTGTCTGGCCTTCGTTGTGAGCGGATGAGGCCGGATATAGGTGCAGTGCGGCCGAATGGTGAGTCCGGGAAAAGGCGTGCTCCGTCAAGCCCCGGACAGGCGCCGCGCATCGCCTGCGACCATGGGGCTGCCTCTCATCCGGCCCAGGCCCGCCGCCCGAGCCCCACCGGCCCCCTTAGCCCTGGCACTCCCGCTTGGCGCGCTCCAGCGCCTGCCCGAAGCCCTGGAGGGAGTAGCGGTCGGTGAGCTCGTTGCCACGGCGCGAGATGATGCGCAGGACGAGGTTGCCGCCGCGGCTGAGGGTCTGGACGACCTGCTCCTCCTGGGCGGGGTTCTTGATCCAGGCGTTCTGATCCTTGGTGAGGAAGTCGAACGTGGTTTGGCCCACCACGGCCTTGGCCTCGCTGCCGTCCTTGGTGGGGAAGCCCAGCACCACGGCCACCTCGTTGCGCACGTTCTCGCTCGGGCGGAACGACACGAAGACGAAGGCGGGATCGCGCTTGAGCTGCTTGGGCAGGCGCTCCTTGGGCTGCGACAAGGCGTAGCAGATCTTGGCGCGGCCGGCCTGGGTCGAGTAGGCGCCCCAATCGCCGAACGTGCCGAGAAGCAGCGCCTGGTGCCCGCCCGGACGGCTCGCGGCCGCGGCCGCTCCCGCGGCGGCGGCACCGCCCGCGGCGGCCGTGGCGCCCGCCGCCTTGGCCTTCGCCGACGCGGCATCGGGCTTCGCGGTGACGGCGCCGGGACGGGCGGAATTGGCCCCCGATCCCGCGTTTTGCGCCGGCGCGGCGCCGGAGGAGCGGGTTTGCGCGCCCGTTTGAGGGTTCGACGCGGCGCCGGGGCGGGCCTGCTGGGCGAGAGCCGGAAGGGCCGCCAGCACGAGAAGCGCGGAGGCGAGCGGCAGGGAGACGCGGCGGGACACGGTCATGAGGCGCAACCTTGGAAGCCGTCCTGGTCCCGACCGGGCGGCCGGGCTGGGTGGGATCGGCACAGGATGGGGGGAAAAGGGCAAAATTTCGTTAACCTTGACTCCTGTTCCGTTTCACGGTTCCCCATGCCAGGATGCAGGGTGACGGTTCGCGGGACGGATCGCGAGCCGACACAAGAGCGCACGACGCGCCGGACGACAGATCGGGGACGGGGTTTGACCTCGCACAGCGAGCATGCAGCGCTCGCCGCCGCGGTCGCGGAGAGGCGGGATCGGGAGGCGTTCACGCGCCTCTTCGACTATTACACGCCGCGGCTCGAGGCCTACCTCGTGCGGCTGGGCAGCGATTCGGCCTCCGCCGAGGAGATCGCGCAGGACGCGCTCGCGACCCTGTGGCGCAAGGCCGCCCTGTTCGACCCCGACAAGTCGTCGCTCGCCACCTGGCTCTACCGGATCGCCCGCAACCGGCGCATCGACATGCTGCGCCGCGACCGCGCCTCCATCGTCGAGCCCGAGGACCCCGTCTTCGACGCGGTGGACGGGACCGACATCGAGGGCCAGCTCGACATCCAGCAGCGCGAGGAGGCGGTGCGCACGGCGCTCTCGCACCTGCCGCAGGAGCAGCTCGTCCTCGTGCGGCTCGCCTTCTTCGACGGGCTCACCCACAGCCAGATCTCCGAGCGCACGGGGCTGCCGCTCGGCACGGTGAAATCACGCATCCGCCTCGCCTTCACGCGCCTGAGGCGCGCGCTGGAGGCGGGGGGCGTCGCGGAGGTCGGATGAAGGCGCTGCTCGCCAAGGCCTTCGGGCCGCCCGAGACCCTCGTGGTGGAGGACGTGCCCGATCCCGTGCCCGGCCCCGGCGAGGTGGTGGTGCGGGTGCGGGCGGCGGCGCTCAACTTCTTCGACACGCTGATCATCGAGAACCGCTACCAGTTCAAGCCGCCCCTCCCCTTCTCCCCCTCCGCCGAATGCGCCGGCACCATCGAGGCGCTGGGCCCCGGCGTCGAGGGCTGGGCCGTGGGCGAGCGGGTCGCGGCCTATCTCGGCTGGGGGGCAGCGCGCGAGCGGGTCGCGGCGCCCGTCGAGCGCCTGACGCGCATCCCGGAAGGCTTGGGCTTCGAGGGCGCGGCGGGGCTCACGGTCACCTACGGCACCTCGCTTCACGCGCTCAAGGACCGGGCGCGCCTCAAGGCCGGCGAGACCCTCGCGGTGCTCGGCGCCGCGGGCGGGGCGGGCCTCGCCGCCGTCGAGCTCGGGCGGCTCATGGGCGCGCGAGTCATCGCCTGCGCCTCCAGCGCCGAGAAGCTCGCGCTCGCGGCCGCGGGCGGTGCCGAGATGATTCTCAACTACACGGAGGAGCCCCTGCGTGACGGCCTCAAGCGCCTCACGGGCGGACAGGGCGTCGACGTGCTCTGCGATCCCGTGGGCGGCGACCTCGCCGAACCCGCCCTGCGCTCCATGGCCTGGGGCGGGCGCTACCTTGTGGTGGGGTTCGCGGGCGGCGGGATCCCCAAGATTCCCCTCAACCTCGTGCTCCTCAAGGGCTGCGACGTCCAGGGGGTGTTCTGGGGCGCGCATCTGGAGCGCGATCCGGAGGGGCACCGCGCCAACATGGCCGACCTGATGGGATGGGCCGCCGCGGGCCGGCTCTCGGCCCATGTGGACCAGACCTTTCCCCTGGAGCGGGCCGCGGAAGCCTTCGGGCGCATCGCCCGGCGCGAGGCGCGCGGCAAGGTCGTGCTGGTGCCGTAGGGCCGCCTCAGAGGCAGACCCTCGTCCCCCGCCTTCGCGNNAAGTGGGCCTCGAAGGGCGTTCCAGGGATCGCCAGACGGCTGTGGAAACGTGGTGCGTGCCTCGAGGCCGGGCTCCGCAGGGCACCTCAGCATGAGGGGGTTGGGAGGCAGACCGCCGGTCCGGCCCACCCTCTCACGAGAAGTCGCAGGCGATGCCCTTGATCTCCCAATCGTCGTAGCGCACGGGCTCCAGGCCGCCGCGGCCGCCCTTCTCGGGGGCGGCGGCGATCTCGGCGGCGCGGGCGTCGATGGCCGCGCGGCGCTCGGCGGCCTCGGCGAGGGCGCGCTGGGCCGCGGGGGTGAGGTCCTTCGTGGGAGCGGCGCCCGGGAGGCGCCCGTCGCTGGTGTCGGTCATGGGTCCGGCCTGTGGCGTCGGGATGCGTTCTCCCACATATAGGAGCGCCGGCGCGGTTTTTCTCCCCTGCCCGGCTCTCGTCCAAGGATCCGCATGCCGTTTCTCGCCCCACGCCGCCCCGCCCCTCCTTGCCTTCACCGGAGAACCCGGCCGTGAGCGGCCCCGCCGAAGGGGTGCCCGCGCGCCGGCTCGCCTGGATGGCGCTGGCGCAGAGCCTCAAGAGCCGCACGAGCCTCGACGACGTGTGGGAGGAAGCCGCCCGCAAGGCGGCGCTGCCGGCCCGCGACGAGGCGCTGGCGCGAGCCATCGCGATCACGGGCTTTCGCCGCTTCGGCACCATCCGCGAGGCCCTGCGCGAGCGCCTGACACAAGGCCTGCCCGCCGACGAGCGCATGATGGCGCTTCTCGTCACGGGCGCGGCGCAGATCCTCTTCCTTGACGTGCCCGACCACGCGGCCGTCGCCACCACCGTGGAGGTCGCCCGGGGCGACCGGCTGCTCCTGCACTATGCCGGCCTCGTGAACGCCGTCCTGCGCCGCGTCGCCCGCGAGCGCGACGCGATCATCGCCTCAGCCGATCCGCTCGCCGACGTGCCGCCCTGGCTGCAGGCGCGCTGGGGTGAGGCCTACGCGGAGGCCACGCTCCTAGCCCTGGCCAATGCGCACCGCCAGGAGGCGGCCGTCGACCTCACCCTGCGCCAGGAAGGCGGCGACTGGCCCGAGCGGCTTGGGGCCGTGCGGCTGCCCACGGGGAGCCTGCGCCTCACCGAGCGCATGGGCATCGCGGATCTCCCCGGCTTCGACGAGGGCGCCTGGTGGGTCCAAGACGCCGCCGCGGCCCTGCCGGCCCGTCTCCTGCGGGTGGAGGCCGGCGAGCGCGTCGCCGATCTATGCGCGGCGCCGGGGGGCAAGACGCTGCAGCTCGCGGCGGCGGGAGCCCGGGTCGTGGCGGTGGACCGCTCGGCGAAGCGCCTGGAGCGGCTCCAGGCGAACCTCAAGCGCCTGCGCCTCGAGGCGGAGGTGCGGGTGACCGACGTGCTCGCGATGCCCGACGAGACCTTCGACGCGGTCCTGCTCGACGCGCCCTGCTCGGCGACGGGCACCCTGCGCCGGCACCCGGACGTGGCGTGGCTGAAGTCGGACGCGGACGTGACGCGCCTCGCCGACCTCCAGACCCGCCTCCTCGACCGTGCCGCCGACCTCACCCGGCCCGGCGGCGGACGGCTCGTGTTCTGCACCTGCTCCCTGGAGCCCGAGGAGGGCGAGCGCCAGGCGGAAGCCTTCCTCGCGCGGCGCCCCGACATGGAGCGCGTGCCCGTGGAGCCCGCCGAGGTGGGCGGGCTGGAAGCCCTCGTCAACGCCCGGGGCGAGCTTCGCACGCTGCCCCACCTGATGCCCGACATGGGGACGGGACGGCCCGGGATGGACGGGTTCTTCGCGGCCCGGTTCAGGCGGCGGTAGAGCGCGTCGAGGAGAGGGGCCTACTCTCCTACCGATAGATTAGTCCGGAGGGAGGCCCACCCTCCAACCTCGTCCTGAGGCACGAGCGGAGCGAGCCTCGAAGGACGCTCCAGGGATCTCCGGACGGCTGTGGAAGCGTGCTGCGAGGCCGGGCTCCGCAGGGCACCTCAGCATGAGGGGGGATGAGACCGTCGGTCCGGGCCTGCTCCTAAGCGGCTGTCCGGCGGTTCGGAAACCGCCCGACAGCCTCCCGGCGGGGCGTCACACCCCCTTCACGGCGCCCCCGTCGACGCGGATCAGGCTTCCGGTGACGTAGCTCGCCCGCTCGGAGGCGAGGAAGCAGACCATGTCGGCGAACTCCTCGACGCGGCCGTAGCGGCCGGCGGGGATCTGGGCGATCGCCGCCTTGGCGACGTCCTCGACGGCCTTGCCCTGGCGGTCGGCGTTGGCCTTGTCGAGCTCGCCCAGGCGGTCGGTCTGGATGCGGCCGGGCAGCACCATGTTGACGGTGACCCCGTCGCCCGCGACCTCGTTGGAGAGCGTCTTCGACCAGCCCACCAGCGCCGAGCGCAGCGTGTTCGACATGGCGAGGTTCGGGATCGGCTGGAGGACGCCCGACGACGCGATGGTGACGATCCGGCCGAAGCCGCGCTCGCGCATCCCCGGCAGCACCAGGCCGGCGATGCGGAAGACCGGCATCACCATGGCCTCGAACATCGGCGTCCAGTCCTCGGGCTTCACGTCCGCCGCCATGCGGGCCGGGGGGCCGCCGGTATTGGCCACCAGGATGTCGATGCCGCCGAGCGCCGCCATGGCCTTCTCGACGATGGCGCCCGCATCCTTCGTGAGGTCGGCCACCATGGTGTGGGCCCGGCCCGCGCCGCCCGTGTTGATGGCGGCGGCCGCTGCTTCGAGCTTGTCGGCGCTGCGGGCGGTCATGAACACGTCGGCGCCCTCGCGGGCGAGCGCCTCGGCGCAGCCGCGGCCGAGGCCCTTGCTGGAGGACAGGACGAGGGCGCGCTTGCCCTTGAGGCCGAGATCCATGGGACGATCCTGATCTGGTGTGGGTTCGTTACGGTTCGGCTTAGCATTCCCGGACCGAGGCGGGGAAGGGGCGATGTCGGGCCGGGCCTGTGAGGTTTGTCCCGATCGGCCACCAGGCCTACCTCCAACCTCGTCCTGAGGCGCCCCGCGAAGCGGGGCCTCGAAGGGCGCTCCAGTGGTCTCCGGACGGCTGTGGACGCGTGCTGCGTGCTTCGAGACGCCCACCTGCGGTGGGCTCCTCAGCATGAGGGAGTTGGAGGTGCCCTGGTTCGAGGTGGTACCCCCTCACCCCCGGCCCCATGGGAGAGGGGAGACGCACCGGACTCGATCCGGGGGAGCCTCGAAGGTCGCTCCGGTGGTCTCCGAAAGCGTCCTGCGTGCTTCGAGACGGCCTGCCGCGCAGGCCTCCTCGGCATGAGGGAGGGGGAGGTCCCTCACGCCTGATCCACGAGCCCGAGCCGCGGGACCACGGTGCCGCGGGCGAGGAGCGCGCCCGGCGCGACGACGGCGTTGGCGCCGATCCGCGCCCCGTCGCCCACCAGGGCGCCGAATTTCGTCACGCCGGTCTCGACGACGCGCCCGCCGACGCGGATCGCGATCGTCGGGTCGGCGCGCTCGTTGCGGTGATTGGCGATGATGGCGCCCGCCTCCAGGTTCACGTCGCCCCCCAGGATGCTGTCGCCGACGAAGTTGAAATGGGCGAGCCGGGCCGCGGCGAAGAGGAACGAGGACTTCACCTCCGCGCCCGGTCCCACGACGCAATCCTCGGCGAGCCAGCACCCGCCCCGCAGATAGGCCCCGGCCGCGATGCGGCAGGCGGGCCCCACGATCAGAGGGCCCTTGAGCACCGCGCCGGCCTCGACCGACGCGCTCGCATGCACCGCGACGCCGTCCTCGATCAGATAGCCCGGCGGCAGGGCGGCGAGGATCGCCTCGACGATCCCCGCCGCGCGCGCGGTGAGATCCCAGGGGGCGAGGCGCCCGACGGCGGCGAGGGGCGAGGCGTCGAAGGCGGCGATCTCCGCCCAGGGGTCGTCGGGGTTCATGGCGCCCTCAAGGTCCGGCCGATGCCCCCTCCTATCACCGAGGCGCGGGCGGCGCGATCAGCGGGCCGGCGGGACGCCCTGCGGCGGCAGGCCGTTCTCGTCCTCGCGGTCCTGCTCCCCGACCTCGTGCTCCACCGAGGCGCTGAGCCGCTGGAAGATCCCGAGGCCGAGGATCAGGAAGGTGCCCGCGACGAGCAGCATCGTCGGATAGACGATCTGCTCCACGTGCTCGGCGCTCACCCGGAAGACGATGACGAGCGCCTCCAGGAAGATCGCGATGGCGATGGTGGAGATGAACTTGGTGAGCGAGCGGCGGGCCTCCGAGGCGATGCGGCGCTCGCGGCCGTTGAACACCTCCTCCTCGATGAGGAACTTCGCCACGTCGAACACGGCGATGGCGATGATCACGTAGCCCACCGCCGAGAGCACCGCGTCCTTCATCTTGCCGTCGGGTAGGGTGAAGGCCTTGATCATGTCATGGGCGCCAAGGCCGATGAGGGCGAGGGACAGGAGCGCCAGGGAGATGCTGGCGACCGCGAAGACGAGGGAGGAGACACGCTGCACGGAGGGGCCTTGGCGAGCGGGGGAACCCATCGCCAACGCGCCGCGCCCGGCTTGGTTCTGCCCTATTCGCCCGCGCGCAGGGCCGCCGCGCCCGCGAAGACGCCGATCACGACGGTGATGAGCGTGAGGGCGATCAGGATCAGGAACGGCGTCAGGAACGGCACCGTGCCGCCGAGAGCCGCGTTGGCGGCCGAGACGCCGAAGATGAGCGTCGGGATCATGAGCGGCAGGACGAGGATCGCGAGCAGAAGGCCGCCGCGCCGGATCGAGACGGTGAGCGCCGCCCCGACCGCGCCCACGAAGGTGAGCGCGGGCGTGCCCACGAGCAGCGTCGCCACCATGGCGCCCATGCCGGTGAGGTCGAGGGCGACGAGGAGGCCGAAGAGCGGCGAGGCGAGCGCCAGCGGCAGGCCCGTGGTGAGCCAATGCGCCAGCCCCTTGGCGAGCACCACGAGCTCGAGGGGCAGGGGCGAGGCGATCATGAGGTCGAGGGACCCGTCCTCCTCGTCGGCCTGGAACAGGCGGTCGAGGCCGATCAGGGTCGCGAGCACCGCCGAGAGCCACAGGATGGCGGGGCCGATCCTGGACAGGAGGTTGAGATCGGGCCCGAGCGAGAACGGCACGAGGGTGACGATCATCAGGAAGAAGATCAGCCCCAGCACCCCGCTGCCGCCGATGCGGGCGGCGAGCCTGAGGTCCCGGGCCAGGAGGGCGCCGAAGGCGCGGCTCATGCGTCCCATCCGTCGAGGGCGTCGTCGGCGACGGGTGCGGCCGCACGCTCGATGCGGATCTCCTTCACGCCGCGCAGATCGAGGGGCGCGTGGGTCGCGGCCACGATGAGCCCGCCCCGGCCCAGATGCTCGTTCATGAGCACGGCGAGCGTCGCCTGCGAGGCGGCGTCGAGGGCCGAGGTCGGCTCGTCGAGAAGCCAGAGGGGCCGGTGGGCGACGAGAAGGCGCGCGAGCGCCACGCGCCGGCGCTGGCCCGCCGAGAGATAGGCCACGGGCAGGGCCGCCGCGTGGCCGAGCCCCACCTGCTCCAAGGCGTCCAGGGCGGAGAGCGCCCGGTCGCCGAGCAGGCTGCGGGCGAAGTCGAGGTTCTCGCGCGCCGTCATGGCGGCCTTCAGCCCGTCGCGATGGCCGACCAGGTGCAAGGATTCGGCGAGGGTGCGCTCGCCCACGCCCTCGGCGCGCACCGCGCCGCCATCTGGCCGCAGGCGCCCGGCGAGGATCGCGAGCAGGCTCGACTTCCCCGCCCCGTTGCGCCCCGTCACCACGAGGGCCTCGCCCGCCTCCAGGGCGAAGGACAGGCCGGCAAAGACGCGCCGCCCCGACCGCCGGCAGGCAAGCTCCTCCACGATCAGGCGCACGCACCGCTCCCGGTTGACGGCCCCTGCATAGCGAGGCCGTGCGCCTTTGTCATGCCGACGACGTCAACCTCTCCCCGCCGTGCGGGGAGAGGGCGTCAAGCCCCCTTGCCGGGGCTTGACGCGAGCGCGGCAGAGCGAGGGTGAGGGGGCCTGGACGGCGGAGCACCACCGGGCAGGACCCCTCACCCTCGCCGCTTCGCGGCTTGCCGCGCCTGCCGGTCTGCAGGCGCGGCCCTCTCCCCGCCCGCGGGGAGGAGGAGCAGGGAGCCCTTTCCTTGGACGCGTTCAAACCCTGTGGCGGACCCCTTTGAAATGCACTATATCCCCCGTGGCTGCGCCGCGTGCCAGGAACGTCCAATCCGTTTCCGCGCGCTTTCCCCCATCCGGGCACCCCCGGGGCGGCGCGCGCACTTCCAGCGCACCCGGCCGAACACATCGTTCGATCCACCGCTCGCGAGGACCAGCCATGGCGACGCTCGACAGCTTCAAGGCCCGCAAGACGCTCAACGTGGGCTCCAAGACCTACACCTATTATTCCCTGACCGAGGCCGAGAAGAACGGCCTGTCGGGCATCTCCCGCCTGCCCTTCGCCATGAAGGTGCTGCTGGAGAACCTCCTGCGCTTCGAGGACGGCCGCACCGTCACGAAGGAGGACATCCAGGCGGTCGCGGCCTGGCTCGACAACCGCGGCAAGGCCGAGAAGGAGATCGCCTTCCGCCCCGCCCGCGTCCTCATGCAGGACTTCACCGGCGTACCCGCGGTGGTGGACCTCGCCGCCATGCGCGACGGCCTGAAGGCGCTCGGCGGCGATCCGCGCAAGATCAACCCGCTCGTGCCCGTCGATCTCGTGATCGACCACTCCTTCGTCACCGACGAGTTCGGCACGCCGCTCGCGCTGTCGCGCAACGTCGAGCTCGAATACGAGCGCAACGCCGAGCGCTACCAGTTCCTGAAGTGGGGCCAGACGGCCTTCGCGAACTTCTCCGTCGTGCCCCCCGGCACCGGCATCTGCCACCAGGTGAACCTCGAGTTCCTGGCTCAGACCGTGTGGACCCGCAACGACGAGGCCTCGGCCGAGACGATCGCCTATCCCGACACCCTGGTGGGCACCGATTCGCACACCACCATGGTCAACGGCCTCGCGGCGCTGGGCTGGGGCGTGGGCGGCATCGAGGCGGAGGCCGCCATGCTCGGCCAGCCGATCTCGATGCTCATCCCCGAGGTGATCGGCTTCAAGCTCACGGGCCGCCTGCGCGAGGGCGTGACCGCCACCGACATGGTGCTCACGGTCACCCAGATGCTGCGCAAGAAGGGCGTGGTGGGCAAGTTCGTGGAGTTCTTCGGCCCCGGGCTCTCCGACATGCCCGTCGCCGACCGCGCCACGATCGGCAACATGGCCCCCGAATACGGCGCCACCTGCGGCTTCTTCCCCATCGATTCCCGCACGATCGACTATCTCACCATCACGGGGCGCACCGACGAGCGCATCGCGCTGGTGGAGGCCTACGCCCAGGCGCAGGGGATGTGGCGGACCTCCGAGACCCCGGACCCGGTCTTCACCGACACCCTGGAGCTCGACCTCTCCGACGTGCAGCCCTCGCTCGCCGGCCCGAAGCGCCCGCAGGACCGGGTGCTCCTCAAGGACGCCAAGACCGCCTTCGAGGGCGCCATGGAGACCGAGTTCCGCAAGGCCGCGGAGCTAGGGACCCGTCACAAGGTCGAGGGCACGAACTACGATCTGGGCCACGGCGACGTGGTGCTCGCCGCGATCACGTCCTGCACCAACACCTCGAACCCGAACGTCATGATCGGCGCGGGGCTGCTCGCCCGCAACGCGGTGGCGCGCGGCCTCAAGGTGAAGCCCTGGGTGAAGACCTCGCTCGCGCCGGGCTCGCAGGTGGTGGCGGAGTATTACGAGAAGTCGGGCCTCCAGAAGGACCTCGACGCGCTCGGCTTCAACCTGGTCGGCTTCGGCTGCGGCTCGTGCATCGGCAATTCGGGGCCGCTGATCCCAGAGGTGTCGAAGGCGATCAACGACAACGACCTCGTGGCGGCCTCCGTGCTGTCGGGCAACCGCAACTTCGAGGGCCGGGTGAACCCGGACGTGCGGGCGAACTACCTCGCCTCGCCGCCCCTCGTCGTCGCCTACGCGCTCGCGGGCTCCATGCTGCTCGACCTCAACAACGAGCCGCTGGGCCAGGACCGCGACGGCAAGCCGGTGTTCCTCAAGGACATCTGGCCCTCGTCCGCCGAGATCCAGGACTTCATCGACCGCAACATCTCCCGCGACCTGTTCAAGAGCCGCTACGCCGACGTCTTCTCGGGCGACGAGCGCTGGCGGGGCGTCCAGGTGTCGGGCGGCCTGACCTACGACTGGGACAACACCTCCACCTACATCCAGAACCCGCCCTACTTCGCGGGGATGCAGCAGGAGCCCAAGGCGATCGAGAACGTCGTGAACGCCCGCATCCTGGGCCTCTTCGGCGACTCGATCACCACGGACCACATCTCGCCCGCGGGCTCCATCAAGGCGAAGTCGCCCGCCGGCGAGTACCTCATGGCCAACGGGGTCGATCCGAAGGACTTCAACCAGTACGGCACGCGCCGCGGCAACCATGAGGTGATGATGCGGGGCACCTTCGCCAACATCCGCATCAAGAACGCCATGGTGACGGACGAGGCGGGCAACGTGGTCGAGGGCGGGCTCACCCTGCACCAGCCCTCGGGCGAGCGGATGTGGATCTACGACGCCGCCATGCGCTATGCATCCGAGGGCGTGCCGCTCGTGGTCTTCGCGGGCAAGGAATACGGCACGGGCTCGTCCCGCGACTGGGCCGCGAAGGGCACGAACCTGCTCGGCGTGCGCGCCGTCGTGGCCGAGAGCTTCGAGCGCATCCACCGCTCGAACCTCGTCGGCATGGGCGTCCTCCCCCTCATCTACGAGGAGGACGGCGTGTCCTGGAAGACGCTCGGCCTCAAGGGCGACGAGACGGTCACGATCGAGGGCGTCGGCGCGGACCTGCGTCCCCGCCAGCGCCTCACCGCCCGCATCACCTCGCCCTCGGGCGAGACCCGGGAGGTGCCGCTGGTGTGCCGCATCGATACCCTCGACGAGCTGGAGTACTTCCGCAACGGCGGCATCCTCCAGTACGTGATGCGCCAGCTCGCGGCGTAAGCGGCCGCTCGGCGCAGCCGAGCAACCTTCCCCTTGATGGGGGAGGTCGATGCGAAGCATCGGGTGAGGGTGGCGGCGGCGACGATTAAGCGTCGGGGCTCCCCCCTCACCCGGGCCTGCGGCCCGACCTCTCCCGCCAGGGGAGAGGTTGCCGCGCTCCGCGCGGCGGGAGCGCCCCCTGTTGCCCATTCCCCACGCGCCGGGGGCGCCCGCGTTCTCCCGGTTGCCCCCCCGGTTCCCGTCGTGTAAGGGGGGCGCTTCGATCACCCCCATCATGGCGGACGCTGCGGGGCTCCGGCGAGACACCGGCCGAGCCCGCCCGCCATGAGGACTATCTGGAGAACCGGCGTCATGTCCTCGACCTTCGACACTGTCGCCAACATCATCGCCGATACGGCCGACATCCCGCGCGACAAGATCACGCCGGAGAGCCACGCCATCGACGATCTGGGCATCGATTCGCTCGCCTTCCTCGACATCGCGTTCGCGGTCGACAAGGCCTTCGGCATCAAGCTGCCGCTGGAGCAGTGGACCCAGGAGGTCAACGAGGGCAAGGTGCCGGCCGAGGAATACTTCGTCCTCAAGAACCTCGTGGCGCGCATCGACGCGCTCGTGGCCGCTAAGTCTGCCTGACCGCCCTAAAAGTGTTCCCGCGCGCGGGGACGACGCTCCCCGCCGGGTCCGACCATGCGCCTTGAATACTTCGAGATGATCGACCGGGTCGCCCGCTTCGACCGCGAGGGCAAGCGGCTCGACGCGCGCTCGACCGTGCCCATGGAAAGCCCCGTCTTCGAGGGGCACTTCCCCGATCACCCCCTCGTCCCCGGCGTGCTGCTCACCGAGACCATGGCGCAGGCCTCGGGCTATCTCCTGCTCGGCCTCGTCGACTTCGCCCACATGCCCTTCCTGGTCGGCGTCGACCGGGCGCGCTTTCGCACCTTCGTGGGGCCCGGCACGGTGCTCGACATCGAGGCCGCCGTGGAGCACGAGGGCTCGGGCTATGCCGTGACCAAGGCGAAGATCCGGGCGGACGGCAAGGCGATCTGCGACGCGGAGCTGCGCTTCAAGACCCTCCCCTTCCCGGCGGAGCTCAAGGACCGCATGCGCGACCGGGCCCGCGAGATCGGCCTCGTGGAGGCCGCGTGATGAGCCGCGACGTCGTCATCACGGGCTACGGCCTCGTCTCGTCGGCGGGCGAGGGCGTGGACGCGGCCCTCGACGTCTTGCGGGGCGGGGCGCGGCCGCGCCTCGACGAAACCTCCTTCGCCCCCTACCCCGTCCATCCCGCGAGCGCGATCGAGCTCGACCGGCAGATCCCCAAGAAGTCCGACCAGCGCCAGATGGAGCCCTGGCAGCGCCTCGGCGTCTACGCGGCGGGGCTCGCCCTCGACCATGCGGGCGCCAAGGACGACGCGGCGCTCAAAGCCCGCATGCACCTCATCGTGGCGGCGGGCGGCGGCGAGCGCGACTACGCGGTCGACGGGCAGATCCTCACCCGCATCCGCGAGGCCGCCGACCCGGGCGTGTTCCTCAACGAGCGGCTGATGAGCGACGTGCGCCCGACGCTCTTCCTGGCGCAGCTCTCGAACCTGCTCGCCGGCAACATCTCCATCGTCCACGGCGTCACCGGCGCCTCGCGCACCTTCATGGGCGAGGAATCGGCGGGCGTGGACGCGCTGCGCGTCGCCCGCGCCCGCATCGCCTCGGGGCAGAACGACATCGTGCTGGTCGGCGGCTCCTACAACGCGGAGCGGCCGGACTCGCTCCTGATCTACGCCATGGGCGGCTTCCTGTGGCAGGGGCCCTTCAGCCCCGTCTTCGAGCGCCCGCAGGCCGGCGGCGGGTTCATCCTGGGCTCCGGCGGCGCCTTCGTGGTGCTGGAATCGCGCGAGCACGCGCAAGGCCGCGGCGCCCGGGCGCTCGCGAGCCTCTCCGCCGTCGCGTCCACCCGCACGCGCCGGGAACCCGGCGCCGTCGCCTCGTCGCTGCAGGCGCTGTGGCGCGAAGCGGGCGTGGCGCGCCCGGATCTCGTCGTGTCGGGTGCCACGGGCGTCGCGATGCCCACGAGCGAGGAGCGGGACGCGCTCCAGGGCCTCGCCCGCGACGTCGTGCCCCTCGCCATCGGCGACGCCATGGGCCACACCATCGAGATGCAGGCGCCGGCCGGCGTCGCCCTTGCCGCCGCCCTGATCGCGCGGGACGAGGCGAGCGAGGCCGCGGTGACCGCGATCGGCCATTGGCGGGGCGAGGGCGTCGTCCGCCTGACCCGCGCCTGAAGGGAGACGCAGACATGACCGCCGACCGCGACGCCCAGGGACGTCCGCTCGTCGCCGTCACCGGCATGGGCGTCGTCACCTCGCTCGGCCAGGGGCAGGCCGACACCTGGTCGGCGCTCACGGCCGGCCGCTCCGGCATCCACCGCATCGAGCGCTTCCCCACCGAGGGCCTGCGCACCAAGATCGCGGGCACCGTCGACTACGTGCCCGTGGAGCCCTTCGTGGCGCCGATGCTCTCGCAGCGCCTCGCCGAGCTCGCGGCCGAGGAGGCGATCGGCCAGTCGGCGATCGGGACGGCAGGGGACTTCCCCGGCGCGCTCTTCATCGCCGTGCCCCCCGTCGAGATGGAATGGCCCCAGCGCCAGGCGCTCGCCGAGGCCTCTGGGCAGACGGGCGACGTCTCCTACGCGGACCTTCTCAAGGCCGCGGGCACCGGCGGGTTCAAGGCCTGGCACGACCTCTTCCTGTTCGGCACCGTGGCGGACCGGCTCGCCGACCGCTTCGGCACGCGGGGCTCGCCGATCTCGCTCTCCACCGCCTGCTCGTCGGGCGCCACCGCGATCCAGCTCGGCGTCGAGGCGATCCGGCGCGGCGAGAC
Organism: Salinarimonas soli; assembly: GCF_008386575.1. Classification (GTDB taxonomy): domain Bacteria; phylum Pseudomonadota; class Alphaproteobacteria; order Rhizobiales; family Beijerinckiaceae; genus Salinarimonas_A; species Salinarimonas_A soli. Next base: position 21,955 of record NZ_VUOA01000065.1, read on the forward strand.
GGATGCGGCGCTCTGCATCGGCACGGACGGCTCGGTCCAGGCGGAGGCGCTGATCCGCTTCTCGCTTCTCTCGGCGCTCTCGACCCACAACGACCCGCCGGAGAGCGCGGCGCGTCCCTTCGCCAAGAACCGCGACGGCTTCGTCATGGGCGAGGGCGCGGCGGCGCTGGTGCTGGAGAGCGCCGCGTCGGCGCGGGCGCGCGGCGCCACGATCCTCGGCTACGTGCTGGGCTGCGGCGAGAAGGGCGACGGCTTCCACCGCACCCGCTCGTCGCCCGACGGCGCCCCCATCGTGGCGGCGATCCGCGCCGGGATCGAGGACGCGGGGCTCACCCCCGACGACATCGACTACGTCAACGCCCACGGCACGGGGACCCCCGAGAACGACAAGATGGAGGCCATGGGCTGCATGGCCGTGATGGGCGAGCGCATGAAGAGCGTGCCGATCTCGTCCAACAAGTCGATGCTGGGCCACACGCTCACGGCGGCCGGCGCGGTGGAAGCCGTGGTGTCGCTCCTCACCATCGCCAACGGGCGCATCCCGCCCACCATCAACTACGAGGTCCCCGACCCCGTGATCCCCCTCGACGTGGTGCCCAACGAGGCCCGCGACGCGGACGTGCGCCGGGTCCTGTCCAATTCCTTCGGCTTCGGCGGCCAGAACACGTGCCTCGTGTTCGGCGCCGAGCCGGTTTGAGCGCCCACCCTCCCCTGGAGGGGGAGGGTCGACGCGAAGCGTCGGGGTGGGGTGCCCCCTCTCCCCGCATGCGGCGAGGGGGGCTGAGGCGAGCGCGGCAGCGCGGGGGTGAGGGGGCGTGGACGGAAGAGCTCTGTCCTGAGACGCCCCCTCACCCCCGCTCCCTCCGCTCGCTTGCGTCGCCGGCCGTTCCGCCGGCGCCGCCCTCTCCCCGCAGGCGGG
>NZ_VUOA01000066.1 GCF_008386575.1 Salinarimonas soli
GGGGGGTGACGGCGGTGTCCCATCCGAAAAGGTCACCAGCCGAACGGTTGCGCCCTGTTCTGCACCACCTCAGCCGTCACCCCCACCCCCAACCCCTCCCCGCAAGGGGGAGGGGAGCGCGGGCGCGCCTGTCGGGGGGCGCCCGATGACCCTGCTCGTCGTGGAGGGGCTCAACAAGCGCTTCGGCGGGGTGACGGCCGCGCGGGACGTGAGCTTTTCCTTGGACGCGGGCGAGCTCCTCGCCGTCATCGGCCCCAACGGCGCCGGCAAGTCCACCACCTTCGGCATGGTGGGCGGGCAGCTGCGGCCCGATTCCGGGAGCGTCAGCCTGCTCGGCGAGCCCATCACCGGCCTGCCCTCCCGGGCGATCTGGCGCAAGGGGGTCGGTCGCACGTTCCAGGTGGCCCAGACCTTCGTCTCCATGACGGTCGCCGAGAACGTCCAGATGGCGCTCGTGTCCCATCACGGGCGCACGCGCAACCTCCTGGCCCGCACCCGCGCCCTCTACCGGCCCGAGGCGCTCGACCTCCTCGACCGCGTGGGCATGCGCGGCGACGCCGACCGGCCCGTGGCGGAGCTCGCCTATGGCGACGTGAAGCGGGTGGAGCTCGCCATCGCGCTCGCCGCCGCCCCGAAGCTCCTGCTCATGGACGAGCCGACCGCCGGCATGGCGCCCCGCGAGCGCGCCGCCCTCATGGCGCTCACCGCCGGGATCGCCCGGCGCGACCGGATCGGCGTGCTCTTCACCGAGCACGACATGGACGCGGTCTTCGCCCATGCCGACCGCATCCTGGTCCTGGTGCGCGGCGAGATCATCGCCCGGGGCAGCCCGGACGAGGTGCGCGGCAACGCCCGGGTCAAGCAGGTCTATCTCGGCGAGACGGGCTCACGCGCGGCCCTGCGATCGCGACGGGAGACGGCCGTCCCATGAGCGACGTCGTTCTCGCGGCTCGGGGCCTGCGCGCGGCTTACGGCCACGCCCAGGTGCTGTTCGGGGTCGACCTCACCCTGCGCAGGGGCGAGGTGGCGGCGCTGATGGGCCGCAACGGGGCGGGCAAGACCACGACGCTGCGGGCGCTGATGGGCCTCCTCCCCGTCACCCATGGCACGGTGCTCTTCGAGGGCCGCGACGTCACGGCCCTCGACCCCTACCGCATCGCGCGGCTGGGCTTAGGTTATGTCCCCGAGGAGCGGCGCATCTTCACCGACCTCACGGTGGACGAGAACCTGGAGGTCGGCCGCAAGGGCGGCACCCCCGGCCGCGAGCCCTGGACCCGGGAGAAGTTGTTCTCGATCTTCCCCAACCTCGCCGAGATGCGCGGCCGGCGCGCCTCGGCCATGTCGGGGGGCGAGCAGCAGATGCTCACCATCGCCCGCACCCTCATGGGCAACCCCCACGCCGTGCTCCTCGACGAGCCCTCGGAGGGGCTCGCCCCCGTCATCGTCGAGCAGATGGCGGAGGCGGTGCTGCGCATG
>NZ_VUOA01000067.1 GCF_008386575.1 Salinarimonas soli
TGCTCATCAGGCATACGGCGGCGTATTTGACGGCGAACGTGCTCTCGGCGGTGTTCGGGTTCGTGAGCGTGTTCCTGTTCACGCGCCTGCTCACCCCCGACGATTACGGCCTCTTCGTGCTGGGCCAGACCGCCACCGCCATCCTCTCCACCTCCCTCTTCGCCTGGGTCGCCTTCTCCCTCTTCCGCTACCAGACCGAGGGCGAGCACGTCGACGTGCGCACAACAGCCCTCGTCGGCTTCGCCGCCTCCACCTCCATCCTCCTCGCCGGCGGCCTCCTCGCCGTCCTCGCCGCCGGCGTCCACCCCCTCCTGGCGCTCGGCACCTGCACCTTCGCCGCCGCCTTCAACTTCTTCGGCCTCACCCAGAACGTCATGCGCGCCCGCCTCGACGCAGGCCAGGTCATGCGCTCCTCCATCCTGCGCAGCCTGCTCGCCTTCGCCCTCGGCGTCACCTTCGTCCTCCTGGGCGGGGGCGGCTTCGGCCTCCTCCTCAGCATGAGCCTCGCCTTCCTCCTCAGCTGCCTGCCCTACCTGCGGCAGTGCTGGGGCGACCTGAAAGAGCAGCTCGCCTGGGCCACCATGCGCTCCTTCCTCTCGCTCGGCGTCCCCATCGCGCTCTCGGGCTTCATCTTCTCGTTCAGCGGCGGCCTCGACCGGCTCGCCATCGGCACGCTCTTGGGCAAGGGCGCCTCGGGCGAGTACGGCGCCTCGGCCGAGCTCGTGCGCCAGATCATCGCCATGCCCATGCTCAGCATCGCCAGCGCCGTCCTGCCCATCGCCGTGCGCCTGCTCGCCTCGGAAGGGCCCAAGGCCGCCCAGCGCCACATGGAGCGCGGGGGCGAGCTCCTCCTGGCGATCGTCGCCCCCATGGCCGTGGGCCTCGCCATCGTGACGCCGGCCCTCGCCGCCGTGGTGGTGGGCGCGGACTTCCGCCCCGCGGCCGAGGCGCTGATCCCGATCCTGGCCGTGACCGCGATCTTCGGGGCCATGAACCAGGGCTTCGTCCATGCAAGCTTTCACCTGGCCAAGGCGCCGCGCCTGATGTTCTGGCACGGCTGCCTGCAGCTGGGCACGAACGCGCTCGTGATGTACCCGCTCGTGACGGGCTACGGCATCCGCGGCGCGGCCCTGGCCATGCTGATCAGCGAGGGCGTGGCGCTCGCGGGCGGGCTGATGCTGGCCCGGCGCGGGTTCCCCTTGAGCCTGCCCCTGGGGCGGCTGGCGCGGGTCGGGGTGGCGCTGGGCGCGATGGGGGCCGCGGCGCTGGGCGTGCGCGCCGCCCTCGACCGGGCGGACCTCGTCGCCATGATCGCCATCGCGGCCGCCGGCGCCGCCACCTACGCCGCCGCAGCCCTCGCCCTCGACCTCGGCGGCGCACGATCAACC
>NZ_VUOA01000068.1 GCF_008386575.1 Salinarimonas soli
CGAGAGCCGCGCCTCGGCGGCCAGCTCGTCGAGGCTGATATCCTCCGCCAGCCGCTCCCGCATCAGTTCCAGGCAGCGGCGCTTGGCCCAGGGCGCAAGGCCGCCCCTGGCCGGCCCAAGCGAGGCGCCGCTCAGCCGGCACAATTCGGCGAGGATCTCGCAACCGGCCGCACGCGCCAGCAGGCGGGATGGCGCCCCCTCCTCGTCGCTCAGCGTCCACAGGTTCCTCAGCGCCGATTCGATGGCCTGCGAACGGAAAGGACCCCTGCTGAACTGCAGGCTCTCCAGCGAGCAGCCCCCGCCGGCGGCCTCGTCGAGCACGCCCTCCCATTGCGCGGTGGAGAACGCGAATTTGCGGATCTGATGGTGCGTGCTGATGTTGATCGTAGGAGCGAAGTTCGGCGCGACGAGATAGATATTACCCTTTTCGGCCCTCACGTCGAACGGCCCGCCTCCCGAGTCGCCGCGGGTGCGCCAACCGCCAAGCATATCCTGAACGAGCACGAGCTCCGGCACGGCCGGGTTGCACACGTCGCCGCCGGGGCGCGCCAGCTCGAGCATGTCGAGGACGGCGCCCAGAGATTTCAACCCGCGCACGTAAGACGCCTGAGGGCCGGCGCAGCAGAATTCCGTGAGAGACGAGTAGGCGGGCACGATCCGTCTCCTCTGAATTGACTAAGGACGACTCCCGACTGGGATGTGCAGGCGGCTTGCGCCTTGCAGACGGGCTGAGGCGCGCCCGAGCGCCCCAGCAGGAGGCGCCTGGGTGACGCTCGCCTCCAATCCCCCTCCGGGAGGCCGGTTCCGTCACGTCGCCGAGCCGAAGGGGCAAACGCTGCCATAGGCCACAGGGTCGGACAATTGCGAACGAAGTTCAAGTGCACCGGCGTCCGGTCACCGCCGGCGCCACGCCCTAGGCGACATCCGGTGAACCGGTCCCTGGCGTGCGCCTAAGCATCTGGGGCGGGCACGTCTTCCGGCCGCCGAGGCGCGGCTCTCG
>NZ_VUOA01000069.1 GCF_008386575.1 Salinarimonas soli
CACGGTGGGGCTTGCCAAGACGGCGGCCCTCGTCGCGGCGGCGCGGGCGCAGGCGCCCAACTCGCTCCTGTTCGCCAACGGCGACCTCATCCAGGGCAGCCCCATGGGCGACTACGTCGCCTATCAGCGCGGCATGAAGCCCGGCGACGTCCACCCGATGGTGGCTGCCATGAACGAGCTGAACTACGATTGCGGCACGCTGGGCAATCACGAGTTCAATTACGGCCTCGACTTCCTGGCGGCCTCGCTCCAGACCGCGAAGTTTCCCGTGGTCTGCGCCAACGTCGTCAAGACGGACGGCACGCCTCTCGTGCCCCCCACCCGCGTGATCGAGCGGGAGATGACGGACGAGAGCGGCGCCAAGCACCGGGTGCGCGTCGGCGTCATCGGCTTCGTGCCGCCGCAGATCGTGCAATGGGACAAGGGCCACC
>NZ_VUOA01000007.1 GCF_008386575.1 Salinarimonas soli
CGCGATCGCCAAGGGCTCCGCTCCTTACACCCGAAGTGGCGCGGACCATAAGGGGGACGGAAAAGCGGTCAAGGGGCGCGGGTGTCGCCGGGTGGAGCGCCCCCCCCTCTCCCGGATGGGAGAGGGGTCGGGGGTGAGGGTGGCGAGGTCGAACCGGTTCTCTCGAAGCTTTCCGCTTGTCATGGCCGGGCTTGACCCGGCCATCCAGTCGAGGCGTGAGCCTGGGTCCCCGGGACAAGCCCGGGGATGACGGTGGTGAGGCGGAGACGTAGTGCGCCCCTCCCGGCGTGATCCCTCACCCCCGACCCCTCTCCCATCCGGGAGAGGGGAGCCCTCCGCCCCTTGTCCCCGCGGCCGCTTTCGTGTAACGAGCCCCCTTTCCGGACACCCCATCCACCGAGAGGAGCCGCCCATGGCTCGCGTGACCGTCGAGGACTGCATCGACAAGGTCGAGAACCGCTTCGAGCTCGTGCTGCTGGCGAGCCACCGCGCCCGCCTCATCTCGTCGGGCGCGCCGCTCACCATCGACCGCGACCGCGACAAGAACCCCGTCGTGGCTCTGCGCGAGATCGCCGACGAGACGATCGCTCCCGACGACCTCAAGGAGCAGCTCATCCACTCGCTCCAGAAATACGTCGAGGTCGACGAGCCCGAGGCCGAGGCCGTGCCGCTCATCGGCGGGCCGGTGGCCGGCGGCGGGGGCGACGATTCAGAGGTGCAGTTCGACCGCATGTCGGAGGACGACCTCCTGCGCGGCCTGGAAGGCCTCGTGCCCCCGGCGGAGAGCGACGACGACGAGTGAGCGCCCCGCGCCCGCCCCGACGAGACCAGGACCCGGCCCAGCGCCGGGTCTTTTCATGTGGGGGCGGCGAAACGCGCCTTGCGGTGCAGCAATCAGCCCCTTACCTTTTTTAGATTACGAAAGATCGGTGGACTACGGCGCCGTGGGGGCGCGCGGGCATGATGCGTCAGTACGAGCTCGTCGAGCGGGTCCGGAAATATAACCCCGCCGCCGACGAGGCTCTTCTCAACCGGGCCTACATCTATGCCATGCGGGCGCATGGCACCCAGAAGCGCGCCTCCGGCGACCCGTTCTTCGCCCATCCCCTCGAGGTCGCCGCGATCCTCACGGACCTGCGGCTCGACGACGCCACCATCGTGGCCGCGGTCCTCCACGACACCGTGGAGGACACGGAGGCGACCCTCGACGAGATCGAGAAGCTGTTCGGCCCCCAGATCCGGGCGCTCGTCGACGGCCTGACGAAGCTCAAGCGCATCGACCTCGTGTCCAAGCAGGCGGCGCAGGGCGAGAACTTCCGCAAGCTCCTGCTCGCGGTCGCGGCGGACGTGCGCGTGCTGCTCGTGAAGCTCGCCGACCGCCTGCACAACATGCGCACCCTGCACTTCATGCCCGCCGAGAAGCGGGCCCGCATCGCGCAGGAAACCCTCGACATCTACGCGGCGCTCGCCGGCCGCATGGGCATGCAGGAAATGCGCGAGGAGCTGGAAGACCTCGCTTTCCGCAACCTCAACCCGGAGGCCTACGAGACCATCACCCGGCGCCTCAACGACCTGGAGGCCCGCAGCGAGCGGCTCGTCGAGGAGATCGAGCACGACCTCATGGGCCGGCTGGAGACCCGGGGCATCCCGGCCGAGGTGAAGGGCCGGCGCAAGGAGCCCTACTCGATCTGGCGCAAGATGGAGCGCAAGTCCGTCGCCTTCGAGCAGCTCTCCGACATCTTCGGCTTCCGGATCCTCGTCGGCGACCTCGACGAGTGCTACCGGACGCTCGGCGTGGTCCACACCACCTGGCCGATGGTGCCCGGCCGCTACAAGGACTACATCTCGACCCCGAAGCAGAACGACTACCGCTCGATCCACACCACCGTGATCGGGCCGGGCCGCCAGCGCGTCGAGCTGCAGATCCGCACCCGCTCCATGGACGAGATCGCCGAGTTCGGCATCGCGGCCCACCCCCTCTACAAGGAGGGGATCAACGACACCTCGCGGCTCGCGCAGGAAAGCCGCGCCTATCAATGGCTGCGGCGCACCATCGATCTCCTGGCCGAGGGCGACAGCCCGGAGGAGTTCCTGGAGCACACCAAGCTCGAGCTCTTCCACGACCAGGTGTTCTGCTTCACCCCCAAGGGCCGCCTCATCGCGCTGCCGCGCGGCGCCACGCCCATCGACTTCGCCTATGCGGTCCACACCGACGTCGGCAACACGGCGGTGGGCTGCAAGATCAACGGCCGCATGGCCCCGCTCCTCACCGAGCTCCAGAACGGCGACGAGGTGGAGATTGTGCGCGCCGACGCGCAGGTGCCGCCCGCGGCCTGGGAATCCCTCGTGGTCACGGGCAAGGCGCGCTCGGCGATCCGCCGCGCCACCCGCACCGCCGTGCGCCGCCAATATGCGGGGTTGGGGCGCCAGATCCTGGAGCGCGCCTTCGAGCGCGCCGGCAAGGCGTTCTCGGAGGAGAAGCTGAAAGGCGCCCTCCCCCGGCTCGCCCGCGGCACCGTCGAGGACGTGCTGGCCGCCGTGGGACGGGGAGAGATGTTCTCCGGCGACGTCGTGAAGGCCGTCTATCCCGACTACAAGGAGGAGCGCCGCACCCCCGGCGCGCCCGTGGACGGCGCGGGCTGGATGAGCATGGCCCAGGACGCCACGGTGAAGCTGAAGCTGCCCAACGGCGACGGCGGGGGCAACGGCATCCCGATCCGCGGCCTCAACCGCGACATCCCCGTGCGCTTCGCCCCCAATGGCGGTGCCGTGCCCGGCGACCGGATCGTCGGCATCCTGACGCCCAACGAGGGCGTCACCATCTATCCCATCCAGTCCTCGGCCCTCGCGGCCTTCGACAACGAGCCGCATCGCTGGGTGGACGTGCGCTGGGACATCGACATCGGCGCGGCGCAGCGCTTCCCGGCAAGGCTCCGGCTCCAGAGCATCAACGAGCCAGGCTCGCTCGCCCAGATCGCCCAGGTGATCGCGGACCACGACGGCAACATCGACAACGTCGCCATGGACCGGCGCACCCCGGACTTCACCGACGTGGTCATCGACCTCGCGGTCTGGGACTTGAAGCACCTCAACGCGATCATCGGCGAGCTGCGCGCCAAGCGCGTGGTGAGCCAGGTCCAGCGGGTCACCGGATAGGGCTGCCCGCTGGCGATCGCTTAACCCTCTTGCGCCATGATCCCCGCCGGTGCGGGAGGGGTGCGGATGAGGCAGCGGACGAAGCGCGGGGCGGCTGGGATCAGGCCTGGACGGGACGTCGCGGCCGCGGCGGCCGGGGCCCGCGCGTGAGCGCCCTCCAGCCCGCCCTCGATCATCCGGCTTTCTGGCCCGCCGGCGAGACCTGGCGCGGCTGGCGGGGGCGGCGCATCCGGACCTTCGTGTTCCTGATCGCCGTCATCCTCGTCAACTACACCCTGTTTCGCCCCTCCCCCGTCGACATCGCGCTCACCACGGCCTTCGCCCTCACGGTGTTCTGCCGCCAGCAGCTCACGGTGACCGCCTTCTTCTACTATGTCCTGATCTTCGTCTGGCTCCTGTCGCTCCTGTCGGCCTCGCTGCGCTTCATCGACGACGACGAGGTGTCGTACCAGATGGTGAAGATCAGCTTCGCGGTCTCGATCGGCCTGTGCGCCTGCCTCGTCGCGGTCCACTGGACCTCGGCCCACCTGCACCGCTTCCTCCAGGTCTGGATCGGCTCGACCCTCATCGCGGCGCTGCTCGGCACCGCGGGCTTCGCGCTCAACGACCCGGACCTCACCTGGGACGGGCGCGCCAAGGCGCTCCTCGACGACCCCAACATGTACGGCGCCTTCCTGCTGCCGGGGGTTCTGGGCTGCGTGTACTTCATCAACCGGGGCCGGCACCGCTGGCTCTATATCGGCTGCCTCCTGTGCCTCACGCTGGGGCTCGTCCTGTCCTTCTCCCGGGTCGCCGTGGTGGCCGCGCTGGTCCTGAGCCTCGTCCTCGTCGCCATCATGAACCGGCAGGCGCTGCTGCGCACCTTCCTCTACGGCGCGGGCGGGGCCACGGTGCTGGTGCTGGTGGGCATCTGCGCCATGCTGTTCATCGAGGGCGCCGACGACAAGTTCCTCGACCGCTTCACCTTCGCCAAGGAATACGACCTCGGCGAGCAGGGACGCCTCAACCGCTATATCGGCAGCATCGCCTTCATCCTCGACAATCCCCGCGGCATGGGGCTCCTGCAATACGAGAAGCTCTTCCCCGAGCCGATCCACAATCTCTGGATCTCGTCCTTCATGAATTTCGGCTGGAGCGCGGGCTTCGCCTATACCTTCCTCCTCGTGTTCTCGATCACCCTGTCGATCCGCAACTACCGCCGCACCGGCGACGTGATCTGCATCGTGCTGATGCTGGGCTGGCTCGGCATCGCGACCTGCGCCCTCCTGCACGAGGCGGAGCGCTGGCGCCATCTCTGGCTCATGATGGGGCTCCTATGGGGCGTGAACCCCCGCAACTGGCCCCCGCGCGCGGTCCCGGCAGCCACCAGGGGAGCGGCGTCGCCATGCGCATCCTGATCGCCAATTCGGGCCACCCGGCCACCATCAAGGGCGGCGCCGAGGCCGCCGCGCTCGATCTCGCGCACGGGCTCAGCGAGCGCGGCCACGGGGTGAGCCTCGTCGTGCACCATCCGGGCCGGGGTCACGAGACCTGGGACGACGGGGGCGTACGGGTCCACGCCCTGCCCAACCGCAACCTCTATTTCGGCTTCGACGGCCGCCCGCATGCGGCGCCCGCGCGGCTGGCCTGGCATGCGCTGGACGGCGCCAACCCCTTCATGGCCGCCGCCTTCGGCCGCATCCTCGACGCCGAGCGCCCCGATATCGTCAACACCCACGCCCTGCCAGGCTTGTCCCAGCTCGTCTGGCGCGAGGCCCGGCGGCGAGGGCTCCCCGTCGTCCACTATCTCCACGAATACGGGACCATGTGCCCCCGCGGATCGGGGTTCCGGGACGGGCGGCTATGCGAGCGGCCCTGCACCCCTTGCGCGTGGCTCACCCGTCCGCGCAAAGCCCTCTCGCGCCTCGTCGACACGGTCGTGGGCGTGAGCCGCTTCACCCTCGACCGTCACCTCGCCTGGGGCTTCTTCCCGCATGCCCGCACCGAGGTGCTGCCCAACCTCTTCCGGGACTTCCACCGGCCCGCCGGCCCGCGGCGCGGGGCTGCGGAGCTGCGGCTCGGCTATTTCGGGCGGCTCATCCACGACAAGGGGGTGAGCCTCCTCATCGAGGCGGTTCGCCGCCTGCCGCCGCAGGGCTGGACCCTCGACATCGGCGGCACCGGGGACCCGGCCTTCGTCGACGCCCTCAAGGCCGCCGCGCCTGCCAACGTCCGCTTCCTCGGCTGGACGCGGGCGGCGGATTTCTTCCCCTGCATCGACCTCCTGATCGTCCCCTCGATCTGGCCCGACCCGCAGCCCCGGGGGGTGTTCGAGAGCTACATGCACGGGGTGCCGGTGGCGGGCGCCCGCTCCGGCGGCATCCCGGAGCAGATCGACGAAGGGCGCACGGGCTGGCTGTTCGACCCAACGCCCGAGAGCCTCGCCGCCCTCCTCTCGGCCCGCCTTGGCACGCGCGACGACCGGGCGATCTCCGCCGACGCCCTCGCCAGGCGCCTGGAGCGCCTGGAGCCGGGCCGCGTGATCGAGTCTTACGAGGCGGTGTTCGAGGCGGCGATCGCCCGCAGGCGCGCCGCGGCGTGAGCCGCTACCCCGCCGCGAGCTCCGGCTCGCCCGCGGGCACGCGACCGGGCGACAGAAGCCCTTGCGCCAGGAGGCGGGCCGAGCGGGCCCAGCTGTAGCGGGCGAGGCGCTCGCGCCCGGCCTCGATGCGGGCGGCGCGGATCGCCGGCGGCTCGGCCAGGACCGCGCCCATGAGGCGGGCGAGGCCGTCCGCGTCGTGGGCGTCGAAGAAATCGGCCACCCCGTCGCACACCTCCACCACGGCGGCCGCCCGCGAGGCGAGGACGCGGGTGCCGGCCGCCATGGCTTCCAGCGGCGGGATGCCGAAGCCCTCGTAAAGGCTCGGGAAGATCAGCGCACGGGAGCGCCGCAGGAGGCCCGCCAGAACCTCGTCGCTCTGGCGCCCGGCGAAGATCACGTTCCCGTCCGCCGGCACGGGCTCGGCCCCGAAGATGCGCGCATCCGCCCGCCCGACCACGACGAGCCGCGCCGCGCCGGGCTCCAGCCGCCGGAAGGCCTCGATGGCGACGCTGAGATTCTTGTTGCGGGTGAGGTTGCCCACGGTGACGAAGAACGGCGCCTCGCCGGCAAGCCGCAGCGCCCCCGCCTCGTCCGCCTGCACGCGGGCCAGGTGCTCCCAGCCGTTCGGGGCGACCCGGATCGCCGAGCCCGGCACCTTCAGGATCGCGGCGAGCTCGTCGCGGGAGAACTCGGACACGGTGGCGAGCCGGGCCGTGCGGGCGAGGATGCGTCCCGCCGTGGCATGGACCAGGCGGTAGGCCCGGGAGAAATGCTCGGGATGGCGATAGACCGCCGCGTCGTGGATGACGACGAGATGGCGCGGGTGCAGGAGCGGCCCGCTGCCGGCAAGGCTGAGGAGCCGCGCCCCCCGGGCCGCCTGGGCCAGGGTGACCTGATCCCAGCGATGGTCGATCCAGCGCCCGACGCGCTGGAGGCGGATGGCCCTGAGATCGAAGGGCACCTCGGCGGGCTCAGGGGTTACCAGCACCCATTCGACGTCGTGTGCGATCGCGCCCGTGGCCAGCGCCGCATCGAGCGCCTGCACGATCTCGCCGGCATAGCGCTGCACGCCGCTCATCGGCTGGGCGAGGAAGCGGCCGTTGATGACAGCCTTCATGACGCAAGACCCCTTGGCGCGACGGACCGGGCCCGAGGCCCCGTTTGCGGCGCACCCTGGCATAGCCGGGTTAACCGGCCCTGTGCGGGATCCTGGAGCGCTGAGAGGCTGGCCCGAAGTCCTCCCCGGCCTCGTCCTGAGGTGCCTACCGCAGGTGGGCCTCGAAGGGGGTTCCAGAGGACTCCGGACGGCGGTGGCGAGGTGGTGCGTGCTTCGAGGCCCTGCCACGCAGGGCACCTCAGCATGAGGGGGAGGATGGGACTGTCATTACGGGCCGCACTGTGACGTGACGGCGCTAGTTCAGGGCGACGAAGGACGAGGACGCCACGCGGCCCACGCCGCCGAACCCGCCCGCGGGCTCGACCGCGGTGAAGCCCCTGGACGCGGCAGGGCGCGCCGGCTCGAGGGTTACGACGCGCATGGTCCGCAGCAGCGCCTCGCGGGTCGCCTCCCGCGCCGAGACGGCGAGGAGCGTGTCGACCTGGCGGCGCGCGCTGGCGCCGAGCGCCCGGGTGCGGCGGAAGTCCTCGAAGCCCTGCCGCTCGCCCGCGAAGGCGACCGCCGAGACCGCGCCGACGATGACGTCGCCCCGGCGCAGGGTCGGGTCCTGGGCGGGGTTCAGGCGGCTCGCGATGTTGTCGGGCCCCTGGCACGAGCAGGCGGCGGGGCGGCGGCTTTGATGCGCGAAGGCCTGCGGCAGGCTGCGATAAGGCCGCCCGTCGGAGCCTCGCGCCGCGCCGATGTCGGCCGAGCCGCGAGGGAGCGTGAACAGGGCCATCTCGGCCTGCGGGCAAGCCGCCTCGCAGGAGGCCTGATGCAACGGCCGGTCGCGGTCCGACGCGAGATTGCCTAGCGGGAAGAAGTAGCCGTCGCATAGGCGCACGCAGACGCTGCGGCCGGTGACGGGCCCGGCCGCCCGGGCGGATGCGGTTGCGGACGCGACGCGCAGGGGTTGGGCTTTCGGTGCAGCCGCCGCCGACCGCGCCGGCTGGGCCACGGCCGCCGGCACCACGACGCGCGCGACGGGCGCCGGCAGCCGGCGCGCCGCCTCCTCGCGAAAGAAGCTCATGATCCCGGCATCGTCCGCCGCCCGCACCATCCCGGCGCCCGTGACGAGCGCGGCAAGCCCCAGCAGCACCCCGAGCCCGACCGCCCTGCCCCGCCCGCGCCTCAGCGGCGCGCGAAGCCCCGCCCGCACGGCCGCGACGCCCTCCCCGCCCCTTGGGGACACGTCGTCACTGCCAGCGGTCATGGGGCCTCTCCCAAGGTCAGGTGAAAGGCGGACCGTAATGGGACAGGACGCTGGGGGCTACGGGGGCAGCGCGTTTATCCAATGTTAAGGTTGACGGGTACGGCCGGGCTCTCGCGGACGCGCGAGATGAGTCACCGAACGGTCGTGTGCAAGCAGGTCGGACGGGCGCGCAGGCGCAGCCCGTCCGATGGTCTCGACGTCGAAAATGGTCGATGCGGCGCTCAGGCGCGGCGGAACTCGATCCCGCACTTCTTCTGGATGCTGGCCTGCTCGATGGCCTCCATCTGGCCCTTCAGGCTCGCGACCTCGGAGGCGGAGGCACCGTCGCCCTTGATGAAGAACAGGGCCGGCCAGAACAGGACGACGCCCACGCCCGTGGCGACGGCGTCGTTCGTGGCCTTCTGATCGTGGGCCCCGACGGCCTGAGCCGCCCGGGCCGAGACGCGGGCCGCCTCCTGGCCGAGCTCGCGGCAGCTATAGCCCTGATAGGTGACCGGCGAGATGTAGGACGCCGAGATGTTGTCCGACCGGGTCGCGCAAGCGGCAAGGCCCGCCGCGATCGCGGCGGCGGTGACGACGATTTTCATGATGGTAAGCCCCCAGAGTTGAGGCCGCTGCCTTTGCACAAGCCGGATGCCCCCGCAACCGCCAAGCCTCGGCAGCCTTAATTGCTCGTGCGGGGCCGCACCGGAGGGCCCCTCGCCGGGGACGGTTTCAGGACGGTGCACGCTTGTGGTCGGGAGACGGAAGCGGCCGCCACGCCTGCTTGACCCGGCCTGCGAAGGGAACATCCCTCGCGCCGAGGCGGATCTGCGAGGCCGGGCCATGAGCCGCCCCGAAAACACGAAAGCCGCCCGAAGGCGGCTTTTTGGTCGTCAAGGGCCCCTCAAGGGCTCTGATAATGGTCGGAGCGGCGGGATTTGAACCCACGACCCCTAGTCCCCCAGACTAGTGCGCTAACCAGGCTGCGCCACGCTCCGACGCCCTTGCGGGTTTGGGGGACATAAAGCGTTTGGGCCCTCGCCGCAACCCCCGAAACGGGGGTAGCTCCATCCGGGAGCGCGCCTGATGTCATCCCCGGCCGGAGCCCACCGTCAGGTGGGTGGAGGGGAAGCCGCCTCCGGCCGGGGATGACACTCGAGGCTAACGGTCACGCCCCCCGAAACGGGCTTTCACGGCCGATACGGCGTGCGGCCGGTGGCGAGCGCGTGGTCGAGAAGGTCGAGGCGGTCCTGGCCCCAGAACACCTCGCCGCCGAGCACGTAGGCCGGGGAGCCGAAGACGTCCGCCGCGATGGCGTTCTCCATGTTGAGGACGTAGACCACCTCCGAGGCCGTGGCCTGCGCGCTCTCCAGGAGCGCAGTCGAGTCGAGGCCCTCCGCCTCCGCCAGCTCGGCGACGACGAGGGGGTCGGCGAGGTTGCGCTCCTCCTCCCAGATCCCGGCATAGGCCCGGCGCAGGAAGGCGCCCGGGTCGCCGCCCGCATTGACCATCGCGATGACGAAGCGGTCGAGGAGCGTCGCGTCGAAGGGCCAGTGCTTCGGCTGGACGTTGAAGGCGAGGCCCCGCCGCTCGCGCCAGCGCTGAAGCTCGACGAGCCGGTAGCGCTGCCGGGCCGGGTGGCGCTGGGCCAGCGGCAGGCCGCCCGTCTGGGCGAAGACCTGGCCCAGGAACACCGGCTTGTAGGCGATCGCGAGATCGTGCCGCCGGGCGATCTCCAGGAAGGGCGCGTGGCCGATATAGGCCCAGGGCGAGACGGTGGAGAAGTAGTAGTCGATGGGGCGGGGCATGGGGGTCCTCGGGGCTGCCGCACCGCCACCTAGGCCACGCGCCCTCGTCAAGGCACGCCAGGGAGCCGCAGAGATGGGCGCGGACGCGATGCACGTCAGGAAAGCCACCAGAGCAGCGCTGCTACAATAGAGCCGCCAAGGACGATTGGCGCCGCGAAAAAGGCAGGGATGCCGAACCCAGACGCGGAAAGCTCGACAATGTCAGTGAAACGGATTTTGAAACGGTGGGGGCTGTCGGAGGTCAAGGCACTTACCTTTCGTTAAGACGTAAGGCAAAGATGCACGCGGTTCGTTAACCGGACCTCAAGAACTCATCGGAACAGGCACGGAACGGCTGACGAGCCGATTCGTACTGTGCCCTCGTCAAGCCGCGCCCTTGAGCGCGTCCTCGGCGGCGAGGAAGGCCGCGACCTCGGGGGTCATGGGAGGCCTCGGCATGTCCGGGCGGCCGAGCTCGGCGAGGATCCGGCTCACGGGCACGAAGGCGCGGGCGCCCCGGTCGTAGAGCCCGACCCGCACCAGCGCGATCGCAGCGAGGATCTCGTTGCCCTCCCGGCCCCGCGACACGATCCGGTGCTCCATGACGATGGACGTGTCCGTCCAGGCGACGAGGCGGGTCTGGAGCTCGAAGGGCCGGAACAGGCGCAGCTCACGGCGAAACCGGATTTTTCCCGCGCTCACCACCGGCAGCCATTTCTCCCGCAGCACCGCGCGCCACAGCCCCGAGCGGATCATCACGTCGGCGCGGCCCAGATCCATGAGGGTCCAGTAGCGGCCGTTGTTCATGTGCAGCGAGGTGTCGAGATCGTGCGGCCATACCCGGAAGGAGAGGCGAGACACCTCCACGAGCGGATCGAGCCGGGGCCGCCAAAACGCCGAGACGACGAGGTGGAGGAGGCGCAGCCAGAGGTTCACCGCAGGCCGATCCCGCTCTCGCGCTGGAACCAGGCGAGGTCGAGGGACGGCGCCTCGCCCGTAAGCCCTGTCAGCAGCACATGGATCTGGCCGCGATGGTGGGTCTGGTGGTTGAAGAAATGCATCAGGGTCGGGGCCAGGGGCTGCTCGACGTCCATGGGCCGGGTGATGGTGCGGTAGCGGATGTTGCCGGCGAGCGCGGCGTCGGTGAGGCCCCCGGCATAGGTCTCGATGCGGGCGTCCTCGCGCTCGCGCTCCCGGCGCAGGTCCGGGAAGGCCTCGAACAGGATCGCGTCGAGCCGCGTGGGCGACTCCCCCTCCCCCGTGAAGCGGTGCATCCAGATCTTGTCGGCGACCATGAGGTGGTTGAGCGTGCCGTGGACCGACTTGAAGAACGCACCCCGGTCGGCCCGGTAATCGGCATCCGGGAGCGCGGCCGCCGCGACGTAGACCTTGAGGTTCGCCCACGCATTGTAGGCGGCGAGCATGCGGAAGAGGTGGGTCATGGGTGAGCTCCGTTCCCCTCCCCCTTGCGGGGAGGGGTCAGGGGTGGGGGTCGTAAAGTCGGAGCTGGCGGAGGGGTAGGGAGCACGCACGCCGCTACAGCCCTGACCTGGACCGTCGGCGCGTGGCGTCCCGACCCCCACCCCCGGCCCCTCCCCGCAAGGGGGAGGGGAAAGCGCGCCTCACGCCGCCCGCTTGGCGCGGCCGTAGAAGGTGCCGCCTGTGGAGGCCATCTCGACGAGCATCCTTGGTGGCGAGAAGCGGGGGCCGTGCTTGGCCTCCAGGCCCCGGCACATCTCCACGAAGGCGCGCGCGCCCATCATGTCGATGTAGGACAGGACGCCGCCGGTGAAGGGCGCGAAGCCGAAGCCGAGGATGGAGCCCACATCCGCCTCGCGCGGATCCGTGACCACGCCCTCCTCGAAGACCCGCGCCGCCTCGACGGCCTGGGCCACGAGCAGGCGGCTCTTCAGCTCCTCGAAGTCGATGAGCTCACCCTCTTTGTGCTTGGGCTGGAGGCCGGCGAGGCCGGGCCAGAGCCGCTTCTTGCCGCCCTCCGGATAGTCGTAGAAGCCCTTGCGGTTCTTCCGGCCCAGGCGCCCCTCGCGCTCCACCATGCGCACGAGGAGCTCCTCCTGCGCCGGATCGACCGCGTCCGCGCCCACCTGCGCCTTCGTCGCCTTGACGATCTTGAGTGCGAGGTCGAGCGCCACCTCGTCGTTGAGGGACAGCGGGCCTACCGGCATGCCGGCCGCCTTGCCGGCGTTCTCGATCATCGCGGCGGGCACGCCCTCGGCGAGCATCTTGTGCCCCTCGAGAATGTAGGCGCCGACGCAGCGGTTGGCGAAGAAGCCGCGGGCGTCGTTGACGACGATGGGCGTCTTCTTGATGGCGCGCACATAGTCGAGAGCGGCCGCAAGCGCCGCGTCGCCAGTGGCCTTGCCCATGATGATCTCGACTAGCATCATCCGCTCGACGGGCGAGAAGAAGTGGATGCCGATATAATTCTCGGGGCGCTTGGAGGCCTTGGCGAGGCCCGTGATGGGGAGCGTCGAGGTGTTGGTGCCGAAGATGCAGTCGGGCCGGATCACGGCCTCGACCTTCTGGACCACCTCGGCCTTCACGGCCGGATCCTCGAACACGGCCTCGACGATGAGGTCGCAGTCGGCGAGATCGGCGTAGTCGGACGTGGTCTTGATGCGGGCGAGCAGCGCATCGCGATCGGCGGATTTGGCGCGGCCCTTCATGATCTGGTCGGAGACGAGCTTATGGCTGTAGGCCTTGCCCTTCTCGGCGGCCTCCATGTCGCGGTCGAGGAGCACCACCTCCATGCCGGCATTGGCCGTGACATAGGCCACGCCCGCGCCCATGAAGCCGGCGCCGAGCACGCCCACCTTACGGATCGTCGTCGGCGCCACGCCTTCCGGCCGGCGCGCGCCCTTGTTGAGCTCGCCCATGGAGAGGAACAGCGTGCGGATCATCGCCGCGGCTTCCGGCGTGCGCAGGATCTTGGCGAAGTAGCGGGACTCCACTTTAAGCGCCAAGTCCATGGGCAGCTGCAGGCCCTCGTAGACGGCCTGGAGGATGGCCTTGGCCGCCGGGTAGTTGTCGTTGGTCTCGCGGCGGTAGATCGCGTTGGCCGGGGGCCAGATCTGCATGCCGGCGGCGGAGAACACCTTGCCGGACGGGGTCTTGAAGCCCTTCTGATCCCAGGGGGCGACGGCCGCGCCGCCGTTGCGGATATAGGCCTTGGCGGTCTCCAGGAGATCGGCGTGGGGCACGACCTGGTGGACGAGGCCCATGTTGCGGGCCATGAGCGGGCGGATCTGGTCGCCCTTGAACAGCATCTGGAGCGCGTCGCCCGTCTGCATCAGGCGCGCCACGCGCTGCGTGCCGCCCGCGCCGGGGAAGAGGCCGACCTTGATCTCAGGGAGACCCACGCGGGTCGCATCGTGGTCGCACAGGACCCGGTGGTGGCAGGCGAGCGCGAGCTCGAAGGCGCCGCCGAGGCACACGCCGTGCACGGCCGCCACGAACGGCTTACCCGCGGTCTCGAGCTTGCGGTAGAGCAGCGTCAGGCGCCGGGACTCGTCGAAGAAGGTCTGCATGGCAGCCTCCTCGCCCCGCTCCTTGGCGAGCCCCTCGTAGAGGGTGCGCAGGCCCTGGAGCATGGTGAGGTCGGCGCCGCCGGAGAAGGAGCCCTCCTTGCCCGACGTGATCACGCAGCCCTTGACCGCGGCGTCGGCCACGACCGCGTCGATGATCGCGTCGAGATCGGCCATGACCTCGGGGGTGATGACGTTCATGGAGCGGCCGGGCATGTCCCAGGTCGCGACCGCGATGCCGTCGGAATCGGTCTCGAAGCGGAAATTGGTGAGGTTCATGGTGGGCTCCCGTCAGCCCCCCTCCCCCTTGCGGGGAGGGGTTGGGGGTGGGGGTCGTAAAGTCAGAGCGGCGGATCGGTTGGGAGGGCTCCACGGCGGTACAGGCCCGTCCTTGAGACGGCCAGCCCGGCGGCACCACCCCCACCCCTAGCCTCTCCCCGCAAGGGGGAGGGGGGACGGGAGTCAGACCCGCTCGATGATCGTCGCGGTGCCCATGCCGGCGGCGACGCAGAGGGTCACGAGGGCGGTCTGCTTGCCCGTGCGCTCCAGCTCGTCGAGCACGGTGCCGAGCACCATGGCGCCCGTGGCGCCGAGCGGGTGGCCCATGGCGATGGCGCCACCATTGACGTTCACGCGGTCCGGATCGAGCTCCAGCGCCTGGATGTAGCGCAGGACCACCGCCGAGAAGGCCTCGTTGATCTCGAACAGGTCGATGTCGTCCTTGGTCATGCCGGCCTTGCGCAGCACGAGCTCGGTGACGTCGATGGGGCCCGTGAGCATCAGGGCGAGATCCGAGCCAATGGAGGCGAAGGCGCGGATGCGGGCGCGCGGCTTGACGCCCGCCGCCTCGCCGCCCGCCTTGGAGCCCACGAGCACGGCGGAGGCGCCGTCGACGATGCCCGACGAGTTGCCGGCGTGGTGGACGTGCTTGACCTCCTCCACGTCCGGGTGCGCCGCGATCGCCACGGCGTCGAAGCCGCCCATCTCGCCCATCTGGACGAAGGCCGCCTTGAGCTGGCCAAGCGACTGCATGTCGGTCGAGGGCCGCATGTGCTCGTCACGGGCGAGGATCGTGAGGCCGTTCACGTCCTTCACGGGAACGACGGATTTCGCGAAGCGCCCGGCCTCCCAGGCCGCCGCGGCGCGCTTTTGCGACTGGACGGCGTAAGCGTCGCAGTCATCGCGGGTGAAGCCGTACTTCGTGGCGATGAGGTCGGCCGAGATGCCCTGGGGCAGGAAGTAGTTCGGGATCGCGATGCCCGGATCCACGGGCCAGGCGCCGCCCGAGGCGCTCATGCCGATGCGGCTCATCGACTCGACGCCGCCGCCGATGGCGAGATCCTTCATGCCGCTCATCACCTGGGCGGCCGCGAGGTTCACGGCGTCGAGCCCGGAGGCGCAGAAGCGGTTGATCTGGACGCCCGGGGTGTCCTTGCCGAAGCCCGCCTTGAGGGCGGCCGCGCGGGCGATGTCGCCGCCAGCCTCGCCGATGGGATCGACGCAGCCCAGCACCACGTCCTCGATGAGGACGGGATCGACGCCGTTGCGGTCGCGGATCGCGCCGAGCGTGGTGACCGACAGGTCGACGGAGGTCACCTCGTGCAGCGAACCGTCCGCCTTGCCGCGCCCGCGGGGGGTGCGCACGTGGTCGTAGATATAGGCCTCAGGCATGGGGTCCTCTCCCTGGCGCCCGTCCGGGGCGCGGCGGCCCGGCTGCGCGGGCCTCGAATTCTTGGGGATGGCGCCCCGGCGGGGGCGCCCGACATGGATCAGGCCTTCTCGGCCTCGAGTCGCCCGACACGCTCCTTGACCGCGTCGAGCTCATGGACGAGCGAGCCGAACCCCGCCACGACGGCGTGCGTGAGCCCGTCGAGCTTGATCTCGACGGTGTCCAGACGTTCGGACATCCCACGCACGTCACCGCGTAGGGCGCCGATCTCGCCGCGTATCTCGCGCAGGAGCTGAAGCGTCAGGTTCTCGGGCTCGGTCATGGTCAGAACGCGGCCTCCGGCAGAGCCATAACAGCATCGGCCCCCGAGGAGATCCGCGCAAGGTGCGCGCCCGTCTCTGGCATCAGGCGCTCCATGAAGAAGCGGCCTGTCATGAGCTTGGCGTCCATGCGCTCGGCGACGCCGTTGCCAGCCGACTTCTTGACGCCCGCCGCCTTCGCGATCTTCGCCCACATGTAGCCCATCGCGACGAGGCCGAAGAGGTGCATGTAGTCGTAGGCGCCGGCGCCCGCGTTGTCGGGCTTGGCCATGGCGTTCTGCATGAACCACATGGTGGCCTGCTGGAGGTGGCCCAGGCCCTGCTGAAGGGGGGCGATGAAGGGCTTCATCGCCTCGTCGCCCTGGTTCTCCTGGCAGAAGGCGCCCACCTCGTTGAAGAAGGCCATCACGGCCTTGCCGCCCTCGCGGGGGAGCTTGCGGCCGACCAGGTCCATCGCCTGGATGCCGTTGGCGCCCTCGTAGATCATGGCGATGCGGGCATCGCGCACGAACTGCGACATGCCCCATTCCTCGATATAGCCGTGGCCGCCGAACATCTGCTGGGCCTTGACGGCGTTGTCGAAGCCCACGTCCGTCAGCACGCCCTTCAGGACCGGGGTCATGAGGCCCATGTGGTCGTCGGCCGCCTTGCGCTCGGCCTCGTCCTGCGAGCGGTGCGCCACGTCCGATTTCAGCGCGGTCCACAGCACGAGGGCCCGGGCCGCCTCGTTGAAGGCGCGGATGCCCATGAGCGTGCGGCGCACGTCCGGATGGACGATGATCGGGTCGGCGGCCTTGTCGGCGTGCTTGGCGCCCATGAGCGAGCGGCCCTGGAGGCGGTCCTTGGCATAGGCCACCGCGTTCTGGTAGGCGGCCTCGGACTGCGACAGGCCCTGGATCGCGACGCCGAGGCGCGCCTCGTTCATCATCACGAACATGG
Source organism: Salinarimonas soli (assembly GCF_008386575.1). Taxonomy (GTDB): domain Bacteria; phylum Pseudomonadota; class Alphaproteobacteria; order Rhizobiales; family Beijerinckiaceae; genus Salinarimonas_A; species Salinarimonas_A soli. The sequence continues at coordinate 16,349 of NZ_VUOA01000007.1, forward strand.
CGTTGAGGCCCTTGTTCTCCTGACCCACGAGCCAGCCTTGAGCGCCGTCATAGTTCATGACGCAGGTGGCGTTGCCGTGGATGCCCATCTTGTGCTCGATGGAGCCGCAGGTGACGCCGTTGCGCTCGCCCACCGAGCCGTCCGCGCCGACGTGGTTGCGCGGCACGACGAACAGCGAGATGCCCTTCACGCCCGCCGGCGCCCCCTCGATGCGGGCCAGCACCAGGTGGACGATGTTCTCGGTGATGTCCTGCTCGCCCGCCGAGATGAAGATCTTCGTGCCGGTGATCGCGTAGGAGCCGTCGCCGTTCGGGACGGCCTTGGTCTTGATGAGCCCCAGATCCGTGCCGCAATGGGGCTCGGTGAGGTTCATGGTGCCCGACCAACGGCCCTCGACCATCTTGGGCACATAGGCCTGCTTCTGCTCCTCCGTGCCATGCACGAGAAGCGCCGCGATCGCCCCCATGGTGAGGCCAGGATACATGGAGAAGGCCATGTTCGCGGAGGACGCGAACTCGTTCATGATCACGCCGAGCGTGTAGGGCAGGCCCTGGCCGCCATACTCGGCCGGCACGGCAAGCCCGATCCAGCCGCCCTCGCCATAGGCCTGATGAGCCTCCTTGAAGCCGGGCGGCGTCGTGACCGAGCCGTCGGGATTGCGCTTGCAGCCCTGGACGTCGCCGACGCGGTTGAGGGGCTGGAGCACCTCCTCGCAGAGCTTCGCGCCCTCGGCCAGGATCGCCTCGACCATGTCGGGCGTGGCATCGGCGAAGCCGGGAAGGTTGTTGTACTTCTCGAACCCGAACACGTCGTTGAGCAGGAACAGCGTGTCTTCGACGGGTGCCTTGTAGCTCGGCATGAGGGCCTCTCCCCTGAGATCCTGACGGGTCTCGCGCCCGTCCGCGCCGACGCGGGCGACCGACCCACGTCTAGATAGTTCACATATAAACTATCTCCCCCCGGAACGGAAGGGGCGGATGCGGGGAAATGCGAAGTAAAGGGGGGAGAGAAGCGCCCTCCCCTCTCCCGGATGGGAGAGGGATGCACGAAGTGCCAGGGTGTGAGGGTGGCCAGATCGGACCAGCTCTCTCAGACCCTCCCGCTTGTCATGGCCGGGCTTGTCCTTCGACGGGCTCAGGATGAGGCCGGCCATCCAGTCGACCCGTTGGCCTGGGTCCCCGGGTCAAGCCCGGGGATGACGGGGATGCGGCGGTGGAGTGCCGCGAAACTCCCAGCGTGCACCCTCACCCCTGGCACTTCGTGCATCCCTCTCCCATCCGGGAGAGGGGAGGCGCAGCGCACACGAAAAAGGCGGCCGTCCCTGAATGGAACGACCGCCTCTCTCCGGACGGGCCCGGGTTCCCCCGGGCCTCTGGTCTGCCCCCACGGCAAACGAATCCTGGGAGCCGCCCCGGTCTTCCGGGTGCGGCTCTCTGCCCCCACGGCAAACGGATCGTCGGATCCGCCCTGGCCTTGCGCTCAGGTGCGGATGGTCAGGCGGCGTTCGCCTTGAGGGTCTCGCGGTGAGCGCGGAGCTCCTCGATGGCGCGCTCGATCTCGGCCTTCTGGGCCTCGAGATGGACGAGCTGGTCCTCGACCTGGGCGAGCGAGAGCTTCAGGTCGGAGCCGCCGGCCTCGGCCTCGAGGTTCTCCTCCGCGAGCATCGCGCGGATCTCGGTGAGGGTGAAGCCGAGCTGCTTGCCCTTGAGGATGACGGAGAGGCGGGCCCGGTCGCGGGCGTCGTAGATGCGGGCCAGACCCTCGCGGCGGGGCGTAAGGAGACCGCGGTCCTCGTAGAAGCGCAGGGTCCGCAGCGTCACGCCGAACTCGCGGGCGAGATCGCCGATCGTGTAGGTCTTGGTGGACGCAACGGACTTCGTGGTACCGGCCTGGCCGGCCTCGAAATATGCCTGGCCCGTGCCAGTGCGCTTCAACGACGCCATTTTCATTGTCTGCCCCAATGCCTGTTTTGGTGTGCGAATCCGCCGATTCGTCCCGTGTCCGCTCCGGCCCCATCGAAACTGCCGCAACGGGTGCCGCAGCGGGAGTAAGGTGGCCCGCACTGCATCTGCCTTACGGTAAAGTGCCCCGCGGCGCACCCCCGGCACGGGAAAATTTTGCCGGGTCCGTGGGACCGGGTGCAGTCCTTAACCGCCTGTTTACCGTAGATCGCAAAAGTCCATGGGCCGGCCAAGGGCCCGGGGGGGATTCATCGAATCTTCACGGGGGCCTTGGCCGCCGCGATCCGGCCGGGGACGCCGGGATCGCGTCACGCCCGTCCCCGGTGCGCTTGCGGCGATGAGACAGACCCCTCCCATGAGCCTCGATACGCTCAACCCGGACATCCGGGACTCCGTGAAGGAAGCGGCCCGCCGTGCGGGCATGAGCGTGGAGCAATGGGTCGCCGCGACCATCTCCGATCGCGCCCAGCGCACGCTCGACTCGTCCGCCGTCCGCCGCAGGGCCGCCCCGGCGCCCATCCCCGTCCAGCCCGTGCCCCGGGCCGAGGCCGCCGACGAGCTCGATGCGGTCGCGGCGAAGATCGCCCGCCTCGCCCAGGGCAAGCCCGCCCCGGGCCGCGATCTCGACCACCTGCTCGCCACGGCGTCCGCCGAGACCGAGCGCCGCTCCCGCGAGAACGCCGCCAAGACGGCGGTGGCCCTCGACGCTGTCGCCCGCTGGATCGAGGGGGCGGAGACCCGCATCGACCAGACGAGCCGCGCCACGGCGCAGCGCCAGGAGCGCACCGCCACCGTGCTCGGCGAGGCCCTGGGTCTCATGACCCGCCGCCTGGAGGAGATCGAGCGCAAGTTCGAATCGGGGCACCAGCCCGCCCTCGACAAGGCGCTCAAGGCTATCGAGCGGGTCGAGGCGCAGGTGACCCGCGCCCCCGCCCCGCCCGTAAGCGAGATCGAGACGGCGCTCCGCTCCTTCGAGGACCGCATCGCCGGCATCACCGACCGGATCACGGCGCAGCCCCGCGGCATCGGCCGCCGGGGCCTGAGCGCCCGCGACGAGCTCCAGACCGCCGTGGCGGAGATCCGCGTCCGCAAGGCCGAGCTCGACGACCCCGACAACGCCCCGCCCCGCCGCCAGGAGGCGACGGAGCCGCAGGCCCTCGTCCAGCCTGGCGCGCTCGACGCCCTGCGGGCCGACATCGCGCGGCTCGCGGGCCAGCTCGAGACCGTGAGCCGACCCTCCGTCGAGCCCGCCGCCCGGGCCGTGCAGGGCGAGCTCCACGAGATGCAGCGCAGCCTGGAGGCGCTCGCCACCCGCAGCGAGGTCGGCGCGCTGGAGGAGGCGGTGCGCGACCTCACCCGCCTCGTGCTCCACGCCCGCAACGAGGGCGGCGACGTCGCCACGGTCACCCGCCCGATCCAGGAGCTCCAGGCCGAGATCCGCCGCCTGTCCGAGGTGGTGACGGCCGGGGTGCATGGGCGCATCGCCGGGGACCTCCAGGGTCTCGCCCGCAAGATCGACGGCCTGGCGGCCACGAACGGCGATTCGCCGCTCGTGGCCGACCTCGCCCGCCAGTTCGCGGACCTGCGCGACGTGCTGGGCGAGATCGCCGAGCCGCAGCGGGTCGCCGGCCTCGCCGAGCAGATCACCGACCTGTCCCGCCAGGTCGCCCAGATCGGCCGCTCGCAGGTGGACGCCCTCGAATTCGCCTCCCTCAAGGCCGCCGTCGACGAGATCCGCTCGCATATGCGGGCCGCCCCGCGCGACGGCGCCCTGCAAAGCGCGGCCGCCCGGGAGATCGCCGGCCTGTCGTCGAAGCTCGACACCATCGTCGATCGCCTGCCCGGCGGCGACATGGAAGCGTTCGCCCGGATGGTCGAGGCCCTGTCGAAGAAGATCGACGGCGTCGCCGCCGCCTCGGCGCCCAGCCCCGACCTGTCGGCGCTCGGCCGGCGCCTCGACGAGATCGCGGGCCGCCTCGACGGCATCACGGCCGCGCCGTCCGCCGTGAGCGAGGGGATCCGCGCGCTCGCCGAGCGCATGGACACGCTCCTCCTGACCCGGACGGACCCGGTCCAGATCGGGCCCATCGTGGCCCGTCTCGACCGGCTCGACGAGAGCCTGCGCCAGCCCCGCCACCAGCCCGACCTCAAGCCCCTGGAGGACATGCTCCGAGGCTTGGCCGAGCGCATCGACGGCGGCGAGCGTCACGGGGGCGATCCGGACGGGCTCGACGCCCTGGAGCGCCAGGTCGCGGCCATCGCCGAGCGCCTCGACCGCTCGGGCGACGTGGATCCGGCCCTCTCGGCGCTCCAGCGCGCCATGGGCGACCTGATGGTCCAGGTCGAGGGCATCCGCGACGACAATTACGGCCTGGCCGAGCGGGCGGCCGCGACCGCCGTCGCCTCGACCCTGCAGACGCTGCCCGCCGGCGCACCCGATCTCGCGGATTTCCGGCGGGACATGGACGACCTGAAGGCGCTCCATGGCGCCACGGATCGCCGCAACCGCGACACCCTCGAGGCGGTCCACACCACCCTCGAGAAGCTCGTCGAGCGCCTCGCCTCCCTGGAAACCGAGACGGCCCGTCCCCGCCAGGCCGCGAGGCCCGCCGAGCCGAAGCCGCAGGCGCCCCGCGACGCCCTGCCCCCCGAGGCCATGGCGGCCCTCGCGCAGGAGGCCATCCGCAAGATCGACGCGGCCGCCCGCGGCGGCGTGCCCCCCTTCTCGCTCGGCGAGGCCGATCGCCCGCTGCCGCCTGCCGGGACCGGCTCCGGCGACGAGATCCTGCTGGAGCCCGGCGCCCGGCCCCGCGCCTCCGACGAGGCGCGCAGCGGCGCGCAGGCCGCGAGCGAGATGAAGGCGGCGCTGATCGCCCAGGCCCGCCGCGCCGCCCAGGCCGCCGCCGCCCAGACCGCCGCGGCGAGCAAGGCCGCCCCCGGCCGGGGCATCGACATGGGCGCCATCGCCTCGGCGGCGGGCGGGGCGACGGGCGTCGCGACCCGTGTCCGCCGGGCGATCGACAAGCGCCGCCGCCCCCTCCTGCTCGGCCTCGCCGCCATCGTGCTCGCCATCGGCACGCTCCAGATCGTCGGCGGCTTCGTGGGCGGGCACAAGCGCACCGAGACGGCCTCGGCGCCGGTCCGGATCGAGGCCCCGGCGATCGCGAGCCCGTCGCCCATGGCGTCGACCACCCGCGAGGTGCCGGCGCGCGACATCATGGCGGCGCCCGAGCCCCGTCCGGCGGAGCAGGCCCCCGTCACGGCGGAAGGGCGCGAGCGCGGAGCCGCCGCAGGGCCCGTGCGGCCGGCCGAGCCCCCGCGGCTCGCCTCCGCCGAGCCCGGCCCGCTCGCCACGAGCGCGCTTCCGGCAAGCCCCGCCGCGGGCCAGCCCGCGCCGCCTCCGGCCGCCGCGCCCGAGGCGCCGCTCGGCCCGATCCCGAACATGGCCTCGTTCGGCGACCTGCCGGCCGCCGCCCCCCCGGGCCTGCGCCAGGTCGCGCTCGCGGGCGACCCCGCCGCGGTCTACGAGCTCGCCTCCCGCGCGGCGGAAGGGCGGGGCATGGCGCGCGACCCGAGGCTCGCCGCCCGCCTGTTCGAGCGCGCGGCGGCGCACGGCCTCGTGCCGGCCCAGTTCCGGATCGGCAATCATTACGAGAAGGGCATCGGCGTCACGAAGGACGCCGCGCTCGCCAAGGCCTGGTACCAGCGCGCCGCCGAGAAGGGCAATGCCCGGGCCATGCACAACCTCGCGGTGCTGATCGCCGAGGGTGCGGGCGCCAAGCCGGACTACGAGGCCGCCGTGGACTGGTTCCGCCGCGCCGCCGAGCACGGCGTGCGCGACAGCCAGTTCAACCTCGCCGTGCTGCTCGCCCGGGGCCTGGGCACGAAGCAGGACCTGCCGGGCGCCTTCACCTGGTTCTCGGTCGCCGCCGGACAGGGCGACGAGGACGCGGGCAAGAAGCGCGACGAGGTGGCGGCCCGCCTCAACGCGGGCGAGCTCGCCCTGGCGCGGGCGGCCGCCGAGCGCTGGCGCCCCGAGGCCCCGGCCCGAACCGCCAACGAGGTGAGCCTGCCGGCGAACGGCTGGAGCGAGGCGCCCGCCAAGCCGACGAAGAAAATTTAGCACGGTCTTAGGATCGTCATGCTCGGGTGACACAGGACCGCGCTTTCGCTGTAAACGAAGGCGCGGTCCGCCGCGCGTCCCGCCCGAGAGCTCCTGAATCCCGTGCAGATCTATCTGCCCATCGCCGAGATGTCCGTCAGCGTGCTCCTCATCCTGGGGATGGGCATGGCCGTGGGCTTCGTCTCGGGGCTGTTCGGCATCGGCGGCGGCTTCCTGATGACGCCGCTGCTCATCTTCCTCGGCATCCCGCCCGCCGTGGCGGTGGCGACTCAGTCCGCCCAGATCGTCGCCTCGTCCACCACGAGCGCGCTCGCCGCCTGGCGACGACGGGCGCTCGACGTGAAGCTCGCGGGGGTCCTTCTGATCGGCGGCCTCATGGGCACGGCGCTCGGCGTCTGGTTCTTCGCCGCGGCGAGGCGCGCGGGCCAGCTCGAGCTCGTGATCGTGATCTCCTACGTGACCCTGTTCTCGGTGATCGGCGGCCTGATGCTGAAGGAGAGCATTAAGGAGTTCTGGTCCACGCGAAAGGGCGCCGTGCGCCCGCCGCGCCGGGGCGGCCAGCATCCGGCCTATATGCGCCTGCCCCTGCGGGTGCGCTTCTATCGCTCGAAGATCTATGTCAGCGCCCTGCCCGTGCTGGGGCTGTCGCTGTCCATCGGCTTCGCCGGCGCGGTGCTGGGCATCGGCGGCGGCTTCATCCTCGTGCCGGCCCTCCTCTACCTCTTCCGGGTTCCCACCGCCGTGGTGGTGGGCACGTCCCAGTTCCAGATCCTGTGGACCACGCTCGCGGCGCTCGTGCTCCACGCCGTGGCCAACCAGGCGGTGGACGCGGTCCTGGCGCTGCTCCTCATCATCGGCGGCGTCTTCGGGGCGCAGTTCGGCGCGCGGGCCGGGCGCAACCTGCGGGCCGACCTGTTCCGCCTGCTGCTGGCCCTCCTCATCCTGGCGGTGGGCGTGCGCTTTGCCGTCGAGCTCGTGGTGCGGCCGACCGAGCCCTTCTCCCTCGTGGTCTCGGAGATGCGCGAGTGAGGTTCGGTCTCGCCCTTCTCCTGTGCCTGCTCGCGGCGGGCCCGGCCGGAGCCGAGACGCTCGTCGCCTCGCTCTCGACCTCGCAGGTGCGCATCACCTCCAATTATACGGGCTCGCAGATCGTGGTGTTCGGCGCCATCGAGCGCGACGCCCAGACCGTGGCGCGAGCGGGGCCCTACCAGGTGGTGGTCACGGTCCGCGGGCCGCGCCAGGCCGTGACGGTGCGCGAGAAGAGCCGGACCGGCCCGGTCTGGATCAACGGCCCGCAGCAGAAGTTCGTGCAGATCCCCGCCTATCTCGGCGTCTTCGCCTCGGCGCCCATCGCCGACATCGCGACCCCTGGGCAACGCGGGCGCCTGCGCATCGGCCTCCAGGCGTCGGTCAACGCTCCCGACATCACGATGGACCGCGGGACGGAGGACGACCGGTTCCGCGAGGCCCTGGCCCGGCTCAAGATCAAGGAGCTCCTCTTCATCGAGGACGAGCGCGGCACCACCTTCCTGACGCCGAGCCTGTTTCGCACCCCCGTGCCCCTCCCCGTCACGGCGCCGCCGGGCGATTACGAGGTGGACGTGACCCTGTTCGCCGACGGCGTGCTGCTGGCGCGCGCGGGCACGAGCTTCGAGGTGATCAAGACCGGCTTCGAGCAGCGCCTCGCCGAGTTCTCGACGGAGTGGGCGGCGCTCTACGGGCTGGGCACGGCGGCCGTGGCGCTGCTGTTCGGCTGGCTTGCCACTGTGATCTTCCGCCGCGATTGAGGGCGGGGACCGCCGCCCCATCTGGGTGGGCACCGCCCTGGAGTCCTCATGCCCCCCGATCGGACCATCCCACCCGTCCCGCTCGCCCTCGGGCTTGCCGGCCTGATCCCCTTCGCCACCTTGAGCCTCGTCGCGGCGGCTGGCTACGATCCCCTACCGGGGCTGCCGGGGATCGCCCTCCAGGCGCTCGCCCTCTACGGAGCGACGATCCTGTCCTTTCTCGGCGGCATGCGCTGGGGTCTGGCGGTGGCCGATCCCGACCAGCGCCGGGCGCGCCCGCATTACGCGGTCTCGGTCCTGCCTCAGCTTGCCGCCTGGGCCCTCGTCGCGGGTTTCCAGCTCTTCGGGCTGCCGCGGGCCTGGTGCTTCGGCGGGCTCGCCGTCCTGGTGCTGGCCTTCGGCCTCCTCGACTACGCCTATGCGCAGGTCGGCGGCGCGCCGCTCTGGTTCGGGCGCCTGCGGGTGATCCTGAGCGCCGGAGCCGCGGCCGCCCTCGCGGTGGCTGCCTTTTGAGGCGCTAGTCGCGGCAGAGCTGCGCCCGGCCGATGCGGTAGAGGCGCTCCGTCCCGATGAGATGGGCCTCGAAACCTTCCGCGAAGAGCGGCCGGAAGGCGGGATCGCAGACGTTGAGGCCGCCCGTATAGGCGCCGAAGGCCGGCATCACCATGCGCCGCCCGTCTGTGATGAAGCAGCGCCGGCGCACGGAGCGCCCGCGCATCGCGACCTTGCCCACGGGATGGAGATGGCCGGCGATCTCCGGCTCGGAGCCGGAGGTCGGCTCGTGGCGCAGCACCACGTCGCCGAGCCGCCACTCCGCCACCACCTCGCCGCCGACGCAGCCTGAGACGATACGGTCGTGGTTGCCCGTGATCCAGATCCAGCGCCGCCCCGCCTGGAGGCGCCCCAAGGTCGCGCGGTCCTCGTCGCTCAGGCGCTCGGGCCCGCCGACGTCGTGGAAGGAGTCGCCGAGCGCGACGAGCGTCCCCGGATCGTAGCGCTCCACCACGGCCGCGAGCTGGTCGAGGGTCGCCTTGGTGTCGTAGGGCGGCAGCATCGACCCCCGCCGCGCCCGCGACGAGCCCTTCTCCAGGTGAAGGTCGGCGACGAGGAGCGCGTCGTGGGCGGGAGCGTAGAGCGCGCCGGAGATGTCGAGCGCGCAGGCGAGCCCGCCGAGCAGGGTGTCGCTCGGGGCGATGGCAGGGTCGTAGGCGAGGGCGTGCAGGGGCATGCGGTCGGGCGCCACGCGGCCGAATCGCCGCCGAGGCGCGATGTTTGCCATATGTTCTTGGAACGACGCGAGCCCACGGTTTGTCGCGCCCGCTCCCCTCCCCCTTGCGGGGAGGGGTTGGGGGTGGGGGTCGGGACGCGAGTGGTCACGGTCCAGGATAGGACTGTACGAGCGTGCGTGCTCCAAGTCCGTTCCCGCCAGCTCCGACTTTCCGACCCCCACCCCTAATTCCTCCCCGCAAGGGGGAGGGTGACTATGACAGCGCCTCTCCGAGCAGCTGCGCCTCGGCCTCGGCGAGGATGTCGTCGGCGGCCTCGCCGTAGACGCGCTCGCGGCCGATCTCGAGCATGATCGAGACCCCGAGCGGCGAGACCCGCGGCAGGGGCTTGTGGACGATGCGGCCCTGGATACGGGAGAGCAGCCCCGCGAGCCGGTCGAGGTCGAGGAGGCCCGTGGCGGCGTCGGCGCGGGCGGCGCGGAGCAGCACGTGGCCCGGCTCGTGGCGGCGCAGGACGTCGTAGACGAGGTCGGTGGAGACCGTGACCTGGCGCCCCGTCTTCTCCTGCCCCGGGAAGCGGCGCTCGATGAGCCCCGCGATGACGGCGCAGGCCCGGAAGGTGCGCTTCATCAGGGCCGATTCTTCCAGCCATTCCTCCAGGTCGTCGCCGAGCATGTCCTGGGCGAACAGGTCGCCGATGAAATCCGGCTCGTCGGCGGCCCTCGCCGTGAGGTCGCGCGTGCCCCAGACCGCGAGACCGTAATCGTTGGCGACGAAGCCCAGCGGGCGCATGCGGGCCCGCTCCAGGCGGCGGGTGAGGAGCATGCCGAGCGTCTGGTGGGCGAGGCGCCCCTCGAACGGGTAGGCCACGAGGTAATGCCGGTCGAAGCGCGGGAAGGTCTCGACGAGGAGGTCGCGGCGCCCCGGAAGCAGGGAGCGGCGGCGCTGCTGCACGAGCCAGTCCACCACGGGCGGCGGCAGGCGGTCCCATTCAAAGGGATCGCTGATGAGGCCCCGCACCCCCTCGGCGAGGAAGGTGGAGAGGGGGAACTTACCCCCGGCATAGGAGGGGATCTTCGGGTCCGTGCCGGCGCGCGCCCGGGTCACGAGGACCGCGTCCTCCTGGATGCCCTGGAACTCCAGCACCTCGCCCGCGAAGAGAAAGGTGTCGCCGGGGGTCAGCGTCTCGGCGAAATATTCCTCGATCTCGCCCAGAACCCGACCGCCCTTGGGCAGCACGGTGCCGGGCCGGGTGCGGTTGGCGCGCCCGAGCCGCACCTTGATCATGGTGGATTCGACGATGGTGCCGACATTCATCCGGTAGCCCTGCGCCACCCGCCCGTCGCGCACCCGCCACAGCCCGTCGGGACCCCGCAGGATCTTGGCGTAGCGTTCATAGGCGCGCAGCGCGTAGCCGCCGGTGGCCACGAAATCGAGCACCGCGTCGAAATCGGCGCGCGCGAGAGCCGCGTAGGGCGCGGCCGTGCGCACCTCGGCGAAGAGATCGTCGGCCGTGAACCCGCCGGCGCAGGCCATGCCGAGCACGTGCTGGGCCAGCACGTCGAGGCCGCCGGGGCGGGCGTCGGGGGTGTCCTGGGCGGCGGCCTCCACGGCGTCGAGGGCCGCCTGGCACTCCAGCACCTCGAAGCGGTTGGCGGGGACGAGATAGGCCTCGCTCGGCTCGTCCATGCGGTGGTTGGAGCGGCCGATGCGCTGCATCAGGCGGCTCGCCCCCTTGGGCGCTCCGACATTCACCACGAGGTCCACGTCGCCCCAGTCGATGCCGAGATCGAGCGTCGCGGTGCAGACCACGGCGCGCAGCGAGCCCTCGACCATCGCGGCCTCGACCCGGCGGCGCTGCGACACGTCGAGGGAGCCGTGATGGAGCGCGATTGCAAGGCCGTCGTCGTTGATGGTCCACAGGGCCTGGAACACGTGCTCGGCCTGGAGCCGCGTGTTGACGAAGACCAGCGTCGTGCGGTGGCGGCGGATGAGATCGTAGATCGCCCCCATGGCGTGGCCCGCCGTGTGGCCCGCGAGCGGCAGGCGGCCGCCCCCGTCGAGGATGCGGATGGCCGGCGGCGCCCCGCCCGCCACCACGACGAGATCGGCCATCCCGTCCGCCCCGCTCCCTTGAGCCACGAGGTAGCGCCGCAGCTGGTCGGGCTCGCGAACCGTGGCCGAGAGGCCCACCGTCGCGAGATCGGGGGCGAGGCGGCGCAGGCGGGCGAGCGCGAGGCTCAGGAGCTCGCCGCGCTTGGAGGTGACCTGCGCGTGCAATTCGTCGAGCACCACCCGGCGCAAGCCCTTGAACAGGTCCTCCGCCTCGCGATGGGCGAGCAGCAGGGCGAGCTGCTCCGGGGTGGTGAGGAGGATGTCGGGCGGGCGCTCGATCTGGCGGGTCCGCTTGTAGGCGGAGGTGTCGCCCGTCCGGGTCTCGACGCGGACGGGAAGGCCCATCTCGCGGATCGGCGCCTCGAGGTTGCGGGCGATGTCGACGGCGAGGGCCTTGAGGGGCGAGATATAGAGCGTGTGCAGGCCCTCGCCCCCGCCGTCGGCGAGGTCGACGAGGCTCGGCAGGAAGCCCGCGAGCGTCTTGCCCGCGCCCGTCGGCGCAACGAGGAGCGCCGAGCGTCCGGCGCGCGCCAGCGCCAGGAGATCGAGCTGATGGGCCCGAGGCTCCCACCCCCGGCCCGCGAACCACGCCTGGAAGCCGGGCGGCAGGGGGGAGGCGTCGGCCGGGGGAGCGGGCTTGGCGGCGCGGGGCATCGCTTGACTATGTAGGGCGCCCTCCCCGCCCCGTCATCGGGCGCGCGGCATCAGGGCCGGCGCAGGACGAGCACCCGGCCCGGCACGTCGGCGCCGCGGTCCCGGCGGGTCGAGGCCGCCCGCGAGAGCGCGACCTCGAACCCCGCCGCCCGGGCGGCCGCATCGAGATAGGCGGGCGCGTGAGCAAAGCGCGCGTCCTCGCCAAGCGCGAAGCCCTCGGCCTGATGATCCTGCACCGTGAAGCCGAACAGCCCGCCGGGCATGAGCGCTCCCGCGGCGGCGGCGAGGACGGGGGCGATGTCGCCCACATAGACGAGCACGTCCGCCGCTACGACGAGGTCCGCCCCGGCGCGGGGCTCGGCAGCGAGGAAGGCGACGAGCTCCGCGGCGGCGAGCCGGTCGTAGATGCCCTTGCCCCGGGCCGCCTCCACCATGGCGGGCGACAGATCGCAGCCTGCAAGATGCCCGGCGCGGGCGCGCAGCACCTCCCCCATCAGGCCGGTGCCGCAGCCGAGATCGAGGGCGCGGTCGAAGGACCGCCCCGGCGCCACGGCGTCGAGGGCCTCCATCAGGACCGCGGGACCGCGATAGCCGAGCGCGCCCACGAGATGAGCATCGAAGCGGGGGGCGTATTGGTCGAAGAGCGCCCGGACATAGCCCGGCCCGAGCGCCTCCCCCTGTGGCAGGGCGCCCAGACACGCGAGCTCCAGCCGCACGCCGAGAGGATCCTCCGGATCGAGGGCCAGCGCCGCCTGGAACGCCCCGATCGCAGCCTCGCGCTGCCCCGACGCGGCGCGGGCACGCCCGAGCAGGGCGTGGGCGGGTGCGAAATCGGGGGTGATCTCGAGGGTCTGCTCGGCGAGATCCGCGGCGGCCTCGTGGTCGCCGTCATCGAGGGCGCCCTGCGCGTAGGCGAAGCGGCGGTCGGCGTTGGGGTCGCCGGAGGTGACGCGCACGGGCGGGAGGGGGGCCATGGGCGGGGCATGGCGCGGATACCCGCAGGCGTCAAGCTCGGCCCCCCTCTCCCATGGGGAGAGGGGCCGGGGGTGAGGGGGTACCACCTCGAACCAGTGGTCTCCCGCTCGCCCGATCCCACCCTCGCCCCTCATCCTGAGGAGCTGCCGGAGGCAGCGTCTCGAAGGACGAGGTCCAGTCGTGGATAGGCCTTTGGAGGACGCCCTCCATCGGTCCTGGCGATCCCTGGAACGTGCTTCGAGACGCCCGCCTTGCGGGCTCCTCAGCATGAGGGAGTGATTGGGATCAGCGGGGTCGGAGACCTCTGGATTCCCGTCGTACCCCCTCACCCCCTGGCACTTCGTGCATCCCTCTCCCCATGGGAGAGGGGAGTTCCGTTGCGACTGAGCGTCACCTTGGCGGGAACTCTCGCCCGTCTCGCCCCATATCCCCCTTGATGCCACTCGCCGCCGCCGACATCCTCACCCTCACCCCCCAGGGCCTCTACTGCCCGCTGGGAGACTTCCACGTCGACCCGATGCGGCCCGTGCCGCGGGCGCTCGTCACGCACGGGCACTCGGACCACGCCCGCGCCGGCCACGGCTCGGTGCTCGCCACCGACCAGACCCTCGCCATCATGGCGGTGCGCTACGGCGAGGATTTCTGCCGCACCCGACAGGTGGCGCCGCTGCACGAGCCGATCCGCGTCGGCGACGTGACCGTCCGCTTCGTGCCCGCGGGCCACGTGCTCGGCTCGGCGCAGATCGCCATTGAGGCCGGGGGCACGCGCATCGTGGTGTCGGGGGACTACAAGCGGCAGGCCGACCCGACCTGCCTGCCCTTCGAGCCTGTGCCCTGCGACGTGTTCATCACCGAGGCGACTTTCGGCCTCCCCGTCTTCCGCCACCCTGACGCCCGGGGCGAGGTGCGAAAGCTCCTCGACTCGGTGCGCCTTTTTCCCGAGCGCGCCCATCTCGTCGGCGCCTATTCGCTCGGCAAGGCGCAGCGCGTGATGGCGCTGCTGCGCGAGGAGGGCTTCGACGCGCCGATCCACCTCCACGGCGCCATGGAGCGGCTCACCGCCTTCTACAAGGAGCAGGGCATCCCTTTGGGCGACACGCCCCGGGTGGTCGCGGCGGAGCGGGGGAAGATGGCGGGCGCGGTCGTGCTCTGCCCGCCCTCCGCCATGCAGGACCTGTGGGCGCGCAAGTTCCCCGAGCCCGTGGCCTGCTTCGCCTCGGGCTGGATGCGGGTGCGGGGCCGGGCGCGCCAGAAGGGGGTGGAGCTGCCCCTCATCGTCTCGGACCACTCGGACTGGGACGACCTCCAGGCGAGCATCCTGGAGACGGGCGCCGGCGAGGTCTGGGTCACCCACGGGCAGGAGGACGCGCTGGTCCATTGGTGCGGGACGGTGGGCATCCGGGCCAAGCCCCTGCACATGCTGGGCTATGGCGACGAGGGCGAGGCCGAGGCGTCGCCCGAGGAGGCGGCCGCGTCATGAACCGCTTCGCCGCCCTCCTCGACCGCCTCACCTACGAGCAGCGCCGCAACGCCAAGCTGCGGCTGCTGGAAGACTATTTCCGCCGCACCCCCGACCCGGAGCGCGGCTTCGCCCTCGCCGCCATGACCGACGCGCTGGTGTTCAAGGAGGCCAAGCCCAACGTGATCCGGGGGCTCGTGGAGGAGCGGGTCGATCCGGTGCTGTTCCGGATGTCGTATCATTACGTGGGCGACCTGGCGGAGACGGTGGGGTTGATCTGGCCCGCCTCCCCTCTCCCGAATGGGAGAGGGGCCGGGGGTGAGGGTGCCACGCCGATGGGCGCGCTTAACGCACCCGCTGCGCCACCCGTCATCGCCGGGCTCGACCCGCGGATCCAGTCCGACAGTCCCACCCGGATGGCCGGGTCGAGCCCGGCCATGACAAGCGGAGAGGTGGCGGGAACCTCCGCACGTGGCCACCCTCACCCCCGACCCCTCTCCCATCCGGGAGAGGGGAGGATGGGCCACAACAATCCCCCTCCCCCCTCGCTCGCCGAGGTCGTCGAGGGCCTTGCCCACACCTCGAAATCCGATCTCCCGGCCCGCGTCGCCGAATGGCTCGACGCGCTCGACGAGACCGGGCGGTGGGCGCTGATCAAGCTCATCACGGGCGAGTTGCGGGTCGGCGCGTCGGCGCGGCTTGCCAAGACGGCGGTGGCGAATCTCGGCGGGTTCACCGCCGACGACGTGGAGCTCGTCTGGCACGGGCTCACCCCGCCCTATGCGGACCTCTTCGCCTGGGTCGAGGGCCGGGGGCCGAAGCCTGAGAGCGGCAACCCCGCCCCATTCCGCCCGCCGATGCTCTCGCACCCCCTAGAGGACGAGGATTTCGCCAAGCTGGAGGCCGGCGACTATCTCGGCGAGTGGAAATGGGACGGCATCCGCCTCCAGGCCGTCGCCGGGCGCGGCGTGGATGGGGCATTGCTGCGCAAGATCTACTCGCGCACCGGAGAGGACGTGTCGAAGGCCTTCCCCGACCTCGTCGAGGCCCTGCACCTGGAGGGCGCCATCGACGGGGAGCTCCTCATCGTGCGCGAGGGCCGCGTCCAGAGCTTCAACGTCCTCCAGCAGCGCCTCAACCGCAAGACGGTGACGCCGAAGCTCGTGGCGGAGTACCCGGTGCATCTGCGCGTCTACGACATCCTCGTGGACGGCGAGGAGGACCTGCGCGCCCTGCCCTTCGCCGAGCGCCGCCGCCGGCTGGAGGCCTTCGTGGCGCGCCTCGACGATCCCCGCATCGACCTCTCCCCCATGGTGGCGTTCGCGTCCTGGGAGGAGCTTGCCGCCGCGCGAGCCGATCCGGCGTCGGTGGGCGCGGGGCCGGACGCGGACGCCATCGAGGGCGTCATGGTCAAGCGCGCCGACAGCCCCTACCTGCCCGGGCGACCGAAGGGCTATTGGTGGAAGTGGAAGCGCGAGCCCTACCTCGTCGATGCCGTGATCATGTATGCCCAGCGCGGTCACGGGAAGCGGTCGAGCTTCTACTCCGACTACACGTTCGGGGTCTGGCGCGAGAGCCCCGGCGGGCCGGAGCTGGTGCCCGTGGGCAAGGCCTATCACGGCTTCACGGACGAGGAGCTGGGCCGCCTCGACCGCTACGTCCGCAACCACACGGTCAACCGCTTCGGCCCCGTGCGGGAGGTGGAGTACGGGATCGACAAGGGCCTGGTGCTCGAGATCGCCTTCGAG
This sequence comes from Salinarimonas soli, assembly GCF_008386575.1. Classification (GTDB taxonomy): domain Bacteria; phylum Pseudomonadota; class Alphaproteobacteria; order Rhizobiales; family Beijerinckiaceae; genus Salinarimonas_A; species Salinarimonas_A soli. The sequence continues at coordinate 32,397 of NZ_VUOA01000007.1, forward strand.
GGGCTGCAGCGCTCGACCCGGCACAAGTCCGGCGTCGCCATGCGCTTTCCCCGCGTGCACCGCATCCGCTGGGACAAGCCCTCCGCGGAAGCCGACCGGCTGGAGACCCTGGAGCGCATCCTGGAGCGCGGCGAGAGCGAGGTCTCGCCGTTCAGTGGCAATGCGTGAGCCGATGCCCGGCACGATCGGCCCCCTGACGATCACGGGCGCGGGCGAGGTGACCCGCCAGGCCACCGCGCGCTTCACCGTGCGCACCCCTGGCCCCGGCTTCATGGACATCACGTCCGCCGCCGCCGAGGTCGTGGCGCGAAGCGGCATCGCGGACGGGCTCCTCACCCTGTTCTGCCGCCACACCTCCGCCTCGCTCACGATCCAGGAGAACGCCGATCCGGACGTGCGCGCGGACCTCATGACGGCGCTCGACGGCCTCGCGCCGCGGGATGCCGGCTACGTCCACTCCCTGGAGGGGCCGGACGACATGCCGGCCCACATCCGCACGATGCTCACAGGCGTCTCCCTCGCCATCCCGATCGTCGGCGGGCGCATGGCGCTGGGCACCTGGCAAGGCATCTACCTCGTCGAGCACCGCGACCGGCCGCATGCCCGCGAGATCGTGGGGCATGTGATGGGGCGGTGAGGTCTGAGAGGCCGGCGGGAAGTAGGCCACTTCCCCTCCTCCTACCTCGTCCTGAGGTGCCCGCCGTAGGCGGGCCTCGAAGGGCGCTCTAGAAGTCTGCCCACCGCTCGCGCCCATGGTGCGTGCTTCGAGACGCGCTCTTCGAGCGCTCCTCAGCATGAGGGGGTTGGGAGGAACCCCGCCGTTCCGGGCCAGCCCTCTACACAGGGTAGAGCCAGAGATTGGCCTCGCCGGCGAGAGAGAGGAGCGAGCAGGCGGCCGAGAGGAGGGCGAAGCGCATGGCATAGATTCGAAGCGCCGTCCGGCGGGTCAGTCCGGCCTTGGCGTCGGCCATGGGCCGCCTCGCCTCGTGGCACAGCGCGAACGCCGCGACAAGCGCCCCGATGGTGCCGGCCTTGAGGGCGAGGAACGGGTCCCCGAGGGGCTCGCGCGCAAGGCCGCACATGAGCCCGCCGAGCGCCAGGGCGGCGAGGCCGCAGCCACGGCCCACGGTGGAGCGAATCTCGCGGACGATCTTGTCGGACATGCTGGCCCCCGCCTCGCCCCGGCTTGGTGCCGGATGCGGGACGAAGGCTAGCCCAGAAGGTTGATGAGAAAGCTAACGCCGAGCCCCAGCGCCGCCGCCCGGGCGAAGTGCAGGGCGAACTCCAGGTAGACGCCCCGCAGGACGCCGCCGACCACCTGCTGCGCCACCGTCTCGGAGGGCCGCGCCCGTCCGTCGAGCCTGAGCCAGACCTCCGTGCGCCCGTAGGGCCGGTGCGGCGCCCGCTCGGCCTTCGCGAGGAGGACGACGGCGCCGATGAGGCAAAGAATCCCGCCGGTCTTCAGGGCCAGCGCCGGCATGCCCGAAAGCGCTACCATGAGGCACAGGATGGCAAGCCCCGCGAAGCCTGATCCGCGGGCGACGGAAGCGCGTGCGAAGGTCTCGATCTCGTTCATGCGGCACCTCCGCCGCAGCCCGTCCGCCGGAACGGACGGGCATTCGGCTTGCCATCGGGATCTGTGAACGCAACGGCCGCCTGGGCCGAAGGTTCAGGATCACCCTGCAAGCGCCTCCCGCAGCACCTCGAAGACGCGAGGCGAGCCGCATTGCGCGACGTTGAAGCGCATGTAGCGGTCGGCGGTCCGGCTCACGCTGAACACGTTGCCGGGGGCGAGCACGACGCCCTGCCCCATCGCCCGGCGCGCCACCGCGGTCGCGTCCGCCCCCTCCGGCAGGACGGCCCAGAGGAAGAGGCCGCCCTTCGGCAGGATCCAGGGCCGCAGGCCTGCCTCCGCGAGGTGCCGCGCCGTCTCGCCCATGGCGCGGGCGAGCTTGGCCCGCAGGCCCTCGACGTGGCGCCGGTAGCTTCCGTCCGTAAGAAGGCTGTGGACCAGCCGGGCCGAGAGGTCGTTGCTGCCGAAGGCCGTGGCGAGCTTGATGTCGGCGAGCGACCCGACGATGTCCGGGCGCGCCGCGACGTAGCCGCAGCGGATGGCGGCCGAGAGCGTCTTCGAGAAGCTGCCCACCTGCACGACCCGGGCGAGCCCGTCGAGGGCCGCGAGCCGCGGCGCGGCCGCCTCGGGCTCGAGATCGCCGAAGATGTCGTCCTCAATGACGGTGACGTCGTGGGCCGCGCAGTGGGTGAGGAGCCGGTGCGCCACCGCGGGGCCGTAACTCACCCCCGTGGGATTGTGGAGCGCCGCCGTGGTCAGGTAGAGCCGCGGCCGGTGCTCCGCCGCGACCCTCTCGAAGGCATCGAGATCGGGCCCCGACGGTGTCATCGGCACGCCCACGACCCGGGCCCGGTGGGCGCGGGCGAGGCCGAGGAAGTTGAAGTAGCAGGGATCGTCCACGACGACCGTGTCGCCGGGCTGGAGCAGGAGGCGGCAGACGAGATCGAGGGCGCCCGTGCCCGAGTCGGTGAGCAGGATCTGCTCGGGCGAGGCTTCCACGCCCCGCTCGGCCAGCCGCCGCGAGAGCTGGGCCCGCAGGGGCGGAAAGCCGAGCGGCGTCGCGTAGTCGACGAGGGCGATGTCGGGGGAGCGGGCGGCGGCCCGAAGCGCCCGGCGGATCGCCTCGGCGGGCATCCAGGCCTGGGGCAGCCAGCCGCAGCCGGGCTTAAGCGCCTCGCTCCCGTCGAGCGCCTGGCGCATGACCCAGAGGGGATCGATGTCCCGCTCGGCCACGGGCGCGCCGGGCCGCAGGAGCAACGGCTGCGGACGCCCGGCGACATAGAAGCCGGAGCCCGGACGCGGGGCGATCACGCCCTCGGCCACGAGGCGCTCATAGGCCTCCACCACGGTCGAGGCGGACACGCCTTGCTCGCGGGCGAAGGCGCGGATCGAGGGCACGCGGGCGCCGGGGGCGAGCATCCGTCCCGCGATCCGGCCCCGCACGGCGTCCATGACCTGCACCGTGAGGGTCGGGCGGGAGGGGCTGGGCTCGGGAATCGGCATCCGTATCGACCTTTCGACCCGTACAGTTCGCCCCAATCGTACTGCCGCGTATCTGGGCAACCAAGCCCTGACGCTGCAAGGTGGCGGGATGCGCACGATCCCCTCTCCCCTCGCGCCGGCGCGGGCTTCCGCCTGGCTTCACGGCTTCCTCGGCGTCGTCATCTTCAGCGCCTCGCTGCCCGCCACCCGGGTCGCGGTGCTCGAGCTCGACCCGCTCTTCCTCACCTTCGCCCGCGCGGCGATTGCGGGCGGGCTGGGCCTCGCCCTGCTCCTCGTGCTGCGGGAGCGGCGGCCGGACCGGCGGGATCTGGGCCCGCTCGCCGTCGTGGCGCTCGGCGTCGTGGTCGGATTCCCCCTCCTGACGGCCCTGGCGCTTCGCTACGTGACCTCGGCCCACGCCATCGTGTTCATCGGCCTCCTGCCGCTGTCCACCGCGATCTTCGGCGTCCTGCGCGGGGGCGAGCGCCCGAGGCCGGTGTTCTGGCTGTTCGCGGGGCTCGGGAGCGCGCTCGTGGCGGGCTATGCGATCGGCCAGGGCGAGCGGGGCGGCGCGCTCGTCGGCGACCTCCTGATGATCGCCGCGATCCTGGTCTGCGGCCTGGGCTATGCGGAGGGCGCGCGCCTGTCGCGCACGCTCGGCGGCTGGCAGGTGATCTCGTGGGCGCTCGTCCTCTCGCTGCCGCTGATGCTGCCCCTCGCGCTCGCGACGGCGCCCGCCTCGTTCGCGGGCGTGGGCTGGCCGGCCCTGGGGGCGCTCGCCTACGTGTCGCTGTTCAGCATGCTCGTCGGCTTCGTGTTCTGGTACCGCGGCCTCGCGGAGGGCGGCATCGCGGCGGTGGGCCAACTGCAGCTCCTCCAGCCCTTCCTGGGGCTCGCCCTCGCGGGCGCGCTCCTCGGTGAGCCCGTCGGCTGGGGCTTGGTCGCCGTCGCCGCGGGCGTCGTGGCCTGCGTCGCCGGGGCGAAGCGCTTCGCCTGAGAGGCCGGCCGCCTCGCACCCAATGCCCCCACTCCCAGGCCCTGGAGGCCTCTGACGGGAGACCTGCTCATATTGGTTCGTCACCACCCGGGGCCTCGCCAGCAATGGCGGTCCCGGCGGGCTGTCGGCATCGGGCGCCTGGCACCGCATCCACCTCGGCGAGCGTCGTGGCACGCCGTGCCATCATAGGCCCACAGTCGATCATCGGGGGCGAGACCCTTCCCGGACGGATTTCGACTTGCCACGTCTGTTGAATAAGCGATGATGTGCGGCGGCTGCAGCGTTTCTCTCGTTGCGTAAGCTGCCCTGACAAGACGACAGACCTGCCTTCACGCAAATCACGGTCCAAATATGTTGGATTTATTTTTTCAATACTCGCTATTTTCTGCCCACTTACCCCTTTCGTCGAATAGGCTTTCCCTCCGCCCACACCACAATGCTGAAGCGTGGCAGCCAGACCCATGATGGGTCGACCGGCTCCGCGCCGCCCACGCTCCAAGAAGATCCCGCCCGGACAGCACAGCGGTCGTCCGGGTCGACGGGACAGGCGGGGGCTTCGACCGCGCCATGGTCCGGTTGGGAGGATACGCATGACGGCTTCAAGCATAGGGACGAGAGGCAGCGTCGCGACGGAGCGCGCGCGGCCGATGACGAGGGAAGAGAAGAAGGTGATCCTGGCCTCCTCGGCCGGCACCGTGTTCGAGTGGTACGACTTCTATCTCTATGGGTCGCTCGCCGCGATCATCGGGGCGCAGTTCTTCGCACCCTTCCCGGAGGCGACCCGCAACGTCTTCGCCCTGCTCGCCTTCGCGGCGGGCTTCCTGGTGCGCCCCTTCGGCGCGCTCGTGTTCGGGCGCCTCGGCGACCTCGTCGGCCGCAAGTACACCTTCCTCGTCACCATCCTGATCATGGGCATCTCGACCTTCGTGGTCGGCCTCCTGCCCACCTACGAGTCCATCGGCTGGGCGGCGCCCGTCCTGCTCATCGTGCTGCGCCTGCTCCAAGGCCTTGCGCTCGGCGGCGAGTACGGCGGCGCGGTCGTCTACGTGGCCGAGCACGCGCCCAACGGCCGGCGCGGCTTCTACACGAGTTGGATCCAGACCACCGCCACGATGGGCCTGCTCCTGTCGCTCATGGTGATCCTGGGCGTGCGCATGTGGACCGGCGAACAGGCCTTCGCGGCCTGGGGCTGGCGCATTCCCTTCCTGCTCTCGATCATCCTGCTCGCGATCTCGATCTGGATCCGCATGCAGATGAACGAGAGCCCCGCCTTCAAGAAGATGAAGGAGGAGGGAACGAACTCCAAGGCGCCGATCTCCGAGGCTTTCGGCCAGTGGAAGAACGCCAAGTTCGCCGTCATCGCGCTGCTCGGCCTCGTCGCCGGCCAGGCGGTGGTCTGGTACACGGGCCAGTTCTACGCCCTGTTCTTCCTGCAGAGCATCCTGCGCGTCGACATGTTCACCGCGAACGTGCTCATCGCCTGGTCGCTGATCCTCGGCACGGCGGGCTTCGTGATCTTCGGCACCCTCTCGGACAAGATCGGCCGCAAGCCGATCATCCTCGCGGGCTGCCTGATCGCGGCGATCACCTACTTCCCGGTCTTCGGCTTCATCACCAAGACCGCGAACCCCGCCCTGCATCGCGCCCATCAGTCGACGCAGGTGGTCGTCCTCGCCGACCCGAACGACTGCTCGTTCCAGTTCAATCCGACGGGCACGTCGAAGTTCACCAACTCGTGCGACGTGGCCAAAGCCCTGCTCGCCCGCAACTCCGTGAACTACCGCGTCGAGCCGGCGCCGGCCGGCCAGCCGGCCAAGATCCGGATCGGACAGACCGAGGTGGCCTCCTACGACGCCGCCAAGCTCACCGGCGACGCGACGAGGACAGCTCCGGCGGCCTTCACCCGCGACGTCACCGCGGCGCTCACGGCTGCCGGCTATCCCGGGGCGACCAACGCGGAGATCGTGAAGCTGTCGAGCTTCTTCGACGTCTTCCGGGCCCAGCCCTTCCTGCTGGTCCTGACGCTCACCTACCTGGTGGTGCTCGTCACCATGGTCTACGGCCCGATCGCGGCGGCGCTCGTGGAGCTCTTCCCGACCCGGATCCGCTACACCGGCATGTCGCTGCCCTACCACATCGGCAATGGCTGGTTCGGCGGCCTCATGCCTGCGACCGCCTTCGCGATGATCGCTCAGTCGGGCGACATCTATTACGGCCTCTGGTACCCGATCGTGATCGCGCTCGGCACCTTCGTCATCGGCCTGCTCGTGGTGCCCGAGACCAAGGACCGCGACATCTTCGCCGACGAGCCGGCGAAGACCTGACCGGCCGGACCATCACCGGGCCGGGATCCGGTCCGGCGGACGAGGGCGGGGCGCAAGCCCCGCCCTTTTTCGTCATGCGCGGGGCCGTATTGCCACGGACTGGCACGGCGACGGGGCTCCGATATGCACTTCCCGAGCCACCGATGCTTTTCCACGTTGCGGGCCTGCATGAAAAGCAGGCACACTCTGCCCCTGGGAGGGCAGGTCGCCGATGGGGTGGCACCGGGCCTTGCCGGCGTTGGAGAGAGTGACGTGGCCCAGGAGACGAGCCCGACGACGGGAGGCGCGACGATCATCATCGCGGACGACCATCCCCTGTTTCGCGGCGCCCTGCGCCAGGCGATCGGGCCCCTTCTGGCGGATGCCTCCGTGATCGAGGCCGGCAGCCTGGACGAGCTCGCCGAGACGCTCCAGCGCGGCGCCGAGGCCGACCTCATCCTCCTCGACCTCTCGATGCCGGGCGTCCAGGGCTTTTCCGGCCTCATCTTCCTGCGGGCCCAGCACCCGGACGTGCCGGTGGTCATCGTCTCGGCGACCGAGGACCCGACGGTGATCCGCCGCGCCATCGAGTTCGGCGCCTCGGGCTTCATCCCCAAGACCCTGCCGATCGAGCGCATCGGCGAGGCCATCCGCTCGGTGCTGGACGGCGGGGTATGGGTGCCCGCCGAGATCGATCTCAACGCCCCCGACGACAAGGAGGCGGCCGACCTCGTGCGCCGCGTCGCGACCTTGACCCCGCAGCAGGTGCGCGTCCTGATGATGCTGTCCGAGGGCCTGCTCAACAAGCAGATCGCCTACGAGCTCAGCGTCTCGGAGGCGACCGTGAAGGCGCACGTCTCGGCCATCCTCCAGAAGCTCGGCGTCGAGAGCCGCACCCAGGCGGTGATCGCGGCCTCGAAGATCGGCGCGACCCAGAAGGCGGCGGTCACGGTCGAGTAGGACGAGCCGTTCCGCCGGGCCCCGGGGCGGAACGCTGGCCTGCGGCGGGCGACATGTCCGGTTGGATCACCGCCGTCACCCCCCACCCCAACCCTCCCCCACATGGGGGGAGGGAGCGCGTCGGCGCCCATCAGCCCTCGCGTGGCCAAGTTCCCACCGCCTGTGTGGGCGAGGCGCCACGTGTTCCCCTCCCCCTTGCGGGAAAGGGCTAGGGGTGGGGGTGACGGCGAAGGTGGAGCAGAACGAGTTGCGACCGTTCGGTTGGTGACCTCTCCGGACCTGACACCGCCGCCACCCCTCACCCCAGCCCTCCCCCGCAAGGGGGGAGGGAGCGCGTTGGCGGCGGTCTAGGCGCCGTCGCGGCGCAGGCAGCGGGGTTCGGCGCGGGTGCAGGCGATGCCGGGGGTGGAGCAGACGGTGCCGCCCGGCGTGCGCTGGCAGACGACGCAGCCGTCCGTCCATTCGGCGCAGGTGGGCTCGCGGGCAAAGCCCCCCGCCGTCGAGGGCTGGGCCGTCACGGCGAGGAGGACGGCCGCGGCCGTGACCGCGAGGGCGACCAGGATCGACAGGACGATGGCGGTGACGTCCGCGCGCTCGCTCATGGGATCACCCGAACACGATGAGGCCGGCGAGGCCCGCCGAGCCCACGACGAGGCGCCACCAGCCGAACAGGGCGAAGCCGTGCCGCGACACGTAGTCGAGAAGCAGGCGCACCACGACGAGCCCCGACAGGAAGGCCGCGAGGAAGCCGACCCCGATGAGCGCGCCGTCGGAGAGGGACAGATCCTTGTAGCTCTTCAGGAGCTCGTAGGCGAAGGCGCCCGCCATGGTGGGCATGGCGAGGAAGAACGAGAACTCGGCCGCCGAGCGCTTGTCGGCGCCCATGAGCATGGCGCCGACGATCGTGGCGCCCGAGCGCGACACCCCCGGCACCATGGCGAGGCACTGGATGATGCCGATCTTCAGGTACATTGAGAGGGGGAAGCGCGTGGCGTCGCGCTCGCGCACCTCGAGGCGAAGGCCGTCGACCACGATGAGCACCAGCCCGCCCGCGATGAGCGTGCAGCAGACCAGGAAGGGGTTGAACAGCACGCCCTTGATGAAATCGCGCGCCAGCACGCCGATGAACACGGCGGGCAGGAAGGCCACGAGCACGCCGATGACGAAGCGCCGCGCCGCCGGATCGCGCGGGAGCGCCACGGCAATGGCCCACAGCCGCGCGAAATAGACGGACAGGATCGCGAGGATCGCGCCGAACTGGATGAGGATCGCGAAAGTCTTGTTGCTGTCGTCCTCGAGCCCGAAGAAGTGCTGCAGGAGCAGGAGATGCCCCGTCGACGACACCGGGATGAACTCGGTGCCGCCCTCGAGAAGTCCGAGGATGGCCGCCTCGCCAAACTGTTGCAGGGTCATGGCGCTCAATCGTCTGCCGAACCGGCGGGCGGAGCGGCGAATCGGGGTTGCAGGGTCGGAACGGCTTCTATACCTCCGCACTGCCCGCGGCTACCGCTCACCTGAAGCGGACCCGCAGGCCCTGGTTGCCGCCAGGGGGGCACTCCGAGCACGCGGAGCCGGCGGCGATCGACACCAATCCGCTTGGGGATAGCGGGCGCAGGGTTACCGTCTGTTAACCCGGCGCGCTCCTATTCTCGCCCGTCGCGTCGCGTTCGAGCGAGCCACATGGCCATTCTCTACCATCATCCGCTCTGCCCGCATTCGCGCTTCATCCGCCTCGTCGGCACCGAGATGGGGCTGGAGCCCGAGCTGGTGGAGGAGCGCTCCTGGGAGCGCCGCCAGGATTTCATGCTGCTCAACCCGGCCGGCACCACGCCCGTGCTGATCGAGGGGGACGGAGCCGTGGTGCCCGGCGCCACGATCATCGCGGAATATCTCGACGAGACCCGGGGCGCCGCGCTGGGCGACCGGCGGCTGATGCCCGCGGACGCGTCCGAGCGGGTCGAGGTCCGCAGGCTCGTCGACTGGTTCAACGGCAAGTTCTTCGATGAGGTGTCGGGCTATCTCGTCACGGAGAAGATCTACCGCCGCTTCATGCCCACCGACGCGGGCGGCGGCCCGCCCGACATGAACGCGATCCGCGCCGCGCGCACCAACGTGCGCCATCACCTGAAATATATCGGCTACCTGAGCGCGACGCGGAACTGGCTCGCGGGGGACCGGATGACCACTGCGGATCTCGCGGCGGCCGCCCATATGTCGTGCGTCGATTATCTGGGCGACGTGCCATGGACCGAGGACGAGAACGCGAAGCTCTGGTACGCGCGGGTGAAGTCGCGCCCCGCCTTCCGGGCGCTCCTCGCCGACCGGATCCCCGGGATGGCGCCCTCGGCCCATTACGCGGACCTGGATTTCTGACCGGCGCCGGCCTGAAGGCCCTGCTCCAGGAGCGCGCCCGCGCGCTCGGCTTCGACGCGTGCCGGATCGCGAGCCCCGACGCCATCCCGGAGGCGCGCGAGCGCCTCGACGCCTGGCTCGCGGCCGGCCACCACGGCACCATGGCCTGGATGAGCGAAAACGTGGACCGGCGCGCCGATCCGCGCGCCCTGTGGGCGGAGGTCCGCAGCGTCGTGCTGCTGGCCGTCAATTACGGCCCCGAGACCGATCCGCTCGCCACCTTGAGCCGGCCCGAGCGGGCCTCGATCTCGGTCTATGCCCGCAACCGCGACTATCACGAGGTGATCAAGGGCCGGCTGAAGGAGCTCGCCGGGGTCCTGGCGAGCCGCGCGGGCGCGGACGTGAAGGTGTTCGTCGACACGGCGCCCGTGATGGAGAAGCCGCTCGCCCAGGCCGCGGGCCTCGGCTGGCAGGGCAAGCACACGGTGCTCGTCTCCCGCGACTACGGCAACTGGCTCTTTCTCGGGGCGATCTTCACCACCGCCGAGCTGCCCGTCGACGGCCCGGCGGAGGAATCCTGCGGCTCGTGCCGGCGCTGCCTCGACGTGTGCCCGACGAACGCCTTCCCGGCCCCCTTCCGCCTCGACGCCCGCCGGTGCGTCTCCTACCTCACGATCGAGCACAAGGGCCACATCGACCCCGCCCTGCGGGCTGGCATCGGCAACCGGGTCTTCGGCTGCGACGACTGCCTCGCCGTGTGCCCGTGGAACAAGTTCGCCAAGGCGGGGCGCGAGGCGAAGCTGCGCCAGCGCGACGATCTCGCGGCGCTGCCGCTCGCGGAGCTCGCCGCCCTCGACGACGCGGCCTTCCGGGCCCGTTTCGCCGGCACGCCGGTCAAGCGCACGGGACGCGACCGCTTCGTGCGCAACGTGCTGATCGCGATCGGCAATTCGGGCGAGCCCGTGCTGGCCGCCGCCGCCGAGCCCCGGCTCGACGATGCCTCGCCGCTGGTGCGGGCCATGGCGGTGTGGGCCTGCGGGCGGCTTCTGACCCGCGAGCACGCGGCCGATCTCGCCCGCGCCCGCCTGCCCGCCGAGACCGATCCGGACGTGCGGGGCGAGTGGGCGGCGCTCGGCCTCGCGCCAATCGAGGAGACGGCATGAACCTCTTCGCCTTCGGGCTCGGCTACAGCGCCCGGCATTGGATCGCGACCGGGCGCTTCGCCCGGGCGGGCGGCACCGTCACCACGCGGGAGAAGGCGGAGGCCCTGCGCGCGGGGGGCATCGAGGTCTTCGTTCTCGACGAGGGCGCCTGCGACCCCGGCATCCTGGCGGCGGTCGGAGACAGCGACGCGATCCTCACCTCCGTGCCGCCGGACGAGGGCGGCGATCCCGTGCTGGAGCAGGCCGAGGCGGCGATCGCCGGGTCGCGGGCCGGCTGGATCGGCTACCTGTCCACCATCGGCGTCTATGGCGACCGGGGCGGCGGCTGGATCGACGAGACGGCGGAGCCCGATCCGCCGAGCGAGCGCACGAGACGGCGAGTGGCCGCCGAGGAGGCCTGGCTCGCGCTCGGCCGCCGGACCGGCAAGGCGGTCCAGGTCTTCCGCCTGTCGGGGATCTACGGCCCGGGCCGCAGCGCCGTCGATCAGTTGCGCGCCGGCACGGCCCGGCGGATCGTGAAGCCGGGCCAGGTGTTCAACCGCATCCACGTGGAGGACATCGCGGCCGTTCTCTCCGCCTCACTCGACCGCCCGCGCCCGGGCGCGATCTACAACCTCGCCGACGACGAGCCCGCCCCGCCGCAGGACGTGGTGGCCCATGCGGCGGCGCTCCTCGGCGTCGAGCCGCCGCCCGAGATCCCCTTCGACCCCGCCACCCTGCCGGCCATGACCGCGAGCTTTTATGGCGCCAACAAGCGGGTGCGAAACGACGTGATCAAGCGCGAGCTCGGCGTCACCCTCGCCTACCCGACCTATCGCGAGGGCCTCGCCGCCATCGCCGGGCGATCATAGGGCTCACCCGCGGGCGGCGCGCCGGTCGCGCCAGGTGGCGAGCACGATCGCTCCCGCGCCCTGGAAGAGGAGCGCGGCGCCGAAGAGGTCGAGGCCGTATTCGGGCCAGCGGCTCGTGGCGGTCCGGGTGAGGTAGGTGGCGGTCGAGAACACGGTGGTCGAGATCGCGGCGTTGCGGGCCGACACCCAGGTGGCGCGGATGAGGGGGTTGGCGTCGCCGCGAAAGCGCAGCAGCGCCGCGAGCACCAGATAGCCGATGATCGCGGAGCTCACCGCCGAGAAGCCGATCGTGAAGGGCTCGATGGGACGGGGTTGCACGACCTTGTCCCAGAGATCGTAGAGCGTGTGGACGCCCGCCACCGCGAGGACGCCCGCGATCACGAGCGCCGACGCCTGCTCGGCCCGCACGCCCCGCCCGAACACCAAAGCCGCGATGATGTAGAGCGCGACGTCGTAGACCCAGTCGATCGCGTCCTTGAGGAGCTGCGCCGAGCCGATGGACAGGGCCCACAGCGCCTGCAACGACGAAAAGGCGAGGATCGACAAGGCGATGAGCCAGATCGTCCGCCTGTAGGCCCGGTGCGCCCCATCCTCGTCCGCCATGCGCGCCTCCCACGGGCTTAGTGACCCGAGGCGTGGCATGGGCGCAAGGCCCATCGGGGTGGGATGGGAATCGCGGGAACCCGCGCCGCTCTTCCTCGTTGCAGCGCACATGAAGCCCCGTGGTCCCATCCTCAACCGTCCCGTCATCCTGCTTGTGGAGGACGAGCCGCTCGTCCGCCTCGTCCATGTCGAAATCCTGCGCGACGACCGGTTCTGGGTGGTCGAGGCCCAGGACGCGGACGAGGCCTTCGAGCTCATGCGCACCCGGCCCGACATCAAGGTCGTGGTCACCGACGTCGACATGCCGGGGTCGATCAACGGTTTCGAGTTCGCGCGGCTCGTCCGGCAGGGCTGGCCCGGAATCGGGATCGTGGTGACCTCGGGCAAGATGAGGCCGCAGCCTGGGGATCTTCCGGATGGTGCGATCTTCGTCCCCAAGCCCACGAGCGCAGCTCAGTTGACCGCTCACATCAGAAGTTTCCTTGGCGCCGACATGGGACCTGACCAAGGGTAAGCCCACACGAAGACAGTTTGTCGCACGTTTGTGCTCGGAACTTCAAAAGCCACGCTGACCTATTCTCGTCACATACATCAGGCTTAGTGCGCCTCGTTAGGGACAACCAACGAGTTGGCGCGGCTTGGCCCGCGCCGCCACGCGGGGGCCGACCATATGATGTCATGCGTTTCGATGCGCGCCGGCGCGCGCCTTGTCCTGCGCGCCGCAGCCGTCGTCCTGTGCTGCGCCGCCCTGCCGCTCGGCGCGGCCAAGGCCGAGCACACGGCCGAGCGCGCCGTCGCGAACCCCCACGAGGCGCTGGCCTTCGGGGAGATGAAGGTCGCCCGCTGGCTGGCCGAGACCGTCGTGCGCGCCGCCGAGGTGACCGAGGTCGACCCGGCGCTCCTCATGGCGATGGCCGACAAGGAGTCGAGCTTCCGGCCCGACATCCGGGCCAGCACCTCCTCGGCCGAGGGCCTGTTCCAGTTCCTCGACGCCACCTGGCTCGAGGTGCTCAAGCGCTATGGCGCGAAGCACGGCTACGCCGCCGCCGCCGACGCGATCCGTCCCGTGAAGGGCCGCCTCTCGGTGTCGGACGCGGACCGCGCCTGGATCCTGTCTCTGCGCCGCGACCCGTTCCTCGCCGCCGTGATGGCAGGCGAGATGATCCGCTCGACCCAGGAGACCCTGCTCGCCGCCAATGCCGAGCGCAACGTCTCGGGCACCGACATCTACCTCGCGCACTTCCTGGGCGTGAACGGCGCGAGCCGGTTCCTCGACCTCATGGACGACAGCCCGCAGCAGGCCGCCCCGAGCGCCTTCCCCAGGGCCGCCAAGGCCAACCGCACCCTGTTCTTCAGCAAGCCGACGCAGGTCGCCGAGGCCGAGCCCAAGAAGGCGGAGGCCGGGCCCAAGGCCGACGAGGCCAAGAAGGACGAGGCGAAGAAGGACGTCTCCAGTAAGGACGAGCCCAAGGGGAACGCAGACAAGGCGAGCGCGGACAAAGCGGACGCCAAGGGCGCCCCGAAGGACGCCGCCAAGGGCAAGGCGGTGGCGACGGCAAAGGCGATGCCGAAGTCCCTCGCCGAGGTCCATGCGCTCCTGGCCGCGGTCATGGACAAGCGCGTCGCCCGCTACGAGAACGCCGCCCGCGATCTCGGCACCCGCCAATACGCGAGCGCCGCCGACTGACGTTGCGTCTTAACGTGAAGTTGAACCTTCTCGGGGTGATATGGCTCCATTCAAGGGAGCCTGCCCCGCATGCCGACGATCCTCGCCCGCTTTCCAGCCTTACGTGACGACGCGGCGTTCGACCGTAACCGGCTCGGCGGCCATCCGCTGATGCGGGCGGCGGGATCCGAGGTCGGCGGCCGGACGTCCTCGCCAGGGCCGCGCTCATGACGAGCCCCTGCCCCCTCGAGGGCGCTCTCGCGGCGCTCATCCCAGCCGGGACCGTCGTGCGGACGACGAATATCGGGGTGGGACGGCCCGGCCCTTCCATGGCTGCCGCAGCATGACGCCGGACCTCTCCACCGCCGCCCTCGCACGGCCCCGCGCGGGATCGCCGCTTCGCGTCTGGCTGAAGCAGCTGCGCGTCCACCAATACGCGAAGAACGCTCTCATCGCCGTGCCCCTGGTCACGGCGCAGGAGTTCACCCTCGCCGCCGGAGCCCTGGCGGCGCTGGCATTCGTCGCCTTCTCGCTGTGCGCGTCGGCGGTCTACGTCATCAACGACCTCGTCGACCTCGAGGCCGACCGCGCCCATCCGACGAAGCGCGACCGCCCGCTCGCCAGCGGAGCCCTGCCGCTCGCCCACGGATTCGTGGCCGTCCCCGTCCTGCTGCTCGCCGCGTCGTTCCTGGCGCTCGCCGTGTCGCCGGCCTTCCTCGGCCTGCTCGCGGGCTATCTCGCCGTGAACCTCGTCTACTCGCTGCATCTCAAGCGGCAGATGCTCGTCGACGTGGTGACCCTCGCCCTGCTCTACGCCGCGCGCGTGCTGGCGGGCGCGATCGCGGTGGACGTCGAGGTGTCGAAATGGCTCCTGGCGTTCTCGCTGCTGATCTTCACCTCGCTGGCCCTGGTCAAGCGCTACGTCGAGCTCGCCACCCGCCTCGACCGGAGCCTGCCGGAGCCCGAGAACCGCGACTACCGCACGGGCGATCTCCCCGTCATCGCCGCCCTCGCGGCGGCGAGCGGCTTCAACGCGGTCACGATCTTCGCGCTCTACGTCTCCTCGGACGGGGTGGCCGAACGCTATGCGCGCCCCGACCTGCTCTGGCTGATCTGCCCCGCCCTGATCTATTGGCTCGCCCGCGTCCTGATGCTGGCCCACCGCCGCCGCCTCGACGACGACCCGATCCTGTTCGCCCTGAAGGACCCCGTGAGCTGGGGCCTAGGGATCGGCTCGCTGATCCTCGTTCTGTCAGCGGCCTGAACGGCTGGCGCTGCACCCTCCGCCCTCATCCTGAGGCGCGAGCGGAGTGAGCCTCGAAGGGCGCTCCAAGATTCTCCCTCCGGCTATGGAAGCGTCTTGCGTGGTTCGAGACGCCCGCTAGGCGGGCTCCTCAACATGAGGGGGTTGGAGAGATTAGCCGCCCCGTCGCCGAGCCTTCAGGCCATCCGCTCCTCAGGCTCAGCGGCGGCGCAGCTGCTCGATGGCCTTGACGAGGTTGGCGCGGTAGATCGTGCGCAGCTCCGCGGTCACGAGGGCGGCGCGGTCGGGGCCGAGCTCCCGGCGCAGCACGTCCCGGAGCGCGGCCTCGCGGTCCTTGCAGGCGTCGAGGGCGAGCTGCGCTACGGTCTCGGCGGGGCGTTCGCTGCGCAGCGAGGGCCTGGCGGCATTGGCCGCGCACCGCTCCCAGGCGTCCCGGGCGGGCTTGGCCGCCTGGAGCACGTCCGCCAGGTCCGGCTCGTCCGCGCGGGCTACGCCGATGGTCAGGGCAGTGATCGCGAACAGGGCGGCGACAGGGGCTCTCATGAGCCCATCCGCGCCGAAAGGCCCAGCTCTGTCAAGCCGCCAAGCCGCCTCCTCGCGGTTGTGCTAACGTAACGTTACCGAACTGCATCACTCCCCCGCCGCGGCCCGTGCCGGACTAGTGCAGCGGCGGGGTTTTCAGGAAGCGCGTGCGGTCGTCGGAGCGGATCACGAGGTCGAACACGTCGCCCTCGCGCTCGAGCGTGAGGGGCACCTCGACGCCCGCTTCGCCGAGGCCCCAGAGGGTGCGGTAGAAGCCGAGCAGCGACTCGACCGCCGCGCCGCCCACCGCCCGGATCACGTCGCCCTGGCGCAGCTCCGCCTTGCCGGCCGGGCCGCGGCCGGCGAGCCCGATCACCACCACGCTGCCCTCGTCCTCGGCCGCGAACAGCCCGAGCCACGGACGGGCGGGCCTGCGGGCGCGGCCGATGGTGAGCAGGTCGTCGAGGATGGGCTTCAGGTGATCGACGGGCACCATCATGTTGAGGGGCACCACCCAGCCGCCCGCCGCCTGATGCTGGAGCTGGAGCGAGCCGATCCCCAGGAGGTCGCCGGCGGGACCGATGAGGGCGGTGCCGCCCCAATGCGGATGGGCGGGCGCGGTGAATATCGCGTCCTCCAGGAGGTATTCCCAGTAGCCCGCGAATTCCTGGCGCGCCACGATCTGCCCCAGGAGCGAGCGCGTGCGCCCGCCCGCGCCAGCCACCACCACCTCGACGCCGGGGCGCGCCTTCCGGGCGTCGCCGAGCACGAGCGGGGGCACGCCGAGGGGCTGGAGGGCCTGGACGAGGCCGAAGCCCGTCTCGTAATCGTAGGCGACGGGGTGGGCGAGCACCGGCCGGCCCTCGCCGTCGTCGAGCCATACCTCGCTCGCCTCGGCGATGAGGTAGCCGATCGTGAGGACGAGGCCGTCCTCGCGGATCACCACCCCCTGCCCGGCCCGCTCGGTGCCCAGCGTCTCCGCCGTGAACGCGTCGGCGGGCACGAGCGCGCGCAGGTTCACCACCGCCGAGAGCGCCCGGTCGAGATCGTACCGGACATCGTCGGGGCCGGGCTGCTGGTCCCGCGGAATCCGCCAGCCGTCCGTCGAGGGCATGTTCTCTCCTGGCCTGCCTTTGGGGACAAAGATCACTAATGACAATAGGGTCGCGGACCGCCAAGAAACAGACCCCCCGCCCCACCCCGCGAAAGATCCCGGCCGCCATGGGCCAGCCTGCCACGGGACACCAGGAACGCCCCGGCCGGGGCATCCTCCTTGTGCTCCTCTCCACCCTCTTCCTCGCAAGCTCGGACGTCGCCGCCAAGCACCTGTCGGCGAGCCTGCCGGCGTTGCAGATCGCCTGGATGCGCTATGCGACATTCACCCTGATCATGATCAGCGCCTTCGGCGCGACCCGGGGCGCGCTGACCCTGCGCTCCCGCCGCCCGGGGCTGCAGCTCCTGCGCGGCCTCGGGATGGTGGGCTCGGCGATCCTGTTCATCTCCTCCCTCGGCATCCTGCCGGTGGCCGACGCCACCGCCATCAGCTTCATCTCGCCGATCCTCGTCACGGGCCTGTCGGTGCCCCTGCTCGGCGAGCGGGTGGGGCCGCGGGCCTGGGCCGCGGCCTTCCTCGGCTTCGCGGGGGTCCTCGTGGTCCTGCGCCCGGGCCAGGGCGCGTTCCAACTCGGCGCCGTGCTGCCCGTGCTGGCCGCCCTGTGCTGGGCCTGCGCCCTCGTCGCGACGCGGCGGGTGGCGGCCGACGACAGCGCCCAGACCACGATGACCTATTCGGCCCTGGTGGGCCTCGTCATCCTCACCCTCCTCGTGCCCCTGGTCTGGACGCCGCCGGGCGCCGCGCAGGTGCTCACGGGCGCCTTCATCGGGTTCGCCTCGACCACGGGGCACTGGCTCGTGGCCCAGGCCTACCGCTTCGCCGACGCCTCGCGGCTCGCCCCGATCTCGTTCGCCCAGATCGCGGCCGTGAGCGTGGTCGCCTATCTCGTCCTCGGCGCCGTGCCGGACGTCTGGACCTGGGCGGGCGCCGGGATCATCGCGGGCAGCGCCGTCGTGATGGCCCGCGAGGGCCGCCGCGCCACGTCCCGCCCGACCGCCTCGTGAGGGAGACGCCGCCCGTGCCGCACCCGCCCGAGGCCGTCGAGGCCGCCATCCTCTCGCGCCGCTCCGTGCGCGCCTTCCGCCCCGATCCGGTGCCGCCCGCCCTCGTCCGGCGCCTCTTGGCCGTGGCCTCCCGGGCGCCGAGCGGCACGAACATGCAGCCCTGGCGGGTCTACGTGGTGACGGGCGCCGCGCGGGACCGGCTGTGCGACGCCCTCGTCGCGGCCCACGCGAACCCCTCGGCGGGGCACGAGAGCGAGTACCCCTATTACCCGGACCAGTTCTTCGAGCCTTACCTGTCCCGGCGCCGGAAGGTGGGTCTCGACCTCTACGGGCTCCTCGG
The DNA here is from genome assembly GCF_008386575.1 of Salinarimonas soli. Taxonomy (GTDB): domain Bacteria; phylum Pseudomonadota; class Alphaproteobacteria; order Rhizobiales; family Beijerinckiaceae; genus Salinarimonas_A; species Salinarimonas_A soli. Next base: position 50,591 of record NZ_VUOA01000007.1, read on the forward strand.
CATCGCGCGGGGCGAGCGGGAGCGCATGCACGCGCAGCATGCCCGCAACTTCCGCTTCTTCGACGCCCCCGTGGGCCTCGTCACCACGATCGATCGCCGGCTCGCCGTCGGCTCCTGGCTCGATCACGGCATGTTCCTGCAATCGCTCATGATCGCCGCCCGCGCCCACGGCCTCGACACCTGCCCCCAGGCGGCCTTCGCGCCCTATCACGGGGTGATCCGCGCCCACCTGCCGCTGCGGCCCGAAGAGGTCGTGGTCTGCGGCATGGCGGTGGGCTATGCCGACGAGGGTGCTTCGGAGAACGCGCTCGCGACGGAGCGCATGGCGGTGGATGAGTTCGCTGCGTTCCTGGGCGACGAACCTGGGGACGGGATGCCCTTCGTGGAACCGTCATGAAAGAATGCCACAGGGCCTGGCCTTGCCGGTTCGCCCTTGGCATGCATCTTCCCCTGGGTGATCGGCCGCAAGACGGGTCAGGAGAACGATATATGCGTGGACTGTTGAAGGGGGCGGCCCTGCTCGCCCTGACGATCTCGCTCACGGGCGCGGCGTTCGCGCAGAGCGGCCGGCTGGTCCTCTACACCTCCCAGCCCGACAAGGACGCCCAGCAGACCGTCGACGCCTTCCGCAAGGTCCAGCCCGGCGTCCAGGTCGAGATCTTCCGCTCGGGCACCACGGAGGTCATGAGCAAGCTCGCGGCCGAGTTCTCGGCGGGCGCGCCCCGCCCCGACGTGCTCCTCATCGCCGACGCGGTGAGCATGGAGCAGCTCAAGGCCGAGAACCGCCTGGAGGCCTACAAGGCCGCGAAGGTGGAGGGCTTCCAGCCCGGCGCCGTCGATCCCGAGCGCTTCTATTTCGGCACCAAGCTCATCACCACGGGCATCGCCTACAACACCGCCGCCAGGGTGAAGCCGCAGTCCTGGGCCGATCTCGCGCGGCCGGAGTTCAAGGGCCAGATCTCCATGCCGAGCCCGCTCTATTCGGGCGCCGCCGCCATCATGCTCAGCGCCATGGCGGAGCGGGGGGATCTGGGCTGGTCCTATTTCGACGCGCTTCGCGCCAACGACGCGGCGGCGGTGCGCGGCAACGGCGCGGTGCTGCGGGCGGTGGCCACGGGCGAGAAGGCCTATGGCGTCCTCGTCGACTTCATGGCCCTCAACGCCAAGCAGAAGGGCTCGCCCATCGAGTTCGTGTTCCCCAAGGAGGGCGTGCCCGCCGTGACGGAGCCCGTCGCCATGCTGAGCACCGCCTCCAACAAGGAGGCCGCCCGCGCCTTCATCGACTTCCTCCTCTCCGACGAGGGCCAGCGCCTCGCCGTGTCGCAGGGCTACGTGCCGGCCAAGGAGGGCATCCCCGGCCCGTCCTGGTTGCCCGAGGGCACCCGCATCAACGTGATGGACAAGGACCTCAAGGCGATCCTCCGCCGCACCGAGGCCGACAAGAAGCTCTTCGCCGAGAAGTTCGGCAACTGAGGTTGTGCCGCTCCCCTCCCCCTTGCGGGGAGGGGTTGGGGGTGGGGGTGACGGCGGAGGTGGAGCAGAATGAGTCACGACCGATCGGCTGGTGATCCTTTCGGCTCCGACACCGCAGTCACCCCCCACCCCAACCCTCCCCCGCAAGGGGGGAGGGAGCACGGTACTGCCCTTCGAACCTAGAGCCCCGTAACCCCCATCGACGCGATGACACGCCCGTCCACGCCGGAACCGACATGATCCCCTCGACGGCTCCCAGCGCCCCCGTCGCGCCCTGGCGCGAGCAGGCGTTCATCTACGCGCTGGCGCTCGTCGTCGCCCTGCTCTCGCTCCTGCCGCTCCTGCGCCTCGTCTTCGAGGGGGTCGTGCAGGGCGGGAGCCCCTCGCTCGCGGCGGCCACCAAGGTGCTCTCGGCGCCGGGCACTTGGGCGGCGCTCCGCAACAGCCTGGAGACCTCCATCGGCGGCACGGTGCTGGCGGTGCTGGTTGGCGGCTCCGTCGCGCTGCTCGTCTCGCTCACCGATATCCGGGCGCGGGGCGCCTTCGTGTTCTGCTTCGTGCTGCCGCTCATGATCGCGCCCCAGGTGACGGCGCTCGCGTGGCTGCAGGTGACGGGCACGTCGAGCCCGCTCCTGAAGCTCCTGGGGCTCGCCCCGCCGCTGGGCACCCGCAACCCGCTTTACTCCCGCGAGGGCATCGTCGCGCTGCTGGGCCTGCAATACGCTCCGCTCGTGTTCCTCACCCTGCGGGCCGGCTTGCGCAGCCTGCCGCGCGAGCTCATCGAAGCCGGGCTCGCAGCGGGCGCCGGGCCCCTCACGGTCCTGCGCACCATCGTCGTGCCCGTGATGACCCCGCCCCTCGTCGCGGGCGTGGCGCTTGCCTTCGTGTCGTGCATCGGCAATTTCGGCATCCCCGCGTTCCTGGGGATCCCCGGCCGCTACACGGTCCTGCCGACGCTCATCTACCAGCGCCTGTCCGGCATGGGCCCCGGCGTCCTCTCGGAGGTGGCGATCCTGTCGCTGCTCATCGGCGCCGTGGCGATGATCGGCATCGTGGTGCAGGACTACATGCTGCGCCGCCGGGACTTCCGCATCACGGCGAGCACGCCGGGCGCCCAGCCCTTCGAGCTCGGCGCCTGGCGCCTGCCCGTGGAGATCCTGCTCTGGGCCTCGATCCTCGCGGTGCTGATCGTGCCCTTCCTCGGCCTGTTCCTCACCTCGCTCGTGCCCGCCTTCGGCGTGCCCCTCAACGCCGCGACGGCCACCCTGGGCAACTACGCCTTCGTGCTCTTCGAGCATGCCGCCACCCGGCGCGCCTTCCTCAACAGCGTCCTGCTCTCGGGCGCGGCGGCGGGCCTCATCGCGGCCATCTGCATCCCGCTCGCCTATTTCGTGGTCTGGCGGCGCACGCGGATGCTGCGGGCCCTCAACATCGTGGCCGAGATGCCCTATGCCCTGCCGGGCGTGGTGCTCGCCATCGCGGCGATCCTGCTCTTCCTCAAGCCCTTGCCGCTCCTCGGCGTCAGCCTCTACAACACGATCTGGATCATCTTCTTCGCCTATCTGGCCCGCTTCCTGGTGCTCGGGCTTCGTCCCGTGGTGAGCGGCTACCACCAGCTCGACCGGGCGCTGGAGGAGGCGGCGCAGGTGGCGGGGGCGGGCCTCCTCTTCCGGCTGCGCACCATCGTCGTGCCCCTCGTGGCGCCCGCCGCCGCCGCGGGCGCGATCCTCACCTTCCTGACCGCCTTCAACGAGCTCACGGTCTCGGCCCTTCTGTGGTCGTCGGGGGCGGAAACGCTCGGGGTCGTGGTGTTCTCCTTCGAGCAGGGCGGCGACAGCACCTACGCCGCCGCGATCTCCGTCCTCACCGTGCTCGTCACCCTCGCCGTCATGCTCGCGCTCGCGGTCGCCGCCCGCCGCCTGCCCCCGGGAGTCCTGCCGTGGCGCGACTGACCCTCGACGCCGTGACCCGGACCTTCGGAGCGTTCCATGCCCTCGACCGGGTGTCGCTCGACGTGCGCGACGGCGAGTTCCTCGCGGTCCTAGGGCCCTCCGGCTGCGGCAAGACCACCCTGCTGCGGGCCGTGGCCGGCTTCGAGAAGGTGAACGGCGGCACGATCGCGATCGGCGGCCGCGTCGTCTCCTCCGGGACCGAGCACGTGCCCCCCGAGCGGCGGCGGGTCGGCATCGTCTTCCAGTCCTACGCCCTGTGGCCCCACATGAGCGTGGCCGAGAACGCGGGCTATTCCATGCGCGTCGCGGGGGCGCCCAAGGAGGAGATCCGCCGGGCGGTGGCGCAGGCGCTGGCCGTGGTCGGCCTGTCCGGGTTCGAGGACCGCATGCCGGCGCAGCTCTCGGGCGGGCAGCGCCAGCGCGTCGCGCTCGCCCGCTGCCTCGTCCAGTCGCCGGCCCTCGTGCTCCTCGACGAGCCCCTCGCCAATCTCGACGTGCATCTGCGGGCCTCGATGGAGGACGAGTTCGCCGACTTCCACCGGCGCACCGGCTCCACGATGATCTACATCACCCACGACCAGGCCGAGGCCATGGCGCTGGCCGACCGCATCGCCGTCATGGACGAGGGCCGGATCGTGCAGGTCGCGAGCCCGCAGGAGCTCCACGGCCGCCCCGCCACCGCGATGGTGGCCCGCTTCATCGGCGGGGGGCTCGTGCTGCCGGGCGAGGCCCGGGCCACGGACGGGGACGGCGCCTGCCGGGTGCGCGTGCTCGGGCTCGACGTGCGGGCGCGCTGCGCCGGCCCAGTTCCGCCCGGCCCCGTCCAGGTGGCGCTCTACCCCCGCGACCTCCGCCTGTGCGGCCCCGAGGGGCCCGGCATCGACTGCCGCGTGACGCGGGTCGTCTACCAGGGCGGCGAGTTCCGGGTCGAGCTCGTGCCCGAGGGCGCCCCAGGCCTGCGGCTCACGCTACACGCCGCCGAGAGCGGCCGCCCCGCCCCCGGCGACGCCGTGCGGGTCTCGATCGACGGGGCGTGGGTCATCCCGGGGCCATGAGGCTCACCTTCCACGGTGGCTTCGGCGAGAAGGGGCGCACCTCGCTCGCCGTCGCGGGCGGGGGCGTGCGGCTCCTCCTCGACGCCGGGATCGACACCGCCGCCACGGGCCCGGCGCGCTATCCGGCGATCACCCCCGCCGAGCTCGCGGGGTTGGATGCGCTCCTCGTCACCCACGCCCACGAGGACCACCTCGCGGCCCTGGGCTGGTGCCTCGCGAACCGGTTCCGAGGCCGCATCCTCATGACGCCCGAAACCCTCGCGGAGCGCGAGTCCTGCCTGGCCGCCTATGCCGAGCCGCGCCATCGCGCGCCCGCCGCTCGTGCCCCCGTCGAGACCTTCCAGGCGGGCGAGACGCTTGCCTTCGGGGATCTCACCGTCGAGACCGGGCGGTCGGGCCATGCGGTGGGCGGCGTGTGGTTTCGCGTCCGAGACGTGAGCGGCGCGAGCGTGCTCTATTGCGGCGACACGGTGCCCCGCAGCCCGGTCCTCGCCATGGATCCGCTGCCCCCCAGCGACGTGGTCCTGTTCGACGCCTCCTACGGCGACGACGCCGTCCCGGCCGAGCGGCGCGCCGGCGACATACGGGCCCATCTCGCGGCCCGTCCCGGTCCCTGCCTGCTGCCGGTGCCCCTCCTGGGACGGCCCGTGGAGCTCCTGCGCCTCCTCGACCCGCCGATCGCGATCCACCGCCTCCTGCGCGAGCCGCTGCGGGCGCAGATCGCGGACGGCGCCTGGCTGCGCGAGGGCGCGGGGGCGGATCTCGCCTGGCGGCTGGACATGGCTCACGACTGGTCGGACGGGGAGCCCTTCCCGGGGCTCCCGCTCCTCGTCCACGACGCGATGGGGCTCGGCGGGCCGAGCCAGGAGGCCATTCCGCGGGCCGTCGCGGCGGGCGTGCCGATCCTGTTCACGGGACACCTGCCGACTGGCAGCCCCGGGGCGCTCGCTCTGGAGCGGGGCCGGGCCGACTGGATCCGCCTGCCCACCCATCCGACCTGGCCCGACAATCTCGAGACCCTCGACGCCTGCGGCCCGGCCTGGGCCACGGGCCATTCCTGCCCCGCGCCGGTCATGGCGGCGCTGGCCCGGCAGCGCCCGGGCGTGCTGCGGACCGTGCGGGTGGGCGAGACGCTCGACGTTGCGGCGCTCGTCCGCGTTGGGGCCTGAGCGGACCTCTGTCAGGCGGCGCTGCGGTCGGCGTCCGGGCCGAAATGGGCCTTGTAGCGGGGGTGGATCGCCGAGACCGGAAGCACGACGAGCACGTCCGTGGTGTTGAACTGCCGGTCGATCACCGCGCCCTCGCCGAAGCTGGCGCCGAGCCGCAGATAGCCTTTGATGAGCGGCGGCAGGGCGTGCAGCGCCATCTTCGGGTCCACGGCCTCCCTCGGCAGCCGGTCCATGGCGACGAAGCGGCGGCTGACGGCCCGGGCGCGCCACCCCTCGGGGGCGCTGGCGTGATGGTGCAGGAAGCTCAAGGGCAGGGCAAGCCGGTCGGGATCCGTCCCCTCCAGGCTGGCGCAGCCCAGCATCACGTCGATGCGATGGTGGAGGACATAGGCCCAGATGCCCTGCCACAGGAGCTCCACCGTGCGCTTGTTGCGGTAGTCCTTGAGCACGCAGGAACGGCCGAGCTCCAGGAAGCGCAGGCCCGCATGGGCGCGCATGACGGGCGCGATGTCGTACTCGTCCGCCGTGTAGAAGCCGAAGGCCCGCTCGGCCACCTCCTGGCGCAGCAGCCGGTAGGTGCCGACGACCTGCCGCCCTGCGGGCGCGTCGTGATCGATGACGAGGAGATGGTCGCAGGAGGCGTCGTAGCCGTCGAAGTCGCGCCCGGTGAGCCGCACGGCGGTGGACGGCCGGGCCGCCATCTCGCCATAGAACACCTCGAAGCGCAGGCGCTGCGCCCGGCGGATCTCGCGGGCCGAGGTGGCGAGGCGCACCTCGAGCGGCCCGATGCGGCCGAGCGTCGGGCCAAGGCCGGCGCCGCGCCGGCCCGCGAGGTGGAGCGGCGCCCCGGGAAAGAAGCCGATCGCCGCCGAGCCGCCCTTGCGCAGCGGCGCGAGCAGGGCCGAGAGCGGCGGGATGGGCCGGGTGCTGCTGCCCGGCATGGGCCGGCTGCCTGACGGATCCTGCACGGCGAGCGGTGCCATGTCGCGCCTCATCGGCGGCCGTCCCGCCGCCGTCCCCTGACCCAGACCATAGGATCACGACCCCTGGATGACAAAGGTCGGGGCGCGTGACAAGCCGGACGGATGGCGCTGGGCTCAGGAGGCGCGTGCCAGCCCCGCCTCTTCCCCCGCCACGAGGGCGAGGAGCCGGCGCAGGTCGAGGGGCTTCGACAGGAAGCCGTCGAGGCCCGCGGCCTCGGCCGCCGCGCGGTCCTCGCTCAGAACGTTGGCGGAGAGCGCGACGACGCGAAGCCGCGTGGCGCATCCGAAGGTCGCCTCGGCCCGGCGGATGCGCCGGGTCACCTCCAGTCCGTCGAGGCCCGGCATGCGCACGTCCATGAGCACGAGATCGTAGGGCGAGCGCCGGCCGTCGAGGGCCGCTTCGCTCAAGGTCAGCGCCTCGTTGCCGTCCTTCGCCCAGTCGACCGCCGCGCCGATCTTCTGCAGCGCCTTGATGGCAAGGAGCGCGTTGATCTCGTTGTCCTCGGCGAGCAGGATGCGCCGGGGCCCCGGCAGGGGCGGAGCGGCCATGCGCCGCCGGGGCGTGCGGGCGACGGGCGGCGCCCCCGCGGACGCGGGGCCGACGCCCGACAGGCGCTCGGCAAGCGAGCGGGCCCGGACGGGCTTCACCAGATAGGCGTCGAAGCCCGCTGCGCCGGGCGGGCCGAAGTCGCGGCGCTCGAAGGGCGAGAGCAGCACCACGAGGCGCCCCACCCCGGCGCGGCGCGCCCGGGCCGCGACCTCGCGCACGCTCTCCTCCCCGAAGGCGCAATCGGCGATGAGCACGTCCACCCGCCCGCGGTCGAGGAGCGCCCCCGCCTCGGCCGAGGTCTGCGCCACCGCGACATCGGCGCCGGACTCGGCGAGGCGCCGAGCGAGATAGGGCGCCTCGAAGGGGGAGCGGCCGAGCACGAGGACGCGGCGCCCGGCGGCGCCCTCGATCCCGGCCGGCCCCTTCGCGCCGTCGGCGTCGGGCAGGGGCACGCTCACCTGGAACCTGGAGCCGAAGCCCGGCTGGCTCTCGACGGCGATCTCGCCCTGCATGCGCTCGACGATGCGCCGGGTGATGGCGAGCCCCAGCCCCGTGCCGCCGTGCCGGCGGCTGTGGCTGCCGTCGCCCTGCTCGAACTCCTCGAAGAGGAGCGGCATGCGCTCGGGCGCGATCCCGGGCCCCGTATCGGCCACGGTGACGACGATGGAGCCCGCGACGCCGCGGGTCACCTCGACGCCGACGCCGCCCTCCTCCGTGAACTTCACGGCGTTGCCGGCTAGGTTCACGAGCACCTGCCGCAGGCGGTCGGAATCGCCGATCACCATGCGCGGCACCCCGCGCGCCACGAAGGCCGCGATCTCGATCCCCTTGCCCTGCGCGCGCGGCGCCAGGAGCTCGACGACGCCCTCCACGAGGGCATGCAGGTCGAACACGTCCGAGGAGAGGTCGAGCTTGCCCGCCTCGATCTTGGAGAAATCGAGGATCTCGTCGATGAGCGAGAGCAGGGCCACGCCGGAGGTCTCGATGGCCTCCGCGTAGCTCGTCTGCTCGCCGTCGAGCGCGGTGTCGAGCAGGAGCTCGGTCATGCCGAGGATGCCGTTCATCGGCGTGCGGATCTCGTGGGTGACGGTGGCGAGGAAGCGCGACTTCGCCTCGCTCGCGGCCTCCGCCTTGGCGCGGGCGTCCTGGAGGGCGCGCTCGGCCGCGACCCGGTCGGTGACCTCGCGCCCGGCCCGCAGGGTCTCGATCCGCCCGTCGGGCCCGGCGATCACCGTCTCGATCCAGGCGATCCAGACGAGGCCGCCGGGGGTCTCGATCGCCTCGTCCATGCAGCGCGCACCGTCGTCGAGCACCTGCACGCCGCCGGTCTCGGCCACCTGGGGCCGCACGGTGCTGCCGACGAGCGCCTCCCGGGTTTCGCCCACAAGCCGCGCGAAGCCCTCGTTGGCGAAGGTGATCCGGCCCTCGCCGTCACGGCGCACGATGATGTCGAGCTGGGCCTCCACGAGGGCGCGGTAGCTCTCCTCGCGCTCGGCAAGCCGCCACAGCTCGTCCTGGAGCCGCTCCACCTGGGCGTCGAGGGAGGCGGCGCGACGGCGCTCGCGCACGACGCTCGCCGCCGCAAGCGCGGCGGCGAGCGTCGAAAGCGCGATCAGGACGGGGAGCGCGAGCGGTCCCCACGTCGACGAGATCATTCAGCCGGCCCCGCACATGAACGGGCACGATGCCAGGGAGGGCTGAAAAGAGCTTTGAAAAGAGCGGTTTACGAGCGGATAGCGAAACGGCTCGCATTGCGCGCGAGCCGTTTACGGGGCATCAATCCCCGCGCCTCAGGCCTTGGCGGGAGCCGGACGGGCGCCCGACGCCTTGGCGGCTCCGGCCTTGGGCTTCGCGGCGGCCTTCGCGGGCGCCTTGGCGGCGGCAGGCTTGGCAGCGGCGGGCTTGGCGGCGGTGGTCGCCTTGGCGCTCGCGGCGGCCTTGGTGCCGGCCTTCACGGCGGCGTCCTTGGCGGCCTTCGCGAGGGGCTTGGCGGCGCTGGCGACGGGCTTGGCCGCCTTCACGACGGGCTCGACGGCGTCGAGGGTGGGCTTCGCCTTGGTGGCGACGTCGTTCGCCACATCGGTGGCGCCCTTCACGGCGCCCTCGACGACGAGGGTCGCCACCTCGGCCACGGCGGCGGCGGCCTTCGACACCACCTCTTTCATCGTCACGGTCTTCTTCTCGCGCTTGGGCATCTCGCATGCTCCCTGCAGGCGCACGAAGCTGCGCCGTTGACGGGGAAACTCGTTGCAGTCCCAGGGGTTCCGAGAACTGCTGACTTACACAACTCGCATCATTGACGCGAGTGCTCTGGTCCTTCAACCTCTGCTCAAGCGCGCCGCAGCAGCGTAGGGGAGCTTGCAATGGGTGACAATTTAGGTCTGGCCGTAATGGAGTCCAGATGGGAGCGTCAACGGAACATATCGGTCAAAAGTCTTTTCGATGTGCTCTCCGACATCCATCTACGGACCACCCATGGCTTCATCTACGAAATGTTCGGAAGCAAATCATCTTTTAGGGAGGTTTTCAAAAGGTTAAGCGCGGAAAATACAATTAGGAGAATTTACATTGCGACCCACGGCTCGGCTAAAACCGGAAATTTGACCGCCATTAATGACGACGAGATATCGAAGATTGTACTGCGCAACACACTGAGAGATTTAGCGAGCATAAGAGGGGCTAAAATCAGAGGTTTGTACTTAGGAAGTTGCTATACCGGAACCAAATATCTCGCCGATTTTATTTTTTATGACGGAGATGACGGGCACGATATCCCAATCAAGTGGCTGGCTGGTTATTCTGAGGAAATTGATTGGATACAATCAGCAGCTTTGGATCTTTTATTCTGGAGCACTTTCTACGATGTCCGTAATGAACTTCGAAGCGCAACATCGGATCCAAGCGAATTGAAGATTGTGAAGCAGACAGCGGCACTCATAAAGGCGAGAGCATCGGGCCTCTGCGACGAGTTAGGATTCGAGGTTTGGGTGCGTTCGCGTTCCCATGGAACGCGTGGCTTGATTGCAAGCGCAGACAGCGACGCCGATACCGATGATCTTGAGGCAGCATAAACACAGAACGACCTACCAACGTCATCGCCCACGTCGCGAGATCGGCCCCTACGCAGCCGCCGGCCGGCGGTCCAGGGTCGAGCGGTAGGAGAGGGCCTCGGCGATGTGGAGGCGGCGCACGCGGTCCTCGCCGTCGAGGTCGGCGAGCGTGCGGGCGACCTTGAGCACCCGGTGGAAGCCGCGGGCCGAGAGGCGCATGGCCTCGGCTGCGTCGCGGATGAGGCGGATGCCGTCGGCGTCCGGCCGGGCCGCGTCCTCGATGAGCGGCGCGGGGCAGGCCGCGTTGGTGGTGACGCCCTCGACGCCGAGCGCCGCGTAGCGTTGCGTCTGGCGCTCGCGGGCGGCCGCGACCCGGGCGGCTGCCTCCGCCGAGCCTTCCGCGGGCGGGGGCAGGATGAGGTCGGCGGCGGTGACCGCCGGCACGTCGATGACGAGGTCGATGCGATCGAGGAGCGGCCCCGACAGCCGGGCCTGGTACTGCGCCATGCAGCGCTCGTTCGGGCCCCGGCGGCAGGCATAGCCCGGCTCCGTGGCTTGGCCGCAGCGGCAGGGGTTCATGGCGGCGACGAGCTGGAAGCGCGCCGGATAGGTCACCCGGTGGTTCGCCCGCGCGATCATCACCTCCCCCGTCTCGATGGGCTGGCGCAGGGAGTCGAGCACGTTGGGCTGGAACTCGGGCAATTCGTCGAGGAAGAGCACGCCGCGATGGGCGAGCGACACCTCGCCGGGCCTCGCATTGATCCCGCCGCCCACCAGGGCCGCCATGGAGGCCGAATGGTGCGGCGCCCGGAAGGGACGCCGGTCGGAGAGCGCGCCCTCGCGGATGAGCCCCGCGATGGACTGGACCATCGACACCTCGAGGAGCTCGCGGGGCAGGAGCGGCGGCAGGATCGAGGGCAGGCGCTGGGCGAGCATCGACTTGCCGGCGCCCGGCGGCCCGGACATGAGCAGGTTGTGCCCGCCCGCCGCGGCGATCTCGAGCGTCCGCTTGGCGCTCTCCTGGCCCTTGATGTCGCGCAGGTCCGGCAGGCTCGACGCGAGGCGCTGCACGGCGGGCTCGGGACGGGCGAGAATCTGCGTGCCCTTGAAGTGGTTGGCGAGCTGGATGAGGGAGCGCGGCGCCAGCACCTCGATCTCGCTCGACGCCCAGGCGGCTTCCGCCCCGCAGGGCGCCGGGCAGATGAGCCCGTGCCCGCGCGAGCTCGCCGCGATGGCCGCGGGCAGCACGCCCGCCACCGCCGTGATCGTGCCGTCGAGCGCAAGCTCGCCCAAAACCGTGAACCCGTCGAGGGCGTCCGCCGGCACGGCGCCGATCGCCGCCATCACGGCGAGCGCGATGGGCAGGTCGTAATGGCTCCCCTCCTTGGGCAGATCGGCGGGGGCGAGGTTCACGGTGATCCGCTTGTTGGGCAGGGCGAGGCCTGAGGCGATCAGCGCCGAGCGCACCCGCTCGCGCGATTCGCCCACCGCCTTGTCGGGCAGGCCCACCACGTTGAACACCACGTTCCCCGGCGAGATCTGCACCTGGACGTCGACGGCCCGTGCCTCGATGCCCTCGAAGGCGACGGTGGCGACGCGCGTGACCATGCAACTCTCCCCTCGAATAAGCCAAGCTTAAGCTGTGGAGGGGTTGCAGGACAAGCAGGCGATGAGCGGATCTAGCGCGCGCCCAGCACCCGCAGCATCCGGACCTGCCGGGTGATGGCGCCCACGTTCACGAGCGACAGGCGGCGGCGCTCCCCCGTGAGGCGCCCGACGATGGCGTCGACATCGGCGCGGCGGACGCGGGCAACGGTGATCAGGGGGCCGGAGCCGCCCTTCCAGGGGCGGGACATGAGGGAGGGGAGCACGGCGGCGAGCACGTCCCCCTCCCCGCTCGCGGGCTCGTGGAGGAAGATCGGGTGGACGGTCTTCTCCCAGGCCTCCGTCACGTGGGCGACGATGAGGCTCGGGTCGAGGCCGAACTCCTCCAGCTCCAGGCACCAGGCCCACTGGTAGATGTGCTCCAGCTCGTAATCGACCTTGCTCCCCCGCCCCGGACGGCTGCCGAGCGGGATCCCGAGGCGCTTCAGGTGCTTCAGGCGCCCGCGGAAGGCCGCCTTCTGGACCCGCTCGTCGGCTCCGAACAGGCCGGCGAGGATCGTCTCGGCCTGGGCATAGGTGAACGCCACTGGGATCTCCCCGGAACGGGGCGCGGCCCCTTGGATCACGGGGCCGATTCTATCGGTGCAAGCCTGCACTTTGATTAACCGGGCACGCGTGTGGAGAAACGGCCGCCCAGCGCGCCGCCGGTTTGACTCCGCCACCTTCGTCGTGGTCCATCGGCCGGCCGACCGCAGGAGCGCGCCCGTGACCGACCCCCGCGACCGTCTCATCGTGGCCCTCGACATGGCCTCCGTGGCGGAGGCCGAGCGCCTCGTGGCGCGGCTCGGCGACGAGGTGACGTTCTACAAGATCGGCTATCGGCTGGGCTATGCCGGCGGCCTCGCCTTCGCCCGCACCCTCGTCGACGCCGGCCGCAAGGTCTTCCTCGACCTGAAGCTCCACGACATCGGCAACACGGTGGAGGAGGGCGTCGCCTCCGTGGCGGGCCTGGGCGCCACCTTCCTCACCGTCCACGCCTATCCCCAGACCATGCGGGCCGCCATGCGCGGCAAGGGCGGGTCCGGCCTCGCCATCCTCGCCGTCACCGTGCTCACCTCCTACGACGAGGGGGACATGCGGGAGGCGGGCTATGCCGGGGGCGTGGACGACCTCGTGGCCACCCGCACGGCGCAGGCCCGCGACATCGGGATCGACGGCATCGTGTGCGCCGCCACGGAGGCCGCCCGGGTGCGGGCTATCGCCGGCCCCAGCCGACTCATCGTGACCCCCGGCATCCGCCCGGCCTGGGCCGATGCCGGCGACCAGAAGCGCATCGTCACGCCCCGCGACGCCATCCGCGCCGGGGTCGACCACCTCGTGGTCGGCCGCCCGATCACCCACGCCGCCGACCCGTTCGATGCCGCGCGCCGGATCGTCGACGAGATCAACGAGAGCTGAAGGAGGAAGCCATGCCCAAGGCCTACGTCATCGCCCGCGTCACCGTCACCGACCCGGAGAAATACGCCGAGTACGTCAAGGACGCCTCCGCCGCGATCCGGCAATATGGCGGGCGTCCCCTGGTGCGCGGGGGAGCCTATGCCGAGCTGGAGGGCGGCGCGCGGCCGCGCAACGTGGTGATCGAGTTCGAGTCCCTGGACCAGGCCAAGGCCTACTACCATTCGCCGGAATACCAGGCCGCGATCCGGAAGCGCGAGGGCGCCGCCACCGCCGAGATCGTCGCCGTCGAGGGGGTGGAGTGATGCCAAAGGGCTACTGGATCGCCCGGGTCGACGTGCACGACGCGGAAGCCTACAAGGCCTATGTCACGGCGAACGCCGCCGCCTTCGCGAAGTACGGGGCGCGGTTCCTGGTGCGCGGCGGCCGTTTCGACAGCGTCGAGGGCCTGAGCCGGGCGCGCAACATCGTGCTGGAGTTCCCCTCCTACGACGCCGCGATCGCCTGCTGGAACTCGCCCGAGTACAAGGAGGCGCTGGCCCACCGCACGGACCCGTCCGTCTCGGTCGCGGACCTTATCATCATCGAGGGCTATGACGGGCCCCAACCCGGGTGAGCGTCGGCGCCTATAGGATCCGGGCCGCGGCAGGGTCGGATCTCGCCGCCCTGCCGGGCCTCGACCCTTCAGCCGTGAGCCCCGCCCGGCTCGGTGCCGCGCGGGACGCGGGTCTCCTGTGGGTCGCCGCCGCGCCCGGCATGGACGCACCCGTGGGCTATCTCGCGGCGGGGCGCCTGGAGCAGGGGCTGCTCGTCGAGCACATCGCGGTGGCGGCGGCCCACCGCCGTCGCGGGGTCGGCGCGACGCTGCTCGCCGCTGCCGTCGACCGGGCCCGCTGGTCGTTCGAGCCCGCCGTCCTGCTCGTGGCCGACCCGGACCTGCCCTGGAGCGGCCCCTTCTTCGCGCGCTACGGCTTCGTGAGCCTCGCGCCCACGCGCCTTCCGCCGGACCTCGCGGCGCGGGTCGGACGCGGCGGGCCGCACGCCTCCCGGCTCGTCGCCATGGCCAAGCGCCTGTGAGCGCCGCGAGGTCCGGCTCTTGCCCCCGCGCCGGGGTCGGTGGTACCGCGAGGGTGACGCGAGGGGAACTCCAGCGATGAGCGACATGCGGCTCGTGATCATGGGCGCGGCCGGCCGGATGGGCCGGATGCTGGTGAAGGCCGTGTCGGAGACCCCCGGCTGCGCGCTCGCGGCCGCGATCGAGCATCCCGAGTCCATCGCGCTCGGCCAGGATGCGGGCCTGCTCGCAGGCTGCGGGCGGCTCAACGTGCCCATCACGAGCGACGTGGAGATCGCGCTGGAGGGCGCCCACGGCATCGTCGACTTCACCACGCCCGCGACCAGCGTGCGCCTGGCGCGCCTCGCGGCGGACGCGGGCATCGCCCACGTGATCGGCACCACGGGGCTGTCCGACGAGGAGATCGGCGCGATCCGCGAGGCGGGGTCGCGCACGGCGGTGGTTCAGTCCGGCAACATGTCGCTCGGCGTGAACCTTCTCGCCGGCCTCGTGCGCAAGGTGGCGCAGACGCTCGGGCCCGAGTTCGACATCGAGGTGCTGGAGATGCACCACCGCGCCAAGGTCGACGCCCCCTCCGGTACCGCCTTCCTTCTCGGCGAGGCGGCGGCGCAGGGGCGCGGCGTGGCGCTGAGCGACGCGAAGACCGCGGCCCGCGACGGCCATACGGGCGCCCGGCGCGAGGGCGACATCGGCTTCGCGGTCCTGCGCGGCGGGTCGGTGGTGGGCGAGCACACGGTGATCTTCGCGGGCGCCGGCGAGCGCATCGAGCTCAGCCACCGCGCCGACGACCGGGCCCTGTTCGCCCGCGGCGCCCTCAAGGCGGCTTTGTGGGCCAAGGACCGGCCCCCCGGCTTCTATTCCATGGCCGACGTCCTCGGCCTCAACGACCTGTAACGGAGTGCTCACCCGATGGATCGCCACCTCGTCCTCGCCCGCCACGGCCAGAGCGACTGGAACCGCAAGAACCTGTTCACCGGCTGGCGCGACCCGGACCTCACGGAGCTCGGGGTCGAGGAGGCGCAGCTCGCCGGGCGGCGGCTGAAGGCGCTGGGCGTCTCCTTCGACGTTGCCTTCACCTCCGCCCTGTCGCGGGCGCAGCGCACCTGCCGGCTGATCCTGGAGGAGATCGGACAGCCGGGGCTCGACACCATCGCCGACGAGGCCCTGAACGAGCGCGACTACGGCGACCTCGCGGGCCTCAACAAGGACGACGCCCGCGCCAAGTGGGGCGAGGAGCAGGTCCATCTGTGGCGCCGCTCCTACGACGTCGCCCCCCCCGGCGGCGAGAGCCTCAAGGACACGGTCGCCCGGGTGCTGCCCTATTACATGCGCAACATCCAGCCGCGGGTGATGCGGGGCGAGCGGGTGCTGGTGGCCGCCCACGGAAACTCGCTGCGCGCCCTCATCATGGTGCTCGACGGCCTCAACACCCAGACCATCGCAGGCCTCGAGCTCGCGACCGGCGTCCCCATGGTCTACCGCCTGAACGCCGACACGACGGTGGCCTCGAAGGAGATCCTGGACCGCTGAGCCGCGAGCGCGACAAAGTCGCCGACTCGACGTAACCCGACGCCATGACGTTGGGTTACGTCTTCAGGGCAGCGAATCACCAGACGTCACTTTCGATTGTTTTCCAATACTTAACCCCTGAGCCTCACTCTTCCAGCCGAATTGACCGCGAGTGGCCGCGCCCGGGGGATGAGCATGCGGATTAAAGCCAAGTTATTTTCGATCATCGGCACGTTGAGCCTCGTCGTGACGGCGGTGGCCGGCATCGGCCTGAACAGCCTCGACCTGTCGAACGGGGCCGCGGACGAGATGCGCGCCGCCTCGACGCGCGCGCTCTACGGCGAGCGCCTCAACCGCATCGTGACGACCGTGGTGATGGAGTCCCGCGGCGTCTATGCCGCGACCGACACCCGCGATGCGAAGCGTTACGCCGATCCGCTCGTGGCATCGCTGCGCGAGATGAATGCGCTCCTTCAGCGCTGGGAGCCCGTGGTGCTCCCCGAGCAGCGACCCCTCTTCGAGAAGGTGAAGCAGGGTGCGGCGGCCTTCACGACCCTGCGCGGCGAGACGGCGCGGCTCGGCACCGAGGTGTCCCCGAAGGCCGCCGCCGACCAGGGTTTCAACGACGCGAACCGGGCCAACCGGCGCGCCTACCAGGAGAGCATCGACGCCCTGACGGCGGTCGACACGAAGGCCGTCGAGGACCTCAACACCGCGATGGACGCGACCTATGGCGACCGCCGGGCCTGGCTTCTCGGCGTATCGATCCTCGGGGTGCTCGTCGCCCTCGTGGCGGGCGGGCTCGTGAGCCATTTCCAGATCGCCAAGCCGCTGGGCGCCGTCACGGCCGCCCTGCGCCGGCTCTCGGCAGGCGACTACAACCTGCCCCAGATGCGGGCGCGCCGGGACGAGATCGGCGAGATCTGGGCCAGCATGGGCGTGTTCGCCGGCGCCATGGAGGAGGCCGAGCGCCTGCGCCAGACCCAGAGCGCGAGCGAGCGCGAGGTCTCGGAGCGCCGGCGCGCCGAGATGAACGAGCTCGCCACGGGCTTCGAGCGCACGGTGGGCAGCCTTGCCCAGACCCTCGCGGCGGCGGCCCACCAGATGGAGGCGACCGCGCGCTCGCTGACCGCCACCGCCGACCAGACCAACCGCCGCTCCGACCAGGTCGCCGCGGCCGCGACGCTCACCTCGTCCAACGTGCAGGCGGTGGCCTCCGCGACCGAGGAGCTCGCCGCGTCGGCGGGCGAGATCGGGGCGCAGGTGACCCAGACCTCGCAGGTCGCCTCGCGCGCCGTGGACACGACCCGGCGCACCAACGAGCGGGTGCAGTGCCTGACCGACGGGGCGCAGCGCATCGGCGACGTGGTGAAGCTCATCTCGGCCATCGCCGAGCAGACGAACCTGCTTGCGCTCAACGCCACCATCGAGGCGGCGCGGGCCGGCGAGGCGGGCCGGGGCTTCGCGGTGGTGGCCGCCGAGGTCAAGGAGCTCGCGAACCAGACCTCGAAGGCCACCGACGACATCGCCGCCCAGGTGAACCAGATCCAGGGCGCGACGGGCGAGGCGGCGGGCGCCATCCGCGACATCGCCTCCACCATCGACGAGGTGCACCGCATCGCGGTGGGCGTGGCGGCGGCGGTGGAGCAGCAGCAGGCGGCGACGCAGGAGATCGCCCGAAACGTGGCCGAGGCCGCCCGCGGCACCCAGTCCGTGAGCGAGACCATCGGCGGCGTCCAAGAGGCCTCGATCCAGTCCGGCGCGGCGGCCGATCAGGTGCTGTCGGCGGCGGGTGAGCTCGCCCGCCAGTCGGCGGCCCTCACCCGCGAGGTGGAAGCCTTCGTGAGCCGCGTCCGCGCGGCCTGAGAGCGAGGGCCGGACAGAGGGCTTTCTTCCTCCCCCCTCATGCTGAGGAGCGCTCGAAGAGCGCGTCTCGAAGCACGCACGACGCCCGTCACAGCCGTCCGGAGATCCCTGGAGCGCCCTTCGAGGCCCGCCTGCGGCGGGCACCTCAGGGCGAAGGTGGGGCCGCCGGGGTGAAAGAGGCGGCCTTGTCCACGCGGCTTGAGGGCCGACGGAGCCTATTGCGGCTGCCCGCCCCCAGCCTCGGGGGCGGCGGCCTTCGGGCCGCCCTTGGCGACGCCCACCATGGCCGGGCGCAGGACCCGGTCGCCGATCACGTAGCCCGCCTGCACCACCTGCATCACGGTGCCGTTGGGGACGGTGGCGTCGGGGATCTCGAACATCGCCTGGTGGTGATTCGGGTCGAAGCGCTGGCCCTTGGGCTCAAGCCGGCGCACCCCGTGGCGCTCCAGGGTCTTGAGCAGGTCGCGCTCGGTGAGCTCCACCCCGTCGACGAGGGCCTTGAGAGCCCCGTCCATCCCGGCTCGCGCCTCCGCCGGCACGCTCTCCAGGGCCCGGCGCAGGTTGTCGGCGACGTTGAGCGTGTCGCGGGCGAAGGCGGTGACCCCGTAGGTGCGGGCGTCCGCCACCTCGCGCTCCGTGCGCCGGCGCAGGTTCTCCATGTCGGCGAGGGTGCGCAGCAGCCGGTCCTTCATCTCGTCGCGCTCGGCCTCGGCCTTGGCGAGACGGTCGGCGTCGGCGCCCTCGGCGGGGGGCGCGAGATCGTTCGCGGCCATATCGAGGGGGCTCTCGGGCGTCCGGTCGAGGTCGGGCGTCTTGTCGGTCATGAGCTCTGCGATCGGTCGTTGTCGGGGTCGGCCCTCATATCAGGGCAGGCGGGGCGCAAATCAAGCGCCGCGCGGGTTCGCCCGCAGCCACGCGGCCGTCTCCGCCGCGCTCCGGTCGGGCGGGAAGACGGGATAGAGCACCCCCGCGATCCGCCCGTCGTCGACGATCATCGTGAGCCGCTTGAGGAGCGTGAGCCCCGCCACCTCCAGGGTCGGCAGGCGCAGCGCCCGGGCGAGCCCCAGCCCCTCGTCGGAGAGCACGGGAAAGGGCAGATGCAGCCGCTCCGCCATCTCCCGCTGATAGGCGGTCGACTGGGTCGAGAGGCCGTAGACCCGCTCGGCGCCGAGCGACCTGAGCTCCGCGAAATGGTCTCGGAAGGCGCAGGCCTGGGGCGTGCAGCCCCGGGCTCCGGGGATCTCGTTCCAGTCCGGCACGAGGGGCGGCCGGTCCGGCTCGGCGGTGCGGGGATAGGCATAGACGATCGTGCGGCCGGGCAGGTCACGAAGGCTCACCGGGGTGCCGTCGGTGGCCGGCAGGGCGAGCGCGGGGAGGATCAGCCCCGGCAGGTGCGCCGCCGCGCCGTCGTCCTCCGGACGCGGCAGGGCCTCGGGCAGGATCGCCGGGTTCTCCATCGTCTAGCCCTTGTCGCGCAGCAGCCGGCCGCGCTCGCGGTCCCAGTCGCGCTGCTTCTCGGCCTCGCGCTTGTCGTGCAGCTTCTTGCCCCGCCCGAGCGCCAGCTCCACCTTGGCCCGACCCCGGTCGTTGAAGAAGATCCGCAGCGGCACCACCGTGAAGCCGTCGCGCTGGCTCGCGCCGAGGAGCTTGTCGATCTCGCGCCGGTGCAGCAGGAGCTTCCGCGGCCGGCGGGGCTCGTGGTTGAAGCGGTTCGCCTGGAGGTATTCCGGGATGTAGGCGTTGTAGAGGAACAGCTCCTCGCCCGAGGGCCCCGCGTGGGCCTCGCCGATGGTCGCCTTTCCTGAGCGCAGCGACTTCACCTCCGTGCCGGTGAGCGCGATGCCCGCCTCGAAGGTGTCGACGATCTCGTAATGGAACCGCGCCTTGCGATTGTCGGCGACGGTCTTGTGGGTGTGCCGGTCGGCCTTGGGTGCCATCTCGGTCAGGCGTTGATCAGGCCGGCATGGACCATGGCGGCGCGGATCGCGGCCTTGGTCGGCTCGGTCACGGGGCGCAGCGGCAGGCGCACCTCCTCCGTCCCGCGCCCGAGCAGGGCGAGGCCCGCCTTGGCGCCCGCGAGGCCCGGCTCCAGGAAGATCGCGTCGTGGAGCGGCACCAGCCGGTCCTGGACCGCGAGCGCGCCCGCAAGATCGCCCTCCAGGCTGCGGCCCTGGAGCTCGGCGCACAGGCGCGGCGCCACGTTCGACACCACGGAGATGCAGCCGTGGCCGCCCGCCGCGTTGTAGGCGAGCGCCGTCATGTCCTCGCCCGAGAGCTGGATGAAATCGGGGCCCATGGCGTGGCGCTGCTGCGAGACGCGGGCGAGGTTGGCGGTCGCGTCCTTCACGCCGACGATGTTGGGCAGCTCGTAGAGCCGCGCCATGGTGGCGACCGACATGTCGACCACGGAGCGGGGCGGGATGTTGTAGATGACGATCGGGATGCCGATGGCGTCGTTCACCGCCTTGAAGTGCTCGTAGAGCCCCTCTTGGGTGGGCTTGTTGTAGTAGGGCGTGACCACGAGCACCGCGTCGGCGCCCGCCGCCTCCGCGTGGCGCGCGAGCTCCACGGCCTCCGCCGTGCAGTTCGAGCCCGCCCCGGCGATCACCGGGACGCGGCCCTTCGCCTCGTCGATGCAGATCTCCACGACCCGCTTGTGCTCGGCGTGGCTCAGGGTGGGGCTCTCCCCCGTGGTGCCCACCGGGACGAGCCCTTGCGTGCCGTTCTCGATCTGCCAGGAGACGTGGGCGCGCAGGGCCTCCTCGTCGACCGCGCCGTCGCGAAACGGGGTCACGAGGGCCGTCATCGACCCTCTCAAGCTGACGTGTGCCGCCACTGGCGCCTCTCCCTGGTTCCCGGGGCCCTCGTCACGAGCGGGGCCGCCGCTTTTGCGACACATAGTCCTTGCAGCTTGCTCGCGCAAACGGGGCTTTGCAGGGGCGCGGCCGGAAACCCGGGTTAGTGCTTCCGCAACGTCCATGGCGGACAATGCCCGCAAGGGGACGATCGTTCACACCGGAGAAGATCACCATGATCCCGATGCGCCGCCTCGCGCGCCTGATGGGCTGCGCCGTCGTCGGAGGGCTGCTCGCCGCGCCCGCCGAGGCGCGCTCGCGCCATGTCGAGACGGGTGACGCCGAGAGCCTGGAGGCCCGCACCGTCGAGGCGCGGCTCATCGGCCCCGCCCCCCGCGAGGACCGCCGCCCCGCCCTCGATCCCGCCAAGCCCCTGGGCAACCTCGATCTCGACCGGCTGAAGACCGCCCTCGATCATTACCGCAAGGGCCGGATCGCGGAGGGCGACAAGGCCCGCGAGGGAATCGACGACCCCACCGCCCGTGCCCTCATGGAATGGGTCGCGATCCGCTCCGGCGCGGCGCTGGGCCATGCTCGCATCATGGCTTTCCTCGGCGAGAATCCCGGCTGGCCCACGGGCGCCCTCATCCGCCGCCGGGCCGAGGAATCGCTCCTCTCCGACCGCCGGTCGCCGGCTGCGATCCGCGCCTTCTTCAAGGACGCCGCCCCCGTGAGCCCGCCCGGCAAGCTCGCCCTGGCGCTCGCCCTCAAGGCCGAGGGCGAGGAGGCGCGCGCCGCCGAGCTCGTCCGCGAGACCTGGCGCAACGACGCCACGGGCGCCTCGTTCGAGGACAAGGTTCTCGAGAACTTCCCCGGCGTGCTCGGCCGGGACGACCACCGGGTGCGGATGGAGCGCCACGTCTTCCGCAGCTCGTGGGAGACGGCGGCGCGCGCCGCCGCACGCGCCGGCCCCGACTACGTCGCCCTGCTCAAGGCGCGCCGGGCCGTGGCGGCGCAGGCCAAGAAGGCCGGCGCCCTCCTCGCCGCCGTCCCGCCCTCGGTGCGGGGCGATCCGTCCTTCCTGTTCGCCCGCGCCCACAACCTGCGCCGCGCCGACAAGTACAAGGAGGCGGCGGGGATCCTCGCCACCGTGCCCCGGGATCCGGACGCCCTCGTCGATCCGGAGGCGTGGTGGGTCGAGCGGCGGATGATCGCCCGCGAGCTTCTCGACATCGGCGAGCCCCGGGCGGCCTACGAGGTGGCGCGCGGGCACGCGGCGCGCTCCGACGTGAACCGCATCGACGCGGAGTTCCACGCGGGCTGGATCGCCCTGCGCTTCCTCAACGAGCCCGAGACGGCGGCGGCCCATTTCGCGGTGGCCTCCACCATCGCGGAGACCCCGATCTCGGTAGCCCGCGCCGCCTATTGGCAGGGGCGCGCGGCGGAAGCGGCCGGCCGGGCCGCCGAGGCGCGCTGGTTCTACGAGCGCGCGGCCCTGCGCGGCATCACCTATTACGGCCAGCTCGCCCGCCACAAGCTCGGGGGCACCACGCTCCCCTTGCGCAACGCGCAGGCCGACGAGGCGGCGCGCCGGGAGGTGGAGGGGCTCGCGGCCGTCCAGGCCATCCGCCTCCTCTACATGGCCGACGCCCCGGATCTCGCGCTCACGCTGCACGCCGACATCGCCGGACGCCTCAACGATCCGCGCCAGCTCGATGCGCTGGGCGACCTCGCCGTGTCGCACAAGGACGCCCGGGGGCTGCTTGCGGTGGGCAAGACCGCCGTGCAGCGGGGCTACCCCCTCGACCTCCACGCCTACCCGACCCTCGGCATCCCGGCCTTCCAGCCCGTGGGCGCCAGGGTCGAGGCCGCGATGGTCTATGCCATCGCGCGCCAGGAGAGCGCCTTCCATCCGGCCGCCGTGTCGCAAGCGGGCGCCCGGGGCCTGATGCAGCTGATGCCCGACACCGCCCGGCGGACGGCCCAGCGCTTCAAGGTGGGCTTCGAGGCCGACCGGCTCACCAGCGACCCGGCCTACAACGCCAAGCTCGGCTCGGCCCATCTCTCGGAGCTCATGGAGGACTGGAAGGGATCGCTGATCCTCACCTTCGCCTCCTACAACGCGGGCGGCGGCAACGTGGCCCGGTGGATCAAGGCTTATGGCGATCCCCGCCGCATGGACGTCGACGAGGTCGACTGGGTGGAGCGCATTCCCTTCACGGAAACCCGCAACTACGTTCAGCGGGTGATGGAGAACTTCCTCGTCTACCGCCAGCGGCTCCAGGAGCGCGCGGCGGAGAGCGAGGGGCCGGTGAAGGCAGCCGAGGTGGCGCCCTAGGGGAGCGCCGGGATCGAACGCGGCCGCGATGAAGCCGCGAGGGGGCAGATGATGGATTACGCGGACGTGTTCGTGTCGGCCGGCGACGGCCTTCGCCTCTATGCGCGCGACTATGGCCCGGTCGGAGGCGGGGCGCTGCCCGTGGTCTGCCTGCCGGGGCTCGCCCGCCACTCGGCGGATTTCCACGAGCTGGCGTCCGCGCTCGCGAGCGATCCCGCCGCGCCGCGCCGGGTGCTCGCCCTCGACTACCGGGGCCGGGGCCGCTCGGAGCGCGACCGGAACTGGCGCAACTACGATGTGCGCGTCGAGATGGAGGACGTGCTCGGCGTGCTCGCCGCCACCGGCGTGGCGGAAGCCGTGTTCGTGGGCACCTCGCGGGGCGGCATCATCACCATGGCGCTCTCGGCCGTGCGCCCGGCGCTCATCCGCGGCGCGGTGCTCAACGATATCGGCCCCGTGATCGACGGCACGGGCCTCGTGCGCATCCGCGGCTATGTGGGCAAGCTGCCCCAGCCCCGCACCATCGCCGAGGGCGCCGAGATCCTGCGCCGCCTCTCCGATTCGCATTTCCCCCGCCTCGACGACGCGGCCTGGGAGGGCATCGCCCGCACCACCTGGACGGAGGAGAACAGGCGCCTCGTGCCGGCCTACGATCCCCAGCTCATGAAGATCCTGGAGACGATCGACATCGAGACGCCGCTGCCCGTCCTCTGGGGGCTCTTCGAGGGGCTCAGGAACGTGCCGGTGCTCGCCTTGCGCGGCGCGAACTCGGACCTCCTCTCGGCCGCGACCCTGAAGGCCATGGGCGAGCGCCACCCGGCGCTGGAGGCGGTGACGGCGCCCGACCAGGGCCACGCGCCGCTGCTCAGGGGCGATCTCGTGGAGCGGATCCGGGCCTTCGTGGCCCGGGTGGAAGGCCGGTTCGAGGAGGCCCAGGCGGTGACCGAGGCGGCCTGAGGGGGTCAGCCGATCTCCACCACGACCCGCCCCTTCACCTCGCCCGCCATGAGGGCGCGCGCCGCGTCGGCCGCGCCCTCCAGGGGCACGGTGGTGGTCATGCGGTCGAGGGCCGTCCGGTCGAGGTCCTGGGTCAGGCGCCGGTAGGCCTCCAGGCGCAGCGCCTTCGGGGCCATCACCGAATCGATGCCGAGCAGCGACACGCCGCGCAGGATGAAGGGCGCCACGGAGGACGGCAGGTCCATGCCGCCGGCAAGCCCGCAGGCCGCGACGGCGCCGCCGTAGCGGGTCATGGCGAGGAGGTTGGCGAGCGTCGCCGAGCCGACGGAGTCGATCCCCGCCGCCCAGCGCTCCTTGGCGAGCGGCTTCGCCGGCCCGGTGAGCTCGGCCCGCTCCAGGATCTCGGCGGCGCCGAGGCCCTTGAGGTAGTCGGCCTCAGCCGGGCGGCCCGTGGTGGCGATCACGTGCCAGCCGGCCTTGGCGAGGAGCGACACCGCCACCGAGCCCACGCCGCCCGTCGCCCCCGTCACCACGGCGGGGCCGCGGTCCGGGGTCAGGCCGTGACGCTCCAGCGCCATGACGGCGAGCATCGCGGTGTAGCCCGCCGTGCCGATCGCCATGGCGTGGCGGGCCTCAAGACCCTCGGGAAGCGGCACGAGCCAGTCGCCCTTCACCCGCGCCCGCTCGGCGAGCGAGCCCAGATGCGTCTCGCCCGTGCCCCAGCCGTTGAGGATCACGGCGTCGCCGGGCTTGAAATCGGGGTGCGAGGAGGCGTCCACGATGCCTGCCGCGTCGATGCCCGGCACCATGGGGAAGCGGCGCACCACGGGCGCCTTGCCCGTGACCGCGAGGCCGTCCTTGAAGTTGACCGTGGAATGGGTGACGCGGAGGGTCACGTCGCCCTCCATCAGCTCCGCCTCGTCCATCTGGCGCAGGCCGACGCTCTGCCCGCCCTCGCCCTTCTCGATCACCCACGCCCTGAACGCCATCGCCGTGCCTCCCTTTTTATCGGTGGGAGCTTTTGTGGACCGGGGGCACGGGCCGGGCAAGGGCGCGCCCTGCCCTTCGGGAACGGGTCATTCCGCCGGCTGGACCGCCGCGCGCACCACGGGGCGCTCCTTGATCGGCAGGGCGATGACCGCCGAGGCGATGCCGAGGGCGACCGAGAGCCACCAGACCACGTCGTAGGAGCCCGAGCGCTCGTAGAGCACGCCGCCGAGCCAGACGCCCGCGAAGCTGCCGACCTGGTGGGAGAGGAAGGCGAAGCCGAACAGCATGGCCATGTAGCGGGTGCCGAACATCTGCATGACGAGACCGGAGGTCGGCGGCACGGTGGAGAGCCAGAGGAAGCCCATCACGCCGCTGAACACCAGGGCCGTCGCGGGGCTGGGCGGCAGCAGGAGGAAGGCGACCGTGGCGGCCGAGCGCCCGGCATAGATGAAGGCGAGGATCCAGCGCTTGGGCATGCGGCCCGACAGGTAGCCCGCCGAGAGCGAGCCGACCGCGTTGGCGAGCCCGATGAGGGCGAGCGACCAGCCGCCCACCCAGGCCGGCATGCCGATGTCGCGCAGATAGGCGGGAAGGTGCGCCGTGATGAAGGCCACCTGGAAGCCGCAGGTGAAGAATCCCGCCACGAGCAGCACGTAGCTCGGATGCCGGAACGCCTCCGAGAGCGCCTGCCCGATGGATTGCTGCGGGCCCGCCGGGCCCGACGTGCCCGCGGGCGGCGAGGCGAGATACATCGCGAGCGGCAGGACGAGGAGCACCGTGACGGAGAACACCAGGAGGGTCTGGTGCCAGCCGATCTGGCCGATGAGCAGGGTGCCGAAGGGCGGGAACAGGAACTGCCCGAAGGAGCCCGCCGCCGTGCCCGCCCCGAACGCCATGGGGCGCCACGATTCGGGGAGAAGCTTGCCGAAGGCGCCCAGCACGAGGTTGAACGAGCAGCCCGACAGGCCAAGCCCGATGATGATGCCCGCGCCGAGATGGAACACGCCCTGGTTCGGCGCCTGCGCCATGACCACGAGGCCGACCGCGTAGAACAGGGCGCCCGTGATGAGCACCCGCACGGCGCCGAAGCGGTCCGCGACCGCCCCGGCGAAGGGCTGGCCCAGCCCCCAGAGCAGGTTCTGGAGGGCGATGGCGAGGCTGAACACGTCGCGGCCCCAGCCCGTCTCCGCCGTCACGGGGAGCTGGAACAGCCCCATCGAGACCCGGGGGCCGGAGGTGAGCAGCGCGATGAGGAGGCCGCTGAACAGGATGATCTCGGGCGAGATCCGGCGGGCAGGCTGGTGCATGGCGGGCTCCGGGGAGGAGCCGGCACGTTAGCGGCAGAACGGCCCGGCGCCAAATGCAGGCGCGTGATGGAAGCCATGAGAGGCCGGAATGGTTGGCCCCGCTCAGCCCCCCCAGCGCCCGGCGGCCGCGTCGTCCTCCGCCTTCGCCTCGACCCAGCCGCCGCTCGTCCCGTCGACGAGGTGCTCCCGCTTCCAGAACGGGGCGCGGGTCTTCAGGAAGTCCATGAGGAAGGAGGCCGCCTCGAAAGCCGCGACGCGGTGGGACGAGGCCGTCACCACGAGGACGATGTTTTCCCCCGGCCGGATGCGGCCGAACCGGTGGATGGCGACGAGCCCCGTCAGCGGCCAGCGCTCCGCCGCCTCGCCGGCCACGCGGGCGATCTCCGCCTCCGCCATGCCGGGATAATGCTCCAGCTCCAGGGCGGCGAGCCGCCCGCCCTCGTCGCGGCACAGGCCCGTGAAGGTGACGACGGCGCCGATGTCGGCCCGCCCGCGGGTGAGCGCCTCGACCTCGGCCGCAGGATCGAAGTCCTCGCGCTGAACGCTGACGATGGGGGTCATGGGGCGAGACTAGGGGATTTCGGGGCGGGCGCGAAGCGTTTCGAAGCGTGCGCTCTCCCCTCTCCCATGAGAGGGGGGAGATTACCGGAAGGGCGGCTCGTCGAAGCTCCTGAGCTTGCGCGAGTGGAGCGCGTTGCGCTGGCCGCGCAGGATGTCCACCGCCGCGAGCCCGATGAGCAGGTGCTCGCCCACCGCCCGCTCGTAGAACGCGTTGGCGGCGCCCGGCAGCTTGATCTCGCCGTGGAGCGGCTTGTCGGAGACGCACAGCAACGTGCCATAGGGCACCCTCAGCCGAAAGCCTTGGGCCGCGATGGTGCCGGATTCCATGTCGATGGCGATGGCGCGGGACAGGTTGAAGCGGCGCCTCTCCTGCGTCCAGCGCAGCTCCCAGTTCCGGTCGTCGTTGGTGACCACCGTGCCCGTGCGAAGCCGGCGCTTGAGGGCCTCGCCCGCCTCGCCCGTGGTCAGCGCCGCGGCCTGCTGGAGGGCGATCTGCACCTCGGCGAGCGCGGGGATCGGGATATCGGGGGGCACGAGGGCGTCGAGGATGCGGTCCTGGCGCAGGTAGCCGTGGGCCAGCACGTAGTCGCCGATGGTCTGCGACTGGCGCAGGCCCCCGCAATGGCCGACCATCAGCCAGCAATGGGGCCGCAGCACCGCGAGGTGGTCGGTGATGTTCTTCGCGTTCGAGGGCCCCACCCCGATATTGACGAGGCTCACCCCCTGCCCGTCCCGGCGCACGAGGTGGTAGCCCGGCATCTGGAAGCGGTGCCAGGGGGACTGCGCCACCAGAGCGTCCACGTCGCCGGGGCTCACCCCGCGCTCGATCGTGACGCCGCCCGGCATGACGAGGCGCTCGTAGGGGCCGTCCTCCTGAAGCTGCGTCGCCGCCCAGCGCACGAACTGGTCGACATAGCGGTGATAGTTCGTGAGCAGGATCCAGGGCTGGACGTTGCGCCAGTCCGAGCCCGTGTAGTGGACGAGGCGGCGCAGGGAATAGTCGACCCGCACCGCGTCGAAGAGCGAGAGGGGGAAGGGATCGCCCGGCGCCACGCTCCACAGGCCGTCCGCCACCTCGTCGCCCACCTCGGCAAGCGTCGGGGTGGGGAAATGGAGGGCGAGCTCGGCCGAGCTCATGCCGTCGCGGGCAAGCTCGTCGCCCCGTTCGAGCACGTAGGGATAGGGGATCTCCTGGCGGCCGACCCCGACCTCGATCGCCGCGCCGTAATCGGCCACGAGGGGACGCAGCTGCTCCAGCAGATAGGTGCGGTAGTGCTCCGGATGCGTGATGGAGGTCTCGTAGACGCCCGGCGCCTGGAACTTCGCGAAGGCGCGCTTGACCGCCGGGGGCGGGCCCTCGGAGCGGTAGATGACCCGCAGCACGGGATAGCGGAAGGCCGCGCGCTCCTCGCGCGTGGGCGGCCGGCCGCCGGCGATGTAGCGCTCCAGGGCATGGCGCAGGGCGTCGACCGCCGCGCCGTGGAGGGCCACGAGCCGGTCGACGGCGGCCTCGGGCGAGTCCATGCGCTCGGCGGTGGGCAGGTCCGTCATGCGGGCTCTCCGGGCTTGAGGCTGAGGATGGGGCGCCCCGCGTCGGCGACGCCGACCCGGCAGGTGCCCCCGAGATGGCGGGCGACGAGGCCCGTCAGGTCCGCGACGGCGGCGTCGAGATCGCCGGGCCCGTTGGCCTGGATCGTGATCACGGCGCGGCGGGTCTCGGGGGTGATGCCGGTGCGGGCGTCCTGGCGCCAGTTCCAGCGGCGGCACAGCACGTGCCGCTCGTCCGCATAGACCACCTCGCCCTCCTTCGGGGGATCGTCGGCAGACTGCCCCGGCTCCGCCCCCATGTCGACGAAGCTATCGCCTTCCCGGGCGAACCGGAAGGCGAGCGGAGGGGCGACCCGGTCGAGGTCGTCGGCGCCGCAGCAGAACACATGCGTGAGCGACACCGCGTTGTAGATGTCGACGAGGGGGTTCACGGCCGGCAGGCGCTCGCCCGCCTTGACCCGCTTGACCAGGCGCTCGACGGAGGAGCGGTAGCTCGTGCGCTTGATGCCGAACGCCTTGTAAGCCTCCCGCCAGGCAGCAATCCCGGGGATGGCCGACAGATCGGTCCCCTCCCAACGGGCGCGGCACGCCGCCTCGCGCTCGGCGATCGTGTCGTCGAGGGCAGGCGGGCGCTCGCCGGGGATCGCGAGGTTTTCAGCCACGACGACGGCGACGCGGAAGGCGGGGAAGCGGGGGGCGAGATCGGCGATGGTGAGGTTCATGAGGGGCCCGTGATACCGGAGGGTTGTCCTACGGCCTCGCCGCGAGGGCAAGGGCGGAGCGGAACCGCGCCGCCAGCTTGGCCGTTGTCCGGCACCCCTCCCCGGCCCCTCCCATGAGCCTCTGGCAGCCCAACCTCACCTTCATCACCGACCATCTGGCGGTGGGCGGCAGCTTCCCGCCCGAGCGCGCCGCGCATCTTGCCGACGCGCTCGCGATCCGTGCCGTGGTCGACCTGCGGGACGAGGCCTGCGACGATCCGGAGCTCCTGCGGGGGCAAGGCCTCGCCTTCCTCCACCTGCCGACCCGCGACCACCACGCGGTGTCGCAAGCCATGCTCGACGAGGGCGCAGCTTTCGCGGGCCGCCACCTGGAGCGGGGCGAGCGGGTGCTGATCCATTGCGAGCACGGCATCGGCCGCTCCGCCACCCTCGCGCTGTGCGTGCTGGTAGGGCGGGGCCACGACCCGCTCGAAGCCATCGGCCTCGCCAAGGACCGCCGCGCCCTCGTCTCCCCGAGCCCCGCGCAATACGAGGCCTGGGCCGAGTGGCTGCGACGCCATGGGCTGCCGCCCGCGCCCCCCTTCGACGCCTTCGCGGCCATTGCCTATCGCCACCTGCGGACGGCCTGATGCTGGTCTATGGCGATCCCGTCCGCGTCGCGGCGCCCCGGGCGATGCTGGCGCGGATCGCAGAGGCGTGGCGGGAGGCCGCCGCCATGCCCGCCGGCATCGCCCGCCATTCCCGGCTCGCCACCGCGCTCATCGAGGCGGGGGAGCTGGCGCAGGCGCTCGCCGACCTCGCCTTCGAGGCCCGAGGCCGGATCGACGACCTATACCCCGGCGACGCCGCGCGGATGCGGCTGTGCCTGTCGCTCGCCCGCGCGCTCCAGGCCTCCTGGGACAGCGGTTTCGCGCTCTGCACGGAGCCGGACGAGGCCGCGATCGAGGCCTGCCGGGAAGGGACCCTGCCCGCGAGCGTGCGGGTGAAGGTGCCCGAGGGCTATGCCTTCTACGCGCTCTATCCGGAGGCGGTGATCGCCGCCGCCCGCACGCTGAGCGGCGGGGGCGCGGTGCGGGTGATCGGCATCCGCAGCATCGGGACGGGACTCGCCGCGCTCGCCGCCGCGGCGCTCGGCGATCCCGCGCCCGTGACCCTGCGCCCCACCGGCCACCCGTTCCGCCGCGAGGTGCGCCTGTCCGAGCGGATGGCGGCGCATCTCCTGGAGGGCGTCACGGGCGCCGTCGTGGTGGACGAGGGGCCGGGCTTGTCGGGCTCGTCCTTCGGCGCCGTGGCCGACGCGCTCGAAGCTGTGGGCATGCCGCGCGAGCGCATCGCCTTCCTGCCGAGCCATTCCGGCGATCTCGGCGGCGAGGCGAGCGAGGCGCACCGGACGCGCTGGGCGGCGGCGCGGCGTCCCGTGGTGGACATGGACGCCCTGATCCTCACAGCCGACGATCCCGCTCATCGCCTGGAGACCTGGGCGGCGGAGCTCGCAGGTCCGCCGCTCGCGCCCCTGGAGGACATCTCGGGCGGGGCCTGGCGGGCCCGGGTGCTCGGGCCCGACGAGAGCGGCTGGCCCGCCTCCCTCGCCTATCAGGAGCGGCGCAAGTTCCTGATGCGCACGGAGCAAGGCCTGGTCCTCATCAAGTTCATGGGGCTCGGCCCCGAGGGCGAGCGCAAGGCCGGGCGCGCGGCGGCGCTCTCGGAGGCCGGCTTCATCCCGCCCGTCCTCGGCCTCCGGCACGGTTTCCTCGTGCAGCGCTGGCTCGACGGCGTCCGCCCCCTCGCCTCTGAGACAACCGACCGCGCCGCCCTCGTCGGCCATCTGGCGCGCTATCTCGCCTTCCGGGCGCGCCGCTTCCCGGCCCCGGCCGAAGCCGGCGCCTCGGGCGAGACGCTCGTCGAGATGACCCGCCGCAACACGAGCCTCGCCCTCGGCGAGGCGGCAGGTGACGCGGCGACCCGCGCCGCCGCCGCCCTCCCCGCGCTCGACGCAGGGCTGCGCCGCATCGAGACCGACGGACGCATGCAGGCGCACGAATGGCTTGTGGGGCCCGGCGGGCGCCTCTGGAAGGCGGATGCGGTCGATCACCACGCGGCTCACGACCTCGTGGGCTGCCAGGACCTCGCCTGGGACGTGACGGGAGCAATCGTGGAGCTGGGGCTCACCCCCACCGAGGGGGAGGCCCTGTGCGCCGCGATCGAGGCCGACGGGGATCTCGCCGTCAGCCTCGACCGGCTGCGGGCCTTGCGCCCGGCCTACCTCGCCTTCCATCTCGGGCGCGCGCGGATGGGGGCGGAGGCGCTTGCGGGCTGGCCCGAGGAGGCCCGGCGCCTCGCCCGGGAGGCCGAGCGCTACGAGCACGCCTTGCGGGCGCTTCTCGCCGGCAACGCGCCTTGATCCCATGCCGCGTTGCATCCCGCCGCGGCCCGTGCTTCTCCAGATCCTCAAGGCCGCTGGTCCAGGAGCATTCGCGTGACGGACAACATCGAGACGGACGTAGTGATCGTCGGCGCGGGGCCGGTGGGCCTCTTCGCCGTGTTCGAGCTGGGGCTCCTCGACATCAAGGCCCACCTCATCGACATCTTGTCGAAGCCCGGCGGGCAATGCGCCGAGCTCTATCCCGAGAAGCCGATCTACGACATCCCGGGCTTCCCGACGATCACGGGCCAGGGCCTCATCGACAACCTCATGGAGCAGATCCGGCCCTTCCACCCGACCTTCCACCACGGCGAGATGGTGGCCTCGGTGGAGGTGCTGGGCACGCCCGAGGCGCCCTCCTTCCGCCTCGCCACGGACGCCGGCACGGTGTTCACGACGAAGGCCATCGTGATCGCGGCGGGGGGCGGCTCGTTCCAGCCCAAGAAGCCGCCCATCGAGAACATCGAGGCCTACGAGGGCACGGGCGTGTTCTACGCCGTGCGCCGCATGGAGGCGTTCCGGGACAAGCGGGTCCTCATCGTCGGCGGCGGCGATTCCGCCCTCGACTGGACCGTGAACCTCCAGCCTCTCGCCCGGCGCCTCACCCTGCTCCACCGCCGCGACGCGTTCCGGGCCGCGCCCGATACGGTGAACAAGATGCGTGCGCACGTGGCGGCGGGCGAGATGGACCTCGCGATCGGGCAGGTCGTTTCTCTCAAGGGCGAGGCGCCCGTGCTGGAGGCGGCGGTGGTTCGCCGGGACGACGGCTCGACCGTCGAGATCCCATGCGACGTGCTGCTGCCCTTCTTCGGGCTCACCATGAAGCTCGGCCCCATCGCCGAGTGGGGCCTGAACCTCAACGAGAACCTCGTGCCCGTCGACACGGAGCGCTTCGAGACCTCCGTGCCCGGCATCTTCGCCATCGGCGACATCAACCATTATCCGGGCAAGCTGAAGCTCATCCTGTCGGGCTTCCACGAGGGCGCGCTCGCGGCGCAGCGGGTCCACCGCTACGTCCACCCCGAGCGCAAGCTCACCTTCCAGTACACGACCTCGTCCACGAGCCTGCAGAAGAAGCTCGGCGTGGCGGGGTGAGACGTCGGCTCACTGCCGCAAGCAGAACGCCGTGATGCCCGCGCTGCTGGCCGGGCACAGCACCACCGCCTCGCCGGAATCGCGGCGGGTGAAGGTGGGCGGGCCGCCGCGCAGGCAATAGGCCGAGAGGATCGTCTCGCCCGCCTCGCACAGAGCCTCGCAATAGGGCTGGGCGCATCCCTCCGTGCGCACCACGCGCAGGTTGAGGGCCGCCGCGGGACCGGGCGGGCCGGCCGGCCCCGCAGGACCCGCCGGCCCCTGGGGACCGGGCGCGCCCGGGGCACCGTCGGCGCCGCGCTCGCCAGGGGGCCCGCGCTCGCCCTGAGGCCCACGCTCGCCCTGGGCTCCACGCTCGCCCGCGGGTCCTGCGTCGCCCTTGGGGCCAGGCTCACCCTGGAGGCCCGCCGGGCCGGGCGGGCCTGCATCGCCCTTGCGGCCGGCGGGGCCGATGGCGGCGCAATTGGCCACGATGATCTCGCGCGATTCCTCGCCCGCGCGCAGCACCGCCGTGCAGTCCTGGGGCAGGTAGGGCACGCGGAAGCGGAAGCGCCCCTGGGCGTCGCTGGTGGTGGCGATGTCGTCGTCGATGGTCACGGGGGCGTTTCGCGCCGAGACGCGGCCCGTGACGCGCAGCTCGCCCCCGGCGATCCGGGCCTCGTCGACGCGGATCTCGGCAGACGCCCCGCCTCCCGACAGCACGGCCGCCGCCAGCACGATGAAACCGATCCGACGCATGACCTCTCCCCAGCGCAAACGGGGCAGATGTGCCGCCCCGTCGCCTTGCGGTCAAGCCATGGCGGCGGCCAGGGCGCCGCGAACGAAAAAGCCGGCCTCCCGCGGGGGAGGCCGGCTCATCGAGATGCGTTCGTCCGTGAGGACGGGATCAGGCGTCGGTCTTCGCCTTGAGAACCTGGCGACCGCGATACATGCCGGTCTTCAGGTCGACGTGGTGGGGACGGCGGAGCTCGCCCGAGTCCTTGTCCTCGACATAGGTCGGCGCCTTGAGGGCGTCGGCGGAACGGCGCATGCCGCGCCGGCTGGGCGACGTCTTTCGCTTGGGAACGGCCATGATCAACTCCGGTCGATTGGGCGCGGCGCGTCCACTCGAAGTCGGGCCGCTCGCGATATCAGGAAGCGCGCGCTTATACAGACGAACCGCGGGTCTGGCTAGCCCCGTTCGCGGGAATCGCGCTCACAGGCAGCCGGTCACGGGGCCGGAGGCCGCGGCGCGGGCCATGACGCGGTCGGCGATGCGGCGGTGGCCCGCCGAGGGGCGGGCCGGATTACGCTGCTTGGGGTTCGGCAGCGCCGCGGCGAGAAGGGCCGCCTCGCGCCGGGAGAGGTCGCGGGCGCTCTTGCGGAAGTAGGCCTGCGCGGCGGCCTCGGCCCCGAAAATGCCCTCGCCCCATTCGGCGACGTTGAGATAGATCTCCATCATGCGCCGCTTCGACCAGACGAGGTCGATCCAGAGAGCGACGGGGATCTCCAGCCCCTTGCGGATGTAGGACCGCCCCGGCCACAGGAACAGGTTCTTGGCCGTCTGCATCGAGATCGTGGAGGCGCCGCGGCTCGGCCCCTCCTCGTCGTCGAGCACCTCCTGCAGGGCGTCCCAGTCGACCCCGCGATGGCGGCAGAAGCGGGCGTCCTCGGAGCTGATCACGGCTCGCGGCAGGTGCTCGCTGATCGCGCTCAGGGGCACCACCCTGCGGTCGACGGGAGCGAGCGTCGCCCAGCGCCCGAGCATCAGCGTCGAGGGCGGCGTGACCACGAGATAGAGCAGGCTCAACCCCACGAAGAGGCCCGCGAGCCCCAGCACGGCTCCCACGAGCCACCGCAGAACCCGTCCGATCATCCCGTCGCCCAGCCGCGCGCCATGCAGGTCCCTCCCCCGGGGGTCGTCGGGCCCCGCCCGCAGGCTGAAGCCTTGACCGGTTCGGCCGCGTCGGGCAAGCGAAAGGCCATGCATGCCCAAGCCGCATCCCCGCTCTCCACCGCCTTTCCGGACCGCCTCGGCGCGCTTGCGGCGCGGACGGAGGCGCTTCTCGAACGGCTCCTGTCGCAAGCTCCCCAGCCTGGCGAGATCGCCCGGCCCGCGCGGCTCCTCGAGGCCATGCGCCACGGGGCGCTCGGCGGCGGCAAGCGGCTGCGGCCCTTCCTCGCCGTCGAGGCCGCCCGCCTCCTCGGCCAGGAGGGCGACGGCCCCTTGCGGGCGGGCGCGGGCGTCGAGCTCCTGCATTGCTATTCCCTGGTCCACGACGACCTGCCCGCCATGGACGACGACGATCTGCGCCGGGGCCGGCCCACGGTGCACAAGGCCTATGACGAGGCGACCGCGATCCTGGCCGGCGACGCGCTCCAGACCCTCGCCTTCGAGGTGATGGCGGACCCCGAGACCGATCCCGACGGGGCGGTGCGGGCCGAGCTCGTGCTGGGGCTTGCCCGCGCGGCGGGCCTAGGGGGCATGGCGGGCGGGCAGATGCTCGATCTCGCGGCGGAGGGGCGCTACGGCCGGGTCGATCTCGACGAGGCGGGCATCCGCACGCTCCAGGCGATGAAGACGGGCGCGATCCTCGCCTTCGCCGTCGAGGCGGGCGCCATCATCGGACGGGCCGACGCGGCGGCGCGGGCGGCGCTCCTTGCCTACGGCCGGGGTCTCGGCGCCGCCTTCCAGATCGCCGACGACATCCTCGACCGGGAATCCACCACCGAGGCGCTCGGCAAGGCCGCCGGCAAGGACGCCGCCGCCGGCAAGGGCACCCTGGTCGACCGGCTCGGCCTGGAGGGCGCCAAGCGCGAGGCCGCCCGCCTGCTCGACGCCACCCTCGCGGCGCTGGACGGCTTCGGCCCCGAGGCCGAGACCTTGCGCGAGGCGGCGCGGTTCACGGTGGCCCGGTCGAGCTGATGGCGCCCGCCATCCGGGAGGCGACGCGAGAGGACATCGCCTTCATCATCGGGCTCGAGCGCGCTCCCGCGAACGCGCGCCTCATCGGCCGCTTCGAGGCCGAGCGCCACGCCGCGCTCCTGGACGAGCCCGACAGCCGCCACCTCCTCGGCGTGGACGGGGCCGGCGAGCCCTTCGGCTTCGCGATCCTGTGGGGCTTGTGCGACCCGAACGGCAACGTTCTTCTGAAGCGCACCGCCGTGGCGGGGCCGGGCGAGGGGCTCGGGCGCCCCTTCCTGGAGCGCGTGGTCGACTGGGTGTTCGCCCGGCCCGAGAGCCACCGGCTCTGGCTCACCGTGGCGCCCTACAATCCGCGGGCCCAGCGGGTCTACGCGACGCTCGGCTTCGTGGAGGAGGGCCGCCAGCGCGAGGCGCTGATCGTGCCGGAGGGCGGGCGCGTGGACGTCATCCAGATGTCGATCCTGCGCCCCGAATGGGCGGCGCGTCAGCGGACCCCGTAGAAATCCCGCAGCCGATCGCCGTAGGCTGGATCCAAGAAGGGATCCTCGCCGGCGCCGTGGCGCGGCGCGTTCTCGAGCTGGGTCGGGTCGATGTCGACGACGTAGCCCTCCAGGCGCGTATCGTAGACGAGCGCCTTCCAGGGGAGCGGGTGGTAGCTCTCGCCAAGGCCGAGGAACCCGCCGAAGGACATCACGGCGTAGGCGACCTGGCCCGTGACCTTGTCGACCATGAAGTTGTAGATCGTGCCGAGGGACTCGCCGGCCCGATTGTAGACCGGCGTGCCCTCCACCTTGTTCGAGGCGATGAGGCGCTTGGTCTCGTCGATGGCGACGCCGTCCCCGGTGGGGTCGAGCTGCATCGACCCGGGCTCGCGGATCGCGGTCTCGTTCGCGGAGGGCAGTTCGGTGGGCATGGGCAAACCTTGACGCTGTCCTGGCGGGTCAACGGCGCGGCGCTTGCCCCTGTTCCCCGCTGCGCTCCCTCAGCGCCCCGGCCGCTCGCCGGATGCCCAGGCGATGGCAAGCTCCAGGCGGTCGTTGCCCCAGAACATCTCGCCGTCGTCGGTGAGGAAGGTGGGGGCGCCGAACAGGCCCCGCGAGCGGGCCTCCTCCGTCACGGCCTTGAGCCGCGTCTTGTTGGGCTCGGCGCTGGCGGTCTTGAGGATCGCGTCGCCGTCGAGGCCGAGGCCCTTGAGGATGCCCGCCACGGCGGCGGGCTCGGCGATGGAGCGTCCCTCGCCGAACTCCTGGGCGTAGACCGCCTTGGTGAAGGTGGGGCCCCAGGGGTGCTCGGCGCCGAGAAGCGCCACGCGGGTCGCCACGAGGCTGTTTTGCGGGAAGGGATCGGGCCGCTTCACGGGCAGCCCGAAGCGCGCCCCCTCCCGCTCCATGTCCCGCCACATGTAGCGGCCCTTGACGGGAAAGAGGTTGAAAGGCGAGGAATTCCACCCTTGAGCCGCGAAGATGGGCCCGAGCAGGAACGGCCGCCAGCGCACCTCGACCCCCGCCGCCCCCGCGAGCTCCTCGATCCGCATGGCCGAGAGATAGGAATAGGTGGAGGCTAACTCGTACCAGAACTCGAGGACGGCGCGGCGGGCCATGGGGATGCCTTTCGTTCGCGTGAGGCCAGAGGATCGGGTGTGAACGGGCGATTTGCCAAGCCGGTTGCGTGCCCGGCACACATCTCTATAAAACGCGCAGCCCGGGGCTCCGGCCCCGCTCCCTCCCGCGAGATCCCTGCCGATGTCCCAGAAGCGCGTGAACAAGGTCGTCCTCGCCTATTCGGGCGGCCTCGACACCTCGATCATCCTCAAGTGGCTCCAGACCACCTATGGCTGCGAGGTCGTGACCTTCACCGCCGATCTCGGCCAGGGCGAGGAGCTGGAGCCCGCGCGCAAGAAAGCGCAGCTCCTCGGCATCAAGGACGAGAACATCTTCATCGAGGACCTGCGCGAAGAATTCGTCCGCGACTACGTGTTCCCGATGTTCCGGGCCAACGCCCAGTACGAGGGCCTCTATCTGCTCGGCACCTCCATCGCCCGCCCGCTCATCGCCAAGAAGCAGATCGAGATCGCCGAGCGGCTCGGCGCCGACGCCGTGTCCCACGGCGCCACGGGCAAGGGCAACGACCAGGTCCGCTTCGAGCTGTCCTATTATGCGCTCAAGCCCGACGTGACCGTGATCGCGCCCTGGCGCGAGTGGGATCTGCGCTCCCGCGAGCAGCTCATCGCCTTCGCCGAGCAGCACCAGATCCCCATCGCCAAGGACAAGCGGGGCGAGGCGCCCTTCTCCATCGACGCGAACCTCCTGCACTGCTCCTCGGAGGGCAAGGTGCTGGAGGATCCCGCCGCCGAGGTGCCCGACTACGTCTTCTCGCGCACCGTGTCGCCCGAGGAGGCGCCCGACCGGCCGACGACCATCACGATCGGCTTCGAGCGCGGCGACGCGGTGTCCATCGACGGCGAGGCGATGTCGCCCGCCACCATCCTGACCCGCCTCAACGCGCTCGGCCGCGAGAACGGCATCGGCCGCCTCGACCTCGTGGAGAACCGCTTCGTCGGCATGAAGTCGCGCGGCATGTACGAGACGCCCGGCGGCACGATCCTGCTGCTGGCGCACCGCGCCATCGAGTCGATCACGCTCGACCGGGGTGCGGCGCACCTCAAGGACGAGCTCATGCCGCGCTACGCCGAGCTCATCTATAACGGCTTCTGGTTCTCGCCTGAGCGCGAGCTCCTTCAGGGGCTCATCGACAAGAGCCAGGACTTCGTCACGGGCGAGGTGCGGCTCAAGCTCTACAAGGGCGCGGCCCACATCGTCGGCCGCACGAGCCCCTATTCCCTCTACGACCAGGACCTCGTCACCTTCGAGGAGGGCGCGGTCGCCTACGACCACCGCGACGCGGCGGGCTTCATCAAGCTCAACGCGCTCCGGCTGAGGACGCTCGCTCAGCGCAAGAGGAAGATGGGGCTGTAAGGCCCCGCATCGGCGGGGGGCGGCGCCAGCTCAATCCGTGAGCTGGCGCAGGTCCGTGCGCAGCGGATGGCCGGCCGGCAGCAGCCCGGGCCGCTTGAGCCCACCCAGGAAGGCGTCGGTGGCGAGCCACGCCTCCTGCTCCAGCGGGTTGCCCTGATAGCCCATCTGGCCGGCGTTCCCGACGAAGGCGTGGTTCTGGTAGTTCGCCCAGTACATCACGGCGTCCCCGGCCTTGCCGGTCGGGGGTTGGGGCAGGCCGTTGGCGACCGCCGCCTCGGCCTCTAGGTCCTGGCGCCGGTGATAGCCCTCGTGCACCACCGTGGCGACCTGGTTCAGGAAGTCCTTCGGGCCGGGCCGCTCGGGATTGCCGTTGAGGCGCATCTCGTTGGTGACGGGGTTGTAGTCGCCGCCCGCGCGGGTCGCCCAGAGCGCCTCCTCCTTGTTGCGCGGCTTCGTCACGAGGGTGAGCGTCGCGGGCTCGTAGCCGAAATGCCGGGCATGCATGGCGTGGATGTCCCTCAGGACGGTCTCCTGCTCCTTGGGCGACAGGCTGTCCCACCGGGCGTTCATCTGGCGGATGTCGTATGTCTGGCTGAACTCCTGGGTGAAGGCCGCCGTCTTCGCCTTCAGATCCGCCATGCGTTCCGCGCTTGGGCGCCACGTGCCGTAGAGGCGCGACAGGGCCTCCGTCGCCGCGGCCTCGGCCCGGCTGTCCACCGGGTTGCCGGTCTTCAGGTTGGTGCGCTGCGCCTCGATTTCCCCGGCGGCGACCCGGGTGAGCTCGGCACGGTCGGCCGGCGACAGCGCCTTGAGCTGGGCCTCCGACAGCGTCGCCACATACGCGCCCGCGGTGCGGCCGCCGAGGTCCACATTGGCGCCCGCGACCCGTCCGTCGGCGCCGACCACTTGGCCGGTCCCGTGGGCCCGGGTCACGGCTTGGTCGGACGAGGCCTGCGCCACGAGCGGGGCGGAGCGGATGGTTTCCGCCGGCTGGGCAATCGCGGGCTGCGTCCCGGTGCCCTGAAGCGAGAAGCCGGCGGGCGGACCGGACGGGAGGGTGACGGCGTGAGGGCCCTGGGTGATGGCGGCAATCGTCATCAGAGCAAGCTCTCTTCTGCGTATGACTTATAAGCTATGCAATTAGCTCAGAGTCACCGCCTGATCAATACGTCTGGCTCTCCGGACGGGGTGCGACCACCAGCCCAGCGAACCAGTGGCCCGCTGCCAGGATTAGGTTGCCGCCCGGCCCGTTCCGGCCGACGGAGACGGCTTCGATGCTCTGGTCCTTTCCCATCGCGGTGATCGCCGGCACGGTCGTGCGGCTGCACGTGACGTTCCTGCTCTTCCTGGTCTGGATCGGGGCCGCGCAATGGCGGGCGGGCGGGCAGCAGGCGGCGCTGGAGGGCGTGCTCTACATCGTGCTCATCTTCGCCTGCGTGCTGGCCCACGAGTTCGGGCACATCTTCGCGGCGCGGCGCTACGGCATCCGCACCCCCGAGGTCACGCTCTCGCCCATCGGGGGCGTGGCGAGCCTGGAGCGGATCCCGGAGAAGCCCCGGGAGGAGCTCGTGGTGGCGCTCGCGGGGCCCGCCGTGAACGTGGTGATCGCGCTCGCGCTCTTCCTGGTGCTCGGGGCCGCCATCGACACCGGCCGCATGACGCAGATCGAGAACCCCGGGGTCGGCCTTCTCGTGCGGCTTGCGGGCGCGAACGTGTTCCTCGTCCTGTTCAACCTCATCCCCGCCTTTCCCATGGACGGGGGCCGGGTCCTGCGGGCGGTCCTCGCCATGCGCATGCCGCACGCGCGGGCGACCCGGATCGCGGCGCGCATCGGCCAGGGCGCGGCGTTCCTCTTCGCGCTCGCGGGACTGTTCATCAACCCGTTCCTCATCGTGATCGGGCTCTTCATCTATCTTGCGGCGAGCGCCGAGGCGCAGCACGTCGCGACGCGGGACGTCGCCCGCGAGGTGCCCGTGTGCGAGGGCATGGTGACCATCGTCGAGACGCTCGCCCCCACGGCCACCCTCGACGACGCCGTGACCTGCCTCATCCGCTCCTCGCAGAAGGAGTTCCCCGTGGTGGACGGCGCCGGCCGCCCGCGCGGCCTCGTCACCCGCGACCGGCTCATCCCGGCTTTGCGCGACGGCGGTCCCGCGACCCCGGTTCTCGACGTGATGACCCGGGAGGTGCCCACCATCGGCTCGCGCGAGCCCCTGGAGCGGGGGCTGGCCCTCCTCAATTCGAGCCGCGCGCCCGCCCTCTTCGTGCTGAACGAGGGCGGCCAGCTCGTGGGCCTCGTGACCCCGGAGAACATCGGCGAGCTCATGATGGTGCGCGCGGTGCGGCCCGACTGGCCCATCCGCGACCCGCGACCGCGGGATGCCTGAGAGGCTGGCTCACCAGGCGGGCAGCCCTCCAACCTGTCTCCCGCCTTCACGGGGCAGGCTCCAAGGTGCGACCCCGGACGTGATCCGGGGGAGCCTCGAGGGGCGCTCCAGGGGTCTCCCGACGGCTGTGGCAAGGTGCTGCATGCTTCGAGGGCGGGCTCCGCGGGTCACCTCAGCACGAGGGGGAGGGTGAGACCGCCGGTCGGAGCCAGACCGTGAGCCGCAGGGGCGTGAAAGCCATTGAAGTCCGGCCCGGACGGGGCCACCTTGCGCTTTCATGCGCCGGACCCTCATCATCCTCCTTGCGGCTCTGCTCGCGGTCGCGGCGGCGAGCGTCGGGGTCTATCATTGGGCGACCTTGCCCACCACGCTTCGCATCGCCGTCGGGCCGGTGGGAAGCGAGGACACCCGCCTCGTCGTGGCGGCCGCCCAGTACTTGGCCCGGGAACGCGCCGCCACACGCCTCAAGATCGTGCTCACGGAGGGCCTCGGCGCGAGCGCATCCGCCGTGGACGACGGGCGGGCCGATCTCGCGGTGGTGCGCAGCGACGTCGCCATGCCGGCCCGGGGCCAGACGGTGGCGGTCCTGCACCGCAACCCTGCCCTCCTCATCACCCGCGAGGGATCGAGCCTGACCCGGGTGTCGGACCTGCGCGACCGGCGCATCGCCACGACCCGGAGCAACCCCGCCAACGAACGCCTCCTCCAAGCGATCCTCGATCATTACGAGATCCCGCGCGACGCGGTCGCCCTCGTGCCCTTGGGCTCGTCCCAGGAAGCGGCCGAGGCCCTGCGGGACGGGCGCGTCGACGCGATCTTCGCCGTGGGCGCCCTCACCGGGCGCTTGCTCAACGAGGTCGTGAGCGCCGTGAGCCGCGCCACGGGTACGCCGCCAGCCTTCGTGCCGCTTCCCGAGGCCGAGGCCATCGCCCAGCGCTCGCCGGCCTACGAGAGCTTCGAGGTGGTGCGGGGCGCCTTCGGCGGCACGCCGCCCCGGCCGGCGGAGGGCTTCATGACGGTGTCGGTCGCCCATCTCCTCGTGGCCCATACGGAGACGAGCGACGCCGACGTCTCGGAATTCACCCGGCTCCTCTTCGTGATGCGCCCCGTCCTGTCGGGCGAGGTGCCGCTCGCCAACCGGATCGAGGAGCCCGACACCTCCAAGGGCTCGTCGCTCCCGGTCCACCCCGGCGCGGCGGGCTATTACGACGGCGAGACGCTCTCCTTCATGGAGCGCTACGGGGACTGGTTCTATCTCGTGGTGATGCTCGCGGGCCTCGGCGGCTCGGCCATCGCGGGGCTGTTCGGCACGGCGGCGAACCGCACCCGCTCGCGCACCATGAACCTCCTCAAGGACCTGCTCGCCATCGTGCACGACGCCCGCGAGGCGCAGAGCGAGGCGGCCCTCGACGGGCTCGACCGGGCCGCCGACGAGATCCTCGTCCAGGCCCTGACCCGTGCCGGCGAGGGCGTCCTCGACGAGACGAGCCTCGTCGCCTTCCAGCTCGGCCTCGACCAGGCCCGCCGCGCCATCGCCGAGCGCCGCCACTGGCTGGAGGAGCACGGGACGCCCCTGGTGCGGGCGGCGGAGTAGCGCGTCCCGCCTCTCCCCGCAGGCGGGGAGATGAGATGCGTGGCCGGGGCGGCCCGATCCGGGAAATACGTGCTTTCGCCCTATTGCGGCCCCCGTTCACTGCCTATATTGCAGCGCAATAGAGATCCCGAGAGCCCGGCTTTCCGACGTCCCGCCCCTCCCGGGCGGAGGCGGCGCGCCGGGCCGTTCGATTCGAGACCCCCATGCGCCTGCGCAACATCGCCATCATCGCCCACGTCGACCACGGCAAGACCACGCTCGTCGACAAGCTCCTGCAGCAGTCCGGCTCGTTCCGCGAGAACCAGCGGGTCGAGGAGCGGGCCATGGACTCGAACGACCTCGAGAAGGAGCGCGGGATCACGATCCTGGCCAAGGCCACCTCGGTGGTCTGGAAGGACACCCGCATCAACATCGTCGACACCCCCGGCCACGCCGATTTCGGCGGCGAGGTGGAGCGCATCCTCTCCATGGTCGACGGCGTGATCGTGCTGGTCGACGCGGCCGAGGGGCCGATGCCGCAGACGAAGTTCGTGGTCTCCAAGGCGCTGAAGATCGGGCTGCGCCCCATCGTGGCCGTCAACAAGGTCGACCGGCCGGACGCCCGCGCGGGCGAGGTCATCAACGAGGTGTTCGACCTCTTCGCGGCGCTCGACGCCACCGACGAGCAGCTCGACTTCCCCATCCTCTACGGCTCGGGCCGCAACGGCTGGATGGCGACCTCGCCCGAGGGCCCCAAGGACCAGGGCCTCGCGCCGCTCTTCGACCTCGTCCTGGAACACGTGCCCCCGGCCGCGACCGACGACGGCCCGTTCCGCATGCTCGGCACCCTGCTCGAGTCGAACCCCTTCCTCGGCCGCATCATCACGGGCCGCATCGCGGCGGGCTCGGTGAAGCCGAACCAGACCATCAAGGTGCTGGACCGCGAGGGCAACCTCGTCGAGACCGGCCGGGTGTCGAAGATCCTCGCCTTCCGCGGCCTGGAGCGCCAGCCGATCGAGATCGGCGAGGCGGGCGACATCGTCTCCATCGCGGGACTCGTGAAGGGCTCGGTCGCCGACACGTTCTGCGATCCCTCGAACGACACCCCGATCCAGGCCCAGCCGATCGATCCCCCGACCGTGACGATGTCCTTCATCGTCAACGACAGCCCGCTCGCGGGCACCGAGGGCGACAAGGTCACGAGCCGCATGATCCGCGACCGCCTGTTCAAGGAGGCCGAGGGCAACGTCACGCTCAAGATCGAGGAGTCGGGCGACAAGGACTCGTTCTTCGTCTCCGGCCGCGGCGAGCTCCAGCTCGCGATCCTGATCGAGACCATGCGCCGCGAGGGCTTCGAGCTCGGCGTGTCGCGCCCCCGGGTCGTGATGCAGAAGGGCGAGGACGGCTCGCTCCTCGAGCCCATCGAGGAGGTAGTCGTCGACGTCGACGAGGAGCATTCGGGCATCGTGGTGCAGAAGATGTCGGAGCGCCGCGCCGACATGATCGAGATGCGCCCGTCCGGCGGCAACCGCCAGCGCCTCGTCTTCCACGCCCCCACCCGCGGCCTCATCGGCTACCAGTCGGAGCTCCTCACCGACACCCGCGGCACGGCGATCATGAACCGCCTTTTCAAGGCCTACGAGCCCTACAAGGGCGAGATCCCGGGCCGGAACAACGGCGTGCTCATCGCCAACGAGCCCGGCGAGGCGGTGGCCTATGCCCTGTGGAACCTCGAGGATCGCGGGCCGATGGTGATCGA
Source organism: Salinarimonas soli (assembly GCF_008386575.1). GTDB lineage: Bacteria > Pseudomonadota > Alphaproteobacteria > Rhizobiales > Beijerinckiaceae > Salinarimonas_A > Salinarimonas_A soli. Next base: position 94,664 of record NZ_VUOA01000007.1, read on the forward strand.
GCCCGGCTGGAAGGTCTACCAGGGCATGATCGTGGGCATCCACACCCGCGACAACGACCTCGAGGTGAACGTCCTCAAGGGCAAGAAGCTCACCAACATCCGCACCACGTCGAAGGACGAGGCCGTGCGCCTCACGCCCCCGATCCGGATGACCCTGGAGAAGGCGCTCGCCTGGATCCAGGACGACGAGCTCGTCGAAGTGACGCCGAAGTCGATCCGCCTCCGCAAGGCGATCCTCGACCCGAACGACCGCAAGCGCGCCGAGAAGCAGCGCGAGGCGCTGAGCGCGTAAAGAGGCATCGAGCCTTCATGACAAAACCCCGCGGAGCCGGCGCTCCGCGGGGTTTTGTTCATTCTAGGGCTGCCGACCGAAACTCCCACCCCCTCATGCTGAGGAGGCCTGCGGGGCAGGCCGTCTCGAAGCACGCACCACGCTCGTGAGCCGGAGGGAGATCCTTGGAGCGTCCTTCGAGGCCCACCTGCGGTGGGCGCCTCAGGACGAGGGGCAGAATGGGGTGACCGACGGCGGGGAGCCCCGCCCCTCACTCCACCAGCAGCGCCGCCCGGGTCACGCGGTCGGGCCCGAAATCCTCCTCGTCCTCAATGGAGAGGAGCTCGGCCAGGCGCTTCCGGGCGCGGTTGACGCGGCTCTTGATGGTGCCGACCGCAACCTCGCAGATCTGCGCCGCCTCCTCATAGGAGAGCCCTTCGGCGCCCACGAGCAGCAGCGCCTCGCGCTGGTCCGGGGGCAGCTTCTCCAGCGCCTCGCGCATCTCGAGAAGCGCGAGGTGGCCGGGCTGGGCGGGGATGGAGCGTAGCTTGCCGGCATGCGCCTCGTCCGGGTCCTCCACCTCGCGGCGCTGCTTGCGCCACACGGTGTGGAACTGGTTGCGCAGGATCGTGAACAGCCAGGCGTTGAGGTTCGTGCCGCGCTCGAAGCGGTCGATGTTCTTCCAGGCTTTCAGGATCGTCTCCTGGACGAGGTCGTCGGCCTGATCGACGTTGTTGGTGAGCGAGATCGCGAAGGCGCGCAGGCTCGGCAGGGCGCCGAGCATCTCGTCGCGCAAGGCCGGCTCGATCACCCGCTCGCGCGGCTCCGCCTCCTCGAGGCGGCGCATAAGGTCGAGGAAGCGCTGGGGCAGAGGCGCCTCGCCGAACGAGGCGTAGACGGTCCGCAGTTCCTGGCCGAGACGGGCCTGGATGTCGGGGGTCAGACGGGGGGTTTCGGAGGACGAGAAGGCGCGCGGGTCGGACACGTGATCACCGGGCTGAGGGAAACTGAGCCGACAACGCGGATGGGCGGGCTTCGTTCCCACCGCGGGAACCATGGCCCGCGGTAAACGTTTGCACCGCCCGCACCCCCGGAATCCACAGCGCCGAACGGCGCGATCGGGCTGGACAGGGCGGCCCCATCCTCCTCTCATGAGCCCCGCCGGGCGGCACCGCCGCCTGGAGCGCGCCGCCCGCCATCCCGGTCCGGCCAGGCGGCGCCGACGATCCGGGCCGGGGAGGAAACGCATGACCGGACGCACAAGACGGGCGCTTGCCCGCACGATCTCGGCCCTCGCCCTCGTGGCGGGCCTGGCGCCGCAGGCGGAGGCCAAGCCCGCGAAGCCGGACTTCATCGACGGCGAGGTGCTGGTGCGCCCGCACGGCGAGACCGACGACCTTCTCACGGCGGGGCTCGGCTGGGAGGGCATCGCGGGCCAGCCGCCCGCGTTGGACGCCGCCCCCAATGTCGAGCAGCTGCGCCGCCGGGCGATCCACGCCAACATGCGCGGCCTCATCAGCGTGCTGCCGGCCCAGGGCTACGGCACGCTCTACGGCTCCGGGCCACGCATCCCGGGCGTCGAGTACCTCGCCTATCTGCGGGGCGGGCCTTCGGGCCCCGCCGCGACGCTGATGGTGCAGATCCCGCAAGGGTTCGACCGGGCGAACCCGTGCATCGTGACGGCGCCCTCCTCGGGCTCACGGGGGATCTACGGCGCGATCTCGGTGGCGGAGGTGCCCTTGAAGCGGGGCTGCGCGGTCGCCTACACGGACAAGGGCACCGGCATCGGCTACCACGATCTTGCGACCGGCACGGCCTACGACATCGAGGGCCGGCCGATCCCGGCCGACGGCCCGGCGCAGTTCCGGGCGCCCGCCGGCCCGGCGCTGGACGCCTTCAATGCAGGCCATCCCAACCGCGTCGCGGTCAAGCACGCCCATCGCGGCGACAACCCGGAGCGGGACTGGGGGCAGCACGTTCTGCGCTCCATCGAGTTCGCGCTCTACGCCCTCAACGACCATTTCGACGGCCAGCCCGGGATCGGGACCTTCAACCCAGGCAATGTGACGGTGGTCGCGGTCGGCGTCTCGAACGGCGGGGGCGCGGCGCTGCTGGCGGCGGAGGCGGACCGGACCGGGCTCATCGACGGCATCGTGGTGAGCGAGCCGCAGATCCAGCCCGCCCCGCGCACCGACCTCACGATCCTCGAGCGCGGCGAGCCCCAGGTTCACGGCCGGGGCCTCTACGAGGTGTTCGCGGCGATGAACCTCTACGCCGATTGCGCCTCCGGCACCGCGGCGCCCAACGTCCTGCGCTGCGCGGCGCTCAAGGAGCGCCGGCTCCTCACCGCCGAGACGCCGCCTGAGCAGAACGTGGAGGCCAAGGGCATCATCCACCGCCTCGGCCTCCTGCCCGACGCCGACCCGCTCATGGCCTGGCACTCCGGCACCGCCCATCTGTGGCGCGTGCTCACGCCCACCTACGCCTATGCCTATGCCAAGGCGTCCGCAGCGGACCATCTGTGCCGCACGAGCTTCGGTGCGGCGGGGCCCGAGGGCGTGACGCCCTGGAGCGAGGCGGCCCGCGCGGGCGCCTTCGCGACGGGGAACGGGCTTGCGGGCAGCGCGGGCCTCACCGTGCTCAACGACGCCGGAGGCCAGACCACCAACGATCTAGCCCCCGCAGCGTCGATCGAGGGCGAGCTCAGGCGGGTCGACGCCGCGATCTGCCTGCGCGACCTCATGGGTCAGGAGGCGCTTCGGGCAGGGCTCGCCGAGGTGCGCGCGACCGGCGACCTGCGCGGGCGCCCGGCGCTGATCCTGCACGGGCGCAAGGACGGTCTCGTGGCGCCCAACCACTCCTCGCGGGCCTATCTCGGCCTCAACCGGCTCGTGGAGGGGCAGCGGAGCGGGGTGCGCTATGTCGAGGTGGTGAACGGCAACCATTTCGACGCGGTCGCCGGCGCGCCGGGCTTCCCGCCCCTCGTGGCGCTGCACGGCTACGTCAACCAGGGGATCGCGGCGATGCTCGACCATCTCGGCAAGGGGAAGGCACCGCTGCCCGAAAGCCAGGTCTTCGCCGCGACCGCGGTGACCTGCCCCATCCCGGTGCAGCCCGCGGCCGCCGACCGGATCACGTGGGAGGACACCACCCTCGCCATCCCGGCCGGCAGCCCGCCGGCGTGCCCCTGACCTGAAACGGAACGGCGCCCCTGATGGGGGCGCCGCTTCGGGTCACAAAGGTCAAGCTGAGCCGCTGCCGCGGCAGAGTCTTGCGCTGGATCCCGGATCTGCGTTCCGCTGGCGCGGGACTTGTCCGGGAAAGGGGCGGAGGATGGAAGTAAGGGGCTCCAGAGCCTCCAAGGCCACTTTCCCGGACAAGCGCAGCCGAAGGCGAGCGCCGATCCGGGATCCAGCGCAACATGACGCGCCGAAGGCGCTCCTCATGCCGTCAGGCAGGTTCGCTCAGCCCTGCGAGGGACCCCGGTAGGCGTCCTGGGGCTGCGTGGACTCGCCGCGCGTGTCGCGGCGGGACTGGCGGCGGGAGCGCTTCATGATGGCGATGGAGGCGCGCAGCATGCGCTCGACCTGGTCGATGTCGATGTCCTGGGGGGACTCGGAGACGTTCTGTTGCATCACGCATCTCGCATTGAACGGGGAGCTCTCCCGGGAAAGCTCCTGACTTGACGGCAGAGCAAACCATCAATCGGGCCAGAATGTGACGCAGCGTGAGTCGTGGGACTTGCGCGCGGCTGCCGGACCGGCTCTGGTGGCCATAACGAAGCTGGACCGAAAAATGATCCTTGAAATCGCACAAATAGATGTGAAGCCCGGCCTGGAGGCCGAGTTCGAGGCGGGCGTCGCCAAAGCCGCGCCCTTGTTTCGCAGGGCCAAGGGCTGCGCCGGCATGGAGCTGCAGCGCTCCATCGAGCGCCCCAGCCGCTACCGTCTATTCGTCCGCTGGGAGACCTTGGAGAACCACACGGTGGATTTCCGCGGCTCGGAGGACTTCCAGGCCTGGCGCGGCCTCGTCGGGCACTGCTTCGAGCGCCCGCCGGAGGTGGAGCACACGCAGGTGGCGCTCACGGGTTTCTGAAGCCCGCCTTGCCTTGACCGCGTGCGCGGGGCCGCCATGTTGGGGCCCATGAAGCGCCGCACCCTCGTGAAATATCTCGCCCTCCCCGCCCTCATGGCGGCATGGGCCGCCGGCTATGCCAGGGCGAGGCCCGGCGAGAACCCCTATTACCAGGGCCCCGTCTCCGACCATTTCGACGGGGTCCGCTTCTTCACCCCGGGCCAGCCGCAGGACAAGAGCGTCCTGGATCTCATGCGCTGGCAGCTCGGCGGCGGGCGGGAGAGCTGGCCCGACAGCTTTCCGAGCCCGTTCCGTGACAAGCCGCCCGCCCGGGTCGAGGGGCTGCGGGTGGTGCTCGTGGGGCATGCCAGCGTGCTGATCCAGGCGGCGGGTCTCAACATCCTCGTCGATCCCGTCTTCGCCGAGCGGGCGAGCCCCGTCTCCTTCGCGGGACCGAAGCGCGTGAACCCGCCGGGCATCGCCTTCGACGACCTGCCGCCGATCGACGCCGTGCTCGTCACGCACAACCACTACGACCACCTGGACACCGCCGCGATCGCACGCCTCTGGGAGCGCCACCGCCCCCGGATCGTGGCACCGCTCGGCAACGGCGCCATCATCAAGGCCGTCGACCCCGGCATCGAGGTGGTCACGGCGGACTGGGACGGGACGGTGGCCCTGTCCGAGGGGGTGAGCGTCCGACTCCTGCCCGCCAACCATTGGTCGGCGCGCTGGACGAGCGACCGGCGCATGGCCCTATGGTGCGCCTATCTCCTGACCACGCCCGCGGGCGCGATCTACCACGTGGGCGACACGGGCTACGGCGACGGGGCGATCTTCCGCGACGTGCGGGCCCGCTTCGGCCCGCCCCGCCTCGCCATCCTACCCATCGGCGCCTACGAGCCGCGCTGGTTCATGCGGCCCCAGCACATGAACCCGGAGGAGGCCGTGCGGGTGATGCAGGAGACCGGCGCCGAGCAGGCGCTTGGCCACCATTGGGGCACCTTCCGCCTCACCAACGAGGGCGTGGAAGCGCCCGCCCAGGCGCTCGCGGCCGCCCTCAAGGCGGCCGGAATAGCGCCCGAGCGCTTCCGGGCGCTCAGGCCCGGCGAGGTGTGGGAGCCGGTGCAGGCATGAGGATCTAATGCCCTACCCCCGCAGCCCCAGCGCCGCCTTCACCTTCTCGTCCACGCCATAGATGTCGGGCCGGCTGCGCAGGCGGCCCTCGTCGTCCACGACGAGGGTGAAATAGGCGAGGTGGACAGGGAGCGGGCGGCGGAGCATGAGGGTGCGCTCGCCCCGCTCGGCGATGAGTCGCTTGAGCCGCGTCTCGGCGGCCCCGTCCTCCAGGACGACCTCCGCCAGCCGGAAGGGCTGGTCGACGCGCACGCAGCCCGACGACAGGGCGCGGCGCTCGGCGCGAAACAGGTTCCGCGACGGGGTGTCGTGGATGTAGACCGCGTGGTCGTTGGGGAACATGAACTTCATCTGGCCCAGCGCATTGCGCTCGCCCGGGGGCTGACGCAGGCTGACCCCGGCGGGCCTCGACCAGTCCACGGCCGCGGGATCGACCCGCTTGCCGTTGCGCCACACCTCCAGCCCGCGCCGCGCCGCATAGGATGGATCGGCCTGGAGCTCGGGCAGCATGTCCTTGCGCAGGATGGTGGGCGGCACCGTCCAGGACGGATTCACCACCATGTGGGTCATGCGCTCGGAGAAGATCGGCGTCGGCCGCTCGGGTTTGCCGACCATGACCCGGGCCGAATGCGCGACCCGGCCGTCCTCCACCACGCGCAAGGTGTAGGCGGTGATGTCGACGAAGACGTGCCGCGCGCCGAGATCCGCGGGCAGCCAGCGCCAGCGCTCCATGTTTGCGATGAGGTCCGCCTCGCGGGGGCTCGCCCCGGCGCGATCGAGGGCCGCGACGGTGCCGCGATCGAGGACGCCGGTCCCCTTCATGCCGTGCTCGCGCTGGAAGGTCGCCACGGCGGAGGCGAGGCGCTCGTCGTAGGAGCGCTCGTCCTTGGCTCCGTCGAGGCCGAAGCGGGCGCGCACCAGGGGCACGCGGGCATCGCTCATGCCGACCCGCAGGACCGGGCCTGCGGGCACCTGCACCATGGGGCGGGCCGGATGGGCGGCGCGGGCCTCGCGCAGCTTCTCCCGCAACGCCCGGTAGCCCTCATGGGGCGGGTTGTAGGCCTGGAGCGCGGCGCTCGCGTCGCGGGTCCCGGCGAGAGCAGCGAGCACCTCGCCGGCGTCGGGCAGGGCGAGCTTCGGGGTGATGTGGCGTGACAGGCGCGCCGGCTCGATCCGCCCGCCCCGGGCGTCGCGGGCATAGAGCAGGGCGGAGGCGGCGAGCGTCAGCTCGGCACCGGCCAGATCGGCGGGCGTCTCCCCGCGCCGGGCGATGCCGAGGGCGGGGACGGGATAATCGGCGGGATCGAGGGCATCGACGCCGGCCGCGTCCAGCCGGGCGATCACGCCCCGGGCCACGGGCGTCAGGGCGCCGGCCTCGACGAAGAGCGGCCGGAACTCGCGCGCCGCGTAGAAGGCCTGCACGGCTGCCACGTGCGAGGCGCCGAGGCGGGGATGCAGGCGGACGGGCTCCGCCAGGCGCTCGCGCAGGGCCGCCGCTACGGGATCGATGGGCGGGACCACCACGGCGACGGCGGGGAGGTCCGGCGGCACGATGTCGGGCGTCGCCGTGACCGTCTCGGCGGGGGGCACCACGACGGCGACGGCCGGAAGATCGGGGGGCGGGATGTCTGCGGCGGGCGCGTCGGAGGGCGGGACGACAGCGACGACGGCCGGCAGGTCGGGAACCGCGATCTCGATCGCCGCCGCGGCGTCCGGGGCCGCCTCGCCGATCTCCACCTGGATGTCGGGCAGGGCCGGGACGGTGAGGTCCGCCTCGTCTGCCATGGCCATGGTGGCGGCGAGCAGGGCCGAGACGACGAGGGGCAGGCGGCGCGGCGCGGACATCGTGCTGGAAACCTTCATCCCGGCGCAATCGCGTCTGCCGGATCGGCCCAGCGATGGGCGATCGCCGGACGTGGCGCTAGCGCATCGTGGCAACAAACCGGACAATAATTGGTTTCTGCCGCTCTATCGCGTGCGCCCGATCACACGATCGTGCGGAGAATGATGGTCCCGCCCGAGAGGCTGGCTTGGGATCGACGGGCCCCACTCCCCCTCATGCTGAGGAGCGCTCGAAGAGCGCGTCTCGAAGCACGCAGGACGCTTGCCACAGACGTCCGGAGGCCCCTGGAACACCCTTCGAGGCCCGCCTGCGGCGGGCGCCTAACAGCCTGCCCCCGCGAAGGCGGGGGACGAGGGTGGAGAGTGGCCCTGCTCATGCGCCGGCCTCCCGAGACCCGGGTGGAGGGTGATCGGCGGCCGCTTTCCGGCCGCGCCTCAGGCAGCCGCCTCGTCCTCCAGGCCCAGCTCCTTGAGCTTGCGGTAGAGGGTCGAGCGGCCGATCCCGAGGCGCCGGGACACCTCAGACATGTGCCCGCGATAGTGCTGGAGCGCGAAGCGGATCACGTCCGCCTCAAGGCCTTCCAGGGTGCGCACGTCCCCGCTCTCGTCCACGAGGGAGATGCTGTGGGGATCGCGCACCTCGACGCGCACGATCTCGCGCAAGGGCGCCTGCCCCGTCCCGGTCTCGGCGAAGACGGGCGCGGGCGGGATGCGCACGTCGAAGCCCTCGACCTGGTTCGCGATCTGCGGGAACTCGGCGAGGGTGAGGTCGTCGCCGTCGGCCAGCACCACGGCCCGGAAGACCGCGTTCTCGAGCTGGCGCACGTTGCCGGGCCAGTCGTAGCGGGTGAGGAGCGCCATCGCCTCCGCCGAGAAGCCGCGCACGCGCTTGCCCTCCTCGGCCGCGAAGCGCGCCAGGAACGAGCGGGCGAGGTCGGGGATGTCCTCGCGCCGGGCCCGCAGCGAGGGCAGGGTCATGGGGAAGACGTTGAGGCGGTAATAGAGGTCCTCGCGGAACTTGCCCTGCTTCACGAGGTCGAGAAGGCTCTTGTTCGTGGCCGAGATTAGGCGGATGTCGACGCGCACCGACTTGCGCCCGCCCACGGGATCGACCTCGCCCTCCTGGATCGCCCGCAGGAGCTTCACCTGCGCGTCGAGGGGCAACTCGCCGATCTCGTCGAGGAAGAGCGTGCCGCCGGACGCTTCCACGAACTTGCCCATGTGGCGCTCGGTGGCGCCCGTGAAGGCGCCCTTCTCGTGCCCGAACAGGGTGGATTCGACGAGGGTCTCGGGGATGGCGCCGCAATTGACCGTGACGAAGGGCTTGCCCTTGCGGTCGGACGAGCCCTGGATCGCGCGGGCCAGCACCTCCTTGCCCACCCCCGACTCGCCCTCGATGAGGACGGGGATCGTGGACTTCGCGGCGCGCTCGGCGAGCCGGATCACGCGGCCCATGTCGGGGCTCTTGGAGGTCAGGTCGCGGAAGGTGAGCGTGCCGCTGGCGCGCCGGCGCATGCGCCGGATCTCGTCCTCCAAGCTGTCGACGCGGATCGCGTTCTTGATCGAGACCTGGAGGCGCTCGGCGCCCACGGGCTTGACCACGAAATCGATGGCGCCCGCGCGCATGGCCGCGACCACCGCCTCGATCGAGCCGTGCGCCGTCTGGACGATGACGGGCGTCTCGACGCCCGACTCGCGCAGGCGCGCCAGCACCATCATGCCGTCGACGTTGGGCATCATGAGGTCGAGCACCACCACGTCGATCCCCGCTCCCGATTCGGAGCGCAGGATCGTCAGGGCCTCCTCGCCCGACGCCGCCACGAGCGGCTCGTAGCCGAAGCGGCGCACCATGGCCTCGAGGAGGCGGCGCTGGACGGGATCGTCGTCGACGACGAGGACGGTAGCTGTCATGGGGGCTTCTTGCGTTGTCTCGTTTCGGCGCGATGCTGGGCGACAGAGGTAAAGCGCCCATTAACGCCGGACCGGCGGCCCCGGCCCGCCCCGACGGGCCGGCCGCCCGCGTCGCATCGCCCTCGACGGTTGATCCCGGCGCGCGGGCGGCCAATATGAGCGCCGTTCGCGAACCACATCGGCAGGCCCATGCTCCCCCGCGCAGTCTCGATGCCCACGACCCAGACCCTCATGGCCGCCAAGGCGGCGGGGCTCGGCGCCCTGCCCGAATGGGACCTGAGCGATCTCTACCCGACGATGGACGGACCGGAGTTCAAGGCCGATCTCGCCCGGGCCGAATCGGCCTGCCGGAGCTTCGCCGAGCAGCATCGCGGCACCCTCGCCGGGGTGGCGGGGCGGGCGGACGGGGGCGAGGCCCTGTTCGCGGTGGTGCGCGCCTACGAGGAGATCGAGGACCTGCTCGGGCGCCTGATGTCCTTCGCGGGGCTGGTCTATTCGGGCGAGACCACGGACCCGAAGCGCGCCAAGTTCTACGGCGACGCGCAGGAGCGCCTCACCTCGGCCTCCAGCGACCTCCTGTTCTTCACCCTGGAGCTCAACCGGATCGACGACGCGCTCCTCGACGGGCTGATGGCGAAGGCGCCGCTCAGCCATTACCGGCCCTGGCTGGAGGACATCCGCCGCGACAAGCCCCACCAGCTCGACGACCGGCTGGAGCAGCTCTTCCACGAGAAGTCCGTCACCGGGCGCGGCGCCTGGAACCGGCTCTTCGACGAGACCATCGCGTCCTTACGCTTCCAGGTTCGGGGCGAGGATCTCGCCATCGAGCCCACCCTCAACAAGCTCCAGGACCCCGACGGCGCGGTGCGCAAGGACGCGGCCGAGGCGCTGGCACGCACCTTCAAGGGCGGGCTGCGTACCTTCGCCCTCATCACCAACACGCTCGCCAAGGACAAGGAGATCTCGGACCGCTGGCGCGGCTTCGAGGACGTCTCGGATTCGCGCCACCTCGCCAACCGGGTCGAGCGCGAGGTGGTGGAGGCGCTGGTGAGCGCCGTGCAGGAGGCCTATCCCCGCCTCTCCCACCGCTATTATGCCCTGAAAGCCCGCTGGTTCGGCCGCGACGCCCTCGACTACTGGGACCGCAACGCGCCGCTTCCCACCGTTGAGCAGCGCACGATCCCCTGGGGCGAGGCCCGCGACACGGTGCTGGAGGCCTATGCCGCCTTCTCGCCGCGGATGGCCGACATCGCCCGCCGCTTCTTCGACGAGCGCTGGATCGACGCGCCCGTGCGGCCCGGCAAGGCGCCCGGCGCCTTCGCCCATCCGACCGTCCCCTCGGCGCACCCTTATGTGCTCGTGAACTACCAGGGCAAGCCGCGGGACGTGATGACGCTCGCCCACGAGCTCGGCCACGGGGTCCACCAGGTGATGGCGGCTCCCAACGGCGCGCTCATGGCGCCGACCCCCCTCACGCTCGCCGAGACCGCGTCGGTCTTCGGCGAGATGCTCACCTTCCGCCGCCTGCTGGACGGCACCCGCGATCCCGTCCAGCGCAAGGCGATGCTCGCCGCGAAGGTGGAGGACATGATCAACACGGTGGTGCGCCAGATCGCGTTCTATTCCTTCGAGCGCAAGGTGCACCTGGAGCGGCGCAACGGCGAGCTCACGGCCGACGCGATCTCCGACCTGTGGATGTCGGTCCAGGCCGAGTCGCTTGGCCCCTCGATCCGGCTCGGTCCCGGCTACGAGACGTTCTGGACCTACATCCCGCACTTCGTGCACTCGCCGTTCTACGTCTATGCCTACGCCTTCGGCGACTGCCTCGTGAACTCGCTCTACGGGGTCTACGAGGGCGCATCCGAGGGGTTCGTCGACCGGTACTTCGCGCTCCTCTCGGCGGGCGGCACGAAGCATTACGGCGAGCTCCTGCAGCCCTTCGGCCTCGACGCCCGCGACCCCGCCTTCTGGCAGATCGGGCTCGGCATGATCGAGCGGCTCATCGGCGAGCTGGAGGCGCTGGAAGCGGCGTGAGGCCATCCGGGCGGGCGCGGATTGTCCGGCGCCCCCCCCCCGCCGTGAGCTGATCGGGGGCCTCAATCCCCGATCGCGGACACCATGTCGAACGGCCCCGCCTCCTTCACCTTCCTCTCCCTGCCCTTCAACGCGCCCTTGAGCGGCGCCGTGACCCAGGCCATCGCGCCGGCCGTCTACAAGGGCGTCCCGGAGATCGAGGCCGACATCGTGCGCGAGGCGGCGAGCTTCGGGCGGCAGCTCGGCATCGTCTCGGAGGCGGTGGCGGCCCTGGCCGAGCGCCTGGACCGGCGCGCAGCCAGCGAGGAGCCCCTGTCGCTGGGTCCTGTGAGCGCGGACGAGCGCGTCGACGCCTTGCGCACCCTCGTCGTGGGGGTCGACCGGATCAAGACCCGCAACAAGACCGCGATGCGCGCCGAGGCCCAGCGGGCGATGGAGCGCCTGCGCGAGGTGGACGGGGACGGCTACGACTTCGTTCTGCGCAATCTGGTGCGCTGACCCCGCCCCCATCGAATCCTGGTTAACGAGCCCTTCAAGGATTTGCGGCAAAAGTCCTGGATCATCCTCCCGTAACCGCCGCGGCGCCGTCCCCGACCCGCCCGCGCGAGACAACGAGATCGATCTTGGACCGCCAGCGCCACCCGTCGCCCACACGCCGCGCCCTGCGGCTGGCCGGCCTCGTGACCGCAAGCCTCACGGCCCTCGTGGCCGGGGTGCGCGGCACCCAGGACGCGGTCGCCAACGGCGACACCCGCACGCTCTCCCTCGTGCACCAGCACACGAAGGAGGCGGCCACCATCACGTTCCGCCGCAACGGCCAGTACGATCCGCAGGCCCTGGAGCAGCTGAACTGGCTCCTGCGCGACTGGCGGCGCGACGAGGCCACGCGGATGGATCCGCGGCTGTTCGACATCGTGTGGGAGGTGCACCGGTCGCTCGGCTCGCAGGAGCCGATCCAGGTGATGTCGGCCTACCGCTCGCCCGCCACCAACGCCATGCTGCGCCGCCGCTCGCGGGCGGTGGCAAAGCACTCCCAGCACATGGAGGGCAAGGCGATGGACTTCCATCTGCCCGACGTCCCCATGGAGCGGGTGCGCTCCATCGCGATGCGGCTCCAGCGCGGGGGCGTGGGCTATTATCCGAGCGCCTATACGCCCTTCGTCCATCTCGACGCGGGCTCGGTGCGCTCCTGGCCGCGCATGACCCGCGACCAGCTCGCCCGCCTCTTCCCCGACGGGCGCACGGTCCACATCCCCGCCGACGGCAAGCCGCTCGCGGGCTACGAGGAGGCGCGCGCCGAGATCCTCGCCCGGGGCGGCGCGGTGGCGGGCTACACGGCCTATGCCTCGGCCGACGAGGAGGCGCCCCAGCCCCGGCGCAAGTCCCTCTGGGCGACCCTGTTCGGCGGGGGCGGGAACGAGGACGACGAGGATTCGGAGTACGTCGCCGCCACCCAGCCTCGCGGACGGGCGGCTCCTGTCCAGACCGCCTCGGCCTACGCGCCCGGCTCCAACGACATCGACATGATGGCCGCGTTCAGGCCCCTGCCCACCGCACCGGCGCGCCAGCCCCGCGTGGTCGCTGTAGCGCCCAGGCCCGAGCCGCTGCCGGAGCCCGAGGCCGTCCGGCCCGCCCCCATGCCGGCGCCCGCGCCCGTGCGGGTCGCCGCCCTGGAGCCGCCCCCGGTCGCGCCGCCCCGGTTCACCTGGCAGACGGGTCCCGCGGGCCAGCCCGCCGCGCCGGGCCAGATCGCGGCCGCGGCGCCAGCTCTTCGCATCGCCGACGTGCCGGCCCCGCCGCGCCGCCCGGACGACCTCGCGAACGTGCCGGGGATCCTCGTCGCGGCCCCCCTGCCCCCGGCGCGCCCGACCTCGCTCATGGTCGCCTTGGCGGGCCCCGCGCCGCTCGGCCTGCGGGCTGCGATGGGCGCCGCGCCGGCGGCCGCCCCGGCGATCGCCGCCTCCGCTCCCGTCGGGCATCCGGCCCCGCCGCTGCGCCCGGTCGCCACCGCCTCCATCGCCCGCCGGCCCGAGCCGGAGCCCGAGCCGGTGCCCCTGAGCCCCGAGCGCGCGGCGTTGCGCACCCTGTTCACCCACGCGGCGACGCCCGCCCCGGCGGCGGCTCCCGCGCGGGTCGCGGCGGCACGGACGCGGGCGCAAGGGGACGCGCCCCTAGGCTTCGTCGCCGACGCCAGCCCCAACCTCGCCATGGGCTTCTCCCGCGCGCCCGCCACCGATCTCCAGCCGGACCGCTTCACCGGCCCCGCCGTGAAGCCCCTGCCCCTGCGCCGGTGACGTCCGGCGGGGGTCCGGAGCCTCGGGAACCTTCGGGCCTCGCGTGCGTTGAGGGCGGCTGTTCCGCATCGGGTCGTGGCGTGAAGAGGGCGTGAATGGGGGGCTCGCGAACCGAGGCCGATCCGGGGATCGTTCGGCCGCTGCGCGCGATGGTGGTGCTGAGCCTTCTGGGACCGGCGCTGCTCTTCGGCTATGCGGGCTACGTCAATCACGAGAGCATCAAGGCCCAGTCCGCCGAGCGCATCGAGCGGGCGCTCGACGTCGTGCAGGAGCACGCGGCAGCGGCCCTCCAGACCGTGGAGCGCACCATCGCCGAGACGGGCGAGGTCCTGCGCGGCGCCACCGACGAGGGCTTGCGGGCCGACGAGGAGCGCCTGAGCCGGCGCCTTGCCCGCAGCCAGGCCGCCCTGCCCCACATCGAGGCGATCTGGGCCTTCGACCGGGCCGGGCACCCCCTCGTCTCCAGCACGGTCCTGCCCGTGCCGCGGGGCCTCGACAATTCCGACCGGGACTATTTCCAGGCCCAGACCCCGCCCGGGGCTGGCATCCATATCGGTGCCATGATCACCGCCCGGGTGGGCTCCAGCCGCTTCTTCGTGGTGAGCGGGCGGCGCGAGACCCCCGACGGCGCCTTCGACGGGGTGATCGCGATCTCGGTGCGGCCGGAGCATTTCCGCACCTTCTACGCCCGGATCTCCCGCGGCATCGCCGATTCCTTCGGCATCGTGCGGGCGGACGGCGCGTTCCTGGCCCGCTTCCCCTCGCGCGGCGAGGGCCCCGAGCGGCTGAACCGGCAGAGCGTCTTCCTGCAACGGCTGGCGGAGCAGCCGGAGGCGGGGCGCTTCAGGGCCACCTCGCAGATCGACGGCATCGAGCGCGAGATCGGCTATCGCCGGGTGCCGGGCTATCCCGTCTACGTGCAGGCGGGGATCGAGACCGCCGCGATCTGGCGCGAGTGGCGCGAGGCGATGCTGCGCCACCTCGCCTTCGGCCTGCCCGCGACCCTGCTCCTGTTCGGGGCGAGCCTGTTCGCGCTGCACCGCACCGCCGCCTTCCGGGCCGAGGTGGCGCGCCGCCAGGCGGCGGAGGCCGCCCTCAAGCAGGCGCAGCGCCTGGAGGCGGTGGGCCAGCTCACGGGCGGCGTCGCGCACGACTTCAACAACCTGCTCATGGTGATCAACGGCAACGTCGAGCGCCTGCGGCGGATGGGCCCGGACGAGCGCCAGCGCCGCGCCCTGGAGGCGATCGCGACGGCGGCGCGCCGGGGGGCGAGCCTCACCCGCCAGCTTCTCTCCTTCTCGCGCCGGCAGGTGCACGAGCCCACCGTGCTCGACCTTCGCCGCAGCCTGCCCGCCGTGCAGGACATGCTGCGCTCCTCGCTTCGCGGGGACATCGCGGTGGAGATCGCCGTCGCCCCGGACCTGTGGCCCGTGAAGGTGGACCTGAGCGAGCTGGAGCTCGCGATCCTCAACATCGCCGTCAACGCCCGCGACGCCATGCCCGACGGGGGCCGCCTCACGGTCGCGGCCCGCAACGCGACGCTTGCCGACGGGGGCGTGGCCGGCCT
Organism: Salinarimonas soli; assembly: GCF_008386575.1. Classification (GTDB taxonomy): domain Bacteria; phylum Pseudomonadota; class Alphaproteobacteria; order Rhizobiales; family Beijerinckiaceae; genus Salinarimonas_A; species Salinarimonas_A soli. The sequence goes on from NZ_VUOA01000007.1 coordinate 109,794, forward strand.
GAGGGGTGATTTCGTCGCCTTGAGCCTCACGGACACGGGCTGCGGCATCCCGCCCGACGTGGCGGCGCGGGTGTTCGAGCCGTTCTTCACCACGAAGGAGGTGGGGCGCGGCACGGGTCTCGGCCTCTCCCAGGTCTACGGTTTCGCCGTTCAGTCCGGAGGCACCGCGTCGCTCGCGAGCGAGCCGGGCCGCGGCACCACGATCACGCTCCATCTGCCCCGCACCCGCGAGGCTCCCGCGGCCGTGGACGGGGCGCCCGAGAGCAGCGTCCCGCGCGACGGGCACGGGCGCGTGCTGCTCGTGGAGGACAACGCGGCGGTGGCGGAGGTGACCGTGGCGACCCTGGAGGAGCTCGGCTACGAGGTCCGCCATGCCGCCGATCCGGCGGGCGCCCTGCGGCTCCTGGAGGGCGAGGGCCGCTTCGATCTCGTGGTGAGCGACATCGTGATGCCCGGTCCGGTCAACGGCGTCGACCTCGCCCGCATGATCCGGACCCGGCACCCCCACATGCCGATCCTGCTCGCGACGGGCTACAGCGAGGTGGCCCAGTCCGCCGCCGAGGAGGGCTTCCCCACGTTGCGCAAGCCCTACGAGGCGGCCTCCCTTCGCGAGGCGATCCGCGCGGCGCTCGCGGGCCGGCGCCTTCGCGTGGTGGCGTAAGGCCGTTCAGACCGCGAGGACGATGTCGAAGGTCGCTTCCAGCCCCTCCGGCGAGGGCGAGAGCGGGACGATGAGGCTCTCGCGGGCCGCCCGGTCGCGCACGCCCTGGAGGAGCCCGTCGCGGGCGTTGAGCGGCTCGCCCGCCACGTACATCTGCGTCACGAAGCGCAGGCCCCGGTGCGGCACCTGCACCGCGACATGGATATGCGGGGTGCGGCCCGGATAGGCCACCGGTCGGATGGTGCGGAAGCGGTAGACTCCGGCAGCGTCCGCCATGGTGCGGCCGTAGCCCTGGAAGGCGTCGTCGAACAGGGCCTGGTCGGCGGCCCGGGGATGGCGGTAGATGCCGTGCGCGTCGCACTGCCAGATCTCGACCGCCGCCGAGGGGATCGGGCGTCCCTGACGGTCGAGGATCCGGCCCCCGAGATGCGTGACCTGGCCCATGGCCTGCGCGGCCCGCCCGGTCACCCGCACGAGGTCGTTGTCGGAATCGGCCGGGAACTGGACCGGGTAGAAGGGTCCCTCGACCTGGCCCGGCGTGAGGATCAGGGGCCGCTCCCCCGCCCGCGCACCCGTCGCGAGGGCCGCGAGGCCGCCCGCCAGAAGCGTACGGCGCCCGATGAGGCTCGTGTCGCGCATCTCCGGCGCTCCCTGTCCGGTCCGGCTGGACCGCGAGAGGAACAGATGGGGAGGCGCGGCGGAAGGGCAATGCGGCGCCCGCCTCACGCGGTGGCATGCGGGAGCTTCTTCAGGATGTCGACGCCCCGGTAGCCCTGCGGCACGCCTTCGACGAGGAAGACGTCGCCCGTGGAATGGTCGGTGCGCAGGCGCAGGATCGCCTGGTATTCGGGCGAGGCGTACCAGGCGCGGGCGTTCTCCCGATCGGGAAACTCGATCATGATCAGGTCGGCCGAGAAGCCACCCTCGATCACCTCGACCGGGCCGCCATGGACGACGAAGCGTCCGCCATAAGGGTCCAGGGTGGCGTCGATGCGCTGGAGATAGGCCACGATGTCGGGACCGAAATCGACCTGACGGAGATGGGCGACGGCATAGGCGGGCATGGCGGTCTCCGGGGATGACGAGCCCGGAGCTTGCGCCCGCGACGGCGCGGCCGCGATGGCCTGCGAGGTAATAATCCTTGTGGCCGCCCGTGGCGGCTCTCTTGGCGAGGCCCGAGCGCGAGGCGCATGATCCCCGCAGAGACGGAGGGGCCGGTGGGATCCAGCCAGGGTATCGTGGACTACATCGTCGAGCAGATGGCCGGCGCCGGCGCGATCTCGGCGCGCCGGATGTTCGGCGAGCATGGGCTCTATTGCGACGGGGTCTTCGTCGCCCTGGTCTGCGACGAGCAGCTGTTCGTCAAGCCCACCGAGGCCGGACGGCGGATCGCCGGCGACGTGCCGGAGGGGCGGCCCTATCCGGGCGCCAAGCCACATCTCCTGATCCCCAGCGAGCGCTGGGACGACGCGGACGGCCTCGCGGCCCTCGTTCGCGTCACGGCGGCAAGCCTCCCGGCACCGGCTCCCCGACGGGTCCGGGGACGCGGAGCCTAGCATCCGAGATCACGGCGGCGGTCCGCTCCCGTGCCGGGGGGCGAGGATGCGTTGCTGGACGCTACGCCATCCCCAGCGCCTGGAGGTAGAGCTCGAGGGTCCCATCCTCCTGGCACTCCGCTTGGTCGCGCTTGCGCATGGCCACGATCCTGCGCAGGACCTTGGTGTCGAAGCCTTTCGGCCTCCAGCTCAGATCGAGCGCTGGTGTAGCCCCAAGCTCCGCTTCGGGCACCCGCAACAATTTGCCCAGCCTTCAGGGCGTGTCCGACGGTCTTCCGTCCCGGCCGACCCCGAACACGCGACCGGTTCGCGGACCGGTTCTGCCACGCGAAGATCGCGCAAAGGCTGCAATCTCTAAAGCTTGGGTTTGGGAGTCGAATTGGCAGCAAGGTGCGCGACAGGGCACGCACGGTGGAACACGCGGCAGCCTTGATCCGCATGTCGGCGAGCGGCGTGTTCGGTGCGTCCTCGTATACCCGGGAGACGAGATACAGGAGCGAACGTCCGTGGCCCGGGATTGCGCCCAGGCAGACCGTATCGGCGAGTTCGAGGTCGGCTCTGAGATCGTGGAAACCGATCTCGTCCTTGAGCCTGAGCGCCCCCCATGCCGCGATGGCAGGGGCTCCAGGGTGGAAGGGAACGACGCGGGCTCGGCCGGCGCGCTACTGGTGAGCGGGTCAGGCGCTTTCGCCCGCCGCGCGCTGCGGCGGCAGGGCGTCCACCGCGGCGAAATGCCGGCTGTCAGCGGAGCCGGCGGGGATTGCCGCGACTTGCTCGGGTCGCACGGCGAATGGACAGCGGTCTTGGCGCTCGCGGTTCTCGTCGAGGAGCCCGTACTGCCACCACTCGATCTCGCCGGCCTCGTAGCTGCCCAGCTGCGGGCAATGCGCGAGGCCGTCATAGCGTTCGATGCGGGCTCGGATATTGGCGCGCACGCGCCGTCCCTGGACGTTGTCGCCCGCCACGATGTCGAAGCGTTCGCGGGGGTTGATCACGAAGACGAGCCCGTCGCCGAGCACCCGGCTGCGGCGTGAGGTGTGGGCCGGATTGCTCATGTTCACGAAGAGCTGCATTCCCGCGAAGCACATCGACCAGAACGGGGAGTGCGGATCGGTCGACACGTCGGCAGGCCAGGCGTGGCTGTCGGCGTCGTGCCACGCCTGCAGGACGCGCCAGCCGATGGCGTGGTACCCGTCCACGCTGGCGGCCCGCACGGTCTGGGGGCAGAACAGCATGAGGAGGGGCTCGGCATTGCCGACGGTGCCGTCCCATTCCCGGGAGAGTGCGACATAGGCCTCGAGGTCCTGGCGCGCCGCGTTGATCGAGGCATCGCTCAGGTCGGGGACGAACGAGAACCGGATCTTCTGCCGGCTATAGGCGCTCTGCGAGAACACGCAGGGAAAGTCGGAGGGCGGCGTCAGGCGCTCCTCGATCTGCCGCAGGGCCACACGTTTCCAGGCTGGCTGGCCGGCGGCATTCAAAATGTCCGTCAGATGCCTTTGCTCGATCATCGTCTTTCCTCCAGGTCGATTGCAAATCGTCCATCGAGAGGCGGATTCAGGTATGGGGGACATGCGACGTGACGCAAATAAACGAGACGCTAGGAGAAAAAATATATTTGCCGCTCAAAACGTATGTGCTGATTTTGGCACTAGACCGATCTTCAACCCAGCTATGATCGACGTTTGCAGCAATCGCATCAAGTGAATACGGTCAAATAAATCATCATATTTGCACCGAAATATCCGGCACGTCGATTTTACATTCACGCTTCGTGGGTTGAGATACGCGCATCGTCTTGGGGCAGGTGACCATCCCCATGGCAGTGCGACGAAGTTGGCAGCACCAGTGATGTGGGCGACACTGAGAGGCCCCTGGTGCTGCAGTGTTGGGAGGGGTGTTTCGGCGCTCGAACGCGACAAGGCCCATGCCAGCGGTCGAAGGCTCATATGGAAGGTGGAACAGCTCGACACATGGACGCCAAAGATCGCGCCCTGATTGGCCTTCTCGCCCGGGACGCCCGCCAGCCCGTGGTGGGGCTCGCCAGGGCGCTCGGCCTGTCGCGGAGCGCCACCCAGGAGCGGCTGAGGCGGCTTGAGGCGAGCGGGGTCATCCAGGGCTACACGGTGCGCACGCGCCCGGGCTCGCAGACGCTCCAGGCCTGGCTCAGCATCACCCTCCGGCCCGGCGCGACCTGCGTCCAGCTCGTTCCCGCGGTGCTCGCCTGCCCGGCGGTCCGGATCTGCCACAGCGTCGCGGGACCCGTCGACATGATGGTCCTCGCACAGGTCGGATCCGTGGAGGAGCTCTCGGCGCTGCGCGAGCGCTTCGCGGGGCTCCCCGGGGTCGCCGAGGTGCGCACCGCGCCCGTCCTCGCCGTCCATGCCGGCGCCTGAGGGACCGGAGGCCGGCGAGGCGCCCGCCCGGCGAAATGACGGGGCCGGCCGGCCGTCTTGCCGGGTCGAGACCGGCGCGGGCGCCCGCTAGACCTCTTGGGACATCACGGAGATCGCCCCATGGACCTGACCCGCGCCGCCCTTCTTCCCATTGACATGCAGCAGGGCTTCGACGCCCCGAGCTGGCCCGGGCGGTGGAACCGCCTCGTCGACCGCGAGGGCTTGCGCCTTCTGGCGGCCTGGCGCGCGGCCCGCCTTCCGGTCGTCCATGTCCGGCACGACTCGGTCGAGCCCGGCTCGACGCTGCGCCCGGGCGAGCCCGGGAACGCCCTGCGGCCCGGCTTCGAGCCCTTGCCGGGCGAGCCGCTCGTAACCAAGAGCGTCAACTCGGCCTTCATCGGCACGGATCTCGACCTGCGCCTGCGCCGGCTCGGCGTGGACACGGTCGTGGCCTTCGGCATCACGACCGACATGTGCGTCTCGACGACGGTGCGGGTCGGGGCGAACCTGGGCTACCGGATGGTGCTCGTGGCCGATGCCTGCGACTGCTTCGACCTGCCCGACGGCCAGGGCGGCACGATCCCGGCGAGGACGGTCCATGCCGTCCACGTGGCCACCCTCGGCTTCGAGTTCGCGACCGTGACCGGCGTGGACGGCCTCCTGGCCGCGCTGCCGCGCACGGGCTGGGCCGCCTGAGCCGTCACGGCCGGACGGCCTCGCACAGGAAGCCGCGCGGGTCGCCCGGGAGCGTCAGGACCCGCGAGCCGGCGACGGGGGCGAGAAGCCCGCGGTCGAGGAGGAAGCGCGTCAGCGCGAGGCCGAGAGGGCCTGCCAGATGGGGCCGCTTCTCCGTCCCGTCGAGGCAGGAAGCCGCCTCGAACGGGCCCTTGTAGCCGATTGCCTGCAGATGCCGCCGTCCTGCGGGCGTCACCGCAACCGCGGGGCGGTGATGCCGGTCGCGGGGCTCCCCTCCGACCGGGTCGAGGACGCCGAGACGCACCAGGTCGGCGAAGAGCGCCACGCCGATCTCGCCGGCGAGGTGTCCGTAGCAGGTGCGTGCGGCGCGAAGGGCTTTATCGGGCATGGGACTCCTCCAGGGGCGCGGACGGCAGGTCGCCGGGCTGCTGCGCCCGCGCGAAGGGCGTGAGGAGCCCCAGCAGGGCGCAGGCCAGCAGCGTGCCGACGCTCATGAGCAGGACCGCCTGCATGTTCCCGCCGGTCTGCGCCAGGACATAGCCGCCCACCACGGCGGAGACCGGCACGGGCACGTAGCTGATCGTGCGGGTGATCGCGACCGTGCGCCCCAGATAGGCCTGCGGGATCACGCGCTGGCGATAGGTGAACATCGTGACGATGATCACGGCCCGAGCCCCCATGAGGAGGCCTCGCCCGAGGACGACGGCCGCTATGCCGAGGTTCTGGGCGAGCAGCATCACCGCCGTGCCACCGGCGATGACGAACAGGCAGCTCAGCATCAGGCGCCCCGGGGCGAAACGCGCCATCAGGGCCGGGGCGACCAGGGAGCCGGCGACCGCCCCTGCCGCCGAGGCGCCGATGACGAGCCCTGCCTGCGAGACCGATAGGCCCAGGACCTCGGTGAGGAAGTAGATCTCGTTCCCCAGGATGGCGTTCGTGGCGAAGTTCTCGCCGATGAAGAGGATCGTGCCCCATTTGATGATCGGTTCGGACCAGGCGATGCGGAACCCGTCCGCAAGGTCACGCCCGATCCCGGCGACGCTCACCCGCACCTGGCGCGCCACCTCGGGCACCTGGGCCCGGATCGCGAGGATCGCGAGGCCCGAGACCAGGAACGACGCAGCGTTGAACCAGATGATCCAGTCCGGCCGGAATGCGGCGACGAGGCCGCCGCTGATGGCGGGGCCGAGCAGGTTCAGGAGGTTGTCGCTCGTCGCGAAGGTGGCGTTGGCCCGTGGCAGGGCCTCCCGCGCGACGACGTTCGGGATGAAGCTCTGGAAGGCGGGGTGGTAGACCGATGAGACGATGCCGAGCCCGAACAGGGCGGGAAAGAGCACGTAGACGTTCGTGCCGCCCAGGGCCAGGTAGGCGCAGATGAGGGTGCACAGGGCCGCGGCCGCGAAATCTCCCAGGTAGAGGATGCGCTGGCGCCGGAACAGGTCCGCGACGACGCCGCCGAGCGGCATCATCACGATGTAGGGCGCGAACGAGCACGCGAAGGCAACCGACATGAGCAACGGCGATCCCGTGAGCTCCATCACGATCACGGGGATCGCGATCTTGAAGCTCCAGTCCCCGACGATGGACACCACATAGGCGGCGAGCAGCAGGATGTAGCCCGATCCCATCGTCCTATGCCCTGCTCGCCATCGCGACGTCGCCGCAGACCGGGCAGCCCGTATCGCGCGTCCAGGTTTCCGGTACGCTCGTGGCCATCGAGGTGAAATCGAACTCTACGAGCTTGTCCGTGGCACTGGGCGGGCACAGGCCCGTCACGATCTTCAGGACTTCGCTCATGATTTCTTCTCCACGGTTCATGGATGCGCCGCGGCCGGTCGATTACGGGCCGGCACGATGGCGCATAAAAGCCCGAGTAGAGTGAAAGCGCAAGCTACAGCTTCAGCTTGCGTCAGCGAGCGCCCAAAAGAGGCAGCCGAGATCGCAAGCGCGACGACGGGGACCAGGAGGAAGAACGGCATCACCTCGCCCGCCGCGTAGAGCTGGGAAAGGCGTTCCCAGATCGCGCAGGCCACGACGGCGGAGGGGATCGCGGCGTAGACCACCGCGAGGGCCGTGCTCCAGTCCGAGGCCGCCGGGCCTGCCGCGATCCGGGCAGGCTCCTCGAAGGCGAAGGACATGAACAAGAGCGGCAGGGGCGCGAAGACGGCGCTCCAGACCACGGTGGCAAGGATGTCGCTCCCGCCGGCCCGCTTGAGCAGGAGGTTGCCGGTAGCCCCCGCCAGAGCGCCCCCCAGGACGCACATCACCCCCGGCAGCGCGGCCTGCCCGTCCCTCGACCCAATCAGCAGGGCAAGGCCCACCGCGCTCAGCGCCATACCCACGACCTGGCGCGCCTCGAGCCGCTCGCCGAGCACAATGACGCCCATGCCGATGGTGAAGAAGGTCTGGTTGTGCAGGAGGAGCGAGGCGACCCCCGGTGAGACGCCCTCCGACATGCCCGGGAACAGCAGCCCGAACTGCGCCACGCCCAGTGTGAGCCCAAGCCCCGCGAGCACCCGCCAGGGCAGAGCGGGGCGGGCGACGAGCAGCGCCGCAAGCGCCACCAGCATGAAGCGCAGGCAGGCGAAGAGGAGCGGTCGCAACGCGTCGAGGTCGACCTGGGCGAAGACGAAGGCGCCGCCCCACAAGAGCGCGACGAGGACGCCGATTCCGACATGCCGCATGGTCATCGGCACCGCTCCCCCTGACAGCCCCAGGCCGAGCAGCGTCGGCGGCGAGTTCACGGTGGCTGTGCTCCGGCCGCTCCGCGCAGCGTCGCGGCTCTGACATTCTCGGTTGCGCCCTCATCTGTCGAATGCAAAGTTTGCACTGGTCCCATCCGCTTTCCTGATCGCGATGAACCTCGACGAGATCGAAACCTTCGTGGCGATCGCGCAGCTCGGCGGGTTCGCCCGGGCAGCCGGCCACCTTCACCGGTCGCAGCCCGCGGTGAGCCGACGCGTCAAGCTGCTTGAGGAGGAGCTGAATGCGCCGCTTCTCGAGCGCCTCGGAAGTCGGGTCGTGCTGACGGAGGCCGGCCGCGCCTTTCTGCCCTTTGCGGAGGCCGCCCTCGCAATCTTGCGTGATGGGGTCGAGGCGGTGAGCGTCGCGCGCGAGGGGATCGGGGGCACGGTCTCGCTTGCCCTCGTGGGCACGCTTGCGGCAACCGACCTCGTCAACGTGCTGAAGGCCTTCGTCCGAGAACACGCGACCGTGCGTCTCGATCTTCGCACGGCCAACAGTCGGGAGGTGAGCGACCTTGTGCGGCGCGGCGAGGTCACCTTGGGCTTGCGTTACTTCACGGACGGCGCGCGGGAGCTCGAGACCGCCGTGGTAGGATACGAGGCCATGGTGCCTGTCGCCCCAGCCGATCATCGACTCGCAACCGCCGGGCCCATCGAGGCGGAGGAGCTCCGAGCGGAGCGGTGGGTGGGCTTTGGCCTCAATCGCGGTGGGCGTGAGACGTTCGCCCATGTCCTTCACCGCTGGCTCGCGGCCGCTGGCCTCGACGAGGCCCAGGTCGTGGTCGTGGATAGCCTGACGGCCCAGAAGCGCCTCGTCGAGGCTGGCTTCGGCCTTGCCCTGCTGCCCGTCAGCGCCATTGGCGAGGAACTACGGTCAGGGACGATCGTCGTTCTCGACGCGCCTACCTTTGCGACCACGGTCCCTGTGGTCCTTGTGCAGCGACGAAGCGGATTTCTCAACCCGGCAGCCCGCGCGCTCCTCGCACTGATCGAGGCGCGAGCGGCAACGGCGGTAACCGGCTGCACCCCTTCATAACAGGCATCTTCCCTTGCCGTGTGTTGGCATCTGCGCAGGACGACCGAACCGCGACGCGCTCCCGCGAGTATCGCCTGGATTGATCACGATCCAGCAGAATGACCCGTCAAGGCGCCGCCTCACGGTGCGCCCGTGCATGTCGTGGAGGTAGCCCGGCACCGGGACCTTCGTCCGAACCCCTGAGTCCTGGAGAGCCGCGAGACCTCTCTCGATCAGGGTGCCCCCCCAACCTCGAGCAGGCTCCTGGGCATGGCTTCGGTAGCGGCCCCCATCCGGCTGCCACGGCCGGCCGCGAGCCGATGGCTACGAGTTCGCAATCGGAGCCCACGATGACCTGCTTGTCCAGCGCTCCTGCCCTCATGACACCTTCCGGATCACCCGCTTCGGAGGGTACGCGCGGCTCTGGCAAGGCACATGGGGAGCGGCGGGCCCCAAGCCCAGCGGGGGTGGACCCCATATGCAATTCATGGGGCCGATCCGTTGCAGTTTATCGGTGGAATTGGCCGGTTTGGGTACCTGCACAGGTGGCCGGGGGCTACGCCATGCCCAGCGCCTGGAGGTAGAGCTCGAGGATCGCCTCCTCCTCCTGGCGCTCCGCGTGGTCGCGCTTGCGCAAGGCCACGATCTTGCGCAGGACCTTGGTGTCGAAGCCGTTGCCCTTGGCCTCGGCATAGACGTCCTTGATGTCGCCGGAGATGCCGGCCTTCTCCTCCTCGAGGCGCTCGATGCGCTCGATGAAGGCCTTGAGCTGGTCGGCTGCGACCGAATCGGTCGGGACCGCATCGCTATGATGATCCATTCCTTGCCCCTGTGGTCCGATGCCGTCTCGGGATCGAGCCGGCTCTTTAAGGCCAGGAGCTAGGGTTCACAAGGTTAGCGCCGGGTTAACGGGGCGGAGCCGGACGCCGGCCGGCTCGCCTCAGTGCCCGGCCCGCGCCTTCTCGAACGCGCCCTTCTGCTCGGGCGTCGCCTCGGCCTGGTGCCGGGCCTTCCACTCGTCGTAGGGCATGCCGTAGACGAGCTCGCGGCTCTCGTCCTTCGTCATCGCGACCCCGCGCTCGTCCGCCGCGTCCTTGAGCCAATTGCCGAGGCAGTTCCGGCAGAAACCGGCAAGGTTCATCATGTCGATGTTGGGCACGTCGGCGCGGCCGCGCAGGTGCTCGACGAGCCGGCGGAACGCCGCCGCTTCGAGTTCGGTGCGCAGGGCCGGGTCGAGATCGGGCATGGCTGGGCTCCTCGTGGTCCCGTTCTTGTGGGCACCCGGCCGCCCGCGTTCAAGGGGCAGCCCGGCGGCCGGGGCGATCACGCAATTTCGACCGCGGCTTGACTTGCCTTCGCGGTCGCCCAGTTCCACCCTCGCGATGCAGCGCTCGATGGGGCCACAGCGACGCCCGCCCCCGTCGGACAAGCGGGAAACCCGCGTCGAGGCGCCGCGCAGGGGTGGGGGCACCCAACGAGGCTACGCCATGCTCGTTCGCACGCTGCTGACCCGTCCGCGCTCGCTCACGGCCGCCGTCCCGACGGCCGGCCTGATCACCGCCGGGGCGGCCCTCGCGCAGACCGGATCCAGGCTCCTCGCCGTTCCCTCCGTCTCGACCCAGGACGACGATGCGGTGTCGCACGCCTTCGACATGGGCGACTGGACGCCCGACCGGCAGGAGAAGGGGCAGGGCGTGGTCCGGGTCGACGGGCGCGACGACGCCCCCCGGTCCGTGGGCCCACGGGGCGACGAGCTGTCCTTCGCCACCGAGCCCGGGGGCGGCCAGAACCGCGCCTTCACCGGCCGCGTCGGGGGCAACCTCATCGGGGGCGGCGCCTGGAGCGCCCGGCGCGCCTCTTGACCGTTTCGGGCGGCAGGCCCCGAGGACCCGCCGCACCCACGCATCCCGTCCCGCCCCCGCGTGCCCGTCCGGGCCCCAAGTCATCGCCGGAGAACTCTATGTCGGATCCATCCGGGGCCGCGCCCCGCCCCACCCTGTCCGTGGTCGACGGGGTCCTGATCACCGTCGGCATCGTGATCGGGATCGGCATCTTCAAGACGCCCTCCCTCGTCGCCTCGGGGGTCACGAGCGAGTGGGCCTTCATCGGCGTGTGGCTCCTCGGCGGCATCGTCACCCTTGTGGGCGCGCTGTGCTATGCCGAGCTCGCGGCCGCCCACCCGCATGCGGGCGGCGAGTACCACTTCCTCTCGCGTGCCTTTGGCCGCTCCCTCGCCGTCCTCTTCGGCTGGGCACGGGGCACGGTGATCCAGACGGGCGCGATCGCGGCGGTGGCCTTCGTGTACGGCGACTACGCCCAGGTCCTGCTGCCCCTCGGGCCCTTCGGGGGCGCGCTTCACGCGGGGCTCGCCATCGCGGTCTTCACGGCGCTGAACTACGTGGGCAGCCTGGAGAGCAAGCGGGCCCAGATCATCCTCGAAACCCTCACGCTCGCCACCCTTGCGATCGTGGTGCTCGTGGGCGTCCTCTCGGGCGCCAAGGCGCCCCCGCCCGCCGCCCCGTCGGCCGGATCGGGGGCGATCGGGATGGCGATGATCTTCGTGCTCCTCACCTACGGGGGCTGGAACGAGGCCGCCTATCTCTCGGCCGAGATGAAGGACCCGCAGCGCAACATGGTCCGCGTCCTCGTGCTCGCGACCCTCGCGGTCACGGCGATCTACGTGGCGGTGAACCTCGCCTTCCTCTCGGTCTTCGGCCTGGAGGGCCTGCGCGCCTCGCAGGCCGTGGGGGCCGACATGATGCGGCTTGCCGCGGGCGACACGGGCGCGATCCTTCTCAGCCTGTGCGTCGTCGCAGCCGCGCTCTCCACCCTCAACGCCACGATCTTCACGGGTGCGCGGGTCTACTACGCCATGGGCAAGGACCTGCCCCTCCTGCCGCGCCTCGGCCTGTGGGATCCGCGCGGCCACAACCCGGCCAACGCCATCCTGCTCCAGGGGGTGATCGCCCTCGCGCTCGTGGCGTTCGGCGCCGCGACCCGGGGCGGCTTCCAGGCGATGGTCGACTACACGGCGCCCGTCTTCTGGTTCTTCCTGCTCATGGTGGGCGCCGCGGTCGTCGTGCTGCGCCGCCGCGAGCCCGACCGGGCGCTCCCCTTCCGGGTGCCACTCTATCCCCTCACGCCGGCCCTGTTCTGCCTCACCTGCCTCTACATGCTCTATTCGAGCGTCGCCTATACGGGCACGGGGGCCCTGGTCGGCATCGCCGTGGTGCTGGCCGGCCTGCCGCTCCTCCTGATGAACAGGGTGCCCCGGGAGGTGCCGGCCGAGTAGGCGCCCCCGCACGGGCCGAGCCGGTTCGTTGACTTGGCCTTGTCCCGACCTTACGACTCGACGGATCGGTTCGGCCACCGGCCGGCCCGTCACGGCGAGCGGTCGGGGGGTTCGATGGGGCTTCGGATCACGGGCAGGAACATGGACATCGGCGAGGCGCTGCGCGGGCGCATCGACGAGCGGATCCGGGCGGGGCTCGCTAAGTTTCTCGACGGGCACTGCGAGGGCCACGTCACCGTGGCGCCCGACGGCGCCGCCTACCAGATCGACTGCGTGCTGCACCTGCGCTCGGGCATCACCGTGGAGGGCACGGGGGCGGCGCACGACCCCTACATGGCCCTCGATCAGGCGGCCCTGCGCATCGAGAAGCGGCTGCGCCGCCACCGCGAGCGCCTGCGCGACCGTGCCGCCAGAACAGGCAGCGGCTCCGCCCGGGAGACGCCGATCGAGGCACCCTACGCCATCATCGAGTCACCCGACGACGACAGCGTGGAGGCGGGCTTCAGCCCCGTGGTGATCCACGAGAGCACCACGTCCCTGCGCCGCCTGCCGGTGAGCGAGGCGGTGATCGAGCTCGATCTCACGGGTGTCCCGTTCATGATGTTCCAGCACGCTGGCACCGGGCGCCTGAACGTCGTATATCGCCGTCGCGACGGCGCGATCGGCTGGATCGATCCGCCGGCGCAGATTTGATCTGGTTCATTGCCCCGATCACCGCCTGGCCCGACCCTTGCCTGACGAATCGCGTCGGCCACGCACTTCAATCGTGATGGAGCCCATGCCTCTTTCCGAACTTCTGAGCCCCGAGGGGGTCCTGCCGGCCCTGCGGGTGCAGTCGAAGAAGCAGGCCCTCCAGGAGATCAGCGCCGCCGCCGCGCGCCTCACGGGGCTCGACGAGGGCGAGATCTTCGGCACTCTGCTCCAGCGCGAGCGCTTAGGGTCCACGGGGATCGGCGAGGGCATCGCGATCCCGCACGGCAAGCTGTCCACCATCAACCGGCTCGTGGGCCTCGTGGCCCGGCTCGAGCGGCCCATCGACTTCGAGGCGATCGACGGGCAGCCGGTGGACCTCCTGTTCCTGCTCCTGGCGCCCGAAGGCGCGGGGGCCGACCACCTCAAGGCGCTCGCCCGGGTGGCGCGGGCGCTGCGCGAGCCCGGCCTCGTGGAGCGCGCCCGCGCGGCGCGCGACGGCGCGGCGCTCTATGCCGTGCTCACCCATTCCTCGGCGCCGCGGGCGGCCTGAGCGCGGCTGCCGGCGCCAGGCTCACGCCACCCACAGCCGCTCGGGATCGTGCAGGCCGAAGCGTCCCGGGGCCGCCCCGACGGCGGCGAGGCCGCGCATCACGGCGTCCTCCGAGGTCATGAGGAAGCTCGGGATCGCCCGGGCGAAGGCCCCGACGGGCTCCTTGTCGGTGAAGGCCTCGCGGAAGCGGTCGCCGTCGATCATCGGCGCGAGCGAGCTGATCACCCCTCCGCGCAGGTAGACGCCCCCCGTGGCGCCGAGCGCGATCCCCATGTCGCCGGCGAACCGCGCCAGGAGATCGAGGAAGGCCCGCACGGCGTTCATGCAATGCGGGCAGGCCCGGGAGCGCGCCTTCTCGGCGATCTCGGCGGGTTCCGTCTCGGGCACCTCCCGCCCCTCCGACGCCGCGAGCGCCCGGTGCAGGCGCAGGAGACCCGGCCCCGAGAGCAGCACCTCCGGCGTGATCCGCCCGGCCACGCGCTCGATATGGGGCCAGAAGGTCTCCTCGGCGGGGTTGGCCGGCCCGAACGAGACGTGGCCCGCCTCCCCGGGCACCGCGATCGTCGAGCCTCCCGCCTCGACGAGGGCCGCGACCCCCAGCCCCGTGCCGGGACCGAGGATGACCCGGGCGCCGCGCCCGACCGGCACCGGCGCGCCGATGGGCGTCACGTCCTCCCCGCGCAGGACCGCGAGGCTCAAGGCCGCTGCCTCGAAATCGTTGAGAAGCAGGCCCCCGCCGAGGGCGAAGCGGCGCGCGAGGGCCGGTCCGTCGAAGGTCCAGCCCGCATTGGTGAGTCGCGCCGTCCGCCCCATGATGAAGGCCGCCACGCACAGGACCATCCCGGCGGGACGGACGGGCGAGCGGGCGATCGCCTCCGAGAGCGCCTCCTCGACCGACGCGTGGTCGGCCGTGCGGGTGTGGAGGACGGGGATCGGCGCGGCGCCGGGCTCGGGCACCAGGGCGAAGCGCGCGTTCGTGCCGCCGATGTCGCCGACGAGGAGGGGGTGAGGGATAGGGGTCATGGCGGGACGACAACGCTCGAAACCGCCCGGACGGCGCAGCCGGGCTTTACCTAGTGGTGACCTCGATCCGCCGCGCCGTCGAGGCCTAATCGCCGGCCGGCTTGGAAAGCGCGGCCAAACCCCGTAAACACCGCGCCATCCCGCCCGAAGGCGCCTCGCGCCGCAAATCCCGGTCCGCCCCATGCGTCACGATCTGTTCCCCCTCGGCCCCGACGCGACCCCCTATCGCAAGCTCAGCGCCGAGGGCGTGCGCGTCGAGCGGCTCGGCGACCGCGAGATCCTCAGCGTCGACCGCGAGGCGATCCGGACCCTCGCCGAGCAGGCCTTCATGGACATCAACCACCTGCTTCGGCCGGGCCACCTGAAGCAGCTCGCCGCGATCCTCGACGATCCCGAGGCCACCGCGAACGACCGCTTCGTGGCCTACGACCTGCTCAAGAACGCCAACATCGCGGCCGGCGGCATCCTGCCCATGTGCCAAGATACCGGCACCGCCATCGTCATGGGCAAGAAGGGGCGGCTCGTCTGGACCGACGGCTCCGACGAGGACGCCATCGCGGAGGGGATCCTCGGGGCCTACGAGAAGCGCAACCTGCGCTATTCGCAGCTTGCCCCCATCTCGATGTTCGAGGAGCGCAACACCAAGACGAACCTGCCCGCCCAGATCGAGCTCTATGCGGAGGGCGAGGACGCCTACAAGTTCCTGTTCGTCGCCAAGGGCGGCGGCTCGGCCAACAAGACCTTCCTGTTCCAGGCCACGCCCTCTCTCCTCACCAAGGACCGCATGGCCGCTTTCTTGCGCGAGAAGATCCTTACGCTCGGCACCTCCGCCTGCCCGCCCTATCACCTCGCCGTCGTGATCGGCGGCACCTCGGCCGAGCAGACCTTGAAGACCGTGAAGCTCGCCTCGACCCGCTATCTCGACACCCTGCCGACGCAAGGCTCCGAGGCCGGCCACGCCTTCCGCGACCTGGAGATGGAGGCGGAGATCCATCGCATGACCCAGGCCCTCGGCATCGGGGCGCAGTTCGGCGGCAAGTATTTCTGCCATGACGTGCGCGTCATCCGCCTGCCGCGCCACGGCGCCTCCCTGCCCATCGGCCTCGGCGTCTCCTGCTCGGCCGACCGCCAGGCGCTGGCCAAGATCACCCGCGACGGGATCTACCTGGAGCAGCTCGAGACCAACCCCGCCCAGTACCTCCCCGAGGTCGACGAGGCGCAGCTCGGCGGCGACGTGGTGAACATCGACCTCACCCGCCCCATGCCCGAGATCCTGGGCGAGCTCACCCGGCATCCGATCCGCACCCGGCTCTCCCTCACCGGCCCCGTGATCGTGGCCCGCGACCTCGCGCATGCCAAGATCCGCGAGCGGCTGGAGCGGGGCGAGCCGATGCCGGACTATTTCCGCAACCATCCGATCTATTACGCCGGCCCCGCCAAGACCCCCGAGGGCTTCGCCTCGGGCTCCTTCGGCCCCACCACGGCAGGCCGCATGGACTCGTATGTCGACTCCTTCCAGGCGGCCGGCGGCTCCATGATCTCGCTTGCCAAGGGCAACCGCTCCGACACGGTGCGCCAGGCCTGCCAGAAGCACGGCGGCTTCTATTTGGGCTCGGTCGGCGGCCCCGCGGCGCGCCTTGCCCAGGACTGCATCCGCAAGGTCGAGGTGGTGGAGTACCCGGAGCTCGGCATGGAGGCGATCTGGCGCATCGAGGTGGAGAACTTCCCCGCCTTCATCGTCACCGACGACAAGGGCAACGACTTCTTCCGGGAGCTGAACCTCGGATAGGCCGGCGTGACCGGGATGCCCTAACGTGAGTTAAGGATTCCATCAGCCGCGCCTGCTAGTCCGGGGCGAGGAGCGCCCCGCGGGCGCGGGGTGACGACCCTTCGGCTCCGTCGCGAACGGGGCATTGCCGCATCCGTGCGCTATGGTGTCCATCGATTCGATGCGGCAGGGCCCATGACGCGCGTGCGCAGACACTCGATCCGCCACCATCTGCTGGTTCTCGTCGTCGCCGTCCTGGCGCCGGTCCTGCTCCTCGCCGGGGGCCTCACCGCCTGGCTCGTGAGGGCCGAGCGGGAGGCCTACGAGCAGTCCGTCGCCGAAGCGGCCCGGGATCTCGGCGCCACCGTAGAACGCGAGGTCGCGGCCATCGAGATGGCCCTGCGGGTGCTCGCCACCTCGCCGACGCTCCAGGCGGGCGACGTCGGGGCGTTCTTCGCCCAGGCCGCCGGGGTCGCGCGGCAGGAGGGCGTGATCCTGACGCTGCGCGATCCGGCGAGCCGCCAGCTCGCCAACACCGCCGTGCCCTGGGGCGACCGTCTGCCCGAGCGCACGAGCCTTGCCGAGGTGGATGCCGAAGCCGGCCGGCGCCGCGCCGCCGTGGTCTCCCCGCTCTACCGGGGCGTGGCCACGGACGAGCCCTATTTCGCCGTGGTGCTCCCCGTGATCCGCGACGGGGAGATCCGCTATTTCCTGAGCGCCGCGGCCGGGGTGAGGCGCCTGGGCGGCCTCCTCACCGGCGAGCATCCGCGCGAGGGCTGGTCGGCCCGGCTCGTCGACGGCAAAGGGGTGACGCTTGCCACCGCGCCCTGGCGCAACGCGGCCGTGGGCCAGGCGCTGCCGGCCGACCTTCTGGCGGCGGCCCGCACGGGGGGCCAGGGCCTCTGGCGCTGCCGGGATGCCGCGGGCGAGCGGACCATCGTCGGCTTCAGCCCCGCCGGCCGCACCGGCTGGCTCGTCGCGACGAGCGTGCCCGCGAGCCTCGCCCGGGCGGGGCTCCTGCGGGCGCTCGCGGTGCTCGGCGCGGCCTCGGCCGTCCTCATCGGCGTGGCGCTCCTTGCCGCCTTCGCCCTCTCGGGCCGCCTGTCCCGCTCGGTGGAGCGCCTCTCGCAAGGAGCGGGCGCGATCCTTCGGGGGGATCCGGCGCCGCGCGTGAGCGGCGATGTCGCGGAGGTCGGGCAGGTGGAGGCGGCGCTGCATCAGGCCGGAGCGGAGCTGCGGGAGCGCGAGGCCATGTTCCGCACCATGGCCGATAGCGCGCCGGTGGGCGTGTGGGTGGCCGATGCGGAGCGCGGGTCGTCCTACGTCAACCGGGCTTGGTACGATCTCACGGGCATGGCGCCCGGCACGGGCCTGGGCTTCGGCTGGCTCGAGGCCGTGCATCCGGAGGACCGCCCCCGCATCGAGGCGGCGATCGGGGTCCACAATGCGGGCAACATCGCCCGCACCCTCGAATACAGGCTGCGCCGGGCCGACGGAACCTATGCCTACGTGCTCGACTCATCCGCCCCGCGCCTGGGCGAGAACGGCGAGGTGCTGGGGCATGTGGGCTCCGTCGTCGACCTCAGCCGGCGCTACGAAGCCGAGGAGGCCCTGCGCCAGAGCGAGGAGCGCCTCCGCCTCGCGCAGGAGGCCGGCCGCATCTCCAGCTGGGACGTCGACCTCGCCACGGGCGACGCGACCTGGCTCGGCGCCTGGCGCTCGGTGATCGGGGACTGGGGCGACGAGAAGCCGAGCCAGGCGCTCTTCATGCGCATCGTCCACCCGGACGACCGCGAGCAGGTGCGCGCCGCGCTCGACGCGGCGCTATCGAGCCAGGCGTCCTACGACAGCCAGTTCCGCGTGGTGTGGCCCGACGGGGGCGTGCACTGGATCGTTGAGCGGGGCGAGATCGTGCGCGATGCGTCCGGCAAGCCCATCCGGATGCGCGGCATCGCCTTCGACGTCACGGCCCGTATGGAGGCGCAGATCGCCCTCGCCCAGCTCAACGCCGACCTCGAGCGGCGGGTCGAGGAGCGGACGGAGGCCCTGCGCCAGGAGGCGGCGGAGCGCCGCCGGGCGGAGCTCCAGCTCCACCAGGCCCAGAAGATGGAGGCCATCGGCCGCCTCACGGGCGGTCTCGCCCACGACCTCAACAACAAGCTCCAGGTGATCTCGGCCCAGATCGACACCGCGCTGCGCCGACTCAAGAACGAGCCCGCCGTGAGCAAGGGCCTGCTCTCGGCGGCCGTGGCGGCGGACCGGTGCGCCGAACTCATCACGAAGCTCCTCGCCTTCGCCCGCAACGACGAGGCGCAGCCCACCGTGATCGACCTGGAGGAGGCGCTCGTCTCCATCACGGCGCTCCTCGACCGCTCGCTTCTGGGCGATTCCGTGGAGCTCAAGCTCGACGTCGCGTCCGACCTGTGGCCCATCGAGATCGACGCGAGCCATTTCGAGGCGGCCCTCGTCAACCTCGTGGTCAATGCCCGGGACGCCATGCCCGACGGCGGCACCATCGTGATCGGGGCCCGCAACGTGAAGGCGGGCGAGGCCCGCCTCGTCGACCCGCGCCTTGCCGGGGATTGCGTGGAGATCCGGGCGATCGACACGGGCGTCGGCATCGCGCCCGAGCACATCGACAAGGTGATCGAGCCCTTCTTCACCACGAAGCCCGCCGGCAAGGGCACGGGGCTCGGGCTGTCCCAGGTCTACGGCCTCGTGACGGGCGCGGGCGGCGTGCTCCTGTTCGACAGCGCCCCGGGCGAGGGCACCACCGTGTCGCTCTACATCCCCCGCGCCAGGGTCGAGGCGCGCATCGGCGCGCCGGGCCTCGACGAGCCCATCGAGGACGAGGCGCTGCCCGACCGGCGCGGAACGGTGCTCCTCGTCGACGACGACGTGGACGTGGCCGACGCCGTGAAGGCGGTGCTGGCGCAACGCGGGTACCGGGTCGAGGTCGCGACCGGCGCCGAGGAGGCGCTCGACGCCATCGAGCGCCGGCCCGTGGACCTCGTGCTCTCCGACGTCACCATGCCCGGCGGGCTCTCCGGCGTGGAGCTCGCCCAGGCCGTCCGGGCCCGCCGCCCAGGGATGCCCGTGGTGCTCATCACCGGCAATCCCAGGGCGCTCGGCGACCACGACGGCGAGTTCCCCCTCGTGGTGAAGCCGATCACCGGGCGAAAGCTCGAGGAGGCGATCGAGCGCGAGATCGGCCCCGTCACGGCCAAGAGCGCCGAGGTGGTCCGCCTCCACCCTCGCTCCAAGGGAGCGTGAGCGCGCCCCTCTCCAGATGTTGCGCCGCCGGGCTCCCTCCCCCCTTGCGGGGGAGGATTGGGCTGGGGGGTGACGGCGGTGTCCCGGCCGGAAAAGTCGCCAGCCGATCGGATGCGGCTTCTCCTGCCTGAGCTCCGCGACGGCCGCGGTGCTTATGTCTAGACATTTGACACCCGTCTACGGCCGTGCTGCGATGCCCCTGCCATCAAGAGCCAGGGGAGCGTGGGATGAGAGCGTTGAGAGCGTTGGGTCTGGGCGTCGTCGCCCTGCTGGGCACGGCGGCCGCCGCCGCGGCGCAGGAGACCAAGGTCGGGATCGGCATCTCGGGCTGGACGGGCTTCGCACCCCTGACGCTCGCCAAGGAGGCCGGCATCTTCAAGAAGAACGGCCTCGACGTCACCATGAAGAAGATCCCGCAGGCGAGCCGCCATCTCGCCATCGCGTCGGGCGACATCCAGTGCGCCGCCACCACGGTGGAGACCTGGGTGGCGTGGAACGCCAACGGCGTCTCGACCCGCCAAATCTTCCAGCTCGACAAGTCCTACGGGGCCGACGGCATGGTGGTGCGCAACGACGTCGCCTCGATCAAGGACCTCAAAGGCAAGACCGTGGCGGCCTCGGCGCCGGGCACTGCGCCCTATTTCACCCTCGCCTGGTTCCTGAAGAGGAACGGCCTGTCGGTGAAGGACGTGCGGGTCGTGAACCTGGAGCCCGGCCCCGCCGCCCAGGCCTTCATCGCCGGCCAGAACGACGCCGCCATGACCTACGAGCCCTATCTCTCCTCGGTGCGCGGGGCGCCCCAGGCGGGCAAGATCATCGCCACCACCCTCGACTACCCCATGGTCATGGACACCTTCGGCTGCACGCCGAAGTTCCTGGAGGAGAACCCGAAGGCCGCCAAGGCGCTCGCCGATTCCTATTTCGAGGCGGTCGACATGATCGCTAAGGAGCAGGCTAAGGCCTACGAGATCATGGGCGCCGACGTGAAGCAGACGGGCGAGCAGTTCGGGGCCTCGGCGAAGTTCCTGCGCTGGCAGGACCGGGCGGCCAACAAGGCGTTCTTCGCCGGCGACTGGGAAGCCTTCTCCAACGAGGCCGCCGACCTGCTCCTCGAGATCGGCGTCATCCGCCAGAAGCCCGACATCAAGTCGCTGGCGGACACCCGCTTCATCCAGTGACGACAGCTCTCCTTCCCCCGCCATGCGGGGAGAGGGCTTCAGGCCTCCTTGCCGGGGCCTGAAGCGAGGGCGGTAGCCCGAAGGTGAGGGGGCCTGGACGGTCGAGCGATCGCGTCCAGCCCCCCTCACCCCCGCTCACTTCGTTCGCTCGCGTCGCCGGCCGATCCGCCGGCGCCGCCCTCTCCCCGCCCAGCGGGGAGAGGGGTTTTCCCGCGTGTAGCCATGCCCCGTCCCCTCGAACCCGTCTCGCAAGGCACCCGCCTCCTCCTCGGGACGGCGTTCTTCGTGCTGTTCGTCGCCGCTT
Source organism: Salinarimonas soli (assembly GCF_008386575.1). GTDB lineage: Bacteria > Pseudomonadota > Alphaproteobacteria > Rhizobiales > Beijerinckiaceae > Salinarimonas_A > Salinarimonas_A soli. The sequence goes on from NZ_VUOA01000007.1 coordinate 130,943, forward strand.
GGGCGTGGGCGACCTTCGGCGGCTACGTCTCGCGCACCTTCCTCGCCGATCCCCTCACCATGCTCCAGGACGGCTGGGTGCTGCTCACCCGGTTCGAGTTCCACATCGACATCGCGGTGACGGTCTGGCGGGTGGTGGGTGGCTTCGTGCTCGCGGCGCTGCTCGCGGTGCCGCTCGGCATCGTCATGGGGGCCTACAAGTCCGTGGAGGCCTTCGTCGAGCCCTTCGTGTCGTTCGCACGCTACCTGCCGGCCTCCGCCTTCGTGCCGCTTCTCATCCTGTGGGCCGGCATCGGCGAGACGCAAAAGCTCCTGGTGATCTTCATCGGCTCGTTCTTCCAGCTCGTCCTCATGATCGCGGTGGCGGTGGGCCAGACCCGGCGCGACCTCGTGGAGGCGGCCTACACGCTGGGGGCCTCCGACATGAGCGTGGTGCGCCGGGTGCTCGTGCCCGCCAACGCGCCCGAGATCGCCGAGATCCTGCGCCTCGTGCTCGGCTGGGCCTGGACCTACGTGATCGTGGCGGAGTTCATCGGCTCCTCGTCGGGAATTGGGCACATGATCATCGAGAGCCAGGCGCTGCTCGCCACGGGCCAGATCATCTTCGGCATCATCGTCATCGGCCTCATCGGCCTGATCTCCGACTTCGCCTTCAAGGCGCTGAACCGGACGCTGTTCCCATGGAGGCTCGCGTGAGCGACGGGACGGCCACCGCCTCTCCCCGCGGGCGGGGAGNNGGGAGAGGGCTCCGGCTGCGGGCCGGCAGCCGGAGCAAGCGGCGGAGCCGCGAGGGTGAAGGGAACTCTCAGGATGGAGCGCACGCGTCCAAGCCCCCTCACCTTCGCGCTACCGCGCTCGCTTCAGGCCCGGGCGAGGGGGCCTGAAGCCCTCTCCCCGCATGGCGGGGAGAGGAGGGCGAAGCCATGATCCACAAGCTCCTCATCGACTCCGTCTCCCGGGTCTTTCCCGCCGTGCGCGGGGGCGTGCCGGTCCAGGCGGTGGAGCCGACCACGCTGGGCGTGGCGCAAAACGACTTCATCACCATCCTCGGCCCCTCCGGCTGCGGGAAGTCGACGCTTCTGCGCATCGTGGCGGGGCTCGACAGGCCGAGCGGGGGCCGCGTGCTCCTCGACGGGCGCGAGGTGCGCGGCCCCGGCGCCGACCGGGGCATGGTGTTCCAGTCCTACACGCTGTTTCCCTGGCTCACGGTCTCGCAGAACGTCGCTTACGGCCTGCGCGAGCGGGGCGTGCCGGAAGGCCGGCGCCGGGAGATCGTGGCGGCCTATCTGGAGCGGGTGGGCCTGCGCGACTTCGCGAACCATTTTCCCAAGCAGCTCTCGGGCGGCATGCAGCAGCGCACCGCCATCGCCCGGGCGCTCGCCAACGATCCCCAGATCCTGCTCCTCGACGAGCCCTTCGGCGCCCTCGACAACCAGACTCGCGCCCTGATGCAGGAGCTCCTGCTCGGCATCTGGGAGCGCGAGCGGAAAACAGTGCTCTTCGTCACCCACGACATCGAGGAGGCGATCTTCATGGCCTCCCGCGTGGTGGTGATGTCTGCCCGCCCCGGCCGCATCAAGGCCGACCTCCCCGTGGATCTCCCCCATCCGCGCCACTACACGATGAAGACGAGCCCCGATTTCGTAGCGCTGAAAGCCCGCCTCACGGAGGAGATTCGGGCCGAGGCGATGAAGGTGGCGCAGGCGCATTAGGCGCCGGCCGTCACGCCTCCTCGCCGCGCTCGAAGCGGCTGCGCCCGCCCTCCGGCACCCGCACCACGGTGACCGAGCAGGGCGCCTCGGCCACCACCTGAGACGAGACGCTGCCAAGGTAGCGCCGCACCGCCGACGAGGCGCGGGCCCCCATGACGATGTGGTCGACATGGTTCTCGCGGGCATAGTCGACGAGGGCCGTCGCAGGGTCGGGCGCCTCCAGCACCTGGTGGGTGATGCGGGCCGAGAGGGGCTTGAGGGGATGGGCCCAGGCCTTGAGCTCCACGAGGCGCTGGAGGTGGAGGTTGCGCCCCTGCGCGTCCTCCATGAGGTCCACGGCGACCCGCGAGGTCTTGAGGACGTGCAGGCAGGCGAGCCGCGAGCCCGGCGCGATCTCCAGGATCCGCCGCACCGCGAGCCGGATCGTCTCGGCGAGGCGCTCCGACCCCGGCGCGAGGTCCACGGCGACGGCGACGAAGGGCGCCTGCTCCAGGGCGTCGGCCACCGGGCGGGTGCCGGCCGGGCGCGGCTCGGCCCCGATGGCCTTCGCCCAGCGCCGGAGCGTGGCGCCCAGCGGCGCGCGGTTCATGCGCCCCGCCCGCTCGGTGAGGACCACCGCCTCGGGATGGCCGAGGTCGAAGGCGAGTTGCGCGGCGCTGGCATGGCGCCGCTCGGGCTCGACCTCGAGGCAGCGCAGGACGATCTCCTGGAGCCAGGGCGGGCAGTCGGGGCGCAGCGCCCGGGGCGGTACGGGCTCCTGCCACAGGCGCCGCCGCAGGGCCCGCCGGCCGTGGGGGATGCCGAAGGGGCGCACGCCCGTGAGGAAGTAGTAGAGCATGACGCCGAGCGCGAAGAGGTCGCTGCGGGGCTCGTTGCGGTCGCGCAGCACCTGCTCGGGGGCCATGTAGGGCGCGGTGCCGAAGGGCAGCCGGAACTCCTCGGCCAGGAGGTCGGGCAGAAGGTCGTGCCGCGAGAGCCCGAAATCCACCATCACGGCCTCGCCCGTCTCGCGCAGCATGACGTTGGAGGGCTTCACGTCGAGATGGGCGACGTGCTGGCGGTGGATGTCGTGGAGCGCGGTGGCGACGCGCGCGCCGATCCCCGCCACCTCATCGGGAGCGAGGGGCAGGGCCTCCAGCCGGCTTTTCAGGCTCGTGCCCTGGATGAGCTCCATGACCACGTAAGGATAGCCCTCGAACAGGCCCGCCGCCTCGAAGCGGGGCACGTGCGGGCCCGACAGGCGCGGCAGGATCATCTGCTCGACCTCGAAGCCGACGATCGGCGTCGGGTCGTCGCTGTCGCGGATCAGGGGCGTCTTGAGGGCGAGCGGCGCCGGGTCGCCCGCCCGGGTCACCCGCCAGATCATCGCCATGCCGCCCTCGTGCAGGGCCTCCTCCAGATGGAAGCCGTCGACGTCCATGCCGGCGTGGAAGACGGGGCGCATCGGCTCAGCGTCCCTGCGCGAGGCGCTCGGCGAGACGCCGGGGCAGGCCCGCCGCGACGATCTTGGCGGCCGCGGCCTCGACGTCGTAGGCGACGCGATGAACGGTCAAGGTGCCCCGCTCGGTGTCGAGGAGCGCGTAGCCCGCGCGCGGATCCCCGTCCCGGGGCTGGCCGACCGCGGGGATCACGGCAAGCCAGCGGCGCGAGGCCATGAGCGGGACGGGCTCGCCCGGCACGGGCACGAACGCCGCCGCCGGGCGGCCCGGGGCCTGATGGTAGAGGCCCGGCACGTGCAGATGCCCGCAGAGCGTCACCCGCGCCGCGGTGCGGGCAAGGCTGCGCTCGGCCTCGACGCAGCACGTGACGTAGCCCCAATCGGAGGGCGCCCACCCATTGGCATGGACGAGGAGCGTGCCGGCCTCCTCGGCGGCGTAGGGGAGAGCGGCGAGGAAGCCGCGCTGCCCGTCGTCGAGGCGCGCCCGCGTCCAGGCGATGGCGGCGCGCGCCATCCCGTTCATCGAGACCTCGCCGCCCGCGGCCGCCTCGTCATGGTTGCCCCGCAGCGCTACCGCGCCCCGCGCCACGTGATCGCGCACGACGTCGAGCACCGGGCCGGGATCGGCGCCGTAGCCGACGTAGTCGCCCAGATGCGCGAAGCGCTCCGCCCCTGCCCGCCCGGCATGATCGAGGCAGGCGTCGAGCGCTTCGCGATTGGCATGGATGTCGGACAGGACGGCGATGCGCATGCGGCGACTTTAGCCCGCGCGGGGCGGGCACCCAACCCGGCTTTCGTGGGAGCCTGCTCCGCAATCCAGGCCAAAGCTCCGGCGCAAGCTCCCGCCGCCCGGGCCTGCGGGCGGCGGTTCACGGTTCAGGCGGACCCCGCCGGCGGCGCGTCACCGCTCCTTGAAGGCGCGGGCGATCTGGTCGGTGAGCGGCTTCGTGAGATATTGCATCGGCGTGCGCGAGGCGACCTGGATGAACATCTCGGCCTGCATGCCCGCGACCACCTCGGCGCCGGCGAGGCGCTTGAGCTCGGCGGCGGGGATCGACACCCGGACCCGGTAATAGGACTCGCTGGTCTGGCTGTCGCGCACCACGTCGGGCGAGATGTGGGAGAGCTCGCCCTTGAGCTCGGGCGTCGTGCGCTGGTTGAAGGCGGTGACGCGCACGTTCGCCGGCTGGCCCATATGGAGCAGGTCGCGGTCCTTGGGGAGGACCTTGCCCTCCAGCACGAGCTGGTCGGAGGTCGGGACGATGAGCATCAGCGGCTCGGCCGCGTTCACGACGCCGCCCACCGTATGGGTGGCGAGCTGGTGGACGAACCCTGAGACGGGCGCGCGGATCTCGATGCGCCGCAGCTGGTCGTCGGCGGCGATGCGCCGCTCGGTGAGCTCGGCCACGCGGCCGCGGATCTCGCCCAGCTCCTTCTGCGCCTCGGTGCGCACGTCCTGGTCGATCTGCAGGATCTGGAGCTCAAGCTCGGCGATCTTGCCCTCGGTCTGCGCGATGGAGGCGACGAGCTGGCCGCGCTGACCCTCGAGGCTCGCCGCCTCGCGCTCCAGGGCGTTGAGGCGGGCGACCTGGATCAGGCTCTTGCGGTAGAGGTCCCGCACGCCCTCGAGCTCGCGGCCGACGATGTCGAGCTCGCGGTTCTTGGCATCCTCCTGGGAGCGCAGGCCGCGCACCTCGTCCTGGGCCTGCACGATGCGCTTGGAGAGCTGGGCGCGCTGGCCCTCGCGGATCGTGAGGCGCATCTGGAAGAAGTGGCGCTCGGCGCGCAGCAGCTGGTCGACCGCGGGCTCGGCGAGGCGATCATCCAGCTCGGTCGGGACGACCATGTCGCGGGAGCCGTCGCGCTCGGCCACGAGGCGGGCGCGGCGCACGACAAGCTCGTCGAGCTGCTTGACGAGAACCTGGAGGTTAGCGCGGGTGATGGTCTCGTCGAGGCGCAAGAGAACGTCGCCCTCCTGCACCTTCTGCCCCTCGCGCACATAGATGTCGCGCACCACGCCGCCGCTCGGATGCTGGATCTTCTTGCCGTAACCCTCGACGACGAACTGGCCCGGCGCCACGACGGCGCTGGAGAGGTTCGCCGTGAGCAGCCACAGGCCGACCGTGGCGACGAAGACCGCGAGGAGAGCGAGGCCGCGCAGCCAGAGCCAGCGCAGGCCCGCCTCGTAGCCGTCCTCCGCGCGGGACGGCGCGCACAGGGTGCGCAGGTCCCCGGGCAGCGCGCCAAGCGCCGCGACGCCGTGCCGGCCCGCCCAGCGCGCGGCCCGCCCGATCTCGGGCCTGTCCCGCATCAGGTCCGTCGAGACGGTGCGCAGCCAGCGTGCGCCCTGGAGGGCGCGCCGGGCCGGCACCACCGGCAGCCGGGACAGGCTCGTCCTCACGCCCCCGGTGAGGAGGGCGGGCCGGGGCCCCTCTTGGTTCGGGCGGTTTGCGCCGTGCATGGCTGGTTCCTTGATGCTGTCCGGCCGGGCGATCCGCGTGAGCGGTGCCGGGCGGCGTCGTGGCTCGAAGGCGGCTCCCGCCCGGGGCGGGGGCCTGCGTCCCGTTTCGTCGCGCGTCTCGTCTCGGTTCGCGGGCCCTAGCCCACGGCAGCCGCCTTGAGGGTGGGCGCCCCGTTCTGCCGCAGGATCGCCTGGAGGACCTCGTCGCGCCGCCCCATGACCCGGATCTGGCCGTCGGCCATGAGGGCGACCTGGTCCACCCCGGCGAGCGCGGTCGCCCGGTGAGTCACGATGATCGCGATGCCGCCCCAGCCCCGGATGGCCTGGATCGCCCGCACCAGGGCGTCCTCGCCCGCGGTGTCGAGGTTAGAGTTCGGCTCGTCGAGCACCACGAGGAAGGGCTCGCTGTAGAGGGCGCGGGCGAGCGCGACGCGCTGGCGCTGGCCGCCCGACAGGGCGATCCCGGCGGCCCCGACCGGCGTCTCGTAGCCTCCGGGAAGCGCGAGGATCATCTCGTGGGCGCCCGCGTCCTGCGCGGCCTTGATCACGGCCTCGGGCGTGGCGTCGGGCTCGAAGCGGGCGATGTTCTCCGCGATCGTGCCGTCGAACAGCTCGATGTCCTGCGGCAGGTAGCCGATGTGGCGGCTCAGGGCGTTGGGGTCCCACTGGTCGAGGGAGGCGCCGTCGAGCCGCACGTGGCCGCGGGCGGGCGACCAGACCCCGATCAGCGCCCGCGCGAGGGTCGACTTGCCCGACGCGGAGGGCCCGATGATGCCGAGCCCCTGGCCGGCGTTGAGCTGGAACGAGACGTTCTGCAGGATCACCCGGGGCTGGCCCGGCGCCGCGACCGCAAGCTCCGTGACGGTGAGCCGGTCGCGCGGGCGCGGCAGGGCCAGGCGGTCCTCGGTCGGACCGAGCACCGCGAGCGTCCGGCTGAGGCGCTCGTAGCTCTGCCGCGCGGAGACGAATCCCTTCCAGTGCGCCACGGCCATCTCGACGGGAGCGAGCGCGCGGGCGGTGAGGATCGAGGCCGCGACCATGCCGCCGGGGGACATCTCGTGATTGATCGCGAGGTAGGCGCCGAGCGCCAGCACCGCGGACTGGAGGATGGCGCGGAAGATCTTCGCGGCCGAGCCGACCGTTCCGGCGACGTCCGCGGCGGCGAGCCCGTCGTCCACGTGGCGCTTGTTGGTGACGGCGAAGCGCTGGCCGAAGGTCCGGTTCATGCCCATGGAGCGCAGCACCTCGGCGTTGCGCAGCGTCGCCTCGACGATGGTGTGGCGCGCCGCGCCGCTCGCCGTGGCCGCCTTGGCGGGCTGGCGGCTGCGCACCTCCGTGAGGAGCGCAAGGCCGATGATCACGAGGCCGCCCGCGAGGGTGAGCAGGCCGATGAGGGGATGCAGCAGGAAGCAGAAGGCCACGAAGAGCGGCATCCAGGGCATGTCGATGAGGGCCGTCGGCCCCAGGCCCGAGAGGAAGTTGCGCACCTGGTCGAGGTCGCGCAGCCCTTGCGTCGTCACGCCCGAGCGCACCCCGTAGATCGGGAAGAACGAGAGCGTCTCGTACACCCGCGGGGACAGGTGGGAATCGAAGCTCGCCCCGATCCGCGCGAGCATGCGCATGCGGATCGATTCGAGGGCGCCCTGGAGCAGGTAGGCCGAGACCGCGATGATCGACAGGCCGATCAGCGTCGCCACGCTCTTGCTCGGCAGCACCCGGTCATAGACCTGGAGCATGTACAGCGAGCCCGTGAGGCTGAGGATGTTCGTCACCCCCGAGAAGACCGCGACGCCCACCAGGGCGGGGCGGCAGGCCGCGAGGGCCGATCGCATGGGGGTGTCGAGCGCTGCCTGCTCGGGGGCTGGGGCCGAGGCCATGCATCAGGATCCATGTCTGGAGGAGCGGCTGATCGGGGCCGGCGGGGAGGCTACACACTGCGCCGGCAGGGGAGGAGTGGCGGCGCGACCGGGCGGAATTGTGGCGAGATTTTAACCATAAGCATTGATCCCAAGCGCCCCGCGCCGAACCGGCGGCCCGCAGGGCGCTTGACTTGGCGGAGCGAACGGGACCTTAAGCCCGGCCCGCCTCAATGGGCGACCGGCCGAGCCCTCGACCGGACCGTGTCCCATGATCTGGGGCGAATTGCTCGCCCCGACCGCCCCCGATGCCGCGATGCCCGCCGCGGCCAACGACCGTCGAGATGCCTGGATGACCCAAGAGCGCCGTGTCCTGGTGGCCTCCAACTACAACACGCTCAAGTACCCGTTCTCGGCCCAGGCTTACGAGTTCTGCTCCGTGGTGGCGGCCTGCGAGGGCGCCGACCTCATGGCCCCCGAGGCCACCCCCGCCTTCCGGGCAGGCCCCGCCAGCAACGCCTACCTCGCCCAGGAGATCGTCCGCCGCGGCATCACCCGCCTGCGCGCGGGCCTGGGCCGCCCCGCGGCCCCCATCATGCAGCCCACCCGCCTCACCCGCGACTACGACCTCCTGCTCTGGACCTGCCAGTTCATGCCGGGGCTTGCCGAGGTTGAGCGGCTGGAGGGCTGGCGCGAGCGCTGCCGGACCAAGGTGGCCTTCGTGGTCGAGACCTGGTCGACGCTCATGGCCCGCAACGCCGCCAACCTGCGCC
>NZ_VUOA01000070.1 GCF_008386575.1 Salinarimonas soli
CAATCGGGGTTCCGGCCCAGACATTACAATTGCGCGCCAATGAATTGTTAACTAGCAATTAGGGAACAAGATTCGCTGGGGTCTGAGATGAGTGGGTTCAAGAGCGTTGTTCGTGCGTGCGGTGTCGTGTGGGTGGCGGGTCTTGCGATCGCCGTCTGGCAGTACACACCTCCGCGCGATGCCGTGGCAGCCCCCAGCACCAAGGCGGCGACCGCGCCTGTGCCGGATGCGCCAGTGACGACGGGCAGCCCTCGTGTGGTGTACCAGGGCGCCATCATGGGAGCGTCTCAGCGTCCTGCTGTGGCCACCATGGCTGAACCGGCTCCAGCTGCGCCCAAGAAGCCGCATGTCTGGCAGGACGTGCCCGCTCAGGCCTCCGATCTGGCGCCTCTCACCCCCGCCCGAGCCGTAGCCGTAGAGCCCGTGGTGCCGGCCGTGCCGGTCGCGTTCGCCCGGCTTGAGGCGGCGGACGCTGCTCCTGCGGCGCCGGCTCCGCGGGGTCGGGTTGATCTGAACACGGCGTCGGTGGCTGAGCTCAATGGGCTCGGGGGTGGGATGATCGGCCGGGCCATCGTGGCTGGGCGGCCCTACCGCTCGGCGGAGGATCTCCTGGCCAAGCGTGTGCTGAACAGGGCCACGTTCGCCCAGATCAAGGGCCAGATCGGCACCCAATAATACCGGCCGACGCGATCGTCCCTCCTAGGGCTTGAACGCTGTTCATTGCGACCGCTGCGGTGCCGGCCCGACGGCGGGCTGGTCGAGCTACGCAGCGGCCTGCAAGGACGCGAGCAGCGCCTCGTTCAGGGTGCAGGCCTCGCCGCGTCCAGGGCGGCCGAACGCCCCGATGCACGCGGCCGCGAGGCTGGGGTCGATCTCCTCGAACGTGGCCACGTGCATCCACCAGCCCGCGAACAGCCGCTGGCCCCCGCTTTCGATCGCGAACACGCGAAGATCGGTGTTGCGGCGATCGCGGCTGATACGGCCCAGGGTCTCCATCACCGCCGCGTGGCAGCCTTCGAGCGTTTGGACGAACCAGTCCGGGCTCGCCAAGAGGGCGCCCGTGATGCCGAGCCGCTTGTTGTGCTGCTGGGCCTCGGCCTCGAGCCTGGCACGCGCTATCTCCGGCGACGGATGCTGCATCAGGCTCGTGGCCCGGCTCATGTAGGTCACGCGCGTGAGCCCACCTAAGGGGGCGCTCGGTACCAGGGGGGCGGGCAGGAGCAGGGTGCGCAGGACCTCGACGAGCTGGGAGGCACGGTAGGGCTTAGGGAACAGCAGGCTGCCCCGCAGCGAGCGGTTCTCTCCCGGCACGTAGGCGCTGGCATAGACGATCGGCGCCGTGCGGTAGCGCAGGCGAAACGCCTGGGCAACGTCCCAGCCCGTGGGTCCCGGCCCGAGCGCGAT
>NZ_VUOA01000071.1:0-1445 GCF_008386575.1 Salinarimonas soli
CAGGTACCCAGGGGGTCAAGCGCGCTTGTGACTACCGCCTTCCTCGGCCGGCCAGTTCCGATAGCAGCTTACTTCCCACCGGCGACAAATGTCGTAGCGTGATCCCAAGCTTATCAACTTGTTAGCTGGTTAAGCATCATATTCCCGTCGTCTAGCCCCGAGTTGTGTTAGCCGATCGGAGTGCAATCCCGTGTTCAACAAGCTGTCGCTTAGAACGGTTCTCGGTGCAACTATCGGTGCGCTCGCTCTGGTAGTCGTGGGCCTCGGCGCATACTTGGCAAAGGACGCACTACAAGGACGGCACGTCGCGCAAGTAGTAGAGAAATCTAATGCGACTGCCGATCTTCTACTCTCGGCCGCCGGTCACTACGCCGTAGAACGAGGGCGGACCAATACGGCCCTGAATGCGCCCGGCCCTCTCAACGCCGACGACCGTGCCGCGATCGATCAACGCCGAGCTCAAGCGGATGCCGCATTGGACAATGCACTCGCCGCCTTGAGAGCCGATGGGCGGTCGGAAGCTGACCTCGCCGCCTTAACCGATACGCGACGTAGCTTCGCCCTGCTGCGCAAGAGCGTTGATGGCGCACTCGTGGCAGCCAAGTCGGCTCGCTCCAACGATATAATTGCGGCCTGGGTGCCCGGCGTAACCCGCCTCATCGAGGTCAGCCAAGCGTTGCGTCTTGCCTCCGACTTCGAGGCTGATGCAACGGAGGCGCGGTTGTCGGATCTGCAGCGCATCAAGCACTATGTCTGGGTGATGAGCGAGTTTGCTGGCCGCGAACGTGCCGCCCTAGGCGGCATCATCGCGAGCGGTGAACCGCTGACGCCCGCTCAGGTGCAGCAGCTCGCGGGGGCTCGCGGTCAGTTTGACCTTGCCTGGTCACTGGTCGAGGCCTTCGCCGCTAAGCCGACAGCACCCGCGAGCGTCAAGCGCTCCGTTGAGGACGTGCGTCAGGCCGTGTTCATGGTGTTCCAGCCTTTACGCGAGGCGGTCTACCGGGCTGGCAACGAGCGGATGTCATACCCGGTGAATGGAGCAGGTTGGGTCAGCGCCTCCACGGCAGCGATCGACAGGATCCTGCGCTTAGGCGAGACGGTTGGGCGTGAGACCGCGCTACTCGCGGGGTCCATGGCGCAAGACAGCCTGCGCGAGCTGGTGATCGACGGCCTCGTCCTTCTGCTCGGCTTCGCGATCACGGCGACCGCGTTCTGGATCGTCTTACGCCGGGTCGTGAGCCCGCTCACCGCGATGACACACACAACGTCCTATTTGGCTGGCGGTGAGACGAACATCGACGTGCCCTGTCGTGAGCGAGGTGACGAGGTTGGCGAGCTGGCAGGAGCAATCGAGGTCTTCCGGCTCAAGCTTGCTGAGAACAAAGTGCTGACAGCCCGGCAGCAGGAGGAGGACGCTCTCAAGGTGCGTCGGGCGCAGCGTCTCG
>NZ_VUOA01000071.1:1468-2529 GCF_008386575.1 Salinarimonas soli
CGACGGAGGAGCTGTCGATCTCTGTGCGCGAGATCGCCTCTCAGGTCGCTCAATCGAGCGGCATCGCGTCCAGGGCGGTCGAGAAGGCGCGTGGCACGGATGCAGCGGTGCAGGCGCTGGCGGCCGATGCGGGGCGGATCGGCGAGGTGGTCGCGTTGATCAACAGCATCGCCAGCCAGACGAACCTGCTTGCGCTGAACGCGACCATTGAGGCGGCGCGAGCCGGTGAGGCCGGGCGTGGGTTTGCAGTGGTCGCGTCGGAGGTGAAGGCGCTTGCTGGGCAGACGACGAAGGCCACTGAGGAGATTTCGGCCCAGATCACCAGCATCCAGAGCGCGACGGAGGGGGCGGTCAAAGCGGTGCGGGAGATCGGGCAGATCATCGCCGAGATGTCGGCGATCTCGTCTGCGGTAGCGGCCGCTGTCGAGGAGCAGGGCGCCGCGACGGGCGAGATCGCGCACAACGTCCAGCAGGCGGCCCAGGGCACGCAGCAGGTCACGGGGGCGATCCAAGAGGTGAGGCAGGGCGCCGGGGAGACGGGGGCTGCGGCCGCACAGGTCCTGGGCGCGGCGCGCGAGCTTGCGCAGCACTCGACCAGCCTGGGGCAAGAGGTGGCAACCTTCCTCTCGGGCGTAAAGGCGGCGTGACCCTTGGCCATCTCGGTCAGGCTTGTCCGGTTCCGTGACTCGCGCACCAGGTGACCAGTGGCCGGCTGCATCCCTGAGCCCAGGCGAATACGCGCCTCAAGGTAACCGCAGGTATCTGGCATGCATCTGCAGTGACGCGAGTTGAACTGCCTGAACGGAGCCGCTAGAGCAGGACATTCCTCGCCCTGCCCCTCCCAGTCCTGCGTTCTCAGCCAGCGGTTTCCGTACAGCGTCACATGCGTATTTTGGTCGTCGAGGATGAGCTGCTCTATCGCGAGCCGGTTCGCGAAGCGCTGGAGCAGGCCGGGTTCGAGGTCGTCGAGACCGCCTCGGCGATCGAGGCCGGCGCCCTGATCCGGACCGGGCCGGTGCTGGATGCCCTCTTCACCGATATCGCGCTCGGGCCGGGACCCA
>NZ_VUOA01000072.1 GCF_008386575.1 Salinarimonas soli
CCCTCTCCCCTTGGGAGAGGGGAGGCCCCTGCCGCCCTTGCATTTCCGCACGCACGGCTCAGATTGCAGCCGGCTCGCGCCCGGCCTATCTAACGCGGCTCCGGAAGGGTCGGCCCCGGCCGCGATATTGTGAGAGGAAGCTGCCCATGGCGCGGGACGTGTCCGATTCGACGCCGATCGAGTCGCGCGACGAATTGGTCGCCTGGGTGGCGGCAGGCGAGAAGCCGGCGGGCGAGTGGCGGCTCGGCACGGAGCACGAGAAGGTCCCCTTCCGCATCGCCGACGCCTCGCCCGTGCCGTACGAGGGCGAGCGCGGCATCCGGGCCCTGCTCGAGAACCTGCGCCGGGAGGACGGCTGGGCGCCGATCCACGATCACGAGGCCATCATCGGGCTCGTCGACGAGAGCGGCGGCGGGGCGATCTCGCTGGAGCCCGGAGGCCAGTTCGAGCTCTCCGGCGCCCCCGTCGCCACCCTGCACGAGACCGCGGCCGAGCTCGACGCGCATCTGAGGTCCGTCCGCCGCGCCGCTGAGCCGCTGGGCATGGGTTTCCTGACGCTCGGCATGTCGCCGCTCTGGACGCGCGCCCAGACGCCGATGATGCCAAAGAGCCGCTACCGCATCATGCGCGCCTACATGCCGAAGGTGGGCGGCTTGGGCCTCGACATGATGCTGCGCACCGCCACCGTGCAGGTGAACCTCGACTTCGCCTCCGAGGCCGACATGGTGCGAAAGCTGCGGGTGTCGCTCGCCCTCCAGCCGCTCGCCACCGCGCTCTTCGCCAACTCGCCCTTCACGGACGGGCGGCCCAACGGCAACCTGTCGCAGCGCTCCGAGATCTGGCGCGACACCGATCCCCACCGCACGGGCATGTTCCCGGAGGCCTTCGCCGAGGGCTTCGGCTACGAGGCCTATGTCGACTGGGTGCTCGACGTGCCGATGTATTTCGTGAAGCGCGGCGAGACCTACCACGACGTCGCCGGGGCGAGCTTCCGCGACCTGCTCGCGGGACGATTGGCGGCGCTGCCGGGCGAGCGCGCCACCCGCTCGGACTGGGCGAACCACGTCTCCACCGTGTTTCCCGAGGTGCGGCTCAAGCGCTATCTCGAGATGCGCGGGGCGGATGTGGGCCCGCCCGCCATGATCGCGGCGCTCTCCGCCTTCTGGGTCGGGCTCCTCTATCACGGCCCCGCCCTCGACGCGGCCTGGGATCTCGTGCGCGACTGGAGCGCGGAGGAGCGCGAGCGGATGCGCGCCGACGTGCCCCGGCTTGCCCTCGACACGCCGATCCACGGCCGCACGCTCCGTGATGTCGCCCGCGACACGCTCGCCCTGTCCCGCGAGGGCCTGCGGGCGCGGGGCCTGCGCGACGAGGCGGGCCGCGACGAGACGGGGTATCTCGACCCGCTCGACGCCATCGCGGAGAGCGGGCGGACGCAGGCGCATGTGCTGCTCGACCGGTTCCACGGGCCCTGGGGCGGCAGTGTCGAGCCGGCGTTCCGGGAGTGCGTGTTCTAGGCGCCCTCCTCCCCCTTGCGGGGAGGGGCTGGGGGTGGGGGTCGGGACGCCACCCGCCGTCCGTGAAGAACCCGGCTGTAACGGCCTGCGTGCTCCCTTCCCGATCTCCAGCTCCGACTTTCCGACCCCCACCCCTAACCCCTCCCCGCAAGGGGGAGGGGAACGCGGTGACAACCCCGCGCGCGCCTGCTAGAGCGCCCGCATGTCCGACCCACTCGTCCTCATCCCCGCCCGCATGGCCGCCGTGCGGCTGCCCGGCAAGCCCCTCGCGGACATCGCGGGGGCGCCGATGATCGTCCATGTCTGGCGCCGCGCCTGCGAGGCGGGCATCGGGCCCGTGGCGGTGGCGACCGACGCGCCGGAGATCGCGGCTGCGGTGGAGGCGGCGGGCGGGCGGGCCGTGCTCACCCGCGCCGACCACCCCTCGGGCTCCGACCGCATCTTTGAAGCCGCCGAGCTCCTCGACCCTGAAGGCCGCCACAACGTGATCGTGAACGTGCAGGGCGACTTCCCCACCATCGACCCGCGCATCATCTCGGCCTCGATCCTGCCGCTCGCCGACCCCGCCGTGTCGATCGCGACGCTCGCGGGCGAGATCACCGATCCGGAGGAGCGAGACAACCCGAACGTCGTGAAGGTGGTGGGCTCCGAGATCACCCCCGGGCGCCTGCGCGCCCTCTACTTCACCCGTGCCACCGCCCCCCATGGCGAGGGGCCGCTCTACCACCATGTCGGCCTCTACGCCTTCCGCCGCCGGGCGCTCGCCCGCTTCGTCGGCCTGCCGCCCTCGCCCCTGGAGCGGCGGGAAAAGCTGGAGCAGCTGCGCGCCCTGGAGGACGGGATGCGCATCGACGTGACGGTCGTCGACCACGTGCCCTTCGGCGTCGATACCCCCGATTACCTGGAGCGCGCCCGCGCGATCCTCTCCCGGAGGCCCGCATGACCAAAAAGATCTCGTTCCAGGGCGAGCCCGGCGCCAACTCGCACATCGCCATCGACGAGGCGTGCCCGGGCTACGAGCCCCTGCCCTGCCCCACCTTCGAGGACGCCTTCGCGGCGGTGAAGGACGGCGAGGCGGAGCTCGCCATGATCCCGATCGAGAACTCGATCGCCGGCCGCGTCGCCGACATCCACCACCTGCTGCCGACCTCGGGGCTGCACATCATCGGCGAGCACTTCCTGCCGATCCATTTCCAGCTCATGGCGCTGCCCGGCGCAACGCTTGAAGGCCTGAGGAGCGTGCACAGCCACGTCCATGCGCTCGGCCAGTGCCGCAAGATCATCCGCCGGCTCGGCCTCAAGGCGGTGGTGGCGGGCGACACGGCGGGCTCGGCCCGCGAGGTGGCGGAATCGGGCGACCTCACCCGCGCCTCGCTCGCGCCCCGGCTCGCGGCGGGGGTCTACGGGCTGAACATCCTCGCCGAGAACGTCCACGACGAGGCCGACAATACCACGCGCTTCATCATCCTGTCGAAGACCCCGCGCTGGGCGTCGCGCGCCGAGGAGCCCCTGGTCACGAGCTTCGTGTTCCAGGTCCGCAACCTGCCCGCCGCCCTCTACAAGGCCATGGGGGGCTTCGCCACCAACGGCATCAACATGACGAAGCTCGAGTCCTACATGCTCGGCGGCCGCTTCGTCGCGACGCAGTTCTACGCCGAGGTGGACGGCCATCCCGACGACATCGCCCTGAAGCGCGCCCTGGAGGAGCTCGCCTTCTTCTCCCGCGAGATCGATGTCCTCGGCGTCTACCCGGCCCACCCGTTCCGGCGGACGATGACGCAGGCGGCGGAATAACTCCCCTCCCCCTTGCGGGGAGGGGTTGGGGGTGGGGGTCGCAAAGTCGGAGCTCTTCATCGGGAAGGGCGCACGCAGGCCGGTACAGCCCTTCTTGGACCGGGACCTCTCGCGTCCCGACCCCCACCCCTAACCCCTCCCCGCAAGGGGGAGGGGGATCTCAGCTCGCCTCCTCCAGCCAGACCCGCACCAGATGGTTCGCGATGGCGATGGAGTTCGGCCCCGTGATCCCCTCCGGGTGCCGGCGCTCCATCATGAGCACCACCTCGTCCCGGGGCACCCAGCGCACCTCCTCCAGCTCCTCGCCGTCGACGACGAGCTCGTCGGTCAGCGCCTCCCCGATGCAGCCGATCATCAGGGACATGGGGAAGGGCCAGGGCTGGGAGGCGGCGTAGCGCACGGCACCGACCCGCACCCCCGCCTCCTCGAAGGTCTCCCGCCGCACCGCCGCTTCCACCGTCTCGCCGGGCTCCACGAAGCCCGCGAGGCACGAGAACATGCCGGGCGGAAAGCGCGGCTGGCGGCCGAGCAGGATCCGGTCGCCCCGCGCGATGAGCATGATCACCACGGGGTCCGTGCGGGGGAAGTGCTGGACGCCGCAGGCCGCGCAGTCGCGCCGGAAGCCGCCGGAGGAGAGCGCGGTGGGCGCGCCGCAATTGGCGCAGAACCGGTGCCGGTCGTGCCAGTGCATCAGCGCCTTCGCCTCGGCCAGGATGCCGAGCTCGTCCGGCCCGACCACGCCCTGGATCGCCACCGAGCGCAGGTCCTGGACGAGGAAGCGCGGATCGTCCCGGAACCCCTCCGCCGCCTCGGGAGCGGCAAGCGCCGCGAGCACGGGCGCCCCCTCAAGGAGTCCGAGGAACGCCTCCTCCTTCAGCGCCCCCGCCCGCTCCAGGGCGGCGACGGGCAAGAGCGCCGTGGCGGCGCCCGCATCATCGAGCGCGAAGATCGGGATCTCGCCGGCGATGAGCACCGCGCGGGCGTTGGGGTCCGCCTTCAGCGTCCCGAGCGGCAGGCTCGCGCGCTCCGCCGATTGCCGGTCGAGGGGGTTGTGGATGAAGCCTAACGGCCGGGGCATGGCTCAGGCCTCCGCGAAAAGGGCGCCTGCGCGCTCGTTGAGCGCGGCGAGGGCATGGTCGGGATAGGGTTTGCGGCTCTCGAAGCCCCAGACGGGCCCGGGCCACGCGGGATCGGACCGGAAGCGCCCGACCACGTGGACATGGAGCTGCGCCACCATGTTGCCGAGCGCGCCCACATTCACCTTGTCGGGTTTGGAGAGCGCCAGCATCACCCGCGTCGCGATCCGGATCTCGTCCATGAGCGCCGCGGCGTCCGCCTCCGCGAGGTCGGTCAGCTCGCTCACCCCCTCCCGGCGCGGCACCAGGACGAGCCAGGGAAAGCGGGCGTCGTTCATGAGAAAGACGGAGCAAAGCGGCAGATCGCCGACCGGCACCGTGTCGGCGGCAAGCCGCGAATCGAGGGTGAAGGACATCCGCGCAGATTAGTGGCCGCGCGGCGGGCGTCCACCTCCGCCTCGCTTGCCTTTCCCGTCCCCATCTCGCATATAGCGCCCGGGAGGTTGGCGGGGGACGTTTCACTCGCCAACCGGGTCAGGTCCGGAAGGAAGCAGCCCTAACGAGACCGAGCGGGTCTCTGTCCAGCCTCCCACCTCACGACATGCGGAGCCGCCGCGCGGCTCACCCTGTGAAGGGCTGGATCCCGGATCGGCGATCCGCTCCGGCTGAAGCCTGCGCTCCTCTTGTCCAGGACAGCGGCGAGGGTGGCGGCAAGGGCCTCCAGAACCTCGACGCCGCTTTCCCGGACAAGCGCAGCCGAAGGCGAGCGCCGATCCGGGACCCAGCGCAACAAGCCGCGGCGAAGCCGCTCCGCGAAAACCTTCGCTCTTGATTCCGCGCCCCGACCCGTCACATTGCCCCGATGACCGATCAGCTGAGCGGCCTGCCCCCTGACGACGAGCCGGGCTTCGCCGGGTTCGACGCGCCCCCGCCCTCCAGGCCCGAGCCGGGCCCGGGATATCGCGTGCTCGCGCGCAAGTACCGGCCGCGGAGCTTCGACGATCTCATCGGGCAGGAGGCGATGGTGCGCACCCTGTCCAACGCCTTCCGGACCGGGCGCATCCCCCAGGCCTGGATGCTGACGGGCGTGCGCGGCGTGGGCAAGACCACCACGGCCCGCATCCTGGCCCGCGGCCTCAACTACCAGCGCCGGGACGGGACCGGCGGGCCCACCATCGACATGCCCGACATGGGCCTCCATTGCGAGGCCATCGTCGAGGGCCGCCACATCGACGTGATGGAGATCGATGCGGCCTCCAACAACGGCGTCGACAACGTGCGCCAGATCAACGACGCGGTGCGCTACGCCCCCGTCTCAGCGCGCTACAAGGTCTACATCGTGGACGAGGTCCACATGCTCTCCACGGGGGCGTTCAACGCCTTCCTGAAAACCCTGGAGGAGCCGCCGCCGCACGCGAAGTTCGTCTTCGCCACCACCGAGATCCACAAGGTCCCCGTCACGATCCTGTCGCGCTGCCAGCGCTTCGACCTGCGCCGGGTCGAGGCGGGGGTGCTCGTGGAGCACCTGAACCGGATCTGCGGGATGGAGAGCGTGACGGCGGAGCCGGAGGCGCTCTCCGCCATCGCGCGCGCCGCCGAGGGCTCCGTGCGCGATTCGCTCTCGCTTCTCGACCAGGCGATCGCGCACGGCGCGGGGCGCGTCGGACTCGACACGGTGCGCGACATGCTCGGCCTCGCCGACCGGGCGCAGGTGGTCGACCTGTTCGAGGCGGTGATGCGCGGCGACGTGCCGGCCGCCTTCGCGGGGCTTCGCGGGCAGTACGACGCGGGCGCGGATCCTGCCGCCGTGATGCAGGAGCTCGCGGGCTTCACCCATCTCGTCACCCGCCTCAAGCTCGTGCCGGACGCGGGGCAGGACGCCTCGCTCACCGAGATCGAGCGCCAGCGCGGCATGGCCTTCGCGCAGGGGCTCTCGGTGCGCACGCTGTCGCGCGCCTGGCAGATCCTGCTCAAGGCGGTCCCGGAGGTTCAAGCCGCCTCGCGGCCAGTGGCGGCGGCCGAGATGGCGCTCGTGCGCCTCGCCTACGCGGCCGACCTGCCCACGCCCGACGAGGCGTTGCGCATGCTGAAGGACGGCGGGCCGCTCCCCTCGGGTTCGCCCTCCACCCCCTCCCCGCCCCGCTCCAACGGCGCCACGGCGCTCGCGAGCCGGCCGGTCCTCGCCACCTCGCAGCCCCAGCCCGCACCCGCGGCGCCCCGGCCCCAGCCGGCCGCCGTGCCCGAGATGCGGCTTCGCCGCTTCGAGGACGTGGTGGCCCTGGCGGGCGAGCGGCGCGACATCCGGATGAAGGCGGCGCTTGAGCGCGACGTGCGGCTCGTGCGCTTCGAGGACGGGCAGATCGAGTTCGCGCTGGCCGAGGGCGGCAACCGCAACCTCGCGGGCGATCTCGCGCGCTGCCTCACCGAATGGACGGGCCGGCGCTGGATGGTGGCGCTCTCGTCCGAAGCCGGGCAGCCCACCCTGCGCGAGCAGGCCGCGGCCGCCGAGCGGGAGCTCAAATCGAACGCCGCGAGCCATCCCCTGGTCCAGGCGGTGCTCACGCGCTTCCCCGGCGCCCAGATCGTCGACGTGCGCCAGCGGGCCGACGAAGCGGCGGCGGACGAGACCGCGCCCGAGGCGGCAATCCTCGGCGATGACGCCCCCGCCGCCCTGGAGACCGAGGCCGACGACGACCTCGACTTCTGACGCACCTGAAACCCACGACGCGCGAGCCGCGGTCCGGCTCGCCACGCAAAAGAGGCGACGCGATGAAGGACATCATGGGCATCATGAAGCAGGCCCAGGCCATGCAGGCCAAGATGGCCGAGATGCAGGCCGAGCTCGATAACGTGGAGGTCCAGGGCACCGCCGGCGGCGGCGCCGTGACCCTCGTCATGACGGCCAAGGGCCAGATGAAGAGCGTGTCGATCGACGCCTCGCTCATGAACGCCGACGAGAAGGAGATTCTCGAGGACCTCGTCGTCGCCGCCGTGAACGACGCCCGCCAGAAGGCCGAGCGCACCATGCAGGAGCGGATGGCGGAGGTGACCAAGGGCCTGCCGCTGCCGCCGGGGTTGAAGCTGTTCTAGGCGAGCGGTGCCGGTGATGGCCAAGGTCGCCTGCTTCGTCGGCGCGAGCACGACGGAAGGGATGGGCGACCCCGAGGGCCTGGGCTGGGCCGGCCGCCTGCGCCGGATCGAGGCGCAGGCGGGCCGGCCGTTCCTCGCCTACAATCTCGGCGTCCGCGGCCATTCCACCGGGATGATCGCCGGGCGCTGGCGCCGCGAATGCGCCGCGCGCCTGCCCGACACCGCGGACGGGCTTCTGGTCATGTCCTTCGGCAACAACGATGCCGCCGCGCTCCCCGACGGCACGCTCCGCACGCCCCTCGACGAGACCCTGCGCAATGCCGAGGCCGTCATCGCCGAGGCCGCCGCCTGGCGTCCGACGCTGTGGATCGGGCCTACGGCGGTGGACGAAGCCCGCATGCCCGTCCACTCGCGGCTCCTGGGCGTCGATCTCAGCTACGACAATCGTAGGCTCGCCGAGATGAGCGCCGCCTTCGCGGGCATCGCGGGGCGCCTCGGGGTCCCGTATCTCGACTTCCACGCCCGGCTCGCCACCGATGCCGACTGGATGGCGGCAGTCGGCCGAAGCGACGGCCTCCACCCCGATGGCAGCGGCTATGACGCGGCGGCGCGCCACGTCGCGGCCTGGCCGTCCTGGCAGGCGGCGCTTCAGGCCTGAGGCGGTTGCGAATTCTTTACGCCGGCCCATTATACCGGAACCGGAACGAACGGGCCGGATACGGGAAATCGATGGCCGTCGAGCTGCGCCCCCTCCAGGCCCTGCGCCTGTGGCACGACATCCATCTCGACCTCGTGCGGGACGGGGAGCCCGACCTGTCGGCGCGGCAGATCGCCATCCTTCTGACCATCTATCTCGATACGCCGCCCCACACCGTGCGGGGGCTCGCGGGCCGGCTCGGCGTCACGAAGCCCGTGATCACCCGCGCGCTCGACACGCTCGGCCGGATGGAGCTCGTGGCCCGGCGCCGCGACGAGAGCGACCGGCGCAACGTGATCGTGCAGCGCACCGTGAAGGGCGCGCTCGCCGTGGAACGCCTGGGCGACCTCGTGGTCGCCAAAGCAAGGACCGTACCCCGATGACCTTCGACCGCCGCCTCACCCCCGCGCGGGCCGACCTCGCCGACGAGCGCCTGCGCGCCAGCGTGACGGCCGAGCGCTACGTGCCCGGCACCCCGATGCGGGTGTCGGCCCCCGCCGCCCCCTTGCGCCGGACGCCGGCGCCCGACGTCGGCTACGACACCGAGGCGCTCATGGGCGAGGCGGTGCGGGCGTTCGACGAGCACGAGGGCTTCGCCTGGGTGCAGCTCGAGCGCGACGGCTATGTGGGCTACATGTCGTCGGACGCCCTCGACGGGAGCGCGCCCGAGCCCACTCACCGGGTCGCGGCGATCCGCACCTTCCTCTATCCGGGCCCGAGCCTGAAGCTGCCCCAGGCCGGCCACCTGTCGCTCGGCGCGGCCGTGGCGGTGACAGGCGAGGAGGGCGACTATGCCCGCCTGCCCTCCGGCCTCTTCGTCTTCGCCCGCCATCTCGCCCCGCTCGATGCCGCCGAGCCCGATTTCGTGGCGGTCGCCGAGCGCTTCCTGCACACGCCCTATCTGTGGGGCGGCAAGACGAGCCTCGGCCTCGACTGCTCCGGCCTGATCCAGGTCTCGCTCCAGGCGGCGGGCATCATGGCGCCCCGCGACAGCGACATGCAGGAGCGCGAGCTCGGCACGCCGGTCCCCGTCGGCGACGACCTGGCGGGCCTGCGCCGGGGCGACCTCGTGTTCTGGAAGGGGCATGTGGGGGTGATGAGCGACCCCAAGCACCTGCTCCACGCCAACGGGCACCATATGCGGGTGACGCTGGAGCCGCTCGCCGACGTGCGCGACCGGATCGCAGGGAACGGCTATGGCGGGATCACCGGGGTGCGGCGGCTGCCCCCCCTCTCCCATGGGGAGAGGGGCCGGGGGTGAGGGGGTACGACGCTGGTCCAGCGGTCTCCAGCCCCCTCATGCTGAGGCGCCCTGCGCAGCAGGGCCTCG
>NZ_VUOA01000073.1 GCF_008386575.1 Salinarimonas soli
GACACCCGCGCCTCGATGTCGGACTTCGCGCCCGCGCCGTCGATGATCGTGGTGTTCTCCTTCTCGATGCGAACCCGCTTGGCGCGGCCCAGCATCGGGAGCGTCACGTTCTCGAGCTTGATCCCGAGATCCTCAGACACCGCCGTGCCGCCGGTCAGGATCGCGATGTCCTCCAGCATGGCCTTGCGGCGGTCGCCGAAGCCCGGCGCCTTCACGGCCGCGACCTTCAGGCCGCCGCGCAGCTTGTTGACGACCAGCGTGGCCAGCGCCTCGCCCTCGATGTCCTCGGCGACGATGAGCAGGGGCTTGCCCGTCTGCACCACGGCCTCGAGGGTCGGCAGCATGGCCTGGAGCGAGGAGAGCTTCTTCTCGTGGATGAGGATGTTGGGGTCAA
>NZ_VUOA01000074.1:0-234 GCF_008386575.1 Salinarimonas soli
CCTGCAGCACGAGGCCGCCCGTGTCGGTGACGATGTGGCGCTTGCGCCCTTTCACCCGCTTGGCGGCATCGGTGCCGCGCGGGCCGCCGCTCTCGGTGGTGGCCACGCTCTGCGAGTCGATGATCGCCAGCGTGGGACAGGGCGGGCGGCCCTGGCCTGTTCGGGCCTGCTCGACGAGGCGGCGGTTGAGGCGCTCCCACACGCCCGTGTCACGCCAGCCGTAGAAGTAGCGCT
>NZ_VUOA01000074.1:295-507 GCF_008386575.1 Salinarimonas soli
CGTCGTCCGCGCGGGGCCGGGCCGGGCAGAGCCGGCGCGATCAAGGCCCACTCGGCGTCGGTGAGGTCGCTTGCGTAGCGCAGGTGATCGCGCGCATGCTGCGCGCGGGTGGTCGTGGTCCAAGCCATCGCCGGGCCTCCTGGGTGTCGCAACCACAAGAGGACCACACGGCCCCACGATCACCCAACCCCATTCCGAGTCAGACTCTGAGG
>NZ_VUOA01000075.1:0-232 GCF_008386575.1 Salinarimonas soli
CTCCACGGGCGGGCGCTGGGTCTTGCGCCGCAAGCCGCCGGGCGAGCTCCTGAAGAGCGCCCACGCCGTCGACCGGGAGTTCCGGGTCATGGCCGCGCTGAGCGCAACGGACGTGCCGGTGCCCCGCGTCCACCACCTGTGCGAGGACGAGGGCGTGGTGGGCTCCATGTTCTACGTCATGGACTACCTGGAGGGGCGCATCTTCTGGGACGGCGCGCTGCCCGAGGTGGGC
>NZ_VUOA01000075.1:238-434 GCF_008386575.1 Salinarimonas soli
CGCCCGCCAGATCGGCCGCTGGACGGGCCAGTACCGCGCCTCCGAGACCGCGGCGATCCCCGACATGGACGCGCTCATCGCGTGGCTCGAGCGCTCCACGCCGGAGGACGACGGCCGCGTGAGCCTCGTGCACGGCGACTACCGCCTCGACAACATGATCTTCGCTCCCGCCGAGCCGCGCATCCTCGCCCTCCTC
>NZ_VUOA01000075.1:464-729 GCF_008386575.1 Salinarimonas soli
CGCGCTATTGCGAGCGCATGGGGCTGCCCGGCATCCCGGGCTGGACCTTCTACCTCGCCTTCTCGTTCTTCCGCCTCGGCGCCATCCTGCAGGGCGTCTACAAGCGGGCGCTCGACGGCAACGCCTCCGATCCGGAGCGCGGATTCCGCATGGGCGGGGCGGTGCCCGCGCTGTGCCGGCGCGCGGTGGGGCTCGTCCGGCGCGAGCCCCGCACATGAGCCCCGCGCGCTGCGAGGGCCTGTGCGTCCTCGTCACCGGCGCCCCT
>NZ_VUOA01000076.1 GCF_008386575.1 Salinarimonas soli
GGCGGGGGCGAGGACGAGCAGGCGGTCGGCTGCTTCGGACACGGTCTCATCCGGGAATGGACGCAACTGGGCGCGACGTTAGGGCACGGGAGTTAATGGAGAATGGCCGGGGACGGGGGCTTTCCAGGGCGGCCATCGCCCGCGGACATGATTTCGCACATTTCATCTGTAGATCAAGGCCGCGCGCGCCGGGCGGGAGGCGGTCCCGGTCCCCCGGGGGCCCTCTCGGCGACGATTTCGCGCAATCTTCCCGTGGTTCGCGGGGCTTCGAGCCGCTAATCTGGCCCCCGACACCAGCGACCGAGCCCTCAGGAGACCCAGCATGGCCCCGTTCCCGATCACCCGCCGCGCCGCCCTGAAGGGCGGCG
>NZ_VUOA01000077.1 GCF_008386575.1 Salinarimonas soli
GGAGGGGCGCCCGAGGGCAACAGGACCCCGGTCCCAGGCCAGTTGGCTTTGACAGCAAGCGCCAGATCCAGCCCCATGTTCGCCCCTGGCATGTTGGTGTCGGTGAACACCAGACGCACCTCCTGGCGCGCGCTCAGGATCGCAAGAGCCTGACCCGCATGTGCCGCCGAGATCACCTCATAGCCGCCGTACTCGGCGAGGATCTCCTCGGACAGAAGCCGAAGCGCAGGCTCGTCCTCGACGACAAGGACGACGGCAGGCGGAACGTCACTCACCGTCATCTCCCCATCGGGTCAAGGTACAATCCGGCNNNNAGCCAGGGTGACTTCATCACGGTGCGCTCGCCCGGGTTAGTGACGCTCCTTACGAGCGCGCAGCCGATCGGGTCATGATTGAGAGCAGAGGCGGAGAGGATGGTCATCGGGCTCACCGTGCCGTGATCGGGCCGACATAGACGACGCGCACCGCGCGCCGGGCGTCCTCGACGCCGCCGGCCGTTACGGCCGCGACCCGGATCCCGGCCGGCGCCACCTGCGCCGCTGGTGCCTGGATGCGCGGCGCATCGAAGGCGAGGTGCAGCTTGGCCTGGCTCGCGACGACGATGGAGCCCGCACCGATGACGGCACTGCCCAGGAGCATGCC
>NZ_VUOA01000078.1 GCF_008386575.1 Salinarimonas soli
CGTTCTTCGGGCGAGGCTGCGTGGCCCATGTCTCCATGGCCCACCCCATCGGCCCCCGCCTCCAGGAGCGCCCCGCCCAGGCCGCCGCCGCCGAGGGGATCGCGGTCTCGCGCGGGGGCACCTATGTCTGCATGGAGGGGCCGCAATTCTCGTCGCTCGCCGAGTCCCTCACCTACAAGGGCCTCGGCTACACCGTGATCGGCATG
>NZ_VUOA01000079.1 GCF_008386575.1 Salinarimonas soli
CCGCCGTATGCCTGATGAGCATTGGTGTTCCTTGCTCGACGCCGGAGCCGGGCCGCGCGGCCGGGTTCCCTATGAGAAGACGAGCGACTGAGCCGCCCAGATCAGCACGGCGGCCCAGGTTCCCGTGATGAGGCCGGCCAGCACCGTGAAGAGCCGGGCCGCCCTGCGCTCGCGGGGGTCGCCCTCCGCCTCGCCCGCGTCCCTCGCGTCCTCGGAAGGGCCGGGGAGCGGCGCCGCCGAGGGCCCGCCTGCGAGGGGAGGCTCGCCGGGGGATGCCCATGTCGGGCTCGCGCCGGCGTCGGACGGCGCCCGCGCGGCGCCATGGCGATGGGTGATGGTCGGCATGTCGGCTCCTCGAACCCGGCCTGCTGCGGTCCACCAGGGAACGCCGCGCCCCGGACGGGGGCAGCGGGGGACCCTGGCGGTCGATCGTCGTCGGTCGGCGCGGCGAGAACCCGGACGGGGAGCCCGGACGCGGCCGACACCGGAGCTGGGGCTGGTTCTTAAGGTGGGCTGATGGGAACGCGGCGGTGCCCGTGGCGGCTCGCGACGACCGTCGCGGCGTATCGCGTGCGCCTCCGGCTCAGGATGCCAGGCGGTCGAGGCCCGCCGCCGCGACGGCCGAGGGGCATGGGGACGACAGATGGCGGTGTGAGCCGGGCGTGCACGAGAACTCCTCCAGGGCCCTGCTCAAACGTGGCGATAGGCGCTTGGTTCCGCCGGGGCCCGGTCCGGACGCCGTCCCGTCCCGCCATGCCGGGCATGACGATCGCGGCGTCAGCGGGGGCGGATCTCGGGTCCATGGTCGTATTCCGTCGCGGCCGTCGAGCCCGTCGCCGCCGGGCCATGGGGGTGTTCCGGGCTGAAGGTGTGGGTCGCCATCTCGCCCGCAGGCCCGGCTCGTCCCTCCCGTCCGTAGAAGGCCGCGTGGAGGCCCCAATAGCCGACCGTGAACAGGACGAGCGCCGCGGCGAGGCCTGCCGGCACCGCGGCGAGCTTGCGCCGCACGCCGGGCAGGAAGTGGACCTGCCGCTCGGGATCGGCGGCGATGAGCACGATGACGGCCATGATCAGGGCATGGCCCACGAGGTCGATGCGCCCGAAGGGATAGACCGCCGCGTTGAAGATGAAGAACAGGGCCACGGCCGAGAGGCGGCGCACGAGGGGCGTCCAGATCAGGCCGAAGCCCATGGTGAACTCCGCGACCCCCGCCATGGGGATGAACACGTCGCGGGGCATGCCGAAGGTGAGGAACGGCTTCTCCTCGACCAGCGGGTGGAACCAGTCCGGATAGGCGAACTTCTCGAGGCTCGACCACATCAGCGCGATGGCGACGCCCCAGCGCAGCACCTCGAAGCGGTGCCGCCGCCAGTCCTCGTTCGCGGACGCTTCCAGCACGAGATAGGCCGCGACCGAGACGCCGAGCGCCAGGTAGTCGAGGAGGTGGAAGATGTCGTAGTCGCGTAGCGCCAGCACCCACAGGCCGATGATCCCGGCGGCCGCGAGGGGTTGCGTGCGCCGGGAGAAGATCAGGGCCGCGATGAGGAGCTGGGCCCACGACACCAGCTCGGAGGGCGTCTTCAGGTCCGGGGTGAGATAGACGCCGCCCACCGCGAAGACCGCGATGAAGAACGCGGCGATGACGGCGCGCATGAAGTCGTCGGCCCGCCGCCACAGCGGCGCCGAGACCCGGTCGAAGCCCGCGAGCACCGCCTGGCCGAGATCGGTGCGCTCCACGGCGCGGGTCGCGAGGAAGAAGCCGAGCACGAGGGCGATCGCCGTCCAGAACCAGACATTCGCAAGCGTCGCGCCGACGGGCTGGGGCGCCGCGCCGACGATGTAGGGCGCGAACCACTTGACGTGAGCCTGCGCCGGCGAGGCGAGGGCCGTGAGCGCCGATGAGAAGGCGGCGAGGCGGCAGGGAATGGATCTGGACATGACGTGTTCCGGGATCGCGCCTGGGCAAGGGACGGCAGGGGTGGAACGAGGAGGCCGGGCCGGGGTTGCGGGGCCGCGTCATCGGGGCGGGCTTCCATCATCGCCGGAGCGGTCTCATCCATCGAGCGCCGCCGCGAGCGGGCATTGCACGATCCTGCGGGGAAACAGGAGCCCCGAGGCCGGAGCGCCGCCCTGCCCCGAGCGAGCCACCCGCCGGGCGATCTTAATCCCGTCTTCACCATGGCCGTGCATGGTGGCTCCATTGCGAAATCGGGGTGCGTGATGGTCCTGCGGGCGGTTCTGGCCGTATCGGTGGTGATGGCGTTCGGGCCGGTCGCCGTCCAGGCGGCGGACGCGGCCAGGGCCGGCGTCGCGGGTCGGGTCAGCGTGGGCGGGCTCCTCGGGGCGACGCGCCAGCGCCTCGAGGTGGCGAGCCTTCGCATGAAGATGCAGCGCGACGGCGTCTCCTCGGCCCGGGCCCGGGCGAGCGAGTGCCGGAGCCAGATCCCGCCGCGCCCCGAGGCGGGCCGCCCGGCGACCCGCATGGGAGCCTATCGCGAGTGCCTGGCCCGGGGGTGATCCCGGCGCCCCGACGGGCCCGGCCCTCCGCCGTGGCGGCGCCTGCGCCGTCGTCGCCCCTGTGAAAACGCGGCGAGGCCGCCACATAGTGGCGCGATGCCCGTCGGATCCCCTCCCCCGCAACCGAGCTGGCGCGAGCGCGCCGGGGCGCTGCGCCACCTGCCGGCCCTGTTCCGCCTCGTCTGGCAGGCGAGCCCCGCCCTCACGGCGGGGAGCGTGGCCCTGCGTCTGGCGCGGGCCAGCCTGCCGGTGGCTGTGCTCTACGTGGGCAAGCTCATCATCGACGAGGTGGCGGGGCAGATGCGCCTACCCCCCGCCGATCCCTCGCTCGGGGGCTGGCTGACGAGCGGACGCCTCGACACCCTCGCCCTTCTGCTCGCCCTCGAGCTCGGCCTCGCTGTCCTCGCCGACGCCCTGAGCCGGGGAAGCTCCCTCGTCGACGGCCTGCTCGCCGACCGGTTCAGCAACTTCGCCTCCATCCAGCTCATGGAGCATGCCACGCTCCTCGACCTGGAGCAGTTCGAGGGCAGCGCCCAGCAGGACCGGATCGAGCGGGCCCGCAACCAGATCACCTGGCGCGCCTCGCTCCTCACGCAGGTCTTCGGCCAGGTGCAGGACGCCCTCACCGTGGCGACCCTCGCCGTCGGCCTCGTGGCCTTCGCGCCCTGGCTCATCCTTCTCCTGGTGCTGGCCCTGGTGCCGGCCTTCGTGGGCGAGATGCATTTCAACGCGCAGGGCTACCGGCTCAACTACGTGCGGACCCCCGAGCGCCGGCAGCTCGACTATATCCGCTATCTCGCGACGAGCGTGGAGACGGCCAAGGAGGTGAAGCTGTTTGGCCTCAACGGCTTCCTCGTGGACCGCTTCCGGGGCTTCGCCGACGGCGTCTACGCGGAGCGCAAGGCGCTCGCGATCCGCCGCGCGGCCTGGGGCGGGGTGTTCGCGGCTTTGGGGTCGGTCGCCTATTACGTCGCCTATGCGCTCATCGTCTGGCGCACGGTGGCGGGCGAGTTCACGCTCGGCGACCTCACCTTCCTGGCGGGCTCGTTCCTGCGCCTTCGCGGGCTTCTGGAGGGCCTCCTCCTGGGCTTCTCGCAGATCGCGGGCCAGGCGCTCTACCTGGAGGACCTCTTCCGGTTCTTCGAGGTGCGGCCCGCCATCGTGTCGGGCGCCGACGCGCGGCCCTTCCCCGTGCCACTGCGCGAGGGCATCCGGTTCGAGAACGTGGGCTTCCGCTATCCGGATTCGGAGCGCTGGGCCGTGCGCCACCTCGACCTCGCGATCGGGGCCGGCGAGGTGCTGGCCCTGGTGGGCGGCAACGGGGCGGGCAAGACCACCATCGTCAAGCTCCTCACCCGGCTCTACGACCCGACGGAAGGCCGCATCCTCCTCGAGGGGCGGGACCTGCGCTCGTACGACGTCGCCGACCTGCGCCGGCATGTCGGCGTGATCTTCCAGGACTTCGTGCGCTTCCACATGAGCGCCGGCGAGAACATCGGGATGGGCTCCATCGAGGCGGTGGGCGACCGCGAGCGCATCCGCGACGCCGCCGCCCGCAGCCTCGCCGACGGCGTGGTCGAGCGTCTGCCCCGGGGCTACGACCAGGTGCTCGGCAAGCGCTTCGAGGACGGCTACGACCTCTCGGGCGGCGAGTGGCAGAAGGTTGCCATCGCCCGGGCCTATATGCGGGAGGCGGACGTGATCGTGCTCGACGAGCCCACCGCCGCCCTCGACGCCCGGGCCGAGTACGAGGTGTTCCAGCGCTTCCGCGACCTCAGCCGCGGCCGCACCGCCCTCCTGATCTCCCACCGCTTCTCCACCGTGCGCATGGCCGACCGGATCATCGTGCTGGAGGACGGCCGGGTCGCGGAATCGGGCTCGCACGAGGTGCTGCTGGCGCTGCGCGGTCGCTACGCCGAGCTGTTCGAGCTTCAGGCCGCGGGCTATCGCTGAGCGGTGATCCTCACATTCTGGCTAAGGCTTGCTCCTGTCCCCCTCATGCTGAGGAGCCTGCGCCAGCAGGCGTCTCGAAGCACGCAGCACGCTTCCACAGCCGTCCGGCGATCCCTGGAGCGCCCTTCGAGGCCGGGCTTCGCAGGGCACCTCAGGACGAGGGTGGAGAACAGGCCATCCGTCCCGGCCCGCCCCTCAAAGCAGGTAGCGGAACCCGACGAAGCCCATCGCGATCAGCGCCACCGCCCCGATGGCGATGGGATAGAAATGCCGGTCGAGCTTGTCCTTGATCCAGGCGCCGTAGCGGCTGAGCAGGGCCGAGAGGAAGAAGAACCGCGCCCCCCGGGTGATGATCGACAGCACCACGAACCAGAACAGGTCGTAGCCCGCGAAGCCCGAGGTGATGGTCACGAGCTTGTAGGGGATCGGGGTGAAGCCCTTGATGAGGATGATCCAGTGGCCGTGCTGCGCATAGGCCGCCCGGAACGCCTCCGCGCCCCGGCTCAGGCCGTAGAGGTCGAACAGCCATTGCCCGACCGAATCGTAGAGCAGGGCGCCGATGGCGTAGCCGAGAAGCCCGCCGAGCACGGACGTGACCGTCGCGATGGCGGCGTAGCGCCAGGCCTGGTCCGGGCGCGACAGGGTCATGGGCACCATCATGACGTCCGGCGGCACGGGGAAGAACGAGCTCTCCGCGAAGGAGACGGCGCCGAGCGCGCCAGCCGCCCAGGGGCGCGCGGCGAGCGAGAGGGTCCAGTCGTAGAGGCGCTTGAGCATCGGTCCGCCAGGGTCGCCGCCACGCCGCCTCCCGGTTGGGACGCCATCGCGGCAGGGCTAAGGGGAGCCCCGGGGGGCCTTCGCCGGCCCGGTTTAACCATGGGGACGCGAATGTAAACCCGGGCGAACGCCACGCGGCCGCTCAGTCCATGCCGGGACGCTGCGCCCTCTGCCCCCTTTCCCCCGGGGGAGACGCGCAGACGCGCCTCATCGCGCCCCGGGGGCGGCCCGTCCTGTCCGGCCGTCTGCCGGAGGGCGGGCGAGAGGATCGAGGGGACGCGGGACGCCGCGGGCTCGATGGTGGCAGTCGGCCGTGAGCTTAGAAGCCCAGCGGCGTCCACGGGGGGCCCGGATCGATGGTCCGGCCCCGTCCGGGTCGCCCCGGCACGCATCCGGCACCTCTTGGACGTCGCCGCCCGAACTGGGCAGTCGCACGGTCGTGCCG
>NZ_VUOA01000008.1 GCF_008386575.1 Salinarimonas soli
CCGCCCTCTCCCCGCAGGCGGGGAGAGGAGGCCACCCCACCCCGGGCCTACGGCCCGACCCTCCCCCTCCAGGGGAGGGTGGCCGCAGCGCGGCCATCCATGACACGAGGTGAAACCCCATGAGCAAACGCGTCCTTGTCACGGGTGGAGCCAAAGGCGTCGGCGCGGCGATCGTGCGGGCGCTGGCGCAGGCCGGCTACGACGTCGACTTCACCTACCGCGCCTCGGGCGAGGCGGCCCTGACGCTCGCCGACGAGCTGTCCTCCGCCTATCCCCAGGCGATCCGGGCCCATTCGGTGGATCTGTCCGAGAAGGGCTCCCTCGACATCTTCTGCGAGGCGCTCCAAGACGAGACCTTCTACGGGCTCATCCACAATGCCGGCCAGTCCTACGACGTGCTCGCCGCCATGATGGCCCAGGACAAGGCCGAGGCCGCCATGCAGGTGAACTTCTGGTCCTTCACCCGCATCGCCAAGACGATCATGCGCGGCATGATCCGGGCCCGCAACGGCCGCATCGTCGCCATCGGCTCGGTGGCCGCCATCCAAGCCAATGCCGGCAACGCGGCCTACGCCGCCTCGAAGGGCGCGCTGATCTCCTATGCCCGCACGCTCGCCATCGAGACCGCCAAGCGCGGCGTCACCGTGAACGTGATCGCGCCGGGCTTCATCGACACCGACATGATGGCGCCCTACGCCGCCTACCGGGCCACGATGGAGGGCCAGATCCCGTCGGGCCGCTTCGCCAAGCCCGAGGAGATCGCCGGCGTCGCCGCCTTCCTCATGAGCCCGCCCGCCGCCTACATCACCGGCGCGACGCTCCCCGTCGACGGGGGTCTCACCGCCATGATGGGCATCCACCGCTAGGGCGCCGCCTCAGCCGCTGTTGCGCAGGCCCGCGGCGATGCCGTTGATCGTGAGGTGGATCCCCTCCACCACGCGCTCGTCCGTGTCGCCGCCGCGGTGGCGGCGCAGGAGCTCCACCTGGAGGTGGTTCAGCGGGTCGATATAGGGGAAGCGGTTGCGGATGGAACGGGCGAGCAGCGGGTTGCGCTCCAGGAGCCGCTCCTGCCCCGTCACCGCGAGCACCGCCCGGATCGAGGCCTCCCACTCCCCGCGCAGGCGCCCGAAGATGGCCTCGCGCAGGGCCTTGTCCTCGACGAGCTCGGCGTAGCGCGAGGCGATGGCGATGTCGCTCTTGGACAGCACCATGTCCATGTTGGACAGGAGCGTGCGGAAGAACGGCCAATCGCGCGCCATCTCCTGCAGGAGCGCAAGCCCCGCCTCGCCGCGCTCCGCCTGGAACGCCTCCACCGCCGCGCCGAAGCCATACCAGCCCGGCAGCATGAGCCGGCACTGCGCCCAGCCGAACACCCAGGGGATCGCCCGCAGGTCCTCGATCCGCCGCGAGTTCGTGCGCGAGGCCGGGCGGCTGCCGATGTTGAGGTTCGCGATCTCGCTGATGACCGTGGACTGCCAGAAATATTGCTCGAAGCCCGGCGTCTCGTAGACCAAGCCCCGGAAGGCCCGGTACGCGCTCGCCGAGAGCGCCTCCATGGCTTCCAGGTAGACGGGCCGGGGCGCGGGCTCGCCCGAGTGCAGGAGCGTGGCCTCGAGGGTCGCGGCGGCGAGCGTCTCCAGGTTGCGCCGCCCGAGATCCGGATTGCCGTATTTCGCGGCGATGACCTCGCCCTGCTCCGTGATGCGGATGGCGCCCTGCACGGCCCCGCCGGGCTGCGCCAGGATCGCCTGGTAGCTCGGCCCGCCCCCGCGCCCCACCGACCCGCCGCGGCCGTGGAAGAGGCGCAGGCGAAGCCCGTGGCGGCGGAACACCTCCATGAGCCCGATCTCGGCCTTGTAGAGCTCCCAGCCCGAGGTGAGGAAGCCGCCGTCCTTGTTGCTGTCCGAATAGCCGAGCATCACCTCCTGGGTGCGCCCGCGCCCGTCCAGGAGGCGCGCGTAAACCGGCAGCCCGAAGAGCGCGTCCATGATGGCGGCGCTCGCCTGGAGGTCGGCGATGGTCTCGAACAGGGGCACCACGTCGAGGGCGAGCGCGCCCTCCTCCGGGCGCATGAGGCCGACCTCCTTGAGGAGGAGCACCACCTCCAGCACGTCGGAGACGGCGTTCGCCTTCGAGATCACGTAGGTCGGCACGGCGGCCGCGCCGTAGCGGTGGTGGGCGTCCGCCGCCTCGCGCAGGATGGCGAGCTCGGCGTCGGTCTCGGGCGAGTAGGCCAGATAGGCGGAGGCGAGCGGCCGGGGCGAGGCGAGCTCGTCCACGAGCAGCGCGACCCGCGCCGCCTCGTCGAGCCCGGCATAGCCGGTCCCGGGGCGGGCGCGCTCCAGGAGCTCCGCCACGACCCGCTCGTGCACGTCCGCGTTCTGCCGCAGGTCCACGCCCGCCAGATGGAGGCCGAACGTGTCGACGGCCCGGCGCAGGGGCCGCAGCCGCCCCCGGGCGAGCGCCTCCGAGCCGTTGGCGACGAGGGAGCGGTGGAGGGCGGTGAGGTCGGCGTGGAGGGCGGCCGCGTCCGTATAGGCGGGCGCCTCCTCGGTGGGACGGGCCGGCACGGCGAGGCCCAGCGCCCGCGCCGTGGCGGCAAGGCCGGCATAGATGCCCGACACGGCCTGGCGATAGGGCTCGTCGCGCCGGTGGGGCGAGCGGTCCGGGGAGCGGGCGGCGAGCGCCGCGACCTCGTCGGACACGCTCACGTGGCGCGCATCGAGCGACAGCTCGGCGCCGAGCGCGTGGAGCTCGCGCAGGTAATGGCCGAGCGCCCGCTCGCTCTGCATGCGCAGCGCCGCGCGCAGGGCGTCGGCCGTGACGAAGGGATTGCCGTCCCGGTCGCCGCCGATCCAGCTCCCCATGCGGAAGAACGAGGGCAGCTCCATGTCGGCCCAGGCTGGGTCCGCGGCGGCGAGCGCGTCCTCCAGCGCGGCATAGATCCCCGGCAGCTCGCCCAGGAAGGTCTGGTCGTAATAGGACAGGCCGTTCGCCACCTCGTCGATCACCTTGAGCCGGGTGCGGCGCAGGATGCCCGTCTGCCACAGGGTGAGGATCGCCCGGCGCAGGGCGGCCTCGCAGTCGCGCTCCTCGTCCGGGGTGAGGCGGGTGCGGTCGCGGAAGGCCAGCACCCGGGCGATCTGGCGCTCCTGGTCGAGGTTGCTCTTGCGCCGCACCTCCGTCGGGTGCGCCGTGAGCACGGGACACACGAGCGCGCCGTCGAAGAACGCCTGCAGGCCCGCGCGGCCGATCCCCCGCTCGCGCAGGCGGCTCAAGGAAAAGGCGAGCGTGCCCTCGCGCGGCGCCGAGCCGGCGCTGGCATGGGCCCTGGTGCGGCGCACGTGGTGCTGGTCCTCGGCGATGTTCGCGAGGTGCGAGAAATAGCTGAAGGCCCGGATGATCTGGATCGCCTGGTCGCGCGACAGGGCGTTGAGCACGCCGTCGAGCCCGCCCCGGGCGCCCTCCTCCTCGTCGCGCCGGAAGCGGATCGCGGTCTGGCGGATGCGCTCGATGAGATCGAACGTCGCCTCCCCCTCCTGCCGCCGGACCGTGTCGCCGAGCAGGCGCCCCAGCAGCCGGATGTCAGACTGGAGCTCCAGGTGCTCGGCACCCGCGCCCTCCGCCACGAGGGCCGAGAGGTTGAGGTCGACGGCGGCGGGCCTCGGGAGGGTGTCGGCGGCGGAAGACATCGGGCGGGTCCCATCCGTGAGAGGCGTGGCGGTGGGGCAGCGGACGGGCCGGGGGTTCGACGCGTCCGGGCCCGAGCCAGGCTATCGTAGTTTAACTACTAGAATATGCGCTTTCGGAGTCAACGCTTCGACGGCCAGGATCGGCCCCGGCCCGCCACAAATCCCTTGGCATCCGCGCCCATGGCCCGTAAGTCGCGCGCACGGCTCATTTCGGGACACCACAGCTCACCCATGCGCGCCCTCCAGCTCCACGGCGACCGCGACCTGCGGATCGACGACATCGACGCCCCCCCGCCCCCCGGCCCCGGCGAGGTGCAGGTCCGGGTGCGGGCGCTCGCGCTCAACTATCTCGACGTGTGGGGCTTTCGCGGCATGGCCTTCGCCAAGCGCAAGATGCCCCAGGTGGTGGGCGTCGAGGCCTCGGGCGAGATCGTCGCGGTGGGCGAGGGCGTGACCCGCTTCTCCTGCGGCGACCCGGTCGTGATGTACGGCGCCGAGACCTGCGGCCATTGCAAGGCCTGCCGCGAGGGCCGCGACAACCTGTGCGAGAACGTCGCCGGGATCATGGGCTTCCATATCGACGGCTTCGCCCGCGAGCGCGTGAACCGCCCGGAGCGGCTCGTCGTGCCGGTGCCGAAGGGCGTCTCGTTCGAGGACGCGGCCTGCGCGGCCATCGGCTTCGGCACGGTGCAGCACATGCTGTTCGACAACGCCAAGCTGGAGCCGGGCGAGAGCATCCTGGTCCATGCGGGCGGATCGGGCATCGGGACGGCGGCGATCAAGATGGCGAAGGCCATCGGCTGCACAATCTACACGACGGTGGGCGACGACGAGAAGGGCGAGAAGGCCCGGGCGCTCGGCGCCGACCACGTGATCAACTACCGCACGGAGCGCTTCGAGGGCGAGGTGAGGAAGCTCACCAAGCGCAAAGGCGTCGACGTGGTGTTCGAGCATGTGGGCGCCGAGACCTGGAACGGCTCGCTCCTGTGCCTCAAGCGCGGCGGGCGCCTCGTCACCTGCGGCTCGACGTCCGGCGTGTCGACCACCATGAACCTGATGCAGCTCTTCCAGCAGCAATACCGGATCTTCGGCTCCTTCGGCTGCTCCATGCGCAACATCGGCGAGTCCCTCGACAAGATGGCGGGGGGCATGGCGCCCGTGATCGACGCCGTGTTCCCCCTCGCCGATTTCGCGGAGGGCCTGACGCGGCTGGAATCGCGCAAGGTCTTCGGCAAGGTCGTGGTGACGTTCTAGGAACCGGACCGTGGCCCGCACCCGCATCCCCGCCTGGCTGTCGAAGGGCGGCGAGCTCACCATGGTGGGGCTCGTGCGCGGCGTGTTCCGCCTGTCGCGCTCGCTCGGCCCCACGCGCGCCTCCGACACGGGCGCGCGCATCACCCGCACCTTCGGCCCCCTCCTCCCGGCCCACCGCACCGCCATGGCCAACCTCAGGGCCGTGTATCCCGAGAAAACGGAGGAGGAGCGGCGCGCCATCGCGCTCGGCGCCTGGGACAATCTCGGGCGCACGGCGGCGGAATACGCCCATCTCGACACCCTGTTCGACTTCGACGTGGAGCGCCCCAACGAGGGCCGCGTCGAGGTGCAGGGCATCGAGGACTTCGTAAGGCTGCGCGACGACGGCAAGCCGGGCCTGATCTTCTCGGCCCACCTCGCCAATTGGGAGCTGCCCGCGATCTGCGCCCACCGCTACGGGCTCGCCGCCACCGCCGTGTTCCGGGCGCCCAACGATCCAGGCGTGGCGCGGGTGGTCATGGAGGTGCGCTCCCAGACCATGGGCGGGCTGGAGGCGGCGCGCCAGGGCGCGGCCTTCGCCATGCAGGGGGTGCTGGAGCGGGGCGGGCATCTGGGCCAGCTCATCGACCAGCATTTCACCCGGGGCGTGGTGGTGGACTTCATGGGCCGGCCGGCGCTCACCAACCCCATCCTCGCGAAGTTCGCCCGGCGCTTCGACTGCCCGGTCCACGGGGTGCGGGTGGTGCGCCTGCCCGACCACCGCTTCAAGCTGGAGCTCACCCCCGCCCTCGACCTGCCGCGCGACGCGGGCGGCGAGATCGACGTGACCGGCGCCATGCAGGCCATGTCGCGGGTGGTGGAGGGCTGGGTGCGCGAGCACCCGGAGCAATGGCTGTGGATGCACCGCCGCTGGCGCGTGCCCGCCGCCCGGCCGGAGCCGCTCAAGGCAACGTGACTTCTCCCTGAGCCGGCTTTCGTGGTTGATAGGAGCATGACCCGCTGGCTCCTCATCGCCCTCGCCGCCCTCGGCGCCGCCGCAGCTCCGGCCGCCGCCGAGACGCCCCTGAAGGCCGTCGTCGAGCTGTTCACGAGCCAGGGCTGCTCGTCCTGCCCGCCGGCGGACGCGCGCCTCGCCGAGCTGGCGCGCCGGCCGGACGTGGTCGCGCTCACCCTGCCCGTCGATTACTGGGACTATCTGGGCTGGAAGGACACCCTCGCCCGGCCCGAGTTCAGCGCCCGCCAGCGGGCCTATTCCCACGGCCGGGGCGACCGGGCCGTGTTCACGCCGCAGATGGTGGTGAACGGCGCCCTCGCCTGCATCGGCTCGGACGGCGGCGCCGTGGACCGCACCCTCGACCAGGCGGCGGGCGAGGGCTCGGCCCTGCCGGTCCAGGTCCGGGCGCGGCTCGAGGGCGGCAGCGTGCGCATCGAGATCGAGGGCTCGGAGGCAACGCCGTCGGGGGTCTGGCTGCTTCCCGTGCTGCGCAGCCGGGACGTCGCGATCGGGCGCGGCGAGAACCGCGGCCGGGCGGTCACCTACGTCAACGTGGTGCGGGGCGTCCTGCGCGTCGGCGAATGGTCCGGCGGTTCGATGAAACTCGACGCGGCCCTGCCACCGGGCGAGGAGGCCGACGCCTACGTCGTGCTGGTCCAGGCGATGCGCGGCACCAAGCCCGCCCGAATTCTTGGGGCCGCGAAGGTGGGCGCGTTCTGACGCCCTGGGGTGGGCCGTCTTGAGGCATGCAACACAGGCGTGAGCCGGAGGGAGATCCGTGGAGCGCCCTTCCCGCCTCCCCTCTCCTATGGGGAGAGGGGCCGGGGGTGAGGGGGTACCACGCCAATCCAGCGGTCTCCCACCCCCCTCATGCTGAGGTGCCCTGCGCAGCAGGGCCTCGAAGCACGCACTACGGTTCCACAGCCGTCCCGAGACCTCTGGAACGCCCTTCGAGGCTCGCTCCGCTCGCGCCTCAGGACGAGGGCGCAGAGTGGGGGAGCAGCCCCCCGCCCTAGATCACCACCACCTTGTTGGGCAGCTCGTCCCAGTCGTCGGGCTGGGGCGGGGCGTGGGCGGCGAGCACGCGGCCCACTTCCCGCACGGCCTCGACCAACCCCTCGGCGGCCCGTCCGGCAGCCACGGCCTTGGACAGCCGGGCGCGGATCGCCTCGAAGGCCTCGCCGTCCACCCGGTCGGCGAGGCCCGTGTCGGCGATGATCTCCACGTGCCGCTCGGCGCCCGCCACGTAGATCAAGACGCCGAGCCGCTCGCGGGTGCGGGTGAGGCCCCGGCCGACGAACTCGCGCATGGCGGCCTCCCGGGCGCGCCGCCGCTTCACGAGACCCGGCACGAGGGCGTAGCGCCGCCCGGGCCAGGCGAGGAGCGGGATCGCCACGAGGGCGACGAGGAGCTGGACGATGTAGATCGTGCCCGGCGCGAAGGTGGTGAAGGCCACGAGCGGCCAGGGCACGAGGAGCGCGAGCACCAGCCCCCACAGGAGCGGCACGCTGTGATAGCCCGCCGCCTGGCCCGCGAGCACCACGGCGATCTCGCCCGCCGTGTCGCGCTCCGCTTCGCGGACGGCGTCGGCCACCCGCTCGCGTTCCTCCGCGTTCAGCATCGCGTCCCGCTCCTCCCGCCGCCGGGCCCTACGAGCCCTGCTCCACCATCATGAGCTTGTCCAGGGAGAAGCCCGCGCTCAAGGCCCGCGCCTTGAGCTCGTCCACGGTCGAGGCGTCGAGGGTGGGCTTGCGGGAGAAGATCCACAGCGCGGAGCGGTCCGTGGAGCCCACGAGGGCATGCGAGCCGTCGGGCGCCATGAGGAGGACGTCGTAGGTGTGCTTGCCGCCCGCGGCGCCGTAATCGATCTCGACGGTGGGGCGGCCGGCGCTCTCGAGGAGGCGGCCCTTGGCGCGGCTCTCGCGCTCCTGGCCGCTCGCCTTGTCGACGCCCCGGTTCACGACGTCGAAGGTCCCGTCCGGCGCCTTCGTGCGCGTGGACGTGACGCGGACCAGGCCGCGCTCGAAGGGATGGTCCAGGCGTGCGATCTCGTGCCACTGGCCCATATAGGCGTCGATGCTGAAATTGGGCGTCTGAGGCGCGGTGACCTCGTTGCCCACGGTCTGGGCGGCGGCAGGGGCGGCGGCGGCCAGCATGAGGGCCGCTGCGAACCAGCGAAGGCGGATGGATGCGGTCATGGGCGGCTCCCGGGGGTTGCCCCGACCAAACGACCCGCGGGCGCCGCGGTTCCGCTCAAGCTTGGCCGGCGCCCGCGGCGATCTGGTCCATGCGCCGGGCAAGCTCCACGTCGCGCCGGCTCAGGCCGTCGGCGTCGTGGGTGGACAGGGTCACGTCCACGGTGCCGTAGACGTTGAACCATTCGGGGTGGTGGTTCATCGCCTCCGCCACGAGCGCCACCTGCGCCATGAAGCCGAAGGCCTGGATGAAGCTGTCGAACGCGTAGCGCTTCTGGATCGCGTCGCGGCCCTCCACCATGGTCCAGCCGTCGAGGCCGGGCAGGAGCTCGGCCCGGTCCGAATCGCTCAAGCGCTCCATCGATCTCTCCTTAAGGCTTGCAGGCCGGGACCGGCCCCGAGGGGACAGATGGGGCGCCGCGCGCTCGTGTCACCCCCATCAGGGCCCGAACCAGCCCGTGGCGCTCGGAACCGGGCTCTCCCGGCGGTGGTTTCCCGGAGGACCGCCGACGCCGAGCCCGCCGGCCTGGAGACCGTCATGCAGACCGACCGCGACATGCCGCCGACCCATACGATCAAGCCCATCGACCAGCCGCCGGACTCGCGCGCGCCGACCGCGGCGATGCTCAAGGCCGACATCGATTCGGGCGCGAGCGGCGACAAGACGGAGGTGTTCGACCCCGGCATGGCGATGCTCGGCACCTGCGAGGAGGCCGGCGGCCATCCGCTCACCCCCGAGCAGCTCGCCATCGCCCGGCGCGAGGAGACGAAGATCCGCTGGTCCATGGGCGCGGGCAAGAAGAGCTACGCCCACCACCACTCGAACCTGGCGCTGTACGGCTTCGTCGGGCTCATCGCCGTGGTGGCCATCCTCGTCGTCGGCGCGCTGCTCCTCGACTGGGCATAACCGCCTCACGAGCCCCGGAACCACCTTGGCCATAACGGGGTTCTGTCAGACGTTCCCGTTCCCTGCGGTCGGCGGCCCGACCGAAACCCTCCACCCGGAGCGCCCGATGACGAGCGAAAGCCCCCGCCCCGCCGCCCCCGTGACGCCCAGGACCACGCCGCAGCACGGGCCCCGGACGGCCGCGCGCCCGAACGGCCGGCCGCACCTCTACCTCGTCTACAGCCGCGACGACGACGCGCCAGGCACCAGGCGCCCGGCGCCGGCGCCGGCTCCCGCCGCGGATCGCAAGACGTCGCTCGTGGCCTTCGCGGCGCTGGTTTGCGCGGCCGCCGGCCTCGCGGCGGTGCTGCTGACGCTCTAATCCGGGTGTCCCGCGCAGGGCGTGACGCCGCAGCCCCTGGCGGGGCGGCGACGGACGCCTAGCTTTCAGGGGCCCGCCCCTCGCACGACGAGCGCCCCATGGTCCAGGACGACAGCGAAGCCAACCGTTTCTCCGCCCGCGCGGCCCGCTATGCCCGCGTCGGCGCCAACATGAGCGGGGTGGCGGCGCGCATGGCGGGCAACCGCCTGTTCGGCGGGGACGGGAGCTCGGCGGGGAACGCCGCGGCCCTCGCCCAGGCGCTCGGCGGCCTCAAGGGGCCGATCATGAAGGTGGCGCAGCTGCTCGCCACCATCCCCGACGTGGTGCCCCCCGAATACGCCGCCGAGCTGCAGAAGCTCCAGAGCGAGGCGCCTCCCATGGGCGCCGCCTTCGTGCGCCGGCGCATGCAGGCCGAGCTCGGGCCCGGCTGGCAGACCCGCTTCGGCTCCTTCGACCTCCAGCCCGCGGCGGCCGCGTCGCTCGGCCAGGTGCACCGGGCCACGACGGCGGACGGGCGCCCGCTCGCCTGCAAGCTCCAGTACCCCGACATGCAGTCCGCCGTGGAGGCGGACCTGCGCCAGCTCGAGATCGTGTTCGCCCTGCACCGGCGCCTCGACCCCGCCATCGACACCCGCGAGATCGCCACCGAGATCGGCGAGCGGGTGCGCGAGGAGCTCGACTACCAGCGCGAGGCGAGGAACGTCGCCCTCTATCGGGCCGTGCTCGACGGCATCCCGCAGGTCCGGGTGCCCGACGTCCACCTCGACCTCTCGACCCGCCGCCTGCTCACGCTGGGCTGGCTGGAGGGGTCCAAGATCCTCGGCTTCAAGGACGAGCCCCTGGAGATCCGCAACCGCCTCGCCATCGCGATGTTCAAGGCCTGGTGGCACCCCTTCGCCGATGCCGGCGTGATCCACGGCGACCCGCATCTGGGCAACTACACGGTGTTCTCCGAGGGCGGCGAGGCGCAGGGCATCAACCTGCTCGATTACGGCTGCATCCGCATCTTCCATCCCCGCTTCGTCGGCGGCGTCGTGGACCTCTATCACGGGCTCCTCAACGACGAGCGCGACCGGATCGTGCATGCCTACGAGACCTGGGGCTTCAAGCGGCTCAACACGGAGCTCATCGAGATCCTCAACATCTGGGCCCGCTTCATCTACGGCCCCCTCCTCGACGACCGGGTCCGCTCCATCGCGGACGGGGTCGCCCCCGCCGAGTACGGCCGCCGCCAGGCCTTCCAGGTCCACAAGGCGCTGAAGGAGAAGGGCCCCGTGACGGTGCCGCGCGAGTTCGTGTTCATGGACCGCGCCGCGATCGGCCTCGGGGGCGTGTTCCTGCACCTCAAGGCGGAGCTCAACTACCACCAGCTCTTCGAGGCCGAGATCGAGCGCTTCTCCCTCGACGCGCTTGCGAGCCGCCAGACGGCGGCGCTGCAGGCCGCGGGGCTGCCGTTGCCGGTGTGAGGAGCGAGGCTTTCTCGGTCAGAGGTCCATCCGGTTGTCATCCCCGGCCGGAGCGCGCTTGTCGCGCGCAGGGGAAGGGGATCCAGCGCAAGCGATGCTGCCGCGCAGCGGCTCCTTAGGGCCTGCAAAGGAGCCCTCGTCGGGCATAAAGCGTCGCTACGCGACAGGAGTCGTGCTGGATCCCCTTCCCCTCCGGCGGACAAGCCGCCTCCGGCCGGGGATGACCGGGGAGAGCGCAAGGGCCCCCATGCCCCTGCGGCATTTGCCGGGGCGCCCATCCGTGCTATCGCGCCGCACAAAAGACCGTTGCCGCCCGGAGCCCCCGATGCCCCACGACCTCAAGCGCGTGACGCGCGCCCTCCTGTCCGTGTCCGACAAGGCCGGGCTCGTGGACTTCGCCCGCGCGCTGCACGAGCGGGGTGTCGAGCTGCTCTCCACCGGCGGCACGCGCGCCGCGCTCGCCGCCGCGGGACTCCCGGTGCGGGACGTCTCCGACGTGACGGGCTTTCCCGAAATGATGGACGGCCGGGTCAAGACCCTGCATCCGAAGGTGCATGGCGGGCTCCTCGCCATCCGCGAGAACCCGGAGCACCAGGCCGCGATGCTCGCCCACGGCATCGCTCCCATCGATCTCCTCGTGGTGAACCTCTACCCCTTCGAGGCGACCGTCGCGGCCGGCCACGGCGAGGACGAGTGCATCGAGAACATCGACATCGGCGGCCCGGCCATGATCCGCGCGGCGGCGAAGAACCATGCGGACGTGGCCGTGGTGGTGGACGTCGCCGATTACGGGGCGGTGCTCGCCGATCTCGAGGCCCATGGGGGCGCGGTGACCCGCACCCTGCGCCGCCGCCTCGCCCACAAGGCCTATGCCCGCACCGCCGCCTACGACGCGGCGATCTCCAACTGGTTCGGGGGCAGGCTCGGGGACGACACCCCCGTGATCCGCGCGCTCGGCGGCACGCTGGCCGAGCCCATGCGCTACGGCGAGAATCCGCACCAGGCGGCGGGCTTCTACCGCACGGCCGAGAGCCGGCCCGGCGTCGCCACGGCGCGGCAGGTCCAGGGCAAGCAGCTCTCCTACAACAACATCAACGACACCGACGCCGCCTTCGAGTGCGTGGCCGAGTTCGATCCCGCCCGCACGGCCGCCGTGGTGATCGTGAAGCACGCCAACCCTTGCGGCGTCGCCGAGGGCGAGAGCCTCATCGACGCCTACGAGCGGGCGCTGCGCTGCGATCCGGTCTCCGCCTTCGGCGGCATCGTCGCGGTCAACCGGACCCTCGACGGCGACGCGGCGCGGCGGATCGTGGAGATCTTCACCGAGGTGATCATCGCCCCCGACGCGACGGAGGAGGCCATCGGCCTCGTCGGCGCCAAGAAGAACCTGCGCCTTCTCCTCACCGGCGGCCTGCCCGACCCGCGCCAGGGCGGGCTCGCCTTGCGCACGGTGGCGGGCGGCTTCCTGGCGCAAAACCGCGACAACGCGGTGGTCGACGACATGGACCTGCGGGTCGTGACGAAGCGGCCCCCCGACGCGCGCGAGCTCGCCGACCTGCGCTTCGCCTTCCGGGTCGCAAAGCACGTGAAGTCGAACGCCATCGTCTATGCCCGGGACGGGGCGACGGTGGGGATCGGGGCGGGCCAGATGTCGCGGGTGGATTCCTCCCGCATCGCGGCCTGGAAGGCCGCCGAGGCGGCGAAGGCGGCGGGCCTGGGCGACAGCCTTGCGGTAGGCTCCGTCGTGGCCTCCGACGCGTTCTTCCCCTTCGCCGACGGGCTTCTCGCCGCGGCGGAAGCCGGCGCCACCGCCGTGATCCAGCCGGGCGGCTCCATGCGCGACGACGAGGTCATCCGGGCTGCCGACGAGGCGGGGCTGGCCATGGTCTTCACGGGGCACCGGCACTTCCGGCATTGAGCGGAGGCTGGCCCCGAGCAGGGTCCCCGCTCTCTCCAACCCCCTCATG
Source organism: Salinarimonas soli (assembly GCF_008386575.1). Lineage (GTDB taxonomy): Bacteria > Pseudomonadota > Alphaproteobacteria > Rhizobiales > Beijerinckiaceae > Salinarimonas_A > Salinarimonas_A soli. The sequence goes on from NZ_VUOA01000008.1 coordinate 12,837, forward strand.
CTGAGGAGCGCTCGAAGAGCGCGTCTCGAAGCACGCAGCACCTTCGCGAGCCGGAGGGAGATTCCTGGAGCGCCCTTCGAGGCCCGCCTGCGGCGGGCACCTCAGGACGAGGGTAGAGAGTGGAATGAGCGGCCTGGGCGTTTTAGCCGGGCGCGGCCCTCAGCGGGCGGCGCTCTTCTCTAGGCTCGCGGAGAGCGCGCGCACGAGATCGTCGATCTGGAAGGGCTTCTGCACCACGTCGTGGCTGACATAGGCGCCCTGGAGGCCCGACTCGCCATAGCCCGTGGTGAACACGATCGGCACGCCGCGGGCCGAGAGGGCGTCGGCCACGGGCCAGATCGCCTGGCCGGCGACGTTCACGTCGAGCACGGCGGCGTCGATCTCGGCGCTCGACGCCAGATCGAGAGCGGCCGGAATCCGCGCGGCCGGGCCGACGATCTCGCAGCCCAGGTCGAGGAGCATGTCCTCGACGAGCATCGACACCATCGCCTCGTCCTCGACGACGAGGACCCGCAGGCCGTTCCAGTCTTTTGTTTCGATCATGGTCACGTCGATTCGGTTAAACCCGAGCGGGGCCGAGAGCAAGGGAATTTCCGTGCGGAAAGCGGGGCTCCGTCAATCCGTACACATAGGTTAAGCTCGTTCCGCCGGGACGGACAAAGGCGCAAGGTGCCGCACCGTTCGCTCAACGCCCGGTAGTGGCATCGGCGAGGAATCGCACGAGCGCTTCCCGGTCGGCGGGGTCCGAGATCGTCTGCTCGGGCATCTTGGTGCCGGGCGTGTAGCGGGAGGGGCCGATCTCGAACAGGGCCGACACCGTCTCGGGCGTCCACACGATGTCCATTCCCTGAAGGGCGGGCGAGAAATTGTAGCCCTTCACCGACGCGATCCGGCGGCCGAAGATCCCGTGCAGGGTCGGCCCCGCCCGGTTGCCGCCGTCCGGCGTCAGGGTGTGGCAGGCGGCGCAGGCCCGGAACACCTGCGCGCCCCGGCTTCCCTGGAGGCCTGCCAGGAGATCGGGCACCGCGGCGATCACCACGGGGCCGAGATGCTCGCCCGTGCGCGCGTTCCAGCGGCGCACCAGCCGGTCCGAGCCGCCGGTGAGGAGCTCCGACCCGTCGGGGCTGAACGCCACGGACCAGACCGGGAGTCCGGGCCCGACGAGGGTGAGCGCGATCCGGGCGGCCGCCCGGTCGATCAGCGACACCGATCCGCGCACGTTCGCGGCGGCAAGGCGGGTGCCGTCGGGGGCCAGCGCGAGGGCGATCACGGGCGTACCCTGCGTCTCGACCTCGGCGCGGACCCGCAGGCCCGGGTCGAGGAGGCGCACGATCCCGTCGGCCCCCGCCGCCGCGATCTCGCCGTCCGGCGCCGCAGCGACCGCGTTCACGGGCGAGGGCAGCGTGACGCTCACGGCCTCGGTGCCCGGCTCCTCCGGCCAGACCCGGAGGGTGAGGTCGTAGCCGCCGGTCACGGCGCGTCCGTCGGGCAGGAACCCCACCGCGTTGACGTTGCCCTGGTGGCCCGCGAGCACGCGGGCCTCGCCGCCCGCAAGCGGGTGGACGCGCGCCGTGCCGTCCCACGCCGCCGAGCCGAGGCGCGTGCCGTCGGGGGAGACCGCGAGCGCCACCACCGGGCCGGTATGCCCCTCGATGACCCGCTCGGGGTCAGGCGCCGCGCCGCGCCACAGGGCGATGCGCCCGTCCTCGCCGCCCGTAGCGAAGCGGCCGTCGGGCAGCGCCGCGACCGCGTTGACCGCGCCCTCGTGGAAGCGCAGCACCGCGAGCGCCGCCCCTTCGCCCAAGGCCCACAGGATGGCCGACTGGTCGAAGGAGCCCGACATGGCGAGGCGCCCGTCGGGCGAGATCGCGAGCGCCCGCACCGGGCCGCCATGGCCCCGCATCTCGGCGGGGGCGGGGGTGACGAGAAGCATCCCGGCGAGGCCTAGGATGAGGGCGCGACAACGGACGGGCATGACGGATCCGGCGGTCAGGCGGGGCGGAAGCCGAGACCCTCGAGGGCGTCGCGGACGGCCCGGTCGGCCAGGGCTTCCAGGAACGCCGCCACGGGGGGCCGGTTTCGCCGCGCCGCGACGAGGGCGAAGTCGAAATGCTCCTCGCCGACGGGGATGAAGGAGAGCCCATAGGCCGACGCCACGGGGGCGATGGCAATCCCCCAATCGGCGCGGCCTTGCGCCACCCCCGCGGCGACGGCGTTGTGCGAGCGGGGCTGGTTCCAGTAGCCCTCGGGCCGGGCGCCGCCGAGGAGCCGGTCGATGAGGAGGCGCGTGCCGGCACCGGAATTGCGGTTGACCATGAGGCAGGCGGGGTCGGCCAAAGCCGCGGCGACGGCCGCCTCGGCGGTCCGGCCCTCGAAGCGCGTGTCGCCCGCGCGGAACACGATGCCCTGCATGCGCCGCCAGCCGGGCACCAGCTCCAGGCCGGCCTGGAGATAGCCCTCGTTGTAGAGGCCCGTCTTCGGGTCCATGAGGTGGATCGGGGCGAGATCGCACTCGCCGCGCCGTGCCGCCGCGAGCCCCCCGAGGCTGCCCACCGCGAGCACCCGCGACGACACGCCGCGCTCGGCAAGATGCCCCGTGACGGCGTCGAGCCCCGGATCGTGGCTGCCCACGATCACAAGGTCGGGCACCCGCAGATGCGGGGTGAACAGGGTCACGGGCGCGGTCGCCCCGGCGGGCAGGGAGTCGGCGAGGGCCTCGACGGTGAGGAAGCCGTCGGCCTGGGCGAAGCTCGTGACGGCACCCGAGCCCTTGCCCGTCGGGTAGGCGGCCGGGCCGTCCGGGGTGTCGACGAGGGAGACCATCACGAACTCGGTGCGGCCGAGCTCGGACGCCACCCGGACGGGGACGCGCGCCGGCATGCTCGCCTCGGTGCGCTCCGGCAGGCCGCTCAGGCGCCGCAGGACGGGGGCGACGATGTCGTGGAAGGTGAACATCGCCGAGGTGGGGAAGCCCGGCAGCACCACCACGGGCTTACCGTCGCAGACCGCGAGGCAGAGCGGCTTGCCGGGCTTCAGGGCGACCCCGTGGGCCACGATGCCGGGGGCCCCGAGATCGGCCACGAGGCGGTAGGTCAGGTCGCCCGCCCCCTTGGAGGTGCCCCCCGACAGGACCACCATGTCGCATTCGGCGAAGGCGCGGCGGATGGCGGCCTCCAGGAGCGCCGCGTCGTCGGGGAAGGCCCCGAAAGCCACGGGATCGCCGCCGTTCTCGGCCACTGCCGCCGCCACGATGGGCCCGTTGGAATCGTAGATCGCGGCGGGCCGCAGCGGCTGCCCCGGCGCCACGAGCTCGTCCCCCGTCGACAAGATGCCGACCCGGGGGCGGCGGATTGCAGATACCTCGGCGAGGCCGCAGGCGGCCAGCATCCCGATCTCCCGCGAGCCGATCAGGGTGCCCCGCCGCAGCAGGACCTCGCCCCGGGCGATGTCGGACCCCGCGAAGCCGATGAAGGCGCCGGGGCTCGGGGCGCGGCGCACCGCGATGCCCTCGGCTACGGGCTCCGTGTGCTCGATCATCACCACCGCGTCGGCGCCGCGGGGGATCGGGCCGCCGGTGGCGATGGGGGTCGCGGTGCCGGGCGCAAGCGCGATCCCTGGGCTGACCCCGCAGGCGATGGTCTCGGGGTTGAGCCGCAGGGTCACGGGCACCGGCTCGGAGGCCGCCGCGAGGTCGGCAGCCCGCACCGCGAAGCCGTCGACGCCGGAGCGGTCGAAGGGCGGCACGTCGATCGGCGAGGCGACGTCTGCCGAGAGGACGCGCCCGAGGGCTTGGCCCAGCGGCACGGTCTCGATGCCGCGCGGCGAGAGGTCGAGGGCCTCGCGGAACCGGCGCACCGCCTCATCGCGGGAGAGGACGGTGAGGAACTGGTCCTGGACGGGCGGGGAGCTCATGGACCCCAATCTAGCGCGAAGGCGGCGATCGTTTCACCCGGCGCGTGGCCCTCCAGGGCGGGTGGCACCACGGTCCAGGCATCGGCAGCGGCCAGCGCCGACCAGGCGAGGTCGCCCACGGCGATCGGGCGCAAGCCCTCGGGCTCGCGCCGCAGCAAGGCGATCTCGGCCAAGCCGATGGCGGAGGCGAGCTTCGCGACGAGCGGTCCCGTGAGGTCGGGGCGTCGGGGCGGCGCGCCGCGCAGCCGGTCGAGGCAGGGGCGCACCAGGAGGTGATAGGCCGCGAAGGCGTCCTCCAGGCGCGAGGGCAGGAGGATCACGGGGCGCCCGCACAGGATGCCGCAGGCCGCGGCTTCGCCGGGCGCGATGGCGACGCCGTGCGCGAGAAGCCCGCCCCGGTCGCACAGCCGCTCGATGCCGAGCGCCGTGGCGTCGTCCCCGACGCCCACCACGATGTCGCCCTCGTCGGGCGGCGTCGGCCCTCCCGCCGCGATCACGGAGGCAAGGCCCGACAGCTCCCCGGCCACGAGAGCCCCGGCAGGTCCCCCGTCCGGCGCCCACAGGACGGCGACGGGGCGGCGCACGGGCAGGTCCGCCCGGCCGATCGCCCGCGCGAGCGCGAGGTCGAGGGGCCGCAGCGGCTCGCCCGCGGCGCGCAGCACCGCGCCGGCGCCCATGTCCTCCCCGGGCCGGCGCACGCCCTCGCCCGGCGCCACGGCGGCGAGGATCTCGGGGACCGCTCCCTCGAAGGACAGGTCGGCGGGGCCGAGCACGGCGTCGAGGCCGGGGGGAAGCGAGGCGCCAGGTACGACGGCGACGGGAGAGGCCGTGGCGAAGGCGGGGGCGTAGCTCGATGCCCCGACCGTATCGTGCGAGGCGACCGCCCAGCCGGAGCGCCGGGCGAGCGCGGTGCCCGGGACGGGCTCCGGGGCAACGATGCTCTCGGCGCAGGCATGGCCGAGCGCACGGTCCAGGGGCACGCGCACGGGCGCCACGGGGCGCAGCTCCGCGAGGAGCCTGCCGAGAAGCAGATCGAGGGGGGTGAGGGAGCGCGCGGGGCGCGTCATCGTCTCGGGTTGTCGTGGGCCATGGCGGGGCATAGTTGAAGGGCTACGACACCCCTGTCCAGTGACGCATGTCTGAAACCCATCTGAACCTGCGCGGGCTCAAGTGCCCGCTTCCCGCCCTCAAGACCCGCAAGGCGCTCCAGGGCGTGCCCTCGGGCGGGCTGCTCGTGGTGGCCTGCACCGACCCGCTCGCCGTGATCGACATCCCGGCGCTGGTCAACGAGACGGGGCACAGCCTGGAGGGCCAGACGGAGGAGGCGGGCGCGCTCCTGTTCCGGATCCGCAAGGCCTGACGCGAGAAGACCCGGCCGGGGCCGGGTCTTCGCAGGCGATCGGCTGCGGGCTTACTTGTTGCCGCGCAGGGTGTCCTTGATGCCGCCGATGGTGTTCTGGATCTTGCCCTCGGCCTGGTCCATCTGACCCTCGGTCTTCGTCTTGGAATCGCCGGTCAGGTTGCCGACGCCTTCCTTGATCTTGCCCTTCAGGTTCTTCATGCTGCCTTCGGTGCGATCGTTGTCCATGTGTCTCTCCTGGGGTCACGTCATGAAATCGTACCAGGATAACGTCTGCCCGGAATCGGGGTTCCGAGTTGTGGCGCTGTATTGGCCGCTCTCCTTTACGTTTTCGCACAACCGGTGACGCCCCTTGCCCAGCCCGGACAGAACCGACCCGCTGATCCTCACCCTGGGCTTCGACGCGGAGACCTTCAGCCTGCTCAACGGCTTGCGGCAGGCGCACTTCCCTCCCGAGCGCAATTTCATCCCGGCGCACCTGACGCTGTTCCACCATCTGCCGGGGCCGGAGCTCGCCGGCATCGTCCCGGCGCTGCGGCGCGCCTGCGCCGGCCGGGGCGCGATCCCGCTCCGGGTCACGGGCCTGCGCTCGCTCGGGCGCGGGGTCGCCTTCACGGTGGAGGCCCCTGAGCTCGCGGCCCTGCGCCGGGAGCTCGCCGCGCTCTGGTCGGGCTGGCTCGGCCCCCAGGACCGGCAGGGCTTCAGGCCGCACGTGACGATCCAGAACAAGGTCGCGCCCTCGCAAGCCGCGGCGCTCCTGGCCCGCCTCCAGGCGGGCTTCGTGCCGTTCGAGGGCAGCGGCGAGGCGCTGCTCCTGTGGCACTATCGCGGCGGTCCCTGGGAGCCCGCCGGCGTCTTCCCGTTCGCCCCATAGGCCTCGATCCGGTCGAGGAGGTCCACGGCCAGCGCCCGGCGCGCCGCCTCGTCCCCGGCCGCCCGCGCCAGGATGAGGCGCTCCCCCTTCCAGGCGAGATCGGGGCCGGCCTCGGCGAGGCCCGGTCCCGCGCCCGCCTCGGGCCGGAAGGTGAGCGCGATGGCGGCCGGGCCGGCATCGATGCGGGCCACCCGCAAGCGGCGGCAGAGCACCCGGAGCCGGGTGAGATCGAACAGGCCCGCCATGGGATCGGGCAGCGCCCCGAAGCGGTCCGCGATCTCGTCGGCCAGGGCCTCGACCTCCTCGGCGGCCTCCGCCCGGCTCAGGCGCGCATAGAGGTTGAGCCGCACCTCCGGCTCGGGGATGTAATCGTCGGGGATGCTCCCCGCGAAGCCGAGGTTCAGCTCCGGGGTCCAGTCCTCCACCGCCTCGCCGCGCGCGGCCCGAAGCGCCCGCTCCAGGAGGTGCTGGTAGAGGCCCGTCCCCACGAGGGTGACGTGGCCGGCCTGCTCCTCGCCCAGAAGCTCGCCCGCGCCGCGCAGGTCGAGGTCGCGCGCGCTCACCGCGAAGCCCGCGCCGAGCCGGTCGAGCGCTTCGAGCGTCTGGAGGCGCTTGCGGGTGGCCTCCGGCAGCTCGGTGCCGGGCTCCGTGAGCAGGTAGCAGATCCCGCGCGCCCGCCCCCGCCCGACCCGGCCGCGCAGCTGATGCAGCTGGGCGAGGCCGAACCGGTCGGCGCGCCAGACCAGCATCGTGTTGGCCCGGGGCACGTCGAGGCCGCTCTCGATGATGCTCGTGGAGAGCAGGACGTCGCCGTCCCCGTCGGCGAAGCGCACCATCGCCTCGTCCATGGCGGCGGCAGGCATCTTGCCGTGCGCCACCACGAGGCGCAGGTCGGGCGCGACCTCCGCGAGCCGCGCCTCGATGGGCCCGATGTCCTCGATCCGGGGGCAGACCACGAAGCTCTGGCCGCCGCGCCGCCGCTCGCGCAGCAGCGCCTCGCGGAACGACAGGGGATCGAAGGGCGCGAGGAACGTGCGGATCGGCTGGCGCCGGGCCGGCGGCGTGGTGATGAGGCTGAGATCCTGGAGGCCGACGAGCGCCGCCTGGAGGGTGCGGGGGATCGGCGTCGCCGTGAGGGTCAGCACGTTGGCCCGCCGGCCCAGATCCCGCAGGCGCCCCTTCACGGCGGCGCCGAAGCGCTGCTCCTCGTCGATGACCACGAGGCCGAGATCCGCGAAGGTCACCCCCTCGGCCGCAAGCGCATGGGTGCCCACGACCACGCGGATCGAGCCGTCGGCGAGCCCCGCCTTCACGGCTTTCGCCTCCGCTGCCGAGACGAGGCGCGAGAGGTGCCCCACCGTGACGCCGAGATCCGCGAAGCGCCGCTCCACGGTCTGGAGATGCTGGCGCACGAGCACCGTGGTGGGCGCGACGAGAGCGACCTGGCGTCCCGACAGGGCCACGGCGGCGGCGGCGCGCAGGGCCACCTCCGTCTTGCCGTAGCCCACGTCGCCGCAGACCAGGCGGTCCATCGGCGTTCCCGAGGCGAGGTCGTCGAGGACGGCCGCGATGGCGCGGGCCTGGTCGCGGGTCTCGGGGTAGGGAAAGCGCGCGACGAAGCGCTCATAAGGCGCAGCAGGCGGGCGGATCGGCTCGACCCGGGCCTCTCCCCGCTCCCGGGCGAGCGTCACGAGGCGGGCGGCCGTGTCGGCGAGCTCCTCGTCGAGGGCCGCTCGGCGCTTCGCCCAGGCTTCCCCGTCGAGGCGGTCGAGGGTGACGGCCTCTGCATCCGCGCCGTAGCGCCAGATGCGGTCCATGGCGGTAGCCGGTGTGAGCAGGGTGGCGTCCCGGGCGAATCCGAGGCGCACCGCGTCGCCCGCGCCTGCCGCGCCCGCCTCCAGGGCCTCGATCCCCTGGAGCACGGCCATCCCGTGATCCACGTGGATGACCGCATCGCCCAGGTGCAGGTCGGGATCGGCGAGGGGCAGGATCGGGGCCGAGCCGTCGTCGGCGCCCGTCTCGGCGCGGCTGCCGAGGAGATCGGCCGCCGCCACGACGGTCACGCCCCCCGCCTCGTCGCGAAAGCCCGCTTCGAGATCGATGGAGAGAGCCAGCAGCGCCCCCTTCGGCGCAGCCGTGACGGCGGCCCAGCCGACCGCGGGTTCGGGGGCGTCGTCGAGCGGGCGGGCGAGCCGCCCGGCGTCGCGCTTCGTCGCGGCGGCGAGAACGACCCGGCGCCCGGCCTCGCGCTCGGCCGCGACGAAGCGGGCGAGCGCCCCGCCCGCCCGCCGCTCCAGGACGAAGCGCGGCACGCCGAGGTCATCACCCGCTTCGGGCAGGCGCTCGACCGGGCGCGCGGCGGTGCACGCGCTCCAGGCGGCCTCGTCGAGATAGAGCCGGTCGGGGGCCGGGACCGGGCGGGCGGTCTCGCCGGCTGCCTGCGGCAGGCCCGCGCGGCCCTCATGGGCGTCGCGGACCTGCATTAGGCCCGCCATGCGGCGCGTCTCCGCCTTGGGCTCCACCACGAGGGCCGCCCCGGGCAGGAGGTCGAGCACCGTCTGCAGGCCCGGCACGAAGTCGGGAAGCCAGTGCTCCAGGCCGGGCCCCCGCTCCAGGGGCTCCTCGCCCTCGGCGGGTGGGGGCAGGATCAGCTCGGAGACGGGGAGGATCGCGAGTGTCTCCTGCTCGGCCTCCGTGCGCTGGCTGACGGGATCGTAGGACCGGATGGCGGTCACGCGGCCGTCCTCGTGCTCGATCCGGTACGGCCTGGCCGCTCCCCCGGGAAACACGTCGATCACGTGGCCGCGGATCGCCACCTCGCCGGGCTCGTCGACGCGCTCGTCGATGACGTAGCCGGGTCGATGAAGGAGCGCCCCGAGCTCGTCCGGGTCGACGCTCCCGCCGACGCGGATATCGACGGTGGCTTCCCCGAGGAGCGCCGCGGGCGGCACCCGCTGGAGCAGGGCGTCTGGGGTCGCGACGAGGAGGCGGGGCGCGCCGCCGGCCTCGTCGAGACGCCGCAGCGCGGCGACGCGCCGCCCCATGGCCTCGCGGGAGGGCGACGCCCGGTCGAAGGGCAAGCAATCCCAGGGCGGCAGGACGACGACGGGCAGATCGGGCGCGAGCGCCGCCGCGATCGCCCCGAGGCGCTCGGCCCGGCTCTCGCCCGCCGCCATGTGGACGAGGCCGCCCGCCCCGGCGGCGCGGGCGCGCTCGATCAGGCGCACGGCGAGGAGCCCCAAGGGGGCGTCGGCGGGAGGCAGCGGCGCGGGGGCCGGCTTTGTCTTGGGCATGTCGGGATGGCTCGGGCCGCCCATGCGGCCGGGCCGGGTCAACGCCGCGGGGACGGGGGCGGTTCAGGCCCGCGCCTCAATCCTCGCCGTCGTCGCGGGCGGGCTCGGCGGCCGCGACCGCCGCCTCCGCCGCGCCCTTGGGCATCTTCGGGATGAGGGACGGGGGCGGCGCGTCGCGGCCCTGGAGGGTGAGGCCGCACAGGCCCTGGGTGCCCGCCGCGTCCGGGGGCAGGCCGAGCTTACCCGGCGCCTCGCGGCAGGTCACCCAATCGGGGCGCAGGCCGAGGAGATAGTCGATCCGGGCATAGAACAGGCGGAACGTGCCCACCTGCTGCCGGTTGGCGTTCACCTGGCGCGCGCCGCCCGTGCCGTGAACCCGCGCCCGCTCGGTGAGGAAGACGCTCGCCCGCACCGCCCGTCCGCTCTGGCTCGCGTTGAAGGTCCAGCGGTCCTCCCCCTCGGCGGCGGCGAGCACGGCATAGACGAGAAACTTGCGCTCGGCCCGGAAGCCGCCGAGGCGGTAATCGAAGGTCACGTCCCCGGGATCCGCGTGCCGCAGGACCGCCTCGGCGGCGGCGATGACGCGCGGGGCGGTCTCGCCCGCATAGGTCCGTGTCGCCTCGGCGAGCCATTGGCCATGGCTCTCCACCTTCGGCGCCCCGACGCAGCCGCCGAGCGCCACCACCATGGCAAGAGCCGACCCCACTGACACTGCACGCATCCCATCACCCCCGACGCAACCACGATCACAGCTTAGCCGTGAGATCGACCCCAGGTCGAGAGCCCCGTGCGCGCGGCCGCACATCGGGATCGCGGGAATCCGCTAGGGTGCGCTCCTCGACAAGAGGTCTCGCCGTCCATGGAAATCGTCGCCATCGTGCTGCTCGCGCTCGCCCTGCCGGCCATGGCCGTCGCGGGGTTCGTCATGGCGCTTGGCCTGAGAGCCCGCACCGCCGCCCTGGAGCTGCGGCTCGCGGGCGCCGAGGCGGAGCTGACCCGCCTGCGCGGCAGCGCTCCCGCGGCGCCCTTCGTCCCGCCGGTCGTCGAGACCCCGCCCGCGACGGAGCCGGCGCCCGAGGTCATGGCGGCCCCGAGCGAGGCGCCGACCCCGTCGACCGTCCCGCCGCCCTTCCCCGAGGAGGTCGCCCCGCCGCCCATGCCGCCCCCGGCAGCCCCCCGGCCCGGTTTCGAGGAGCGCCTGGGGGCGCGCTGGGCCGTATGGGTCGGCGGCGTGGCGCTGGCGCTCGGCGGCGTGTTCCTGGTCCGCTATTCCATCGAGCAGGGCCTGCTCGGGCCGACCGCCCGCACCTTCATCGGCGCCCTCTTCGCCCTGGCGCTCCTCGCCGCGGGCGAGATCATGCGCCGTCGCGACGGCGATGCCGGCATCCCTGCCCTGCCGAGCGCCCACATCCCGGCCGTCCTGACGGGCGCCGGCGTCACCTCGGCATTCGCCACGGCCTACGCGGCCCATGCCCTCTATGGGTTGGTGGGGCCGGGCACCGCCTTCGTGCTGCTCGGTGCCATCGCGGTTCTCACCATGCTGGCCGCGGCGCTGCATGGGCCCGCCCTCGCGGCGCTCGGCCTCGTGGGCGCGCTGGCAAGCCCGCTCCTGGTCGATTCGGACGCGCCGCAGGTCTGGCCGCTCGTGATCTACCTCGCCTTCGTGGGCACCGCCGCCTATGGCGTGGCACGGCTTCGCCTGTGGCGCTGGCTTGCCGTGGCGTCCGCGGCGGGCGGCGCCCTGTGGGGGCTGGCGCTCGGCGCGATCGGCGGGCCGGAGATCGGCCCCGTCATGGGGCACGTTCTGCTCCAGGCGGCGCTCGCCGGATTCTTCCTCCTCGCCGACCCCTACCGCCATGCCACGGACGCGGAGTCCCGGCCCGATCCCCTCGCCGCGGGTGCGCTTCTCGCCTTCGCGGCGCTCGGCGTCCTCGTCGCGGCCGAGATGGGCCCGGGCTCCGGGCGCGCAGGGTTCGCGGCGGCCCTCATGGCGCTCTTCCTGACGCTGGCCGCGCGGATCCCGGCGGGCGCCCCGGCGGCGGCCTGGGCGGCGCTCATGGGGGTCGGCACCCTGGCCCTTTGGCCGGTGGCGGCCGAGATCGCGGCGGAGCCCGTCCGCGTGCTGCCCCAGCTCTTCGGCCCGGACGCCCTCCCCGACGCCGTGGACGCCTATCTGGGCTTTGCAACCCTCGCGGGGCTCGCCGTCGCGGCGGCGAGCCTCTGGCGCGTGGCGCGCGGCCGGAGCCTGCCCCTGTCGACGGCGGCCTGGTTCGCGGGCGCCGCCACCTTGGGGCCGCTCGCGATCCTCACGATCGCCTGGGCGCGGGTCTCGGGGCTTGCCCACAGCATCCCCTTCGCCCTCGCGGCGGGCGGGCTGGCGCTCGCCTTCACCCTCGTGACGGGCGCCTTGCGCCGGATCGACACCGGGGCCGAGCACGGCGTGCGGCTCACCCTCGGCGCCACGGCCTGCGCCGCCTTCGCGGCGCTGGCGCTCGGGCTCACCATCGCCCTCGACCGGGGCATGCTCACCGTGGCCCTGTCCCTCTCGGCCTTCGGGGCCGCCTGGGTCGCCGGCCGCACGGACATCGCCCCCTTGCGCTGGGTGGTGGGCGCCGCCGGCCTCGTGGTGCTCGGGCGCCTCGCCTGGGATCCGACCATCGTCGGCGCCGATCTCGGCCGCACCCCGATCCTCAACTGGCTCCTGTGGGGCTACGGCGTCCCGGCGCTCGCCTTCCTCGGCGCGAGCCGGATCCTGGAGCGGGGCGGACGCGACGGCATCGTGCGGCTCGCCGAGAGCCTCGCCATCGTCTTTGCGGCCCTGCTGGTCTTCTTCCAGATCCGCCACGCCGCGACGGGGGGCGACGTGTTCCGGGCCGGGTGGAGCCACCTGGAGGCGGGCCTCGTGGCCTGCGCGAGCCTGGCCTTCGGCATCCTCATGGTGCGGGTCGAGGCCGTGCGGCCCGATCCCGTGAGCCGGATCGCGGGGCTGGTCTTCGGCGCCGTGAGCCTCGGGGTCGGGGCCGTCGCGCTCGGCGTCCTGGAGAACCCGTTCTTCACGGGCGATCCCGTCATCGGCGGCGTGCTGGTGAACTCCCTGCTCGCGGCCTATCTCCTGCCCGCCGTCCTTGCCGGCGCTCTCGCGCTGGCGGCGCGCGGGACGCGGCCGCGCTGGTACGTGGGCGGGGCGGAGGTGCTCTCGCTGGGGCTCGTCATGCTCTACGCCGTGCTGGAGCTGCGCCGGGTGTTCCAGGGTCCGGTCGTCGACCTCTTCCGGGCCACGGGCCAAGGCGAGATGTGGTCCTATTCCGTGGCGCTCCTCGCGATCGGGGCGGGGCTCCTCGCCTTCGGCCTGCGGCGGGACGTGCGGGAGGCGCGCCTCGCCTCGGGGCTCCTGATCGGGGCCGCCGTGGTGAAGGTGTTCGTGGTCGACCTCTCCCACCTGGAGGGCGCCCTGCGGGCCTTCTCCTTCATGGGGCTCGGCCTCGCGCTGGTGGGGATCGGGCTCGCCTATCAGCGGCTTCTCGGCCGCGCGGCGGCCGGGGGCGCCGTCCCCTGACGCCCCTGGTGCGGGCGCGCCACACCCCTCCTGTGGACAGCGGGGGATGAGTACGTTTCGCGAACGGCAAGGCTTGCCAGCCCCGCAGGCCACGCGCATAAACGCAACGACTCACACGGTAGAGCCTCATGACCCAGCCCGCCGACATCGCGAGCCTGCCTTTCGAGAAGGCGCTCCACGAGCTCGAGGAGATCGTCCGCCGCCTGGAGACGGGCAACGTCCCCCTCGAGGACTCGATCACGATCTACGAGCGCGGCGAGGCCCTGAAGAAGCATTGCGAGGCGCTGCTCCGGCGCGCCGAGGCCCGGATCGAGAAGATCAACACGGGCCCGGGCGGCGAGGCCCTGAACCTCGCGGCCCTCGACGTCGAGGCCTGAGGGGGCGTTCCCCTTTCCACGCCCCTCCTACTTTCTCCGACGCCCTCACGCTGAGGAGCCCGCGCCAGTGGGCGTCTCGAAGCACGCACCACGCCGCCAACGCCGTTCGGAAACCTCTGGAACGCCCTTCGAGGCTCCCCCGGATCAAGTCCGGGGTCGCACCTCAGGACGAGGGTGGCGAAGGCGGGGGACGAGGTTGGAGGGGAGAAGAGACCCCGTCCCAACCCCCTATCGAGCCGCCCCGTGCGCCGCCGTCCGCGGCGGCTCGGCGCCTGCGTCGATCACCTCGTGGAGGGCGCGCCGGATGGCGCCCTGGCGGCTCGGGTGGGTCACCTTCCCGCCCGTGAGATCGCAGACGTAGAACACGTCCACCACCTTCTCGCCGAAGGTCGAGATGTGGGCCGAGGTGATGTTGAGGTTGAGCTTTCCCAGCACCGTCGTGAGGTCGTAGAGCAGGCCCGGACGGTCGAGGCCGGAGATCTCCACCACCGTGTGGCGCGTCGACAGGGTGTTGTCGATCACCACGTCGGGCACGACCTCGAAGGGCTTGGCGCGCCCGCGCTCCTGGCGCCGGCCCTCCACGAGGTCGGCGATCCGCACCTCGCCCTTGAGCGCGCGCTCGATGGCGCCCGCCACCCGCTCGGCCCGGCGCAGCTCGTCGTCGTCCCGCTCGAAGGCGCGAGAGAGGAAGATCGTGTCGAGGGCGAAGCCGTCGGCGGTGGTGAAGATCTGCGCGTCGACGATGTTGCCGCCCGCCGCCGCGCAGGCGCCCGTGATGATCGCGAGCAGGCGCGGATGGTCGGGGGAGAGCACGGTGAGCTCCGTCACGCCGCGAAAGCCGTCCGTCTCCACCGCCGTCGAGACGGTCTGACCGGCTTCCTCGGCGGCGTGCATGAAGCGGGCGTGGCGCACCCGCCGGGCATGGTCCACCTTCAGCCAATAGGCCGGGTAGTGGCGGGCCGCGTAGGCCGCGAAGGCGTCCGCGTCCCACTCCGGCAGATCGGCGCGCAACCGCTCCTGGGCTTGGCGGACCCGGTCCATGCGCGCGACATCGGGGGTCTGGTCCCCGAGCAGCACCTCGGTCTCGTAATAGAGCGTGCGCAGGAGCTCGCCCTTCCAGCCCGTCCACACGCCGGGCCCCACCGCGCGGATGTCGGCGATGGTGAGGATCAGGAGGAGCCGCAGGCGCTCCATGGTCTGCACCACCTTGGCGAAGCTCTCGATGGTGCGCGGGTCGGAGAGGTCGCGGCTTTGCGCCGTCGTCGACATCACGAGATGGTTCTCGACGAGCCAGGCGGCGGTGTCGGTCTCGACGGCGTCGAGGCCGAAGCGGGGGCCGAGCGTGCGGGCGATGCGGGCGCCCGCCACGGAATGGTCCTCGGGCCGGCCCTTGGCGATGTCGTGCAGGAAGAGCGCCACGTAGAGCGCGCGGCGGTGGCGGAGCGCCGGGATCACCTGCTGGGAGAGCGGATGGGCATCGGCGAGGCGCCCCGCCTCGAGATCCGCGAGCTGGCCGATGGAGCGCAGCAGATGCTCGTCCACCGTGTAGTGGTGGTACATGTTGAACTGCATCATCGCCACGACGCGGCCGAAATCCGGCACGAAGCGGCCGAGCACCCCGGCCTCGTTCATGAGCCGCAGCACGGCCTCGGGGGCGTTGCGCGAGGTCAGGATGTCGAGGAAGAGGCGGTTCGCCTCCGGGTCGGCGCGCAGGCTGGGCCCGATAAGCTTGAGCGATCGCGTGGCGAGCCGGCTCGCGTCCGGGTGGATCGGCAGGTTGTGGCGGTCGGCGAACCAGTAGAGGCGGATGAGGTTGACGGGATCGCGCTCGAAGGCGTCGTCGCCCCGGATGGTGAGGCGGTTGTTCTCGATGACGAACTCGTCCGAGTCGAGGGCCTGGCTCCGGCTGCGGCGGAACCGGCCGAGGAAGCGGTCGAGCATCGGCCGGGGCTTGGCCTGGCGCGCCTCCAGCTCGGCGCACACGATCGCCGTGAGGTCGCCGACATCCTTGGCGGCCGTGAAATAGGCCTTCATGAAGCGCTCGACCCCCGAGAGGCCGGCCCGCGGGGCATAGCCGATCCGCTCCGCGACCTGCCGCTGGAGATCGAAGGCGAGGCGCTCCTCGGCGCGGCCCGTGACGAAGTGCAGGTGGCAGCGCACCCGCCACAGGAACTCCTCGCAGCGCTCGAACTGGCGGAACTCCTCGGGCGTGAACAGGCCCGCCCGCACGAGGTCCTTGGGGTCGCGGACCCGGTAGACGTACTTGGCGATCCAGAACAGGGTGTTGAGGTCGCGAAGCCCCCCCTTCCCGTCCTTGACGTTGGGCTCGACGCGGTAGCGCGAGGCGCCCGCCTTCGCCACCCGCGCATCCCGCTCCTTGAGCTTCGCGTCGACGAATTCCGGCGCCGTACCCGTCACGATCTCCTTGTCGAAGCGGCGCACGAGCTCGTCGTAGAGGGCCGCGTCGCCTAAGAGCAGACGGGTCTCCAGGAGGGCGGTGCGGATCGTCATGTCGGCCCGGCCCTCGCGCAGGCACTCGTCCACCGAGCGCGTGGCGTGGCCCACCTTCAGCTTGAGGTCCCACAGGACGTAGAGGACCGACTCGACGACGCTCTCGCCCCAGGCGGTCTGCTTGTAGGGCAGGAGGAAGAGGAGATCGACGTCGGAGCCCGGCGCCAGGGTGCCGCGCCCGTAGCCCCCCGTGGCCACGATCGCGAGGCGCTCGCCGGTGGAGGGATTGTCGGAGGGGTAGAGGTGGTGGATCACCGCCGCGTGGACGGTGCGGATCACCTCGTCCATGAGGTCGGACAGGTGGCGCGCGCAGGCGAGCCCGTCGCGCTCCGCGAGAAGGCGTTCCTGCGCCGCGGCGCGGCCCCGGTCGAGGATGGCGCGCAGCTCCGGCACGAGGCGGGCGCGGAACGCGGTGGGATCCCGCAGGCTCTCGTCCGCCATGTGCTGGAGCAGCTGGCGGAGCTCGCTTTCCGGGGCGGCGGGATCGGGTCGGTCCATCGCCCGGCTCTAGCACACAAGCGCGCGGGCGCGGAAGGCGGCCGAGGCGCCGCGGCGGGCGCCCGGGCGCGACGTGGACCGACAGGGCGGACGAAGGTTCTTTTTTGCATTTTCGTTTGACATAACGAACGACCTTCCGCATGGTTGGCCTGCGCCGATTTGAGCTTGCAGCTTGCGGGCGCGAAACAAATGCAGCTAAAGCGCGAAGCGGGTCCATCTCAGGCCCGCGATGCGCGACCAAGAGGACGTTCCATGCTCCCCTCCCGTCGCAATCTCTTCTCACTCCTCGCCGCCGGCCTGATTTCGTTCGGTATGGCGGACGCCGCCCGGGCCCAGGCGCCCCGCGAGATCCGGATCGATTACGCCACCTACAACCCCGTGAGCCTCGTCCTGAAGGAGCGCGGCATCCTCGAGCGCGCGCTCGCGGGGGACGGGATCGGCGTGCGCTGGGTGCAGTCGCTGGGCTCCAACAAGGCCCTGGAGTTCCTGAACGCGGGCTCCCTCGATTTCGGCTCCACAGCCGGCGCCGCCGCCCTCATCGGGCGCATCAACGGCAACCCGATCAAGTCGGTCTACGTCTATTCGCGCCCGGAATGGACCGCCCTCGTCACCCGCAAGGACAGCCCGGTCGCCTCCGTGGCCGACCTCAAGGGCAAGCGCATCGCCGTGACGCGCGGCACGGACCCCCACATCTTCCTCGTACGCTCGCTGCGCGAGGCGGGCCTCACCGAGCGCGACGTGCGCCTCGTCCTGCTCCAGCACCCCGACGGGCGCACGGCCCTGGAGCGGGGCGACGTCGATGCCTGGGCAGGCCTCGACCCGCTCATGGCGGCGGCCGAGATCGAGAGCGGCGCGCGCCTGTTCCACCGCAACGCGGCCGCCAACACCTGGGGCATCCTCAACGTCCGCGAGGCCTTCGCGCGGGAGAACCCCGCCCTCGTGAACCGGGTCCTGGCGGCCTACGAGGAGGCCCGCGCCTGGGCCCTCGCCAACCCGGCGGAGCTGAAGGCGCTGCTGGTCGGCTTCACGAAGCTGCCCGAGCCCGTGGTGGCGCGCCAGCTGGAGCGCACCGAGCTCACCCACTCGGCGATCGGCCCGGCCCAGATCGACACCATCCTCCAGGCGGGCCTCGCCCTCCAGGAGGCCGGCGTCCTGCCCGCCGGCACGGACGTCCACGCCGCCCTCGACGCCCTCGTCGACCGCCGCTTCGCCACCGCGGCGCGGTAGCGCTCTTCCCCCTCCCCCTTGCGGGGAGGGGCCGGGGGTGGGGGTGGTCCCGCTGGGCTGGCCGGCGCAAGGCCTGCCTGTACCGGCCTGGAGCCCTCCTTCCCCACCTCCAGCTCCGACTTTACGCCCCCCACCCCTGCCCCCTCCCCGCAAGGGGGGGGGACCGGATCACCCCCATGACCGCAACCGACACCCTCGCGCCCTCGCCCGCCCCGGCCCGCACCGCCCTTCGCGTGCCCGCCGCGGCGCTCGGGCTCGCGCTGCCGGTGGTGATGGCGCTCGCCTGGGAGGGCGCGGTGCGCATGGGGATCGCCGAGGGGCGCCTGATGCCGCCGCCGAGCCGGATCGGCGCCATGCTCCTCGACCTCGCGCGCTCAGGCGACCTCGTGCTCCACGGCGGCGCGACCCTGGGGCGGGTCGCGGCAGGGTTCGCGCTCGGCGCCGTCGCGGGCATCGGGTTCGGCGCCCTGTCGGGGGCGAGCCCCCCCGCGCGCCGGCTCCTCGACCCGACCCTGCAGGCCCTGCGGGCGATCCCCTCCATCGCCTGGGTGCCCCTCTTCATCCTGTGGCTCGGGATCTTCGAGGCGTCCAAGGTGGCGCTGATCGCGGTGGGCGTGTTCTTCCCCGTCTATCTCGGGGTCGTGGGCGCGATCCTCGGCGTCGACCGCAAGCTCGTGGAGGTCGGCCGGGTGTTTCGCCTCAACCGCAGCCAGCTCGCCCGGCGCATCCTGCTCCCGGCCGTCCTGCCCGACACGGTCACGGCCCTGCGCTCCGGCCTCGGTCTCGGCTTCATGTTCGTCGTGGCGGCCGAGTTCATGGGCGCCTCGGAGGGCCTGGGCTACCTCCTCGTCGACGGGCAGCAGATGGGCAAGCCCGACCAGATCCTCGCCGCCATCATCGCCTTCGCGCTCCTCGGCAAGGCCGCCGACACCCTGCTCGTGGCGGCGACCGCGCCGCTCCTGCGCTGGCAGGACACGGCCCGCGAGCGCCTCTGACGGACACCGCCATGCTCGCCCTCGCCCATCTCTCCAAGACCTACGCCGACGGAACCCGGGCGCTCGCCGACGTGAACCTGGAGGTGCGCGCGGGCGAGATCGTCGCGCTCATCGGCGGCTCGGGCTGCGGCAAGACCACCCTCATGCGCCTCGTCGCGGGGCTCGACCGGCCGAGCGCGGGGGCCATCCGGGTCGACGGCGAGGCGGTCGAGGGGCCGCATCCGGCGGTGGGCGTGGTGTTCCAGGAGCCCCGCCTCCTGCCCTGGCTCGACATCGCCGACAATGTGGGCTTCGGCCTCCTCGACCGGCCGGCTCCGGAGCGCCGCGCCCGGGTCGCGGCGGCGCTAGAGCGGGTGGGGCTTGCCGAGCATGCCCGGCGCCGGCCCCGGGACCTGTCGGGCGGGCAGCAGCAGCGCGTCGCCATCGCCCGCGCCTTCGTGACCCGCCCCCGCGTGCTCCTTCTCGACGAGCCGTTCTCCGCCCTCGACGCCCTCACCCGGGCGAGCCTGCACGAGGGGCTGCTCGCGCTTTGGGGCCAGGACCGGCCGACCATCGTGCTCGTCACCCACGACGTCGGCGAGGCGGTGGCCCTGGCCGACCGGGCCGTGGTGATGCGGCCCAAGCCCGGGCGGGTCGACGACGAGGTGCCGCTGCGCCTCGCCCGGCCCCGCGACCGCGCCTCCCCCGCCTTCGAGGCCGCGAGCCGCCGGGTGATGGCGGCCCTCGACCGCTCGCTCACCCCCGACGAGTCCCGCCCCGCGCGCGAGCCGCAGGGCGCGGCCCTGTGGTGGTAGGCGCCGGGTTCCGCTAAACCAAGACCGCCCTCTCGATTCCGGAGACGACATGGACGCCACGGCTCTTCGCGCCATCCAGGCGCCGATCAAGGACAAGTACCGCAACGACCCCGACGCCGCCCTGATCACGCTCAAGGCGCAGGGGACGCTGGAGGACGGCGCCATCGCCTGCAAGGTCGAGACCGGGCGGGCGCTGGCCGTCGCCGGCCTCCACCCCGCCTCCGGCGGCTCGGGGGCCGACCTGTGCTCCGGCGACATGCTGCTGGAGGCCCTCGTCGCCTGCGCGGGCGTGACCCTCAAGGCGGTCGCGACCGCGCTGCAGATCGAGCTGCGCCACGGGGTGGTGCGCGCCGAGGGCGATCTCGACTTCCGCGGCACGCTCGGCGTCGACAAGGGCGCCCCCGTGGGCTTCCGCGAGATCCGCCTCGCCTTCGACCTCGACACCGACGCCCACGAGGACCAGGTCGCCCAGCTCATCAAGCTCACCGAGCGCTATTGCGTGATCTTCCAGACCCTGAACCACCGGCCCGAGCTGACCGTGGCGGTGAACCGGGGGTAAGCGGGCGCCGCTACGCTGCCGTCTGCTCGCGCTGCGCCAACGCTTCAGTGGATCGCCTTTCCCTAGAGAGCGAGGCAACGGGTCCGGCCCTGAGCCCGGCAACGGCGTTGAGCCGCCCGCGCTGGCGCGCGGTACCCCGCTCGTCGCCCTCACGGGCGACACTCTCCCCTGAGGGGAGAGAGGGCGCGGCGGCTCGCGACCGTCTGACCTTGGGAAGCGCAGTCAGGCGGCACCACCTCCCTCCCCTCAGGGGAGGGGCAGGGGTGGGGTAAGCCGCGCCAGCGGCTGCCTCCAGGGATCGTGACGCTTCCAGGACAGAGCGGTGCAGCGGGCCGAGACCTGAGCCCCGGCGGCACTCCCCGGGAGCGGAGGGCGGTGGGCGAATCTCGCGGCCTCCACGGGAGGGAGCCGGCCCCCTCCCCTTCAGCCGCCCGTCGCCTCGATCACGTCCTCGAGCGTGCGCAAGCCGGTGCGGGGCGCGTTGACGAGCACGGCCATGTTGCCCGGGGCGTGCTGGTTCTTCCACATCTTGGTGTGGGCCTGGGGGATCTTCTCCCAGGGGAACACCTCGGAGAGGCAGGGGTCGATGCGCCGGTCGATGACGAACTGGTTCGCGGCGGCCGCCTGCTTGAGGTGGGCGAAGTGCGAGCCCTGGATCCGCTTCTGCCGCATCCAGACGTAGCGGGCGTCGAAGGTGATGTTGAAGCCCGTGGTGCCGGCGCAGAACACCACCATGCCGCCGCGCTTCACCACCAGCGCCGAGACCGGGAAGGTCTGCTCGCCGGGGTGCTCGAAGACGATGTCGACGTCGCGCTTGCCCGTGATGTCCCAGATCGCCTTGCCGAACTTGCGCGCCTCCTTCACCCAGGTGGCGTATTCGGGCGTGTTGACGACCGGCATCTGGCCCCAGCAGGCGAAGTCCTTGCGGTTGATGACGCCCTTGGCGCCCAGGCTCATCACGTAGTCGCGCTTCGTCTCGTCGGAGATCACGCCGATGGCGTTGGCGCCCGACGCCGCGCAGAGCTGCACGCCGAAGACGCCCAAGCCCCCCGAGGCGCCCCAGACCAGCACGTTGTCGCCGGGCTTGAGGGTGTGGGGCGCGTGGCCGAAGAGCATGCGATAGGCGGTGGCCAGCGTCAGCGTATAGCAGGCCGCCTCCTCCCAGGTGAGGTGGGGCGGCTTGATCATGAGCTGGCGCGACTGCACGCGGCAGAACTGGCCGAAGGAGCCGTCCGGGGTCTCGTAGCCCCAGATGCGCTGGGACGACGAGAACATCGGGTCGCCGCCATTGCACTCCTCGTCGTCGCCGTCGTCCTGGTTGCAATGGACGATGACGGCGTCGCCGACCTTCCAGCGCTTCACCTTGGCGCCCACCGCCCAGACGATGCCTGAGGCGTCCGAGCCCGCCACGTGGAAGTCGGCCTTGTGGCCGTCGAAGGGGGAGATGGGCTGGCCCAAGGCCGCCCAGATGCCGTTGTAGTTCACGCCCGCCGCCATCACGAGGACGAGCACCTCATCGTCGCCGATCGCCCAGGTGGGCACCTCCTCCAGCTGCATCGCCTCGTCGGGCGGGCCGTGCCGCTCGTGCCGGATGGCCCAGGCCGTCATCGTTGAGGGCACGTAGCCGAGGGGCGGGATCTCGCCGATGCGATAGCTCGCCTTGGGGCCGGGGTCCTTGCGCAACGCCTGAACCGTCATGGCACGCCCTCTCAAGTTTGGTTTCGTAAGGGGAGGTTAACCGGCACGTTGATGCGCCGCAACATGGACGAAAGGCTCCATGCCGTGTGGACTGCAACGCTTGGGCGCTCTCGCCGGTTTCGCTCTCAAATCCCGGTTTTTTAGTCAGGATTGCTGACCTCTTCTTTGAACTTTCAGTGGCTGGCGCGGATGGAACGAAGCTGTACGATAGTGCATTGCACCTAAAACAATGACGCCAAGGGACGGGACATGAGCGACGACGCGAAGCCGACCTCCCGCCGCGAGCGCGACAAGCCCTGGATCATCCGCACCTATGCGGGGCACTCCACCGCCGCGGAGTCCAACGCCCTCTACCGACGCAACCTCGGCCGGGGCCAGACGGGCCTCTCCGTCGCCTTCGATCTCCCGACGCAAACGGGCTACGACCCCGACCACGAGCTCGCCCGGGGCGAGGTCGGCAAGGTGGGGGTCTCGATCGCGCATATCGGCGACATGCGGGCGCTCTTCGAGGGCATCCCGCTGGAGACGATGAACACCTCGATGACCATCAACGCCACGGCGGCCTGGCTGCTCGCGCTCTACGCGGCGGTGGCCGAGGAACAGGGCGCGCCCCGCGCCGCCCTCCAGGGCACCACGCAGAACGACCTCATCAAGGAATATCTCTCGCGCGGCACCTACGTGTTCCCGCCCGCGCCCTCCATGCGGCTCACCCGCGACGTGATCCTGTTCACGACCGCCGAGATGCCGAAATGGAACCCCATGAACGTCTGCTCCTACCACCTCCAGGAGGCGGGCGCGACGCCGGTCCAGGAGCTGTCCTTCGCCCTTGCCACGGCCTGCGCGGTGCTCGACACGGTGCGCGAGGGCGGCGTGGACGAGGCGATGTTCGAGGACGTGGTCGGGCGGATCTCGTTCTTCGTCAACGCAGGGATGCGCTTCGTCACCGAGCTGTGCAAGATGCGCGCCTTCGCGGAATTGTGGGACGAGATCACCCGCGACCGCTATGGCATCGCGGATCCGAAGAAGCGCATCTTCCGCTACGGCGTGCAGGTGAACTCGCTCGGCCTCACCGAGCAGCAGCCCGAGAACAACGTCTACCGCATCATGATCGAGATGCTGGCGGTCACGCTCTCCAAGCGCGCCCGCGCCCGCGCCGTGCAGCTCCCGGCCTGGAACGAGGCCTTGGGCCTGCCCCGTCCCTGGGACCAGCAATGGTCCCTGCGCATGCAGCAGATCCTCGCCTTCGAGACCGACCTCCTCGACCATGACGACATCTTCGACGGATCGCGGGTGATCGAGGCGAAGGTGGCGGACCTCAAGGAGGCCGCCCGCGCGGAGCTTGCCCGCATCGAGGCCTTGGGGGGCGCGATCGCCGGGGTGGAGTCGGGCTATCTCAAGCGGGCGCTGGTCGAATCGAACGCCCGTCGCCTCACGGCCATCGAGACGGGCGACCAGGTCGTGGTGGGCGTGAACCGCTTCACGGAAGGCGAGCCCTCCCCGCTGACCGCCGGCGAGGGCGCGATCATGACCGTGCCCGAGACGGTGGAGATGGAGGCCGTGACCCGCATCCGTGCCTGGCGCTCCGCCCGCGACGCGGCCGCCGTCGAGGCGGCCCTGGACGAGCTGGAGGCCGCCGCCCGCGAGGGCCGCAACGTGATGCCCGCCTCCATCGCCTGCGCTAAGGCGGGCGTCACCACAGGGGAATGGGGCGAGCGCCTGCGGATCCTCTTCGGCGAGTACCGCGCCCCGACCGGCGTGACCCCTGAGACCCGCGTCGAGGAAGCGGACCGCGAGGTGCGCCTCCTCGTGGCGGACCTCGCCCGCAAGCTCGACGCCGCTCCGCGCCTCCTCGTCGGCAAGCCCGGCCTCGACGGGCACTCGAACGGCGCCGAGCAGATCGCCCTGCGGGCCCGGGACGTCGGGATGGAGGCGTTCTACGACGGCATCCGCCAGACGCCCTCCGAGATCGTGGCCCGCGCCGCCGAGACGGAGGCCCACGTGATCGGCCTGTCGATCCTGTCGGGGTCGCACGTGCCCCTCGTGCGCGAGGTCATGGCGCGCCTGCGCCTGGAGGGGCTCGACCACATCCCCGTGGTGGTGGGCGGCATCATCTCGGGCGACGACGCCCTCGTCCTCAACAATCTCGGCGTCGCGGCGGTCTACACTCCGAAGGACTTCGCGCTCGACCGCATCATGGCCGACATCGTCGGCGTGGCGGAGCGCTCGCTGGCGCGCCGGGCCGACGCCTCGCCCCCGCCCGCCCCGCAGCCGACGCGGCAGCGGCGCAACGCGGCGACGTAGGCCTCGAACGGGAAACGCTCCGGCCGCGGGGCCGGAGCGTTCCACGGGACGGGTCTGGCCTGGGGCTCAGCCCTTGCGCTTCTGCAGGTCCTGCAGATCCTCGATGTGCTCGCGGATGCGGCCCGCCGCCAGCATGGCGATGTGCTTCACATGCATGTTCTGGCCGCCGCGGATGTACTCCTCCTGGACCTTCAGGAGCTCCTGGTGGCCCTGGATCTGGCCCATGACGTACATGCGGTCGAACTCGGCGCCGGCCTGGGTGCCGCGCAGCTTCTCGACCATCTGGGCCATGTCGCCCTGGGGCATGCTCTGGGTCGAGGCGGTCGAGGACGGGTCGCCCATGGAGCGGATGATCTCGGCGACCGTCTGCTGCTCCTCGGCCTCGAACTTCGCGAACTGCTTCACGTCGTCGTTGCGGGCCTTCTCGAGGGCGATCTTGCTCGTCTCGAGGGCGACCGAGCCCACCATCATGGTGCGCTGCATATATTGCTGCTCGGCCTGGCCCATGGGCATCATGCCGCCCGACATCTGGCTTGAGGTACCCGACATGGCGGCGCCGGAGGAGCCCGACCCCATGGTCTGCTGGGCCAAGGCGGGACCCGCGGCGACGGCGGCCGCGAGGGTGGCGAGAACGTGACGGCGATCCATGGATGTCTCTCCTGTTCTGACCCCAGCCGGGGATTTCGGACGACCGGCGGAACGCCGCCCGTCGCGTCGGCCCAACGTCAGGTGGTTGGCGCGGTTTCAGCTTGGCCGGTTCCGGCGCCGCGCCTGCGACGAAATGAGCGGGAGAGAGATCAGGCGCGCGCCGCCCGGCGCTCGTGCCACAGGAGGGCGAGGCCCGCCGCCACGATGATCGCGGCGCCGGCGACGACCCGCCCGGTCGGCACGTCAGAGAAGACGAGATAGCCCAACACCACGGCCCAGACGATGAGCGTGTACTGGAAGGGCACCACGGCCGAGGCGGGGGCGAGCTTCAGGGCGCGGTTCACGCACATATGCGCCCCCATGGCGACGATGCCGAGCAGCGAGAGCAGGAGGAAGTCGACCCCTGTGGGCGCGACCCAGGCGAAGGGCGCGAGCACCAGCCCGAGCAGGAGCGCCCCCAGGGTCTGGCCCGTGACGAGCACGGTGTCGCCCGTGCCTCGTAGCAGCCGCGTGGTGACCATGAGAAGCGCGAAGGAGAAGCTGCCGGCGAGGGCCACGAGGGCGGGCCCCGTGAGCGTCGCCGTCGAGGGATCGAGCGCCACGAGCACGCCGACGAAGCCGGCACCCACGCAGAGCATCTGCACCCGGTCGATCCGCTCCTTGAGGAGGAGCGCCGCGAGCCCCGCGACATAGAGGGGCCCCGCGAGATAGTAGGTCATCACGTCGGCGAGCGGCATATAGGCCACCGCCCAGTAGAAGCAGGCCACCTCCAGTGTCGACAGGACCACCCGCGCCACCTGGAGCCCCGGGCGCGGCGCGCGGCGAAAACCGCCCAGGCCCTCGCCCCGCAGGAGGACGAGGAGCACCACGAGGGCCGCGAAGCTGCGCAGGAGCAGCACCTGGCCGACCGAGTAGGTCGCGACGAGCCACTTGCCCATGGCGTCGTTGAGCGAGAACAGGAAGATGCCGCCCGTCATCAAGGCGATGCCCGTGAGCACCGCCCCCCGGGAGGGCGGGACGGCAGCGCTCACGCGGGGTCGCCCGCGAGGATGCTTTCCACGATCGCCTGGACCTCGAGGGCCTCGCGCAAGGTCGCGAGGTCCTGCGGCCGCCCCTCCGTCAGCGCCGCCACCTTGTCGAGCTGGCGGCGCAGCACCAGGGGACGGGCGCGCTCGTTGGGCAGGGCGTCGAGCGTTTCCCGCCAGGTCCCGTCGGAATCGTGCCGCTCGGCGAAGGACCAGTCGCGCAGGCGCACCGTCCCCTCCGTGCCCTCCAGGGTCCAGAGGTTGTGGTCGGCCGCGCTCGTGCCGCCGACCCGGCCCTCGAACCGGACGGGCAGCGCGCCCACGAGAAGGTCGGCCGACGCCGAGCGCTCGCTCGCGCCCGCCTCGGGGAAGTCCGCCCCGCGGCGGCGCAGCTCCATGGGGCCGATGAGGCGGCGGGTGAGGAAGAGGAAGTGCGACGCGACCTCGCGGGTGAAGCCGCCCTGCTCCGGCCGGTCGAGCCAGGCCTTCGCGTCCGCCTGCCAGGGGCGTGGCCATTCGGCGAAGGCGATCTCGATCGTGACGCGCCGGGGCGCCCCCACGGTGCCGTCCGCCATCCATTCCCGGATCTGGTCGACGGCGAAGGAGGACGCGAAGGGGAAGTTCACGGCGGCCCGCGCGCCGGCCGCCTCGGCCTCGCGCACGAAGGCCTCGGTCTCCGCCCCGTCGACCGCGAGAGGCTTCTCGCAGAACAGGGCGCGGCCGGCCGCGAGCGCGGCCCTGGCATGCTCGATGTGGCTTGCGGGCGGCGAGGCGACGTAGACGCAGTCGCTCGCCTCGATCAGCGCCTCGCGGGAGGCCGCGACGGGCGCCTCGGGCAGGTCGCGGCGCAGACGCTCGATCGCGGCAGGCGCGGGATCGAGGACGCCGGACAGGGTGATCTTGTCGGGATCGTGGGCGAGGATCGCGCGGGCGAGGCGCTCCCCCATGATCCCGAAGGCGATGATGCCGATGCGGACGGGCGCCATGGTGATCCTGGTGCGGGGTTTTGGTCACCCGCTTCCTGTCACGCCCGCCGCGGGGCGGCAAGGGCCGAGGGAGGGCGTCCCCGCGCGGCGCGCCCGCGTCAGAACCCGGCGCTCATCTTCACGCCGGCGGTCAGCTCCTTGGCGACCTTGATGTCGCTGTAGCGGTCGAGGCGCTTGTCGATCATCTGGTCGAGGCGGGTATAGACCTCCGCCACGGTGAGCTGGCGGTTCTTCTTGCCCTGGCGGGCGAAGAACAGGTTCTTGTTGGCCCGCGCCGCGGCCGGGAACGCCTTGGGGGCGCGGGACTTCGGCTTCTCGTCGAGGATCTTCAGGAACTTGCCCGCGCTCTGGGCGCCGAAGAAGTGCGCCAGATAATACTCGGAGCGGGTCATCTCGCGGCCGATCTGGCGCTCGATGAGCTGCTTGTCGCGCTTCTTCATCTCGGCGGCCATCACGGCGGAGATGTAGGGATCGTTGCGCAGCGCCATGATGCGCTCGCGCATGGCCTCGTCGGCCACGGTGAAGCCGCTGTCGCCGTCGCCGATGGCGGCCGCCTCCGTGATGAGGCCGTGGCGGGGCCCGAAGGTGCGGATCACCTCGAGCCAGGTCTTCGTGATGAACTGGTAGAGGCCCTCAGCCGAGGAGGTGCCGGCCTTGCTCTCCAGGCGCAGGCTCGATTCCTTGTCGGCGAGCGCCATCATGTAGACGGGGTCCACGTCCACGGCGGCGGCGGCGCGCATGATCGCCTCGACGATCCAGCGCTTCACCCGCATGGCGCCGAACTGGAGGACCTCGTTGGGGTCGCTCGCCTGGTCGGCGCGCAGGGACTCGGTGCGGCGGAAGCTGTCGAAGTCGGCTTCGATCGCGTCGTAGTCCTCCGGAACAGACGCCGTGATCGGAGCGTTGAGTGCATTGGGAGCGACGAAACCCTCGCTCCACACGGAGGCCGGCAGGCTCGGCCCCGCCAGCGGCTTCGCGGTCTCGTGGGCATCGCCCGCGGCAAGGTCGGCGGCCGCATGGGCGGACGGGCCGAAGGCGGTGTTCGCCGAGGAGGCGAGCAGGAGAACGCCGACGGCGGCCGTGGCCGACACGCGGGCGAAGGTCGCTGCCGCCAGACGGCGCACGCGGCCCGTTCTCACGTGGCTGGGCTCCAGCCAGATCACGTCGTCGTGGCCGAGTTCATCGGTCGCGGTGGCGTTGTGCGACGCCGCGTGGCGCAGATCCATAGTGCCCCCTTGTGCATGGCCGGCAAGCGGCCGGGTGTGCCTTGGACGAGTCGTTTCTGTCGCCTACCTGGCCGGAGGATGGGGCAAGAATGGGTCAGCTTGGCCATAATCCAGGCTATATTGGGCGCGGCCGCAGGCCAGAGAGGGGATTTCGGGCCTGAACGAGCGTTTTTGCGCCCCATCCCGACAGATCACGATCCGATGTCACGCGAAAGAGCGGCAGCTCTTGGCCGGCTTCAACCGAGCAAGACGATGCCGGGCGACATGGAAATTCGCGTTATGGATTTATTAACCATGTTGTCCTGGAGAATGCCGTAAGGCTAGGCGGGCTATCCTCACCCCTGAGGCCCGCCGAGCACTTGGCCTTCCACAGCGGCAAGGGGCTTTCCCGCGCCGGTAACCGCTGCCCCGCACGGCTTTACAGCGCGTGCGCTTGCGCACAGCATTTTTTGTGGAGTGTGACCGAGAAAGCACGCGAAATCGCGATTCGGCCTCCTCCGCCTTCCCTAGGGCAAGGGGATCTTAAGCGCGGGGGCTGAAGCTGCGGGCATTCTCGACGGGATGCCCACCATGCGCCTGATGCCCGCGTTCGCCGCCTCGATCAAAGCCCGCCTCCTCCTCGCGCTGGCGGGATTGAGCGTTCTCCTCGTGGTCTGTTCCGGAGCCGGCTGGTTCGCGGCATCCTCCTCGAACGCGAGCCTCGAGGCCGTCTACGAGAGCCGGGTCGTCCCGCTGCGCGAGCTGAAGATCGTGGCGGACCTCTATGCGGTGAGCATCGTCGACGCCTCCCACAAGGTGCGCAACGGCAACGTCTCCTCGGCCCAGGGGCTGAACGCGATCGAGACCGCCCGCACCGGCATCGCGGAAGGGTGGAAGCGCTATCTCGCCGGGGTGACCGATCCGGCCGAGCGCAAGCAGGCGGAGGCGACCGCGGCCCTCATGCAGACCGCCGACGCCACCATCGCGAAGCTCGCCGAGGCCCTGAAGCGGGGCGAGCGGCCCCGCCTCGCGACCCTCATCAACGAGGAGCTCTACGAGACCATCGACCCGGTGAGCGAGGGCGTGGGCAAGCTCGTCGATCTCCAGCTCGACCAGTCGCGGGCCGAATATGCCCGCTCGCAGGCCACGGCCGCGACGGCGAAGGCCGTGATGAGCGCGGGCGTCGTGCTCGGCGGGCTCGCCATCGTGTTCGCCCTCTACACCGTGATCGCCCAGGTGATCCGGCCGCTCAACGCGCTCACGGGCCTCACGAGCCGCCTCGCCCAGGGCGACCTCTCGGTCGAGGTGGCCGGCGCCGAGCGGCGCGACGAGATCGGCACGCTCGCCCGCGCGCTCCAGGTCTTCAAGGACAATGCCCTCGACGCGCGCCAGCGGGCCGCAGCCGAGGAGGCCGAGCGGGGCGGGCGCGAGCGCCGGGCCGCGATGATCGACTCGGCCGCCAAGGCCTTCGAGCACAAGGCTAACGCGCTGACCCAGGCCCTCGCCGCCGCCGCGGGGCGCCTCGAGGGTACGGCCCGGAGCATGGCCGACACCGCCGACCGCGCCACGCACCAGGCCGTCGCGGTCGCGGGCGCCGCGCAGCAGACCTCCGCCAACGTCCAGACGGTGGCGGCGGCCACGGAGGAGTTCTCCATCACCATGCGCGAGATCGGCCGCAACGTGGACGGCTCGGCCCGCATCGCCGTGAAGGCGGTGGAGGACGTGAACCGCACGGACGCCACCGTGCAGGCCATGGCGGCGAGCGCCGCGCGGATCGGCGAGATCGTCACCCTCATCCAGGCGATCGCGGCGCAGACCAACCTTCTCGCCCTCAACGCCACGATCGAGGCGGCGCGCGCAGGGGAAGCGGGCCGGGGCTTCGCGGTCGTGGCCTCGGAGGTGAAGACGCTCGCGGGCCAGACCTCGAAGGCGACGGAGGAGATCTCCGCCCAGATCGCCGAGATCCAGTCCGTGACCTCGAACGCGGTCGCGGCGATCCAGAACATCGGCCGCACGGTGGGCGAGATCGACGACCTGGCCCGCGCCGTCGCCTCCTCCATCGAGCAGCAGCAGAGCGCCACCGCCGACATCGCCCGCAACGTCCAGCAGGCGGCCTCGGGCACCGAGGAGGTCACGGTGAGCATCATCGACGTGCGCGACGGCGCCGGCGAGACGGGCAAGGCCGCCCAGCAGGTTCTCACGGCTGCCGGCGACCTGTCCCGCCACTCCGCCGACCTCTCGCAGGAGGTCGAGGCCTTCCTGCGCAGCGTGCGGGCCGCCTGACGGCCCGGTTCACGCCCCGGCCGCGATCCGCTCCGCGAGGCGCACGAGGGAGAGATCGGAGCCCGGCGGGCCGATGAGCGACAGCCCGAGCGGCGCGCCAAGGCGCCGGGCGAGCGGCATCGAGATCTGCGGGAAACCCGAGAGGCCCGACAGGCAGAGCAGGTTGAGCGCGGCGTTGCGGTAGCGGTCGAGGGCGGCCTCGGGCTCGTCGAGCCGGGGCGCCACGTCCGGCATGGTCGGGAGCACGAGAACCGCGTCGCCCCGCAGGAGCCCCCTCAGGCGCTCGCGATAGGCGGCCCGCACGGCGCGGGCGTTCTCCACCTGGGCGTCGTCGATCTCGCGGGCGAAGGCGAAGCGCTCGGCGACCCCGGGCCCGAGCGGCGGGCGGTGGCGCTCGATCATGGCGCCGTCGACCTCCCACGCCTCTCGCCCCTGCACGTAGCGGAACGCCCAGTAGAGCGCCTCGAAATCGCCCGCGGCCTCCACCGCGTCCCCCGTGCCGAGCACGGCCTCCACCTGATGGACCGCTTCGTCCAGGGCCTCCACCACCTCGCCGTCGAGGAGGCCGAAGCCGTCGGCGGCGAGCAGAAGGCGCGGCGTCTGCGGCAGGGCCGCGGCGTCCTCGTCCATCAGCACCTCGGCCACCCGCCGGAACGTGACGGCATCCCGGGTGAAGAAGCCGCAGGTGTCGAGGGAGGGCGAGAGGTCGTGCGCGCCCTCCAGCGAGATGCGCCCGTGGGTCGGGCGGATGCCGAACAGTCCGCAATGGCTCGCGGGGCCCCGCACCGAGCCGCCCGTATCGGTGCCGAGCGCCACGTCGCATAGCCCGTTCGAGACGGCGGAGGCCGAGCCCGAGGACGAGCCGCCGGGGATGCGCTCGGGCGCGCCGCCGTTCAGCGGCGTCCCGAAATGCGCGTTACGCCCGTTGAGCGAGAAGGCGAGCTCGTCCGTGATCGTCTTGCCTACGAAGCGCGCGCCCGCGTCGAGGAGGCGTTGCACGGTTGGAGCGGTGCGGGTCTTGATCCCAGACATCGCGAGCATCGTCGGCGAGCCGGCGCTCGTCGGATAGCCCGCGATGTCGAAGAGGTCCTTCACCCCGAGGGTGAGGCCCGCAAGCGGCCCCTCGGGGGCGTTCGGCACCGGCACGGCCGGATAGGGCATGAAGGCGCGGGCGGGATCGTCGGGCAGAAGCATCGGTCACCTGCGGCAGGAGCGGCACGCGATCTTAGAGCATTTCGCCGCGGCGCGGCTGCATCGTCTTCCGAGAATCGGGCGCCATCCCCCGCTCACAGCACCCGCTCGAAGCGCCCGCGCGGGGGAACGGCGCGGTCGGCGGCGTCGTAGCGCCGGCGGGCCTCGTCGGGCTCGCCGCGGCGGCGCTCGCGATAGGCGGGCAGGCGGCGGTCGCAGGCGATGAGCTGGGTGACGAAGCTTGCCAGCGGACGGGGCGCCGGGCCCGGCCGCGGGGCGCCGCCCTCGAGCGGGACGAGGGCCCGGGCCTCGGCGCGATCCGGCTCCGTGCAAGCTTTGTTATTCATGATCCGGTGCCCGCCCCTGCAATGCGCGGTTCGGAGCAATTTCGGGGCCCGGATTTACCCCGGATTAACCTCGTGATCCGCATCATTTCGGAACAGGACTGCCACCGGTCCGGTTCCGCGCGTTCCGCCGTGACGCACGGGCCCGGCGCCCGCCCACGAAAACGAGTGCAAGAGGACATCCCATGTCGCTGCGGGGCGCAACGAGCGCGCGCAAGTCGCCGCTCGGCGGCTTCGGGTCGGACGGCGATCGCGGGCCGCTCGACCCGCGCGCGATCCTGACCTCCATCGGCGAGGTGGTCTATGACTGGGACCTCGCGAGCGACGTGATCTCCTGGGGCCTCAACGCCGCCGACGTGCTCGGCATGTCGGATCTCGCGACGCTCTCCTCCGGCCGCGCCTTCGCGCTCGCCGTGGAGCCGGGCTCCGGCCCCACCCGCTACGACGCGATCTTCGGGCCGAAGGGCAGCGACGGCGGCAGCGGCGTGTCGTTCCGCGCCCGCTACGGCATCCGCCTGCCCAACGGGCGCCTGATGATGGTGGAGGACACGGGGCGCTGGTACGCGGACGCCGAGGGGCGTCCCGCCTTCGCCCACGGGGTGGTGCGCATCGACCGCAATGCGGCCGACGAGCCCCCGGCGGGCCTGAACGACACCCTTCGCGAGCGCTCCGGCTTCATCACCGCCATTGCGCCCGAGGTGGCCGAGGCCACGCGCCAGCGCCGGTCCGTCACCGTGTTCGTGGCGGCCGTCGACGATCTGGGCCGCATCAACGACGAGATCGGCTACGAATGCGCCGACGCGGTCATCGCGGAGGTGCTGCGCCGCCTGGGCAGCGTGATGCGCCGCCGGGACAAGCTCTCGCGCTACGCGGGCAACCGCTTCGCCATGGCGCTGCTGGCCTGCACGGGCGAGCAGGCCGAGATCGCGGCCCGGCGCATGGCCGGCGCCGTCGAGTCCGCTCCCGTCATGACGCCCCGGGGTCCCATGGGGGTGCGCCTTCGCATCGGCGCGGCCGCGGCGCCCGAGCACGCGGTGGACGCGCCGCGCCTCCTGCGCCGGGCCGAGGAGGCCCTCGGCGCCCTCAAGAAGGTGCCCGGCGGCCCCTCCTACCGCCTCTACGACGCGACCCTCGCGGCCGAGGTGCGCACCGCGACGCGCGGAACGCCGGCCCTCGACGTGCTCGACGCGCTCAACGACCGCCGCGTGGTGTTCGCCCGCCAGCCCATCGTCGACGCCGCCACCCGGCAGCCCGCGTTCCACGAGGCGCTGGTGCGCATCCGCAACGCCGACGGCACGCTCGTCGGCGCGGGCGACATCATGGGCGTGGTGGAGCGCAGCGGCATCGTGCCCCTCGTCGACACCCGCATGGTCGAGCTCACCACGGACTGGCTCGCCGCCCATCCCGACGAGCGCCTGTCCATCAACGTCTCGCCCCTGACTCTCGAGGGCCCCGACTGGCTCAACGCGCTCGCGGCGCATCTGGGCGCGAAGCCCGGGGTCGCCTCGCGCCTCATCGTGGAGATCACGGAGACGGCGGCGGTGCGCAACGTGGAGGCCACCCGCGGGCGCCTCGACGCCCTCAAGGCGCTCGGCGTGGCGCTCGCCATCGACGATTTCGGCTCGGGCCACACCTCGTTCAAGCACCTGCGTAACTTCCCCGTCGACATCCTCAAGATCGACGGCGCCTTCATCCAGAACCTCAGCCGCTCCACCGACGACCGCTTCTTCGTGCGCACCCTCGTCGACCTCGCCCATCACCTGGGCATCGCGACGGTGGCCGAATGGGTCGAGGACGAGGAGACGGCCCTCATGCTCGCGGATTGGGGCATCGACTACCTCCAGGGCGACCATTGCGGCCGCCCGGCGGTGGACGCGGACGGTAATGAGCCCCGCATGAAGGTGGCCTGACCGCGCTCTTAGCGGCCGAACGCCGAGCGCAGCAGGAGGCGCTGGGCCTCGACGGGGCTCGCGCGCGGCGCGGGCGGGGGCAGGTCGTCGCTGATCAGCCGGTCGAGGTGCAGGATGCGGGCGTGCAGGCGCATGGAATGCGCGACGAGCTCCTTGAGGCGCTCGGGCAGCAGGTCCGTGTCGAAGGGCGAGCCCGTCGCGTCCGAGGCCGCGAGCCGCACCCGGTTCTTCTCGGCGAGCGCTTGATCGGGGGAGATCTCCCCCTCCGCCACGGCGCGCTGGACGAGAAGCCAGGAGGCGATCTGCATCAG
Source organism: Salinarimonas soli (assembly GCF_008386575.1). Lineage (GTDB taxonomy): Bacteria > Pseudomonadota > Alphaproteobacteria > Rhizobiales > Beijerinckiaceae > Salinarimonas_A > Salinarimonas_A soli. The sequence continues at coordinate 46,695 of NZ_VUOA01000008.1, forward strand.
GCGGGTGGTGAGGCGCATGCTCTCGCTGGCATAGGAGAGCGCGCCCTGCCGCGGCAGGTCCCTCGCCTCCTCCCGCCCGGCCCCGTCGAGATAGGCTGCCGTGTCCTCCACGAGCGCCATGCCCTCGCGAAACAGGGCCCGGAACCCGTCGGAGGCCACGAAGGTGCGGCCGAAGGGCACCGGATCGCCCTCTTCGCGGAAGGTGATGTCGAGATCGTTCATGGGCCGCCTCCTGACGCTGCTCGGGTCCGCCCCGTCCCGATGCGGGACCGCGGGGCGCTTCAGCCATCCTTCACGCAACATTAACGCCGTCAGCGTCGAAGCGCTTGCGAAAGGGAATTTTAACCTTAACGCCCGCCTTCACCATGCCGCGATTGCGTGCCAGAGGCCGGGGGTCGCATCGATCGGGAGGTTTCCATGGCGTTGGATTTCGGCACCGAGGATCGTCCACGGCCCAAGCTCGCCCACGAGATCGGCCAGGAGCTGAGCCTCCTCTCCGTTCACGAGCTGGACGAGCGCATGGCCGCGCTCCAGGCCGAGATCGAGCGTCTCCAGGCCGCCAAGGAGGCCAAGGAGGCCTCGCGCCAGGCGGCCGATTCGTTCTTCAAGAGCTGAAGGCCCCTACCCGCCCCGCAGCATGCCCTCGACGACGGCGCGCGCGGCCTCCGGGATCGGGGTCGGGCGGCGGGTCGCCGCGTCCATGACGACGCAGACCCCCTCCGAGGTCGCGGCGAGCGTACCCCCGCCGAACAAGGCCTGCTCGACGCTCATCGAGGTCCGCCCCACCCGCGACAGCCAGGTCGCGGTGCGCACCGTGCCGGGATAGAACAGCTCCGCCTTGAACTCGATGGAGAGCCGCACGATCACGAAGTAGTGCCCCTCCGGCATCAGGGGCACGAGGCGGGTCTGGAACAGGTTCACCCGGCCCGATTCGCACAGGACCGAATAGGTCGAGTTGTTGATGTGGCCGTTGGCGTCCGTGTCGCCGTAGCGCAGCACGTCCTCGGTCCAGACGACCCTCTGATCGGCCTCGAGCGCGGATTGGTCGATCATGCCTGGGCCGCCCTCGCCTTGTCGCGGATCGCGGTGAGCGTGGTGGTGGGGGTGATGGTCTCGGGGTCGATGAGGCAGTGCAGGATGGCGGGCTTGCCCGACGCCAGGGCCCGCTCCAGGGCCGGCGCGAACTCCTCCGTGCGCTCCACCCGCTCGCCATGGCCGCCGAAGGCGCGGGCATAGGCCGCGAAATCGGGGTTCTTGAGGGCCGTCGCCGAGACGCGGCCGGGATAAGCGCGCTCCTGGTGCATGCGGATCGTGCCGTACATGCCGTTGTCGAGGAGCACGACGAGAACCGGCAGGTCGTATTGGACGGCGGTGGCGAATTCCTGCCCGTTCATGAGGAAGTCGCCGTCACCGGCGAACACCACGACCGTGCTCTCCGGCCGGATCCGCTTGGCGCCGATGGCGGCCGGCACGCCGTAGCCCATCGACCCGGAGGTCGGGGCGAGCTGGGTGCCGTAATGCCGGAAGGGCCAGAAGCGGTGGATCCAGGTGGCGAAGTTACCCGCCCCGTTGCACAGGATCGCGTCGGAGGGGAGCGTCTCGCGCAGATGCGCCATGACCTGCCCCATCTGGAGGGCGCCGGGGGTGCGGATCCGGGTGGGATCGCTCCAGGCCCGGTAGCTCTCGTGCGCCGCGCGGGTGCCCCCCGCCCAGGGGAGCTCGGCCGGAGGCTGGACGCCCTCCAGGGCCGCCGTGAAGGCGTTCGGGGCGGCGTTGATCGGCAGATGCGCCCGGTAGACCCGGCCGAGCTCGTCCGGGTCGGGATGGACGTGGACCAGGGTCTGGCGCGGGGCCGGGATGCCGAGAAGCTCGTAGCCCTGCGAGGGCACCTCGGAGAGGCGTCCGCCCACGAGGAGGACGAGGTCCGATTCCTCGACGAGCTTCAGGATCGCCGGGTTGACCCCAAGCCCCAGGTCGCCCGCGTAGCACCGGTGGTCGTGGGAGAAGAGCATCTGGCGGCGGAACGAGCACAGGACGGGCAGCTCGAAGCGCTCGGCGAAGCGCGTGAAGCGCTCGACCGCGCGCGGCGACCAGCGGCTGCCGCCGAGCACCGCCACGGGCCGGCGGGCGCCCCAGAGCAGCTTCTGTAGCTCCGCCATCTGGGTGAGGCCCGGATGGGTCTCGACGGGGGCGAAGGGCGGCGCGTCCTCGGCCACCGCCATCTCGACGAGCATGTCCTCGGGCAGCGCGATCACCACGGGACCCGGGCGCCCCGACGTCGCCACCTGGAAGGCGCGCGACACGATCTCGGGGATGCGGGCGGGATCGTCGATCTCCGTGGCCCACTTGGCGATGGAGCCGAACACGGCCCGGTAGTCGAGCTCCTGGAAGGCCTCGCGCTCGCGGGCGCCCCGCTCGATCTGGCCCACGAACAGGATCATCGGCGTGGAATCCTGGCGGGCGATGTGGACCCCGGGCGAGGCGTTGGTGGCGCCGGGCCCCCGGGTCACGAAGCAGATGCCGGGCCGCCCGGTGAGCTTGCCCGCCGCCTCCGCCATCATGGCGGCGCCCCCCTCCTGCCGGCACACGGTGACCGCGATCGCGGCGTCGTGCAGGGCGTCAAGCACGGCGAGGAAGCTCTCGCCGGGCACGCAGAACAGGTGGTCCGCGCCGTGCCGCACGAGCTGGTCGACGAGGATCTGGCCGCCGGTACGGGCATGGGAGGACATGGGGGGCGCTCGCGGGCTGACACGAAGGGGCATTCGCCCCCTGGTTAGCCCCGCCACGCGGGGCTGTCATCACCCGCGACGCTCTCGGGTCTCCCCCCTCATGCTGAGGAGCGCTCGTAGAGCGCGTCTCGAAGCACGCACCACGCGCGTGAGCCGGAGGGATTCCCCCGGAGCGCCCTTCGAGGCTCGCGCCGCGGAGCCTGCCCCCGCGAGGGCGGGGGACGAGGGTTACGCAGCAAAGAACGGCTCTGCTCCAAGCCTCCCCCGTCCGCAGCGCCTCACTTCAGCTCCTCGATGGCGTCCACCTTGTTGGGATAGAACGCCAGGTGGTCCTTGATCCGCGCCACCCCGGGCAACGGGGTCTCGTAGGACCAGGCGACGTCGGGCGTCTCGATGCCGTGGGCCATGACCCCGAAATAGGACGCGTCGCCCTTGTGGGGGCAGCGCGTGGTGCGCTCCGTGCGCTCGAAGAAGTCCATGTGGACGTCCTCGCGGGGGATGTAGAGCACCGGCGGGTAGGACGCCTCCTTCAGCGACAGGGCGCGGGTGGTCTCGGCGACGATGGCGCCGCCCACGAGCACGCGCACCCGGTTCGGGTTGTCGGTGATCGTGATGGGGTGGTCGGACGCGGGCTCGGTCATGGCAGGTCTCCTCAACCCCTCAATTCGCGGCGCGGCTTATCGTTCTCCCGGCTCGACGGCGCCCCCGGGGCCGTGCTCGACCACCTTCAGGGCGTCGGCGAGGCGCGCCTTGGCGGAGCCCGGGCGCAGGGGCTGCTGCTGGCTCTCGTGGGGCGACCAGCCGGACAGCCAGACGAGCTCGAAGGTGGCGCGGACCCGCCCGTCCGGATCGGCGAAGCGCTCGGCGTAGATCTGGAGCGCCCGCAGGAGCGTCGCGCGGCGCAGGGGCGCCCGGCGGCGCTCGACGAGGGCGCTGGTGAGCCCCATGGCGCGCAGGTCGCGCAGGAGCCCGAGGGGATCGGCGTAGCGCACCACCACGGAATCGACGTCGGTGACGGGGAGCGCGAAGCCCGCGCGCTGGAGGAGCGCGCCGAGATCGCGCACCTCGGCGAAGGGCGCCACGCGCGGGCTCACCCCGCCCTCCAGCTCGGCCTCAGCCTGGGTGAAGGACTGGCGCAGCTCGGTGAGCGTCGCGCCGCCGAACAGGCAAGCGAGGAAGAACCCGTCGGGCTTGAGCGCCCGCCGGATCTGGAAGAGGCAGCCCGGGAGATCGTTGACGCTCTGGAGCGCCAGCAGCGAGACGGCGAGCGCGAAGGCGTTCGCGGGCACAGGCAGCGCCTCCTCGTCGGCGACCGCCGTGAGCGGGCCGGCCTCGGGGGTGGGGGCAAGCCGCAGCACCGCCCCCGCCCGGCCGCTCGCGCGCAGGCGCTCGGCAAGGAGCGGGGTCGGCGTGCCGACGTCGAGGGCCAGCGGGAACTCGCGCAGGACGGCCGCCAGCCGGTCCTCCATGTCGTCCGCCGCGCGGGCGAGCAGGAACTCGGCGAAGCCGCCCGCCCGCGCCCGGGCGAGGCGGCGGCGGGCGAGCGGGCGATCGAAGACGAGGGGAGCGCTCATGGGAGCGATATGGCGCCTCAGATGAGCAGCGCCAAGGCGGCGCGTCGGATCGCCTCCTGCCCCTAGCGTGCAGCGCTCAGTTCACGGTGCAGAAGCCCGCGCCCTTGCCGACGACCCGCTCGGCCGGGCAGCCGGGGTTCGCTTCCCGCTCGGCGGGCCTAAAGGTCGCGACGGCCGCAGGCGGCTCGGGGGCCGTCGCAGGCGCGGCGACGGGCGGGGGCGCGGCCGGCGCCGGGGCGGGACGCTCGCCGCGAGGGGCGACGAAAGCGACCGGGCCACCGGCGCGGGGCGTGGCGACGGGCTTCACGGCCGGAACTGAGGAGAACGAGATGCCGCGGCGGCGCGCCTCGGCGGGTGTGACGGCGAGCGCCGTCAGCGTGACGGCGGCGAGCATGACGGCGATGCGCATCGGGACCTCCCCTCGATGCGCAACCTTAAGCCCGCGTGGGTTTCCGTGCGGTTGCCAAGAACGCTGAACGAGCGCTTGCCGGGATCGGCGCAATGCGTCCGGTTGAACTTTCGGGCGTTCGCGGTCATGTGAGAGGCTATCCCCGGCACCGTCCCGCCGCCCCGCCCTGCAATCGAGCCGCCATGACCGCCCCTGCCCCAGACCAGGCCGCCGATCCGGTCGCCCGCCGCCGGACCTTCGCGATCATCTCGCACCCGGACGCCGGCAAGACCACGCTGACCGAGAAGCTCCTCCTGTTCGGGGGCGCGATCCAGCTCGCGGGCGAGGTCAAGGCGAAGAAGAACCGGCAATCGACCCGCTCCGACTGGATGGGGATCGAGAAGGAACGCGGCATCTCCGTCGTCACCTCGGTCATGACGTTCGAGTACGCCGACCGGGTGTTCAACCTCCTCGACACGCCGGGCCACGAGGACTTCTCGGAGGACACGTACCGGACGCTGACCGCGGTGGATTCCGCCGTGATGGTGATCGACGCGGCGAAGGGCATCGAGGCGCGCACGCGCAAGCTCTTCGAGGTCTGCCGCATGCGCGACATCCCCATCGTCACCTTCATCAACAAGATGGACCGGGAGACGCGGGACCCCTTCGACCTCCTAGACGAGATCGAGAAGACGCTCGCCCTCGACACCGCCCCCGTGACCTGGCCCATTGGCCGGGGCCGCTCGTTCGCGGGCACCTTCGATCTTCGCCGCAACCTCGTGCGCCGCCTCGACGACGAGGTCACGCCGACCCCCGTCAACGGGCCGCAGAGCGCGCTGTTCGACCAGCTCCTGCCCGCCGACGAGGTGGGGCCCTGGCGCGAGGAGGTCGAGCTCGCCATGGACGCGTGCAAGCCCTTCGATCTCCAGTCCTTCCGCGAGGGCCACCTCACGCCGGTGTTCTTCGGCAGCGCCTTGCGCAATTTCGGGGTGCGCGACCTCATCGACGCGCTCGCCGCCAACGCGCCGCCGCCCCGCTCCCAGGACGCCGACCGGCGCACCGTGGTGGCGAACGAGAACCGGATGACGGGCTTCGTCTTCAAGATCCAGGCCAACATGGACCCGAACCATCGGGACCGGATGGCCTTCATCCGGGTCTGCTCCGGCAAGCTCACCCGCGGCATGAAGGCCAAGCTCGTGCGCACGGGCAAGAGCATCCCCATCAACACGCCGCAATTCTTCTTCGCCCAGGACCGCTCCATCGCCGACGAGGCCTGGGCCGGCGACGTGGTGGGGCTGCCCAACCACGGGACGCTTCGCATCGGCGACACGCTCACCGAGGGCGAGGACCTCGTGTTCCGCGGCGTGCCGAGCTTCGCCCCCGAGATCCTGCGCCGCATCAAGCTCACCGACGCCATGAAGGCCAAGAAGCTGCGCGAGGCGCTCCAGCAGATGGCGGAGGAGGGCGTGGTCCAGCTCTTCGTGCCCCAGGACGGCTCGGCGGCGATCGTCGGCGTGGTCGGGGCGCTGCAGCTCGACGTGCTGAAGGAACGGCTCCTGGCGGAATACGGCCTGCCGATCGACTACGACACCACGCGCTTCTCGGTCTGCCGCTGGGTCGAGGCTGCGGATTCCCGCGAGCTCGACCGCTTCGTGAGCGCCAACCTGTCCTCCATGGCCTCCGACCTCGACGGCGCCCCCGTCTTCATGGCGCCCTCGCCGTTCTCGCTGAAATACGACCAGGAACGCTGGCCCGACATCAGGTTCAGCGACGTGAAGGACTACCAGAAGCGCGAGGCGGCGTAGAGCATGTCACCTCTCCCCGCGTGTGGGGAGAGGGCCGAAGCCCCCCTCGCCGGGGGCTGAGGCAAGGGCGGCAGCCCGGGGGTGAGGGGGCCTGGACGGACGAGCTCCATCCTGAAACACCCCCTCACCCTCGCTCACTGCGTTCGCTTGCTCCGGCTGCCGGTCCGCAGCCGGAGCCCTCTCCCCGCCCGCGGGGAGAGGTGACCGCAGCCTCACCGCCGCGCCATCGCGCCCGTCAGCCGGTCGATCTCCGCCACGATCGTGTCCACCGCCGTCCAGTGGGGCATGTGGCCCATACCGGGGATCACCACGAGGCGGGCGCCGGGGATCTCGCGTTCGAGGGAGCGGGAGTGGAGGTCGGTCCAGACGATCCGGTCGGCGTCGCCGGCGATGATGGCGGTCGGCGCCTTGATCGCGCCGTAGCGGCCGCTCTGGCGCTTCACGAAATCGTAGAGGCCGGCCACGTCGCCGGCATTGGCCTCGAAGGCGGACGGGCGCAGCACCAGGGCGGCCTGGGCGCGCTTCACGTAGTCGGGCGGCGCGGCCTGGGGCCGGAACACGGCGTTCGCCGCCCCGTCGATGATGAAGGCACCGATCGGCGTCGTGACGGTGCGGGTGAACAGCGGGCCGAGCCAGGGCGAGGTCGCCGGGCCGTAATACCAGGTGATCTCGCCGCCGGGCCAGGGGTGGCTCACGGGCGAGAGCAGCACGAGGCCCGAGAGCGCGTCCGGATGGTCGAGGGCGAAAGCGGTTGCGACGGCGCCGGCGAAGGAATGCCCCACCACGATCGGGCGCTCGACGCCCATCGCCCGCAAGCCCTCGCGGACGAGGCGCGCCTGCACGGCGGGCGAGGCGGCCTCGGGCGTGATGCGGTCGCTCCAGCCGTGGCCCGGGCGATCGAAGGCCAGCACCCTGTAGCGCTCGGCAAGCCGCCGCCCCAGCGCGCCCATGGAATCGGACGCCGAGCCCGAGGCACCGTGCAGGAGCACGATCGGAGGCGCGTCGGGGGCGCCCGCCTCGATCACGTGGAGGCGCCCGCCCGGGATCTCGACGAAGCGCCCGAGAGGCGGATTGTCGGCCGCCACGCGCGCCGCGATGACGCGGGTCGCGACCGCGCCCGCGAGCAGCACGGCCACGACGAGGCAGACGAGGCCGAGCAGGCCCCACTTCACGAAGCCCATCAAAGATCGACGCCGTCCACGTCGGGCTTGAGCCGATCGATGAGGTCCTTCAGCTTTTCCATGTGGGGATGGATGGCGAAGGCGCGCCGATAGGCCTCGAGCGCGCGCTTCTTGTCGTCGTTGGCCATGAGGATGTGGCCGAGGCCCGCCAAGGCGCCGAAATGGCGGGGCTCGCGGGCGATGGCCTGCTGGAGGTCCGACATGGCGCGGACGGGATCGTCGAGGAGGTAGAACGCGGTGGCGCGCCGGTGCCAGGCCTCGGCCCAGGCGGGTCGAAGGGTCAGCACCCGGTCGAGGAGCTCGATGGCGAGGCCGTATTCCTTGTCGCGGAACGCCTCGCCGGCGCGGCTCATCAGCAGGTCGGCCGTGTCGCTGCCCGAGCGCGACCAGCGCCGCTCGATCAGGGTCGCGATGCCCTGCGCCTCACCCTCGTCCTTGGCGGCGGACAGGCGCTCGAACAGGCTCTCGAGGGTGTTGGGGCGCGTCTTCTCGTCGGGCTTCGCGGCGGGCGCGGGCAGGCGGTCGGGCGCCTTGGGCAGCGCGGGCCCGCTCTGGGCGTGCGCGGCGGGGCCCGCGAAGAGGGCTGCCGCGAGGGCAGCAGGCAGCATGAAACGGCGCATGCCGGATCGTGTCCCGATCCGGCATGCGCCGTCAACCTGCCATCGGTCCGACAAAGAGCCGCGGGAACAAAGCCCGCCGCGGCTCCCGCGCCTCAGCCCTGGCGGGCCTTGTAGCGCTTCTGGACCTTGTTGATAATGTAGATGCGGCCCTTGCGGCGCACGATCTGGTTGTCGCGGTGGCGGCCCGCGAGGCTCTTGAGCGAATTGCGGATCTTCATCGGTCGGTCTCCTGGGCGGTCGACGGGGACCGGCCCGATGCGAACATCAAAAGGGCTCTTCCCCGGTTCCCTCGCGGGACCGGGTCGATGCGGCGCAGCGCGAACCCGTGTGGGCTGTCAGATACGGAAATCGGCGCAAAATGCAAGTGGCTTCTCCCCTCTCCCCTCGCGGAGACGGGGAGGCCTCACGCGCGCCTTGCGGTCGAGACCAGGTAGACCCCCGCCAGCACCACCGCGCCCCCGAGGAGCTCGCGGGGGCCGATATGCTCGCCGAGGAACGCCATGGCGAGCAGCGTCGCGGCGACGGGGGTGAGATAGCCCACCATCGCGGCGCGGGTGGGCCCGGCGGCACGGATGAGGCGCATGAAGAGCACGATGGGGAGCGCCGTGCCGAGGATGCCGAGCGCCAGGACGGGCAGCGCGACGCCTCCGGCAGGCGCGAAGCCGGCGGGGCCAATGAGCGTGAGCGCGATGGCGATCGCTGGCATCGCCGAGAACAGCTGCTGGCCGAAGGCGAGGCGGGCGGGCTGGGCCTCGCGGATGAAGCGGACATAGACGTTGCCCACCGCGTAGGACACGGCGGTCGCCACCATCGCCATGACGCCCCAGAACGCCGCGCCGGCCGGGTCGAAGGCCCGCGGGCCGATGAGGATGCCCATGCCGAGGAAGCCCACGAGCACGCCCCCGACGCGCGCCCGCGTCAGCCGCTCGTCGGCGAAGGCGAGATGGGAGAGGACCGCGACGAGGATCGGCCCGGAGGCCTGGATCATGGAGCCGAGCCCCGCCGTGATCTGGGTCATGGCGAAGGCGGTGAGGATGTTGGGCCCCCAGCCGTTGAGGGTGCCGAGCACCGCCCAGTGCCGCCACTCGGCTCCTTTCGGCCGCATGGACCAGCCCTGCGACACGAACCAGACTGAGAGCGCGAGCGCCGCGACCGCGCCCCGGCAGGCGGCGAGCACCGGGGGCGCCAGCGCGCCGTCCGTGAGCTTGATGAAGAGGAACCCTGAGCCCCAGAAGAGCCCGGCGCCGAGCAGGTGCGCGGCAAGGAAGGTACGCGAAGGGCCCATTCAGAACCCGGCGAGCAGGTCGACGAGCACGGGGATCAGGGGCTCGTCGGCGGGCGGCATGGGATAGTCGGCGAGGGCCGCCGGGCGCACCCATTTCAGCGCCTGGTGCTCGCGCGGTTGCACGAGCCCCTCCCAGCGCCGGCAGACATAGAGCGGCATCAGGAGGTGGAAATCGTCGTAAGCATGGCTCGCGAAGGTGAGCGGCGCGAGGCAGGCGGCCTTGGTCTCGATGCCGAGCTCCTCGCGCAGCTCCCGGATCAGGGTCTCCTCCGGCCGCTCGCCCGGCTCGACCTTGCCGCCGGGGAACTCCCACAGGCCCGCAAGCTGCTTGCCTTCGGGACGCTGCGCGATGAGCACGCGCCCGTCCGCGTCGACGAGGGCGACGGCGACGACGAGGAGGAGCCTCATGGCCCTGTCTCCTCTCCCCGCCATGCGGGGAGAGGGCCGAAAGCCCCCTTGCCGGGGCTTGAGGCGAGCGCGGCAGCGCAAGGGGGCGGCTCAGGGAGAAGCTCGTCCGGACAGACCCCCTCACCTCCGCTGCGGCTGACGCCTCCGCTCGCTCGTGCGGAAGGTGCCTTCCGCACGAGCCCTCTCCCCGCCCGGCGGGGAGAGGCGAAGACGCGCGCCGTCACGACCGATAATCCCCGTTGATCTCGACGTAAGCCTTGGTGAGATCGCAGGTCCACACCCGCGCCGCCCCCTGGCCGAGCCCGATGTCGACCGCGATGTCGATGGCCTCGTTCCGCATGTAGGCGGAGGTCTCGGCCTCGTCATAGGCCGGGTCGCGCGCTCCCTGGGTCGCGACGCGGATGCCGCCGAAGGAGATGGCGAGGCGGTCGCGGTCCGCGGGCTCGCCGGCCTTGCCCACGGCCATGACGATGCGGCCCCAATTGGCGTCCTCGCCCGCCACCGCCGTCTTCACCAGGGGCGAGTTGGCGATCGACATCGCGATGCGGTGGGCGGAGGCGTCGTCGACGGCGCCCGTGACGCGGATGGTGACGATCTTGCGCGCGCCCTCGCCGTCGCGGGCGACGAGTTGGGCGAGCTCCTCGAGAAGATCGGTGAGCGCCGCCGAGAAGGGGGCGGCGCGCTCGTCGTCGGCATTCGCGACGAAGGGCGCGCCGTTCATGGCCGCCGCGCCCGTGGCGAACATCATCAGGGTGTCGGAGGTGGAGGTGTCGCCGTCCACGGTCACGCAGTTGAAGCTCGTGCGCACGCCGGCCTGGAGCATGGCCTGGAGGGCGGGAGCGCCGATCGGCGCGTCCGTGAAGACGAAGGCGAGCATGGTGGCCATATCGGGGGCGATCATGCCGGCGCCCTTGGCGATGCCGTTGATCGTGACCGGCACGCCGCCGAGCATCACCCGCCGGGTCGCTAGCTTCGGGAAGGTGTCCGTGGTCATGATGGCGCGGGCGGCGTCCATCCAGGTGCCGGCGCCCGCCCCCTCGTCGCAGGCCGCGAGCACGCCCTCGAACTTCGTCGCGTCGAGAGGCTCGCCGATGACGCCCGTGGAGGCGATGAACACCTGGCCCGGCTCGCAGCCCGCGGCCCGCCCGGCGATCTCGGCGGTGAGCCGCACGGATTCCCGGCCCTTCAGCCCCGTGAAGGCGTTGGCGTTGCCGGAATTGACCACGAGCGCCCGCGCGGTGCCGGCCTTGAGGTTCTCGCGGCACCAGTCCACGGGGGCGGAGGGGCACTTGGAGCGGGTGAACACGCCCGCCACCGCCGCGCCCTGGTCCATGGCGACATAGAGGACGTCGGTGCGCCCCTTGTAGCGAATGCCGGCCTGCGCCGTGGCGAGCCGCACGCCGCCGATGGCGGGCATGTCGGGATGGTGCTTGGGCGCGAGGGGCGAGACGGTGGTCGACATGGATGACGGCTTTCGAGAACGCCGCGACGTGGCGGCGGGACGCCCGTCTTGTCAAGCGCCCGCGGGCGCGAGCCCCCCTCGCGGGCGGGCAATCGCCGCACCCCGGCCCAAGCGCGGCCTTCGGAACGGCGCTCCGGGAAGGGACGTTGGCCCGGAAGAAACAGGAGGCCTGCATGAGCAACAAGCATCCCAAGACCCAGCCGAGCCAGCGCCCGCGCAACGACAACGTGACCGATCCGGGCATCGGCCGGTCGAAGGGCTTCTTCGCCCGCTCGGGCGAGGATCCCCGCATCCTGGACGGCGCCTCGACCTTCGAGGGCGACACGGAGAACCAGGTCAGCGACACCACCGGCACGGCCAATCCCGACCGCATGCCGCGGCACAACAAGTAAGCTCGGACGGCGCAGCCTAGGGCCGCGCGGACGCCGCGCCGCCCTACGGCACCTTGATCACGTTCTGGAGCGCCGAGGTGTCCTCGAGGGGGCGCAAGCGCCGCTTGCGGGCGGCGATGAGGGCGCCGTTGAGCTCGCCGCCGAAGAGGAAGATGGCGGCGAGCGTGTAGAGGAAGACGAGCGCGATCATCGCGGTCGCAAGGCCGCCATAGGTCGAGGCGTAGGCGCCCGGATATTGCTCCAGGTACCAGCCGAAGCCCACCCCGCCGAGGATCCACAGGAACAGGGTGAGCCCGATCCCCGGCAGCACCCGGCGCAACGAGCGCCGCCCCGCCGCGATGAGCGTATGGGCCAGCACGAGGGCGATGACGATGAGCACCGTCGCGACCCCGATCCGCGCGAAGCCCACGATCCACCCTAAGGGCTCCAGGCCCGGCAGCCAGTAGAGCGCCGTGCGCCAGGCTACGGGAAAGAGCACCACGAGGAGGGTGAAGGAGAGCATCACCACCGCCCCGAAGACCACGAAGGCGATCGATTCCAGCCGCACCGCCCACCAGGCCCGCTCCTCGCGCTCGCCATAGGCGCGGTTGAGGCCGACCCGCAGCGATTCGACGCCGCTGGAGGCGAAGTACAGGGCGAGCACTAGGCCCACCGTGAAGATGTCGCTGCGCCGGCCCGTCAGGATGTGGTGGACCTCCTGCGCGATGGGCTCCGCGACGCTCTGGGGCCAGGCCTCCAGGATGATGTCGGCGGCCTCGTCCGCGAGGGTGCCGGTGCCGAAGAAGCTCGCCACCGCCGTGAGCAGGATCAGGAACGGGAACATCGACATCAGCGTGGAGAGCGCGATGTGGCTCGCGATCGCCCAGCCGTCATGCAGCAGGAACCGCTGATACGTGACGATCGCGAGGTTGATGCTGCTGCGCAGGCGTCTCAAAGGGATCTCCCGTCTCAGCCGAAATGGCCGGTTGCGGGGGTTTCGGCAAGGGAGCAGAGCGGCGCAGCTGCGAAAGGCATCGGCGCTTCACGCGGGCGCCGTTCTCCCATACATGCGGGCCATGGCACTCCCACCGCTCCTCACCCTCCAGGACGTCGCCCTCACCTTCGGCGGCACGCCCCTCCTCGTCGGCGCCTCCCTCTCGGTCGGCCCGGGCGAGCGGGTCTGCCTCGTCGGGCGCAACGGCTCGGGCAAATCGACGCTGCTGAAGGTCGCGGCGGGCTTCGTCGAGCCCGACCGCGGCGTCCGGTTCGTCCAGCCCGGCGCCACGGTGCGCTACCTGCCCCAGGAGCCCGACTTCGAGGGCTTCGCCACCACGCTGGCCTATGTCGAGGCGGGCCTCGGCCCCGGCGACGACGAGTACCGGGCGCGCTATCTCCTCAACGAGCTGGGGCTCACGGGCGAGGAGAGCACGGCGGCCCTGTCGGGGGGCGAGGCGAGGCGCGCGGCGCTCGCCCGCACCCTCGCCCCCGCTCCCGACATCCTCCTCCTCGACGAGCCCACGAACCACCTCGACCTGCCCGCCATCGAATGGCTGGAGGCGGAGCTGAAGGGCCTGCGCACGGCCCTCGTCATCATCAGCCACGACCGGCGCTTCCTGGAGAACCTGTCGCGGGCGACCGTGTGGCTCGACCGGGGGTTGACGCGCCGGCTGGAGCGGGGCTTCGAGGCCTTCGAGGAGTGGCGCGACGCCACCCTCGCCGAGGAGGAGCGCGACCGGCAGAAGCTCGCCCGCAAGATCGCGGACGAGGAGCACTGGATGCGCTACGGCGTGACGGCCCGGCGCAAGCGCAACCAGCGCCGGGTGTCGGAGCTCGCGGACCTGCGCACCACCCTGCGCGAGGCCCGGCGCGCGCAAGGCTCGGTCGCCATGACGCTCGCCGACGGCGAGACCTCGGGCAAGCTCGTGATGGAGGCGGAGCGGGCCTCCAAGGCCTATGACGGCCGCCCGATCGTGCGCGATTTCTCGATCCGCATCGCGCGGGGCGACCGGGTCGGGGTGGTGGGCTCCAACGGCGCCGGCAAGACCACGCTCCTCAACATGCTGACCGGCGCGCTGCCCCCGGACGAGGGGCGGGTGCGCCAGGGCGCCGGCATCGAGATGGTCACCCTCGACCAGCGCCGCGAGACCCTCGACCCGGCCTGGACGGTGGCGGAGGCGCTGACGGGCGGGCGTGGCGACACGGTGATGGTGGCGGGCACCCCGAAGCACGTCATCGGCTACATGAAGGATTTCCTCTTCGCCCCCGAGCAGGCCCGCACCCCCGTGGGCGTGCTCTCAGGGGGGGAGCGGGCACGGCTGATGCTGGCGCGGGCGCTCGCCCGGCCCTCCAACCTCATGGTTCTCGACGAGCCCACCAACGACCTCGACCTCGAGACCCTCGACCTGCTGCAGGAGACCCTGGCGGATTATGCCGGCACCGTGCTCCTGGTGAGCCACGACCGCGACTTCCTCGACCGGATCGTGGGCTCCGTGATCGTGGCGGAGGGCGACGGGCGCTGGGTCGAGTATGCGGGGGGCTACTCGGACATGGTCGCGCAGCGCGGCTCGGGGATCGCGGCGCGGGCCGCCCCCGCCGCCCCCGCCCGCCGGTCCGACGAGCCCAAGGCCGCGCCTCAGCCGCGCCCGCCGCAGAAGCGGCGGCTCTCCGCGAACGAGACGCATGCGCTCAAAACGCTCCCGAAGCGCATGGCCGAGCTGGAGACCCGGATCGCGGAGCTCCAGCGGCGCCTCGACGACGCCACCCTCTACGCCCGCGACCCGGCGGGCTTTGCCAAGGTCACGGACGCGATCACCGCGGCCCAGACCGAGCTCAACGCCGCCGAGGAGCGCTGGCTGGAGCTGGAGATCTTGCGCGAGGAGATCGGCGGTTGAGCCGGGCGCCCGTCAGTCGCCGATCGCCACGCCCTCCCGGCGGCTGTCGGCGCCGCCCACGAGGCCCTGCGGGGTGACCACGATGGCCTGGATGCCGGAGGTCATCTCGACGAGGCGCACCTCGTGACCCTTGGCCTCCAGCGCCGCCTTCCAGGCCTCGGCCTCCGTGCCCCGCTCCAGCTCGGTGGGGCCGTTGCGGCTGCCCATGTTGGGCAGGTCCACGGCCACCTGCGGGTCGAGGCGCCAGTCGAGGAGGCCGATCAGGGTCTTGGCCACGAAGTTGATGATCTGGCTGCCGCCGGGCGATCCCGTCACGACGTAGAGGCGGTCGAAGGCGTCGAAGACGATGGTGGGCGCCATGGAGGAGCGCGGGCGCTTGCCGGGCTCGACGCGGTTCGCCACGGGCCGCCCGTCCTCCGTCGGCGCGAAGTTAAAGTCGGTGAGCTCGTTGTTGAGCATGAAGCCGCCCCGGGTCATCACCCGCGAGCCGAACCCGTCCTCGATGGTGGTGGTCATCGAGACCGCGTTGCCGGCGCCGTCGATGATCGAGATGTGGCTCGTCCCGAACTCGACGCCCTCGCCGGGCGCGAGAAGCCAGCCGCGTTTCTGCGGCGGCTCGCCGGCCTTGGCGCGGCCCATGGAGCGCTCCGGGTCGACGAGGCGGGCGCGCTCGGCGAGATAATCGCGGTCGACGAGCCCCGGCAGCGGCACGGGGACGAAGGCCGGGTCGCCGAGATAGAGGGCGCGGTCGGCATAGGCCAGGCGTCCGGCCTCGGACATGAGATGGGCGGCCTGCGCGCCCGGCCCGATCCGGGCGAGGTCGTGCGGCTCCAAGATGCCGAGGATCTGCTGCACGGCGACGGCGCCGGAGCTCGGCGGGCCCATGCCGCAGACGCGGTAGACCCGGTAGCGGCCGCAGACGGGCGCCCGCTCCTCGACCCGGTAGGCCCGCAGGTCCTCCGCCGTCATGTCGCCGGGATTCGTCGGGTGGCTCCGCACCACGTCGAGGATGTCGGCCGCGATCTCGCCCTCGTAGAAGGCGCCCGCACCGCGCTCGGCGAGGGTCCGCAGGGTGCGGGCGAAGGCGGGGTTGGCGAGGCGCTCGCCCGCGGCCTTCGGCGTGCCGTCCTCGCGGTAGAAATAGGCCTTGGCGCGGGGATCGTCGGCGAGCGCCTTCTCCCCGGCGACGAGCCCGGCGAGGCGCGGCGAGATCACGAAGCCCTCCTCCGAGAGCCGGATCGCGGGACCGAAGACCTCGGCCCAGGGCAGGCGCCCCCAGCGCTTGTGCGCCTCCTCCAGGAGGCGCGGGGTGCCGGGCACGCCCACCGAGCGCCCGCCCACCACGGCGTCGGCGAAGCGCATGGGCTTGCCGTCGGGGCCGATGAACCGCTCCGGCGTCGCCGCCATGGGCGCCGTCTCGCGCCCGTCGAGGGTCACGAGGGCGTTCGTCGCCCGGTCGAAATGCATCAGGAAGGCGCCGCCGCCGAGCCCCGAGCTTTGCGGCTCCACGAGGTTGAGCACGAGCTGCACGGCGATCGCCGCGTCCACCGCGCTGCCGCCTTTGGCGAGCATCTCGCGCCCGGCCGCCGCCGCGAGCGGGTTCGCCGCGGCCGCCATGTAGCGCGCGGCGGTGCCGGCCGCCTTCTGCGCCGCCCGCCCCGTGGCGGCCTCCGGCGCGGCACTGGTCTGGGCCCGCAGCGGCGCCGCGGCGAGAAGCGTGAGGGCGGCGAGGCCGCAGAGCGCGAGGGGACGCCGAAGGGTCATGGATGGGGTCTCCGTGGAGGGCACAGACTGCCCCCGCGGCAGCCCCGCGCCAAGCGGAAAGCCTGGCCGGCCCCATCGATCCTCCGCCCTTCCCCCGATCTGGCCTTCGCCCGGCGCCTCTGCTACATCGCGCCCCAGCATCCCACGAGGCCAAAGCCATGCAGCCCTTCACCGTCCTCACCGGCGTCGCCGCGCCGCTCCGGATCGTCAATGTCGACACCGACATGATCATCCCGAAGCAGTACCTGAAGACGATCAAGCGCACGGGCCTGGGCACCGGCCTCTTCGCCGAGATGCGCTACCGCGAGGACGGCTCGGAGAACCCCGACTTCGTCCTCAACAAGCCCGCCTACCGCAACGCGCAGATCCTCGTGGCGGGGGACAATTTCGGCTGCGGCTCGTCGCGCGAGCACGCGCCCTGGGCGCTCCTCGATTTCGGCATCCGCTGCGTCATCGCTACGAGCTTCGCCGACATCTTCTATAACAACTGCTTCAAGAACGGCATCCTGCCCATCGTCGTCTCGCCCGAGGACATCGAGAAGCTGTTCGACGACGCCGAGCGCGGCTCCAACGCCACCGTGACCGTGGACCTGGAAGCCTGCGAGATCCGCGGCCCCGACGGCGGCTCGATCAAGTTCGAGCTCGACGCCTTCCGCCGCCACTGCCTCCTCAACGGCCTCGACGACATCGGTCTGACCCTAGAGAAGGCCCCCGCCATCGCCGCCTTCGAGGACCGGCTGGCGCAGCGCCCCTGGGCGTAATCGTCACGGCGCCCATACTCCCGTCCCGCCACGCTGATGTGAGCGTCTCTTTCAAGAATACGTGCGGCCCAATTCAACGTCTCAGACGAGCAGCATGCGGTGGAGGCGATTTTTATTTCTCAATCTCTTTATAGTATCGAACATCACGTCGCCGAAATCTGACATGTTGCTTTCTCGCGAGCCGAGGAGGTCGGGCACCAGGTCGCAACGGTGCGACACCACGTCTTCTCGTGAAGTCGGCCTGGATTTCGGGCGAAGCATCGAGCACGGCTTGGGACCGGGATGTTCCGAGCCCCTGGCGAGAATGGGCTTCAGGTGCCGGGGCGCCGTCGACACACGCGCCCTGTCGGACTGCAGACCTCCGGTCGCCTCGCGCTGCCAATCCAAGCCACCAGGATGGCACTCGTAGAAGTCCGTTCAGGAGCTTGGCAGCGATCGAGCGTGGCGGGCGATTGGTGCCTTCGAGCCCGAGCGCTCGTTGGCGTCTACGAGCACCGCGGATCAACCGCGTGGACCTCGCCCGCTGGGGCAGCGTCGTGGTCCAAGCGGCGACCCTAGGCCTTAGCAGGCTGCCGCCCGTGACCCATGGGTACCGACCCGTCCGGTTGCGACGCAATCGCTGCGACGGGCTCGACGAGCCTCAGCGACCGGTGCCAGTCGTCGATCGCCGTGTACGCCTGCAGGAAGCGCATCGTGAGTGGGTCGGCCATCGCGGCGGCGAGGACGTTGGGCGAGGCCTCGACCGCCTCAACAAGCCGTCCGCCGAGGTGCGTCTCCTCGAAGAAGAACGAGGGCGGCACGCCGAGCGCTTGCCCGATCCGGTGAAGCCGGCTCGCCCCGATCTTGTCGATGCCCTGCCCATACCTCCGCACCTGCTGGAGCGTCAGACCGGCGGCGGCCCCGAGCCGCTCCTGGCTGAGACCCTGCGCGAGCCGCTTCATCCGTATCCGGCTCCCGACAGACCGGGTGACGGCGTTGCCCGCCGGTCTCATCGCGTCTGCCACGGCGACTCCTCCTCATGCTGATTACCGTCCGAGACGTTACCGTGGTCCCATGTCGTGCGCGCCGCCAGCCGTGGCCGGACCGGCACAACCACAGGCAAGGAGGAGGGACAGCGCCCATGGCCAACGACGCCGACTTCGCCTAGGTCCGCACCGCGTCCGACCTGATGGAGCCCCTCCACCGCTTCCAGACCGGGGACGAGCTGCGCGACGCCCTGCTCGGCTTCCTGCGCGGCTTCGGCGTGAGCCACTTCACGTTGACGCAGCTGCCCCAGCCCCGCGAGCGGCTCGGGCCCCACATGACCCTGGCGCACTGGCCGCAGGCCTGGCTCGCCGATTACGACCGCAACCGCTACGAACGCCGGGCCGGCCGGCTGCCGGAGGTGGCGCATGGCCTCCACGGCTGAAGCGGCGTTCGACGCGGGCGAGGAGCTCGCCCGCATGCTGCAGGCGTTCGGGCGCGACTTGGACCCGGTAGCCCGGTCCAAGGTGCTGGCGTTCCTCCACCTTCTGCGCGGCCCCCATGCCGTCGATACTCACTTTGCCATCGGCGAGGACGGGGCGGTCACGCTCGTGATCGTGGGCCAGGGCGAGGCCGGCGACCCGGTCGCGCTGCTGCTCTCATAGGGCGCCCGGGTCCGACGAACGTCCCGGAGCGGCCAAAGGCGACCACTGGCTCCTGAGCCTTGCGCTTTTTGGATTCCAGATCGACCGCGGGCTGGAAGCGTCCGGCCCGCGGTCGATGGCGCATCAGATCACGAAGAAGTCAGCGTTCGTCATCGCCAACCCTGTGCTCAGCGTCCCGAACCGGATGGCCGCCGCAGCTCCCGTTCCGTCGGAGTCGTAGAGCAGCGCCCCGGTGCTCGCATTGTAGATGATCCGGTCGCTCGCATCCTGGGCCGCGCTCCCGATCACGAAGGCGGCGGCGGTCAGTGTTCCGGCGGTCAGCACCGTGAACACCGCGTCGTCGAGGTGGATCACGTCGTCGGGCACGGAGAAGTCCGTGATCTGGTCCACGTTCGTGGTCGCGTTCAGGGCGGTGTCGAAGACGAAGGTATCCTGGCCGGTACCGCCGATGAGGATGTCGTTCCCGAGCTTGCCGGCTAGTACTGAGGTCCGAGACCGTGAAGGTCTTGCTGCCGTCCGCAAGCGTCGTGCGCGTCTCCGACTGATCGGTGATGCCGTCGCCCGTCGCGTCGCGCTGGATCGTCACCGTGGCGCGGTCGGCGCTCGTCTGGGTCACGGTGCGGTCGAGGAGGCGGCCCGCGGCGGTGGTGTTGGAGAGCGTCTCGGTCTCGCTGCCGTTGGCGTTGACCACGGTGACCCGGGTCTGCACCGCGTCGACCACGCCGTCGCCGTCCGTGTCCTCCTTGAGCGTGACCGTGCGGCCGTCGCCGGAGGTGGTGCCCGCGATCTCGCCGGCCCGCGAGCCGTCGGGGTTGCGCATGGTGTTCGTGACGGTGGTGGAGCCGTCCGCGTTGTGGGTGACCGTCTGGGCCACCGCGTAGCCCTCCGTGTCGTAGCGGAACTCGGCGTCCGCCACGGCTCCCGTGCTGCCGTCGTAGCGGGTGAAGGTGGTCTGGCCGAGGATGCGGCTGCCGTCGGGCAGGACGATGTACGTCTCGTCGGCCGTGAGGTCGATCGACTGGATGTCGAGCTCGCTGAGAGACATCAGCGTGGTGGTGCCGTCGGCGTTGGTCACCATCACCTTGAACATCGACCAGCGCTCGTCGCCGTCGTCGAGCAGGCCATTGTCGTTGGTGTCGAACACGTTCTGGAGCGCCTGCAGGTCGCCGCCCGCCGTCACGTCCCAGTCGTCGAGCACCACCTCCCGGCGCTCGGTGATCTGGCCGTCGCCGTCCGCGTCGATGACGAGGACGCCGTTGCCCACCCCCGCCCAGGCGGTGCGATGCTGGTAGCCGTCGCCGGCCATGTCGTAGAACTGGTTCGACGAGGTGAGGGGGTTGATGCGGATGCCCTTGCCCGTCAGGTCGAGGACGATGGGCTGGTTGCCCTGGTCGGAGCCGCCCGCTGTCGCGGCGCCGCCCATGTCGCCGCCGCCATAGCCCGTGCCGTCCTGGCTGCCGCCGCCGCCGTAATTGCCGTTGGCGTCGGTGCCGCCGTAGCCGCCATAGCCGCCCACGCCGCCGCTATCGTAGCCGCCGGCGCTGGATCCGTCATAGCTGTAGCCCGAATAGCTGTACCCATCGTAGCTATAGCCGGTGTAGCTGTACGCGTCGTAGCTGTAGCCGACATAGCCGTAATCGTAGACCCCGTAGTCGACCACCCCGTAGTCGACGACGCCGTAGTCGACGACCCCGTAATCGACCACCCCATAATCGACGACGCCGTACTCGACCGTCTCCACCACGGTGTCCACGAAGCCGATCTCGACCGCCTCCTCCACCGTCTCGACGACCGTGTCCACGTAGCCGACCTGGACCGCCTCCTCGACCCCGATCTCGACGGTGCCGTACTCCGCCGGCATGCCGAGGAAGTCCGCCGCGAGGGCGGCGTTGTTGTAGCCGAGCGTGGCGCCCGCCGCGAAGGCGGCGGCGGAGGTCGAGTCGGGGTTCGCCATGAGGGCGCCGGCGTTCAGGTCGCCATAGGCCAGGGCGCCCTGCATCACCGATTCGACCTGCGCGTCGATGGCGTCGGCCGTCGCGAAGTCGCCCGCCGCGATCGCGGCGTCGCGGGCGGCCGCGAGGCCGTCGAGGTTGCTGCCGAAAGTGGACGAAGCCGCGAGGCTGCCGCTATAGGAGGCGGCGGCGGCGGCCTCGGGGCCGAACTGGGCCGTGATGCCGTCATAGGCGGTGGCGTTGAAGCGGTCGTCGCCGAGCAGGGAGACGAAGCCGTAATAGTCGTCGATGGAATCGTTGTGGACGCGGATGCCGCCGGCCACGTAGGTGTGCAGGCCCTCGACCTCGAAATTGTAGGTGCGCCAGCCGCGCCGGATCTCGGGGCTCAGCGCCGCGCCGCCTTGGGTGGCGTAGGCCACCTCCTCGGCTTCCTCGTAGAGGTGGCGGGTGGCCTCGGAATAGACGACGCGCTCGGCCGTGACGGCCACGAGGGCGCCGTTCTCGTCGACGATGCGGCCGCCGCGCGCCAGGATGCTCTCGATGGCCTCGAAGGTGCCGTGCTCGGTGAGGAAACGGTGGCCCGGGGTGACGGTAAGGCCGCAGGAGAGCACGAGCCATTCGGTCGTGATGTTGCGGAACAGGCGCGTCACGCGGGACGCCGACAGCTGACCGCGCCCATTACGGTCATTCGAACTGAAGGCGAGAATGGTATCTGATACAGCTACATCCGTTATGCGGCGCAGAGAGCCATCAGCGAGAGTGACTTTTGTATCAGCCGAGAAGCATAACCCGGATTTTTGAGAATTCGGCGACGTCTTGCCGACGTAGCCGAGCAAAAATCCCCCTACTACTCCGCCAATTATGCCGCCAGCAGTTGCACCTATAGGTCCGCCGAGCGCACCTATAGTTGCTCCGATTCGTGCTCCTGTGAGCACGGAATATCCGATAACAACAGCGTCGAGTGTAGTTTCTTTGGCTTTAGTGAAATCTCCCCTTAGAGCCTCGCCAGCTGCTCTGCCGAAATCGTCCGGACCCATATCGCTAGCTCCTATCTGGAATTGTTGGTCGTCAGCCCCGCTTCGAATTGATTATCTTTGATGCGCCGTATGCAACAAAAGCCACAATAGTGAAGTTGACATAGATGTATTTCGGATCCATCAGATCTTCACCTAGATAAAAATAAGCCAACAGTGATGCCGTAAGTATGAAAACGGCTAAAATCATCAGTTCATTGTCAAATTTACTTACGCGGACGTAGAACGCTATGTTAATAATACTGCCTATAATGAGATAAAACAGAATTGCTTTCATAGTGTTCTGTCCCATTTTTGCCCCGCGCCGACGTCGGAAGGTTGGTCCGGCGCATTGAGTCGCACCTTACAGACACCGGAGTGTCGAAAGTTGACACCACCTGCCTCACAAAAAATTACGGGATCGTCACCGGGCCTAGTCTCGCTCGCAGCTGCGATTTCCGCTCTGCGTATCGCTGAAACGCCTGCATCCTCTGGTGCAGCACATCACACGACTCAACACCATGTGCCTCACGGGAAACTCACAGGACTCTCACGGGATTCTCTTGGCCCGCCGGCAACCGTATCGGATACGCCCAACCGGGAGCGCGAGCCCACGCCTCGCTGCGTGAGTCGGAGATTTCGCCCCGATTACGTTAGAGAAACGGCGCGCACCAGCAAATCACGGGCGGATTCATGTCAAAAGAGCCAAGGTTAGTGGCGCCCAGCCTGGCTCCACGGACCGCCAAGCCCGCTCGCGACACAATGCTAAGCTTGCGTTGCACCGCTCCGTCGCTCCGGGCGGCGGCAGCGCGACCGAAGCGTTTCTGTCGCCCGGAAACGGCAACCTTTGGCTAACCTCAAGTCGATGTTAGTAAAGACCCCAGCTCGATCTGCGCCGGCCTGACCCTGCCGTGAGCCGGATCGATATCGGCTTCCGGAGGAACAGACAAAATCCTCTTCACGCCCACACAACATGAGCTAGGTCGCCGGAGAGGGGGTCACAAGCCTCCGAGCCAGCCGAGCGTCGTGCGCTAGGCTCCTTGCGCGCAAGCCGAAGCGCCCGGCCCGAGGCGCCGATATAAAACAGCGCGGCAATGAACGGAGGCACGGGAAAGTACAGGGGCGAGATCGCCGACAGAACGAGCAACATCTCGCACACTACAACGCCTGCGCACACGATCTCCGCCAGCCGATCCGTCGAGGTCCGCGCGCCACGTGGTACGCGCAGCCGCACCGGCGGCTGCGAGCCCCGGGCTACGAGGAACATCGCGAGCCAAGCGACCGGCCCGGTGATCAAGACGGTGACCGTCATCAGGCCGATCGGCAGGCCGATGCTGTCAGCCCAGGTCGGATAGCTGAACCGAGCCTGGTTCTCCGAAAACCACAGGACGGAAATCGGGATGGGCGCGGCGAGCACGCTAGCGGTCAAGGCCAGGAGCCCGTGCACGGTGCGAGGCGTCGTGATCGCGCCGAAGGCTTGGGGCGTCGGAGCCCGGAAAAGAAGGGCGGCCACGAGGATCGTCGCGGCGAGCGCGATCAGCGTCCGGCCCAAATCGTGAATCGGCCACTTGTTGGTTCTCAGGCGATCCATCTCGGCATGCCACTCCGCCGAGAACCGGTCGAGGTCGGTCCGGGCCCCCGGTCGCTCGACGTTTTGGAGTTCGGCTGCTCGGGTCGGATCCGTGTACTCGGGCATCCGAGCAGCCATCCCGAGCAGGACGGCCCCGGCGAGCGTGAGCAGGAGGCAGGCCACGACGAGCGCTCTTGCCCGCCGGAGGAAGGCTAACAATCCCATCGGCTAACTCCGCCTGTTGAGCTCGGGCACGGCCTATTGGCGTCCTAACCTTATTCGATCATGAGGAGTCCGTTGAAAGACGCCATCCTATGATCAACCATCACAAAAACAGCACTCAATTCTCACCACAATCGAACGAACGAGCAGAAGGCTATCATTTCGCCGGCTGAGCAGCGCTCCCCGACGGAATAGAAGCGCATGGGTAGTGGGCGTTTGATATTGGTCGCTCGTCTTGCCCTGACCAGTCGGCCCATGCATGTTCGATTTATTGCTAAGCTTGCCAAGCATCCCCCGATCGCTTCGGGCGATGCTACCTCGATCGAAGCGTTACTTTCGCAGGCAGGCGGCAACATCCCGCTAAACTAAAGTCGATTTAAGGTAAAAACCCACGCGCGGCCCGCTCCGGCCTGACCCTGCCGTGCGCCGGATCGATATCGGCTTCGGGAGGGGCAGAAAAAATCCTCTTCACGCCCGCGTTTATGCATTGACGGTTCGCCCGATCTGGTTGCAGTCTCTGTCTGCAACCAAGAAGATCATGTGGGGGCCTTCTCCAATATCTGGACGGGCCATGTTCGAAGCCAATTTGTTCGGCGTTGCTTCCTTTTCCGCGAACGGTGTCCTGCTCAGGACCAATCTCGGCCGCTCCGGCCGCCTCCTGGCCTGCTATCTCCTCACCTTCATCGGCCGGGCGCACCGGCGCGAGCGCCTCGCCGCCCTGTTCTGGCCCGACCTCGACGAGGCGGGGGCCCGCGCGGCCCTCAACACCACCCTGTGGCGCGTGCGCCGGATGCTCGACGGCGCGCATCCCGGGGCCGGGCGGCTGCTCGCCTCCTTCGACGGCAGCGTCGCCCTCGAGCGCGACGCGGCGATCCGCGTCGACGCCCACGCCCTCCAGGACGCAGCCGTCGTCATGCGCGACCTCGCCCGCGACGGCGCCCTCGGCGAGACGGACGAGCGCCGCCTCGTCGAGGCCCTCGACCTTTATGCCGGCCCCTTCCTCGACGGGGAGGACGACGACTGGGCGGTGCGCGAGCGCGAGCGGCTCGGCGTCCTCGTCGCGGCGGCCGGCGTCGGGCTCATGCAGGCGGCGGCGCGGCGCGGCAGCGACACCCGCGCGCTCCGCTTCGGCCGCCAGGTCCTCGCCGTCGACCCCCTGCACGAGGCCGCGCAGCACGACGTGATGCTCCTGCTCGTGCTCACGGGGCAGCGGCCCGAGGCGCTCCAGTCCTACCGCCGCTTCGAGGTGCGCCTGCGCGAGGACCTCGCCGTCGCCCCCGCCCCCGACACCCGCCGCCTCTACGACGACATCGCCTCGGACGCGGTGCGCGGCATGAGCCCCGCGACGCTGCGCGCCCGCATCGGCACGAGCAAGGCCGGCTGAGGGGCGCGCTGCCCCGCGGCGAAGCCCGTTCCTGGCGAGTCTCCAGGTTTTCAGGATGGCGCGCCAAGCCTCGGTGTCCCTGGTGCTCCGACCGTGCTCCTTCACCCTGCCTCGACCGGTTGCCATGAGATGACGGCGCCCGTTGTTGCTCGGGTGATCGTCCGCAACCGGGCCGGCTGAGGCCGGTGCGCTCTTTGACATCGCGGAAGCTGGAACAACGCAGGCGCTTGCCGGAGGAGCATTCCCCGCACATGCGCGATGAAGCGATCACGCAGGTGAGGAGCGCCAGGATCCGGGCGGCACCGCCGACCCGAGGGCCATCCATCGTCCTCGCTTGCGCCATCGCGGATGGTTGCGTTCCTGCGGCTTGCCGGATCATCGGTCCTTTGGACAGCCTGTCGCCTACGGGACCAGCGCAAAGTCCACGCCGTCTGCGGCCGGCCCAAGCCTATGGGCTGCGACGCCCTGTTCTCGTCGCGACGGATGTTTCGTGATCGTGGGCTGGGCAGCCGGGGCTTGCGCGCACCGGTGCGCGTTCACATCACGGAGGTCAGGCAATGTGCTTGGTTGGACACAGCCACCCCAAGCACATTGAGGTTGGTCCGTCGCAGACGCGGCGGATCGTTGCCCTCTCGGCGGAGGGCGCGATCTCGGCTGCCATGCAGCTCCGGCACACTATGATGGCGACGACAACCCAGAGGGGAGCCAATGATCGACAGTCGCCGTCCGGGCACCGAGGCCGCGATCGCGCATGGCTGCTTCGCCCATTCTCTGCCCGGGCGCCCGGCCGAGGCGTGGGAGCGGCTTGGCGCGCACGCACACGCCGTCGCCCGCTCGGCCGGGCGTTTCGCGGAGGCCTTCGGCTGGCGTGGGGCAGCCGAGGCGGCCGGTCTCCTGCACGACATCGGCAAATGCTCCGCGGCTTTCCAGGCATACATTCGCGACGCGGCCGGCGCGGCACGCGGGCCCGATCACTCGACGGCTGGCGCTCTCGAAGCTCTGGCCGCCTACCCGGGCCCGATCGGCCGGATCATCGCGGCGATCGTCGCAGGCCACCATGCGGGCCTCGCCGATGGAACCGACCTGGAGACCCGCCTCGCGCAAGCCGACATCCGGTCTATGCGGGCTGGCGCGAGATCATCGGCCCCCTCCCCGCCGCGGCGGAGCTGGGCTGGGCCTGCCTGAAGCGACCAAGCCCCGAGCGCGGCTTCTCCGAGGCGTTCCTGATCCGCATGCTTTTCTCCTGCCTCGTCGATGCCGACTTCCTCGAGACGGAGGCCTTCTACGCCCGGGCGGAGGGGCGAGACCCGGGACGGACCGGGTTCAGCGATCTCACGACCCTGCGCGGGCGCCTCGCGCGCTTCATGGAAGAGCGAGAAACGCAGGCCGAGGCGGGCGATCTCAACCTCCTGCGCGCCCGCGTCCGCGCCCACGTCGTCGCCATGGCCGCGCTCGGGCCCGGACTCTTCACGCTCACCGTGCCGACGGGCGGTGGCAAGACCCTCACCTCGCTATCCTTCGCGCTGGAGCACGCGG
Source organism: Salinarimonas soli (assembly GCF_008386575.1). GTDB lineage: Bacteria > Pseudomonadota > Alphaproteobacteria > Rhizobiales > Beijerinckiaceae > Salinarimonas_A > Salinarimonas_A soli. The sequence goes on from NZ_VUOA01000008.1 coordinate 73,239, forward strand.
TGCGGCACGGGCTCGAGCGGGTCGCCTACGTCATCCCCTTCACCTCGATCATCGAGCAGACCGCGGAGGTCTTCCGGGGCGCGCTCGCGGCGGACCCGGGCGGGCGCAACGACGACGACATCCTGGAGCACCACGCGACCTTCGACTGGGACGCCGCCCGCGACCGGCGCGAGGACGGGCGCGGCGACGCCCCGGCCGACCGCCTGCGCCGGGCCGCCGAAAACTGGGCCGCCCCGATCGTCGTCACGACCGCGGTGCAGTTCTTCGAGAGCCTCTTCGCGAACCGCACCTCCCGCTGCCGCAAGCTCCACAATCTCGCGAAGAGCGTCATCGTTCTGGACGAGGCGCAGACGATGCCGCTGGCGCCAATGCGCCGACCTCCGAGGCCGCGGCCTTCCGCTACGGCGCCGCCCTCAACCGGATGCTCGACCGCGGCAGCCCTAACCGCCTGCGGCGCAGCATCGGCGACGCCACCATGGCGTTCTGGGCCGATACCTCGGCCGGCGTCGACGAGACGGCGGCCGGGCGCGCGGAGGCGGCCTTCACCCTCTTCGCCGAGCCGCCCGACGCGGAGGACGCCGACGACGACGCGCAAGAAGCCGCCAAGATCAACGACGCCCTCGACAAGGTGGCGGCCGGGCGGCCGGTCGAGGATCTCGGCCTCGGCCTCGTCTCGGGCACCCGCTTCCACGTGCTCGGGCTGGCGCCGAACGCGGCCCGCCTGTCCGTCCGTTACTGGCTCGACGACAACTTCGAGACCTTCGCCCGCTGCCTCGCCGATCACCGGAGCGACCTGCGCCTCGAGCCCCCGCCCCACCGCTGGGGCGCCAAGCCGCCCTCCGTGGGGCGTCTCCTCCTCAGGACCACGGCGCTGCAGGAGAAGTTCGACAACATCCCGCCCCTGCTCGCGGGCGAGGTGATGCGCGCGGTCCTGTCCGGCACGCGCTACCCCAGAACCTGGCTCGCCGCCGCCATCACCCGGCTGCGCGTGGGCGACGACCCGTCCACCGGCTGGCACGCCGCCGCGATCCGTGCCGTGCTGGAGCGCGACCGCCGCCTCAGGAGCGACACCGATGACCATCGAGAGCGCAGGGAGGTGCCCGTGAGCCTCGCCAAGGACGACCCCGATCCCGCCTACCAGCTCGGCCGGCTCTTCGCCGCGCTGGAGACCGCCCAGCGCCTCGCGCTCGGGCGCGTCACCGCCACGATCCGCGACCGCTATTTCGGCGCGGCCTCGGCGACGCCCGCGAGCGTCTTCCCCCTCCTCCTGCGCGGAGCGCAGAACCACACCGCGAAGCTGCGCAAGGAGCGCAAGGACGGCTGGATCGAGCGCGAGATCGTCGCCCGCCTGCCGCCGCGCTGCCGCGCTCGCTCCGGCTCGAGGCCCAGGGCCGCTTCGCCATCGGCTACTACCACCAGCGCCAGTCGCAGTTCGCCAAGCGGCCCGACGTGGCCGCCGCGCTCGACGCGCGCAGCAACGACCAGGACCAGGGGGACGGGGATGACGGCATATGAGACCGCCGGCGTGAGCCGCCGGCACGAGTTCGTGCTCTATTTCGACGTGACGAACGGCAATCCCAACGGCGACCCCGATGCCGGCAACCTGCCCCGCCTCGACCCCGAGACCAACCAGGGCCTCGTCTCGGACGTCGCCCTGAAACGCAAGGCCCGCAACTACGTGGCGCTGGCGCGCCCCGATGCGCCGGGCCACGCGATCTACATACGCGAGGGTGCAACGCTCAACAACGAGCACAAACGGGCCTGGGCCGCCGTGATGCCCGATGTCACGAAGGCGGAGGACCTCAAGCGCCTGCCGAAGGAGGAGGCCAAGGCCCGCGACCTCACCCGCTGGATGTACGCCAACTTCTGGGACATCCGCGCCTTCGGTGCTGTGATGACACCGGCGTCAACGCGGGCCAGGTGCGCGGCCCCGTCCAGCTCGCCTTCGGCCGCTCGGTCGAGCCCATCCTGCCGCTCGAGATTTCCATCACCCGCATGGCCGCGACGACGGAAGCCGACGCCGAAGCCAAGGGCGGGCGCACCATGGGCCGCAAGCACGTCGTGCCCTACGGCCTCTACCGTGCCCACGGCTTCGTCTCCGCCCCGCTCGCATCGCACCCGATCAAGGGCACCGGCTCCTCGGACGCGGACCTGGAGCTCCTGTTCGAGGCGCTGACCCGGATGTTCGACCACGACCGCTCGGCGGCACGCGGCGAGATGGCGACGCGCAAGCTCATCGTGTTCCGGCATGCCTCGGCGCTGGGCAACGCGCCGGCGCACCAGCTGTTCGACAGGGTGAGGACGCTGCGGGTCCACAAGGGCTCGCGGCACGCCATCGGCGCCGAGGCAACGGACAACTGGCCGCCGGCGCGGGGCTTCGAGGACTACGAGGTGACCCTCGACGGGACGCCCGTGACCGACACGACGACGGTCGTGGACGTCGCCTGAGCCGGGAGGCGGCCCGCGCCTTCTCCCGATCCCGCTGCCGAGGACGCGCTGATCCCGCTCCCAGCGCTCCGGTACCATCTGTTCTGCCCGCGTCAATGCGCCCTCATCCATGTCGAGGGATTGTGGGCGGAGGACGCGGCGACCGCGCAGGGGCGGCTCCTGCACGAGCGGGTCGATGCGGGGGTCGGGGAGCGGCGGCCTGGGGTGCGGGTGGAGCGCGGGCTGGCGCTGCGCTCTTTCGCCCCCGGCGTGGCGGGCCGGGCCGACGCGGTGGAGTTCCGCGGCCGGCCCGCGCGACCCCTTCCCTTGGAGTACAAGAACGGCCTGCCGAAGAGCCGCCGGGTCGACGAGGTCCAGCTCTGCGCGCAAGGCATGTGCCTGGAGGAGATGCTCGGCGTCGAGGTCCCGGAGGGCGCGCTGTTCTACGCGCGGACCCGCCGACGCGAGACCGTCGTCCTCGATGCTCCCCTGCGGGCCCTTCCGGCGGCCGTGGCGGCGCAGACCCGGGCTACCCTCACCTCGGGCCGCACGCCGCCGCCGGTGCGCATGCCCGGCTGCCGGCGCTGCTCGCTCCAGGACCTCTGTCACCCTGCGCGGCTCGAGCGCCCGCCCGCCGTCGCGGGTTAGCTCGCCCGCCAGATCGAGGGGTGACCCGATGCGCCGCCTGCGCAACGTGATCTGCGTGACCAGCGAGGACGCCTGGCTGCGCAAGGACGAGGCCAACCTCGTGGTGGAGGTGGACGGCACCGAGCGCGGGCGTGCGCCGCTCCTCCTACTCGAGGGCCGCGTCACCTTCGCGCGCGCCGGCGCCTCGCCCGCCCTGCTGGCATCCTGCGCCGAGAGCGGAATCCCCGTGTCGCTCTGCGATCCCAACGGGCGCTTCCTCGCCCGGGTCGAGGGCCCACGCTCGGCTAATGTGCTCCTGCGCCGGGCCCAGTTCGCGCCGCCGACGATCCTCCGCGCGCCGTGCCGATCGTGCGCGGCATCGTGGCCGCCAAGGCCGCCAACCAGCGCATGGTGCTCCGCCGGGCCTTGCGCGACCACGTCGAAGCCATGGCTCCGGCTGCCGTCGAGGCCTTAAGATCGTCCGAAGCGCGGCTGACCGACAGCGCCCGACGCACCCTCGCAGCGCCCGCGGTCGACACCCTACGCGGCCTGGAGGGCGAGGCGGCCGCGGTCTCTTTCGCAGCCTGTCCCGGGCTGGTCCGGGTCGAGGATCCCGCATTCGCCTCCGGCGGGCGCTCGCGGCGTCCGCCGCTCGACCGGATCAACGCCCACCTCTCCTTCATCGACGCCCTGCTCGGGCACGATTGCCGCGCGGCCCTTGAGGCGCACGGGCTCGATCCGCAGGTCGGCTTCTTGCATGCCGACCGGCCCGGCCACGCGGGCCTCGCCCTCGACCTCATGGGGGAGCTTCGCCCCGTGCTCGCCGACCGGCTCGCCCTCTCCCTCGTCAACCGCCGCCAGCTCGCGCCCGGCGACGTCGTCGTGGAGCCCTCGGGCGGGGTGCGCCTCATCGACGAGGCACGCAAGCGCGTGCTCGTGGCTTGGCAGGAGCGCAAACGCGACGAGTTGCGCCGCCCCTTCCTGGACGAGACCGTGCCCCTCGGCCTCGTGGCTCACGCCCAGGCTCAGCTCCTCGCCCGTCATCTGCACGGCTACCCCGCCTTCATCTGGAAGTGAGGCCCGCATGCCGATGCTCGTCGCCTACGATGTCAGGACCGACACGCCAGCCGGGCGCACGCGCCTGCGCCGCGTGGCGCGCGCCTGTCTCGACTACGGGCAGCGGGTGCAGAACTCCGTCTTCGAATGCGAAATCGACCCCGCCCAGTGGACGGTCCTGGGCGGGCGGCTCGTCGCCTTGATCGATCCCGCGCAGGACTCGCTGCGCTTCTATCGGCTCGGCGCCGAAGGGCGGCGGCGCGCCGAGCATGTGGGCGCCAAGACGGTCCTCGACGGACCCCTCGTTTTCTGACGCGCGAACCAGGAGCGCCCAGCTCCGCGCCAGAGGGTTCGCGCGTCCTGATTCTCCTCGCGAAAAAGCCCGAAGATGTCCGAGCCTGCGTTAAATTCAGACCGCTCACGCAGGGTTCGCGCAAGCGACACCTTTTCTTGGAGCCTGTCAGATCGTTATCCTGTGGGGGTCGCCCTCTCACGAGGGCGCGGATCGAAACTGGCAGCACGACGCCTTCAAGCACATCGTGCGGGAGTCGCCTTCTCACGAGGGTGCGGATTGAAACGGCATCGACATGCCGGCGAGCTGGGATGCGGCCGAGTCGCCCTCTTCGGCTGGAAGGGAGCGCCACTTCGCGCCATTCTCGTGCCGCCACGGGATGGCGCCGATCGTGCGGCGCAGGTTCGAGGGCGGCACCTTGGAATGCGGGCGGCACGCCTCGACCAGCGGTTCCAGCGCCGCCCATTGCGCATCCGACAGCATGGCGGCCCCCCGACTTCGGCCGGGGGACAACGCGCTCAGGCGCTAACAGGCCCTAACATCCGCCTGCCACACCCACCTCAATCAAACATTAACCACGAAGCGGTTGCATGCATCCGGCCCATTCTCTGCCGGAGATCCGCATGTCCCGTCGCCGGACCCTCGTCGCCCTCGCCGCCGCGCTCGCCGCCTCCCCCGCCCTGGCGCAATCGGGCGACTTCCGCTCGTGCCTCGCCACCCTGCGCGGGCAGGCGGCGGAGCAGGGCATCTCGGCGGCGGGCTTCGACGCCGCGACCCGGGGACTCGAGCCGGACCTCAAGGTCCTCGAGCTCATGGACAACCAGCCCGAGTTCAAGACGCCGATCTGGGACTACATATCGGCCCTCGTGGACGAGGAGCGCGTCGTGGACGGGCGCGCCGCCATGCGCCAGCACGGCGCAGCCCTTGCCGCCGCCGAGAGCCGCTTCGGGGTCGACCGGCACATGATCGCGGGCGTGTGGGGCGTCGAGTCCAATTTCGGCAAGGACATCGGCGGCCGCCCGCTCGTCCAGTCGCTCGCCACCATCGCCTGCCTCGGCTCGCGCCGGCGCGACTATTTCCGCGGCGAGCTCTTCGCGACGCTCAAGATCCTCGACCGGGGCGAGATCGCGCCGTCCAACCTGCGCGGCTCCTGGGCCGGCGCCTTCGGCCACACGCAGTTCATGCCCTCCACCTATCAGCGGCTCGCCGTCGACATGGACGGGGACGGGCGGCGCGACGTGGTGACCTCGGTGCCCGACGCGGTGGGCTCCACCGCGAACTTCCTCGCCAAGGCGAACTGGAACAACGCCATTCCCTGGGGCTACGAGGTGCGCGTGCCCGCGGGCTTCAACGCGGGGCTGGCGGGTCGCAAGAACAAGCGCCCCGTCTCGGAGTGGGCCGCCATGGGCGTGACGCGCTACGACGGGCGCCCGCTGTCCGGGTCCTACCCGGCGGGCATCCTGCTGCCCGCAGGGCCCCGCGGCCCCGCCTTCCTGGTGACCCGCAACTTCGACGCGCTCTATTCCTACAACGCCGCCGAGTCCTACGGCCTCGCCATCGCGCTTCTCGGCGACCGGCTGCGCGGCGGCCCGGGCGTCCAGGCCGCCTGGCCCACCGACGATCCGCCCCTGTCGCGGGCCGAGCGCCGCGAGCTGCAGCAGCTCCTCTCGTCCCGCGGCTTCGACGTCGGCGAGCCCGACGGACGCGTCGGCCAGAAGACCCGCGACGCCATCAAGGAGGTGGAGCGCCAGATCGGCATGCCCCAGACCGGCCGCCCCGGCGGCAAGGTGCTCCAGGCGCTGCGGGGGGCTTGAGGGCGCAAGTGCCCGCTGGCGCGGGCGTGCGGCGCCGCTTCGCGGCCTCTGACCCCTGGATCCCGGATCTGCACCTCGCTTCGCGAGGCTTGTCCGGGAAAGTGGGGAGGGTGATCGAGAGGTCTCCAGAACCTCACGGCCACTTTCCCGGACAAGAGGAGCGAAGGCGCAAGCCGGAGCGGATCGCAGATCCGGGATCCAGCGCAAGACTCTGCGCCGCAGGCGCTCCACACGAAACCGCAAGCGCCCCCCTCATGCGGACTCTGCCGCATTGATGGGCGGCGGGTTCGCCGTTACATCGGAGGGATGTGGACGAAACTCGCCAATCCGAGCTTTTTCCTGCGCTGGTCCGGCGCGGCGGTGCCGTGGCTCGCCGCGCTCGCGGCAGCGCTGCTGGCGGTGGGGCTCTACATGAGCTTCGTGCTCGCGCCGGCCGACTACCAGCAGGGCGAGACCGTCCGGATCATGTTCATCCACGTGCCCGCCGCGTGGCTGGCGCTCTTCCTCTACGCCACGATGTCGGTGTCGGCGATCGGCAGCCTCGTGTGGCGCCATCCCCTCGCGGACGTGTCGCAGAAGGCCGCCGCGCCGATCGGCGCCGCCTTCACCCTGGTGTGCCTCGTCACGGGCGCCCTGTGGGGCCGGCCCATGTGGGGCACCTACTGGGTCTGGGACGCGCGCCTCACCTCGGTGCTCGTGCTCTTCCTCATGTATTGCGGCGTGCTGGCCCTGTGGCGCACCATCGAGGAGCCCGGCCGTGCCGCCCGCGCCGTGTCCATCCTGACGCTGGTCGGCTTCGTCAACGTGCCGATCGTGAAGTTCTCCGTCGACTGGTGGAACACCCTGCACCAGCCGGCCTCCGTATTGCGCCTCGGCGGGCCGACGATCCATCCCTCCATGCTCTACCCGCTGCTCGTCATGGCGCTGGCCTTCACGGCGCTCGCCGTGACCCTGCACATGTACACGATGCGCACCGAGATCATGCGTCGGCGGGTGCGCACCCTCACCCTCCTCGAAGCCGAGCGGCTCGACCGCCGCGCGGCCGCCTGAGAGCCCCCATGCTCGGTCCCCATGGCGCCTTCATCATCGGGTCCTACGCGGTGACGGTTCTCGTCGTCGGCGGGCTGATCCTCGCCGCGATCCTCGACCAGCGGGCGCAGCGGCGCGCGCTCGACGAGCTCGAGGCCCGGGGCGTGCGCCGCCGCTCGGGTGACGAGCGATGAGCGCCGATCCCGCTGTCCTCGACGACGGCGCGCCCCGGCGACGCGTGCGGGTCCTGTTCCTGCTGCCCGTCCTGATCTTCCTGGGGCTTGCAGCCCTCTTCCTCGTGCGCCTCTATTCGGGCGATCCCTCCAAGGTGCCCTCGGCCCTGATCGGCCGTCCGGTCCCGGCCTTCACGCTCCCGTCCCTGCCGGGGCTGCGGGGCGCCGGCGGAGCGATCCCGGGGCTGTCGTCGGAGGACCTCAAGGGCCGCGTCACGGTCGTGAACATCTGGGCCTCCTGGTGCGGCCCCTGCCGCGAGGAGCACCCGGCGCTGGTAGAGCTCGCCAAGGACCCGGGTTTCCGGCTGGTGGGCATCAACTACAAGGACATCCCCGAGAACGCCCGCCGCTTCCTCGGCGCCCTCGGCAACCCCTTCCAGGCGGTGGGCGTCGACGCCAACGGGCGCGCGGCGATCGACTGGGGCGTCTACGGCGTGCCCGAGACCTTCGTGATCGGCCCCGACGGCACCATCCGCCACAAGCATATCGGCCCGATCCTCCCCGAGCAGCTGCCGGGCTTCCTGGCGAAGGTCAAAGACGCGGCGCGCTGACCCCCCTCTCCCCGCGGGTGGGGAGAGGGCTGCACCTGCGGAACGGCAGGGGCAGCAAGCCCGAAGGGCGGGGGTGAGGGGGTCTGGACGGTGCTCCACGGTTGAGGCGCCCCCTCACCCACGGGCTGCCGCCCTCGCCTCAGCCCCCGACGAGGGGGGATTCGGCCCTCTCCCCGCGCGGCGAGAGGCGTGCGCTCACCCCTCCCGCTTCACCTCGTGCCGCAGGATCAAGGGCGTCTGGGCCAGCGCGAAGGCGAGCGTCAGGGGCATGATGCCGAACACCTTGAAGCTCACCCAGGTGTCCGTGCTCTGCGTGCGCCAGACGATCTCGTTGAGCGCCGCGAGCACGAAGAAGAACATCGCCCAGCGGAAGGTGAGCTTGCGCCAGCCCTCCTCGTCGAGGTCGAACACGCTGTCGAGGACGATCTTGAGGAGCGGCTTGCCGAGCCGCAGCCCCACGAGGAGCGCGACGCCGAACAGGGTGTTCACGATGGTGGGCTTGAGCTTGATGAAGAGCTCGCTGTCGAGCGCCAGCGTCAGGCCGCCGAAGATCACCACCACGATGCCGGAGACCACCGGCATGATCGGCAGCTTGCGCACGAGCGCGTAGTTGATCGCGAGCGCGATCAGGGTGGCGACGACGAAGATCGCGGTGGCCGGAAAGAGCCGGCGCTCGGGCGTCGAGAGCCCCAGGCGGTCCGCATAGGCGTTCACGAGGAAGAACAGCACCAGGGGCCCCACCTCCAGCACGAGCTTGAGCAGGGGCGGCAGGGGCTTGCGGGTGGCATCCATCGACATGGAATCGTTGTGCCAGGGTCGGGCGGCCCTGTCATCCCCGCACTCGCGGGCCTCCCCAGGGGCTTTTTGAGGGTCTCGCCTGTTGCGGAGCCGGGCGCCCTCCCCTAGCCATGGGGGCACGACAATCCTGGAGCTGCCCCCATGGCCTATGAGACCCTCCTCGTCGAGACCCGCGGCCGCGTCGGCCTCGTGACGCTGAACCGCCCCCAGGCGCTGAACGCCCTCAACTCCACCCTCGTGGCCGAGCTGAACCGGGCCCTCGACGGCTTCGAGGCGGATCCGGGCGTCGGCTGCGTGCTCATCACCGGCTCCGAGAAGGCTTTTGCCGCGGGCGCCGACATCAAGGAGATGTCCGGCCTCAACTTCCCGCAGACCTATCTCGACGACTTCATCACCGCCTGGGACCGGGTGTCCCAGCGCCGCAAGCCCATCGTGGCGGCGGTGGCGGGCTTCGCGCTCGGCGGGGGCTGCGAGCTCGCCATGATGTGCGACATCATCCTCGCCGCCGACAATGCCCGCTTCGGCCAGCCCGAGATCAAGCTCGGCGTCATGCCGGGCGCGGGCGGCACGCAACGCCTCACCCGCATCGTGGGCAAGGCCAAGGCGATGGAGCTGTGCCTCACCGGGCGCATGATGGACGCGCAGGAGGCCGAGCGCTCAGGGCTCGTCTCCCGCGTGATCCCGGCCGCCGAGCTGATGGCCGAGGCGATGAAGACCGCCGAGACCATCGCCTCCATGTCGCTGCCCATCGCCATGATGACGAAGGAGAGCGTCAACCGCGCCTACGAGACCACGCTCGCCGAGGGCATCCGCTTCGAGCGCCGCGTCTTCCACGCCATGTTCGCCACCGCCGACCAGAAGGAGGGCATGCAGGCCTTCGTCGAGAAGCGGCCGGCGGGCTTCCAGAACCGGTGAGCGCCATGGGACACCCCGCCGAGACCATCGTGCCCGCCCCCGACGTTCCAGCCTTCGAGGACGTGGTCCAGGCCGCCCGCCGCCTGGAGGGCGCGGCGCACAAGACGCCCGTGCTCACCTCCCGCACGGCGGACGCGCGCACGGGCGCTCGCCTGTTCTTCAAGGCCGAGAACCTCCAGCGCGCCGGCTCCTTCAAGTTCAGGGGCGCCTACAACGCCATCGCGGCCCTCGACGAGGCGGCGCGCCGGCGCGGCGTCGTGGCCTTTTCCTCGGGCAACCACGCCCAGGCGATCGCGCTCGCGGGGCAGCTCCAGGGCGCGCCCGTCGTCGTGGTGATGCCCCACGACGCCCCCGCCATGAAGGTGGCGGCGACCCGCGGCTACGGAGCCGAGGTGGTGATCTACGACCGCTACAAGGAGGACCGGGAGGCCATCGGCCGCCGGCTCTCCGCCGAGCGGGGCCTCGCCCTCATCCCGCCCTTCGACCACGCGGACGTCATCGCGGGCCAGGGCACGGCCGCCATGGAGCTCATCGGCGAGACGGGCCCCCTCGACCTGATCCTCGCGTGCCTCGGCGGCGGCGGGCTGACCTCCGGCACCGCGCTCGCGGCTCACGCGCTCTCGCCGGGCTGCCGGGTGATCGGCGTCGAGCCGGAGGCGGGGGACGACGCGCGCCAGTCGCTGAACCGTGGCGAGATCGTCCAGATCCCCGTGCCGCAGACCATCGCGGACGGGGCCCAGACCACCGCGCTCGGGCGGCGCACCTTCGCGATTATGCGCGAGCGCGTCGCCGACGTGGTGACGGTGTCGGACGCGCAGCTCGTCGACACGATGCGCTTCCTGGCCGAGCGCCTGAAGATCGTCGTCGAGCCCACCGGCTGCCTCGCGGCGGCCGCAGCCCTGCACGGGGCGGTGCCCGTGGAGGGAAAGCGCGTCGGCGTGATCCTCAGCGGTGGCAACGTCGACATCGCGGCCTTCGCCCGCATGGTGGGGTGACGCGCCGCGCCCGGCCTCAAGGGGGCGAGACGGGAGAGCGAGGCCACGGGGGCGGGCCTCAGGTCCGGTCCCGCCTCCGCGCGCACCTGCGAGGGCTCCCTCAAAGGGGCGTCACCAGGGCGTCGGTGGTGCGGATCTCGCCCACCTCGATGCCGTTCCAGTTGGTGAGGCGCGGGCGGGCGAGGGCCTCGACCGTCGCGCGCTCGGGGCCGTCGAGCTCCAGGAAGCGCAGGATGAGGGCCGCCAGCACGGCCTGGGCGGCGCGGCTCGCGCCGTCGTCGCACTTGAGCGCGATGCCGAGCCCGCTCCCGGGCAGCGCTGCGCAATAGACGCCCTCCGCCCCCGTCTTCACGAAGGCGCGCTCAGCCAAGGCCTCCATGAGCACGGTGTCGAAGTGGCCCGTGCCCGCCACCATGAACGGGTGCGCGGCCGCCGCCCGCCGGATCCGTGCCGCGGCGCGCTTGCAGTCGGGCGAGAGGCCGACCCCCGTGCCGAACTTCGCGAAGCCGTAGGCGAGCGAGGGCAGCGGCACGGCGTAGGTGGGAATCGAGCACCCGTCGACGGCTTGGACGTCGGGGGTGTGGGAGGCGCCCGTGAGGTCCTCGAGCGAGGCGCGCACGATGCCCTGCACCCGGTGATCGGCCCGGACGTAGCCCTTGGGGTCCTCGCCGAGATCGCAGGCAAGGCATAGGAAGCCCGCATGCTTGCCCGAGCAGTTGTTGTGGAGCGCGCTCGGCGTCCCGCCTGCGGCGGCGAGGGCCCGGGCGGCGGCGGGGTCCATGGGCCAGTGGGCGCCGCATTCGAGGCAGCCCACGTCGCAGCGCGCCTTCTCCAGCATGGCGCGCGCCGTCGCCACATGGGCGGGCTCGCCGAAATGGGAGGACACGGCGAGCGCGATCTCGGCATCGGTGAGCCCGAGACGCTCGGCGGCGCCGCTATGCACCATGGGCAGGATCTGCAGCGCCTTCACGGCTGAGCGGGGGAAGACCGGCAGGTCGACGTCGCCGAGGCTCATGAGCACGCCGCCGTCCGCATCGACCACCGAGACCGCGCCGCGATGGCGGGATTCGACCAGCGGGCCACGCGTGACCTCGACGAGAACGGGGTTGTCCATGGGGGATCCTTGCTGAAGGCGCCCCTTCTGGCCCCATGCGGCGCCGCTGTCAAAGCTGGGCCGTCCCCCTCCCCCTTGCGGGGAGGGGCCGGGGGTGGGGGTCGGGACGCGAGAGGTCCCGGTCTAGGAAAGGGCTGTACAGGCGTGCGTGCGCCCCACCTCACCGCCAGCTCCGACTTTGCGACCCCCACCCCCAACCCCTCCCCGCAAGGGGGAGGGGAGTACCGCCCAACCGTTGCCACTAAGCCTCACCTGCCCGAAGGGAGCCCCCGGATTAACGATGGGGAAGGATCGGGCCTGGACAGAGGCCATCCCCCTCAATGTAAGGTTTCGCCCAGTCGATTCAGGCCCACCCGCCCAGCCAGGATGCCAGCCCATGCACGATGAGATCCCGCTGGAGCCGCGCGGCCCGGCCATGCCGCTGTTCACCGCCCGCGAGATGGTGCTGATGGTGGTGGTCTCGGCCGCCATCGCGGCGGGCCTCCTGCCCTTCATCGGCTGAGCCGCCCTTCCCCGGCGCGGCCGCATGGGGGATGAAGGCGCCGTCCGTCCGCGCCCCCGATTCGCCCCATGCTCCGCCGCCTCGCCCCCCTCCTTGCCGCCCTCGCCCTGCTCGCCGGCTGCGCCTATGCGCCCCGCGGCCTGGAGGGCGTGCCCGAGGGCGAGGGCTGGGTGGCGTTCCCCTTGCGCGGCTGGCTCGCCGAGGGGCGCGGCCGGCCGGAGGCGATGGTGGCCTGCCTCTCGGCCGCCTGCCCGCACCGCCTGGCGGTGGCCCTGATCACGCTGTCCGGCGACGATGCCGCGACCACGGCGCAGGTGCTGCGGGACCCCGAGCGCCTTGGCCGTTATCTTCGCGGGCGCGACCGGGCCGACACCGACCCGCGCCGCGCCGCGATCCGCACGCAGGTCGCGGTGCGCGCCCTTCGCGAGGAGGGCCTGCCGGGCTTCGCCATCACCCTGTCGCGGGCCGACGGCGCCCGTCCGCCGGCCTATGGCGGCGCGGTGGGGCGCATCGAGGGCGACGAGTTGCGCGTCGTGCTGGCGGCGGGCGACGACGAGGCGGCGGTGCTCGCGGGGCTGCGCGGCGTCGTGGCGGCGCGCCTCGCGCGCTGAGCGGCCCTCCGGGTTGTCTGGCGTGCCGGTTGGGTTTAAGCCCGTCGCGTGCAGCCCGCAGGAGCCGTCATGAGAGCCCGCGTCACCGTCACCCTGAAATCCGGCGTCCTCGATCCGCAGGGCAAGGCCATCGAAGGGGCCCTGCGTTCGCTCGGCGTCGAGGGCGTGGCGAGCGTGCGCCAGGGCAAGGTGTTCGACGTGGAGCTCGACACGGGCGACCAGGCCCGCGCCGAGGCCGCCTTGAAGGCCGCCTGCGAGCGGCTTCTCGCCAACACGGTGATCGAGAACTACCGGGTCGAGATCGCGTCATGAAGGCCGCCGTCATCGTCTTCCCCGGCTCGAACCGCGAGGGCGACGTGCTGCGGGCCCTGCGCCAGGCGGGCGCCGAGGTGCACACGGTCTGGCACGCGGAGACGGAGCTGCCCGCGGGCACCGACCTCGCCGTGCTGCCGGGCGGCTTCTCGTATGGCGATTATCTGCGCTGCGGCGCCATCGCGGGCCGCGCCGCCGTCATGGGCGCGGTGCGGGCGCATGCCGCGCGCGGCGGCCTCGTGCTCGGCATCTGCAACGGCTTCCAGATCCTGTGCGAATCCGGGCTCCTGCCCGGCATCCTCATGCGCAACGCGAACCTTCGCTTCCTCTGCCACCGGCAAAAGCTGCGGGTGGAGCGCAACGACACGGCCTTCACGCGCGCCTACGCGAAGGACCAGGTGATCGACGTGTGCGTGGCGCATGGCGAGGGCAACTACTTCGCCGACGAGGAGACCCTCCGGCGCATCGAGGGCGAGGGGCGCGTGGCCTTCCGCTACGCCAACGCTGCCGGCGGGATCGTGGCCGACGCCAACGTCAACGGCTCGCTCAACGCGATCGCCGGTATCTATTCCGAGGGCCTCAACGTGCTCGGCATGATGCCGCACCCGGAGAACCTCATCGACGACCTGGTGGGCGGCACGGACGGCCGCGGGCTGTTCGAGAGCCTCGTCCGGGCGGCTTGAGCGGACCCGTTTCCGGTTGCGGCCCAAGGCTTTCGACCCCATATCGGGGGGAGCGGCGCCGCTCTTGCGGCGCCCTCCGATCCCCCACTCGCGCGAGCCCCGATGTCCCGTTCCGTCGCCGGTCCCGAGATCGAGCGCCTGATCCAGCTCATGGCCCGCCTGCCGGGCCTCGGCCCGCGCTCGGCGCGCCGCGCCGCGCTCCACCTGATCAAGAAGCGCGAGACGCTGCTTGGCCCCCTCTCCGACGCCATGCGGGTCGCGGCCGAGCGGGTGGTGGTGTGCCGCTCCTGCGGCAACGTCGACACCAGCGACCCCTGCACCATCTGCACCGACGCCAAGCGTGATCCCTCCCTCATCGTGGTGGTGGAGGACGTCTCGGACCTGTGGGCCCTGGAGCGCTCGGGCGCCGTTCCCGGCCGCTACCACGTGCTCGGCGGCGTGCTCTCCCCCCTCGACGGGGTGCGCCCGGAACACCTCAACATCGAGGGCCTGGTGAGCCGCGCCTCCGAGCCCGGCGTCGGCGAGATCATCCTCGCCCTCAACGCAACCGTCGACGGCCAGACGACCGCCCACTACGTCACCGAGCGCCTGTCGCACCTCCCCCTCAAGATCACGCGGCTTGCCCACGGCGTGCCGGTGGGCGGCGAGCTCGACTATCTCGACGAGGGCACCCTGTCGGCGGCGATCCGCAGCCGGACGGCGTTTTGAGCCGGCACCGGCCCTTCGTCGCGCAACGGTCCAGGATATGGCCTCCCCTCCCCCCTTGCGGGGGAGGATGCGGAGGGGGGTCGGCGCGAAGCGCCGGACCACAGTTTGTTCAAGCGCTCGCCTAATCGTTCTGGCGCGCGGCGAGGCTTGCGCCTCGCCGACCCCCCTCTGCCCCTTCGGGGCATCTCCCCCGCAAGGGGGGAGAGGGGAGCCTGCTCGTTTCGCCTGAACTCCAGCGGTTCGCGCGCGGAATGCCGGTGATCCCTCTCCCCCTCGCGGGGGAGAGATGGAGAGGGGGGTGCGGCGCGACAGCGCCGCCACCACGGTTCACACCCGCGATCGGGCGGCGCTTGGGGATGGCACCGCATCCCACCGGCCTTGGATCGGCCGCTTTCACCCTCTATTGGCCCTACCCCAACGCAGAGCCAGAGGCTCGTTGTGCTGCGCGGCCCGATCGGTTAGGTTGCCCGCCAAGCGGGAGGCCCGGAAAGCCTGTCCTTGACTGCGCCCGCCCCCGTCGAGCCGCGGATCTCAACCCCACACGTTCGGAGCCACGGCCCACCTCATGGACTTCCTCAAATCACGGTATACGCCTATGAACCGCCGCCGTCGCATCTACGAGGGCAAGGCGAAGGTCCTCTACGAGGGCCCGGAGCCCGGAACGCTCATCCAGCACTTCAAGGATGACGCCACCGCCTTCAACGCCAAGAAGCACGAGATCATCGACGGCAAGGGCGTGCTGAACAACCGCATCAGCGAGTTCGTCTTCCAGCACCTCAACGACATCGGCGTGCCGACGCACTTCATCCGCCGCCTCAACATGCGCGAGCAGCTCATCCGCGAGGTGGAGATCGTCCCGCTCGAGGTGGTGGTGCGCAACGTCGCGGCGGGCTCGCTCGCCCAGCGGCTCGGGCTGGAGGAGGGCACGCAGCTCCCCCGCTCGATCATCGAGTTCTACTACAAGAACGACAAGCTCGGGGACCCGATGGTCTCGGAGGAGCACATCACGGCCTTCGGCTGGGCGACGCCCCAGGAGATCGACGACATCATGGCGCTCGCCATCCGGGTCAACGATTTCCTCTCCGGCCTCTTCCTCGGCGTCGGCATCCGCCTCGTCGACTTCAAGATGGAGACGGGCCGCCTGTGGGAGGGCGACCTGATGCGCATCGTGGTGGCCGACGAGATCTCCCCCGATTCCTGCCGCCTGTGGGACATCAAGTCCGCCGACAAGCTCGACAAGGACCGCTTCCGCCGCGACCTGGGCGGCCTCATCGAGGCCTATTCGGAGGTGGCCCGTCGCCTCGGCATCCTGGCCGAGAACGAGAAGGTCCAGACGGGCGGCCCGCGCCTGGTGCAATAAGCGCCCCTCCCCCCTATGACTAACTGTGAAGCCCGGCCCCGCGCCGGGCTTTTTGCTGATCCGTCCGCCCCAGCCATGCGCCCCGCGTTGCGGGACCCCGGCCCCGCTCCTATCCTTGGGCCGACATGAGAGCGGAGCCCCCATGGCCGGCATCGACTACGAGGCGGAGTACAACAACCGGGCCCGCGTGCCCGAGCATCCCGCGATCATCGAGGGCTGGGCCCGGGACGCCGCCGCCTACCGCGAGGCTCACCCGCCCCGCTCCTTCGCCTATGGCGACAGCGAGCGGCAGGCGATCGACCTGTTCGCGGGCACGGGCGAGGAGGCGCGGCCCCTCGTGATGTTCATCCATGGCGGCTACTGGCAGGGCCTGCACCCCGCCTATTTCAGCCATCTGGCGCGGGGCCTCAACGCGCGCGGCATCGACGTCGCGGTGCCGGGCTACGACCTCGCCCCGACGGTGCATGTGGGCGAGATCGTCGACCAGATGCGCGCCGCCGCCGGGCGCCTGTGGCGCGAGACCGGGCGGCGGGTGACGGTGGCGGGCCACTCGGCCGGCGGTCACCTCGCCGCCTGCCTCCTCGCGACCGACTGGGCCGCGGCCGGCCTGCCCGCCGATCTCGTGCCGGGGGCCTACGCGATCTCGGGCCTCTTCGAGCTGCGCCCGCTCCTCACGACGAGCGTCAACCGCGCGCTCGGCCTCCAGCCCGCCGAGGCCGACCGCCTGAGCCCCCTCCTCTGGCCAGCCCCCGCCGGCCGCGCCCTCGACGCCGTGGTGGGAGCCCGGGAGAGCGACGAATACCTGCGCCAGAGCCGCACCATCGCCGAGCGCTGGGCCACGGCGGGCGTCGCGACCCGCTTCGAGGCGCTGCCTGGCGCCGACCACTTCACGGTGATCGCTCCCCTCGCCGATCCGGGCTCGGCGATGACGGCGCGCGTGGCGGAATTGGCGCGCTGGCTCCCCTCTCCCATGGGGAGAGGGGCCGGGGGTGAGGGGGTACGACGGAAGACCAGTGGTTTCGGATAGCGCCGACGCGCCCTCTCTCCCCTCAGGGGAG
>NZ_VUOA01000080.1:0-287 GCF_008386575.1 Salinarimonas soli
GGGCGACCCGCGCTGCGCGGTCTATTTCTGCTTGGGCGGCAGGAACCCCGACCCGGCCCCGCACCGCCGCCACTCGCAGATCCTCGGGCCCGCGGGCACGCCGGGCGTCACCAACCTGCGGCCCATGGAGGTGTTCGGCCACGACGACGCGCCCCACGGCCACATGCATATCCGCTTCGAGGGCGTGCGCGTGCCGGCCGAGAACCTGATTCTGGGCGAGGGGAGGGGCTTCGAGATCGCGCAGGGGCGGCTGGGACCCGGCCGCATCCACCATTGCATGCGCGCCA
>NZ_VUOA01000080.1:315-437 GCF_008386575.1 Salinarimonas soli
GGCGCGGCTTTTGTGCCTCAAGGCCGCGTGGATGATGGACAACGCGAGCCCCCGCGAGGCCGCGCCCTGGATCTCGCAGGTGAAGGTCGTGGCGCCGCGCATGGCCCTCAAGGTGGTGGACG
>NZ_VUOA01000081.1 GCF_008386575.1 Salinarimonas soli
GGCTCCGGCCGAGCGGGTCCCCCCCCCCCCCCCCCCCGGCGCGGGCGGCGGTGCAGGACCCCCCTGGCCCCCGGCCCCCCCCCCCCCCCCCCCCCCCCCCCGGGGGCCGGGGGGGCGGGGGGGGGGGGGGCCCCCCGGGGGGCGGGCGGGCCCCCCGCCACCCCCCGGGGGGGGGGGGGGGGCGGGGGGGGCGGGGGGGGGGGGGGGGGGGGACGGGGGGGGG
>NZ_VUOA01000082.1 GCF_008386575.1 Salinarimonas soli
CCCGCCCCCCCCCCCCCGGGGAGCCCACGGAGTCCCCCCCCCGACCCCCCCCCCCCCCCCGCCGGGGCGCGCCCTGGCGCCCCCCCGCCCGGCGGGCCGACGCCGCCCTCCAGCGCGAGGAATCGGCCGCCCGCACGGATGCCGTGCGCGGCGCCCTCAACGGCTTCGGCGCCATCACGGGCCCGGCCCTCTCCTTCCTCGTCGAGG
>NZ_VUOA01000083.1 GCF_008386575.1 Salinarimonas soli
GAGATCGACAGCTCCTCCGTCGCAGCCGCGACCGTCTGCACGTTAGCCGAGGTTTGCTCGGCAGCACCCGCGACGTTGACTGACTGGCTGGTCGTCTCGTCGGCGATCATCGTCATGGACTGTGCTGTGGCTTCCATCTCGGTCGCGGCTGATGACAAGCCCTGAGTCAACGTCGCAACGTTCGCCTCGAACCGCCTGGTCAGATCGTCGAGACGCTGCGCCCGACGCA
>NZ_VUOA01000084.1 GCF_008386575.1 Salinarimonas soli
CGGCCGCGACCCGGATCCGGGCTGGCGCCACCTGCGCGGCTGGTGCCTGGATGCGCGGCGCATCGAAGGCGAGGTGCAGCTTGGCCTGGCTCGCGACAGCGATGGAGCCCGCACCGAGGACGGCACTGCCCAGGAGCATGCCGCTGCAGGCGCAAGCGAGAGCAAGGGAGCTGATGCGGGTCACGGCTGGCTTTCGTGCTGTTTGATTGTGTGCTAACCATTGGATCACCATTATGCTGAACGCAACTTATTCTTTCGGCTGATGCCGTCCTGTCATTGCTCGTGCTAAGAGGCTTTCATGGCTGATACCAACGACCTGTTGCGCCTTGACCGGCAGCTCTGCTTCACCGTCTACGCCGCCCACCATGCCTTCACGGCCGCCTACAAGGCTGGCTTGGAGCCCTTGGGCCTCACCTACCCGCAATATCTCGTGCTCCTGGTGCTCTGGGAGCAGGAAGGGCTCAAGGTGAAGGAGATCGGCAAGCGGCTGCATCTCGACTCCGGCACGCTCACACCCTTGCTCAAGCGCATGGAGAAAGGTGGCTTGTTGCGCCGGCTTCGCGACGCTGCAGACGAGCGTCAGGTGCGGATCGAGTTGACGGAGCATGGTCGCCACCTTCAGGCCGAGGTGCTGAAGGTGCGCCAGGAGATCGGGTGTGCGCTGGGTGGGGCGGAGGAGCCGATCCAGGACCTGCGGGCTCGCCTTGAGGGTGTCATCGAGCAACTGAGCGCCTCCGGGTCCGCTCGGTCGCTCTGACCTGCCCATCATCCCCGCCGGCCGGACAGGGTCTTAGCCGAAAGGCTGAGCCCAATCGGGGTTGCGGCCCAGACATTACAATTGCGCGCCAATGAATTGTTAACTAGCAATTAGGGAACAAGATTCGCTGGGGGCTGAGATGACTGGGTTCAAGAGCGTTGTTCG
>NZ_VUOA01000085.1 GCF_008386575.1 Salinarimonas soli
ATGGTCATCGGGCTCACCGTGCCGTGAACGGGCCGACATAGACGACGCGCCCCGCGCGCCGGGCGCCGTCGACGCCGCCGGCCGTTAGGGCCGCGACCCGGATCCGGGCCGGCGCCACCTGCGCGGCTGGTGCCTGGATGCGCGGCGCATCGAAGGCGAGGTGCAGCTTGGCCTGGCTCGCGACGACGATGGAGCCCGCACCGATGACGGCACTGCCCAGGAGCATGCCGCTGCAGGCGCAAGCGAGGGCAAGGGAGCTGATGCGGGTCACGGCTGGCTTTCGTGCTGTTTGATTGTGTGCTAACCATTGGAACACGATTAGGATGAACGCAACTTATTCTTTTGGCTGATGCCGTCCTGTCATTGCTCGTGCTAAGAGGCTTTCATGGCTGATACCAACGACCTGTTGCGCCTTGACCGGCAGCTCTGCTTCACCGTCTATGCCGCCCACCATGCCTTCACGGCCGCCTACAAGGCCGGCTTGGAGCCCTTGGGCCTCACCTACCCGCAATATCTCGTGCTCCTGGTGCTCTGGGAGCAGGAGGGGCTCAAGGTGAAGGAGATCGGCAAGCGGCTGCATCTTGACTCCGGTACGCTCACACCCTTGCTCAAGCGCATGGAGAAGGGCGGCTTGTTGCGCCGGCTTCGCGACGCTGCAGACGAGCGTCAGGTGCGGATCGAGTTGACGGAGCATGGTCGCCACCTTCAGGCCGAGGTGCTGAAGGTGCGCCAGGAGATCGGGTGTGCGCTGGGTGGGGCGGAGGAGCCGATCCAGGACATGCGGGCTCGCCTTGAGGGTGTCATCGAGCAACTGAGCGCCCCCGGGTCCACTCGGTCGCTCTGACCTGTCCATCATCCCCGACGGGCGGACAGGGTCTTATCCGAAAGGCTGAGCCCAATCGGGGTTGCGGCCCCGACATTCCAATTGCGCGCCAATGAATTGTTAACTAGCAATTAGGGAACAAGATTCGCTGGGGGCTGAGATGGCTGGGTTCAAGAGCGTTGTTCG
>NZ_VUOA01000086.1 GCF_008386575.1 Salinarimonas soli
CGGGCCACACCGCGATCAGCGCCCGCCGCCGCTCGGCGGAGGTGACGCGCTCGTGGGGCGGGGCGAGGTCGGGATTGCGGCGCACCACGATGGCGATGGTGAGGATGTAGAACAGGGTCGCGAGAAGCCCCGGGAGCAGCGCCGCCTGGAACAGCTTGACGATGTTCTGCTCGGTCGAGATCGCGTAGACCACGAGGATCACGGAGGGCGGGATCAGGATGCCC
>NZ_VUOA01000087.1 GCF_008386575.1 Salinarimonas soli
GTATCGAGGTAGACGTGCGGGTTGAGGAGGGTGAAGCCGGCGGCGCTCGCCAGGGCGGCGGGCAGGCTGATCGCGCCGCCCCCGTCAACCGCCAGGGCGCTCGGCCGTGCGGAGCGTAGCAGCGCGATGACGCCGTACCACGTGAGGAAGGCTGCGCCCGCGACGGTTAGAGCGGAGGTGAACATGCGAGCGGCGCCGATCATCGCCCCGAGGCCCGCCACGCCCGCGCCGATCAGGATCGCGTCGGCGGATGCGCACAGGGCCACAATCGGACCGACGTGCTCGCGGCGAAGCCCCTGCCGCAGGACGAAGGCATTCTGGGCGCCGATGGCGATGATCAGGGCGGCGGATACCAGGAAACCGTTCAGGAAGGCTGAGACGTATGACATGGCGGGTTTCATACCGGCGCGTGCCCCTGTAGAGAACCTAAAGCTACTAAGGTTGATGAAGGAGCGCTAATCCGTGCTCGACTATGCCGGTCTTTCGGCGCTCGCCGCCGTGGTGCGCCAGGGCAGCTTCGAACGCGCCGCCGGGACCCTCGGCGTCACCCCCTCGGCGGTCTCTCAACGTGTCCGGGCCCTTGAGGAGCGGATGGGCGCCGTGCTGGTCATCCGGGGGCAACCCTGCAGGGCGACCTCCGCTGGGGCACGCCTCTGCGCCCATGTCGAGCAAGTGGCGCTCCTGGAGGGGGAGCTGGCAGCCGACCTGCCCGAGCTCGCGCGCTTTGGGAGACCCGAGATGGTCGCTCCGACGTTGCGCGTGGCGGTGAACGCCGACAGCCTCGGAAGCTGGTTCATGCCCGCAGCGGCCGCGTTCTCCGCAGGTTCCGGAGCGCTGCTCGACATCGTCTTGGACGACGAGGAGCACACGGCGGAGCGCCTGCGGTCGGGCGAGGTCCTTGCGGCCGTCACCACCCATGGCGAGCCGATCCAGGGCTGCCGGACCCTTGAGCTCGGGACACTGGCCTACGTCGCGACGGCGAGCCCGGCGTTCGCCGCTCGGTGGTTTCCGGACGGGGTCACGTCCGATGCCCTCGCACGGGCGCCCCACCTCTGCTTCGACCGACGTGACCAGCTCCAAGCGCGCTGGGCCGATCAGGCGCTCGCGATCAACTTGGAGGGTCCTGTGCATTGGATCCCCGCGACCCAGGGCTTCGTCGACGGCACCATGGAAGGCTTGGGTTGGGCCATGAACCCTCGCATCCTAATCGCCGAGCACCTAAGGAGTGGGTGTCTCATCGAACTGTTGCCTGGCACGACCCTCGACGTGAGGCTCTATTGGCAATCTGCCCGCCTGGGCGGGCGCCTCCTCGACACTCTCACACATACGGTTGTCGGGGTTGCACGACCGAAACTCGGGCAGTGAAACCGTCAGTCCGGCTCGCTGGGCGCACGCCGTCGGCGTCGCGGACCACTGGTCGGAACAATTGGCGCGCTGGCCCCTAAGGATCTACTGGGGGACCTTGAGTTTTGCCGAGGCGCTCGAATAGCCACCGTCCGGCGAGCC
>NZ_VUOA01000088.1 GCF_008386575.1 Salinarimonas soli
CGCCGGCGAGCACCAGGGGCAGCGCCACGTTCTCGAGCGCCGTCATGGGCGGCACGAGGTGGAAGCGCTGGAAGACGATGCCGATGCGCCGCCCGCGAAAACGCGCCAGCGCGTCCTCGTCGAGCCCCGACAGGTCGCGTCCGTCGACGACGATCCGCCCCGAATCCGGACGCTCCAGGCCCGCCATGGTCATGAGCAGCGTCGATTTGCCCGAGCCCGACGGCCCCACCAGCCCCACGGCCTCGCCCCGCTCGATATCGAGGGAGATGCCCTTGAGGATGTGCACGCGGGCGGCGCCCCTGCCG
>NZ_VUOA01000089.1 GCF_008386575.1 Salinarimonas soli
CCATCACCTGGGCGACGACGCCGGCGCCGACCGTGCGGCCGCCTTCGCGGATGGCGAAGCGCAGCTTCTCCTCCATGGCGATCGGCACGATCAGCTCCACTTCCATCGTCACGTTGTCGCCGGGCATCACCATCTCGGTGCCCTCGGGCAGCTTCACGATCCCCGTCACGTCCGTGGTCCGGAAGTAGAACTGCGGACGGTAGTTCGTGAAGAACGGCGTGTGGCGGCCGCCCTCCTCCTTCGTCAGGATGTAGGCCTCGGCCTTGAACTTCTTGTGCGGCTTCACCGAGCCCGGCTTGCACAGGATCTGCCCGCGCTCCACGTCCTCGCGCTTCGTGCCGCGCAGCAGAACGCCCACGTTGTCGCCCGCCTGCCCCTGGTCGAGCAGCTTGCGGAACATCTCCACCCCCGTCACGGTCGTCTTCACCGTGTCGCGGATGCCGACGATCTCGACCTCCTCGCCCACCTTCACCACGCCGCGCTCCACGCGGCCCGTCACCACCGTGCCGCGGCCCGAGATCGAGAACACGTCCTCGATCGGCATCAGGAACGGCATGTCGATCGGGCGCTCGGGCTGCGGGATGTAGGCGTCCACCTCCGCCATGAGCTTCATCACCGCGTCGCGGCCGATCTCAGGCGACTTGCCCTCCAGCGCCATCAGCGCCGAGCCCTTCACGATCGGGATGTCGTCGCCGGGAAAGTCGTACTTCGAGAGAAGCTCGCGCACCTCCAGCTCGACCAGCTCCAGAAGCTCCGCGTCGTCGACCATGTCGACCTTGTTCATGAACACCACCAGAGCCGGCACGCCCACCTGGCGCGCCAGAAGGATGTGCTCGCGCGTCTGCGGCATCGGGCCGTCGGCCGCCGACACCACCAGGATCGCGCCGTCCATCTGCGCCGCGCCCGTGATCATGTTCTTCACGTAGTCCGCGTGACCCGGGCAGTCCACGTGCGCGTAGTGCCGGTTCGTCGTCTCGTACTCCACGTGAGCCGTCGAGATCGTGATCCCGCGCGCCTTCTCCTCAGGCGCCTTGTCGATCTGGTCGTAGGCCGTGAACGTCGCCCCACCGGACTCCGCCAGAACCTTCGTGATCGCCGCCGTCAGCGACGTCTTCCCATGGTCCACGTGACCAATCGTCCCGATGTTGCAGTGCGGCTTCGTTCGCGAAAACTTCTCTTTGGCCA
>NZ_VUOA01000009.1 GCF_008386575.1 Salinarimonas soli
CGATACACTTGTCAAAGAGCAACGGGCACACACCCAGAAACCAGAGGCACGAAGCCCACACGGCGCCCGGAAAACCCAGGAAGCAGAACCAACCAACCGGCCGGCGCCGCCCCGATGAACACCATGTAGACCTAACCAGAGAAACTGTCAACAAGGCTCCAGAAAAAAGTTGGAGCCAACTCGTGGACCGTTCTCAAGCATCTCCAGAATTCAGACAAAGCATTGCTTTCCGCAGAAAACAGGTGTTTTCTTCGGTGATGCCCGGCCGAACCTTATTCGGATCGACGAAACCAGTGATGTTGCAGAGGAGCACACAGGCGCCCTGGTCGAAACCATAGGCCGGAGCTCATGCGGATCTCTCCAGCGACGGCGACCCGTCGGCGCATGTGCTAGGGAACGCTGGTTCCCCGCTATCATGGCAGAAGCGCAGAAGGCGCCCCGGGGCTTGAGGCCTCGGATCGACCGTTCAGGCTTGTCAGGAGGCGACGCTCGTCCGATCGACGTCGGCGTCACGGCGCTCGATATAATCGATCCGGGCGGGGACGCAAGGGGGTCAGGTCGGCCCTCCCGGGAGCTCGCCCGGACAGGGCTCCGGCCGTTCACCGATCGAAGGGTACCATGCTGGCCGAACTGCTGCTGCGTCTCGCGACCCCGTCAGTCCTCCACCGGTCCCTCGGCTTCGTGAGCGACAGCGTCGCCCTTTGGTCGCGCGCCACGCGGCGGCGGTCCGATTGGGCGCCGCACGAGGAGCGATGCAAAGGGCTCGTATGCGAGGCGATGCGGGATCTGGAGCGCCGACATACGGCGCTCGTCCTCGGGTCGGGTCTGTGCCGGGACATTCCCCTCGAGGCGCTCTCCGACGGCTTCCAGCGGGTCATCCTCGTGGACGCCGTCCATCTCCCGTTGATTCGTCGTCGCGCGAGGCGCTTTGCCAACGTGTCGCTGGCGACGGTCGACCTCACGGGCGTCGCCGATTGGCTGCTCGGACGCGCGGATCGACGCGGCGACCCGCTCAGGCCGTTCGTCGCCGATCCCGCGATCGATCTCGTCGTCTCCGCGAACGTGCTGTCGCAACTGCCGCTCGCGCCGGAGCGCTACCTAGCCCGCAATGGGCGCCCCCATGTGCCGGAGGACCTGCCCGAGCGCATCGTCGGCTGGCACATCGACGATCTGGCGCGGTTCCGGGGGCGCGTCTGCCTCATGACCGACGTCGAGTGCCTGGACGTCGCAGCGACGGCTCGTGGCTTGCGCGCAGCCGAACCACCCGGCGGCCATGCCGTCTTGGCACGTCTCGATCTGCTGCGTGGTCACGAGCTGCCGGTGCCGGATGCGGCATGGACGTGGACCGTCGCTCCACCTGGCGAAGTCGAGCGAGGGGTCGCTCTCGTCCATGTGGTTCATGGCTACAAGGATCTCGCGGCCACCTGGCGAAGAACGGCTCATCCCGCCCCGTGAGAGGCGGGCAGGGCAGAGGAGCTATTCCTCCTCGCTAAGCAGCACGTCGTCGAGGGTGTCGGCCATCATGTCGAGCTGGTCCAGGGTGGCCTCGATCTCGATCACCTCGCCGCCCTCGAGCTCGATCGTCAGGCGGGTATGATCGCCGTCCGGAACGGCGAGGAAACGTTCGAGCTTCTTCGGCTTGGGCATGGTCTCTCCAGAACGGGTTCGACGACGGGCCGGACAGGCGAAACACACGATCGGCGGGACCCGTTCCGCCGACCCGGGCGGGGGATCATCCGACGAAAAAGCCCGGCGCGAGGGCCGGGCTTTCTGATGGTTCTGCGCCTGGGATCAGGCCGACATGGCCTTCTTGAGGTTCTCGTCGATCTTGTCGAGGAAGCCGGTCGTGGAGAGCCACTTCTGGTCGGCGCCCACCAGCAGGGCGAGGTCCTTCGTCAT
Organism: Salinarimonas soli; assembly: GCF_008386575.1. Taxonomy (GTDB): domain Bacteria; phylum Pseudomonadota; class Alphaproteobacteria; order Rhizobiales; family Beijerinckiaceae; genus Salinarimonas_A; species Salinarimonas_A soli. The sequence continues at coordinate 1,900 of NZ_VUOA01000009.1, forward strand.
GAAGCCGGCCTCGACCGTGTCGACGCAGACCTTCTCCAGCGTATCGGAGAAGCGGGCGAGCTCGTCGTTGCCGTCGAGCTTGGCCCGGTGGGCAAGGCCGCGGGTCCAGGCGAAGATGGAGGCGATCGAGTTCGTCGAGGTCTCCTTGCCCTTCTGGTGCTCGCGGTAGTGCCTGGTCACCGTCCCGTGCGCGGCCTCGGCCTCGACGGTGCGGCCGTCGGGGGTCATGAGCACGGAGGTCATGAGGCCGAGCGAGCCGAAGCCTTGCGCCACCGTGTCGGACTGGACGTCGCCGTCGTAGTTCTTGCACGCCCAGACATAGCCGCCCGACCACTTGAGGGCCGAGGCCACCATGTCGTCGATGAGGCGGTGCTCGTAGGTGATCCCGGCGGCCTTGAATTTGTCCGCGAACTCGTTGTCGTAGATCTCCTGGAAGAGGTCCTTGAAGCGGCCGTCATAGGCCTTCAGGATCGTGTTCTTCGTGGAGAGGTAGACGGGGAACTTGCGGTTCAAGCCGTAGTTCAGCGAGGCGCGGGCGAAGTCGCGGATCGAGTCGTCGAGGTTGTACATCGCCATGGCGACGCCGGCGCCCGGGAACTTGAATACCTCCTTCTCGATGACCGTGCCGTCGTCGCCCTCGAACTTGATCGTCATCCGGCCCTTGCCGGGAACCTTGAAGTCGGTGGCACGGTACTGGTCGCCGAAGGCGTGACGGCCGACGACGATCGGCTGCGTCCAGCCGGGTACGAGGCGCGGCACGTTGCGGCAGATGATCGGCTCGCGGAAGATCACGCCGCCGAGGATGTTGCGGATCGTGCCGTTCGGCGACTTCCACATCTCCTTGAGGCCGAACTCCTGCACGCGCTGCTCGTCGGGCGTGATCGTGGCGCACTTCACGCCGACGCCGTGGCGCTTGATCGCCTCGGCCGCGTCCACCGTCACCTTGTCGTTCGTGGCGTCCCGGTGCTCGACCCCGAGGTCGTAATATTCGAGGTTCACGTCGAGATAGGGGTGGATCAGCTTCTCTTTGATATTCTGCCAGATGATCCGGGTCATCTCGTCGCCGTCGAGCTCGACGACCGGGTTGGCGACCTTGATTTTCGCCATCATTCTCACCTTGGGCTTGAGTGTCTCGTCCGTCGGCGGCTGCCGACGCTGTCGAGGCGGGCCTATAGCGCGGCCCGTGCCGTGGGGGAAGCGAAGCCTTGGTCTAAGGCCCGGTTTTCCGCGGGCCTCCCGTACGGTTGTCTACCGGCAGGGCAGGATCTGGAACGCCGCCGCGACGCTCGCCGCGCGCCGGCGAAGCTCGGGCGACTGGCCCGGATCGTCGGCAATCGCGAGGCTCCGCTTCTCGATCAAACGATCGCAGGAACAGGCGCTATCGCCGACGCGGTCGTAGCACTCGTCGTGGGCCTTGCAGGTCGCATCGAGGACGTCGATCGGATCACCGCCGAGATTGCCCCGCCCACAATAGTGTCCGTGGAACGGCACTCGCCCTGCGATCGCATCCCGGAACGCGCCCGTGGGCGGGGGAGGGGGGAGCTTGGTCGGGTCGGGGGGTAGAGGGGCTGGAATGGGGTCGCCCTCGATGACGATCGCGGGTTCGTCGGTAGTCGTACGGGGTTCCGTCTGCGCCACGCCCGGGCTCGCGAGGAGCACCAAGAGGAGAGTGGCAGCGATTTCACGCAACATCGGACGAGACGGCTCCTCGCGGGCCGGAACCCCGCCTGCTTTCAACCGAATTCCGGGATGACTGGTTCCGCGATTTGCCCTTTTGCAGCTCGTGCCGAGCCCTTAATGACGGGGCGTCCCTCCGCCGAGGTCCAGTCATGGCCGTCCCCGATCTCGTCGCCCCCGCCATCATCCTCGTCGAGCCGCAGATGGGCGAGAATATCGGCATGGCGGCCCGTGCGATGGCGAATTTCGGGCTCACGGAATTGCGGCTCGTGGCCCCCCGAGATGGCTGGCCCAGCGAGAAGGCGGTCAGCGCGGCGGCCGGGGCTGCCAAGATCATCGAGGGGGCCCGCCTCTACCCCGACGCGCGCAGCGCGGTGGCTGATCTTCACCTCGTGCTGGCGACGACGGCTCGGGAGCGGGGACAGATGAAACGGGTCTTCTCCCCCGAGGAGGCGATGGACCCGATCCGCGAGAGGCTAGCCGTGGGGCAGCAAGTCGGCATCCTGTTCGGGCGCGAGCGGACGGGTCTCGAGAACGACGAAGTCTCGCTCGCCGACGCGATCGTCACCTTCCCGGTCCATCCCGCCTGCCCGTCGCTGAACCTCGCGCAGGCGGTGCTTCTGGTCGGCTACGAGTGGTTCAAGCGAGAGACCGGCTCGGCCTTGCCGTTCGGGGGCGAGCCCCTCTCCCCGCGGGCCCCGCGCGAGATGCTCGTCTCCTTCTTCGACTACTTGGAGGGAGAGCTCGACGGCGCCGCTTTCTATCCGCCGGACAAGAGGCCGATCATGGCCCGCAACATGCGCGACATGTTCCTGCGCATGGAGATGACGGAGCAGGACATCCGCACGATCCGCGGGGCCGTCAGGGCGCTTGCGGAAGGGCGAAGAGTGAGAAAAGGTTAACGCGACTGTGTGAAACCAGGGAGCCCCTCCGCTGGTGGCTCCAGCGGATCTCCGAAGGCCCTCCCATGCGCCGCACGATTTTCATTGCCCTCGCGCTGACCGCGATCCTCGCGGCGCCCCCCGCCTTCGCGGCCAAGCCGCCCGACCAGGCCCAGAGCGGGCCTGGCGGCACGGACTACGTCACCAAGGACGTCGCGAAGCGAGCGCTCGGGCGGGCCAGCGCTCCCATCTACGTCTTCCATCCGGCCGAAGCCGCCGCCGAGCCGCGCCCCGTCATCGTGTTCCTGCATGCATGGGGGGCCAACAACCCGGCCATCTATGGCGGCTGGATCGAGCATCTGGCGCGCAAGGGCAACCTCGTCCTCTTCCCCCGCTATCAAGACGTGAACCGGACCCGGCCGGCGGACGCGACGGCCAACGCGGTCCAGATGACCAAGGAGGCATTCGCTGCGCTCGCGTCCGACGCGAACGCGCGTCCCGACCTCGAACGGGTCGTCTATATGGGCCATCTTGCGGGAGCCGCCGTCGCCGCGAATCTTGCGGCGGCCGCTCCCGAGACCCAGGGGCTGCCGCGGCCGAAGCTCTATTTCGGGCTGATGCCCGGCGGCATCGCGAGCGACGCCAAGGAGCGGGGCATCATGCTGGAGGCGCTCGACAAGATCGACGACGCCCTCATGGTGACCATGATCGGCGACCGGGATCACATCCCGTCCGACCGAGCCGCGCGGCGGATCCACCGGGGGGCGAGCGGGGTCGCGCTGGAGCGCAAGGCCTTCCTGCGGATCCTCTCCGACGACCATGGCTTCCCGCCCGTGTCGGCGACCCTCGCCTCGCCGGGCTCGTACAACGCGGCCTATGACGGAACGAAGCTTCAGGCGCCGCCGGATCCGCCGCGCGACCCGAAGGGGCAGCGCTGGAAATGGTCGGCCGACATGGCGCTCACGGGTCCCCAGACGGTCATCTCCCAGCAGCTCGCGTCGAACGCCACGGACGTGCTCGACTACAACGGCTTCTGGAAGACGCTCGACCTCGCCATGCAGACGGCATTCGCGAACGGCGACGGCATGACGCTTCGCCGCATCCCGGCGCTGTTCGAGATGGGGCGCTGGAGCGATGGGTGGCCGGTTCGCCGCATCACGGCCGACAACCTGAAGCCCGAACCGCCGGCGGCAAGCCGGCCGCCCTCGGCAGCCGCAGCCCCGGCGGGCAAGCGCTAGGCGTCTCTCAGGCCGGGGTCGCGCACGCACGTTCGCGTGATCGGTCATCTTTTTGCTTTCCTCGCGCGTAGTGTTGGCACGGCACCGCTTGTTGCTTGGGCGGTGGCCGGCCCACAGGACGCATCCATGCAGGTCACCCGACGCTCCATCGTGCTCGGCGCGGCAGCCGTTGCCGCCGTGCGCCCCTCGGTCGCCGCGAGCGATGTCGACGTGGCGGTCATCGGGGCCGGCGCCGCCGGCATCGCGGCGGCTCAGGAGCTGACCCGCAGCGGGCGGTCTGTCATGGTGCTCGAGGCCCGCGACCGGGTCGGCGGCCGGGCCCACACCGACACGTCGCTCGGGATCCCGTTCGACGCCGGAGCCCTCTACATCCACTGGGGTGAGCGCAATCCCTGGAGGAAGATCGCCGAGGAGCTGAAGGTCCCGCTCGAGCCCGACGGCTGGGGCGAGGTTCCTCTCGTGTTCCGGAACGGCCAGCGCCTGTCCGAATCGGAGCGGGCTCGGCGGCGTGGCGGATTCGGCTGGGTCTGGAGCGCGATCGAGCAAGCGGGCGAGGACCGCTCGTTCGTCGATGCCGTACGCAACGCACCCCAGGAGGTGCTCGACGCGGCGGCCGGCCTCACCCTGTTCTCGCTCGGCGAGGATCCGCAACGGGTCTCGGTCGCCGACTACCAGGAGCTCTGGAGTGGCGACGACTACCTCGTTCCGAGCGGCTATGGAGCGCTCGTTGCCCGGGCAGGACAGGGGCTGCCCGTCCGGCTCGGCACGCCCGTGACGGCGATCCGGTGGGACGGGCCGGCGGTCGAGATCGAGACTGCGACGGGAATTCTCAAGGCTGGGGCCGTGGTCGTCACCGTGCCGGTCGGGGTGCTCAAAGCCGAGGGCATCCGCTTCACGCCCGACCTGCCGAGCGCCACGCGAGACGCCCTCGATGGGCTCGGGATGGGCGCCTACACGAAGATCGCCTTGCGCATCGACCGCAAGCGGATCGAGCCGCTCGAATCGACGAGCTATTTCGAGATCGGCGACAACGGAGCCGTGACCTCGTACGATTTCTGGCCGTTCGAACGCGATCTGATGATCGCTCTGCTCGGGGGCGACCATGGCCGGGCTGTCTGCGAGGCCGGCGAGCGCGAGGCTGTCGCCTTCGCGACCGATCGCCTGGCAGCGATGGTCGGGGAGCGCGCGCGCAAGGCCGTGACCGGTGGCCGGCTCGCGGCGTGGTGGACGGATCCATACGCGCATGGCAGCTACTCGATCGTGAAGCCCGGACGGCTCGCTGCCCGCGAGGCCTTGCGCCAGCCCGTCGGCGGCCGAATCCACTTCGCCGGCGAGGCGACGGCGGGCGGCGGCGCCATGACGGTCGGGGGAGCGACGCTGGAGGGCATCCGCGCCGCGCAGACCATCATCCGGGGCAAGAGCGGGTGAAGCCGCAGGAGCGTGCATGCCTCACGAAACGCTTCCCGCTCCCAATGATTTTTAACGATCATCGCCGAAGCTGGCGGTCCGACCGGTCCCCAGGCCTGCTTCTCCCATGCGCGTCGACCTTCTTGCCGGAGCCGCGGCTCCCTTGCGCACTGTGATCACACCCGTGCCGACGATCCTCGTCTTCGATTCTGGGGTGGGTGGCCTCTCCGTCTTCGCGGAGCTGATCCGCGTGCGTCCCGACGCGCGGTTCGTGTACGCGGCCGACGACGCCGGCTTTCCCTATGGCGCCCTCGCGGAGGACGCTCTCGTCTCCCGCGTGGTCGCGGTCATGGAGCGGCTGATTCGGCGCACGGCGCCCGATCTCGTGGTCGTCGCCTGCAATACGGCCTCGACCCTGGTTCTGCCGCACCTGCGGCGCCATTTTCCGGACCTGCCATTCGTCGGGACGGTCCCCGCCATCAAGCCGGCCGTGGCTCAGTCCACGAGCGGGCTCGTCAGCGTGCTCGCGACGCCCGCGACGGTGGTGCGGGACTACACGCATGACCTGATCCGCACCTATGCGAGCGGCTGCCGCGTCACCCTCGTGGGCTCCCGGCGCCTCGCGGGAATCGCCGAGGCGGAGCTGTGCGGCGCGCCCGTGCCCGACGCCGAGGTGCTGGCGGAGCTCGCGCCGTGCTTCGTCGAGGCGGACGGCGCAAGGACCGATGTCGTCGTCCTAGGCTGCACCCACTTCCCGCTGCTTAAGGCCCGTCTCGAAGCTGTCGCGCCCTGGCCCGTCGCGTGGGTCGACCCCGCACCCGCCATCGCACGTCGCGTGGTACAGCTCATCGGCGGGCCACTGGCCGGTCACGAGGGGGACGGCGACGACGCGACCGCCATCTTCACCAGCGGCGCGGGGATCACGCCCGCCCTCAGACGTGCCCTGGGCGAGCGCGGGCTGCCGGCGATCGAGCTCGACGCGATGCCGATGGGCTGATCCCCCGAGGCTCTAGACGCTCGTCGCGGTATCCCGGCTCGACCGGCGCGAGAGGACGAACCCGACAGCCAGCACCAGGATCGCACCCAGGGTAGCAGCGCCGTACAACACGGGTCCCGTCGGATGGAAGCCGCTGACATGCGTGGCGTCCGGCACCACAAGGCTCGGATTGCCCGACAACCAGCTCATCAGCGCGGGATCGGTCACGATCATCTCGGCCGCGATCCAACCGAGAAGGGCGGCGCCCGCCCAGACCAGAAGGGGGAATCGCTGGATGATCGTGGTGATCAGCGTGGCACCGACCATGATCAAGGGAATCGAGAGGAGGAGCCCGAAGATGAACAATTCGGGGTGGCCCTTCGCGGCGGCCGCGATCGCGACCACGTTGTCGAGGCTCATTACGGCGTCGGCGATGGCGATGGTGCGCACGGCACGCCAGAGATTGTCGGTCTCCGCGATCTCGTGCGTCTCGTCGTCCTCTCCGACGATGAGCTTCACCGCGATCCAGAACAGCAGGCCCCCGCCGATGATCCGCAGGTACGGCACCGCGAGCAGATAGCTGATGATCAGCGCGAACACGATCCGAAGCCCGACCGCCACGCCGGCGCCGAGCAGGATGCCCGTGCGCCGCTGGTGAGGAGGCAGCGAACGGCAGGCAAGCGCGATGACGACGGCGTTGTCGCCGGACAGGAGGAGGTCGATCCAGATGATCTGGAGAACCTGGACGACGAACTGACCTGAGAAATCCATGAAAAGCGGGTACCGCGAAACGTGGCCGATGGCAATCGCACGACCAAGGCGGCGTGTAGTTTCGCGGCTGCCGGCTCAGGCCAGCATGTCGGCGATCGCCTTGCCGCAAATGGTGGTATCGGCCTGGCCCTTGAGATCGCGCGTGCGCAGCCGCTCGTCGGCGAGAGCCCGCTCGATCGCCGCCACGATCTCGGCCGCTGCTTCGTGCTCGCCGAGGTGCTCCAGCATCATGGCGCCGGACCAGATTTGGCCGACGGGGTTGGCGATTCCCATGCCGGCGATGTCCGGCGCGGAACCGTGAACCGGCTCGAAGAGGGACGGCGAGGTGCGATCCGGGTTGATGTTGCCGGACGGCGCGATGCCGATCGTCCCCGTGCAGGCGGGGCCGAGATCCGAGAGGATGTCGCCGAAGAGGTTGGAGGCCACGACGACGTCGAACCAATGCGGGTTGAGGACGAAATGCGCCGTCAGGATGTCGATGTGGTATCGGTCGTGCGCCACCTCGGGATAGGCGCTCGCTATGACTTCCACCCGCTCGTCCCAGTAGGGCATCGTGATCGAGATGCCGTTCGACTTCGTGGCGGAGGTCAGGTGGCGCTTGGGCCGGCTTTGCGCCAGCTCGAACGCGAAGCGCAGAACCCGGTCGACCCCGACGCGGGTCATGATGGTCTCCTGGATCACTACCTCGCGCTCGGTGCCCGGGAACATGCGGCCGCCGATGGACGAGTACTCGCCCTCGGTATTCTCACGCACCACCCAGAAGTCGATGTCGCCGGGCTTCCGGCCTGCGAGCGGGCAGGGCACGCCCGGCATCAGCCGAACCGGCCGCAGGTTGACATATTGGTCGAACTCCCGCCGGAACTGCAGGAGCGAGCCCCAGAGCGAGACGTGGTCCGGGATCTTGGCCGGCCAGCCCACCGCGCCGAAGAAGATCGCGTCGTGCGTGCCGATCTGGTCCTTCCAGTCCTCCGGCAGCATGCGGCCGTGCCGCTCGTAATAATCGTAGGACGAGAAATCGAACCAGTCCTGCCGCAGCTCGAAGCCGTGCCGGCGGGCGACCGCTTCGAGCACCCGCACACCCTCCGGCATGACCTCCTTGCCGATGCCGTCGCCCGGAATGACGGCGATGCGGTAGACGCGGTTGGTGGCGGCCATGGAATCGTCTCCCTCCGAGCAGCTGCGACGGCAGCCTAGAGGTTTTTCGCGTCGGGTCGATCCGGTGCGCGCCGGGAATCGAGGCCTCCTTCCGGCGTGAGCTTGCCGCGGGAGCCTCGCCGACGAGCGCCCAAACCCGTCAGAAACCTCCGAACGCGAGGAGGCGAGCCAGCCCGACGGCGCTGAGGGACAGCGCCGTTCCGGCCGCAAGGAACGCGACGCCGATGCCTCGCGCGAACCGGGCGCTTCCCGAGAGCTTCTCGGCCGCAATCAAGGCCGAGAACAGGGCCATCCAGATCAGGTTCATCGCCCCGATCGCGAGCATGACCGCCATGAGCGCCCAGCAGGACCGAAAGCACCGCATGCCCTCGGCGACGCCGAGACGCAGGACACCGCGCACGTCCTCGGCCCAGAACTCGCGCAACAGGGGAGTGGGATCCCGGAAGCTGGTCAGGCAGGCCAGCTTCGTGGGCGAGAACTGGTACAGGCCCGCAGCGCCGAGGCCCGCTCCCGCCAGGATCGTTGCCGCGGGTGCCGGAATGGCGACCCCGGTCAGCGCGACGCCGACGAACGCCTGCGCGAGGGCGGCAAGAACCGACACAGCAGCCCAAGAGGCGAGATAGCCGAGCGCCGGCACGATCGGCGAGATCGTACGGTGACCGCGGCCCCCGCGCTCCTCCGCGATCTCGGCATAGCCGACAAGGAACGCGCTCGCCGTCGGGAGCATCATCGCAACGCTCATGGCGACCCACAGGCCGGCCGCAAGGCCGATAGCCGCGGCTCCCTCCAGAGCGGATCGCGCTCCCAGGATGCCCCCGGGCGAACACAGGGCCCCAAGAAACGCGGCGATTCCCGCCTCGCGGCGCCAGGCTTGCGCGAGAAGAACCGTCCAGGCCGCAAGCGTCAGCACCGCTGTCAACCCGAGGGCCACGGGAACGGGGCGCAGGAGCATGGGAGGCGGCGCGCTGAGCGTCGGGGCCTTCACGGCGTAAGCGTCCCTGTGCCACATGGGCGAGGTTCCGAAGTCGGGCTTGAGTCCGTGGCAGGTCAAGCCGGCGTTGAGTTTAGGGGATGGCAGTGAACTCCGATATTCGCGGAATGCCTGACGCAACCGCCGAGATTGCAGTCGTCGGCGCGGGCGCGGCCGGCCTCGCGGCTGCCCTCGCTTTCCACCGAGCCGGGTTCGACACCGTGCTCGTCGGGCTGATCGAGCCTCGAGCCGACGGGCGGACGGTGGCCCTCCTCGATGGCTCCGTCCGCATGCTCCGACGCCTGGGCGCCTGGGAGCGCCTCAGGGACGACGCCGCGCCGCTCGAGACGATGCGCCTCGTCGACGACACCGGCAGCCTGTTCCGCCCGCCTCCGGTGGCCTTCCAGGCGAGCGAGATCGGGCTGGAGGCGTTCGGCTGGAACGTCGAGAGCGCTCGCCTGGTGCGCGGCCTCGGAGCGGTTCTGGAGGAGACGGAGCTCCGCCGGATCGATGCGGGGGCGGAGGGCTACTCCACCGAGGAGGATGGTGCGGTGATCGCCCTTGCGGGCGGAGGAAGCGTGCGCGCGGGACTTGTCGTGGCTGCGGACGGGTGGCGCTCGGTCCTGCGCAGCCAGGCCGGCATCAAGGTCCGGGAGTGGTCCTACCCGCAGGCTGCGCTCACGACGATCCTGGCGCATGACCGCGACCACCGGGAGATCTCGACAGAATTCCACACCCGCCATGGCCCGTTCACCCTCGTCCCGCTCCCCGGACGCCGCTCGAGCCTCGTTTGGGTGACGAACCCGGTGGATGCCGAGCGACTCGGCGAGCTCGACGATGCGGGGCTCGCCCTGACGATCGAGCGGCAGGCCCATTCCATCCTCGGCGCGATGCGAATCGACGGTCCGCGCGGGCTCGTGCCAATGACGGGGCTCTCGGTCGACCGCTACGGCGCCGGGCGGCTCGCTCTCGTCGGCGAGGCGGCCCACGTGTTCCCGCCGATCGGCGCCCAGGGGCTCAATCTCGGCCTGCGCGATGTGGCGGCCCTCGTCGATGCCGTCTGCGACGCTCGCGAGGCGGGCGAGGACATCGGCGGCGAGGGAGCCTTGCGCCGGTACCAGCGCGGCCGCGATCTCGACGTCCGGCTTCGGACCACGGCCGTGCACGCGCTCAACAGGACGCTTCTGACCGACTTCCTGCCGGCCGACCTGCTCCGCGGCGCCGGCCTTCTGGTCCTGGACAACATCCGGCCCCTGCGGCGCATGGTGATGCGGGAGGGCGTACTGCCTCGCCTGAGCACGCCGCGGCTGATGCGCGCCGAGGCACGCTGACCGATCAGTCCTCGTCGAGCCCCGGTACCGTCCGGACCTCTTGGGGATCCCGTCTCAGATGCGGGCCGATCGGCAGCGGCGTTCCGGGCAGGGTCGAGCCGGACGACAGGTGGGCTCGCGCCCCGAACAGGCCCCTGGCGGCAAAATGCGGGTCGGAGGTCGCCTCCGCGAGGGATGCCACGATCGTGCAGCAGCAATCGCGGGAGGCCAGCGCCGCCTGCCACTCGCCGGCATCGCGTGCCGCGACGAGCCTCGCGACCTCGGCCCGGGTCGCCGAAGGATCGGCGCGGTCGTCGCGCAGCGCCGGGGCGAGCGCAATCGCCTCGCAAAATGCCATCCAGAACTTCTGCTCCAGCGCTCCGACGGCGAGATAACGGCCGTCGCGGGTCGGATAGAGCGCGTAGCGAGGAGAGCCGCCTGCGAGGAGATTTTCATGGGCGCCCGGATAGCGCCCCGTCGCGGCCCCCTCGGCGAGAGCGAACCAGGCGAAGGTGAACATCGCGTCCGCCATGGCGATGTCGAGGCGGCTGCCGCGTCCCGTGAGATCGCGCTGGCGCAGGGCGAGCAGGATGTTCATCACGGCCGGCATCGCGCCTCCCGCGATGTCGGCCACCAGGGCGGCGGGCATGGAGGGCGCCAGCGACAGCAGGCCCGTCACGGCCTGGTAGTTGAGGTCGTGGCCGGCCTCCCCCGCCCGCGGGCCGTCCTGCCCGTATCCCGTGATCGAGCAGTAGATAAGCCGCGGATTGGCGGCGGACAGCGTCTCGTAGCCGAGCCCCAGCCGATCCATCACCCCGGGCCGGAACTGCTCGACCAGGACGTCGCAGGTGGTGAGCAGCGGGCGCAGGCACTCCATAGCGTCCGGGGCCTTGAGGTCGAGGACGAGGCTCTCCTTGCCCGCGTTGAGCACCGCGAAGGGAGCGGACGTCCCCTCGACATGCGGCGGGAAGCCCCGCATGTCCTCGCCGCCGGGCCGCTCGACCTTGATCACGCGCGCGCCCGCTTCTGCGAGAATGAGCGTCGTCAGGGGCCCTGGCAGGAGCGTGGAGAAATCGAGGACGGTGATGCCGGCGAGCGGCAGGGTCATGGGCAGCTCACGATGGAAAAAGGTCGGGCCGCAGAGTGCCCGTCTTCACGAGCCAGAGGAACCCGGTGAGCGTCACGATGGACACGATCGTGCCGATGAGCACGCAGGCCGAAGCGCGTTCCACGCCGACATCGTACTGGGTCGAGATGACGAAGATGTTCAGGGCCGGCGGCAGCGCGGTCATGATGATGGCGGCATAGACCCAGAGGGGATCGAAGTCGCCGAAAGCCGAAAGCAGCACCCAAACCAGGAGTGGGTGGAGCACGAGCTTGATCGCGACGAGCCAGGGTACCTCGCCGGGGACCCGGCCGAGCGGGCGCAGGGCCACCGTGACGCCAAGCAGGAACAGCGCGCAGGGTGCAGCCGAGCCGAACAACCAGGTCACCATGCGGTCGATCGGGGCGGGCAGGGTGAGATGGAGATAGCTTGCCGCGACGCCGAGCGCCGTCGCGAGATTGAAGGGGTGTGTCGCGATGCGCCAGCCGATCTCGGCGAGCGTCGCCGGAAGGCTTCGCTTCTCCACCCCCGCCAAGGCCATGAGCAGCGGCACGAGCGAGAACAGGAGCAGGCTGTCGAACACGAAGATGAGAACGACCGGCGGGCTCGCGGCAGGTCCCAGAGCCGCGAGGATGAGCGGCGGGCCCATATAGCCGATGTTCGAGTAGGCCCCCGCGACCCCCTGCATCACGGCCTGCGGCAGCTCGCGGGTGTAGCGGTAGCCGATGGCGAGCGCGAGCGAGAAGGCCAGGAAGGTCGAGAGCGTGGTGGCGACGACGAAGCTCCAATTCGAGAGCTCGTCCAGGGGCTTGTCGGCGATCAGCTTGAAGAAGAGGCAGGGGAGCGCGACGTAGATCAGGTAGAACTGCATCCAGGCGAGCCCGCCCTCAGGGCGGCGAACGACCTTGCCGCAGAAGAAGCCAAGGCCGATCAGGCCGAAGAAGGGCACGACGAGATTGAAGAGCCCGACGAGGTCGGACATCGCGGGCTCCGCGTGGCACGGGGGAAAGCGCCGTGTAGGCGGGATGCGACCAGGGCGCAAGGCACGCACTTCCCCTCCCCCTTGTGGGGAGGGGTTGGGGGTGGGGGTCGGGACGCCACCCGCCGTCGGTCCAGGATCAAGCCTGTACGAGCGTGCGTCCTCCAAACCCGTTCCCGCCAGCTTCGGCTTTTTGACCCCACCCCCTGCCCCTTCCCACAAGGTGGAGGGGAGGGCGCTTGACCTCTCGCTCTGGCCCCCCGAGAAGGCAACTGCCGCAACGGAGGCCTGCGCTATGAAACTGCCCCGCCGCTTCTTCCAGCCCCTGGCCGCCGGCGCGCCGCAGCCCTATCGCGATCTGCCGGTGCGGCTCGAGCGCATGATCCATTTCGTGCCGCCGCACCTGGACAAGGTCCGGGCCAAGGTCCCCGACCTGATCCCCCAGGTCGACGTGATCCTCGGAAACCTCGAGGACGCGATTCCGGCTGACATGAAGCTCGAGGCGCGTCGCGGCTTCATCGCGATGGCGAAGGCCAACGATTTCGGCGGGACGGGGCTATGGACCCGGGTGAATGCCCTGAACTCCCCATGGCTCCTCGACGACCTGATGGAGATCGTCGCTGAGGTCGGCGACAAGCTCGATGTCGTGATGGTGCCCAAAGTCGAGGGGCCATGGGATATCCACTACATCGACCAGCTCCTCGCCCAGCTCGAAGCCCGCCATGGCGTCTCGAAGCCGATCCTCGTTCACGCGATCCTGGAGACGGCGCAGGGCGTCGCCAATGTCGACGCGATCGCCTGCGCCTCGCCGCGCCTGCATGGCATGAGCCTCGGGCCCGCCGATCTCGCCGCGTCGCGGGGCATGAAGACCACGCGCGTCGGCGGCGGGCATCCCGACTACCGGGTGCTCGCCGATGCCACGGAGGGGACGGCGCGAGCATCCTACCAGCAGGATCTCTGGCACTACACGATCGCCCGGATGGTCGACGCCTGCCAGGCCAACGGGCTCAAGGCCTTCTACGGCCCGTTCGGGGACTTTTCGGACGCGGCCGCCTGTGAGGCGCAGTTCCGCAACGCGTTCCTCCTCGGCTGCGCCGGCGCCTGGACCTTGCATCCATCCCAGATCGAGATCGCCAAGCAGGTCTTCGCGCCGGATGCCGGCGAGATCGCTTTCGCCCGCAAAATCCTCGCTGCCATGCCCGACGGCACGGGCGCCGTGATGATCGACGGCAAGATGCAGGATGACGCGACCTGGAAGCAGGCGAAGGTAATCGATGATCTGGCCCGGATGATCGCCGCGAAGGATCCGGAGCAGGCCCGTGCGCTCGGCATCGATGCCGCGGGTGATTGAAAAGCCTGGCCTCCCGCTTAAATCCTGCGTTGACGAGGGAGTTGGGGGCATGGAGACGCAAACCGCACGGTTCACCATCGGCCAGGTGGTGAAGCACCGCATCTTTCCGTTCAGGGGCGTGATCTTCGACGTCGATCCCGTCTTCGCGAACACCGAGGAATGGTGGCTCTCGATCCCGCAGGCCGTGCGCCCGCGCAAGGATCAGCCCTTCTACCACCTGCTCGCCGAGAATGCCGAGACCGAGTACGTGGCCTACGTCTCGGAGCAGAACCTGCTTGCGGACGAGTCGGGCGAGCCCCTGCGCCATCCGATGATCCGGGAGGTGTTCGCGATCGGCCCCGACGGCTCGTACCGCATGCGCAGCGAGGCGGCGAACTAGCCGGCGCTCACGCCGTCCTCCGCCATCTCGGCGAGGAGCCAATCCCTGAACTGCCGGATTTTCGGCACCCGGGCGCGCGCTGCCGGGTAGACGAGCCAGTAGGAACGTCCGGTCCCGGCGACGACGTCGAAGAGCTGGATCAGCCGACCGCGTTCCAGGTCGCGCCGGAACAGGGCTGGCGTGAGGAGCGCCGCGCCCTGGCCGTCGATGGCCGCTGCCGCGTCAAGATTCTGGCCGCCGAAGGCAAGGTCCGGCTTCGTCGAAAGATCGACGCCGGTCACCCCGGCCGCGTCGAACCAGATCGGCCACCACGGATCGGAGTGCGTCATCAGGGGCACCCGCCGGAGATCCGAGGGCTCCCGGAACGGGCCATGCCGCTCCAGGAAGCAGGGACTGCACATCGGTGTGAAGTGCACAGGCAAAAGCTCGTGGCAGGCCAGACCCGGCCAATCTCCTGCATGGCCGCTGCGCAGGGCCACGTCGTAGGCACCATCGTCGAGTTCGACCATCTGCCGCGACGGATCGAGCCGCACCGCGATCTGCGGGTGGGCGACCTGAAAGCGCCAGAGCCGCGCCACGAGCCAGGTGGCGGCCAACGTCGGGATCGCCGTGATCGACAGGACCGAGTCGTCGACTCGCCGCACGTCGGCGAAGGCCGCGTCGAGCGCGTCGAACGCCTCGCGCACCTGCGGCGCGATCCGCCGCCCGGTCGCGGTCAGAGACACCTCCCGCGGGCGACGCACGAACAGGGCCTGACCCAGCCGATCCTCCAGCATCTTGATCTGATAGCTCACGGCAGCCTGCGTCATGCCGAGCTCCGCAGCGGCCCGGGTGAAGTTGCCGTGGCGAGCCGCCGCCTCAAAGGCGCGAACGGCGGTGAGCGGCGGAAGTCGGCGGGTCATGAGCCCAAACTCTCCTTATGACAGAGGCCTGAGCTTCACTTTGTCAGATCGGCGGGCCTCGCACCATAGTGCTTCGACACCAGGAGTCGGCCATGCTGATGAGAACGCCCGAGCCACCCCGCCGTAGATCGCCCGCAGAACTCGTATGGCATCTGATCGCTGCATTGGTGGGCCGGTCCCCGCCGATCAGCCACGGGGCCATCGACGATCTTCCCGACCGGCTCCGCCGTGACGTCGGCGCGCCGCCGAGGCTGCCCTCCCGCTACGATCCCCACACGAAGGGTTAGGTGTGCTTATGCCTCGCGAGCTGCCGCGCCGCCATGCGGGCGTCCGCTACGCTCGGCGCAAAGCCGATCTCGGGCTCGAATAGGCCCTCGTTCTCCAGCTCGGCTCGCACGGGCGGGCTCGCTCCCGCCACCCAGGCCGCAGCTCCCCGCCGACGGGCCCTGGCGAGGAAGGCATGGAGGGATGCGGCGGCGTCGGCGTCCACGAGAGGCACGGCGGAGAGATCGAGGATCAAGGTGGCCGGGTATTCGCCGATGCGCTCGAGCACCCAGGCGATCCGGGTCGCGGCGCCGAAGAAGAGGGGGCCGCTCAGGCGCACGACGACGAGGTCGCGCCGCACCTCGTCGGAGAGCGCCGCGCTGCGGGCGGGGTCGACGATGTCGCGCCGGTCGCCCGCGGGCATTGGCTGGCCGAGCTCCACCGCGACGAGACCGGCCATGCGGTGCATGAACAGGAACGACCCGAGCACCACGCCAGCCACGATCCCGTCCGTGAGATCGCGAATCACGGTGAGAAGGAGAGTCGCAAGGAGGACCACCGTTTCGCCGCGCCGTCGCCGCACGATCGCGACGACCTCGTGCCGCTCGGCCATGTTCCAGGCGACCACGGCCAGCACACCCGCCAGAGCGGCGAGCGGTATGTAGGAGGCAAGCGGCGCCGCGAGCATCATGAAGCCGAGGAGAAAAGCCGAATGCAGCATGCCGGCGACGGGCCCGATGGCGCCCGAGCGCACGTTCGTGGCCGTTCGCGCGATCGTGCCCGTGACAGGGATGCCGCCGAACAGCGCCGAGGCGACGTTCGCCACTCCCTGCGCGACGAGCTCGCAGTTCGAGCGGTGGCGCCGCCCGCTCATGCTGTCGGCCACCATCGCGGAAAGAAGCGACTCGACGCCGCCGAGAAGCGCGATCGCGATTGCGTCGGGAAGGATGTCCATGGCCTTGGCCCATGTGACGGGCGGGAGACCGGGGACGGGCAGCGACGACGGCACGCCGCCGAACCGCGACCCGATCGTCTCCACGCCGAGACCCAGGAACGCGGCCGCGGAGGTCGCCACCACCACGGCCACGAGCAGGTTCGGCAGCGCGGGCGCGTACCGTCGCAAGCCGACGATGAGGGCGATGGTGAGCCCGGCGACGGCCGCCGCCGCGGGCGTGAGCGTCGGAAGCGCGACGGCGAGGGCCTGGAGCTTCGGAAGAAGCGCTGCCGGCTCCTTGGTGGCGAGGCTGAGCCCCAGAAGATCCCTGATCTGGCTGGCGAAGATGATGACGGCGATCCCGGCCGTGAAGCCGACGATGACAGGATGCGGGATGTATTTGATGTAGGTGCCCAGCCTCAGAAACCCGACCGCCGTGAGCATCACGCCGGCCATGAGGGTTGCGAGCGCGAGGCCGTCGATCCCGTGCCGGTCGATGGTCGCCGCCACCAGCACGATGAACGCGCCAGCCGGCCCGCCGATCTGGAAGCGGCTGCCGCCGAGGAGCGACACGATGAAGCCGCCCACGATCGCCGTGTAGAGGCCCCGCTCGGGCGTTGCCCCAGAGGCAATGGCGATGGCCATCGAGAGCGGAAGCGCCACGATGGCGACGGTCAGGCCCGCGAGCGCATCGGCCCGAAGCTGTCGGGTGCCGTAACCCTCGCGCAGGACGGTGACGAGCTTCGGGGTAAACAGCTCGGCGAAGGTCGGTTCGGGGAGGGCAAGGCGGCGCTGCTGCAACATCGGTCGGAAAGCCCCCTGGCGCATCCATCGTGCCGGCGGCCATTGCTCGGCGCGTCGCGGACTACCTATGATGCCGCGCAACGGGCGGGCGCGACAGGGAGAACGGACGATGGGGACTGCTATACGGGTTCACGCGCATGGAGGGCCCGAGGTCCTGACCGTCGAGGACGTCCCGACGCCGCTGCCCACAGCGGGAGAAATCCGCGTCCGCCACACCGCGATCGGCGTCAATTTCATCGACACCTATTTCCGCACGGGCCTCTACAAACCCCCGGCGCTGCCGTTCATCCCCGGCAACGAGGGCGCCGGGATTGTCGAGGCGTTGGGGGAGGGCGTGACCGGCCTACGCGTCGGCGAGCGGGTCGCCTATGTGGGGACGCTCGGATCCTATGGGGCCGAGCGCGTCCTGCCGGCGCAGTCCGTCGTGCGCATCCCGGACGGGATCGACGACGACACGGCGGCGGCTATGATGCTGAAAGGCATGACGGCACAGTACCTTCTTCGGCGCACCTTTGCCGCGAAGCCCGGCGACACAATCCTCTTTCACGCCGCTGCTGGCGGAGTGGGACTGATCCTGTGCCAGTGGGCGAAGCACCTGGGCTGCACTGTCATCGGCACCGTCGGATCGCAGGATAAGGCGGAGCTTGCCCGGGAGAACGGCTGCGACCACGTCATCCTCTACCGGGAGGAGGACTTCGCGGCGCGGGTCAAGGAGATCACGGGCGGGGCGGGCTGCGCGGTGGTCTATGACGGCATCGGCAAGGCGACGTTCCCGGCCTCCCTCGACTGCCTGCGCCCGTTCGGGACCTTCGTGAGCTTCGGGAACGCCTCGGGGCCGGTCCCGCCCTTCGATCTAGCCCTCCTGTCGCAGAAGGGCTCGCTCTTCGCGACCCGGCCGACGCTCTTCACCCATATTGCTAAGCGCGAGGACCTCGAGGCGATCGCAAGCGACTTGTTCGAGGTGGTGCGCTCCGGCGTCGTGCGTATTCCCGTCCACGCGCGAGCGAAGCTCGCTGACGCGGCCGACGTCCACCGGGCTCTGGAGGGCCGGGAGACGACCGGCGCGACGGTGCTCCACCCGTAAAGAGGCAGGGGCTCGCCCCACAGAGGGGAGGGGCCTCACACGGCGGTTGTGCCGTCTTCCGAGGAAGATGGTCGGCCTTCCGCGCAAGCCGCCCCGGCATAATGGGGAGGGAGAACGACCCTCCCGGTTCAGCTTTTCAGACAGCTACGCCGTGGAGGTCGTACTCGTCGGCGCGCTCGATCTTCACCGTGACGAGGTCCCCCGGTCGCAAAGGCCGGCGCGACGCGATGAAGACCGAGCCGTCGATCTCCGGCGCGTCGTACTTCGTGCGGCCCTTGGCCACCGTCGGCCCGCCCTCGTCGACGATCGCCTGGATGCGCCGGCCCACCTTGTTCTTGAGGATCCGGGCGCTCACACCCTGCTGCACCTTCATGAAGCGGTGCCAGCGCTCGTCCTGCACCTCGCGGGGCACGGGATCGCCCAGCGCGTTGGCCGGGGCGCCGTTCACGGGCTCGTAACGGAAGCAGCCCACGCGATCGAGCTTCGCCTCACGCAGCCAATCGAGCAGGAGCTCGAAGTCCTCCTCCGTCTCGCCGGGGAAGCCGACGATGAACGTGGAGCGGATGGCAAGATCCGGGCACATCTCGCGCCAGGCGCGGATGCGGTCCAGGGTCTTCTCCTGGTTGCCCGGGCGGCGCATCGCCTTCAGCACCTTCGGCGAGGCGTGCTGGAACGGAATGTCGAGATAGGGCAGCACCTTGCCCTCGGCCATGAGCGGGATGACCTCGTCCACGTGCGGGTAGGGGTAGACGTAGTGCAGGCGGACCCAGGCCCCGAGATCGCCGAGCTCGCGCGCGAGGTCGTAGAAGCGGGCCCGCACCTCGCGGTCCTGCCAGGGACTCGTTTGGTACTTGATATCGACGCCGTACGCGCTGGTATCCTGGGAGATGACGAGGATTTCTTTCACCCCCGCCTTCACCAGGCGCTCGGCCTCCCGCAGCACGTCACCAACCGGCCGGCTGACCAGGTCGCCGCGCAACTTCGGGATGATGCAGAAGGTGCAGCGATTGTTGCACCCCTCGGAGATCTTCAAGTAAGCGTAGTGGCGCGGCGTGAGCTTCACCCCATGGTCAGGCACGAGGTCCACGAAGGGGTCGTGGCTCGGGGGCACGGCCTGGTGCACCGCCTGCACGACCGACTCGTAGGCCTGAGGGCCGGTGATCGCGAGAAGGTTCGGGAAGCGGTCGCGGATCTGGTCCGGCTCGGCTCCCATGCAGCCCGTCACGATCACCTTGCCGTTCTCGGCCATGGCCTCGCCGATCGCGTGGAGCGACTCGGCCTTGGCGCTGTCGAGGAAGCCGCAGGTGTTGACGATCACCACGTCGGCCCCGTCGTGCTTCTTCGTCAACTCGTAGCCCTGGGCCCGCAGCTGCGTGATGATCCGCTCGGAATCGACGAGCGCCTTGGGGCAGCCGAGCGAGACGAATGAGACTTTGGGCGCGGGGGCGTTCATGGGCAACGAGAAATCCTTGAGCCGCCGCTCTCGTGCACGCGCAACCGGCACTTGGCAAGCGGCCGGGCTGCGGGGGCAGGCCGGGCGGTCTGGGGTCCGCCGCCATATGGTGGGCGATGACGGCAGCTTGAAGGCCGGGCTTCCACGGATGCGCTGGCTCGACAGGTCTCGAAGGCAGGCTTAGCGTTGCTCGAACGTACCGCTCCGCCGGAGGCCGCCTTGTCCCAAGCCCCTTACGATCTCGTCATCCGCGGCGGCACCGTCGCGACGTCGAGCGACGTCTACGAGGCCGACGTCGCGGTGCAGGGCGAGAGGATCGCGGCGGTAGGGCAGGGCCTTGGGCCAGGTGCGCGCGAGATCGATGCGCGCGGCAAGCTTGTCCTGCCTGGCGGCGTGGACAGCCATTGCCATATCGAGCAGCTCAGCGCCGCCGGGCTGATGAATGCCGACACCTTCGAATCCGCCACGCGGGCGGCCCTTTTCGGCGGCACGACCACGGTGATCTCGTTCGCGGCCCAGCATGTCGGTATGGAGCTGCCCAGGGTCGTCGAGGACTATCATGCGCTGGCGCGCCGCGGAGCGCTGGTGGACTACGCCTTTCATATGATCGTGGCGGACCCGACCGAAGCCGCGCTCAAGGAGCACATCCCCGCTCTGGTGCGCGCCGGCCACGGCTCGATCAAGGTCTTCATGACGTATGACCGGATCCGGGTCGACGACGAGCGCCTGCTCGACATCCTGGTCGCGGCACGAGAGTCGCGGGCGATGGTATGCGTCCATGCCGAGAACCACGGCATGATCGCCTGGATGGCGCGCCGGCTCGTGGAGCGGGGCTACACGGCGCCGAAATACCACGCCGTCAGCCATCCCCGGGTCTCGGAGACGGAGGCGTTCCGGCGCCTCGTCGCCATGTCGGCTCTCGTCGACCAGCCTGTCATGATCTTCCACGTCTCCACCGCCGAGGGAGCGGCGGTGATCCGCGAGGCGAGGGGGGAGGGGCTGAAGATCTTCGCCGAGACGTGCCCGCACTATCTTTTCCAGACCCGTGACGATCTCGATCGCGAGGGCGTCCAAGGCGCGAAGTGGATGTGCAGCCCGCCGACCCGCACCTCCGCGGATCAGGAGGCCCTCTGGCGCGCCCTCGATCTCGGCGACCTGCAGACCGTATCCTCCGACCATGCGCCCTACCGCCTCGACGAGACCGGCAAGCTGCGGGCAGGCCCACGGCCGGACTTCAAGCAGATCGCCAACGGCCAGCCGGGCCTCGACGTACGCATGCCGCTCCTCTTCGACGCGATGGTCTCCGGCGGGCGGCTCGGCGTCTCGAAGTTCGTCGAGCTCACGGCGACCGCGCCGGCGCGGATCTACAACCTCGGGCGGAAGGGCTCGATCGCGGTCGGCAAGGACGCCGACATTGCCATCTGGGATCCGGGGGCCCGCATGACCTTCTCCGATGCCACGGCCCCCGACGGGACGGGGTACACGGCCTATCCGGGACGCACCGTGCGCGGCTGGCCCACTACCGTGCTCGTGCGCGGCACGATCGCCGTGGAGGATGGCACCATCAAGGTGTCGGCGGGCTCCGGGCGGTTCATCGCCCGCGACGGCGGCGAGGCTGCAACGCCCACGGGGCGGCTCTCGGCCGACATGGACCCTGCCCAGATCTTCGGCGCTAGACTTCTGTGATGAGACCTACATCCGGCGAGCGAAGCGCATGAAGGCCTGCACGACTCGCTCGTAGATGGGGCGCCGGAACGGCACGACGAGATCCGGCACCCGCTCAAGAGACTCCCACCGCCATGCGTCGAACTCCTGCGGCGCCTCGGGCGTCGCCCGCGTCACGTCGATGTCGGCGTCCGGGCCGTCGTGGCGCATGGCGAACCAGCGCTGGCGCTGGCCGCGGAAGCGGTCGAGCCGGTGAGGCGGGCCCGTATAGGACGGGAAGTCGTAGGAGAGCCATTCATCCAGGGCGGCGAGCGGCGTCACGTGGGTGATCCCCGTCTCCTCCCGCAGCTCGCGATGGGCGGCGACCTTGGGGTCCTCATCAGGATCGATGCCCCCCTGCGGCATCTGCCACTCGAAGCCGGGCAGGATGATCTCCGGGCCGTCGCTCGCGATGCGCCGCGCGATCAGCACCCGCCCGTGCGCATTGAACACGCAGATGCCGACATTCGCGCGGTAGGGTTTTGTCACCGCCTCAGCGCAGCCCCGCCCCGAGCTCGCCCGGCAGAATGGCGGGGAGATCCGCATGCGACCGCTCGCGCAGGCGCGATTCGCTGAGCTCGCCCTCCGCTTCGAGGATGGGATAAGCGACGGAGGTGAGGTGGCCGTGGATGCGCTTGAAGTCGCGCAGAATATCGAGATGAATCGCGCTCGTCTCGATCGACTCGGTACGGCCGTTGCGCAGGCGCGTGAAATGGCTCTCCGCCGCATTGCGCTCGACGCTCCGGGTCACGGATTTCACCGCGAATAGCCGGCGCGCGAGTGAGATGTCGCGCGTCGCAAAGACGTTAAGGGCAAGCCGCATCGTCTCTTCGAGGTGCGCGTGGAAGGCGCGGATCTCCCCGGCGCCCTCGGGCGAGAACGAGAGCTGGCGCCGGATCTTCTTCGCCGCGAGCTCCATCAGGTTCTTGTCGATGATGTCGCCGATATGCTCGAGATTGGTGGTGAAGGTGAGGATCTCGACGAAACGGCGGCTCTCGTCGTCGGACATCTCGGCCCGCGAGGCCCTTACGAGATAGAGCTTGATCGCTTCGTGCAGCCGGTCCACCGCGTCGTCCGCCTTCTCGACGTCCTTCACGCGCTTGGGGTCGTTGCCCTCGATGGCGGCGAGCGACAGCCGTAACATCTCGTTGACCTGATCACCGAGGCGAAGCGTCTCCCGCATGGCGCAGGCCAGTGCCTCGGACGGCGTGTCGAGGACGCTTGGATCGAGGTGGCGGGGTACGCCTATGTCGCCGCTCTCAAGGCGGTCCGGTTGGACGCGGAGAAGGAGCCGAGCCAGCGGTCCGGTCAGGCCGAGACCAAGAACCGCCACGGCGAGGTTGAACGTCATGTGGAACAGGACGACGCTCTGGCCCGGATCCGCGACGAGCTCCCGCCAGGCCTCGCCCATTCGCCAGGCAAGCGGGATCGCGGCGACCGCGGCGAGACCCCGTAGGATCAGGTTGCCCAGGGGCACGCGCCGGGCGGCGGGCGGGGAGCCCGAGAGCATGAGCCAAGGCGCGAAGGCGCCGCCGAGATTCGCCCCGAGCACGAGAACGAGGGCTAGCGGCGTCGCGACCACGCCTGCCACCGCAAGCGACATGATGAACAGGACCACGCTGAGGCTCGAATGAGCCGCCCAAGTGAGCACCGCCGCGAGCAGGAAGCCGATGACGGGATCGATGCCCGCGTCGCCCAGCACGGCCCGCAGCAGCGGCGAATCCTTGAGGACAGCCGTGGTGTCACCGAGCTCCTTCAGGGCGAGAAGCATCAGGCCCAAGCCCAGCACCGCCCGCGCGATGCCTCGGGGCCGCTCGCCCTCGCGGCTCATGAACACGAGCACCGCCGCCGCGACGAGCGCGGACCACAGCCATTTGATGTCGAAGGCGAGGAGCTGTGCCACGAGCGTCGAGCCGACATCGGCGCCGAGCATGATGGCGAGCGCGATCGGGAGCGCGATCAGGCCGCGCCCGGCGAACGAGCCGACGATGAGCGCGGTCGCGGTGCTCGATTGCAGGAGGCCCGTGACGCCGATGCCGCTGGCGAAGGCGGCGAAGCGGTTACGGGAAGACAGGGAGATGAGCCGGCGGAGTTCCGTTCCCAGAGCCCGGGTCACCCCCGTTCGCACCAGGCGCACGCCCCAGACGAGGAGGGCGACGCTGCCGAGGAGCTGAAAGAGAACTTGGGTGCCGCTCATGATGCCTTCGGTGAACCTCCGCACGGGTCGGATTCGGACAGGCTAAGACAACCCCGTCGCCAGCGAAAGGTTTACCGGCGATCTGACGTTATTTACGGCTAAGGCTCCTATCCGCCGAAGGTGAGCGTCACGTCCCGCAGGCAGACACTCGCAGAGGGCGAGCGGCCCGCCAGGAAGCCGAGCGGCCCATCCGGCGCGATGGTCCAAGCCGCAGTACCGAGGCTCACGCGAGCCGAGGCGCGAACCTTCGTCAGCGCCCGCTTCGACGAGGCCGTCCCCGCAAACGCCCATTGCGCCAGCTCGGTCCGGACGGGCCAGCGGCCGGGGAGGGCAATCGTCGGCTGGAAGGCGATCTCGGCAATGCGGCAGCCCTCGAGGGTGTCGGCCGCGGCCGAGAGAGCGACGCCCCCGAACGTGCCCGAGAACCGGGCCAGCTCCTTCGGGATCAGCCACATCTCCCGCGCTCCCGCGACCGACGCCGGCAGGTCGACCCAGATGCGGGGCACATGGGTGTAGGTTCGACCGTCGACCCTCACACGCACCGCCGCCAGGATCTCGCGATAAACGAGATCTCCGCCAGAGCGGTAATCGGCGAAGGCCGTGGCGACGAGAGTTCTGTCCTGGAAGGTCTGCAACCGCGCCTCGCTGCCGAGCGCATCCGTGGGGACGAGCGTTCTTGGAAGCTGCCAGAGCGACACCCAGACAGTTGCCAGCAGGCGCCACGGCGCAGGCGGATAGGCGGCGTCCGCCCCCTCGTTCGGCGAGACGGTCACTTCACTGCGAGATTGGAGAACATCAGCACCTTGCGGTCGAGATCGAACGTGACGTAGCCGCTTTTCGCGAACAAGGTCAGCATCGGCTCGAGATCTTCCGCCTCGACCGCGAGGATGTACTCCTCCACGCCGTTGTCGAGGATCAGCTGCAGCGTAAAGGTTCCCTCGTCGCCGCGCCGCCGCTCCGTCCAGGATGCCTGGACGTTGGTCACCTGACGAACCTTGTAGCGACGCTCGAGTCCCTGCTCGTCCTGATCGGGCATGATGCCGGCTCCCCTCTGGTTGGTCGTCCCGACGACCTCGGACCTGGGAAATCTCCGGCCCCGCGGTCCGTTCCGCTCGCGATCCCGTGCGCGGGGTGCGGAGCGGCGTTTCGTAGCAACGGCGCTCCAGCCCGGAGCGTATCAGGAACCCCGTCCGAAATCGGCCGTTGCCGAGCCGTCCTCATCCGCAGGAGTTGGGCTCATGGCCGTCACCGTGTCGCGCGTCCACCATGTCGGCTTGCTCGTGACCGATTTCGACCGGTCCCGCGCGTTCTACGACAAGCTGTTCGGGAAGGAGCCGACGATCGCGACGACGGTCGGCAACTCCGGCGAGTTCGACGGCCAGGTTCAGGCGAAGGGCGCCCGTGCGAGGGTCGCGTTCTACGACGTGGCAAACACCTCGGTCGAGCTCATCGAGTTCCTGACGCCCAAGGAGCCGCGCGACGAGCGGGGCGACAACCCGCACGTGCCGGGCTCCAAGCACCTGTGCTTCCTCGTCGAGGACTGCGACGAGGCCTACCGTGAGATGAAGGCGGCGGGCTACGATTTCCTTGCGCCGCCCTGTCACTTCGGCGACGAGAACCGGGACCTGAAGGGCGTCATCTTCGCCTATTTCCGCGATCCGGACGGCAACATCATCGAGATCCTGGAGGATCCCAAGCAGAGGGGCCTCCTCACCAAGGCGGCTCACGCCGTCGGGCTCAGCTGAGCCGAGCCATGCCGCGCACCCCATGGGCACGTTCGGCGTCGCCATCATGAAGCGGGAGACATCCAGCATGCGCAACAACCGGCCTGTCGTCGCCGTCACGGGGGCCTCGGCGGGAGTCGGGCGCGCCGTCGCGCTTGCCTTCGCCCGGGAGGGCTGGGCGGTCGCGCTCATCGCGCGCGGGCGCGAACGCCTGGAGAGCGCGGCGAGCGAGGTCGAGGCCTCGGGCGGGCGGTCGATGATCCTTTTGGCCGACGTCGCCGATGCCGGCGCGCTCGACAGGGCCGCCGATGAGATCGAGGGATCCCTCGGACCGATCGACGTCTGGATAAACAACGCCATGGCGACCGTCTACTCGCCGATCGCGGAGCTGGAGCCGAGCGAGGTGCGGCGGGTCACGGAAGTCACCTATCTGGGCCAAGTGCATGGCACGATGGCGGCGCTGCGGCGCATGCGAGCGCGCGACCGGGGCACGATCGTCCAGATCGGGTCGGCTCTGGCCTATCGCTCGATCCCGCTGCAATCGGCCTATTGCGCCGCGAAGGCCGCCGTCCGCGGCTTCACCGACTCGCTGCGGACCGAGCTCCTTCACGAGGGAAGCCACATCCGGCTCACCATGGTGCAGCTGCCTGCCGTCGATACCCCTCAGTTTGATTGGGCGCGTAGCCGGATGAGCCACCGGCTCCAGCCGGTGCCGCCGATCTATGCTCCCGAAGCCGTCGCCGAGGCGATCGTCCGGGCGGCTCACGAGGCGCCGCGTGAGCTCTGGGTCGGTGGGCCCGCTGCTCAGGCGATCCTCGGCACGCTCGCGATGCCGGGCACCCTGGACCGGATGATGGCGCGCCAGGCCTGGGCGGGCCAGCAGACGAGCGAGCCTGCGCGGCCGCACGCCGACAATCTCTTCGAGCCGCCTCCCGGCGACCCGGGCGCGCACGGACGGTTCGGCGACCGCGCCCGGACGCGGGTGAACGCCGTCTCGGCGACCACCGCCCGTGGCTTGGTGGCGCTCGCGGCCGTCGGCGCTGCGGCGGGGCTTGCGGGTCTCGGCTATTACCTTGGAGCGCGGCGCACGACCTTCCCGCGTCCGCGCCTGGGCGATCGAGAAAGGGCGGCCCGCTTGGTCACCTGACGGAGGCGCTCCGCCCTCAGCCGACCTTCGAGGGTGGCTTGGCGAAGCGGCGCAGGCAGGCGGGGAGGGGCCTCTCGGAGACGCCGACGCGCAGCTTGAGCGTCCGGATGATCGCGCTGTGCCGCCGTTCCATGTCGAGCCGCGCGTTGCGCCGTGCCAGCGTCCAGAGGATCGTTGCGCCGCCGGCGAGCGCCACGGCGAGCCCGAGCGGCCAGGCGATGAGCCCGCCGACGATGGCAAGCGCGCCGATCCCCGTCGCGACGATCGCCTCCTCCCCATAGCCGTCCATCAGCGCGATCAGCGCCGGGATCGACATGAGGAGCGCCCAAAACCAGCCCGCGTCCATCGTGACCCTCGAAATGCCGTCCGTGGCGGGGCGCGCGGTGCGCCGGCCCGGAATGGGATGCTGGGGCCGGGTGATAGGCCCAAGCATCGCGTCCCGATACTCCGTAGGGCACCTTACGCCTCTTCCCGCAGGGGATCATGGACGCCGCCGCGAACTCCCGTATTTCAGCTTCGTTGTTTCCCCGAACAGGAGGAGCGCATGAGCGAAGAGAACATCACGGTCGGCAGCGCCAACGTTTCGCTTGGGTCGAATTTCCCGGACCTCGCCCGACGGCAGATCCGCGAGGTGGCCGACAAATATTTCGGCGACCTGACCACCGCATCGGTCCATGTCTCGAAGGAGGGGACCGCGTTCCGCTGCTCCGTGAACATTCGCATGGGCGCGCTGCGCGTGATGAGCGCGGAGGCGCAGGCGCGCGAGGTGCCGCTCGCCTTTCGTGAGGCCCTCGGCAAGGTTGAGAAGCAGCTCCGGCGGACGAAGCGCGAGCTGCGCGAGGACAAGCCGCGCCCGCCGGAGACCACGCTTTGAGCACCGCCAGAGAGGACTGAAAGCCTCCGCCGAGCCACGCTGCCTGTCGATGCCGGGCAGGGTAGGGCGGGGGGGGGCGACCCCGCTCCGCCCGCTCAGGCAATGTGCTGCGCCCGCTCGGCCGGCGCCTGGTGAATGCGCAGCGACCTGAACTCGACGCCGACCTGGTTGTCCTTGCGCCAGCGGACCTCGGCGTTGGCCGTCCATTCGCGGCCGAAGATGGCGAGCTTGAACCGGTCGGGGACCCAGGTCGCGTCGCCGAAGGTCAGGCGGGCGCCGCCCTCGGACAGGTCGCGGATCGCGCAGCTCATCACCATCCCGGTCAGGGTCGTGATCTCACCCCGCAACAGGGTCTTCTGGCGCGGCCTCCTACGCAGATCGGTCATCTTTGAACTCCGTATCGATGTGCCGCGATGATAAAATCAGCCACATTTCAAGTCTACGTTACGTAAGACAGTCTAACCTGACGATTTTGCTTGCCGCAAATGTGCGTCTATTGCACGCCAGTCTCGCAAGAGAACGGGCGTTTCATTCCGATACGATCACATGTCCCAAATCGACGCAGTTTTGATCCCCTGGACGCCCCTTCGCTGCATACGATTTGGCGCGAGCACGGCTCGACCGGGAACCGTTCGGCATGCCGATGCATTGGCGAGAGTTCCTGATCCACCTCACCCTACGCCCCAGCATGCCCCCTCCGGCCCGACCTGCCGCATCGCTCGACAATTATCCCTCAGAGCGCACCGCGCGGCAGGGGAACGGGAAGGCAGGGCGGTTCCTCACAGATCTCGCCGACGCTGCACGCCCGCCCATCAACTCCCGCTCCGTGATGCTCGTCGTGGCTCACCCGGACGACGAGACGATCGGCCTTGGCGGACAGCTGAGGCGGCTGACCGGCATACGGATCGTCCACGTGACGGACGGAGCTCCGCGATCCGGCTCGGATGCGCTCGATCGCGGCTTTTCATCGCCCGCCGACTACGCTGCCACACGACGAGAGGAACTCCGGAGGGCGATGGGACTCGCCGGCATCCCGCCAACCGCTCTCACGTCCTTCGACGTGCCGGACCAGGGAGCCACGGCGGCGCTTGCGCAAATTGCGCAGCGCCTCGCCGCGATGATGAACGCCGACAGAATCGACGTCGTCCTCACGCACGCCTTTGAGGGTGGTCACCCCGACCACGACGCCTGCGCCTTTGCGGTCCAGGCCGCCTGCAGTCTGGTCGCGGCTCGGGGTGGTCTCCGGCCGCAGGTCGTCGAGATGCCCTACTACGCGCTTGCACCCGATGGATCCTGGCGCATCCAGGCTTTCGCGGAGGCCGACCCGGACGACGTCACGATTGATCTCGGACCAGCGGAGCGTCGGGCCAAGCAGGCCATGCTCGACGCGCACGCCACGCAAAGGTCGGTGCTCGCGCTCCTACCGCCCGGTCCCGAGCGCTTCCGGATCTCGCGGGGGCACGATTTCACGAGGCCGCCGAACGGTGGCGCGCTCATCTACGAGCGCCAGCATTGGGGCATGACGTTTCCCCTCTGGCGCGACGCCGTCAGCGCAGCCCGGCGCGAACTGGGGGTTGAGGCATGCCCCTGACGGTCTTGAGCGTCGCCTACCCGCTTGCGTCGGTCGGGCCCGATACAGCGGGCGGCGCCGAGCAGGTGCTCTGGGCGCTCGACCGGGCCCTGGTCCGCGCCGGCCATCGCTCGCTCGTCATCGCGCAGGAGGGCTCCCGGGTGGCAGGTGAGCTGATCGCGACCCCAATGCAGCCCGGGCCCTTGACCGAGCGGGCGATCCGCTCGGGGCACGCCCACCTCCGGGCGCTGCTGCCGCATGTTCTGGGACGGGAGCCCATCGACCTCATCCACATGCATGGTCTCGATTTCCATGCCTACATGCCCCCGGCAGGATCGACGGCCCTCGTCACGCTTCATCTGCCGCCGGCGTACTACCCGCCGGGATCCCTCTCGCCGTCCCGGCCGCGTACGTGGTTCAATGCAGTCTCACGTGACCAGCACCGACGGCTGCAGCCGATGTCGTCGCTCGTTGAGCCGATCGAGAACGGAATTCCCGTCGAAGCTCTCCAGGCGCGCCACGCGAAACGGGGATATGCCCTTTGCCTCGGGCGTGTGTGTCCGGAAAAGGGTCAGCACCTCGCGCTTGAGGCCGCAAAGCAGGTGGATGTCCCGCTGCTCGTCGCGGGTGAGGTTTTCGGGTACGAGGCGCACGAGAGCTATTTTCGAAAGGAGATCCTGCCCCGCCTCGATGCCCAGCGCCGGTTCATCGGGCCGGTCGGGTTCGCCCGGAAGCGCCGCCTTCTCACGGCGGCTCGGTGCCTGCTGATCACGAGCCTCGTCGACGAGACGAGCTCTCTCGTCGCGCGCGAGGCGCTGGCGTGCGGCACGCCGGTAATCGCCTTCGGGAGGGGAGCGCTGCCCGAGACGATCGCTCACGGACGCACGGGCTACCTGGTCGATTCCGTCGGCGAGATGGCGAGGGCCATTCGCGCCGCCGATGGCATCTCCCCCGAGCGATGCCGCGCCGAAGCGCGCGACCGCTTCCCTGAGGAGCGGATGACGGCGCGTTATCTGTCTCTCTACCGGGAGCTCGCCGATCAGCGGCGGGCTGGCGCGGCATGAGCGACCTCACCGCCGACGTGATCAGGACTGCCGACGGCCTAACAGCGCTGGAAGCCGAGTGGTGGAAGCTATGGCGCCGCTGCGAGAGCGCCACGCCGTTCCAGTCGCCCGCGTGGCTCCTGCCCTGGTGGCAGGTGTTCGCCCCGGGCGAGTTGCGAGCGATCGCGGTTCGCGACGCCGGGCGGCTTGTCGCCCTCGCACCGTTCTACCGCGAGGACGGGGCTCATGGACGGCGCTTGCTGCCCCTCGGCATCGGGCTGAGCGACTACGGCGATATCCTCCGGGATCCCCTTCGCGGGGACGCCGCCCTCGCCATCGTGCATGCGGCCGCTCAGATCGAGGGCTGGGACAGTTTGAGCCTTGAAGACCTCGCTCCCGGTGCCGCCGCTCTCACGCTTCGGGCGGGGCCAGGGATGAGCGACGCCACGGAGCGGCAATGCGCCTGCCCCGTGCTCGACCTCACCGCCGCGCCGGTGCCGGCGGGGAAGCGGCGAAAGCTCCGGATGGCGCAAAACCGAGCCGCCCGGAGGGCCGGCTTCTCCATCGAGAGCGTGGAGGCGGACGGGATCGACGCCTTCCTCGACGCGCTCTTCGATCTGCACGGCGCACGGTGGGCGACGCGGGGGGAGGGGGGCGTCCTGGCCGAAGATCCCGTGCGGCGATTTCACCGCGCGGCGGCCCCCGCCCTGCACCGCGCGGGCCTTGCACGTTTCGCGCTGATGAGACTGGAGGGGAGGGTGGTCGGCGCCTATTACGGATTGGCGGACGCCCGGCGGGCCTACGCCTATCT
Source organism: Salinarimonas soli (assembly GCF_008386575.1). Taxonomy (GTDB): domain Bacteria; phylum Pseudomonadota; class Alphaproteobacteria; order Rhizobiales; family Beijerinckiaceae; genus Salinarimonas_A; species Salinarimonas_A soli. Next base: position 32,610 of record NZ_VUOA01000009.1, read on the forward strand.
CGGGGGCTTCGACCCAGCCTTCGCCTTCGAGAGTCCCGGCACCCTCCTCGTCGGCCATGCGATCGACTCGGCGGCTCAGGCGGGCGCCGGGGAGTTCCACTTCCTGCGAGGCCAGGAACCCTACAAATACGAGTGGGGTGCCGTCGACCGATGGTCGATGCGCCGAGTCCTGACGCGGCAGGGCGCCCATGTCTGAGGACGAACGCCTCGCGGAACTCCTGGCGGACGCGGCGTCAGGCGGCCTGCCCCCGGCTGTAATCGCCATGCGCCTGCTGATGGAAGCATCGGGCCCAGGGCAAGCCCGGAGAGCGTTGGATGAGGCTCTCCGGAACGCGCCCTCCGAGCCCCTGGCCGCCGTGTCGAACCTCATGGATCGTGAGCCCGGCGCCTGGCATGTCGTCCGGACCGTGATCGATGCCGTGGCGCACGAGGCGCCGCATGACGACCCGGTCGCCCATTGGGCTCGCCTCTTCGACAACGCGGTGCAAGCCTCGCCCGAGGGCAGCGTCGCCCTCTACTCGCTGGGCAACCCGAGCCTCCTCGCGACGGCGACGGATGAGATCGTCGGGCGCATGCGCGACTGGGAGCTGATCGGGCCTAACCGTGCGGTGCTCGACGTGGGTTGCGGCATCGGGCGTCTTGGCGCGCGCCTAGCACCCCATGTCGGCGAGATCATCGGCCTCGACATCTCGCCCGGGATGATCGCCGAAGCCGAGCGCCGCTGTGCTGCTGTCCCGAACCTGCGTTTCGCGGTGAGCGGCGGCCGCGATCTTGCCGGGATCGGGACGAGAACCATGGACCTCGTGGTCTTCGTCGACAGCTTTCCCTATCTCCAGCTCTCCGGAGAGGATCTGGCCGGCGGGCATGTCGCCGAGGCCGCACGGGTTCTGCGGCCGGCTGGCGCCGTCCTGATTCTCAACGCCTCATACGGACGGAGCATTCCGGAGGATCGAGCCGACCTGGCCCGCTTCGCACAGGCTGCAGGCCTGGTCTTGAAGCGTGTCGAGAAGCGCCCGTTCCAGACCTGGGATGCCCCAGCCTTCGTGCTCGCGGAGCCCTGACTCGCAAGCGATTTCAGGCGAGTGCCGCGAGTTCCGCCCGTGCCCTCGCACAAGTCGGAAGCGCACGGTCGACCCAGAGACTTGCCGCCTCGACGGCCCCTTCGAGGTCACCCGAGGTGTCAAGCAGATCGGGCGGGAGCGCGGCAAGGGCCGCGTCGTCCCGCAGCGCCGCCTCCAGCGACGGCGTCCCGCCGCGTACCCGCTGGGCGGCCCGTTCCACCGCCGCATGCGCCGCCTCGCGTCCCAGAACGCCCGCAAGACGCCCGGCGACGGCATCGGCGAAGAGGAGGCCGCGGGTGATCTGGAGGTTAGCGCTCATGCGCTCCGCGTCGACGACGAGGCCCTCGGCCAGGAGCGCCGCCTCCCGCAGCGCGCCCGACGCGAGGCCGAACAGGGAGGGGAGGGCGTGCCACTCCGCATGCCAGGCCCCCGCCGGCCTTTCGTGGGCCGCCACCATGGCGTCGAGCAGCGTCACGACATGACCCTTCGCTGCCATGCCTGCGGACAGGATCAACGTCGCCCCGACTGGGTTGCGCTTGTGGGGCATGGCCGAGGACCCACCGCGCCCCGGCATGGCTGGTTCTGCCACCTCCCCGACTTCCGTCGTCGCGAGATGAGCTACGTCGCCCGCAAATTTTCCAAGCGCCCCCAGAAGCATGGCGACCCATGTTCCGATCTCGCTCAAGGCTGCACGGCGCGTATGCCAGGCGAGCGGCGGTGCCCGGAAGCCGAGCTCCGCCGCGAAGGCATCGAGCACGGCGGGTCCGTGGCCGCCCATCGCGGCGAAGGTGCCGACCGGGCCGCCGAGCGACGGGACAAGGCTGCGCTCCACGAGGCCGGGCAGCCGCGCCGCCACATCCGCAATGCCCGTGGCCCAGACCGCGGCCTTGAAGCCGAACGTCACCGGCGCCGCGTGCTGACCGTAGGTTCGGCCAGCGCAGGGCGTTGCGCGGTGCCGTCCGGCAAGGCGCTCCAGCCCCAGCAGGACACGGCCGAGCTCGTGCGCGATCAGACGCAAGCCCGCTCGCAGCTGGATGACGAGCGCCGTGTCGGCGATGTCCTGCGTGGTCGCGCCCTTGTGGACATGGGGCTCGAGATCGGCCGGGAGCCGCGACTGGAGCGCCTTGAGGAACGGGATGACCGGGACGCCCACGACCGCCGTGGCGGCACCCAGGGCGGCCGGGTCGAGGTCGCGGGCACCGACCGCGGCGATCGCGTCCGCCAGGCCGTCCGGCACGAGCCCGAAGCGCGCCTGCGCCCGGGCGAGCGCGGCCTCGGCCGTCACCATGGCCGCGACGCGTGCCTCGTCGGAAAACACGTCGCGCATCGCGTCGCTTGCGAAAAGGGGGCCGAGGAGTTGGGAGTCGAGTGCCGAGAAGGTCATGGATCCGGTGTAGCGCAGCCTGCGGCAGGATTGAACGGTCAGACGTCCTTGGGAATGAGGATGACGCACGGCGGACAGCCCCGGACCCGGCTGCTCACAGGACTAAGTTCCATAATATATCTTATGCGAATAGAACTCGGGAGGCTGGATGGGGTCGTCTAACCAGGTCGGCGGCTGTCGATCCGTATCCTCCTGACAACCACCCTGCCCTGCGCGGGTCCGTGGCTATCGGCTTAGCGAATGAAGAAGTACGCGGTCAGCGCGGCGCCGACCGCAATCACGAGATAGCGGATCGTGGCAGCCGGCAGTCGGCGGCCGAAGGCTACGCCCGTATAGCCGCCGACGATCGAGGCCGCGCCAACGACGAGCGTCTCGGGCCAGCTCACGAGACCCGCCGCGATGAACAGCACCACCGCGCTGAGCTGGATCACGGTCGAGCACAGGTTCTTGGCGGCGTTGATCCGGTGGAAATTGTCGCCCTCGGTGATTGCGAGCGCCGCCAGCATCACGATGCCCATGCCGGCTCCGAAGAAGCCGCCATAGACGGACACCAGGAGCTGAAACCCCAGGCCGATCGCATTGGCCGAGCGGCCCGACGAGCCCGGGCGAGCCAGGGCGCGGGCCTGCCGGACGATCCACGGGCTTGCCGCGAACAGCAGCGTTGCGAACAGCAAAAGCCACGGTACGACCTGCCGGAAGGCCTCGTTGCGGGTCTGCGTGAGGATATAGGCGCCGATGGTCCCGCCGATGAGGCTCAAGACCGAGAGCACGGCGAAACGGCGAAGGTTGGCGCCGATTTCCCGCCGGTAAGCCCACGAGCTCGACAGGTTCGCCGGGCTGACCGCGACGGCGCTCGTGGCATTCGCGACGACCGGCGGTAGCCCCGCCGCCATGAGGGCTCCGAAGGTGAAGAACGTCCCGCCGCCCGCCAGAGCATTGACCATTCCGGCCAGGAGGCCGGAACCGGCGAGAAGCGCGATCGTCGCGGGCTCAAGGCTCATGCCAGGCTCCGGGCCGGCGTCGGGACGGGGTGAGGGCCGGGTGGCTGCATCGTTCGGTCTGCCGCGAGGTTGAGCAAGGTGCCTGTCTAATGGGCGTCAACGTCGCAACACAAGGGGCGTTCACGGGCGTCCAGAACCCCGCAAAATGCTCACGCTCGCGACATCTCGCCGCTTTCGCAGCGCCCTGCCCCATCCGATATTTCAGAAAGTTCTGAAACGTAGGAAACGGCCGTGAACCTTCCCCCGCTCGTCCAGACCTTCGTGCTGCATTTCGGCGAGATGGGATCCCGCTGGGGGATCAACCGCACCGTCGGGCAGATCTACGCGCTTCTCTATGTCAGCGCCGAGCCCCTGAACGCCGAGGACATTGTCGAGCGCCTCGGCGTCTCGCGCTCGAACGTCAGCATGGGCCTGAAGGAGCTCCAGGCCTGGAACCTCGTGCGCCTTCAGCACAAGCCGGGCGACCGGCGGGACTATTTCACGACCCCCGACGACATCTGGCAGATCGTCAGGACGTTGGCCGAGGAGCGCAAGAAGCGCGAGGTCGACCCGACCATGACGCTGCTGCGCGAGGTCCTGATGCAGGAGCCCGCGAGCGTCGAGGAGCGCCATGCGCAGGAACGCATGCGCGAGATGCACGACCTCTTCGAGCTCCTCACGGCCTGGTACGCCGACATGCGCCGGCTTGAGACGGAGCGCCTCGTGCAGCTCCTGAGCCTCGGCTCCAAGGTGCAGAAGATCCTTGAGATGAAGGACCGGCTGATGGTCCTCCCCGGCGGGCGCAAGGGTGCCCGCCGGACCCCCTCCCCCGACAGCGAGTGATCGTCATGGACGCCCTCACGCTTGCGCGCATCCAGTTCGGCGCGAACATCTCCTTCCACATCCTGTTTCCCACGATCACCATCGCTCTGGGCTGGGTGCTGCTGTTCTTCAAGCTGCGGTTCAACGCCACCGGCGAGGACCGCTGGATGGACGCCTACAAGTTCTGGGTGAAGGTCTTCGCCCTCACCTTTGCGCTGGGCGTCGTCTCGGGCATCACGATGTCCTTCCAATTCGGAACGAACTGGCCGGGCTTCATGAACACGGTCGGCAACGTGGCGGGTCCGCTGCTCGCCTACGAGGTCCTCACGGCGTTCTTCCTGGAGGCGTCGTTCCTCGGGGTCATGCTGTTCGGGTACAACCGCGTCTCCAACCGCGTCCACACCTTCGCGACCGTGCTCGTCGCGGGCGGCACGACCCTGTCGGCGTTTTGGATCCTCGTCCTGAACTCGTGGATGCAGACGCCCGCCGGCTACGAGCTGCGCGAGGGGGTCGTCCACGCGACCGACTGGTGGGCGATCGTGTTCAACCCGTCGATGCCCTACCGCGTCGTCCACATGCTCCTGGCCTCGGGCCTGACCGCGGCTTTCCTCATCGCGGGCGTTTCGGCCTTCCGTTTCCTGCGAGGCGACCGCGCGCCCGGCGTCATGGCGGCCCTGCGCACCGGCATCGTGCTCGGCGCCGTGCTCATCCCGCTCCAGATCGTCGCCGGCGACGCCCACGGCCTCAATACCATGGAGCATCAGCCCGCGAAGATCGCCGCCATGGAGGGACTCTGGGAGACGCAGAAGGGCGCCCCCATGGTCGTCTTTGCCCTGCCCGACGACGCGGCCGGCCGCAACCGGTTCGAGATCACGATCCCGCACCTCGCCTCGTTCTACCTGACCCACGATTGGCACGGCGAGGTGAAGGGCCTCAACAGCTTCGAGCATCGTCCGCGCATGGCGCCCGTGTTCTTCTCCTTCCGGGTCATGGTCGGCATGGGCCTCCTGATGCTGGCGGTCTCCTGGCTCGGCGCCTGGCAGCTGTGGCGTCGCGGCGAGCCGCACCCCTACCTTGCACGGGTCCTGGTCGGCATGACATTCGCCGGCTGGATCGCGACGCTCGCGGGTTGGTACGTGACGGAGATGGGACGCCAGCCCTGGCTGGTGACGGGCGTCCTCACCACGGCGCAGGCCGCGTCCAAGACGGTCGGCGCCGGCATGGTGGCATCGACCCTCGCGGGCTACCTCGCCGTCTACCTGGCCCTGCTCGTGGCCTACATCGCCACCATCTTCTACCTCGCGCGCCGCTCCGGCTCACCCGCGAGCCATGAGGCCGCCGAGCCCGTGCGCGACGGCGGCGCGACCGCCGCCGGCGCCGGCGTCGCGGCCACGGCCTGATCGGAGATCGACATGGACACGCTCACCCCCGGGGTCTGGCTCCCCGTCGCCTTCGCGGTGCTGATGGGGGCCTCGATCCTCCTCTACGTAGTCCTCGACGGCTACGATCTCGGCGTCGGCATCTTGGCCGGCGCCCGGGTCGAGCCCGAGGACAAGGACCGGATGATCGCCTCGATCGGCCCGTTCTGGGATGCGAACGAGACGTGGCTGGTCCTCGCCGTCGGCCTCCTGCTCGTCGCATTCCCGCAGGCGCACGGCGCGATCCTCGGCGCGCTCTACCTGCCGGTCTTCGTGATGCTGTTCGGCCTCATCCTGCGCGGGGTCTCGTTCGAGTTCCGCGCCAAGGCGGCCGCCGGGCAGAAGCTGTGGTGGGATCGCGCCTTCGTCGCCGGCTCCGCGATCACGGCTCTGTCGCAGGGCTACATGCTCGGGCTTTACATCGTGGGCTTCGAGCGGACCGGCCCGCACGTGGCGTTCGCCCTGCTCACCGCCGTCTGCCTCGTGGCGGGCTACGCGTTCATCGGCGCGGCCTGGCTCGTCATGAAGGCCGAGGGCGAGCTGCAGCGGCGCGCCGTCGCCTGGGCTCGGGGGACGCTCTGGCTCACCGGCGTGGGCATCCTCGTCGTCTCGGCCGTCACGCCGCTCGTCAGCGACCGCATCTTCGACAAGTGGTTCAGCCTGCCGAACCTCCTCCTGCTCGCGCCGATCCCGCTCGTGACGGCCGTACTGTTTTGCGGCCTGCACCTGGCTCTGCGCCACCTGCCGACGCGGACGGACCGGTTCTGCTGGCTGCCGTTCGCGGGCGCGATCGGGCTGTTCCTCCTCGGCTTTCACGGCCTTGCCTACTCGTTCTTCCCCTACGTGGTGCCCGAGCAGCTCACGGTCTGGCAGGCGGCTGCGTCGGAGGAATCGCTCTTCATCATCTTCGTCGGCGCCATGGTCGTGCTGCCGATGATCGCGCTCTACACGGCCTTCGCCTACCGGGTCTTCTGGGGCAAGGCGACGGAGCTGCGCTACTACTGAGCGCCTCCTCGGCGCGCGGGCGAGGGGCCTCAACCCCCCTCGCCTCTTCAAATCGGGGCTTGACCTTCCCATCATGGGAAGCACGACAACCCCGGGTCATGATGGAACAGGAGGTCCCCATGACCAGATCCAAGGCACTCGACATCCCGATCCAGGGCATGACCTGCGCGTCCTGCGTCGGCCGGGTCGAGAAGGCGATTCGCGCCGTACCGGGGGTGGAGCGCGTCGCCGTGAACCTCGCGACGGAGCGGGCGCATGTCGACCTCGGTGAAAAGGTGGAATCGGGCGCGGTGCTGGAAGCGATCCGCGCGACCGGCTACGACCCCGTCGAAAGCCGCGTCGAGCTTGCCGTGCTGGGCATGACCTGCGCCTCCTGCGTGGGCCGCGTCGAGGGTGCCCTCGCGCGGGTCCCGGGCGTCGTCTCGGTCGCCGTGAACCTCGCGACGGAGCGCGCGAACGTCGCTTTCGTCGGCGGCCCGGAGGCCGTCATCCGCCTCGTCCAGGCCGTCGAGGAGACCGGCTACGAGGCGGAGGAGGTTCGCTCCGGCTCGAATCTTGCGGAGCGGGAGCAGGCGTCCCGCGACGCGGAGCTCGAGGCCCTGCGCCGCTCCCTCATTCTCGCGGCGATCCTCTCCCTCCCCGTCTTCGCGCTCGAGATGGGCTCGCACGCGATCCCTGCCGTGCATCACTGGGTGGGGGCGACGATCGGCGACCGGGCGAGCTGGCTGCTGCAGTTCGCGCTCACCACGGGTGTTCTGGCCGGCCCCGGCCTTCGCTTCTACCGCAAAGGCCTGCCGGCGCTCCTGCGAGGCGCCCCGGACATGAACTCCCTCGTCGCGATCGGCACCCTGGCGGCCTACGGCTATTCCGTGATCGCCACCTTCGCGCCCGGCCTCCTGCCGGCCGGTACCGGCTACGTCTATTTCGAAGCCGCAGCCGTGATCGTGACCCTCGTGCTGCTCGGCCGCTATCTCGAGGCGCGGGCCAAGGGGCGGACGTCCGAGGCGATCAAGCGGCTGGTCGGCCTCGCGCCGAAAGTCGCCCACGTGGTGCGCGACGGTGCGGTGGTCGAGGTCCCGGCAGACAGCGTCCGGGCCGGCGACGTCGTGCAGGTGCGGCCCGGTGAGCGTGTTCCCATCGATGGCGAGGTGATCGAGGGATCGAGCTTCGTCGACGAGTCGATGATCACGGGCGAGCCGGTGCCAGTCCGGAAGCAGGCCGGTGCCGCGGTGGTCGGCGGCACCGTCAACAAGACGGGCGCCTTCACGGTGCGCGCCACCCGGGTCGGTGCCGACACGGTGCTCGCCCAGATCGTGCGCATGGTCGAGGCGGCCCAGGGGTCGAAGCTGCCGATCCAGGGGCTCGTCGACCGGGTGACGATGTGGTTCGTGCCCGCTGTCATGGCCGCTGCGCTCGCCACCTTCGCGGTCTGGCTCGTGCTCGGTCCGGAGCCGGCGCTGACCTTCGGCCTCGTGAACGCAGTTGCCGTGCTCATTATCGCCTGCCCCTGTGCCATGGGCCTCGCCACCCCGACATCGATCATGGTCGGCACCGGGCGGGCCGCGGAGCTCGGGGTTCTGTTCCGCCAGGGAGAGGCGCTCCAGGCCCTGCGCGATGTCGCCGTGGTCGCGCTCGACAAGACGGGTACGCTCACACAGGGCAAGCCTGAGCTGACGGATTTCATCGCCGCGGACGGATTCGCGGAGATTGATGTGCTTGGCCTCGTGGCAGCCGTCGAGGCGCGGTCCGAGCATCCGATCGCCGCGGCCATCGCGGACGCGGCGCGCCTGCGCGGCGTTGCACTGCAGCAGCCGGAAGCGTTCGAGGCCGTGCCGGGCTACGGGGTGTCGGCGCGGGTCGGCGGGCGCCTCGTTGAGGTCGGCGCCGACCGGTTCATGGAGGCGCGGGGGCTGTCCGTCGCGGCCTTCGCCGAGGCTGCCGAGCGCCTGGGCCACGAGGGCAGGACGCCGCTCTACGCCGCGATCGAAGGTCGCCTCGCGGCCGTGATCGCCGTCGCGGACGCGATCAAGCCGTCGACGCCCGAGGCGATCCGCGCCCTGAAGGCGCTTGGCGTCGAGGTCGCCATGGTGACCGGCGACAATCGCCGGACCGCGGAGGCCATCGCAGCGCGCCTCGGCATCGACACCGTCGTGGCGGAGGTGCTTCCCGACGGGAAGGTGGAGGCGATCGAGCGCCTGCGCGCGGGTGGGCGGAAGCTCGCCTATGTCGGCGACGGCATCAACGACGCCCCTGCCCTCGCGGCTGCGGATGTGGGTCTTGCCATCGGAACGGGGACCGACATCGCCATCGAGAGCGCCGAGGTCGTGCTGATGTCCGGCGACCTGCGCGGCGTCGTGAACGCGATCGCGCTCTCGCAGGCGACGATCCGGAACATCAAGCAGAACCTGTTCTGGGCCTTCGCCTACAACATCCTGCTGGTTCCGGTGGCCGCCGGAGCCCTGTATCCCCTGAGCGGCATCCTGCTCTCGCCGATGGTCGCGGCCGGCGCGATGGCGCTCTCCAGCGTGTTCGTGCTCGGCAACGCGCTCCGGCTCCGGGGCTTCGCGCCGCCCTTGCGGAGCGACGAGGCTCCGGCCCCGGTCGGGACGGCCGTGGAGGCCCTGCGATGAACATCGGCGAAGCGGCCGCCGCCTCGGGCATTTCGGCCAAGATGATCCGCTACTACGAGTCGATCGGCCTCGTGCCGAGCCCGATGAGGACCGAGTCCGGGTACCGGGTCTATTCGGACGCGGAGGTGCACATCCTCCGCTTCGTGCGGCACGCCCGGGACCTCGGCTTCCCGGTCGAGCAGATCCGCGACCTCGTCACGCTCTGGCGTGACCGGTCCCGGGCGAGCAACGACGTCAAGCAGATCGCGCTCGCCCATGTCGCGATGCTGGAGGACAAGATCCGCCAGCTCCAAGCGATGGCCGGCACGCTTCGACACCTCGCCGCCACCTGCCATGGCGACGAGCGGCCCGACTGCCCCATCCTCGACGAGCTCGCGGCCGATCGGCCCGAGGCGCCGCACCGACGGCGTAGGCCGGGCCTCGACGGGCTCGGAATGTAGGTTAGAAACTGAGCGCCCGGGGACGGTGGACCCAGCTCTCACGCCCCTGCGCCATCAATGCGCAAGCCGTCGAACGCCGGGGTCACGTAGGGCGGCAGCTCGCTCTTCAGCCGCTCGTAATCGAGGTCGGAGTGCAGGTTCGTGAGAACCGCACGGGCCGGGCGGGTGCGCTCGATCAGCGCCAGGGCCTCGGCGACGCTGTAGTGGGTCGGGTGGGGCGTGTAGCGCAGGGCGTCGATGACGAGGACGTCGAGCCCGTGCAGCAGCCGCTCCGTCGACTCGGGCATCGTGCTCACGTCGGGCACGTAGGCGAGGTCGCCGAAGCGGAAGCCGAGCGCGCCGATCGTCCCATGGCGCACGGGCAGCGGCAACGCCTCGATCGCGCCGCCTGGGCCCTCGATGCGGATGGGCGCCTCGTGGTGGATCTCGCGCTCGTCGAGGATCGGCGGATAGTCGCTGCCCGGCGGGGTCTCGAAGCAATAGGCGAAGCGTGCCCGGATGACGGCGCGGGTCTCCGCGTCCATGTAGAGCGGCATACGGCGGCGCATTTGGATGACGAGCGGGCGGAGATCATCGATTCCGTGCGTGTGGTCGGCGTGCTCATGGGTGAGGAGCACGGCATCGAGGCGCGTCACCCCTGCCCCGAGAAGCTGCTCGCGCAGATCCGGCGAGGTATCGACGAGGACGTTCGTCGTCCCCTCCCCGCTCCGGCGTTCCACGAGCACCGAGCAGCGCCGGCGGCGGTTGCGGGGATCGTTGGGGTCGCAGGCGCCCCAGCCGGATCCGACCCGGGGCACGCCGCCGGACGAGCCGCAGCCGAGGATGGTGATCGCCAGGCTCATGCGGCGGCGACCCCGTCGAGGGCGGCGGCCTTTGCGAAGAGGCGGTAGAAGTTCGCGGTGGTCACGCGGGCAAGCTCCTCGGGCGGCAGGCCGACGGCCTCGGCGAGCCGCGCCGCCGTCAATGCCGTGTAGGCCGGCTCGTTCGGCTTGCCGCGGTGCGGCTCTGGAGCCAGATAGGGCGCATCCGTCTCGACGAGGAGCCGGTCGTGGGGCACCCGCGCCGCGATGTCGCGCAGCTCCTGCGATCGCTTGAACGTCACGATACCAGAGAACGAGACATAAAGCCCGAGCTCGACGCCAGCCTCGGCCAGCCGCGCGCCCGACGAGAAGCAGTGCAGGACCGCCCCGAAGGCGCCCGAGGCCATCTCTTCCGAGAGGATTGCGATCATCTCGTCATCCGCCTCGCGGGCATGGATGACGAGGGGCAGCCCCGAACCCCGCGCCGCCGCGATATGAGCGCGGAAGACCCGACGCTGCACGTCGCGCGGGCTCTTGTCGTAGTGGAAGTCGAGACCGGCCTCGCCGATGGCAACGCAGCGCGGGTGGCCGGAGAGGGCGACGATGCGCGCGGGCTCCACGTCGGGCTCCTCGGCGGCATTATGGGGGTGCGTGCCTACGGTGAAGAACACCCGGGCATCGCTCTCGGCCAAGGCCCGGTAGGTCTCGAAGCGCCCGACATGAGTCGAGATCGTCACGACCCGGCCGACGCCCGCGCGTTCCGCGCGATCCAGCGTCGCGGCGAGATTGCCGCCGAGATCGGGGTAATCGAGATGGGCGTGGCTGTCGACGAGCATGGGGCCTCAACGCGGGAACGCGGCAATTGGTGGCGATGCGACGACCTCCCGGCCCCGCGCGGCGCGGGGAGCGGGCCTACGCCTCCTCCGGCTCCACATAGCGCGGGAAGATCGGAGCCGGCGCGGGAAGCGGGGTGCCGGGGGCGAGCCGATGCCCCTCCCCTACCCTCGCGAGAACCCGCCCGTCGGGCGCGACGGCGAGAAGGTTGAGGAGCTTGGCGGCGGCCGTCGGCACGAACGGTAGCGCCAAGACGCCGACCGCCCGCAGCACCTCCGCCGTAACGTAGAGCACCGTCGCCATGCGGGCCGGGTCGGTCTTGCGCAGGGTCCAGGGCTCCTGCGACGCGAAGTACCGGTTGGCCTCCGCCACGACGGCCCAGATGTCCGCCAGCGCCGTGTGGAGCGCGTAGTCCCCCATGGCGCGGCGGGCCCGCTCCGGGAGCGCGTCGGCCTGGGAGAGGATCGCGCGGTCGGCCTCGGTCAGCTCGCCCGGCTCGGGCACCCTCCCCTCCAGATTCTTCGCGATCATGGACAGCGAGCGCTGCGCGAGGTTGCCGAGGTCGTTGGCAAGATCCGCGTTGATCCGGTTGACGATCACCTCGTGCGAGTAGCTGCCGTCGCCGCCATAGGGCACCTCGCGCATGAAGAAGTAGCGCAGCTGGTCGACGCCGTAGGCATCCGCGAGGTCGAACGGATCGACGACGTTGCCCACCGACTTCGACATCTTCTCCCCCTTGTTGAGGAGAAAGCCATGGCCGAACACCCGCTTCGGGAGCGGCAGGCCCGCCGACATCAGGAAGGCCGGCCAGTAGACCGTGTGGAACCGGACGATATCCTTGCCGATGATATGCACGTCCGCAGGCCAGAAGCGCCAGCGTCGGTCGGACGCGTCGGGAAAGCCGCAGCCCGTCACGTAGTTGGTGAGCGCGTCGACCCAGACATACATGACGTGCTTCGGATTGCCCGGAACCGGCACGCCCCAGTCGAACGTGGTGCGGCTGATGGAGAGATCCTCCAGGCCGCGCCGGACGAAGCTCACGATCTCGTTGCGGCGGGTGTCCGGACCGATGAAAGAGGGCTGCGAATCATAGAGCTGGAGCAGGCGGTCCTGGTAGGCCGAGAGGCGGAAGAAGTAGCTCTCCTCCTCCACCCACTCGACCGGGGTGCCGGTCGGCGCAAGGCGCGAGCCGTCGGGCTGGAGCGTCAGCTCGCCCTCGTCGTAATAGGCCTCGTCACGGACCGAGTACCAGCCGGCATATTTCGACAGGTAGATGTCCCCATTCGCCTCCATGCGCCGCCACAACTCCTGGACGGAGGCATAGTGGTCCGGGTCGGTGGTGCGGATGAAGCGGTCGAAGGAGCAGTCCAGGCGCTCGGCCATGGCGCGGAACACGGGCGCCATCTCGTCGACATAGGCGCGCGCGGTCGTGCCGTTCTTCGTCGCGGTCTGTTGGATCTTGAGCCCGTGCTCGTCCGTGCCGGTCATGAAGAAGACGTCGTAGCCGTCGAGGCGCTTGAAGCGCGCGATCGCGTCGGCCGATACCATCTCATAGGCATGCCCGATATGCGGACGGCCGTTCGGATAGTGAATCGCCGTCGTGATGTAGAAGGTCTTGTCGCCCATGGACGGCGTGCCTCTCGGACCGGACGTGAAGGGAGCGTTCAGGCCGCCGCCCGGACGGCGTCGGCGAGATCGCCGAACAGGGTGAGGACGAGCGGCCGCCGGTCGAGGTTGTACACGTCGACCTCCCTCGCCGATCGGCGGATCTTGTCACACACCTCCACAAGGGGTGCAAGACGGGCCGGGCCTGCGCCTGCGGCCGCCGAGATCCGGTCGCCGATCCAGCGCTCGACCGTCTCGAGGGCCAGTTCGTAATCCGCTTCGGCGTCCTTCTTGGCAAGGCTCTCGGCAAGGGTCAGGACCCGTTTCAGGTCCTGCTCGGGCAGTCGGTCGAGCATGGCGCGCACGCTCTCGACCAGCCGCGCGCGGGCCGGGTCGAGCATCTCCAGGCAGCGGCGGGCAGAGCCCTCGCTCAACTCGATCGCCCGGGTCACATCCTCGCCGGGCGCCTCCGACCAGGGCGAGCCGAGCGAGCCGATCACGTCGCGCAGGTCCGGTGGCTCCAGCGGGCGCAGGAGCAGACGGCGGCAGCGGGACCGAATCGTCGGCAAGACGCTCTGCGGCCGGTGGGCGACGATGAGAAAGACCGAGCGGGCCGGGGGCTCCTCGACGAGCTTGAGAAGCGCGTTGGCGCTGGCCGTCGTGAGATCCTCGGCGCTATCGACGATGCAGACCCGGTACCCGCCGTTCGCCGCCGTCGAGCCGAACATCGACACCGCCTTGCGCACCGTCTCCACGGGGATGGTGGTCGAGGGTCCTTTCTTCTCGGTGGCGGGCTGCCGCCGCAGCACCATCAGGTTCGGATGCGCCTGAGCCGCGACCTGGCGCGCGACTGGCGAATCCGGCGAGACCGCGAGGGAACCGCCCGGTCGCGGAGCGCCGGGGGTCTGCGCCAGGAGGAAGCGCGCGACCCGGTACGCGAATGTCGCCTTGCCGATCCCCTGCGGCCCGCCGATCAGCCAGGCATGGTGCAGACGGCCGGCTGCATAGGCGTCCAGCACCGAGGCCTCGGCTTGAGTCTGGCCGAACAGGACCAGTCGCTCGCGCGGATGGGGCGCGCCCTGCAGGGCGTCGGGTTCGATCTCGGCGGACGAGGGTGCTTTCATCCTGTCAGGGTCTCGTAAGGAGCGTTTTCACGCCCACGCGCTCGCGGATCGTGCGCCAGATCTCGTCGGCGACCTGACCCGGCTCGCCCCGCGCGTCGATGACCGCGCACCGCTCGGGCTCGGCCCGGGCGATCGCCAGGAACGCTTCGCGCAGGCGGGCATGGAAGTCGATGTCCTCCTGCTCGAACCGGTCGGCCGCCTGACGTCCCTCGCGCCTGCGGGCGGCCGCGCGGGTAAGGCCGATGTCGGCCGGCAGGTCGAGGATGAGAGTGAGGTTGGGCTTGGTCGCCCCGACCACCACCCGTTCGAGAGCCCGGAGCGTCGCCTCGTCCACCTCGCCCCGTGACCCCTGGTAGGCGCGGGTCGAATCGGCGAAGCGGTCGCACAGAACGACGGCGCCCCGGGCGAGGGCCGGCCGGATGACGGTTTCGACGTGGTCGGCGCGCGCTGCGGAAAACATCAGCGCCTCCGCCAGCGGGCCGAACGCCTTCCCCTCCCCTGCCAGGATGCTTGCGCGGATCAGTTCCGCGCGTGGCGAGCCGCCGGGCTCACGGGTCACGACCGTCTCGCGGCCGCTGTCGCGCAGCCGCCGGCTCAGGCGCTCGACCTGGGTCGACTTCCCCGCGCCCTCCCCGCCCTCAAGGGTAATGAAGAGCCCTTTCATCGATGCCGGGCGCTCCCTACGCTCAGGCCGGCCCGCTTTAGGGCTATCACGAGCCCTTGACGGCCGCGAAGCCGCGCCGGAACAGATCGCCGCCGAGCTCCAGCGCCCCGTCGAGCGCCCTCTGCGGCAGGCTCCCCACGCCGACCTCCTCGGCCGCGTAGAGGGGAATGTCGAGCGCCTGGATCTCGCCGCGGGTAATGCGCAGCCGTGCCACGGGGGCGCCCTGCTTCACCGGTGCGGTCAACGGTCCCGTGTAGAGAATCTTCGCCGAGATCCGCTCGTTCGCCCCGCGAGGGACGAGAACGCTGATCGGCTTCTTCGCGATAAGCGGGACGGAGCGCTGAGACCCGCCGAACACCCTCGCTCCACCGACCGGCTCGCCCTCCGCGAAGAGCTGGCGCGCCTCGAAGGCGCGGAAGCCCCAGTCGAGGAGCTTGCGAGCCTCGTTGGCGCGGTCGCGGCTGTTCTTGAGCCCGTTCACCACCACGATCAGCCGCTGCCCGTTCTGGACCGCCGAGCCCACGAGGCCGAACCCGGACTCGTCGATGTTGCCGGTCTTCACCCCGTCCGCGCCGATATCCATCGACAGCAGCGGATTGCGGTTACGCTGGCGGATCCGGTTCCAGGTGAATTCTTCCTCCTTGAAGATCTTGTAGAGGTCCGGGTAGGTCTCGATGACATGGAGCGTGAGCTTGGCGAGGTCGCGGGCGGTGACCTTCTGGTCGGGATGCCCGAACCCGGTCGCGTTGCGGAACGTGCTGTTGGCGAGGCCGAGCTCCCGCGCCCGCGCCGTCATCATGCGGGCGAAGTTGTCCTCGTTGCCGGCGATACCCTCCGCGACCGCGATGGCCGCGTCATTGCCCGATTGAACGATGATGCCGCGCAACAGGTCGCCCAGCTTGATGCGGCTTCCCACCTGGGCGAACATCGAGGATCCGCCCGACGGACCGCCGCCGCGCCGCCAGGCGCCCTCGGAGATCGGGAACTCGCTGTCGAGGGTGAGCTTGCCCTGCTTGAGCTGGTCGAACACCACCTCGACCGTCATGATCTTGGCCATGCTGGCCGGCGCCATCGGCTCGTCGGCGGCTTTCTCGAACAGGACGGTGCCGGAGCCGGCATCCACCAGGATCGCCTGCGGGGCGGCTGTCTGGAAGTTCTGCGCCAAGGCCGGCGGGGCGGCCAGCAGGGCCGCCAAGCCCAGGATCGTCAGAAGGTGCAGGCTCCAGGCTTCGACGCGACGCATGACCGGGCTCCAGATGTTGGCCGGCCGGACTGTGCGAAAACGTTCGCGAAAAAGCAACGCGCCCGGGGGCGGATCAGCGCTCCGTCCGCAGGGAAACGAAGCGCTGGGGAGCCAGGCCCGCGAAGGGGTCGTCGCGACGGAACGAGGCCGTGTCATGCCCGGCGGGCGCGAAGAAGAGACCGGCGACGGTCGGACGATCGGCCCGAGCGTTGGACAGGCGCAGCGCAGGCCCGGCTGCGGCTGCCGCGCGGCCGAGGTCGTAGGGGCGCTCGGGCGGCATCGGGACGTTGCTGACTATGCGAGGCGGCTCGGCGCGCGTCTCGACCGGCGCCATCGCGAGGCGGGTCGGCACGACGGTGGGGCTCGCGACGAGCGCGGGTGCCTGCGGCGCCTGACGGAGGACGGGCAGCGTCCGGGTCTCGGGCTCGGCGCTCGCGACCATGACGGGCTGGGTGGTGCCCGGCATCGTGGCCGGGCGGCCGTCGGTCCGGAGCGAGGCCATCAGGATGCGGTCGTCGCTGCCCGCGAGGCTCGCCCGCCCCACGTAATCGACACGCACGCGCGCCGTCCCGACCTGACGGAACGACAGGGCGTCGGCGACTGACTGCGACACGTCGATGAGGCGGTTGGCGTGATAGGGGCCGCGGTCGTTCACCCGAACGATCATCGAGCGGCCGTTTGAGACGTTCGTGATGCGGGCATAGCTCGGAAGCGGCATCGTCGGATGGGCCGCCGAGACGGAATGCCGGTCGAATACCTCGCCGTTTGCGGTGCGGCGGCCGTGGAACGCGGAGCCGTACCAGGAAGCGAGACCCTCCCGGCTGTAGTTGCGATCCTCGCGGGGCACGTAAGTCCGACCGGCGACGCGGTAGGGTTGCCCGATCTGATCGCGGCCGCCGCCTTTCGGCACGGGCTCACCCTCGGCGACCACGCGTGGGCTGGGCGCCACGCCGTATTTGGGATCGATCCCGCCCCCGCCCGCCACCCGCTGCTGCGAGCCGCAATTCGCGGTCAGGAGAGCCGCACCCGCCACGCAGGCGAGCTTCACGAGCGTGGGCGATACGAGCGCAGCACGCTTGGGCGAGATCGCGGCGGCGTCTGCCCCGGTCCGGTGGAACTGCATGCGATCTCGCCCCGTCATTCCGATTATCGATTGCTAGCCGAACAGCTCCCAACGATCCGTTAAAGCGGACCTGAGGAGAAGACCCCATCACACGATTAAGCGTGAGTGTGGCGCGCCGGAAACAGCCGAGCTCGGTCGTTTCTCTGTCCGCCCAGCAACGGTCGAAGTGGGGCGAGATTGCGGCAGCTTGGCCGCAACGTGGCGAGCATCCACAGCATGGGCCTCAAGTGTTGCCGCGTTGCTGCAGCAGCTGTCCCTCGACCGCACGGGAGCGGGTCATCAGCCGGTCGAGCTCGCGCAACGCATTGCGTTCGTCGGCCTGTGCATTCGCCACGATCTGTGGATCGCCGGCGAAGCGCTGGCGATCAAGGGCACCTCGCAGGACCCGCTCGATGCGCTCGCGCCGCTCGTCCAGGTCACGCAGCTCGGCTTCGAGAGTCGTGCGATCGGGCATGTCTCCGCTCCAGCAGTCCCGTAGGAGAACAACTGCATGTGGCTGAGCTTGGTTCAAGCTGCCAAATGCCGGGCCGGCACGCCTTCGTGCCATCGTCCACCGGAGAACCCATGAGCCCGGGCGCCCCAAGCAACGGCGACATCTTCCGATCTTGTGAAACCCATTCTCCGATCGCACATCGAGTGGGACGTGGCGCGTTCCGCGCCGCCGGAGGCCGTTCGGCACAGGATGAAACGCCTTCTCGGGACGGCCGCCGTTCTGGCCGCCTTCGCCCTCCCCTCCCCCGTCGCGGCGGAGGAGGGCCGCTCGATCTGGGACCTGAGCCCGAAGGAGATCCGCACCCTCGTAGCGGCGCCGCAGGTGATGGTGACCCGTACCGCGACCGGTTGGGAATCCTATTGTCGCTGCCCGGTGGTGCTGAAGCCGGCCGAGATCCCCGAATCGGTGAAGAAGGCGATCATCGCCGTCGAGGACCGCCGCTTCCTCGAGCACGGCGGAGTGGATTTCCGGGCGCTCGCGGCGGTGCTGCGTGGGGGACTCAGCCGGGGCGGCAGCACGATCCCCATGCAGCTCCTCAAGAATCTCGTGTTCCACGACCTCCAGCGCTCGGATCTTGTCAGCAAGCTGGAGCGCAAGCGCGCCGAGATCTGGCATGCGGGTGCCTTCGACGAAGCGGTCGGCAAGCAGGAGCTGCTCGCCGCCTACCTGAACCAGATCGAGTTCGGTGGTCGCGAGATCGTGGGCCTTTATCGCGCGAGCCGGCACTACTTCCGCAAGGAACCGAAGGACCTCAACCTTTACGAATCGGCCCTGCTTGCCGGGATGGTGCAGGCGCCCGCGCGCCTCAACCCGCTCAAGGAGTCCACGCGCGAGCGGGCGCACGAGCGGGCCAAGCTCGTCCTGGAGCTCATGGCGCAGCAGGGGCGAATCACCCGCGCCGAGCAGCAGCGCGCCTTGAAGCTCGGCATCCGTCCGGGAATCCTGCCGCCGTTCAAGATCCAGCCACAGCCCTTCACCGAGTGGATCACCCAGGTCTGGGCCCCCGACCACGTGAAGGAAGGCGAGACCGTCCGTTTCTTCGTGACCCTCGACGCCCGCAGCCAGCGCCTCGCCGAACGAAATCTTGCCGAAATGGTGACGCAAGGCGCTATCCCGGCCGAGTACGAGGCTGGCGCCGTGATGATGACGGGCGACGGTCGGGTCAGGGCCATGATCGGGGGCATCGACTGGTCGAAGCGGCAGTTCAACACGGCCGTCAAGTCGCAGGTGCAACCCGGCTCGACGGCGAAGCTCGCTCTCATGGTGGCAGCCTGCGAGGCCGGCCGGAAGCCCACGAGCCCCATCCTTGACCTCCCCGTGACGGGTGACTGGCCCTCGAACGGCGCCGTCGGCTACCGGGGCCAGACGACCTTGATGGAGGCGTTCGCCCAATCGCGGAACGCGGCGGCGGTGCGTCTTGCCTGGGAGATCGGCGTCAGGAAGGTCGCGGAGGTCAGCCGGGAACTCGGCGTCGATCCCGGGGCCAATCCCGATTCGGCCTTCGTGCTCGGGACGTTCTCGACGAGCGTCATGACCATGACGGCAGCCTACGCGAGCGTAGCCAACGGCGGCTTCCGGGTCGCTCCGAGCGGCGTGCTGGCCGTCGTCGACGGCCGCGGGCAGGTGCGCGCGAGCTTCATGGACCCCATCCGCACGCGGGTCATCCCGCAGCGCTGCATCGAGCCCACCCGGGCGATCCTTCGCGAGGTGGTGCGCAGCGGAACAGGGCGCGGCGCGAGTCTGCGATCCGCGGCGGTCTACGGCAAGACCGGCACGAGCACCGGCAACGCCGACGCCTGGTTCATCGGCTGGAGCGAGAGCCGGGTTCTCGGCGTCTGGATGGGCAAACGCCGGGATGTTCCCGGTGGAGCGCTCGCCGGAGGTGGCGCTCCGAGCGAGCTCTTCCGGCGGATTGCGGGCGGCGTCGGCGGCCTCGACGGCTCAGGTTCCGAGAAGCCCCCCGCTCAGTTGAGCCGCGCCCGATCGATCCCGGCCGCTCCGGAGCGCGTTCGCGAGCCGGTGGCCCGCACGGGCCCGGCCGACGAGATGGTGCCGAGGCGGCAGACCCCGGCGCCGGACCGCGGCATCGCCCGCCTGCGGGCACCGCAGGAGGGGCCGGCCTGGCTCCGGGACCCCTGGTCAGAGATCGACGACTGGGTCGAGACCTGGTGAGGGCTCCGGACGCCCGCGTCGCCCAGGCGGGCTTGCGGGCGTCCGGCCCGTTCGTTCGCTGCCTCAGCGGGGGACGCGGGCGTTGAGCTGCTTGATGGACGAGGCGCCCCGCTTCTTGAAGAGCAGATCGAGTCCTTCGAGCATCAGCGCATGCATCTTCTTGCGCTCGGCGTGCGCGATGTCGCGCAGCTGATCGTGCACCGCCGGCTCCAGATAGACCGACATCTGCTTCGCCCGCTCCTTCAGCGGGCGCAAGCGCTCCATCGAGGACGGCGACAGGGCGGGCGGCAGCTGGATCGCGTCGTGCTCGCCCTGGACGGACGAGGACACCGACGCGGCCACGATGGACTTGAGGCTGAGTTTAGGCGGCTTTGACATGCTTGGTCACCTGTGTCCGCTTGTCGGTGCTGGCCGAAGCCCGCTTCTCGATCCATGCCCAGAGCTTGCGGATTTCCTGCGCCGCCTGGCCCGAGGGGTTGTACTCCGTGACGCCCTTGCCGAGGCCGATGGCGTCCTGATGGTCCGTCCGGGCGACGACGTTCACGTCCGGCAACACCCCGAGCACGGCGAGGCCGTCGGCGGCGTCGCGATTGCGGTAGGAGCGCGGCGGCGTCTGGTTCAGCACGAAGGCGAAGCGCTTCTCCAGGCGGTAGATGGCCGCGAGGGTCGGCTTGAAGGCCCGCAGGTCCGCGGGCGTGGGCCGGCACGGGATGATGCAGAGGTCGGCGGCGCGGATCGCCGAGAGCGTCCCAGGGCTGTCGACGCCCGGCGTGTCGATGAAGACGTAGTCGTAGGCCGAGCCCTGGAGCACGCGCATCACGTCGGCGAGCTGCGTCTCGTCGACCTGGGCGACCTCCGGCGTCTCGCTCTGGCGGTGCTCCGCCCAGTCGCTCACCGTGGCCTGACGGTCCATCTCCAGGATGCACACGTTGGCTCCGGCCTCCTGGGCCGCGACGGCCAGAGAGATGCAGAGCGTGCTCTTGCCGCTGCCGCCCTTCTGGGTCACGAAGGTGATGGCCTTCATAGAAAGTCCCTTCTGGTTCCGGTCAGGGCCGCGGCGGGAAGTCGGCGCGGCCCGCGACGCTCCTTGAGGCCGGCGGATCAGGTGATCCTTTGACCGAAGGAGGCCGGTCTCCAGAAGTCGGCCAAGATGGTTAACGAACGGTTAAGCAAGGGGCGCGGGTCACAGGATCCGTTGATCCGCGGATCATGGCCCGCTCCCCGCCGGCTGTTGACGGCCCACGACCGCCAGCCCTAAACAGGGCGAGCCTCGCGCCGCCGCTGCCGGGGCACCTGACGGGAAGGGTGGCCGAGCGGTTTAAGGCAGCGGTCTTGAAAACCGCCGTGGGGGCAACTCCACCGTGGGTTCGAATCCCACCCCTTCCGCCAACTTACCAGTGTAAGTCGTTGGCAAATCTGATGGATTTTCAACGACTGGTTTGATCGCCCTAACAATCACCCTAACACTTGCTCGTTAGGGGCTTCGCCGGGGTGGTGCGCAGCCCTGAACAGGCGCGGCGGTTCACTTCAGCCCCCTCCCCTGGCTAGGTGTTGCCATCATGGCATCCGAAAGACGCTTTGCGCGTTAGTGTTGCAGCGCCACAACCCGAATCATCTCAGGGTCTGATTAGGGTCCTCTCAATGAGCTTGGGGGCACCAATGAGAACCATTGTCGTTGTGGCGTTGATCGCAGGAGCTTTGGGCGGCTGTGCGGGGGCCTCAGCCACTCGCACATCAGCCAACACGATGTTGATCGACGCCGGCGCAGCGCCAGCTTGCGGTTCACAAGGCGCGGCTCGGGTCGCGGCGAAAACCGCTGCCATCGAGACAATTCGCGCTGGCTATGACCGCTACATCATCGCCGGCGGCGCAGCTCAGAATAATGTGTCGGTCTCTCAGATGCCCGGCAGCTACCAGACGGCCGGCACCATGAACTATGGGCGCGGCTACGGCAGCTACAATGCCACGACCACCTATGTTCCCGGCCCTACGATCGTAGCCGGGTCACATGATCGCCAGCTCTCGGTCGTCATGTTCCGTGAAGGCGAGCCGGGCGCGGAACAGGCTATTGATGCGAAGTCAGCTCTTGGACCCGAGTGGCAGGACCTCGTGAAGTCCGGCGTTCGCACCTGCCTTTGATTGGGTGCGGCTAGCTCGGCACCTAGCCAAGGGGAGGCCACCACGGCCCGTCCTCGGCCGCACCTTGCTATTGTTTCGCATCAAAAACTGCGGGACCGCCGGAAGGTATGACCATGACGGTTATACCCTAGGGGATATGCAGGCCGGGGTATGGCCATCATGGCTATGCAGGCGCTCCTGAACAAGGCTGCCAACCGGGCGGATAACGACGCCGCGCGGAGAACTTTCTTGGAAGGCGCGGATCAGATCAGTAACCAGCGGAAGACGCGCGAGATGAAGGCGCGGCCATCCCGCTCCACGGGGTCGGCGTGCGCCATCACGACCTTCTCGGCTGGCCAGGCAAGAATGCGCCTGAGCGAGTCGCGAGCGGCAGGCCGATCAACGAAGGCGAGGCGGAACTTTCGCGGGACCTCTGGCTCAGGGGCGGCCATCAGGTCGAGCCGAGCAACCAGAGCTCGCCACCCGATGAACCAGCCAGGCTTAAAGTGCTGGATCAGGTCGGTGAACAGCACGGTTCGGCTCGCACGGTGGAAGAACACCACCTCCGTGGCGATAAGGTTTGGAACGTGGACCTGATCAAGGTCGCCGGCCCACGCGGCGTCGGGCGCATCGCCCAGGTCGATGTCGAACCTCAGGTCCTTGCGCCGCCGCGGCAGCCCCGGCGGGGCGTAGAGCTTCGCGGTCGGATAGGCGCGCTGCCAGTCAGCAAGAAACAGGTGGTGGTGTGCGTTGGGCGCGATCAGGTGGCGCACCTCCCCGAGCGCATCGACCGCTTCCCGAAGCCGTTCCGAGAGCGCCACGGGCGACCAGATGAACAGCCCGCCGTCCATCAGCCGGATGACCGCCATGCGGGTCGGGTAGCGGAAACCCGCGACGTCCACAACGGGGCCGTCAGCTAGCCAGATGTTGTCAGCAAATGTCAGCATTGCAATGACCAGGGGTACACCGAGAGCGAGCGGTGGCCAAATGATTCCTTCAAGGCGCGCCCACGGCCGTGCCGGGGCGGCCCTCGCCGTCGGTCGAGCCGTCGAAGAATGACTTCCGCTGGGTCGGGCTCATGGCGAGCACGGCCGCGACCTCGCATTCGTGGCGCCATTCTTCGGACCAGGTGGAGACCTCGCGGCCGGCGAGGTGGGAATAAGCGGTAGGGTGGTTCATGCCCCAGAGCTAGGGCGGTCCATGCGCCAGGGCTATCGCGCCGCTGCAACAGATCCCCTCCATTCCGTGGAGGGGTGCACCATGCGGGACACTCCTCCCTCGCATTTCCGTCGCTAAAAAAAATAGCGGGACAGCGGGGATCCGGTGCCCTGCCGTTCGAGGAAGGCCATGGGTAGCGTCCGTTCAGCCGGAACGTGACGAGTGGGCGTTGATTGCCTATGTTGAGCCAGAGGTGCCGATCCGATGATTGCCGACCCGACGCTCATTGAGCTCATGAAACATCTCGCATGGACGCCGCCGGCGATCGTACGAGAAGCGGGCGATATGAATTTCGCGAGCGAGGCCGCGTCATACGAACGGCAAATCGCTGAGAGCGAGAAGGAGCTTCAGATCTGGATCGACACCGGTCGCCGGATCCGCGAAAGCCTCTGGAACATGGGTTTCGAAAGCTCTGACCGGGCCTCAACGGTGGAGTTCCTTACTAGCCTGATCGACACATTCGAGAAAGGCCGGAAGGCGGAATTCAGGTTACTTGAGCGCCTTCAAAAGCGAATGAGGCGCGTCGAGAAGACCTTCCCGCCTGCACTCCGCCCGCGTGTTAAAGCGCAGCACGACAGGATGTTCTCAATTGGGCGCCGCTTCTATGAGGAGGGGCTGGATTACGCTGCCTTCCTCAGGGCGGCACGAGCAGAGTTCGATCCGGCGTCGCGTAGTGGACCTACGTTCGACAACCCCGACGACCTCGAGCGGTATCTGACCCAAGCCATCGCATGAAGGTCCGTCTAACCCCTGCGGACACATTTACGAAGGCGCTGAAACGTCTGCCCCCGGATAGGCAGAAGGCCGCGATCCGAGCGCTTACGAAGTTTCAAACAGAGCCGGCCCTCCCGAGTTTAGACTTCCGGCCGCTGGCGGGGGCGCCTGGGTACTTCATTATTGATCCACAAGCAGGGGACCGGATCATCCTGCGGAAAGAGGCAGCCGACTTGTACGTAGCCGTCGACGTCGGGCCGCATGATAATGTCTACAGGCGTTGGGGCAGATAGGCCCCCTTCGCGCGGCCCTTTCCCTGGGCTCAGCAGATTGGCTTTCTGTCATCTCGCTCGTGAATGATCGGAGTCTGGTGTGGGCGGCGGAGGCGACGCAGCGAGGCTCTAGACTCAAACCACGCGCAGCAATCCATCATCAAACGCCAGGGCGAACACACCCACCACGCGCCCGACCAGCTTCTCGGACAGGCGCTCGGGCATGAGGAGGTCTTCGCTCGTCACCATGGGTCGGCGCGAGGCACGGGTGCCGCCAGGGTTTCACAGACGCCCCACACGGGGAGATCTAAACGGCTGGCACATGCACCATCCACCTGTATTTCACCTGTATTTTCAGGTGAGCGCGCGGTCGGGGGCACGTCGCGCTGACATGCTTCCCCCCTGCGAAACTACTAAGTGTGGGAGGCTGGCGACGGGCATCGATAGAAGCGCTTGCCGCGATCTCTCGCACCTAACGAGCGCTCCCCAAGTGGCTCTCGGAAGCGTGTCGTGCTAATCGAAGAACGGAAGGTCACCCGCGAGGGTATCCGTATGCTCTGGATCGCTCTTGGGCTCAGCCTGTTCATATGGGGCGCTTGGATGGGTGTCCGCCGCGGCACGGACTGGGACAGACGTTATGGCTCAGCGATCTGGGTCGTTGCCGTCGTGCTCGTCTATCTCGGGGTCACCTCGACTGACCAATGGTTCTAGGCATTGCCCGCCTGACGAGCGTCGAAGCGGAACTTCCCGACGAAAATGCGAAGCGGCTCGTGCGCTCGAAAAGAAAGCCAAGCCACCGCCGCGACGAACTGTGAACCGAAGAAGCTCCACCCCTCCAGAGCAAAACCGCCCACGCAGAAGATCAAGAACACTGCCAGAGTGAGCAGGCGCACCGGGCCGGGCCAGTGGTGACCGACATAGCGGTAGTTCAGATAGGGGACCCATCGGACCAGAGCGTGAGCGAGCAGCAGCTGCACACCGAGGAGGTTCAAGGGCACAAGCACGCCATAGCCGACGGTGCGAAATATCTGGAGCACAGGATACAGATACGTCCGTGGCTGCGTAGCAACCCTGTTGTAGACCCAGTATGCGGCCCGCGACGCCAGCAGGTATGCGCTCCAGATGGCGAATGCAGCCATGAAGGCGAGTGGCACGCTCTCAATATCGGACACGAGCGGCAGGGCTGATCTGTTCTCGACGATGAGGAGCAGGATCGCCGGCGCGGAGGCGAGCAGGGCCGTCAGCCAGGCCATGCCAGCATGCATGCGCTTGCCCTGCTCAGCCGCCGTCGGAGGTAGGTTCGGTTTCGCCTCGTACTTGGTCGAGACAAGATCGTTCTCGGCATAGCCGATCTCGTACACAAGCCAGAAGCAAAGATGGAGGATGAGAAGGCTGATCGCGCCAGGTAGCGGGTGCGGCATGAGCCAGGCCGACGCGATGCACAGCAGCGCCACGTCTTCGAGCACGACATGGCGCAGGATGTAGCGCTGGCCTGCCCGCTTGCCGAGTTCCGTATAGGCGAAGGGGAGGTATGAGTGGGAGAAGGCCGGTTTGAAGCGAGCCTCTGGCCATCGGATCAGAAACGGCTGGGCGCAAGCTGAAAGGAGAGGAGCATCTTCCTCGCTGTTCGTGATGACGATGGCACGGCTGATGCGCTCGGGTCCGACCGACGCCTGGGTGGCGTTGAACTTGCCGCCATCCCGGGCGCGCTGCACGGACCAGAGCCGGTCACAGGCGCCCAACCGTGCTGTTGGCAGGATCCTCCGCAACAGCGGATTGACGAGGCGGTCGAAGCCGAGCGTCACAACCTGGATGTCGAGATCGGCTCTCGTCGCAAGCGCCGCAACGAGCGTCCGGTTCGCCAAGGCAGCAGCACGCGTCCGGGCCGCGGAGCGCCAAAGCAGCAAGCTCCAGGGCAATAGGATGCTGGTCGTTGCGACGCGGATCCAATCGCGGTGGAGACGGCGCTTGTCGGCGCCGTGCATCATGAGCCATGGCCGGAGCAGGTCGATGATCCCGAGGATGAGCACGGCAAGAAGGCGCGGGCGCAGTGCCCTGAGGTACTCCTCTGTGGAGTTGCGCAGCCATAGGGTCTCATCGAAATTGACCAGGACCAGCGTCCCGGGCTCCGCTTGCGCCACGGCAGCCCTCACGGCGTCCTCGGGTCGAACCTCGCTCGACGGTGGACCGATCTCTCGGGAGAGGCTGGTTTGCATACTCACGTCCTAAGCTACAGAAAATCGTTGAAGCCGTGGGTCTAGGCCGGAATCAGCTTGTCCGCTTATGACATGCGTCTGCGTCATTCCGATGATGGATGACCAGCGAGCACATGGGCAGAGACTTTTTTGGGGCCAAGCGGCCGATGATGTGTGGAGATCGGATGAAAGAACGCTCTAGACGCCTCGATGGCGCTCCGACCTATCCAGCGCCAGGCCTCCCCCTACTATGGTTGTGATCTGATCCTATGGGCGGCCCTGGCCTCAATCAGCCTCGTTGCGCCCTTCGACCAGAATGCCGATCAGCCTCAGGAGCGCCTGCTGCTCCGGCGTATGGCCTGAGCGCGCAAGGAACGCTGCTACCTCGATGTGGGCCCTCCCGCCGCCAGACGCGGCGTTTGGAACATGCAGAACGTAGACCTGATGAGACGTGAGTTGGCGGGCGAGGTACCACCGGTCACCGTTCGGGCTGGCGTAAAGCTCTCGCGACTCGGTTGCCATGAACGCGCTCCTTGATGTGCGGGGAGCATATCGGCGGCCGTATGAACGTGCGAGAGGGTGAACCTCGGTCGGGATACAGACTAAGAGGCCGCACGCTGAACGCGCTCACTTCGCCCCCAGCGGTGTCCACAGGTCGACGTAGTAGGCCCCGCACAGGTCATAGAGCTCGACGGACTGGCCCTTGGTGCAGCTCGTGGCGAAGGGCTACGGACCGCCCCTCCCCTATTGTTGTCTCGCAACGCCTCCAACGTGCCGAGCGGGAACGCGACCCATACGTGGTGAGCCCGAACTCGGAAGCCGCCTGCTCCTCAGACGAGACGCGGACATAGCCCACCGCCTTGGACGCGACGACGGCCCGGGCATCCTCGACCTTGCGGGCTTGGCGCTGGAGTCGCTGAACCTTCTTGAACCCGTTCCGCGTCCTCACTCGGGTTTTCCGTTCACGAGAAAGCCGACTGTTGCAGGCCTATCTCCTCGCTTCGGTAGGGCCGTGAGGGTGACGCTCAGTTGGCTGTGATGCTGCATCAGCTCGATCGCGTAGCCGTCTGCGTCGAGGCCCCGGAAGATGAGCATATCCGGATTGGAAAATGACACCTCCTCGACGTAGAAGGCGCCCCCTCCCCCACCTGCGATAATTCCGATGTCGCAGTCGTCCGACAATTGGAGGCGAAACAGCTTGATCCGCTCCCGTAGGCGGTCAAACAAATACCCTGCCGGGTTCGCCTTCAGGTGCTGAATTTCGGCCATTCGCTCCATTGAAGCCATGGCGCTCATATTCAGTCGGTCGAGATCTGATGTCACCGCTGGCTCCTGACGGGGCTTCCTCCGTCCCTGTAAAACTCACGGGTGAAGCTATAAACGGGTCTGGGGTAGACTCGATGGGACATCATAGGACGCAGCCCGCATGAAGCGCGACAAGGATCTCATCAGGGCCCTCCTGATCAAGCTGGAGGATCTGAACGTCCCGCCGCTCGGGCTGGTCTCGTTCCCCTACGGTGACGAGGAGCTTGCCGTAGAAGGCTACACGGTTGAGCAGGTCCTCTATCACCTCGAGCTCATTGCCGAAGCTGGGCTCGTTGAAGTTCAGGGGAGCGGGTTTGGTGCGGACGGGACGTTCCTGTTTCGGCGCCTCACCTGGAACGGCCATGAGTTCCTCGACGCTGTCAGAGACCCCGAGATCTGGCGGGAAACGAAGGGGCGACTTTCCAAGGTTGGGGCTTGGAGCCTCGACGTGGTGGTGGGGGTCGCCAAGGCCCTTGCCAAGCAGAAGGCGAAGGAGTTGTTGGGGTTGGAGCTGTGACCATGGGTGGGTCAAAGCGCGTCCAGCATCTGCGCAGACGGGCCCGGAAATTTGAGGAGGCCTCAGTCGGCGGCGCCTAGAAATCGAGCGCGGCATGGAGGGTGCGTAACAGCACTACGGCAAGCAGCGCCTGCATCGTTACTTGGCTGCATTGATTTTCGCTATAACAATCGTTCTGCGCTCGGTGTTGAGGATGTGTAGCGTACTTGGAAAGCGCTTCGCGCCGTGATTGGCAATCGTCTAAAATACCGGGGAACCAACATCGGCGCGGCGCGTTGATGGGCTGAAGACTTGACAGTAGGCACTGCGGCGCCTATATTGAGCTTGCAGCGCTCGCGCCAGCGCAGGTTGGTAAGCGGCATTGCCTAGGCCCCGGGTTTCGCGACCCGGGGCCTCATCATGCATAGACAATTCCGAAACGGTCCTTCCTATTCGCGTCCTTCACCATGGCGCGCTCTAACAGGAGGAATGATTTATCGACCCCATATTTTGTGAGCTTCTCAGTCGGGTGCTTGAAACGCAGCAAAGAGAAAGCTGCCAGATCAGCAGCTTGAATGAAGTAAGAGGCTTCTGATTTTTTGTAAACGATGTCCTCGACAATCCGAGTAAGTGGCACATTCCGGGGCGCGCCATATCGTGAAGGTATGTAGTTGACGCGCCTAAGCTTGCGAAGCATTGAGTCGTAACTCTTTCCTTCGTCGCTGAATATAAGCGCTTGGCTACCAGCGTTTTCCATATTCTTTTGTATTCTATTCATCAGATACTCGAAAAGCTTTTCTTCCTTCTTCTTGTGTGCGTACCCGTTGAAGATCTGAACCCCGGGTATCCTTGTGATACCTGTGAGCGTGAAATCAAAGAGGCGGGCGCGCGCGCCCATAGGGATGAATGTCGGGGCAATGCGGCCACGCCCACCCAACCATTCCGTCGCGTGCATCTCCTTCGTCATATAGATTCCGTCTGACTTGTTCAGTTGGCGACGCACCCCAAGCATGTGGTCCAGTGCCTCTTGCCAGTGGAGTGCAGGAAAGCAGATCGCCGAGAAGCAAGCCTGCCGCTCGCCTTTCGAGTCATCAATGTAGACAAAGTGCATGATCGGACGAGAAAGCCGCCAGAGAAGCCCGGGGAGAAGTCCAAACGGTTCATCGATGCCTTGCGCGAGCTGGGCTGCGACGAATCAGAGGAGCGCTTTGATAGCGCACTACGAACGGTAGCAAAGCACAAGCCCGCCGATGCAGAGGGGCAGTTATCCCGCCCCTCTGCGGAGCGCGGTGTGTCAGAGAAGAAGACGTAGTAGGAGCGCGAGTCGGGCGAGCTCGTTCGCGATGCGAAGAGTAGCCATCAGCCTGCGCTCGAACCGACGCCATGCACGGATGCGCATGCCAACAGTTCCTGTTGCACAAAGGGTGATGGCAGTCGGCGACTCTGCCCACGGTGGACGAGCCGCATCTTACGCCGTACGTCCACCGACACGGTAACACACGGCTGGAGGGCGGAGAAGCCTCAGCCCGTCCCACTTGCTAAAGCTGCTAATCTGCTAAGGCCAAGGCAGATGGCAATGGTGCTGCCCCCCTTGGTTCGCGTGAACCCCACAATAGGTGTGGCCTCCCTGGACGCGACCATCTCGGATCCGCTCACGCGATCAAAGGCCGTTACAGCGCTTCGCTTTGCCCGCTCTGATCATGATCGCTCAATCGGTCATCGAGATCGCGTGGCACGTGCTCCAGTTCGCTGAACACGTCAGTCTCGATCCTGATCTTGTCGCTGACCCTGTGCGCGTTCTCGACCAAGAGCTTACGGACTGCCTCGACTGCCTCCTCGCGTGTCGTGCAAAGCACCTCGATGCAGTCGATCTCCCTAATCACGTGCTTGTCCTCTTCCTCCATGAAGAGCGTCAGACAGGCGTACCAGCGGCCTCGTCCGGTCCTACGCCGCGCTTTGATCTCGCGATACCGGTCAGCTTCACCGGCAACAACGGCCCATATGGGCCCGCCCTCGATGGGATACGCCGTTGCAAGCCTGCGAGCCTCAAAAGCCAGTCCCTTAAGTGCGTGCTCGGACAGATCCTCCAGGGAGCTGCCGATGTCGCTGATCTTGCCCATGATCTCCCGGATGGCATCTCGCGCGTCGTGGCTCAGGGCGGGTCTGCGAGGAGCCTTGCCCTTCACGACTGTCACCTCCGGTGAGTCGACCAGGTTGGGCCAGAGGTCGGCGGCGACGCGGTCGAGATCCTCAGAGCTCACTTCCCATCGGTGCTCGTTCTGGAACGCCTTACGCTTCAACTCTGGGCGCAGGTCGACAATCTTCCCACGCGATCCTTTCTCACCTTCGAAGGCGAACTGCATCGCGGCCCAAGCGGACTTCTCGAGGTCTTTATCGATGCATCCCCTGTGGTCGAACGTCCAGAAGCACCCCTTCGCATCAAGGATCCGAGCGGGTCGGCCGTCCTCGTTTTCGACGACGACCTCTATGACTCTCTGGCGCGTGCCCGCGTACTCGGGAATGGCATCATCTCCGAACACCAGCCCTTCGGAGATCCGACGCGGCACGCGCTTGAGCCGCCCACTGTCATCGAGAATGTATGTCCGGAACCGGATCGCCATGGGCTGTCCTCCATGCGCGAGTCTAGGCGGGTGTCACGGGCCACGCCTAGGGGAATGTGGCTGAGTTCATCCCAACCGCGCTCCATGGCACTCCGCCTACGGGTGTCGTCCCCCTAGGCCCTTCCCGCAGTTTTTCGCAGTCGTTTATTCGGGACGGGTGGGGGTGCTGCCATGAAGACAACAGCCTGGGGTGTGGCCACGACGGCCATACCTTCGAGGTGTGTGCATGACACCCACACCCTGGTAGGGCGCAAAGGGATGTCCACCATGGTTGCCCTACCGCACCCACACATCGCTTTTTGGATGGCGAAGTAGGGGGCACCATCCGCAGATCGGACCGAATCAATTAGGGCGCACCTACATTCCATGACATAGTCAAAGTCACTCTTGAGGACGACGCTCCTCATCGGCTTCTTGGCGCTTCAACGGTTGTCCCGCCCGGATATTTTCCAGCGCCTGGGGCAACCTAATGTCCAACCCAAATCTAGGCGATAGTTGTCTCGTCCTTTTGGCCGAAGACAACTTGATGGTTGGGATCACTCTTGAGGAGGATCTCACCAACGTCGGCTACACCGTCGCTGGTCCGTTTGCGAGCTGTTCGGCAGCGACTGCGTGGTTGAAGACCTCGACGCCCAACATCGCGATTCTTGACGTAAAGCTGAGTGACGGACCATGCATCGAGCTGGCCCATGAATTGAAGAAGCGCGGTGTGCCGTTCATCGTCTACTCGGGCGCAGACAGCACACACCGGGCACCCGAGTTCGCGCAGGCGACTTGGATCGCGAAGCCCTGCCATCACCACCTGATCCTTGACGCGGTTTCGGCGCTGCGGCCCGAGCCCAGACAGCGGCGTGGGTGACCAGGGGAAAGGCGAGCTGCCGGAGCGGCATCCGTAATTCCACGGTTCGCATATGTCATTTACTCGACTATGGTGATCTTTCGCCGCCTGCTGCCCGGCGATCCACAGCCCAGCCCTGAGCACACGGCTCCCGACTGCGCCGGTCGAGGAGACGGTCTATGTCGGACAATCAGAATGTGGTCGTCCTCCTGGTCGAGGACGAAACCCTCGTGCGCGTGTTCACGACCGAACTGCTGACTGACGACGGAGGCTTCAAGGTCGTCGGGGCGACGAACGCCGACGAGGCTCTGACCATACTGCGGGCGCGACGGGATGTGCGCGTGCTGTTCACCGACATCACCATGCCGGGCTCGATCGATGGGCTTCAACTCGCCCACGTCGTTCACACGCAATGGCCGGGCCTACCGATCATCGTCACGTCGGCACGCTGCCCAGACGGGCCCCTGCCTAATGGCGCACGCTTCCTGGCAAAGCCCTATTTGCCCCATGTTCTGATTGAAACCATTCGAGAATTTGTCAACGCGCCAGCGGGGCAGAGCGTCGTGAAGCTAGTCGTCGCTTGACCTGCTGCCGGCACAACACCTGCGGTCACCGCGCGTCGCCCCGACCCCTCGGGCTCAGCTCAGCGTTACCGAGCCACTCAACCAGTTCCTCAAGGGTCCGGAACTCGTGCTCGTCCTCGGTGAATGGCGGGGGCCGGGTCGCATCGGACGCGAGAAGCTCAGCGTGCCACCTCGCATGGTTATCCTGGCCGGAGCGGACCACGCTGCCGATCACCTCGTCTCCGAGCTCTAGGTCGTAGCTGCCAGGGGCCAGCCGTTTGACGCGGTACAAAGGCGTTTCCATCGTTGTCGATCCATCTGGCGGCCACTCACGGCGCTGGCGCGAACGGCGCAAAGCCACCCGCGATGACGAATGCGAGCAGGAGGAGGGCAGCCCCGGTCAGGACCGCGCTCAGTGTGGCGTTCGTACGCTGATCTGGCTTCACTGCCGCCCTACCCATTCCCCGCAAATCCGCCCTCTGTCTTCATACGCAATCGTTCGGCGTCAACGCGGGCCACCGTCGACTGTTCGACCATGGCAGTTCACCCCTTCCGGCTCACACCAGACGATGGCGCGCGACACGCCCTTTCTCGTGCCTGGGAAGCGGGGAAGCGCGCTGAGAGTTCAGTTGTTGCTCTCAGCGCTGAGCCCATCGGCGCTTAACGTCGGCTCGTCGGCTTTCACCTTCGGCTCACGCTCGATAGCGAGCTGTTCCCAGGTCTCGGCCATCTGGATGAGCGCAGCCCGGTGGTCCTCCCGGCTCGTCAAAGTGGCAAGTCGCCTGCACTCCCGCGCATGCCCCCGATAGTCGTTCAGCTTCTCCAACACGCGTCTCCAGATCGCCAGGACAGTGAGGCCAAGATAACGCTCAAGGGTCGCGAGCTGCCGCATGCCGACGCGGCAATTTCAGGTGCTCGATTGACCTCGCACCTGCCGTGATCGGGGCTCACCGCTTCGGCGCCCGCCGCAGCTCCTCAAGGCGGTACATGTCCTGCCTGATCTTCTCGGCCGCGTCGGCGCCCCGGATGTCGACCACCCCACGCTCCTTGCGCCCGTCCTCCATGGTTTTGCCCTCGAAGAACGACTTGCGCTGCGTTGGGCTCATGGCGAGCACGGCGGCCACCTCGCACTCATGACGCCACTCCTCAGACCAGTTGGAGACCTCGGCGCCAGCGAGGTGTGAGAAGGTGGTTCCATCGCGTATGTTGATACGCTGAAATAGGAAGCCCCACCGCGAAGGCCGGGACGCGGCGGGGCTCAGGGCCTGATACGCAACGAGGCCTTCACCGCCAGTAGCGCTCGAGAGTGTGAACGCCGGGTTACTCGCGTGAAAAGATGGCCCTGAACAACGCGATCTCGGATGCGCCGCGAAAGCATTGCGTTGACGATGGCGCGGACAACCAAGCCGCCGGAGTGGCGGCATCAAAGTGCGGACGCAACTTGATCGTGCTCTCACGGCCGGGAGGAGAGCAGGACCTCGTCATCCGACTTGAACGCCAAGAGGTGCTCCGCTCCGAGCACGTTCAACAGCGCAGCATTGATCATCTGGCTAGCGCGCGCCTGATCACCTCGCAAGTTGGCGAGAGCACCCTCATGATCGCAGCTCTGAGTGGAAACCGCTCTAGCCGCCGCAAGCTCACGCCCAAGGACAGCCGCCGTCGCTGCTGCAGCCTTGACCGCGGAAAGCGTGTCGGCGAGCCGGCAACGGGCGGTCCCGAGATCCTGGATCAGGGCGGCAGAAAGGTGCTCGAGCGAGGTCACCGAAGAACAGCCAGCCTCAATCGACTCCTCATCTATTGGAATGACGGCGTGCTTTGTCATGATGCGTTCCTGATCCGGGAAAAAGAAGAGTCTTCCGGCTGCTTTCAGTCACGCGTTGATGGCGTCATAGGAGGCAACGAGCGTCCGGTCTCGTCGGCTTGCGTGATTACGATGCAGCGCATTGCTTCCGCGAGCTCGACGGCGGCAGCATCGAGCCACTGATGCAAGCGGGCATAGTCCTGCCGAAGCGTTGTAAACGCGGCCTCTGCCGGACTTCGCAGCAGTGGTGTCGCACCGGACGCCTGAAGTCCCAGCCGCATGTCCTCACTTACCTCGGCGGCCCGCTCGACCGCCCGGCTCATCTCGTCCAAGCGGCCGCGTGCGGCCAGAAGGTCGTCGGCCTGCGCACTGAGGTGCTCGTACAGCAAGAACATGGGATCGCGCTCCACATCGCCAGATCTAGGCGGGGGTGACATGGGAAGGAACTGAGTGCTCACCGTCACGCAGCCCGGATCCCGCCTAGAAAGCCGGAGACCTCGCGGTTTAGATCAGCGGCGTTGCGGGATAGCTCCCCGGCGGCCGAAAGGACCTGCGCGGCGGCATTGCCAGCTTGCGACGCGGCCTGCTGCACCTGGCCGATGTTCTGCGTCACGCCCTCTGTACCCTGCGCCGCCCGCGAGACGTTGCGGGCGATCTCCTGCGTGGCAGCCTGCTGCTGCTCCACCGCAGCCGCCACGCTCACGGCCATGGTGTGCATGCTCTCGATGGCCGAACCGATGCTCCTGATCGCTTCAACCGCCTCGCTCGTCGCTCCTTGGATCTGGCTAATCTGCGCCGAGATCTCGTTGGTGGCCTTGGCGGTCTGGTCGGCTAGCGTCTTCACCTCCGCCGCGACCACCGCGAAGCCCTTGCCCGCCTCGCCGGCGCGGGCCGCCTCAATCGTCGCGTTGAGCGCCAACAGATTGGTCTGGCCAGCGATGTCGCTGATGAGCTTCACGACGTCGCCGATCTTCTGGGCACCCGCTGCGAGCGTCTGGACGGTCTGATTGGTGCGCCGCGCGTCGTCCATGGCCCGCGATGCCGCCTTGGCCGTCTGAGAGACCTGCCCACCCACTTCACTCGCTGACGACGCGAGTTCCTCCGTGGCCGTCGCCACAGCCTGAACATTCGCCGCCGTCTCCTCCGCGTTCGCCGCAACGATCCGGGATTGCTGGTTCGTCTGCTCGGCCGTGGACGACATCGACCGAGCTGTCGCTTCCATCTCGTTCGCCGCGGCCGAGAGGTGCTCGACAAGCCCGCCGACCTTCGCCTGGAAACTCTGGGCCAACTCGTTCATCAGGCGGCGCTTCTCCGCGGCGTCGCCCAGCTCCTTGGCTTTCGCCGCCTCTTCCAGTTGACGGCGCTCGATCAGCGCCTCCTTGAAGATCTGCACGACCGCCGCAATCGTCCCGATCTCGGTCTTTTGGCCCTGATGAGGAACGTCGACCTTGAGGTTTCCGCCAGCCAACGCCTGCATCGGCCCAACCACGGACGCGATGCCGGAGGCGACGCTGCGGACGATGAGATAGGCCATGGCAGCACTCATGAGAGCGGTTGCCGCAAGCGCTGTGATCACCAATGTCTGTGTCGAGGCGAAGACGCCTTCGCCCTTCTGAGTTGCCGCCTCGGCGTCGTGGTTGTTGATCTCCACCAAGCGCGCGAGAGACGCGTCCACCCGTTGCGCAAAGGGCAAGGCCTTGGCCATGTTGTGATCTCGCGCCTGCTCCGTCTGGTTCTTGCGCGAGAGTTCGATCACGATCCTGCTCTCAACGAGAAAGCTCTGCCAGCTGCGGACAAACTCGTCGTAGACGGAGCGCTCCTCCGGGGAGGCGGCCAGGCGCTCGACCGCTCGCTGCGCCTTCTCGAGCTCGGTCAGTACTTCGGCCATGCGATCCTCAATCGCCCGCCTAGCGCTAGGATCCGTGTTCAACACGTGTCGGAGCATGGCGAGGCGGTAGCTCTTCTGAAAGCCGTCCAGGGCCCCCGCCCAGCGTACACCCGGGAGGCTGGTACCGCTGATTTCGGTCTTCACCTCGTTCAGGCCTCGAAGACCATGGATGCTGAGCAGGCCGAGGCCGCACATCAGTGCGATCAGGATGGCGAAGGCGCCGATCAGTTTGGCACGGATCGAAAGAGACTGCAGCATGGCCCTACCCCCGAGGCAATATGTCGGGTAGCGTGCACATGATTTCCTTACGAGTGGTTAAGAACAGGTCAGTGAAGCTTAACCTTTGAGAGGAACAACGGGGACTTACTCTCGACGTAAAGCAAGCGCCTCAAAACTCCCCTGTCGCGCGAGGCGGGCGGCAATTCAACCCTTGCAGACCAAAGTAACATGGATTATTGTAACGCTTTCTTATACTCTACCCGGAGTGGCGAGGCCGGTGAAAGCGTCCGCTGGTCCTCAAGGAATCCGGCTTCGCCGCCGATGAGCGCAGCCGCGGTTGCAGGAACAACAACCAGGACATCCGGTAATGCTGACCGCCGCCGCGCTCCTAAAATTCCGGAGCAATCGTGTCCTGGCGCTCCTTTCTGACGGAGCACTTGCCTCGATTGCAAGCGAATGCGAGCTGCTTGATCTCGTCGTAGATGAAGTTCTGTACGACCGCGGCGATCTCCTCACCCATGCGATCTTCCCACTGACCGGCGTCATCTCCCTGGTCAATGTACTTGATGATGGGTGTCGTGCCGAGGTGGCGACCATCGGCAACGAGGGTCTTGTCGGGTGGGCGGCCTTGATGGGGCAATCAAGAGCTCTGGCACGGTCTCATGTTGCGGTCGCTGGGACCGCCTGGCGTGTTCGCATTGAGCGGCTCAATGCGCTGCTAGAGGGCTCCGAGGAGGCGAATGCGGCCCTTCTGTCGTACCTGAAAGCCATGCTCGCGCAGTCTCTTCAGAACACCGCGTGCAACAGTGTGCACTCGGCTCGTCAGAGGTGCTCCAGTTGGCTCCTCAAGGTGCACGACCGAGTGGAGGGAGAGACATTTTACCTTCGCCAGGACACGCTGGCAGAGGCCGTCAGCCTTCGTCGCCAAACGGTCAGCGAAGTCTGCGTAGCGCTCCAGGAGGTGAAAGCGATCCGATACAGTCGCGCATGCATCACGATCACGGACCGTACCCGGCTCGAAGCGGAAAGCTGCGAGTGCTATTTCAAGAACCGACAAGCGCTCTCGGTCTTCATGACCGCCAGAGAAGCACGCCCGGTGTGTCTCGATACTGATGCTGTCGTTCAGAGAGAACAATAGTGACCCGAACAGACGTTAATGCACCGCCCGGGGCTGCCCCAAACTCACGGGCCTGCGCAGGATGAACTTCGCCGACCTGAGCCTCCGAGCCCTGTCGATTGCTCGTCACCCAGATCAGCGTTGACCCAAAGCGAGCGTACGTGTGCCTGCCGTGCGAGGTGCTCGAGCAGGCGTGCTGCCTCGAATAACGTTGCGTCGGCCGCCTCGCCGATCCGACGCATTCTCGCAAGAAGCTGATCGGTCGGGGACGAATCAAAGGAGGGCTTTGGCACAGGGCGCCTGAACGGGACGACGTTGCTCATAGACACAGCGTCACGCGAACGGGTTAACAAACCCTTGCCGCGACAGGCACAGGTGATCGCCCAAACCGCTCCGGGCAGCCTCGGTGGAGGCGCAGTAGGCATCACAACATGCCTTTCTATCGGCATCGGTGCGCGCGAAGTGTCAACGCGCGATTGGGCCGGCTGGGCAATACAGTGTCTGCGTCGCTGGGAGCAGACGGCTACAATCACCTGTGCCGCCTTACTACAGAGCCGTGCCGGCAGGGCACATCTTACGTCATGGTGACCAGAGAATTGCTCCATTCTGAGCGGAACGCTCCACCCCATTGGGGGAATTCCGTGTCCCCTGCCTCACTCGCACTGCCGCCAGACATATTGCTTAGATTTGCAAGTTGAGTGCGTCACTTTCATCGAATGAATTCACAAATTGGCAGGATTTCGCGACACAGGTTCCGTTGCGTCAACGGGGTCTGATCATGAAGAACGGCACACATATCCGCTCTCTCCTGCAGCCTGCCGCACCCAAGCGGTTTCAGGCATTCGCCTCCGATCAGGCGGGCGCCACGGCCATCATATTCGGCTTGGCTAGCCTCGTGATGGTGACCGCCGGGGCTGCTGCGGTGGACTACACGTCCTTATCCCGCAAGCGTACTGAACTCCAGAGAACCGCCGATGCGGCCGCCCTGGCAGGGGCACGGGCGCTTGCCCTTAGTGCGGGGTGGACCAATAGCCAGCGGGAGCAGGCCGCCGTGCTGGACGCTGCAGGTGTTGTTCAGGGCCTCGCGAGCGGTGCCCAGAAGGTGATTACGCCTTCGCTCACCAGCCGCACGGTTCGTGTTGACGTCACCTCTGATCAGGTCCTCGCATTCGGCGGCGTTCTTGGGCGGCCCACCCAGGTGGTGGCTGTGACCGCGACCGCCACCTATGCCGATGTCAGCTCAGCCTGCATTCTGGCCCTGGCAGTCGGCCAGCCCACCGGTATCGCGACCTCAGGCGCCAGCTCACTTGAAGCGCCCAAGTGCACCGTCTGGTCCAATGCCACCAGCAGCACGTCCGTGAGCTTCCGGGGCAAGTCCGTTGTCGCACGCAGGATTTGCGCGGTCGGTGGTGCGAGTGGAAGCAGCCCCCCCTCTGCGCAGACGGGCTGCCAGAGCTACTCGGACCCGTTTGCCAGCCTCGACATCAGCTCGATCAGCACGACATGCCAATACCCCGCTCAGAGCGTGACCGGAGGTGCAACAGCGACATTCCAGCCGGGTGTCTACTGCGGGAGCATTCGGATCGCCGGCACCGCGACGTTCCAGCCCGGAATTTACGTGATCAAGGATGGTGTGTTCACGATTGATGGCAGCGCAAATGTGAGTGGCTCGGGCGTGTCGTTTCTGCTGATGGGGACCTCGTCTCTGGCGTGGACCGGCAAAGGGCGGATCAAGCTATCGCCGATGACCTCAGGGCCGCTCGCGGGTCTTGTGATCGCGTCGGATCCTACAGGCCCCAGCGTGACGTCCGAGCTGAGTGGCGACGGTGATCTGGCCACGCTGGAGATTGAGACTACAGGGTCGATTTACCTGCCCCGTCAGATGCTGCGGATCTGGGGCAATGGGTCGACGACCCTGAGCGGAGCGCAAGACAAGCTCGTGGTGCGTCAGATTGAAGTGGGAGGCAGCGCGAAGCTCGCCACGAGGGCAGACGATCTGGCCCAAATGAAAGCTGCAGAAAGCACTCTGCGGTTGTCTCATTAGAGTAACCTTCTTGCGCTGAACTGGCGGCCTCCGCGGAAGCGCCGTAGTGGGATCGGCGAGTAAGACAGCCCAAAGGGGCTCTTGCCTGTGACCGAGCGCGGTTCAAGGGGTTGAGCCGAGCCGGACCGAGAACTGCGTCATTCGGCTTCCGGGCCGACGCGCTTGAGCGAAGGGTCGAAGGCTGGAGCGAAGATCCCGGCCACCCGGCCCACTAGCTTCTCCGACAAGCGCTCAGGCCTAAACGGCCCCTCGCTCGTCACCATAGGACGCCCAGCCTCCCGCCACTCGGCGAGCTCCGCCAGCGATCGCGGCCGGTTGAACGGCGCCACCGCCCAAGGGATCGAGCCGTCAGCCCGAGGCGAGCGGCGCAGGAGATAGGTCTCCACAACCTCCCGGCGCCCGCTCGACCACTCGATGACGAACAGCTCCCCGACCGCCGGCACCCGATCGGCCGTGTCGATGACGGCGAACTCCCCGGGGCAGAGGTGAGGCCACGAGGCCCCGTCCGTGATCAGGTGCAGCGCGTGACCGGGCAGAAGGCTGTCCATCAGAGGCAGGGCGCGCAGGTCGGGCAGGGCAGGAACAGGAGCCATCGTCATACCTCCTGCCGGATGGAGGCAACCGAGGTGTTCAGCGTCTTGAGGAACGCGTTCAGCTCGTCACCATCGAAGTTGTGCTCGCTCACGTACTGAGTGGTCGGCAGGTAGGCCAGGAGCGCCGTGAGGCCGGCAAGCGTCGTCGGTGCCGTCGAGACCATCTCCCAGAGCGCGTCCTTTTCCGCGTCGTTCAGGTTGTTGGTCCGGGCGTGGGCGACCTTGCCGTCCGGGGTCTCCTCGCGAAGCGGGGACGAGATCGCGACCGCAGCAAGCCACTCCCGTTCCGCCGCCTTGTGCGCCTCAATGGCCGCAAAGATCGGATCAGGCTTGGGAGCTGCAGCGAGGCCCGCCCAGATCGCGTTATGCGTCTCGACGGCAGGCCGCTCGGGCTGCAGGCCGGCCCGCTCTGCCAGCCGCACGAGATCGCGGAGGATGGCGTGGGTCAGGCCCATGTCGCCACCCGGCGAGCCGACACCCAGGATCGTGCGGACCGCTTCCACATACTCGTCAGCCGCGCCGCCGTAGATGTGCACCACGGCACGGGCCTTCACCAACAGGCCGTCGAGCGTGCTGGCTTGAAGCGCGGAGATAGCGGCCCGCAGCGCCGTGGCCTCGTCCTCGAGGTCATTGGATAGGGTCTCGGCCTGCGTCAGGCCAAGAGCGTCCTCCAGGCGGCACTTATCAGCCTCGTACTGTTCCGACGCGGCAACGATCTCGTCAACGCGGGCCTGGGCCTCGGGCCAGGGCTCACGACCGACACGAGTGTGAGCGTCATGGGGGAGGTTACCGCGGTTCAGGTCGGTTATAGGCGTGCGCACATCCCGCGTGCGAGGGCTAGCCCGAAGCTTTCGCACCAACCCGGCATCATACCGGTCCGAGGTGACCTTCGGCAGGCCGAGCGCCACATCGTTCTCACGCGGCCGCAAGGCCTCTGGCACGACGAGCGCGGCATGCACCCGTTCGCAGGCTTCCCGGGCCATGTCGCTGGCCTTCCGGCATTTGCGCTCGTGCGCCTCATACACACGCCCGAGGGCGAGGAGAGCCGCGTCGGGGTGGGTGTCCCCCTCACCGTCCCCGAAGCCGGGAAGGTCCACGGGCGCCGGGACGATAGCCGCGCGGGGGAAATGCAGGATGCGCGCGGTGGCGGCCTTCGCGGCCTCCATGCGCTCGCGGAGGGTACGGCGGTGGCTGCGATCGAAACGGGGGAGACGGAGAGCCATAGCTTGCATCTTTCGTATGGCGCTAGCGACGTAGCGCCGAAGGGACGTTGCGAGGTGTCAGAGGACGGAGGCGGCGCCGACGAGCCAAGCGCCGCCGATGACGAGGGCGAGGCCGGTGGCGACCTCGAAGGCGAAGGAGAGAGCGCGGATCACGGGAGCCTCACGGGCGGGAGTTGACGAGCGAGGGCGAGCCAGAACCGGGCGCGCGCCTTGTGGGTGGGAGCGAGCACCGGGCAGGCCAGGGCCATGAGGCGGGCCTGCCGGGCAGTAGCGAGGTAGGTGAAGGCCTCCACGGTCAGCCCTCCACCCGGGCGAGGAGCTTGCGGGTGTCCTCGATGGCGGCCTCAAGCTCGCCCATGCCGAACCGGCAGCCCTGCGCCTTCATGGCGGCAAGGGTGCGCAGGAGGGTGGAGAGGTTCACGCGGTGGAGGCGGATTGCGTCGTCGGCAGCATCGGTGATGCGCTCGGCACGGTCCCAGGCGGCGGCGTAGAGAGCTTTGGTGAGGCCCATGGTGCGCTCCCCGGATCAGGCGGCCAGACGGCCGTCGGTGGCGCACTGAGCCCAGGCGCGCTGACCGGCAGCGAAGAGGATGGGGTCGGCGGCGCGCTCGGCCTCCTGCTTGGCGGCAACCCAGGCGAAGGCGAGAGCGGAGGCGAACGCTTTCCGGTAGTCGAAGCGGGCGAGGGCCTGTGCGGGCTCGGCGAAGCCCTTAGCGGCAAGGCTGGCGAGGAAGGCGCGGGAGGCGGCGACGCGGCTGTGCGCGGCCTTCATGACGGCGGAGCGGGAGAAAGTGGGGCGGGCCATTTGCTAGTTCCCTTGCCTAGTCCGATAGGTATGGAAACTAGCGAACCGGTTAGGGCTTGTCAACAGCCGTCTAGGTATGAAAAATAGTCTGGTAGTTCAGCGAGGGAATGGCGGTGCTTTCAACCGGAAACCAGCTCAAGGCAGCACGCGCGCTTATCGGCATGGATCAGAACGCCCTCGCCGATAGAGCGGGCGTCAACGTGAACACGATCAGGAATATGGAGGCCAGGGGCCCACAAGGCCTCACGAGCGGCCTCGACACCGTGCGGAAAGTGCAAGCTGCCCTAGAAGAGGTCGGTGTTGAGTTCCTGAACCACGGTAGACCCGGCGTGCGCCTGCGAGGCTTGCCCACGACTGAAATTGCATGAAGCGGCGGATCATCGAGGCCGCTGCGATCCTCGCCCTTGCCGGGTTGGGGCTCGTCGTCGCGGCTCCCCTCATCATGCGGATGTTCTAGGGTCGATCCGAAGCGTTCGGTGCGCCCCGGCAGGACCTCGCCGAGGCCTGAAAACGGCCACTCCCGGGCGTGTTTCACAGCCCGCCAGAGACGCCGATTTTTATCTATAGGAGTGGCGTGCCAAAACAGCCAAAACGGACATTACATCTCATATTGCGAGAATAACGCATCTATTCGACAACCAGGAGGGGTACGAGGCTGACCGGCGCGGCCACTCTGTTTCACGGCCTCACGCCGTCCGCCGCATTCGCCTTTCCAGGCGCTCCAGGACGATCACGGCAGTCATGAGCGCGGCGAAGCCCGCGCCCGCCACGAGCCGGCGTTGGGCAGGTCTCGCTGTATTTTCGCTGTATTAACAGCGGGGCGACCGGCATGGCGCCTCTGTCGCCCGAGGAGTCTAGGGCTGAAAGCCGGGACGGGAGGCGGCAGATCAATGCTCGTGAATGTTAGCATTTGTTAGCATCAGCCGACGTGACGGCTCATGGCACGAGCGCCGCGACACGCTGCCAGGCCGCCACGTCCGCACCGCCCCGCCGCTCCTGCGCCCACCAGCCGAGAAGGTGCGCCGCCTCCACGTCCCCAGCCTCGGCACAAGCCGCAGCAGCCGCCTCTAGGCTGCCGTGAGCAGCCGTCACGTCGGCCTCCATGCCGGCGAGCACCGCATCGAGCTCGTCGGCCGAGAAGGCGAGCGGACGCCCTCCCTGCCGGCGCTCCAGCTTCACCACGCGCGAGAGCGTTGCCCGGTTCATGCGACGGCATCCCGGAACGCGAGCGCCACAAGCGCCTCGTCGGAGAGCATCGCCAGCCGAGCCCGTGCCGCATCGCTAGTCCGCTCGGCGCGAAACGGCAGGCCGCGCCGCTCCACCTCCAGCGTGAGGGCGTCGAACTCGGCCAGGGAAAGCCCGCGGGGCTCCACCCACCGGGACGCAGGCGCGGCGCCTGGGCCGGGCCACGGGGCCCGAACCACAAGGGCGCCAGGCCCGACCGGAGGGGCCTCGGCATTGTCCCAAGCCATGAAGAACAGGCCGGCGCCGTGCCGAACCGCCTCCAGGCGGGCGAGGCGCTTATCGTTGATCCTGAGGGCCACAGAAGGTCTCCACCCATTCGCGTTCCGACATTGGCTCGTGTCGCATCGAGGGCCGCCCGTCGGCCGCAGCGTGCGCGCGATCGGCGCCGTCGTCAGGCGGGTAGTCGAGGACCACGGGTCGGGCCTGAGCCCCGCGCGTGCCGTCCTCGATGCGCTCCAGGCGCCTCAGGGTGCGGATGGTCACTGGTCCCCCTCCAGCCGGCGCAGGCGCGCGTCGATATCGTGCACGTGAATGGCCTGCGTGAACCCGTCCACAAGCTTTTGCAGCTCGGCGGCCTCGCTCGGAGTGAGATCCCCGCCGGCAACGGCCTCCAGCAGCGCAGCAGAGGCTTTCACGGCGTCGGCGGGGGTTTCCAGCTTCGGCAGCGTGAAGGCAACGGGGCGGTCTTTGCGAGGAGGGATCAGCCGTTCCAAGCACAAGCGGAGTGCAACCGTATCGCCGTCTTTTGCTAGCTCGATAGCTTTCTTGACGATCACCTCGCCCTCGCCATCGAGAAGCGCGTCGAGGGCGACCAGCGCCTTGTTGCGCGCACCCTTGGGCCGGCCGGACGGATTGCCACCTCGTCCTTTGGGAAATGCTTTGCCCCGAGGAGGTGTCGTCATGCTCTGGACTCCCCCGGACTGACGAGGGCGCCCGGTTGCGCTAAGATCCTCATGCGAGCGGTGGGGGCGACGGTGGAAACTTGGTTCGTCGGGATAGGGCTGGCCTTGATGGCGCTCGTCCCAGTCAAGATGGTCTGGAACGCCGTCCATGGCCGCGTGACGGGCCGCAGGATCGACAACAGCGCGTTCCTGGCCCAATACCGCCGACCCGAGGCGCCAGCCCTGCCGACGCGGCGCGGCGGCGCCTGGTGGCTTATCGCAGCCCTACAGGCCGCAGCGATCATCGGCATGACATACGGCATGGTAACGCAGCCCACGAGCGGGCCGCCCCCGCCCGTTGGTCCGCTCCTGTTCATGAACATTGTCGTCGTCGCGTTCGCCACGGCGCTTTTCACCAACCTAGCGGCCCGCCTGGCCCGCCGCGTTCGGCGAGTTGGCGGCGCGCTCCCCAAAGAAGGTCAGGCGCAGCGCGAGCCCCTGAGCCTTGGCGGACCCCACCGGGGCCCTAGACAGCTCCCGTAGCAGCCCCTCCGCGGCAGGGTTGGTGAAGATCTCCGCCAGCTTCGTCGTGTTCTGCCCGAGGCGCGCCTGCTCGTAGAAGTCGGATAACCGCCGACCCACCGTGGTCCCGC
Source organism: Salinarimonas soli (assembly GCF_008386575.1). Classification (GTDB taxonomy): domain Bacteria; phylum Pseudomonadota; class Alphaproteobacteria; order Rhizobiales; family Beijerinckiaceae; genus Salinarimonas_A; species Salinarimonas_A soli. The sequence goes on from NZ_VUOA01000009.1 coordinate 77,217, forward strand.
CCGAGCGGATGACGTTCCCCACCTCGGCCAGGGGGCTTCCCTGCTTTAGCTGCGTGCGAATGGCCTCGTTGGCCGAGGTCGAGGAGTTGGCCGGCAGCCGTTGGCCTGTGGCCTCCATCACGTCGAGGAAGCGCCGGAAGCCGTCCCAGCGGTTATGCCCGTTCGGGAGCGCCCGTACCGCGGCCTCGAGGTTGCGCGCCTGCTGCGGGTTGCCGACGATCGCCGCCGCGAACCCCGCCCCGCCGAACGCATTGGGGCCGCCCTGGAGGTTCTGCGTCGCCTCGTCAAAGACCGTCTTGGCGTAGATCCGGACGAGGTTCTGAGCTGCGTCCGGGTCCTTCGCCACCACTCGCCGCACCGTTTGGGACACCGTTCGGTCGATGCCCGCCGCCGGCTGGTTCGGCAGCAGCGCCCGGGCCTGCTTCAGCACCTCGTTCTGTGCCGCGACCTGCCCGAGCGGACCCGCCTCCACGGGCGCCAGCCCGCGCCGCGCCGTGGCGATCTCGTCCACCCGGCGCGTGACGCCCGGGAACTGCCGCACCACGTCCTCGCTGTCCCGCAGGGCCCGCATGAGGCCATCGGCCGAGATGTTGCCGCTCGCGTCCGTCGCCGCGTCGAGGATGCGCGTCGTCAGGTAGTTCTCGAACGACTGCCGGGCTGCCGGCGTCGCCACCTCGTTGAAGTCCCGTGCCGCGGACGCGCCGCCCCGCTCCAGGGCTTGCGGCGCTTGTTCTCGCGGCATGGTGAAGTCACGGCCGTACTGATCGCGCTGCACGATCTGCCCAGGCACGCGGCTTTCCCCGAACGGCTCCAGGGGGCGAGAGGCAGCCGCGAAGTTGCGGGAGGCTTGACCATAGGCCGGAACCGCCTCCAGGGCCGTATCGAGCTGCCCCAGCACGTCCCGGAGCTGCGTGACGGAGTTGCCGGCGCCCGCCTGCTTGGCCTGGCTGATGAGGTCGGTGATTGCCTCCCGCGAGGCATGGAGCCCGGCCACCGTGGTGTCGATCGAGCCATCCCCCCGCGCGAGCGCCTGGCGAGCCGCCTGGAGAGCCTGCCGCGGCGCACCCTTCGCTGTCTCCAAGATGCTGTCGATCGCGGCGACCACCGGCCGCGCATCAACCTGCCCGTATTGCGTCGGCCGCAGTCCCACCACCGGCATCCGTTCGGTTTGCACGTCCGGGATCATCCGCCCCGTGGTGGCCGGTGCCACGAACTCGTCAACCGGGCGAGCCATGACGGCGCGCTCAAATACGTCCATGTAATCCGGCCGCCCCGAGGCGAGGGCTTCCGCCGCCTGGTCCACCGCCCGTTGATCAATGCCCCTGGTGGAATAGCCCCCGTCCTCCAGCTCTTTCAGGAACGAGCGCCGGGCGTCGCCCAGGATCTCGGCATTGCGCGTCTCGACACGGGCAGCAGCCCGAGCATCCACCGATCCAGCCTCGCCCGCCGCATAAGTGCGAGGGCCGCCGGCCTGCTCCCGGCGCAGGAGGTCGATCACCTCATCCCGAACGTTGCGGGCGATCGAGCCGTCGGGGCCCGGCCGGAGGTAGCCCGCCTCGATCAGCTTTTCGCGCCAGAAGCCGTCGAGCGACTTTCCGTCAGGACGCGCTACCCGCCCAGCGAACGGCACCGAGAACTTGTCGAGGCCGGCATGGGCGAGGTCCGCATCGAGCTGGATGCCGCCGTTGCGGGCGATGAACTGCGACAGGGGCTCAGGGGCCGGGCCGGTCGGCCGACTGGGCGCGGCACCGGGCCCGGAGGTGTCGACCGTCGCAGCCGGCAACTCGGCCCTGCGAAGCTCGTAGAGCCGCCGCAGTTGAGCCGCTTCCGTCGCTGCCTCTTGTGCTGCGGTACGCAGGGCCGCCTCGGCCTCCGCAAAGCGCGGATTACTCGCAGGCAACCCCGGGCGCTGTCCGGCGCTCTGTTGCGCGGCACGCTCGGCCCGCTCGACGATCGTCAGGGCGATATCCTGCCGCCCGTTTTGCATGGCCCAAACGATGGACGAGGCGGCATCGTCTCCAACGGAACGGCTTGCCGCGCTCGCGGCGGAAAGGGCGCGATCAAGCGGGGTGGACGGGGCATTGTCTGCCGCGTTGACCCTCGCAAGTCGCTCGTCGGCGAGTCGGTCAATGCGCTCCTCAAAGGTGCTGGCAGAGCGGTTTGCCCGGGGTGGCGCCCCGGGGACCGGCACGGGGAAGTCCACGAACGGCTCGGGCCTCAGGCCGAAGCTCGTCACGTCCCGCACACCATAGCCGCCATCCAGGGGCACGTTGGCAGGAGCGTTCCGGGCCGCCGCATAGTCCCCATCGGCCAGCGCCGAGCGCATCCCCTCGCGGCGCTCATAGGCCTGCCGAAGCGCGGGTTGGATCACCGCGCCGGCATCGTCCGCCGTGGTGCGAGGAGCGTTCAGGGCCACCCGCTCGGCAAGGGCCACGCCCTCGGGCGTCTCGGCAATCGCAGCGCGGGCGGCGCTCTGCGTGCGAAAGCCCGTGGTCCCGGGGTCAAGGGCGAGATCTGACAACATGCCCGTGGCACGTTCGCCCGCAGCCTGCACCTGGCCCGCGCGCTGCGCCATGAACGGGCGCATCACCTCGCCGCCGCCGGCCGACTGCTCGACGACGCGCTGGAGGTCGGCAAGCCGCGTGGCGCCGCCCGTGGCCTGCTGGACCGCCTCCGGGACGGTCAGGCGCACGCCCTGCGCCGCTGCGTCGTCCATGAGGCGTTGCGCCCGCATGATCGCGGCGTCATCCACATTCCCCATGGCTTCACGGAAGATGCCTTGCGCCGTGGTCGGGCGCTGGAGTGCAGCGGTGCCGAACGCGCCGCCAAGGGCCCCGACCATGCGGGCCGGGCCCTCCAGGTCCGGCGAGATCCGGCGCGCGGCTTGCCCTGCCGTCTCGGAGGTCAGGGCAGGGATGACGACTTGCGCACCCCTTTGCAGCCAAGTTCCGGCCGTGAAGGGCAAGCCGGTGGCGAACTCGGTCAGGGTGCCGGCATACTCGCCCGCCGTGGTCTGGGGCTTATAGGCCATCCCCGGGGCGCGATTGATGACCGATTGCGCCGCCTCAACGTTGAATATGTCCGTTGGATCGGGGATTGGGCTCCTGTTCGGCATCCGCTCCGTTGCCAGCCGGCGCACATCGTCCGAGGTCATGGGGGTGGGGGAGCCAGTGGTGAGATAGTTTTCGGCACGACCAAGGGTCTGCCCTATCGCCCAATCAACGCCAGTCTGGAACGTCCCCGGCAAGCCCCAGAGGCCCGCGACACCCCGCCCGGCGCCCGACACGGACGAGCGCGCCACGTCCTCTACAACGCCCGGCTTCGAGGCAATCGGCACATCATCGAACAGGCCGCCCGACTTGGCCGGGGGCGCCTGCCGTCCATCGGCGAAGGGAACGTCGTCAAAGAGGCTCATCGGGGCAACACCTCGTCAGGGTTCAGGCCATAGGCGCCCAGGCGCCGGGCCACCTCGTTGCGGTCTCGGCCCGCCGCCACCGCGTCGCGCGCTTCCTTCACCACGCGACCCATGGAGTAGCCGTCAGGGAGCGGCGTCCGCTCCCCCAAGGGAGCCACCCGCACCCCGCCCGCGTCCGACCGCTTGGCGGCATCCCGCCCCTGCCGGATGGCGTCGCCCACGAGGTCGGGATTTTGCTTGCGGAACTCTCGGAAGGCCTGGAGCGGCGTCGGCAGGGCGCGGAGCTGCTTTTCCGCATCCGCGCGGGAGATCTCACCCGTCGCCAGCCGCGTGGCGATCTCACCGCGGGCGAGCTCGTTGCGCGAGGCTGCCTCGAAGGTGTCGAAGATCATTTCCCGCGCCGCGGGGCTGTTCGACAGCGGCCCGATCGAGGCGACGAAGCCCTTGTATTCGATGTCCGAGGTGGAGCCGGACCCGGGCGCCCGCATCTGCGGGGCCAGGCGCTTCACGAGGCTGTCGTAGAGCTGGATATCATCCAGGCCCTCCACCGGGATTTTCGCACTCTCGAGATAGGGGCCGACCAGCGCCTTGAAGTTGGCCGACGATCCCTGCGAGCCGGCCCGCCGCGAGGTCTCCCGCAGGGTCTCGATGTCCCCAAGCCGCGCCTGCGCCTCGTCGGCGGCGATGATGTAGCCGTTCCACCGCTCGGCCTGCTTCGCCGCCAGCGTCTCCTCGAACTTGCCCTGCCCGGGGATGTTGTTGATCGTCGTGGCGCCCGCGCGCTTGTTGCCCCGGTTCCACGTCGTGAAGTCCTCGGGCTCCTGTCCGCGAGCGCGCGCCTGTTCCTGGTACAGGCGGTACTCTTGAACGTCGCTCGTCCCCTTGTCGCCGGGACGGGCCACCGAGAGCTTGCCCGTCGCGTCCCGTTGCAGGATCTCGCCATTGGCCTGCGGCAGGTCGGTATAGGTCTGCGCCGTGCCAGCGATCGGGATCATTTCCCGGGTGCGCGGGTTGTAGTGCGCCCGCCCCTGGGGCCCGAGGTCCACGATGGACCAGCTTGGATCGGCCGCCTTGAGCGCCTGCCCGAGGAGGGTGTTGGCGACGTTGCGTTGCCCCTCCGGGAGAGCGGCGCTGCCGGCAGCCTGCGCCAGCATGGGGATGGCCTGGACGAGGCGCTGCGGATCAAACCCGCCGCGCTGCGGCTGAGGGCCCTGCCCGCCAGGGGCACCCTGAACCGGAGCGTCCACCTGGCGCGGCGTCGGTAGGACACCCCCACCACCCGGAACAGCGAAGCCCGAGGCCTGCGCCGGCGCCGAGCCCACCGCCGGCATGTCAGCAGCGCCAGGTGCAGACGGCCCGGAGGGGAGCGGCGTAGCCCCCGAGTTCGGCATGTCGGCCGTCAGGGAGGCATAGGCGCGCCGGTTCGGCGTCGCGCCGTTCGGCCCATATCGCGCATCGACATCGGCCCGAGAGGTCGGCGGGTTGCCGAGGTTCGCGAGCGACTGTATGGGGGCGCCCGATCCGGGTGTGTAGGGCGCGGAGATCTGCCCGGCTCCGGGACCGGCGACCCGTATCCCAGCCGCACCCTGCCCGCCGAGGGCGCCGGCCACCTCAGCCCAGGGCACGGACGCGCGGTTGCCGTTGAAGTTGTCGTAAGTGCCCGCGCCGCTCGCGTCCTTGGGCAAAGCGGCCCATTCCTGGCTGAGGTTGCGGGCGAAGGTGTCGGCCGGCATCCGCCCGGCCTGGTAGTCGTCAAAGCCGCGCATCCGCACGAGACGAGCCGCAAGGCGGTCCTGCACCTCAGGCGTAAAGCGCGTGGTGGCAGGGTCGAGCCCTTCCGCCTCAACGGCGCGCGCCAAGGTCGGGCTGATCATCTGATAAGCGCCGACCGCCGTAGAGGCGTGGCCTTGCGCCGGCATCTGCTTTTGGAACTCCATGACCTGAGCGATGGTCATGTTCCCAAGTTCGGCAGAGCCGCCGGGAGTGCCGTCCTGCTTGAAGGTCAAAGCTCCATAATCGTTGCCGCCATCGCGCCGAGCCAGGTTGAGGATGGGGCGGATACCCGGCCCAACCGGGTCCGCGTTGCGCGCCCGCAGGAAGTCGCCGGAGACGCCCTCGGGATCCGCTATGTCGGGGCCGATGCTCGAGACGCGGGAACCGGCGGGTGCCCGTGGAGGAGCCTGGAAGCCGCCGCCCCCACCGCCGCCACCCAGGAGGCCGCTCAGGGACTGCCCGAACGCCTGGCCGGCCTCTAGCTGCTGCTGGCGAAGGCGTTGATCCTCGCCCAGCTTGATCAGGCTGACACCGCCCCCAACTTCACCCTCCGCTATGAGCTGCCGCCCCGCCTCGGCATAGTTGCCGCCCGCGGCAAGGCCGCTCAGCGTCTGTCGCAGACGGTTTTCCCGAGCGCGCTTCTCACCCGCCGCATAGGAGGACGTGAAGGCGTCTCCCAAGCCCGCGATCATGCCGAAGATGGGATTGGAGTTCATGGCGGGCCTCAATAGATCGGGGAGCCGAAAGCGCGCTGCGCAAAGGCGGCGGGGCTGAGCGTGCGACTGTCACCAAGGCTGCTGAGCGTGCTGGCGCCTCCGAAGAAGCCGCTTCCCAGACCCGACCCGAGCGCAGACAACCCGAGCTGCCCGAGCCCCATGGCCGCGCCGAAGATGTTCTGGCTCGCCTGCTGGCTGGCCTGCGCCTGCTGCGCCTGCGTGTTTGAGTGAAGCTGCCCGATGCTCGAGAGGGCGTTGAACGAGTTCTGTCCCAGGTCGCGACCGCCCTGGTACTCCAGGTTTCCTAGGCTCGCGAGAAGCCCGGCCTGCCCCGTGCGAGCGCCGTAGAGCCGATCGTCGAGGCCTTGTAGCCGGTTCTGCCAGCCGCCGTATTCCTGGTTCGCGAGGCCCTGCGCCAGCTTCACGCTGTCGGCCGACGTGTTGCCGGATCCGAGCTGCCCCCGGGCCGCCTGGCGCCGGTCTAGCTGGTCTTGGCTCTGCTCCATGGCCCATTGATACCCAGGGCCCGCCTGGAACGCCCCGACCGCCCGCTGATTGCCCGCGGCGCCGTTCACGCCGAGGCTGTCCATGTAGAGGTTGGCACCGGGGAGATACCGATCGCCGAGCGCCTGAAGCGTCGAGCCGGCCTGCCCGTATTGTGACCGAGCGCGATCCAGGCCGGCGGTCAGGTCCCCTCGAAAGGCGTCCCGGCCGGCATTGATGTAGTCGGTGCCGATGTTGGCGGCCGACTGAAGCCGGTCCCGCTGCTTCTTCGAGGAGAAAACGTCGAACAGGCCCATGCTCAGCCCTCCACCCGGCGCTCGGGGCGGGCCTGCTCGTCCATGATGCGCGAGACGTGCGCCTCGACGGCCTGCCGGATCAACTCCGCCGCGGTGACGCCGGCAACCCGGGCCGCCTCGTGGACGCGGGGCCGAAGGTCGAGGGGAGCCCGGATGCCGATCCGGTCGCCGAACGCCTCCCGTTCGCGGTGGAATGAAAGATCGCCCATGTCGTCCTCCAGGATCACGGACGCAGGGTCCACGATCCCGTAAGGTTAGACAATCGACGCTCTTGTATCTTTTGGAGTTGTTGGAACGAAATTAGCCGCTGCCGTCACAATCTTGGATGTCCCGGTAACTGGCGATCTTCAGGTAAGCTGACCACAGCGCGTCTTGGGCGCCGTTCCAGACCACTTCCGATGTGTCCGCGATCCCCTGCTTTTGCTCAATGATCGTCCGCAGGGTCGAAAGCCAATCGGCGGCGTTGTCGAGGTCCGCGAGCGCACCGCGGCGCAACGCCTCCATAGGCGAGGCAGGGTGATGGTCAGCCATTTGCGCGCCCTCCTGTAAGGGGCACGAGCCCCGCCCGCTCGAAGTAGCCGCGAACGGCTGGCGAAGCTCGGTCACCGCCGACATAGGCGACGAGGGCGGCCCGATCGCGCTCAACGAACATGGCGAGGGCCGGGCGGCTCACCTTCCAGCGCCCGCCGACCATGCGACCGATGTGGTAGCGCAGGCACCAGAGGCGGACGGTTTCCTGATGCACGCCGATCGTCTCGGCGGCAGCCCGCAGGCTGACGAACTCGCGCTTGTCATAGGGAATAGGATCACAGCCGCTCACGAGCGCCCCCGTTCGATTGTGCGGCCGTCCGAGAGGCGGGCCGTCGTGGTGGTCAGGGTGGAGACAGAAGCGCCGTTGAGGGCCCAGGCGAGCGCGATCACGTCGGCGTCGGGCCAGCCCAGGCGTTCGGCCTCGTCACCCCGGGCGTCGAGCAGGAGGCCGGCGTCGTTGATGGCGCGATGCCAGTGGTCGAGATCCACGCCCGCCGGCTGGACCACCTGGAGCACCGCGAAGGCGCGGGCGTAGAGGGCGGGAACACCGCCCTCCAGGGCCATGGCCTCACGCTCGGCGAGGCTATCGGCATCGAAATCCGATTGGGTGCCAGTAGTTGCGTCATCTGAGGCGCTTTCAACCCTTGCGGGGTCTTGTGTCCGTTTTGACGCTTTTGGCACGCCACTCCTATAGAAATTTTCGGAGCGTGCCCGGGCGAACCATTTGCTCATGCCGCAGCCCTCCGCAGCACCAGCGGATTGACCTCGAAATCCAGCGGCGGACGGCCGTTCGTGCCCACCGGCTTGATCACTCGCCGGATCAATCCAGCCTCCACGAGCGCGTCGCACGCGGCCTTCATCTTCGCGGGATCGCGGAGCGCGGTGCCCATGGTCCGGCCCACCGTGCGGGCGTTGAAGGTCGGATGGCCGTCGCGCCGCAACTGACGAGCCAGAGCCATGGCGTGGCGTTCAGCTTCGGGGATCGCGGCATCGCCGAGCGCTCGCGCCGCCATGGGCAGGAAATACGCTTCCATCAGCCCGGCGGCCTCCATTACAGCGCGCGCCGAGATCTCGCGGGGCTCGCGATCCGTGGCGCCCGCCGCCCACCACAGGTGCTCCAGGATGCACGAGAGGCGAAGGACGTGGCCCCGAGCCTTGCCGAGCGCGCCGGCATAGAGGCCCGCCGCGTTCGCTGCGTCCGCCTGGGCATCGCGGGCGAACTCCTCCAGCGCGTCCTCAGCCGCCCGCTCCAGCGGCAGGCGGATGGGCTCGGGGCGGCCCATGTCGTCGGAGCCCATGGGGAGGTCGGCCAGGCGCCCGAACGCTTCCTGCGCGGCGCGATCGTCCCCCCGGTCGCGGGCGAGACGAAAGACGGGAGCGTCGTCGGGCCAGGACCATAGAAGGCGCGAGGCCATGCCGTCATCGGGACCGTCCGTGATGACGGACACCTTGTCGGGCTGGACGCCACCAAGCACGCCGACCGATAGATGCCGGATGCGGATGGGCTCGGGGTTCTTCATGCGATCGACCGTGAAGGAGCGGCCCCCGTACGCCTCCAGGCCGAACGCGCGATCCGCCCCGCCGCCGTTGTAGCGATTGAAGCTGCCGAACCAGCCGGACAGCTCGTCCCGCACGAGGAGCAGGCCCCGCGGCAGGCCGGCAGCCAACACCGCCAGCTTCTCCGTCGTGGCATCGCCGACCCGGACGCGCGGCCGCACGGGCGCTTCCGGCGTTCCAGCGTCGTCGGGCTTGGGCGGCGGGGGCACGCCGTTTTTGTCGGCCAGGGCGATCTCGGCTTTCCAGGCCTCGAACTTGACCTTCGCCACCTCGCACTTGGTCTCGTGATCCCGCAGCGCGGCCTCGAACCCGGCGGCAAGGCGATCCTCGGCGTGGCCGACGATACGAAGCACCGCGTCGATGGCCGGGCTCTTGCTCGCACCCGGGGGACCTACCTCCGCCATCCACAAGACGGGGGGCTCGGACCACCCGGCGCCGGCCACGGGCCAGCGGACGTTCGCGATCAGGGCCCCGGCGCTCGTGAGGAGGGCGGTCGCCACATAGTCGACCGGAGCGGAGGCAGCGTGCGCCCGCTGCGTCGACCATTCCGCCCAGAACGGGCCCAGCGCCTCCAGGGGGAAGGGCGGCGCTGCTCGGCGCCCCGAACCGAGGAGCGAGAGGTCGGCAGGCCCCCAATCGACCGACCGGGGCGCCTCACGCCGAGACTGCGCCCGGTTGTCGTCCTCATCTACGGGTCGCGTGCCAGAAGTGCCATTAGGGCCAAAACCTTCCCGCTTGGCCTGGCCGACGTGGGATAGGTCGCGGGGTCTGCTGTCCCGCTGCGCCCGCTCCCACTTCGCCAAGAAATCCTGTTTGGTCCAAGGCCGCTTGCCGGCGCCGTTCGGGAGAGAGCGGCAGGCATCAAGGTAGGCGGCGCGGATCTCGCCAGAACGGGCCTCCAGACCAGCGCTCTTTATCAGGCACCAGACCGAGAACGCCGTGGCGTTCATGGTCTCGTCCTGCGCGCCCGGCATCGTGCCCGACAGTTTTTCCAACTCACCGTCGATGGCGACCAAAGCATAACGCTCCCGCGCCGAGCCTTCAGCCTCGAATGCGAAACCGTTTCGCTTTTGGCCCGCCCGCTCCCGGTTCGCATCGGCTAGGAGGCGAGCCGCTTGGTCGGGCCAATCGGACGGGGGCAACCCCGAGAAGCCGTCCGGCCCGGTAATGCCCAGCCCGGCAAGGGCCTCACGTACCCGCTTATTGAAGGTGCAGAGAAACACCAGCCACAAGGGGGCGGACGCTGCCTTGGAGAAGTCGGTCGTGGAGCTCAGCCAGGTGTAGAACCCACCCGAGAGATGGCGGCTCGGCGGCACCACGATGTAGCCCGCGGGCGTGCCGTCCTCACGCACACCTCGCGTATCAAGTCCGGGGCCGAGATCACGCGCTCGGCTGCGGATGCGCTCTCCCGACCACTTGAATAGGAGCTGCCGACCGCCGCCGCCGGTCCGCTGCTCAATGGTGGCTGGCAGAGAGCCATGACGCTCCACCAGCGCAGCAAGGGTCTGCTCACCCGCAGGGATGACTCCGCCCGTGGTCGGGTCGATCTTCTCGCGGTCGATGTCCAAGGACCAAACGCCAGAGAGTGGTCCCATCGGAATGCCAACGCCCGCTGCACCGGGTGCGCCGAACAGGGCGCGCACGGCAGAGGGCTCGGTCTCGGCAATGTGAAAACCACGCTTATGCAGCGGGGTCTTGTCGAGGGCGACCGGGAACACCGGGATCCCCGCGCCGGCATAAGACAGGGCGGCGTCGAGGAGCGGAGTAGCGTGCGAGTTCATCAGGCCACCTCGTCCGGAGTGCTAGAGACGATGGGATCACCGACGCGTCGGCCGCCGCGCTGAAGCACGAGGCGGAGGCGGGACATAGCCACGTCCATGCGCGTGACGATCTCGGCGATGTCGGCAACAGACACGTCCACGTCGTTGGCGACCGCCTCGGCGATGCGATCGACCGACGACAGAATGGAGCGAGCGAGACGGGAGTTAGCCATTGTTCACCCTCCGGTCGGGGGACAGGGTGGCCGCGATGGTACGCAGCCAGTTGAATTGGCGGGGTGTGGGGGTCCGCCCCCGCCGCATGGGCAGGGGCTGAGCCATGTCGTTGACGAACCGGCGTTCCTCGGGCGTGAGGCGCCCGCCGTCGTTGTCGCGGAGCCATTTGGCGAGGTCGTACCACTCGCCGAAGGGGACCAGCCGCGGGGACGGATTACCCATGGTGCGTGTCCCTGGTGAGCCCGGCGAGTTCGGCAATGAGCATGGCGTGTGCCGGCGTCAGGCCAGAGCGGCGGGCGAGCTGCCGGACGACGTAGGAGCCGACAGGAGTGAGCGACTTAGCGCCCGCCAGGTTGTCGTTCATCGGGGTCGCGATTTTGCGCGGGGCGCCGACCGTGATAGAGATTGCGAGCATGAAACGTGACTTTCCTTCGGCCTCGCGCGGCATCCCCGTGTCGAGGCCGTTCTTTTGCGGCCTTCGGGACAGGGCGCGCCGCTTTGAAGCGGCTGCGGACGGGGCTTAGGCGGCGCGAGCCGGCAAGCTCGCGACATAGCGATCAAGCTCCTCGGCGGGGACGCGAGTGGCGGCGCCGAGCTTCACGACGCGCAAGCGCCCGGCCTTCACCTCGGCCCAGAACTTCGTCCGGCCGATGCGCAGGCTCGCCCTCGCCTCGTCAGGGGTGAACAGCATGGGCGAGCGCCCTGCGTGGACTGGAGGATTCATCAAGCCGCCTCCTGCCCGTCGATGCCTAGCATCTTGCGCAGAGGCGCCGTGGGCACCGTGATGCGGCGAGCCCCATACCTTCGCCCGGGGATCTCACCACGCGCGAAGGCCGCATACGCCGCATTCCTTCCGAGCCCGAGCGCACGAGCGGCGGTCGGCCATAACGGGACGCTCAGCTTCGTATGGAGGTCCCGGGTGATCTCATCGTCCATGAGCACGCTCCGAGTTTATGCCTTGAAATCCAGGCATCAAACTATGAGCACACGCACTCCCTCTGTTCAAGCGTTTTTTTCCGTGATATCCAGGCACAAACTAGCGTGAGGAGGACGGATCGTGAGCGCGGAACACGAAAAGAGGGGCCCAGGGAGGCCGAGGAAGCACCCGGTCGAGGCTGCGCGGCGCAACATCACGAACCGGGTGAGCGATGAGGTTTACCAGTCCATAGTTGCCGCTTCTAAGATTTCTGGACGCTCGCTGAGCGAAGAGGTTGAAGCTCGTCTCGAAAAGAGCATTCAACGCGACATCATTCTGGCGGATCAGCTCACGACTGAGCTGCACACTTCAATTGCCGAAACTATCGCCAGAATTCGGCGCACCGCTGAGAAGGTTGGATGGACGGAGGATCAAGCACGAACGGCGCTGAGAACCGCTCTCAATCACATAGTCCAGATTTACACCTGGGATGGCGAAAGCGACATCAGCACTCCCGGTGCAGGCTCCTCCACCGCTGGTCAGGGAGATAAGGGACGCTCACCGGAGATGTTCGGCTTCTGGACCGCCGACGATGCGATGGTCTGGAACAACGACATCATGCATGAGGAGTTTTCGTTGCACGTCAGCAATCGCTGGACTGGAGACGGTAGCGAGAGCCGATATGTTGGGCCGGCTCCAAACCCGGAAGGCACTCCGCCAGGCACGAAGCCCCTCAGCGAAATCATGGCGAGTGAACGGAAGACAGACCAATCGATCAACCCGAAGCGCCGATCAAAGGCAGACTAGGCCGACCCACGCCGCCGATCGTTCAAGGTCACGACATCGGGCGCCCCTCCCCCGACGAAACCCGCCCACGCCGCCATGAGGCGGCGTCGCTTTTCCAGAGCATCCGAACGCCTGTAGGCGCGCTCCGTCTCATCACCAACCACATGGGCAAGAGCCGCCTCTGCCACGTCGCGCGGGAAACTGGTGCTCTCTCCCGCCCAATCCCGGAACGACGACCGGAACCCGTGGACCGTTGCGTTCTCGATCTTCATGCGCCGTAGCAGCATCTCCATAGCCATGGTCGAAAGGGGCCGGCCCTTCCGCTGTCCCGGGAAAACGTAGTCGCTCGTTCGGATGGTCTCGACCGCGGCGAGGATCTCAAGGGCACGATCGGTAAGCGGCACGCGATGCTCCCTGCCCCCTTTCATTCGCTCGGCCGGAATGGTCCACACCTTCGCCTTCCGATCAATCTCGGACCAGCGGGCACCGAACACCTCGCCAGAGCGCGCGGCAGTCAGGATGCAGAACTCAAGTGCGAGCGAGGCGACGCCCTCACGCTCGCGAAGGCCTCTCACGAAAGCCGGAACCTCCCTGAACGGCATCGCAGCATGATGTCCCCGCGTGAGCTTTTTCCGCCGAGGAAGCAGTTGGTCCAAGTGACCGCGCCACCGAGCCGGGTTCTCTCCCGACCTCAGGCCACGCGCCCGGGCCGCATCCAGAACCCGTTCGATCCGTCCACGCAGGCGGGAAGCCGTCTCGGGGCGCTTGGTCCACAGCGGCGCGAGGACGGCAAGCACATCGTCGGTGCTGATCCCATCCACCGTTTTGGCGCGCAGAGGGGCTGCATATTCCTTGAGCGTCATTCGCCACTGAGCCAGGTGCTTGGCGTTCCTGAACCCGGGGGCGAGCTCGTCCACGAGAGCGTCAGCGAACGCACCAAAGGTGAGCTGGGCATCCTTCGCGGCCTTCTGCGCCCGGCGAGCCGCAATCGGGTCGAGCCCTGACGCGCGCTGCTTCCGGCACTCGGCGGCTTTCGCACGAGCCTCCGCGAGGCTCACAGCGTTCGTGCTGCCGAGACCCATCTCCTTGAGCCGGCCATTCTGGCGGTACAGGAACACCCAACGCCGAGCCCCGCCGGCATCTACAACGAGGTACAGGCCATCGCCGTCAGCATGGCGCCCAGGCTCCGTTTTCGTGGCTACGTCCCGGGCGGAGAGACGCTTAGTCAACCGTGCCATGGGCGCTCACCCTAACTTTCACCCCAACGGAGAGCGCGGATTGTAGCGGACTGCGGCGAACTGGCGAGAACAAAGTGGCTGGAAAGCCCAGGGATTTCAGAGCCCGCGCGACCCGGAGAGAACTGCTGCGAACGCTAGTACGGCGGACACCCCTTCCGCCACCGCCCCGGCGGGTGTGGCAACCCGGACAATATCAGGGCAAGAGGGCAGGCGCGCGACCGGGGCTCAAGCCCTATCGCACGGCTTCGATGACATAGGTCCTAGTGACCGCATTTCCCGATGGGAAGATCACCCGCGTCGAGACGGTGTCCGATCCGGCCCTCGATGCCACGTACCAGACCTGGGTCGCGCTCGCGCGCTTCGCGTTGCAGACGTGACGAGCATTAGACGCCGGAAACAGCGAGAAATCGGCCGCCTTCCTGGTTGAAACCGTCCCGATGCTGCCGGGCTTGATGATCCGGGCTTCCGGATAGCCCATGCTGGTGCAGTCCGGGTTCAGGCTCATGTGATGATCCAGCTTGAGCGGCTTGCCGACGACGGCGGTGCGCTGAGCCGTGCGTGAGGCGCTGAGGCGCCCTTCAGTCCCACCGGCCGGCCCGCCCCGCCGTATACACTGGTCCTGCAGCCGCGTGACCAGCTCGACGGGTTGCACACCTCCTCCGACCTGTCTGAACGCCTCCAGACGGCATCGTTGCGCGAGGGCATTGCCATCCTGCGCGCGAACAGCTGCCGGAAGCACGAGCAGGCCTCCCATCACGGATACAATCAGCCGCAACATCGAGAGAGCCCTCATGCCAACCCGCTCAGGAGCTTAAGCTTAGCCGCGATTCGGCGCGCTGCAAGCCCTGGTCGCAATGAGTTGCGGATAGCGATCACCGCGAAGGTCCGCGAAGCCTGCAATCGCTCATGGCCGGTCGGCCGTATCGAACAGGCCGAGCAGAACCTCGCCGCACCAAAGCTCGACACGGTACCAGGCGCCCGTCTCGCCGCTCAGCCCGTCGGCGGTCTCGACGGCCGCTGTGAATGCGTGCTCGGCCCTCTCACGCGTCCCGTGGCGCGAAGCCTCGGAGAGGACCCCCTCCTCATAGGCAAGAACTGCGAAAGTGTCCGACAAGCGCCCTGCTCCCACGCGGCGAGCCCCTGCTCACCGAACCTTAACCGCCTCACGCGAATTCTGGTTTCGGCACTGGCGCGGCCCGCGAAATCATGTAGCGGTGCAGCGGGGCCGTAGAGCCCTCTCTGGGGGCTTCCATGTTCAACCTGAAATCGCTCGCCGTGCCGTTCGTCTTCGCCGTGCTGCTGTCCGGCCCGGTGCACGCGCAGAGCCCCGACAAGGCCGCATTGCAGGATCTCATCCTTGATGCCGTCGCGATCGAGGTTGCCGAGTCGCTGTGCGACAACGTCGACATCGATGGCGACGAGCTCGTCGAGATCGGCGAGTCCAAGCACTTCCTGCGCGGCAAGGCCGGGCTCACGAAGGTGGAGATCGCGGCTGCCCGGGGCGCCCTCGAAGGCGAAGCCAAGAAGGACAAGGCCGCGTTCTGCGCCGGGCTGAAGAAGAACTACTCGGCCATGTACAAGAAGCTGCTCGCCGCGGCCGACTAACCCTGAAGCGGCCGTCCGCGACAGGAGGCGCACGGCCGTCCCCCCGGAGGACCGCCGCGTTCCGCCTCATCTTGCGATGAGCGGCGGCCTTCGGCGCGATCAGCTCCGCCCGCGGGAACCCTGCGGGCGCGGGGCGCTTCATACGGGCACGCCAGCAGGAGCGCCCGTATGAGCCCGTCGCATCAAGATCCCATCCAGCCGCCCGGCACCGAATCGGAGCTCACGCCGAAGGCCGATCACGGCGAGACGAGCTATCGTGGCGCCGAGAAGCTCGTCGGGCGCGTCGCGGTGATCACGGGCGGTGACAGCGGCATCGGACGAGCAGTGGCCATCGCCTATGCCCGCGAGGGAGCCGACGTGCTCGTCAGCTATCTGAGCCGGCAGGAGGACGAGGATGCCCGAGAGACCGCCCGCCATGTCGAGGCGGCGGGGCGTCGCTGCATCCTGGTGCCCGGCGATATCGCGAATCCTGAGCATTGCCGTGCCATCGTGGCCCGGGCCGTCCAGGAATTCGGGCGTATCGACATCCTCGTGAACAACGCCGCGTTCCAGCGCACCTACGATTCGATCGAGAACATCCCGGACGAGGAGTGGGAGTACACGTTCCGAACGAACATTTCCGCGATGTTCTACCTCGCCAAGGCGGCCGTTCCGCACATGAAGCCAGGCTCGTCCATCATCAACACGACATCCATCCAGTCGGACAAGCCCACTCCGATGCTGCTCGCCTACGCGTCGACGAAGGGCGCCATCTCGAACTTCACCGCCGGTCTTGCCCAGATGCTCGGCTCGAAGGGCATCCGGGTGAACGGGGTGGCTCCGGGACCGATCTGGACGCCCCTGATCCCGTCCACGATGCCGCCCGAGAAGGTGGCGAGCTTCGGTAAGGACACCCCGCTCGGCCGTCCCGGTCAGCCGCGGGAGCTCGCGGGGATCTATGTTCTGCTGGCCTGTGACGAGGGCAGCTACATGAGCGGGGGCATCTACACGGTGACCGGCGGATTGCCGTTTCTGTGAGCACAGGGGTGCCCGGAGCCTCGGCGGCGTGTGTCGTACGTTCGGGCGCTCCCGTCCTCTTGCGGGAGTCCGCGGGGGACAGGAACGAAGCTCGGCGGTAATGTCCCGCGGCGAATCCAGGATGATGCCCATGCTTCGTTCCATATCCGTGCCGCTGCTCCTCGTCGGATCGACCCTCGCCAACGCTCAGACGGTCCCGTCCCCAATGGTCAGCCCGCCGGCAGGCCCGCGGCCGACCGCCGGGCAAGCGGATCGGGCCAAGACGGTATCGGAGGTCGCGCCGGAAGCGATCAAGCGTCAGCAGACCCTTGAGGCCGCGTGGAACCGCAGGATCCGCTCTTCCCTGAACGGCGTCTGCCGCGGATGCTGACGGAGCGCCGCGGCATCACGGAGCCTGCGGTCGTGCCGGCGCTTCGATCGAAAACGCGGGCACCGTGCCCGTCGGCCGCGATATGGGTGCGTCCCGCGCCAGCCGGCGCGGCGCTCCTCATGCGAAGGTGGCCGACATGCGTGGCATGACGCTGTCGCGCCTCGCGCGATGGCTCGGCTGGGGCACGCTCCTCGTGATCGTGCTGGCGACCCTCTCGCCCCTTCATCTTCGCCCGACGGTCGCATCCGCAGCCGGCGTCGAACGCCTCCTCGCCTTCGCCGGCTGCGCGGCGGCGTTCTGGCTCGGCTATCCGCGGCATCGCCCCGCCATCGTCCTCGGCATCCTGCTTGCCGCCGGGTTGCTTGAGGTCACGCAAAATCTCCTGCCCGACCGGCATGGCCGCCTCGTGGACGCTCTGGTCAAGATGCTAGGTGCCGGAATGGGGTTCGTCGCCGGCTTTGCCGTCGAGCGTGTCCTACGGCCCGGCGCGAGCCGCTGACCCGCATCGTCGGCAGCCCCTATCAGCGCTCCACCAGGACCACCGGCCCGCCCGCCGCCCGGGCGTCCGCCTCGTCATGCGTGACGAGGAGGGTCGGGAGGCCGCGCGCCCGGGCGTGATCGAAGACGAAGGCGCGAACGTCCTCACGCAGAGCGGCATCGAGCTTTGAGAACGGCTCGTCGAGCAGGAGTGCCCGCGGCTCCGCGAGAAGGGTGCGCAACAACGCGACCCGTGCGCGCTGCCCGCCGGACAGGGTGGTGGGATCCCGGTCGGCATAGCCCTGCAGACCCGCCTGCCCCAGCGCGTCCTCGACGATGCGTCGCCGCTCGCTCCTGCCCCGTGCCCTCTGACGGGGCAAGCCGTAGAGAAGGTTTCCAGCGACCGACAGGTGCGGGAAAAGAAGCGGATCCTGGAGAAGCAGCCCCAGCCGTCGCCGCTCCGGCGGGAGCGCCTCGACGCGCTCCCCGCCGATCAGGACGGCCCCCTGAGCCGTGAAGGCTTCACGGTCGAGGGAGCCACCGCAGAAGGCGAGCAGGGTGGATTTGCCCGACCCGCTCGGGCCCATTAACGTCGTGACCCCTCCGGGGCCGACGGATAGGCCGAGTCCGTCGAATATGGCGACCCCGCTCCGGCGCAATCGGATCGTGACGTCCCGCAAGTCGAGGGTGCCGGCGTGCGTCACGGGCGGAGGCCTGCACGGTTGCGGTGCAGGGCCGCCGGCAGCGCGAGGGCTGCGCCGTAAACGATCAGCGGGAGCGCCGCCTGGAGGACGGCGTACACGCCGGTGATCCGCCGGTCGGCCCCGCTCGACAGGGTCACGGCATCTGTCGTGAGGGTCGCGATGCGCCCGGAACCGGGGAACAGCGTCGCGAGGTACTGCCCGACGCTCACTGCGAACCCGACGGCAGCCGAGATGAGCACCGGCCGCACCAGCATCGGCAGCTTGATCGTCACGAATACACGCCCCGGGTCCGCCCCAAGGGCGGCAGCGGTCGCCGCGTAGCGCGGATCGAGGGCGCGATATGGGTCGGCGAGGGAGAGGAACACGTAAGGGAGGACGAACACCAGATGGCTCCAGACCACCGCAGCTAGGGTGCCATCGAGGGAGAGGCGCACCAGCGCGACCTGGACGCCGAACAGGAACGCGATCTGCGGCACGAGAAGGGGAAGATAGACGAGCCACAGGGCGACGGCCGAGCCCCTTCGGCCCACCCTCCCCTCGTTCTCGAGGCATCCCAGCGTGAGAGCAAGGGCGAGCAGCGTCGAGGCAGCACCGACGAGGACGGTATTCGCCAGCAATGGCGCCACCGCCCCGGCCTGTGCCCGCCATGTCGTCAGAGCGAACGCGCCCGGCAGGGCATCCGGATAGCGCCACGCCACCGAGATGGACCACACGGCCATGAGCAGGATGGCCGCGAGCCCGAGCGCACCGACCGCGAGCGCGCCCGCACCCGCGACGCGTACCAATGAGGCGCTTAATGCGCCGCGCGAGCCCCGTTCGATCCAGAGCCGCCCGAGCCGGCCCGCCGGACGCTCGGCGAGATGCCAGCACAGGATCGCGGCGCCCACGATGGCCAGCTGGAGCACGGCGGCTGCGGCGGCGACGGGGTAGAGCGCCAGATCAGGGTCCGAGAACCAGCGCGTCGCCAGCACGGCCACAGGCGGCGGCTGCCCCGGCCCCAGGATGATCGCAATGTCGACGACGGACAGGGAGAACGCGAGCACTGCGTAGAGCGGCAGGCGTATCTGGGGATAAATTTGCGGCAGGACCACCTTCAGCCAAGCGGCCGGCCCACGCTGGCCCAGGGCGCGGGATACGGTGAGCGCCTGCCTCACGGGGACCTGGTTGGATGCGCCGATAACCATGAGCACGAGGTAAGGCACCTCCTTGAGGAGGAGCCCCCCCATCAGCGACAAACCGAACCGGTCGCCGACCGTGACCAGCCCGGCTGGCGGGCGGCTCCAACCGGTGAGCTCTGGAGAGACGAGCCGGACGAGCCAGCCGCTCGGGGCGATGAGGAAGGCAAAGCCGAGCGCGATGGCTGAATGGGGCGTCGACAGGAGCGGGCCAAGGAAGCGGGCCGCGCGGCGATAAAGGGTCGAGCCGCTCGCGAGGGCGCAGAAGGCCGACGCCAGCCCGAGCGACAGGATCGTCGCTCCAAGGCCTGCCGTGACCGTGACCTGCAGAGAGGCCGCGAGACCCGGCGTCGCCAGAAGCGCTCGCCACGGCTGAAGGGATGGACCCTGCACGCCGATCGCCGGGAGATGGCCGAAGGCCGGGAGCAGGGTCCAGGCAAGGCCCACCACGATGGGCCCGATCAGCAGGGCGAGCGTCACTGCGGGGGCGAGGCGGAGCCACATAGGGTCAGCGCGCGACGCGCCGTTCCCACTCCGCCGTGATCCGGGTCATCCAGGAGGGATGGGGCTCGGGCAGCGCGGTGCCGAGCTCCGCGTTCGTCGGCAGGCCTTTCGCGTCGGCCGGGCGGTCGAAGAGCCGGCGCTGCTCCGGCGTGAGCTTGTCGAGGTCCAGAACCGTGAAGTTTCCCATCTCCTTGGGGTCCTGGGCCCTGGCCTGGGTCGCGGGTTCGAGCAGGAAGTTCGCGACGACCATGGCGCCTTCCTTGTTGGCCGCGTTGTAGGGGATCGCCACGAAGCTCGTGTTGCCGATCGTTCCCTTGTCCAGGACGAGCACCCGCACCGTGTCCGGCAAGAGCCCGCCCGCGATCGCCACGGCGGCCTCCGAGGGATTGAAGGAGATCGCGAGATCGATCTCGTCGTCGGCGAGAAGCTGGCGCTGTGCCGGCCCGGACTCCGGGAAGGTGCGGCCCTGGCGCCAGAGATTGGGACGAAGGGCCTCGTACCAGGCCCATAGCCGCTCGGTCGCCGGCCCGAAGGTCTCGTCCGTCGCGGGCGACTGGAGCACCGCCGGATCGGGCGCGAGCTCGTAGAGGGCCTGCTTCAGGAAGGTCGCGCCGAGAAAATTGCGCACGTTCGGATGCGTGAGGCGGCCCGGGTTCTTCCGGGCCCAATCGAGCATGCCTGGTATGGAGCGAGGCAGCGTGTCGGCCGGCGTGCGGGCCGAATCGTATACGTAGACGATCTGCGCGATCCGCCAGGGCACGGCGTATCCGTCGATGGGGACCGTGAAGTCCACCACGTTGGAGGGTCGTTTCGCGGTATCGACCAGCCGGAAACTCGGCAATGCCCCGGTGACGGGCCCGTACAGAAGACCCCCGCTCTTCATGGACAGGAGGTTCGGCCCGTTGATCCAGATGAGATCGACGCCGCCGCCCTCGTCGCGTCCCGCCGTTCGCTCGGCCACGACCCGGGTCACGGCCTCCGCCGTGTCCTTCAGCTTCACGTGGTTGACGCGGACCCCGTAGCGCTTCTCCACCTGCGTGCCGACCCAGGTGATGAACGCGTTCGTCTGAGGATCGCCGGCCCAGGCGTTCCAGTTTACCGTCTGGCCGCGAGCCGCCCGGGTCACCTCGTCCCATGGCCGCGTTTCGGCCGCGGGCGCAGGCTGGACGAGAAGGCACAGAGCCGCGGAGAGGCAGGCGAGAAGGCGCATTGGTGGGTGTCCGGGATCAGGCGGGGGCGAGTGTGGCTCGGCGCGCGAACCGCCGTGCGCGAGCGCCTTCGAGAACGGGACCTAACACGTCCTCGTGGAACGCGTCGCAGCCGATGCAGAGGTTCTGGTAGGGGCGCCCGGCCGGCGTGAGAGTCTTCGAGCGCTCGACGAAGTCGGCTTCGCTCCAGCCATGGGCGAGACCCATGCGCGCGGGCGCCCCGGCATTGATGGCCTGGAAGGCCGGTTCGTCCTTCAGCGAATCCAGGATCTCGACGAGGCTCTCCTCGACGAGGTTGCCCAGAGGCCGCTTGGTCTTGATGCAGCAGGGGTAGACCGCCCCGTCCGGCTCGATCGAGACCTCGGAGCCGTTGAAGCCATGCTCCAGGAAGCCGAGCCCGCCCGACCAGCGATTGCAGAAATTGTCGTCGAGCGTCGCTTTCGAGAGATCGTTGAGCCACCCTCGCCCGCGCGGCCAGATCTTCCCGATCCAGCTCTCCGGACTCGCGCCGAAGAACGAGTAGAGCGGGCCATCCTCCTCGTGCCAGTTCCGCTTGGTGTGCGCGAGGCCGGAAGCGTGCATGCCGGCCGCCTCGAACATGCGGGTGAGGCGCTCCTTGAAGGCGGCCTGCTTTGCCTCGCCCTCCAGGCCCACATGAAAGTTGTCGAGGCTCGCGACCGAGATCATGTAGATGCCGCGGCTCAGGAGATCGTCGAGGATCCGCTCGGTGAGAAGGTCGCCCGTGGTCTGAACAATGATCTTGATGCCGCCGCGACCGGCATAGCGCGCCGCGAGCTGCTCGATCACCGGATACGTGACCTCCTGGCGCACGGGGTCGAGGAGCGCCTCCCCGCCCGAGAGGATAATGCGGCTCGTCTTCTCCGGCAGGGAACCGTCGGGCGCTGGATCGTTGCGATCGAGATAGGTCATGCGCTCGGGCAGATGATCGAACACCCGCGGGAAGTTCGCCTTGGCCTGCGCCAGCACGCCGGCGAGCTCATTCCTGACATAGGGCCTGAACCGATCCTCGTAGCAGTGCCGGCAGCGTCGGTGGCAGGCCCAGCACATGACGTAGTAGATCGATTCCATGAACCACCCTCGGTCACCACCGGACGGGGTGACGTTAGGGCATAGCAGATAGAGGGAGCGACGTAGGCGGCAAGTGACGATGAGGTGATCGCCCGTGGCGTCGCCCCGCGCGCCCTCCCGGAGATGACGTACTCACCGCAAGCCGGTCCATGCCGCTTCTGGTTGCCGCCGCGCAACACCCGGCATCGTTCCTGCTCCGTTCTGGCTGACACGGCACGGCTTGGCTGGCCAGCATCGGCGATGCGATTCATCCACGCCGCCGACCTCCACCTCGATAGTCCTCTCTCCGGCCTGCGCGACCGGGCCGGCGACCGGGCCGACGACATCGCGGGGGCCAGCCGCCGCGCTTTCGACAACCTCGTGGCGTTCGCCATCGCCGAGGCCGTGGACCTCGTGGTCATCGCGGGTGACGTCTTCGACGGTGACTGGGCCGACTACAATTCGGGCCTGTTTCTGGTGCGCGGTCTGGAGCGGCTGAATCGCGCGGGCATTCCCGTCGTGCTCATCCGCGGCAATCATGACGCGGCCAACCAGATGTCGCGCCGCCTGTCCTGGCCGCCGAACGTCCGGGAGCTCTCGTCGCGCGCTCCCGAGACCGTGCTCTACGAGCATCTCGGGATCGCCGTTCACGGTCAGAGCTTCCCGAACCGCGCCGTCGCCGAAAACCTCGTTCCGGCCTATCCGGCGCCCCAGGCCGGGCTGTTCAACATCGGTGTCCTGCATACCTCAGCCGACGGGCGGTCGGGTCACGACCCCTACGCGCCCTGCAGCCTGCGCGACCTCACCTTGAAGGGGTACGATTACTGGGCTCTTGGTCACGTCCACACGCGGGAGGTGCTGTCCACCGATCCCTGGATTGTCTTCCCCGGCAACCTTCAGGGCCGCCATGTGAACGAGCCGGGCGCAAAGGGCTTCACGCTCGTGACCGTCGCCGGTGGCCGTGTGTCGAGCGTCGAGCACGTCCCGGTGGACGTGGTTCGCTGGGCGACGTTGCGGATCGACGTGTCGGGATCACCGACCCTCGACGAGCTCTGTCCGCGCATCGGCGAGGCGATCGACGCTGCGGTCGCGGACGCGGAGGGGCGCACCCTCGCCGTCCGTCTCGTGCTCTCGGGCGCCTGCGCGGCGCATGTGTCGCTCGCCGGCGATCCCGAGCGTCTGGCGGCGGAGTGCGCGAGCCTTGCGCTTCGTGCTCGCGGCGACGTGTGGGTGGAGCGCGTCGAGGTTCAGACCCGCGCCGAGGCGGTCGGAGATGAGGGAGCGCTCGGCGATGTTCTGGCCCTCATCGAGCGTGTGCGAACGGATGCCGGAGAGATCGACGAGATCCGTGTCGCGGTCGAGCGCAGCCTCGACAAGGTGCCGGCGGCGATCCGCGAGGAGGCCGAGCTCGCCACGCTCTCGCCCGAACGCTGGGACCGCATCATGGCTGGGGCCGAGGCGATGATCCTCCACCGCCTGAGCGCCGGGAGCGTCCGCTCGTGAGGTTCGAAAGGCTTCTGCTCGAGCGTTACGGCGCCTTCGAGGACGCGGGTCTCGACTTCTCGGGGGCGGACACGCGTCTTCACGTGGTGTACGGGCCGAACGAGGCAGGCAAGTCAACCGTTCTTTCAGGGATCACCGATCTCCTGTTCGGCATCCCACACAAGTCCACCTACAATTTCCGGCACGATTACAATCGCCTGAGGCTCGGCGCCGAGGTCACGAACGCGGCGGGTCAAAGCCTCGCCTTCAAGCGGCGCAAGGCGAATAGCGGCACGCTGCTCTCGCTCGGCTCCGCCGAGACGGCCCTGCCTGACGGCGCGCTCGCGCCCTTTCTCGGCTCGCTCTCCCGCGAGCAGTTCACCCGGATGTTCGGGCTCGACCACCGCCGCTTGCGCGACGGCGGAGAGCAGATGCTGCGCTCAGGCGGCGATCTGGCCCGCAGCCTGTTCGAGGCCGGGAGCGGCCTGTCCGGCGTCGGAGCGGCCCTCCAGGCCATCGAGGCCGAGATCGAGGCGATCGGCAAGCTTGACGGCCGCGCCAGCAAGACAAAGCCGCTCTTCGCGGAGATCGACGCCTACACCGACGCAGTCCAGCGGGTTCGCCGCGACGGGCTGAAGGCCGACGAGTGGCGGCGCGCCGAGGAGGTACTCGGCCTCGCGACCTCGGCTCGCGAGGGCATCGACGTGGCGCTGACCCGTCTGCGTCAGCGCCGGGCAGGGCTGGAACGGATCCGGCGAGCCGCGCCGGTTCTCGCCGTGATCGATACGCTGACAGCCGAGCTCGCGTCCTTCGGTGACCTGCCCACATTGCCCAACGGGTTCGCGGAGGAATGGCGCGGGCTAGAGCGCCGCCTGCGCGATGCTCGCCTGCTCCTCCAAGCCGCCGAGGAAGACCTCGATCGCCGCACGAGCGAGCTGGCGCAGGCTCCCGTGGCGGCCACGATCCTTCGGCACGCCGACGCGATCACGGCGGCACACGAGCAGCTCGGCCGCTACCGCAAGGACGTCGCGGACGAGCCCAAGCTCCTGCGCGACATCGCCAACGACGAGGCGCTGATCCGCGCCAAGCTGAACGCTCTCGGGCTGTCCGCCGAGCCCGGCCCAGTCGCAGCCCTGGTGCCGCCGCAGACGGTGGAGGTCAGGGTTCGGGGCTTGATGCTCCAGGGCGAGGGCGCCGAGGCGGCTGCCGCGGCTGCCTCGGCGGCGCTCGCCAAGGTCAAGGCCGCTTACGCCCATGCGGGGGCGGCTTTAGCGGCTCTCCCCGACGCCGCGGAACCGAATGCGCCGGCAGCCCTCGTCGATGAGGCCGCCCGCCTGGGCGACGTCGCGGCTCGCCATGTCAAGGCCCTGTGCGATTTGGCCCAAGCCGAGCGCGACCTTGCCGAATCGCTCGGCCGCCTGCCCGGGTGGGCCGGATCGGCGGATGCCCTGGCGGCCTGCCCTCTCCCGGACGGAGACACCGTTCGCCTTCACGAAGAGAGCTTGCGCGATGCGGCGAACCGGGTCGTCGCGGTCGAGCGCCGGCTCGCCGCGAGCGGCGATGAGGCGCGGCGGATCGATGCGGAACTCGCCGGCCTGAAAGCGGCCGGCGAAGTGCCCTCCCCTGCCGCGGTCCAGGCGGCTCGCGACCTGCGGGATCGGGGCTGGCGGGTGATCCGCGCCCGTCATATCGAAGCGCGAGAACCTGCCGAGAGCGATCTTGCAGCGCTCGAGTGCGAGGGCGACCCGGCGGCTTTCTTCGAGAATGCGCTCCGCCGTGCCGACGAGCTCGTCGACCGCCGAGAGAGCGAGGCGCACCGCATCGCGCAATTCAGCCGTTTGGCGGCCGACCAGGCGCGCCTGTCGGCTCAAACCCAAGCCGACGAAGCAACCCTTGCAACGGAGCGCGCTGCTTTGGGCGCCGAGGAGGCGCGCTGGGAGGCGCTCTGGCGCGACTGCGGGGTACGGCCTGAGACACCCGGAACCATGCGGGCGTGGCTCTCCCGCAAGGACGAGACCCTGCGGCTGCTAGCTCGGGTCCGCGAAGCCCGATCCGAGCGCGACGACGCGGAAACGACCCGAGATCATGCCCGCCGCTGCCTTCGCCGCGCCGCGGAGGCACTGGGCCTTCGCCCATCGGACGAGGCGACGGCGGCCGACCTCGACCGCGAGGTTCGACAGGCTCTGGGCGAGGCCACGCGCGGTGTGCAGGAGCGCCAAGCGGCCGCACGCGCTTTAGCGGAGATCGCCGAGCGAATGCGGGGCCATGAGGCCGCCGCTGAAGCAGCGGAACGGGCGGTGGCCACCTGGCGCGAGCAATGGTCCGACGCGGCGGTCGCGCTCGGCCTTCAACCAAATGCCAGCCGGCCCGAGGCGGAGCTTGCCCTGTCGGCGTGGAGCGAAATCCGGCAACGCCACGCCAGCAAGGAGCAGTTCGTCCGTCGTCTGTCCGGCATCCGACGCGACAACGAGGCCTTCCGGGCCGAGCTCGCCCGCTTGGTCGACGCTCTCGGGCCTGAGGGGCCGAGCCCTACGCCTGGGACCGATCTGGAGGGCACGGTCCTGGCTCTCCTGGCCCGCCTAGCCGACGCGAGGCAGGCTGCTGCCACTCACGCCCGCTCGGTCGAGGATCGGAGGATCGCTGCGGACAAGCTCGACGCGGCTCGTCGAGAAGCCGAGCGGGCAGCGGAAGCGTGCGACGCCTTCCGGCAGGCGTTCGGGCTCTCATCCGATATGGATGTCCTTCCCTTCGCCGAGCGGGCCGGTGCGCGGGCGCGGGCCCTGCAGGGCTTGCAGGAGCGGCGGACCGCTCTCGCCGTGGCGTCGGACGGCATCGCGGAGGCGGCCATCCGAGCGGAGCTGTCCGAGACGACGCCGGATGCAGCCGCGGCAGAACTCGCCCTTCTCCAGGGCGAGGAGGATCGCCTCGTCGCGGAGGGCCAGGCGGCGGCGCAGCACGAGACCAGTGCCCGCCACGCGCTTGAGACGCTTGCCGGGCGGGAGAGCGTGGCGGCAGCGGCTCAGCGGGCTCGCCACCACGCCCAGGCGGCCGGCATGCACCTGGAGCGGTGGCTCCAGCTCGCCACCGCCAAGCGGCTTCTGGAGCGCGCGCTCGAGCGCTATCGGACCGAGAACCAGCATCCGCTGGTGCGGCGGGGCGGCGAGATCTTCGCCGCCCTGGCAGCGACCGGCGAGAACCCGATCGTTCGCCTCGATGTCGTCTACGGTGACGGAACCGATCCGACGCTCGTCGGCATCCGGCGGGATGGGAGCGAGTGCCGAGTGGAGGGGATGAGCGAGGGCACGCGGGATCAGCTCTATCTTGCGCTCCGGATGGCCGCCGTGGAGCAGCACGTCGCCGAGCACGAGCCGATGCCGTTCGTCGCCGACGACCTCTTCATCACGAGCGACGAGGACCGGGTCGCGGCGGGGCTTGCGGCTCTGGCCGCCTTGGGCTGCAAGACGCAGGTGATCCTCTTCACCCACCATCAGCACGTGGCCCGGCTGGCGAGCCTGCTGCCCGGAGGCGGGGTGCGGCTCCACCGTCTCCCGATCCCGCGTGCCCTGGAGGAAGGCGCGTCGCACGCCGATGCCCTGACGGGCTGACCGGCGAGCGGGCGCCGCGTCAGACGCCTGACCTCGGCGGGGCTCGTTCAGTGCAGAAGGACGAGCCAGGCCATCACCCCAAGAGGGGCGATGGCGCCGATCGCGAAGCGAAAGATGTTCCCAGCCATGACCGCGTATCCAAGTCTCTCCAAGGACAACGATCCAAGCATCGCATAGGTTCGTTGAAGGTCCGTTTGGGAGATGAGTGAACGCGGCGTGACCGAAATCCTCGAAAGTCCGTGGCGTCCAGCCGGAAGGGGACGCCGGTGCGACGGCGAGCGGGGATCCATCCCGCTCGCGTCACGGGAGTTACGCGATCACGGTCGGCCCGGCCCGCCCCGTCTTGCCCTGGATGTCCGCGATCTCGCGGGCGGCCGCCGCCACCGCGGCGAGAGCTTCGCCGGAGTCGAGGTTCTGCCGCGACGGATCCGCCTCGTAGCGCTCCAGATAGACCCGGATGGTCGCGCCGGATGTGCCCGTGCCCGACAGGCGGAAGACCGCCCGCGCGCCCTCCTCGAAGAAGATCCGGATCCCTTGGCGCTGGGAGACGCTGCCGTCGACCGGATCGGTATAGGCGAACTCGTCGGCCGCCGCGACGGTGAGCCCGCCCACCTTGCGCCCGGGCAGGCCCGGGAGGAGGCCGCGCAGGCCGTTGATGACGGCCTCGCCCGCCTCCGTGGGCACCTCCTCGTAGTCGTGCCGCGCGTAGTAGTCGCGCCCGAAGGTCGCCCAGTGCTGCCGCAGGATCTCGCCGACCGACTCGCCCCGCTCGGCGAGGATCGTCAGCCACATCAGCACCGCCCAGATGCCGTCCTTCTCGCGCACGTGGTTCGAACCCGTCCCGGCGCTCTCCTCGCCGCAGAGCGTGATCCGGTCGGCGTCGAGGAGATTGCCGAAGAACTTCCAGCCGGTGGGCGTCTCGTAGCTTCGAATGCCGAGGCGCTCGGCGACGCGGTCGACGGCACGGCTCGTCGGCATGGAACGCGCGACCCCGGCGAGCCCTCCGGCATAAGCCGGCGCCAGATGGGCGTTGGCGGCGATCACCGCGAGGCTGTCCGAGGGCGCGACCACGAGGCCGTTGCCGACGATGAGGTTGCGGTCGCCGTCGCCGTCCGAAGCCGCGCCGAACCCGGGCGCGCCGGGGCTCGCGAGCTCGCGAATCAGCTCCACGGCATGGACCGGGTTGGGATCCGGGTGGTGTCCGCCGAAATCGGGCAGGGGTTTGCCGTTGAGGACGGTACCCGCGGGCGCGCCCAGGCGATCTTCGAAGATCGCCTTCGCGTAGGGACCGGTGACGGCGCTCATTGCGTCGAAACGCATG
This sequence comes from Salinarimonas soli, assembly GCF_008386575.1. Taxonomy (GTDB): domain Bacteria; phylum Pseudomonadota; class Alphaproteobacteria; order Rhizobiales; family Beijerinckiaceae; genus Salinarimonas_A; species Salinarimonas_A soli. The sequence continues at coordinate 105,479 of NZ_VUOA01000009.1, forward strand.
CGAAAACCGCTCGCCAGGAAGGCCTTCAGTCGGCCGAAGTCGAACAGCGTCTCCATCAGGGCCACATAGGTCTCGACCGGGTCCACGACCTCGACCACGGTATCGGCGAGCTTGGTCTCGCCCAGGCGGGCGAGATCGAGGTCGGGGCCCTGGACGAGGCTGTAGCTCTCGATGGCGAGCGTGCGCTCGTAGATCGCCTGCATGACGCTCTCGGGCGCCGGCCCGCCGTTGGCGGCATTGTACTTGATCCCGAAGTCGCCCTCGGGTCCGCCGGGATTGTGGCTCGCCGACAGAACGATTCCGCCGGCCGCGCCGCGGGCGCGGATGACCGCCGAGACGGCGGGCGTGGAGAGAATGCCGTCGCGGCCGACCACGATCCGGGCGATCCCGGCCGCGGCCGCCATCTGCAGGATGATCTGGATCGCGTGATCGTTGAGGAAGCGCCCGTCGCCGCCCACGACGAGGGTCTTGCCACGCAGATCCGCCACGTCGAGGATCGCCTGGACGAAGTTCTCGATATAATGCGGCTGCTGGTAGACCGGGACCGCCTTGCGCAGGCCGGAGGTGCCCGGACGCTGGTCCTTGAACGGGGTTGTTGCGACTTTCGTGATCAAGAGACGCTCTCCTCGACGGACAAGACCTGCAGCTCCCGCGGCGCCGGCCCGGAGCGCGCGCGCTGCACCCTCGTGGGGCATGTGTACGCCGGGACTGCCGTTGTGCAAGCCCAAGCTGACGCGGGGGAATGCGTCAACCAGGGCCTTGGAGGGCCGCGGACCGGTGCGCTCGCAGGGTCGGCCCTAATGCCGCTTGGCCCCGCCTGTCCCGTCTGCACCGCACCGGCAGCCCGCGGCTTCCTCCACGTGGCGGCACGCGACTACTGGCGCTGCGAGCGCTGCCTCGCGACGTTCCTCGACCCCGCCCAGCGTCCACCGCCAGGGGCGGAGCGGGACCACTATCTGACCCACCGCAACGACCCCGACGACGAGGGCTACCGCGCCTTCCTGTCGCGCCTGGCAGCGCCGCTCCTGGAGCGGCTCGAGCCCGGGCGGGACGGCCTGGATTACGGCTGCGGCCCAGGCCCGGCCTTGGCCGCGATGCTGAGCGAGGCTGGCCACCGGATGAGCCTGTTCGATCCATTCTTCGCGCCGGACGAGGCGGTGCTTGGGCGAACATACGACTTCGTGACCTGTACCGAGGTGGCCGAGCACTTCCACGATCCCGCCGCCGAGTTCGAGCGCCTGGCCCGTCTGCTCCATCCGGGCGGCTGGCTCGCGGTGATGACGTGCTTCCAGACGGACGACGAGCGATTCGCCCGCTGGCGCTACAGAGCCGATCCGACGCATGTGGTCTTCTACCGCGAGGCGACCCTGCGCCTCGTGGCCGAGCGGTTCGGCTTGACTTGCGAGGTCCCGGTCAAGGATGTGGCTTTGATGCGAAAGCCAGTCTAGCGGCGCTGGAACATCGCGTGCTCCACGCGGTCGCCCGGCTTGAGCCCCAGCCGCTTCGCCGTCCCGGCATTCACCTCCAGCACCGCGAGCACCGGCTCGCCAGAGGGGATCGTGCGCTCGGAGAGGGGCTCAGCATTCTCGGCGATGCGCGCCACGGTTCCGTCCGGGCGGATGAAGAGCATGTCGAGCGAAATGTAGGTGTTGCGCATCCACATGGAGATGGGCTGCACCTTCTGGAAATCGAACAGCATGCCCCGGTCGGCCGCCATGGTGCGGCGGAACATGAGCCCTTGCGCCCGCTCGGCATCGTTTCGCGCCACCTCGACCTGGAAGGGGTGGCGCTTGTCGCCGCTCACGATCGTGAGCGGCTCGAACGCTTGCGCGTGCGCCTGGCCCGCGCCGGCGAGGGCCGGCCCGAGCGCCAGAAGCCCGAGCGCAAGGCGTCGCGTGAAGCCCGTCACGCCCACGGCCTTAGTGCGAGGACGGCAGAGCCGCCCCAGCCGGCCGCACCTCGGCGGCCATGAGCCCCTTCGGCCCGTCGCCGTAGCGGACGTAGACGGTCTCACCGGGGACGAGCTCCGCAATGCCATAGCGCCGGAGCGTCTCCATGTGCACGAAGATGTCGGGCGTGCCGTCCCCGCGCGTGAGGAAGCCGAAGCCGCGGAGGCGGTTGAACCACTTCACGGTGGCCGCCTCCAGACCGCTGGTCGGCGTCACCGACACGTGGGTGCGCGGCATCGGCAGCTCGGAGGGGTGCACAGCCGTCGACTCGTCGAGCGACACGACGCGGAACGCTTGGAAACCCCGCGTCCGGCGCACCGCCTCGACGACGATGCGGGCTCCTTCGTTCGCCGACTGGAACCCGTCCCGCCTCAGGCAGGTCACGTGCAGCAGCACGTCCGGCATTCCGTTGTCGGGGACGATGAAGCCGAAGCCCTTGGCCACGTCGAACCACTTGATGCGACCGCTGATCTCGATGAGATCCAGCGGCGCCTCCTGCCGCTGGTCCGTCGAGCCGCCTTCGCGCTCGGTCCGATCGAGGGATTGCTGCAATGGGAAAGCGCTTATCGCGCCCATACGAAAATCATCAGACATCAAGTTACACCAAGTCGAATCACGCCGCCTGATTCTCGAATCCAAGATATCATCGTCGCGAGTCGGGGGAAGCCCGAAAGCTCCGCAACCCCCAAGCTTCCGCAAGCGAGACCGTTCCCTTTGGGAGCCCATGGCACTCTCGCCGAATCGGTACGGGCGCCGTGCCGGGCCCGGATTCGTCCGGTCTTATCGTGACAGCCGAGGCGTAGGCCTTTGCTCTTGCCGGCTGTTTTCATCGGGGAACTCCGCACCCGCCTCGGCTAGCCGGACGGTCCTCGAACCATTCCTGCGGCGTAGGCGCGCAGGACGCGAGGTGACGCGGCCCGCCGCTCGCGCTAACGCTCCCGCCGGCCCGCGCGGGGTCGGGAAGGGGTCGACGAGAGTGGCGGCACGAATGGGACCGGGCGAGCGTTTCGAAGCCGTCGACGCGGCGCGCGGGGCGGCGATTGCCGCGATGATCGTCTTCCACGCATCGTGGGACCTGAGCTTCCTACGCCTGATCGCGACCCCGGTCGGGTCGGATCCGGCGTGGCAGGCCTTCGCCATGAGCATAGCCGGCTCATTCCTGGCGCTCGTCGGCGTTAGCCTCGTCCTGGGTCATGGAAGCGCCGTCCGCTGGCGCCGCTTCGGCCGTCGCCTCGGCATCCTGGCGCTCGCCGCGGCCGGGGTGACCGGAGCGACCTATCTGGCCTTCCCCGACAGCTTCGTCTTCTTCGGCATCCTCCACATGATCGCGGTGGGAAGCGTTCTTGCCCTGCCCTTCCTTCGCGCGCCTTTGGTTCTCGTCGCGGGCGCGGCAGCCCTGATCCTCGCCGCTCCCGCGGGGTTCCGGTCGCCCCTGTTCGATGAGCGCGCGCTCGCCTGGATCGGCTTCTCGGAGCGCATTCCGCCGAGCAACGACTTCGAGCCGGTCTTCCCGTGGCTCGCTCTGGTGCTGATCGGCGTCCTGCTGGCCCGCCTTGTCCTCGCCTCCCCTGTTCGCGAGCGGCTCGCCGGCTGGAGGGCGCGTGGTCCCCTTTCCCGCTTCCTCGTCCGGGCCGGACGCTGGAGCCTCGTGATCTATCTCCTGCACCAGCCGATCCTGCTCGGCGTTCTCTTCCCCCTGGCGCACGTGCTCGGCCCGAGCCCTGCCGCCGAAGCCGCCGCCTTCCTGCGGAGCTGCGAGGCGAGCTGCCGGGGTGGTGGGCGCATGGTGGAGACCTGCGCCCGCGCCTGCGGCTGCGTGCTCGACCGCGCCACGGCGCAGGATCTTCGCGGGCCGCTCCTGCGGGATGAGCTGATGCCCGAGCAACTCCTGGCGGTGCAGGAGACGGCGCAGGCCTGCTTCCGGGAGGCGGGCAGCCGGTGACGCCGGTTCGTACCTAGCGCAGGCCGTCGGAGGCCTTGCTCTTGGCGGCAGCGAGCGTGCGCCTGCGCTCGTAATATTTCGCGACCCGGAGGTGCCGAGCAATCGCGTAGTTCATCGCCGTGAGGAACCCGTAGGCTCCCCGCGCGAAGTGCCGCCGGCCGAAATAGGCCTTCAGGAAGGCTGCTGGGAACTCGAAGAAGATCCGCCAGACCGGTAGCCGGACGTCACGCTGCTCGAGATCGATGACCTGCTGGTCGGAATAGCGGTTGAGCTTGTCGATCTGGTCCCCGAGGGACCGCACCGAGAAATGATGGATCAGCCCCCGCAAGCGGCCGGGCTCGACCCCGGCCTGGAGCTCGACACGGTCGTGCACGAGGAGCAGGGGATAGCGGCCGCGGCTCCTGCGATAGAGCCGCACCGGCCAGAGCTTGTAGGCGAGCGGATGCGGTTCGCCCTCGCCGGGGAAGACCTCCACGATGCCGACCCGATAGGCGTCGCGCGGCGGCGTACCATCGGCGAACAGGGCCCGGATGGCGGCGGCGAGTTCCGGGGTAACCACCTCGTCGGCGTCGACGTTGAGGAGCCAGTCGTGCCGGCACTGCTCCTCGGCGAACCGTTTTTGCGGGCCGTAGCCCGGCCAGGCGTTGTGGATGACTCGCCCCCCGAGGCTCTCTACGAGCGCGGGGGTCCCGTCCGTCGACCCCGAATCCACCACGACGAGATCGTCCGTCAGCTCGCGCACGGCCCGAATCGTCCTCTCGATCCGATCCGCCTCGTTGCGGGCGATGATGAACACGGACAGGGGAAGGGCCACGTTAAGCGAACTTTCGACGGCGCGTTCAGGGATGCGCGTCCTTCGCCCACCCTGAATGAGGCCCCTCTTAGCCAGCCTTCCGCTGCGAGACCAGACGCTTGCGGGGGCACGAGTGCAATTGGGTGATCGGCGTTGCCGATTCGTCGCAATGCCGATCAGCTACAGGTCTGCGCGGCAGCCACGTGGCTGTGCGGCTCTCCGGGGCGGCGCCAGCTTACCCGGGCGGTGTCGGGCCGACCCACGGTATGGGTGACACGTTACAGACCGCAGGAGCGCCTTGCGACGGGAGGCGGCACGGCGCTCGTAGCGCTCAAGCCTTGCCAGCTCGGCCAGCATCTCGTCTGCGCCTGGCGTGGGCGGGTCAGCCTCCTGGCGCGTTGGATCGGGGTCGGGTGCGTCCAGGAAGCGCTGCAAATCTTCCAGGCTGCGCCCGGAGGCGGCGAACAGGCGTTTGAAGCCCTCATCGTGCCTGAAGTGCGAGAATCGGGCTTGGCCCGCTTTTCGCTCGCGACTGAGGAGCGGCGTGACCCCGTAGAACGTGAACCAGCCCGAATGTGCTTGGGGCTGTAACATGGAGGAAAGCGGGGGTCGCTAGCGCCTCGATCGCTTAATGGCGCAGCCGGGTTTGAAGCGATCATCCCAAGAGTACGCCGTTCAGCGCCTGCGTGTTGTATGGTCAGTCATTGGCGGGATTCGCTTGCTCCCTCAATCCCGGAAGGTTTTCAATGTCGCGCATCACTGATTGCAGGGAAACCCATCGGCGCTGGGCAACGATGAGCGTGCTAACGATCGAACAGGGCGGCGGCGTCGAGGTGCAGCGTGACGTCGAGGATCACGGAAATGCGGCCGCGGTGCTCGCCTACGACCCCGAGCGGCGGGTCGCGCTCCTGGTGCGGCAGTGCCGGGCACCTCCCCTCCTCACGGCCGGAGAGGAGACCTTCCTGGAACTCCCGGCCGGACGGATCGAGAGCGAGGATGCCGCCTCGTGCGCCCGCCGGGAGGTGATGGAGGAAACGGGCGTGCGTCTGGCCACTCTGGCGCAGGTCACGACGGCATGGACAATGCCAGCCCTCTCGACCGAGCGAGCGTACCTTTTTCTAGCGACGTACTCCGCGACGGACCGGGTCGCGGCGGGGGGCGGCCTTGAGCACGAGGGTGAAGATATCGAAGTCGTCGAACTGCCCCTCGCACAGCTTGCCTCGAGAATCGACGCGGGTGAGGAGCTCGACCTGAAGATCCTGTTCCTCGTTCAGACGCTCCGACTTCGCCGGCCGGAACTCTTCCGGCGGCTGGTCGACGCCGAGAACGATGCGGTCTAAGGCGGTTCGAGAACGGGCAGTTCGTCCCGAATCCACCACGCGAGACCGTTCCTATGTTCCCCAAGCCGCAAGCGAAACTAACCCCGAACACGTTGGCCTTCGAATCGCTGCCACTCGTGAAGCCGACAGGGTTTCGCGAGTACGACGCACGCTGGATGTTCCCGGATGGCATTAACCTCATGGGCGTGCAGGCGCTTGGGCTCGGGATCGGCACTCTCGTTCACGAGATGGGTGTGCGGCCCGAGATCGTGACCGGCCACGACTTTCGTGGCTACTCGTCCTCGATCAAGATGGCGCTCGTCGCGGGTATGATGGCGGCGGGGCTTAAGGTGCGGGACATCGGGCTTGCCCTCTCGCCCATGGCCTATTTCGGCCAGTTCGCCCTCGATTGCCCCTGCGTCGCGATGGTCACGGCCTCGCACAACGACAACGGCTGGACGGGCGTGAAGATGGGCGCCAACCGGCCCATGACCTTCGGGCCCGAGGAGATGGGGCAGCTGCGCGACATCGTGCTGGGCGGCAACTTCAAGCTTCGCGGCGGCGGCTCCTACGAGTTCGTGCCCGACTTCCCGGCCCGCTACCTCGCCGACCTCGCCGACCGGCCAAAGATCCGCCGCAAGCTCAAGGTGGTCGCGGCCTGCGGCAACGGCACGGCAGGCGCCTTCGCGCCGGCGCTTCTCGAGGCAATCGGCTGCGAGGTCGTATCCCTTGATTGCGAGCTCGACCACACCTTCCCTCGTTACAACCCAAACCCCGAGGACATGGCGATGCTTCACGCCATCGCGGAGGCCGTGCGCGAGAGCGGCGCCGATGTCGGCCTCGGTTTCGACGGCGACGGCGACCGTTGCGGGGTGATCGATAATGAGGGCCAAGAGATTTTCGCCGACAAGATCGGCGTCATGCTGGCCCGTGACTTGAGCCGCCTGCACCCGAACGCCCGGTTTGTGGTGGACGTGAAGTCTACCGGCCTGTTCGCCTCCGATCCCGAGCTGCAGGCGCAGGGCGCCGTGACGGATTACTGGAAGACGGGGCACTCCTACATCAAACGCCGCGTCAACGAGCTTGGCGCACTGGCGGGGTTCGAGAAGTCTGGCCACTTCTTCTTCAATGCGCCAATCGGGCGCGGCTACGATGACGGCCTGCTCACCGCGATCGCCGTCGTCGAGATGCTCGATCGGAACCCTGACAGTACTATGGCCGACCTCTACCGGGCCCTGCCGAAGACCTGGGGCACGCCCACGATGTCGCCCAAATGCGCCGACGAGGTGAAGTACGGGGTCGTCGATCGGGTGATTGGCCGTATTCATGGCATGCAGGCGGCGGGCGAGCTGTTGGCCGGACAGCGGATCGCGGACCTCGTGACGGTTAACGGGGTGCGGGTGACCGCCGAAGACGGCACCTGGGGTCTGGTACGGGCCTCCTCCAACAAGCCCGAACTCGTGGTCGTGGTGGAGAGTCCGGTCTCCGAGGAGAGGATGCGGGCCATGTTCAAGGCTGTCGACGGCATCCTGCGCGAGAATACGGAAGTCGGCGCATACAACCAGACGATCTAGAAGCAGAAGGGGCCGGTCGCCCGGCCCCTGTCACCCCTTCTTTCCTGGCGCGAGCGAGGCAGCTCAGTCCTTCGCCCGCTCGACGTAGGACCCGTCTTCCGTCATCACCACGATGCGGGTGCCCGTCGCGATGTGGGGCGGCACCATGGTGCGCACCCCGTTCGACAGGATCGCAGGCTTGTACGACGACGAGGCGGTCTGCCCTTTCATCGTCGGCTCAGTCTCGACGATCTCGAGCGTCACGCGCTGCGGCAGCTCGATCGCAATAGCGTTGCCGTTGTGCATGGAGAGCATGACCACCATCCCCTCCTGCAGGTAAGCCGCCTGGTCGCCTATGACGTCCTCCGGCACCACGACCTGGTCGTAGTTCTCCGGGTTCATGAAGTGGTGCCCCTCGCCGTCCTTATAGAGGAACGTGTGCTGGCGCTCCTCCACGACGGCGCGTTCGACCTGCTCCGTGGTGCGGTAGCGCTCGGCGATCTTGACGCCGTCCGAGATGCGGCGCAGATCTAGCTGGGTCACGGGCGTGCCCTTGCCGGGATGGATGTTCTGCGCCGCGATCACGACATAGAGCTTGTCGCTGATGTCGATGACGTTGCCTTTGCGCAGAGAGCTGGCCAATACCTTCGCCATGGTGTTCCACTTCGGTCAGGCGCCTCCCAGCGGGCGGCGCAGAAATCTGGTGCGGTGGCCTTAACCTGAGACGGCGCCCCGGTCCAGCCGTCGACCCGCGAAAAGCCTTGGAGCCGCATGCCCTACGCCTCGCCCTGGTGGCGTCCCGATATCCACGCCGATCGGCGCCCGCGCCTGATGGCACGCAACCGGATCACCGCCGCCCTGCGCGGGTTCTTCGCCGAGCGGGACTTCGTGGAGGTGGAAACCGCCGGCCTCCAGGTCTCGCCGGGCAACGAGACCCATCTGCACGCGTTCGCGACACAAGCGCTGTCAATCGACGGTACGGCAGCGGATCTCTACCTCCATACCTCCCCCGAATTCGCGTGCAAGAAGCTGCTCGCCGCGGGAGAGCCGCGCATCGCGACCTTCGCGCGGGTCTGGCGCAACCGAGAGCGCGGCCCCCTGCATCACCCCGAGTTTACGATGCTCGAATGGTACCGCGCAGGCGAGCCCTACGAGGCGCTGATGCGCGATTGCCGCGACATTCTCGCGCTCGCGGCCGAGGCGGCGGGAACGCGGGCGCTCACCTTCCGTGGTGCATCGTGCGACCCGTCGATGGAGCCGGAGCGGGTCAGCGTCGCGGACGCCTTCTCGCAGATTGCCGGCATCGACCTGCTCGCCACGCTCGATCCGGCGGGCGCGCCGGATCGGGACGCGCTTGCGGGTCGCGCGCGCCACGCCGGCATTCGCGTGGCGGACGACGATACATGGTCCGACGTGTTCAGCCGCGTGATCGTGGAGCGCATCGAGCCCCGGCTTGGACACGGGCGCGCCACGATCCTCGACGAGTACCCGACGTCCCAAGCGGCGCTCGCGCGTCCCGCCCCCCACGATCCCCGCGTGGCGGAGCGCTTCGAGCTTTACGTCTGCGGCGTCGAGCTCGCCAATGCCTTCGGCGAGCTCACCGAGGCGGGCGAGCAGCGCCGGCGCTTCCAGGCGGAGATGGATGAGAAGATGCGGATCTACGGCGAGCGCTACCCCCTCGACGAGACCTTTCTCGCCGCGCTGAAGATCATGCCAGAGGCGAGCGGCATCGCGCTCGGCCTCGACCGCCTGGTGATGCTCGCAACCGGTGCAAGCCGTATCGAGGACGTGCTCTGGGCTCCGGTGCCGGAGGTGGGCTCTTGACCGGCCAATCGCTGAAGGATGCGGCCGATCTGGTGGCGGCCGGCCTTGCGGCGCCCGAGCGCCTGACGGCCCTGGAGCGTGTGGCGGCGCGCTACGCCGTCTCGATCACTCCCGACATGGCCGAGCTGATCGACACGGGCGATCCAGCCGACCCGATTGCGCGTCAGTTCGTCCCGGACGAGACGGAACTCGAGACCACCCCGGAGGAGCTTATCGATCCGATCGGGGACGAGGCGCACAGCCCCCTCCCCGGCATCGTTCATCGCTATCCCGACCGCGTCCTTCTCAAGCCGACCCTGCTCTGTCCCGTCTATTGCCGCTTCTGCTTTCGCCGCGAGGCGGTCGGCCCGGGCAAGGATGCCATGCTCACCGAGGAAGCGCTCGACCGGGCCTTGGCCTATATCGCGGAGCATGCCGAGGTCTGGGAGGTAATCCTCACGGGAGGCGATCCGCTGATCCTCTCCCCTCGGCGCCTCGCGCGGATGATGACGGCGCTCGGCGTCATCTCTCATCTCAAGGTGATCCGCCTCCATACCCGCGTGCCCGTGGTGGAGCCCCACCGCGTCACCGACGAGCTCGCGGCTGTGTTGAGGACCGTGGGCAAGGCGACCTACGTGGCGCTCCACGCCAACCACCCGCGCGAGCTGACCCCGGCGGCAGCAGCGGCGTGCGCACGCCTGATCGACGCGGGTATCCCGATGCTGAGCCAGACGGTGCTGCTGCGCGGCGTCAACGACGACCCGGATACGCTGGCAGCCCTCATGCGGGCCTTTGTCGAGCACCGGATCAAGCCGTATTACCTTCACCACGGGGACCTCGCGCCCGGAACCGGGCGCTTCCGTACGAGCATCGGAGAGGGACAGGCGCTCATGCGCACGCTTCGCGGGCGTGTGTCGGGGCTCTGCCAGCCGACCTACGTCCTCGACATCCCGGGCGGGCACGGGAAGGTGCCGGTGGGGCCGGCTTATCTGGGGTCCGACATCGTCGATGACTGGCGCGGCGGACGGCACGCTTACCCGCCCGGAGATGGCGCGTGACCCAGGCCCGGTCGGCGAGGTGCATCGGCTGGGATCGCGCGGGGTGGGTCTCGGCGATACCGTCCAAAGAGCGTGGGTGAGGCAGCTCAACCCAGTCCGGATTGGTGCCTCAACGAGCATCTGTTAATCGTGACCGGGCCACAGGCGCCTACGGCAAGACCTTTTTAACGCTCCCGACGCTTCCATCGCAGCGAAACAGTCGGGGTCGACATACGGGCCATCGACGAACACCGGTCACCAGGATCCTGCCGATGTGCATCCTCTGCAACATCATTGGTTTCGGCGCATACGCAGCCGACGCCACCACCGGAAGCGAAACTGACTTCGCGATACCGAGCCCTGCCATCTGGGCCGGCACTGGAGCGACCGGCACCCCTTACATCGATGGTCTCCTGTCAGGGCATCGCTGGAGCGGGCCGATCACGTACAGCTTTCCGACCGTTGCGAGCACGTACCAGACCGGCATCACCGAGGCGACCAACGGCTTTGCCGCGGTCTCCTTCGCGCAAATTCAGGCCGCGCGTTACATACTCGAGGGTCAAAGCTCTGTCGCTGGTGGCCCCAAGATGACCATGACGGCGTTCGAGCAATTCACGAACGCCAGCGTGACGGACGCCGGCTTCGGCGCGAGCGATATCCGCATCGCCGCATCGGCCAGCGCAAACCCGACGGCCTACGCGTACTACCCGTCGAACGATCCCCGGGGTGGGGACGTCTGGTTCGGGACGAGCTACAACTATACTAACCCGCGGGTGGGCTCGTATGAGTACGCCACGATGATCCACGAGCTCGGGCACTCGCTCGGCCTGAAGCACGGGCACGAGCTGGGTGGCGTGAGCAACGTCGCCGTTCCTTATGACCGAGACTCGATGGAGTTCACGGTCATGACCTATCGCTCGTTTATCGGGCAGGCGCCGAAGGGTTACACGAACGAGACCTTCGGCTTCGCGCAGACCTTCATGATGCTCGACATCGCGGCCCTGCAGCAGATGTACGGCGCAAATTTCACGACGCAGAGCGGCAACACGGTCTACAAATGGAGCCCGACGACAGGCGAGGCCTTCATCAACAGCGTCGGCCAGGGGACGCCAGGCGGGAACCGCATTTTCCAGACGATCTGGGACGGCGGCGGGGTCGATACGTACGACTTGTCGAACTACACGACCGATCTCAAGATCGACCTCACGCCCGGCGGCTGGTCCACCTTCTCGACCGCACAGCTCGCGAACCTTGGCTACGGCAACATCGCGCGTGGGAGCGTCTTCAATGCGCTCCAGTTCAACGGCGATGCCAGATCCCTCATCGAGAACGCGATCGGGGGTAGCGGGAACGACGTCATCTATGGCAACGCGGCCAATAATGTGCTCGTCGGCGGGGCTGGCAACGACAAGCTCTACGGCGGAGCGGGGGCTGACACCCTTTATGGTGGAAGCGGCAACAACATCCTGAACGGCGGCGAGGGATGCGACCTGTTCGTCCTCGCGGGCGCAAGCAACGCCTTTTCACAGATTGAGGACTTCCGCTCCGGCGAGGACCTTATCGCGCTGGACCGCGCGGGCTTCGGCCTGTCGCTCACCGGGTCACTGCAGACGGCGAATGTTGGACTGCAATTCGGGGCGTTTGCAAGCGGGGCCGGTCCGACGCTTCTGTTCAACAATGCAACTAGGCAGTTGCTCTGGGATAGCGACGGGGCCGGCGCGGCCCAAGCTCGGTTGATCGCGTCTCTACCGAACCTCGTGCCAGGAGCGATGTCGGTCTCGACTTCGGCCCATGTGACCGCGTTGTCAGCCCCCGTTGTCGCGGT
>NZ_VUOA01000090.1 GCF_008386575.1 Salinarimonas soli
CCTCTCCCCTTGGGAGAGGGGCCGGGGGTGAGGGGGTACGACGCTGCTCCAGGGATCTCCCACCCCCTCATGCTGAGGAGCCCGCGCCAGCGGGCGTCTCGAAGCACGCAGGACGCTGCCACAGCTCTTCGAAGACCTCTGGAGGGCCCTTCGAGGCCCGCCTGCGGCGGGCACCTCAGGACGAGGGTGGAGGGTGGGATCGGCGGGGTGGGAGCGATCTGGTTTGAGGTGGTACCCCCCCACCCCCCGACCCTCTCCCCCACGGGGGGGGGGGGGGGGCCCGGCACGT
>NZ_VUOA01000091.1 GCF_008386575.1 Salinarimonas soli
GCGCCGTGCTCCGCGTTTGCGAGCGTGATCCGAGGTGACCGTGTCCATGGCGTATGAGGACCCCACATCCCCGGCCGAGGCGGGCCTGCTCGCCGTCGAGCGCGGCTTGTCCGAGCTGCGCGCCGGCCGCCCCGTCGCGGTCACCGGCCCCGAGCCCGCCCTCGTCGCCCCAGCCGAGGCCGTCGACGCCGCGCTCGCCGCCCGCCTCGGCGCGCTCGCCGCGGGCCGCGCCCGCCTCGTGCTGCCCGCCCCCCGCCTGCGCCGCCTCGGGCTCGATCGCGCCCAGGCCGGCGCCGTCGCCCTGCCGCTCATCGACACCGCCCGCCTGGAGAGCCTGGCGCTGCGCGTCGACGCCCGCATCGACGCGCCCGTCGGGCCCGTGTCGGAGGTGGACGAGGAGGCGCTGGAGCTGCTCTCGCTGGCGCTTCTCCTGCCCGCAGCCCTCGTCGTGCCGCTCGACCGCGAGCCCCCCGCCGATCTGCTGCGCGTGCCCGGCGCGGCGGTGCGCGCCTATCGTGGCGCCCAGGCCCGGCGCATCGCGATCGTGAGCCGCGCCCCCGTGCCGCTGGAGGGGGCGCGCGACACGGAGTTCGTGGTGTTCCGTGGCGGCGAGGGCCTGCGCGACCAGGTGGCGATCATCGTGGGCCGGCCCGACCTGTCGCGGCCCGTGGCGGTGCGGCTGCACTCGGCGTGCCTCACGGGCGATCTGTTCGGCAGCCTCAAGTGCGATTGCGGCGACCAGCTGCGCGACACGGTGCGGGGGATGGCTGCGGGCGAGGGCGGGATCCTGCTCTATCTCGACCAGGAGGGGCGCGGGAACGGGCTTGCCAACAAGATCCGGGCCTATGGCCTGCAGGCGCGCGGCTTCGACACCTACGAGGCGGACGAGGTGCTGGGCTTCGGGCTCGACCAGCGCCGGTTCGACTT
>NZ_VUOA01000092.1 GCF_008386575.1 Salinarimonas soli
GCGCTCGCCGTCGAGGGCGCCCGTGATGCGCAACGGGATGCGTTGCGCCCCGCTCTGCACCGTGCCGGCGGGCGCGACCGCGTTCTGGCGGGCGAGCGAATCGAACAGGGCCTGGGGCGGGATGCCGAGCGTCGCGAGCTTGGCGTGGCTGAACTCGACAAAGATGCGCTCGTCCTGCACGCCGTAGAGGGTCACCTTGGTGACGGCGGGCACCTTCAGGAGGCGCAGGCGCAGGGCCTCCGCGTCGCGCTTCTTCTGCGCCGCGTCGGCGCCGGGCGCCGTGATCATGTAGAGGAGCGAGTCGACGTCGCCGAACTCGTCGTTGATGTTGGGCCC
>NZ_VUOA01000093.1 GCF_008386575.1 Salinarimonas soli
AACCTGCGCTTCGGCATCGCCATGGACAACATGGTCCAGGGCCTGTGCCTGTTCGACCGCGACATGCAGCTCGTGGTCTGCAACGGGCGCTATGCCGACATGTTCGGCCTGCCCGCCCGCCTGACGCGCCCCGGCACCGCCTTCCTCGACTTGCTGCGCCACCGCATCGAGCGCAACCTTTATCACGGCGATCCGGAGGCCTATCTCGCCGAGCGCG
>NZ_VUOA01000094.1 GCF_008386575.1 Salinarimonas soli
CGCCATGTACGACGCGGACGAGCGCCTCATCGTCTGCAACGACCGCTACCGCACGCTCTACGGCCTGAGCGAGAGCGTGGTGCGGCCGGGCGCCACCCTGCGCGAGATCATCGCCCACGGCGTGGCGACCCACGACCATACGGGGCTCAGCGTCGACGAGCTCCNNNCGACCTACGAGGACGTGACGGAGCGCAACCGCGCCGCCGAGCGGCTGCGGGCGCAAAGCGACCTCTTCGACGCCGCCCTCGCCAACATGTCCCACGGCCTCCTGATGATGGACGGGGACCTGCGCATCACCGCCGTGAACGGCGAGTTCCTGGCGATGTACGGCCTGTCGGGCACGCGGGTCCATGCGGGCGCGTCGGTGCGGGCCTTCATCGCCC
>NZ_VUOA01000095.1 GCF_008386575.1 Salinarimonas soli
GAAGCCCGGCCCCATCGCCATCAAGGACGTGGCCGACATCTACCTCTACCCGAACACCCTCCAGGCCGTGCGGGTGACGGGCGCGCAGGTGCGCGAGTGGCTGGAGCGCTCGGCGGGCATCTTCAACCGGATCGACCCGGCCAAAACCGAGGAGCAGCCCCTCATCAACGGCGCCTTCCCGGCCTTCAACTACGACGTCATCGACGGGGTCACCTACAGGATCGACGTCACCCTGCCCTCCCGCTACGGCCTCGCGGGCAAGCTCGCCGAGCCGAAC
>NZ_VUOA01000096.1 GCF_008386575.1 Salinarimonas soli
AAAGTCGGAGCGGGAGGCGGGGAGTTGGAGCGCGCAGGCCGTTACAGCCCTGTCTTGGACCGACGGCGGTTGGCGCCCCGACCCCCACCCCTGACCCCTCCCCGCAAGGGGGAGGGGAAGGGTGCCCTTACTTCAGCACGCCCGCCTCGCGATAGAACTTCTCCGCGCCCGGATGGAGCGGAATCCCCAAGCCCGTGGTGGCGGTCTCGGG
>NZ_VUOA01000097.1 GCF_008386575.1 Salinarimonas soli
GGCCGGCGCGCGCCGGGCGGGGGCGGCGGGGGGGGGGGGCCGGGGGGGGGGGGGGGGGGGGGCGGGCCCCGGGGGGCGGGGGCCCCCCCCCCGGCGGGGGGGGGGGGGGAGGGGGGGGGGCCGGGGGGGGGCGCCCCGTGACCCGGGCCCCCTCTCCCCCCCCCTCCTTGTGGGGGGGGGCGGGGGGGGGGGGTCGAAAAGTC
>NZ_VUOA01000098.1 GCF_008386575.1 Salinarimonas soli
GCCGGCCCGCCTCCCCTCTCCCGGATGGGAGAGGGGTCGGGGGTGAGGGTGGCCAGATGGGGAAGTTTGCACCACCCTGCCACGTCACCACCGTCCTCCCCGGGCTTGACCCGGGGACCCAGGCCCACGCGCCGGCTGGATGGCCGGCCTCATCCTGAGCCTGTCGAAGGACAAGCCCGGCCGTGACAAGCGGACGGGTCCAGTGAACCTCCCGACCCCGCCACCCTCACCCCCGGCCCCTCTCCCACATGGGAAAG
>NZ_VUOA01000099.1 GCF_008386575.1 Salinarimonas soli
CCCCCCCCCCCGGCCCCCCCCGCCCCCCCGCCCACGCCCCCGGAGACCGCGCCCACCGGGGAGGCCCCCGCCGCCGAGGTCCCGGCACCTGCACCCGTCGAGGCCGAAGCCGCCCCGGCTCCCGCGCCGGAGATCGCGGCCGCTCCGCCGGCTCCCGCGGAGCCGGAGGAGCCGGCCCCGGCGCCGCAGCCGCTCCCTGGGCCCGAGGTGGTCGTGCTCACGCCGCCCGACCCGAACCGGCCCAAGCGTGCCGGCTGGTGGTCCAAGGCCAAGGCCGCCCTCACCCGC